>CAVWIA010000004.1:0-414881 GCA_963754965.1 uncultured Actinomycetota bacterium
CTGATCGGTCATGATCTCGGACGCGAGCAACTCGCCGACGATCAGCGCCAGGGTGGCCCCGCTATGGGTGAACGCCACATAGAGCCCGCTAATGTCGCCAAGCTGCCCCAGCACGGGTTCTCCATCGGCAGGGATTGGTTTGGGGCCGATGCCGCTCACTTCCGCCATCAGATGCGGCGTGCCAGCGAGTACCTGTGACGCCTCTGCGAGCAACTCCTCGACCGTCTCGCCTGGAACATGACAGGTCCCGTCAGGCTCCACCTCGATGTGCGATTCGGTCCAGTCGGAGTCGACGACGAAGGTGCCTTCAGGGCTGGGTCGAACTGACGCTCGGGGGGTGTTCAATACAGCTCGCAGCCGCGTCTGGATAGGAGCGGTCTTGACCAACAGCGCCATCGTTGTGGCATCCGGAATTCGGACGCCGAACTTAGCGGCCATCTGCGGCGCCTTCGAGCCCGTGGCGATCAGCGCCGCATCCGCTTTGATGCGAAGGTCGTCGTGGGTCGTCACCTCGATGACGCGACCGGCACGGGTGCGTACGAAAGCTTCTCCGGCGTTCCTGACGAGCTCCCCGCCGAGGCTGACCACCTCTTGTGCCAGATAGTCGATCAACGAGGGCAGATCGACCCAGCCCTCACCTGGATTCCAGATCGCTCCCGACGTCGGGATCGCTGCCGGGTTGACACCGGCCACTCGTGCCTCGACTTCCTCGGGAGCGAGCAGCTGGCTGCCGTAGCCGCGGGCCAGCTGATGAGCGTGGATCTCGGTTTGGAGCTCGACCTTGTCGGCCTGCCAGTTCAGCCCACCGTCGAATCGCAGCCAGTTCTGGTCGGGTTGGCGGGCGAACAGAGTCCGGTAGCGGTCGATGCCGATCATTCGCAGCTGGTGATAGTGCTCGGATCGGATGGCGGCGGAGTTGAGCCAGGACAACGATCGGCCAGAAGCACCGCTGGCGAGCGCTCCCTCGGTTACCAGCCACACTCTGGCTCCACGGCGCGCAAGATGGTACGCGCTGGAGACGCCGATGACGCCTCCACCGATGACCGCGACCCTGGGCTGAGTTTGGTTGCTCATGTTGCTGATACAAATCTAGGGATGCGCGTCTGAGAGGGTGAGGGCTAGACGTCATAATCCTGGGTCGCGGGTCAAAGCGCCGCCCACCAGGTTGGCATCTGACCTGTCAAGAGCATCGCTGGTGAATCGTCGCGACCCATCCATTTGCCAGGG
This sequence comes from uncultured Actinomycetota bacterium, assembly GCA_963754965.1. Lineage (GTDB taxonomy): Bacteria > Actinomycetota > Actinomycetes > Propionibacteriales > Propionibacteriaceae > Microlunatus. The sequence continues at coordinate 1,228 of CAVWIA010000004.1, forward strand.
TGCACGAAAGCCAGCCTCGACACGGCAGCCTTTTCGTCGAGGTCGTTGGCGAAGCAACCACCAACGGTCACAGGTGTGCCATTCTGAAATATGGGACCTGCCACGTATTCGCGGCGAGCCGGGATGCTCCTTATTGGGAGGGTCAGGTTCGTGTGATGCGGGTTTTCATCAGCTATGCGCGGCAGGATCAAGCGGCGGTCGAGACGCTGAACGCTGATCTTGAACGCGCCCGCGTCCAGGTCTGGATGGACGAGGAGCTGACGGGCGGTGAGTCCTGGTGGGACACGATTCTGGAGCAGATTCGAGGCTGCGACCTATACATCTTCGCCTTGAGTCCTGACTCGATGCGATCCCGCGCCTGCAAGGCGGAGTTGGAATACGCGATCGCCCTCGGCCGCCCACTGTTGCCGGTGCTCGTACGGGACGTTGTGATTCAGCTCGCGCATCCGGCAATCGCTAATACGCAGATGGTGGATTACCGAAAGCGCTCGATGGATTCCCTGTTGGCTTTGATGGCCGTCGTCGCCAATCGACCTCCAGCGCCACCACTCCCAGATCCTCTGCCTGCAGCGCCGACAACTCCCATGTCGTACATGAACGAATTCCGAGAACTTGTTGACGCGCCTGACCTGACCTATCAGCAGCAGTCCCACTTGCTTGTGGACCTCAAGGGTTTCCTTGACCGCGAGGAAGAGCGAGACATCGCCCTTCAGCTGGTCCGCGGGCTTAGGCAGCGGCGGGATATCTCCTATTCGATCGCTCGCGAGATCGACCAGCTGCCGGAGTTCACAAGTGCGGAAGATCAAAGCCTTCCCACCGGAAAGAGTGGCGGGCCACCGCTCGAAGATCGTCCCGGCTCCGAGCCCGCCGACGGAGGTCTGAATTCGCTTCAGGCGGCCTGGCTCCATGGTGAGGAGCGGTCAAAGTCAGCGCGTCAGGCGCCGGCCCCCTCGACGGCGCCCAGTGAGGGCGATCGAGAACCGAGGCCGGAGCCGAAATCAGCGCCAGAGCCGACGCCGGACCAATCCTCCGGCGTCCGGCAGTCGTCTGAGGCGCCCTCCCGGGCGGCAGCGGCTGATGTCGCGCGTCCCGGAGCGGCAGCGGCTGATATGCAAGGACCCAGGGCGCCAGCGGCGGGCGAGCTGAGTCCCCAGGAGCCAGGGGCTCGCACGCACCGCGGGAGACGCGGAGCCCGCCGACCGCTAAAGCGCAACCGACGAAGGCCGGCTCGCCCGGGTCCAAGGCCGGGGGGCGGCGGCGGTGGTATGCGGTGATCCTCGGTGCGGCTGCCGTGATTGCCGGAGTCGTTGTCGCGGTCGCGACCATCCCTGATGGCACCGGCACGGCGAACCCCACCGGCACTCTCTCGCCGACGCCCAGCACGCCTAGCCCTACGCCGACCAGGACGCCCGCGGCCGCGCTGCCGCGGTCCACGCCTTTGCCCGACACTCAGCTCCTAGTGCCGGTCCTCGTGGACGGTGCTTACGACATCTACCTCGGCGACGTTACGAAGAAGGCACCGGTAAGACCGTTGATCAAGGGACCGGGCAACGACACCAGCGTCTCCCTGTCGCCGGACCGGGCGAGCATCTTGTACAACCACGAAGGTGTGCTGCAAGTCGCCGCGGCCAACGGCAGTGGCTCGCGGCCGCTGTTTTCCGAGGTACCAAAGCAGTGCGCCACGTCGAGCTCCCGGCCGGGATGGAATGGTGCTGACCCAACCCAGATAGTGACCGCATGTGTAGACGCCGACGGCAAGCCTGGCGTCTACCTGATCACAATCGACGGCAAGGTCATTCGCAAGCTGAGCGAGGGGGACGATCGGGTAGGTGATCCAGGGTTTTCACCCGACGGCAAGTTCGTGGTGTTTTGGGCCAATACGGCCAATTCCGGGTTCGACGGTGGCGATATCGTCGTGGCCTCGGTCGACGGCAAGGGCAAGCCAAGGCGGCTCAGCGGAAATGACCGAGACCGTCCATGACGCCGATCCGGCCTGGTCTCCCGACGGAGACCACATCGCGTTCCGGCGCCGTGACCGGAAGAACTCAGATGTCTATGTCATCGACGCAGACGGCAAGGGTGAGGCCAAGCCGCTCGCAGGTGATCCTGATGCCGACGAGCAGGACCCGTCCTGGTCGCCCTCTGGCGACCAGATCGCGTACAAGAGCATCGCCGAGGCCGAGGCGTGGCCGGGCGCGACGCTCGATCGGGTGTGGGTGATGGACAGCGACGGCGGCAACCAGCGGGTGCTATGGACCAGCGGGGTACGGAACCTCGCCCAGACGGCGCCGAGCTGGAGCAGCCGCTGAGGTCGCCGCCGATCGGACCAGCGTCGCCACCTCGCGTAGCGCTCAAGCAGGTGCGATTGCGCCGTCCTTCTCAGCGTCGCTCCAGCAGACGACCCGCGAAGGAATGCCAGGGTCTTGCCTCAGACGACGACGATCGCGCCTTTGTCAGGCGCCCGAGTCCGTCGCGAAGTCGACGTCGGCGGTGCTGACCGTTTCAGCCTTCCGGCCAGGAGCTCGGTGGTACTGCCAATACAGGTTGGTGTGGGCGATCACCTTGTCCGGCGGTGGAGCACCGAACGGCGAGAGGTCCTCTGTTGTGTGCGCGTCGCCGACCAGCGTGACGTCATAGCCGCGGACCATGGCGCCGTGGAGTGTCGAACGGATGCACTCGTCAGTTTGGGCACCGGCCAAAAAGAGCTGGCCGATGCCGTGCGCGGCGAGCACCGATTCGAGGTCGGTCTCTTCGAATGCGTCGCCATAGGCCTTCTGCACCAACGCCTCCCCATCGCGGCGCACGAGCTCGGGCACATAGTGCCAGCCCTCGCTGCCGTGAGGTAGCTCCTCGCTGTTGTGCTGGACCCAGACGACATCGACGTCGGCGGCGCGCGCCTTGTCGAGCAGGGTCTTGATGTTGGCGACAATGCTGTCTCGGTCGTACGCCTCCCCAACAACGCCGTTCTGCATGTCGACAACGAGCAGTGCGCTGTTCGGTCGGTTCGCGAGTGTGGTCATGGTGCCTCCGAGAACGTGGTGATCCTGGGTCTGAACGATGCTATGTGCTTCCGCCGACACCGGCTTGTTTCACCCGAGTGAAGACCGGTTTGCAGCAGCACCCGGGCCTGATGCACCGATTTCACGCCCGTCTTATAGCCGGCGCCTGATCCGGTAGCGCGACGTGGATAGAGTCGTCGCAAAGTTCGAGAGAAACTCGCAGGGAGCTCGGTGCCGAAGGTTCAAACACGCCAGGTAAACATGTCGTCCGGTATTGGCGACACCTGAGATTCGGCTCCTCATCGTGGTCTCGCTGCTGATCTCGGCCGTCGTGTTCGCCTCATCCAGAGTCCAGCCCCCGCCGCTGGTGCACTCCATCGCCCTGTTCGGTCACTTGGCGTCGCTTATCGTCGGCTTCGGTTCCGTTGTGGGGGTCGACTACTTCGGGCTGCTCTGGTTCCTGCGCCGGATCCCGCTCGAGACGATGCTGCTTCAAGCCGATCGGATGTCGGTCTTGATCTGGCTCGGGCTTGGCGGGCTCATCGTGACCGGTGCCTTGATGCAACCGCAGCTCGAAGCACCGTTGACTCTGATCAAGATGGGGTGCGTCGTCGGTGTCGGCATCGTCGGTGTCCTGGCTTTGTCGACCAAGCGAACGATGATGCGGCAGATGCCGAGGGTCTCCGCCTCGGTGCTGATGCGCGGCTTGCTCCTGGCCGCGACGTCTCAAGCGTTGTGGTGGTCCGCGGTGCTGATCGGCTTCTTGAACATGCGCTCCACGCGCTGATCAGGCGGATCTCGCGGCGTACGCAGATCCTCGCGCTGGGCGTCGCAACCGTTTGGCCGCAACCACGCTCGTGATCAGCAGCCCCACCCCGAGGATAGCGGTCACCGAGGCCAAGGTGTGCTGCCACCACGTCCACTGCAACTCGAGGTCCGCGCCGTTCGGTAGTCGTCGCAAAGGCGCGGGACTATCGGAAGCTGCGCGATGACCCAACCGACGAACACCCAGCCCCATACGAGGAGCGCTATTGGCAGGCGAACTGTTGCGAGCGAGCCCGCTCCCGAGTTAAGTCACCGCCAATGAGGCATAAGGCCAACGGAACAACCCAGACGAAGTGGTGCAACCACGAGACCGGCGAGGCCAGTAGTCCAGCGATTCCGCACAGCGTCACGGCAAAGCCGATCGTCCCCGAGGCGGTGCCAGAGCATCGCTGCCCAGACACCCACCAAGGCGACCACTGCCGACAAGCCCAGCCCGATCATCGCCGACATTCGACCCGGGTCGAGGACTCGGACCACGTCAGCCATGACCGACTGATTCGTGTAGTAGATGACGCTCTGACCCAGCCCAGTGTCGCCGGCGGCCAGGCGCGTCCAGAAGCCGATCGATGGCCCTGGGACCGCCAGCAGGCTGACGACCGTCACGGCGATCCCAGTGGCGACGGCGGCGAGGGCCGGCGCGCCAGCGACGAACGGCGATCAGGTAGATCACAAAGATCGCCGGAGTGAGCTTGACCGCGGCCGCCAACCCGGTCAGCACGCCTGGAGGCAGTACGCGTCGCGGCAGCACCGCCGGTCCGGGCACGAGATCGAGAACGACGAGCGCCATCAGGAAGATGCCCGGCTGGCCGAAGGCGAGCGTCTCGCTGATCGGATCGACGAAAAACACGCATGCTGCGCCGAGGAGGCTAAGTCGCCACCCGCTCAAGCCGAAGCGATGCAACACGGCCAAAACGGCCAGCACCCCGGCAACCGTCCAACCGATCTCCACGGCTGCGCTCGGCAGCAGGGTGAGCGGGAACCGCCAACAATGCAGCGAACGGCGGGTAGATGAAGGGCAGCGGACCTGGCAACGCGTAGAAGTCGCCGCCTTCCAGCAGCGTCTCGCCGGCACGCCGGTAGACATCGAGATCCACCATGTGCGGACGCCAGGGAATCAACGTGCCGCCGATGAACGTGGTCGCTGCCATCCAGAGCCCGACAACCATCGGCAGGACGCACACCGCTACGCCCGCGCCCACGGCCTCGATGCCGAGCCTTCGAGAAGCACCCTGGCCGAGCGAGGCTCGACGGCGAGGCGGACGTCGTGCCGTCGGTCACCGGCTGAGCCATGCCTGAATCGTCTGTCCCACTCCGGACTCATGATTTCCAGGGACCACGGTGAAGGTGCCGTCCAACAGCAGCGGATGCGCATTGGACACTACGTATGGCATGCCGGCCCAGGACAGCATGGCCACATCATTCGGCATGTCACCGAAGGCGGCAACGTCCCTGGCGTGGACGCCCAGTCGAGCACAGAACCGCTGGAGCATGGAGGCCTTGCTCACCCCCGGCGCGCTGATCTCGACCAGCCCAATGTCGTGACTGGCTGAGTGTGTGGCCGTGAGCAGGTCCCCGAGGACGGTCCGGATCGCTCCAGCAGATCGTCCGGACGGATCTCGACGTGCCGGATCAGCATCTTGACGAAATCTTCGTCGCGCACGATCTGCTCCGCCGACCCGCTGAAGATGGCCGGGTCGCTGCCCTGATCCAGACGGCCAGCTGACGTACGCCGGTTCGTAGCCGAAACGAGTGCCGGACTCGAACGCGAAGGCCACCCCCGGTACCGCTGCTCGTACGAGCCGCACCGCGTCGAGCGCCGCTTCACGGTCGATGCAGATCCGATCGATCAGCTCGCCGGCGCCCAGGTCGTAGAGGGCGGCGCCGTTGCTGGCGATCACGGTCGGGTGTGCGCCAGGAAGGTCGCGGATCACGTCCAGCCACCGCACCGGCCGGCCCGTGGCGAAGACGACAGGAATTCCCGCCTGCTCAGCCGCGGCGACGGCTGCCGAATTGAGTTCGCTCACCGAGCCGTCCGGGGAAAGAAACGTACCGTCGAGATCCGTCACGATGAGTCGCGGAAGGGGTGGCGAAGGGTCACGACCGGCCTGCACTAGAGGCGGGAGCGCGGGGAGTTCGTCACTCCGGACGATCCGGAGCTGTCCGGTGTCGGTTCGCCTCCGCTGGTCTCCGTGCCGGACGGCGATGGCGACCCGCTGGTGGGCGAGCCAGAACCGGGCGAAGGCGAGCCTGATGAACCGCTTGGAGAGGGCGACGGGGATCCCGACTCCGGGGAGCCGGAGCCGGACTGCGGCGAGCTGGATTGCGGCGGCGGGCTTCCTGACTGGCCGGTCGGCGGCGGTGGGGACTGCGGCGGCTGGTTGCGAAAGATCAAAATGGCGATCAACACCGCAAGCGCAGCCAGCAAGATCATCAACAACCAGGAGACCAGGATCGTCCGCCACCCGGCCCGGTCGAAACGTCCCGGCCAGGGCAGCGGCCACAACCGCGTCAGTCCCGGCTTGACCTTGTCGATCCAGTAGTGCCGATAGTCGGGCCCCGCCGGGCGGCCCAGCGGAGCCAGCGTGGCCAGCTCGACGTCGTCCAGGATCCGCGCGGCCTCTTCGGCGGCCGCCGGTGATCCGTCGTAGGTCAGCGCCACCCATGGGGCAACGATCCGGTCGTCGGGAGCAGTCGGGTCATCTGTCTGCGCGTACTTGCGGCCAAGTCGGCCGAAGTCCTGGCCGTGACCGCCGCGGGCCAGCACCGAATCGACATGCATCGCGTTGACGACGCCGGCGAGTCGATCTCGGGCAGCAGGGTCTGCCGCGGCACCCTCCGATAACAAGATCACCATGGCCGGCTGGCTCGCCGCGTCCTGGCCGACGACACTCCAGGTTCCGTGCCGCCGTGTGCGGTGAACGCAATCCCTGCCGGAGTGGCATGAAGTCGAGCATCGAGCCAGAAGTCGCCAATTCGAGGAGGATCCTCCGGCAGCAGCGGGCTCACGTGGGACGTAGCCGTGGCCGTGACCCCAGGGGGGATCAGGCGACTCGGGCGTCGTCATGGTTCCTCGATCTCGTCGGCGATGCACGCGGCCGTGCCGTCGCATCGGTCCTGCGAAGCAGGTGCGAGTCTATTCGTGCGGACCGAGCGTTTCATGGCCAGCGCACAGCAGCGACACAGCTCGATGCAGCGACGAGTCTGCGAGAATTGGGAGCCTCGTGCAGGATTGACGGGATGCCTGAACGATCGCTTTCAGGCCACGACCACAGGAGACGTCGAGTGAGCAGTCCCTCCTACGGCCCCTCCGGCTCATCGGTGGGCGATCGAGCGCAGCCGGGATATGGCACCAACGGAGGCCAGCCGAGCCAGGGCGCGACCCAACCGGGACTACCCCAGGCCGCCCAGGAGGGCAACGTGCAGGCGTCGCGCCTGCTCGGGGACGCAATCGCCCAGGTACAGCGGATCATCGTCGGCCAGGAGCACATGGTGGAGCAGCTGATGGTGTCGCTGCTCGCCAAGGGCCATTGCTTGCTCGAGGGTGTGCCAGGCGTCGCCAAAACCCTCGCAGTCCGCAGCTTCGCCACGGTCGTGGGAGGGGAGTTCGCCCGGATCCAGTTCACGCCCGACTTGGTGCCGTCCGACATCGTCGGCACCCGCATCTACAAGGCAAGCCAGGAGTCTTTCGACGTCGAACTCGGGCCGGTCTTCGTCAACTTCATCCTGGCCGACGAGATCAACCGAGCACCGGCCAAGGTACAGGCAGCGATGCTCGAGCTGATGGCGGAAAAGCAGGTGTCGATCGGCGGTACTACCTATCCAGTACCCCAGCCGTTCATCGTCATCGCCACCCAGAACCCGATCGAATCCGAGGGGGTCTATCCACTGCCCGAGGCCCAACGCGACCGGTTCTTGATGAAGGTCGACGTGCCTTACCCGCGAGGCAATGAGGAATTCGACATCCTGCGCCGGATGAGCGTCGATCCGCCAACCCCGCAGCCGGTGCTGAACCCACAGATGATCTTGTCGCTGCAACGGCAGGCTTCTGAGGTCTTCGTGCACAACCTGGTCGCGGAGTACATCGTGCGACTGGTGCTCGCAACCCGTACGCCCGCCGAATTCAATCTTCCTGATCTGACCTCGGTGATCCAGATCGGCTGCAGCCCGCGCGCCACTCTGGGCCTGGTTGCTGCCGCTCGCGCCCTCGCGTTGATCCACGGCCGGGACTACGTCCTGCCGACTGACGTCCAGGCGGTGGCCCGGGACGTCATGTCCCACCGGATCGTGCTGGGCTTCGACGCCGTCGCCGACAACATCGCGCCCGCGCAGGTCGTCGAACGGATCGTCGCCATGGTCCCGCCGCCGACGCCGGTCTGGAACGCGCCGGGAACGAACAACTCAGCGCGTCAGGCAATCAACCAGCCGCCATACGTGTCGCAACCTGAATTCCGCTGAGATCGGCCCGTGTCGTATCCACCTTCTGGCCAGCTTCCCCACTACCCGCCGCCTCCTGGCCAGCCCGAAGGGTTCCCGCCGTCGGCTGCCGCGCCCGCGACACGCCGCCGCCCGCCCGGGTTTTCCGCGCCCCCGCCGCAGTCGTACGGAGCGGTTTCATCGGTGGTGGGTGTCCCGACCTTTCCGACTATTCCTTTGCACAAGCTGGCCCCGGAAGCCGCTCTGCGCCGGCTGGAACTGACGATCGTCCGGCGACTGGAGGGTTACCTGCACGGCGACCACCTCGGCCTGCTGCCCGGACCGGGGTCTGACGCTAACGAAGCCCGGGTCTACCGACCCGGCGAGGATGACGTCCGCAGAATCGACTGGTCGGTAACGGCCCGTACCACTGTGCCGTATGTGCGCGACACGATCTCTGATCGCGAACTCGAGGTCTGGGCATTGCTCGACGTGACACCGTCGATGAACTGGGGAACAGAGGGGGTCACCAAACGTGACCTCGGGATAGCGGCCATCGCGACCATCGGCTTCCTGAGTCAGAAGATGGGCGACCGGTTCGGCGGCTACATCATGCGCCCGAACAACCTCCGCCGGTTGCCCGCGCTTTCCGGGCGCTCTGCCTTGTACGGGATGTTACGAAAAATGTTGACCGAGCCTTTCGTACCCGATCATGCCGAGGGTCCGATGACTGTGTCGGCGGCGGTCGAGCAGCTGTCCCGCACCCAACGGCGGCGCGGACTCCGGGTGGTCGTTTCGGACTTCCTGACCCCCGGCGACCACGAGCTGGACCCGAACGTGGAGCCAGAGTGGGAGCGGTCGATGAGGCGGTTTGGGGTCCGCAATCAGGTGCTGGCAGTTGAGGTCGTCGACAGGCGCGAGGTGGAGTTCCCCAACGTTGGCGACATGTTGATCCGCGATCCGGAGACCAGTTTCGAACGCTACGTCAACACCGCCGACCCCGACGCACGCGCCCGGATGGACGCAGCCAGCGCTGCGCAGAGGGAACGAATCCGGATCTCGCTTCGTCGTGCAGGTGTCGGACACATCCAGTTGCGTACCGACCGAGACTGGGTGCAAGACATCGCCAGGTTCGTCCTGGCTTATCGCCGGGTGGCGAGCATGCTGCACGCGCCGCCTCAGGGAGTAGCCAAGTGATCACGGAGCTCGCCTTCGGTTCGCCAGATCGGTTGCTCATCCTGCTCGTCATCCCGCTGCTGATCGTGGCCTACGTCATTGCGACCCATCGCAAGAACCGCCGCGGCATGCGCTTCACCAACACCTCGATGCTCGACGTCGTGGTGCCGAAGCAGTCACAGTGGCGACGCCATCTCGCCGTGGCGCTCTCGCTGTTGAGCTTGATCACCCTCACGGCGGCGTTCGCCCGGCCGAAGACCCAAGTGGATGTGCCGCGGGAGCGGGCGACCATCGTGGTCGTGATCGACGCATCACTGTCGATGGAGGCGACCGACGTCAATCCGAACCGGCTCGCGGCGGCCAAGCAGGCGGCTGTGGCCTTTGTGAAGAGCCTTCCCGAGAAGTACAACGTCGCCGTCGTGTCGATGTCCGGTAACCCGAACATCCTGGTGCCGCCGACACTGGCCCACAACACCGTCGAGAACGCCATCAACACCATCACGCTGCAGGAATCGACCGCGATCGGGGAGAGCATCATCACCGCGCTGCGGGCGCTCGAACAGGCGCCGAAGGATCCTGCGAATCCCGATGCCATCGCGCCCGGGGCGATCGTCATGCTGAGCGACGGGAAAAACACCGCTGGCCGGGCACCTCAGCAGGCGGCCGCGGAGGCCCGGGCGGCGAAGGTGCCGATCTACACCATTGCGTACGGCACGGAGAATGGTTACGTCGACCTTGATGGCAAACGTGAATCCGTACCCGTCGATCATGAACTGATGCAGCAGATCGCCGAGGCAAGCGGCGGTCGATACTTCAGCGCCGCCACTCCTGATCAGCTCAAGACGGTGTACACCAACATCGGGTCCCAGGTCGGATACGAGAAGGCCGACCGCGAGGTAACCGCGCGCTTCGCGGGCTACGGCCTTGCGTTCGCCGTTCTCGCTGCCCTCGGCGCGATTTCGCTGGGCGCGAGGTGGCCATAGCGATGATTCCGCTGCTGCAGTTTCTGGCGCCGTCACGGTTATGGCTGTTGCTGTTGATCCCAGCGCTCGTTGGGCTCTACCTGCTTCTGGTTCAGCGCAAGCGGAACCGGAACAAGCAGGTGGGGCAGACCATGTTCGACCTCGTTATCCCGCGGGACCGGACCTGGCTGCGCCATCTGGCCGTAGGGCTGTCAATCCTGAGCCTGTTGACGCTCACCCTCGCTTTTGCCAAGCCGAAGGACGAGGTTTCTGTGCCACGTGAGCGGGCGACGATTGTGGTGACCATCGATGTCTCCTTGTCCATGGAGGCAACCGACGTCAAACCCACCCGACTGGAGGCCGCTAAGGCCGCGGCGAAAGACTTCGTTTCCGCCCTGCCGCCCAAGTTCAACGTCGCACTGGTCTCCTTCGCCGGGACGGCCACCACGGTTGTGCCTCCCACACTTGATCGGGGCGCCGTCACGGCCGCCATCGAGAACCTCAGCCCGGACCGTTCCACCGCCATCGGGGAAGGGATTTACACCTCGCTGGCCGCGTTAGCCCAAGTGCCTCCAGACCCCGACAACCCCGACGCCGTCGTCCCTGCCCGAGTCGTGCTGCTCAGTGACGGAAAAACTCAGATCGGGCGCACCTCGGACCAGGCGGCCCAGGCGGCCAAGGCGCAGCGCGTGCCCATCTACACGATTGCCTACGGCACAGCGGACGGCTACATCGAGATCGGTGGCCGACAGGAGCCGGTACCGGTGGACAAAGCCGAACTCGCCCGGGTCGCTAAGATTTCCGGCGGCGAGGCCTACACTGCCTCCTCGGCCGGCGAGTTGAAGCAGGTTTACAAGGACATCGGCAGCTCGGTCGGCAAGGAGAAAGTCGACCGGGAAGTGACCGCACGTTACGCCGGCTTCGGTTTGTGCCTGGCGATCCTCGCAGCTCTCGGCATGGTCTCCTTGGGCGCCCGCTGGCCCTAGTCTGCTGCGCATGGGGGTGGCGGAAAACCTTGCCGGGGTTCGGGCCCGGGTCGATGAGGCCTGCCGAATGGCGGGTCGGGAGCCGGATGAGGTCCGGCTGCTGCCGGTGACCAAGACCCACGGGCCCGAGTTGATCAAGGAGGCGTACTCAGCGGGAGCGCGGGTCTTCGGTGAGAATCGGGTGCAGGAAGCGGCGCAAAAGGCGGAGCAGCTAGCGGGGTTCGCCGACCTTCAGTGGGCGATCATTGGTCATCTGCAGAGCAACAAGGCGAGGCAGGTGGTGGAGTTCGCCAGCGAGTTTCACGCGCTCGACTCCATCAAGATTGCCGAGGCCCTGGACCGCCGGCTGCAGGAACAGGGGCGAAACCTCGACGTCTTCGTTCAGGTCAACTCCTCTGACGAACCGCAGAAGTTCGGTCTGCCACCGGCAGAGGTCGAGCGGTTCGCGGTGAGCCTCAGAGCGTTCGCGGCGCTGAAGGTGCGGGGATTGATGACCCTGGCGGTGTTTTCCGATGATCACGAACCGCTGAGGGCATGCTTCGCCCGGATGCGAATGCTCCAGCAGCGGCTTCGTCAGCAAGATCTGGCCCCGGGTTCGTACGACGAGCTTTCGATGGGAATGTCGAACGACTTCGAGCTGGCCATCGCGTACGGCGCAACCACGGTCAGGGTGGGCCAGGCGATCTTCGGCCCGCGTCGTGCTCCCGCCGACTAGGGCACCCGCAACGCTGCGGCGGCACGCGTGTGATCTTGACCCCGACGGTGCATTTCGGCCGTCTCGTGATCATAAATAGCCACGACACTCCGACGCGCCCCATTCCGCGCCCGGTTGTTGGTCTGCCTATGTCTCCTGGTGCAAGATGGGACCACAACCAAACGATCCGCCTGCGGTCGAGCCGGTTTGAGGATGTCGGGGAAGGCAGCCCTCAAGCTGTCTGGTCTCGCGCCTGGAGGATCGCATGAGTAGCACCCGTGGGGTTTTGTTCATCCACTCCGCGCCAGCCGCGCTGTGCCCGCATGTCGAGTGGGCAATGGGCGCCGTGATTGGCGCGCCAGTACGGCTGGACTGGATCCCCCAGCCGATCGAGCGATCTGCCTACCGGACGGACTACTCCTGGACCGGACCCGTGGGGACTGGCGCGCGGCTGGCCTCGGCACTCACGGGTTGGCAGAAGCTTCGATACGAAGTCACCGAAGACGCCACTTCCTCCGGCGAGGGCGAGCGATACGCGTACACGCCGACGCTTGGCGTCTTCTACGCGGTGACCGGCAAGCACGGCGACATTCTGGTGCCCGAGGATCGGCTGCGACACGCCATGATGACGGCGGACTCCGGTGGCCGTGACCTGCATGCGGCGCTGGACATTCTGCTAGGCAAGGAGTGGGACGACGAACTGGAACCCTTCCGCTATGCCGGCGACGACGCGCCGGTGCGCTGGCTGCACCAGGTTGTCTGAAGCCCGGATGTTTGTCTGAGCCTGTCGAAGAGTCATCCGAGCTCGCGGCAGGAGGATGCGTCGTGGCCGGGACGCTCCCTGTCGGTCTGGAATCACAAGGGGATGTTGGTGTGGCCCCCACGCGCTCCGGTGTCTGCGTCACGGATGGCGCTGGCCAAAGCCGAGCGCGTGCTGCTCGGAGCAACGATCTCATCGACGACGCCGATCTGCACCGCCTTATCCACGCCGCCCGCGATGCGCTCGTGCTCAATGGCCAGCTCTGCTTCGACTTGCTGGCGAAGATCGTCGGCGACTTCCGCCAGCTTGCGTCGGTGCAGAATTCGGACCGCTGCGATCGGCCCCATTACCGCCACTTCTGCGCCCGGCCACGCGAAGACCCTGGTCGCACCAAGCGAGCGGGCATTCATCGCGATGTACGCGCCGCCATAGGCTTTGCGGGTCACCAGGGTCACTCGGGGTACGACCGCCTCACCGAAGGCGTGCAGCAGCTTGGCCCCCCGGCGCACCACCCCGTCCCACTCCTGGCCGACACCCGGCAGGTACCCCGGCACGTCGACCAACACGATCAGCGGGACGCCGAAGGCGTCGCACATCCGAACAAATCGCGCCGCTTTCTCCGCACTGAGGGAATCGAGGCAGCCGCCCAGACGCAGCGGGTTGTTGGCGATGACCCCAACCGTACGACCGCCCAGCCGGCCGAGTGCAATGGTGATGTTCGGCGCCCAGCGGGCGTGCAACTCGATCGTCGACCCGTCGTCCAGCAGCCCATTGATCAACGGGTGCACGTCGTACGCGCGCTTGGGTGACTCCGGAAGCAAGGACGCCAGGTCGACATCGGCCACCTCCCGTTGGGTGGTGCCCTGGCTGGCCAGGAGCGTGGCCAGCGACCTGCCCTGCTCGATGGCGTGCGATTCGTCGTCCGCCACGATGTGCACAACCCCCGAGCGCCGCCCGTGGGTGTCAGGGCCGCCCAGCCGCAGCATGTCGACGTCCTCGCCGGTGACCGACCGAACGACGTCTGGCCCGGTGACGAAGATCCGGCCCTCCGGGGCCAGGATCACCAGGTCGGTTAACGCCGGCCCGTACGCCGCTCCTCCGGCCGCGAAGCCCAGCACGATGGAGATCTGCGGAATCTTTCCTGATGCCTTCGTCATGGCGTGGAAGATCTGACCGACCGCATCCAACGACAGCACACCCTCGGCCAGCCGGGCGCCGCCGGAGTGCCAGATCCCGAGGATCGGAACCTGATCCTTGAGCGCCCGTTCGTAAGCCTGAACGACGACCTCGCAGCCGTGCACCCCCATCGCCCCACCCATGACGGTGGCGTCGGAGCAGAACGCGACCACGCGACTGGCCGTTGATAGCGCCAACGGCTGCAAGCATGCCGGAGTCGTCATCGGGCGTGATCAACTCCACCGAGCCTTCGTCCAGCAGCGCCTGCAGCCGGAAATTGGGGTTGCGGGGATCGAGCTCCCGCGGCGGCTTCTCCTTCTTCGGTGCCGCGCCCACCTGAGGAGGGCAGCGGTCCAGCGGCGGGGCGAGCGGGAGGTGGTGGTGCAGTGGTGGTCATCTGTCGATCTCCGTGGCGTAGGCGTTGGTGAAAGCGACCGCGACGTTGTGGCCACCGAAGCCGAACGAGTTGTTGATTCCAGCAACATCCCCGGTCGGAAGATCGCGCACCTTCGTGGCGATGTCGATGCCCAGATCAGGTTCGCAGTTGTCGAGGTTGATCGTCGGCGGCACCTTGCGATCTCGCAGTGCGAGCAGGGTCGCCAGTGACTCCAGCGCGCCGGCACCGCCGAGGAGGTGCCCCGTCATGGACTTGGTGCCGTTGACGATTGCCTCAGTGTTCTCGCCGAGCGCTTGGTGGATTGAACTCGCTTCCGTTACGTCGCCTTGCGGAGTCGACGTGGCGTGCGCGTTGACATGCACGATGTCTGCGGGATCCAGATCCCCTTCGCGGAGTGCGCGAATCATCGCCCGCGCCTGCGTCTGACCGGTCGGATTGGGCTGGACCATGTCGTGCGCGTCGGCGGTGATGCCGGCGCCAGCGAGCTCGCCGTAGATCTTGGCGCCGCGAGCTTGGGCATGCTCGAGGGTCTCGATGACGAGCATCGCCGCACCCTCACCCAGCACGAACCCGTCCCGGTCGACGTCCCAGGGGCGCGACGCCCGTTCGGGCTCGTCGTTGCGGCGGCTCATCGCCTGCATCTGGGCGAAGGAGGCGATCGGCAGCGGGTGGATGACACCTTCAGTGCCCCCGACGACCACGACGTCTGCTCGACCGAGCCGGATCATGTCCAGCCCCAGGGCGATCGATTCGTTGCTGGACGCGCACGCAGAGACCGGAGTGTGAACGCCGGCTTGGGCACCCAACCGGAGGCTCACATTGGCCGCCGTGGCGTTGGCCATCAGCATCGGAATGGCCAGGGGGCTGACCCGCCGGGCGCCCTTTTCCTTCTGAATGTCCCAGTTGCCGAGCAGGGTGTGCAGGCCGCCGATACCGGTGGCTATGGCGACACCGAGGCGTTCCCGATCCACCGGGTTGTCCTCCTTCAGGCCATAGCCGGCGTCCTGCCACGCCTCCATCGCTGCGATGACCCCCAGCTGTGCGGAGCGATCGAGTCGGCGGGCTTCCACTCGGTCGAGGACGGCCGACGGATCGACCGCGACCTGGGCCGCGATCTTGACTGGCAAATCCTCAGCCCAGTCGGCGTCGATCCTCCGGACGCCAGACTTGCCGGCCAGCAGGGCGTCCCAGGTGCTGGGCGCATCACCCCCCAGCGGTGTGGTGGCCCCAATACCGGTAACGACTACGGGGGTTCGTGACATTGTGAGCACTCCTTGCGGATGCGGTGCTACCTGGAGACGGGTGGGGGAGCCATTGGGCGCTCATCCATTGATCGGCGGCGCCGGCCCTTAGAGATCTAGGACGCTGCGCGCTCGATGTAGGCGACCGCGTCGCCCACCGTCTTGAGGTTCTTGGCCTCTTCGTCGGGGATGCTGACACCGAACTTCTCCTCAGCGGCGTAGATGATCTCGACCATCGAGAGCGAGTCCACATCGAGGTCGTCGGTGAATGACTTGTCGAGCTGGACATCGTCGGACGGTACGCCGGCGACCTCGTTGACAATCTCGGCGAGGTCGGTCCGGACTTCTTCGGTGGTGGGCATGAACAAAACTCCTTCAGTGGTGAATGGGATCACATCGTGCGAAGAGCTTAGGGAAGGACGATCACCTGACCGGCATAGACCAGGCCCGCCCCAAACCCGATGATCAGGCAGGTCTGACCGGACTTGGCCTCGCCTGAGTCGAGTAGCGCCTCGATGGCGAGGGGGATGGACGCCGCCGAGGTGTTGCCCTGATAGGCGATGTCGCGGCCGACCACCACCTTCTCGGGCAGCTTGAGTGCTCGGAACATGGCGTCGGTGATTCGCATGTTCGCCTGGTGAGGCACGAACACGTCAAGATCATCAGGACTGAGCCCGGCCGCATCGATCGCCTCCGCTGCGGTCTTGGCCATGGTGTAGGCAGCCCACTTGAAGACCGGGTTGCCGTCCATCCGGAGGGTGGGCCATTGCGGATCGCCGGTGCCGGCGTCGGCCTTGTCCAGGGCCCGGTCCCAGGGTTCCGTCTGCTGGATCAGCGTGGCCTGCTCGCCGTCCGAACCCCACACCACCGGGCCAATGCCGGGCTGGTCGGTGGGCCCGATCACGGCCGCACCGGCACCGTCGGCAAAAAGGAATGCGGTCGAGCGATCATGCTTGTTGGTCATGTCGCTGAGCCGTTCGACACCGATGATCAAGACGTACTTCGAGGCGCCGCTGCGGACGAACGAGTCGGCCATCGCCGTGGCGTAGCAGAACCCCGCGCAGGCAGCGGAGATGTCAAAGGCCGCGGCACCGGTCGCGCCAAGCTCGCTTGCGATCGTGGTAGCGACTGCTGGTGTCTGGTAGAGGTGGGTGACGGTCGAGACGATCACCGTGTCGATCTGGGCCGGCTCGATGCCGGCACGCTGCATTGCACGGCGAGCGGCAGCGACAGACATCATCTGAACGGTCTCGTCATCCGATGCCCAGCGGCGCTCGATGATGCCGGAACGGGTTCGGATCCACTCATCGGACGAGTCGATATAGGTACAGATTTCGGCGTTGTCGACGACCCGGCGCGGCCGGTAGCCGCCGACACCAAGAATGGCTGAGAAGGACGCCCCTCTGCTGACAGCGAGATTCATCGGGTGACCTCCGTAGCCTCGGACGTTTCGACGTTGGGATAGAGGCGCAGCAGCGGCTGGCCGGGACCGACCGGGTCGCCGTTTTCCACCAGCCACTCGACAACGATGCCGCCGTACGGCGCGGTGACCGGGATCTCGTCGCGGAGATTTTTCACGGTGCCGACCGTGCTGTGGTTGGGCAAGACGCTGTCGGTCTCAATGTCGTCGGTCCGGGTGAATTGACCCTTGCCCGGGGAGACGACGAGACGCCAGGTCGGGTTGCCGGAGATGGGCGAGGCGAGTGCCGGTCCGCCGTGCTTTCGGACGAAGTCCATCGCTTCCGGCAGTTGATCGGGGGTGTTGAGAGGGAATAGCTCGACGCCCTTGAGGTTGCGCTTGGCGATGCCGGTGAGTGTGCCGGCAGGTGGCATCTCCAGCAGGCCGGTGACACCAAGATCCGCCATCGCCATCATGCAGAGGTCCCAGCGGACAGGAGTGGCCACCTGTGCGACCAGGCGCTTGAGCACTTCGGGACCGGAATGCACAACTTGGCCGTCCGCATTGGAGAGCAGCCGAGTTCGCGGGTCGTGGGTCGTCATCGCCCGGGCCAGGGCGGCGAGTTCGGCGACCGCTGGCACCATGTGCACGGTGTGAAACGCACCAGCCACGCTCAGCTCCACGAGCCGAGCCCGGGCCGGTGGCTCTGCGGCGAAGGCGGCGAGCTGTTCCTTGGTGCCAGCCGCCACAATTTGTCCCGACCCGTTGTGATTCGCGGCTGTCAAGTCGTGGGCAGCGATGGCCTCCAGCACCTCGTCGGCGTTGCCGCCGACCACGGCCGTCATCGAGGTCGGGGTGGCGGCGCTGGCTGCAGCCATCGCCCGGCCACGTTCCCGGACGAACACCATGGCCTGCTCAGCCGACAGCACCCCGACGCCCGCCGCGGCTGTGATCTCGCCGACCGAGTGCCCGGCCGCCACCCCGATCAGCGGATAGGCGTCGGCCGGGTGCGGAAACAGTTCAAGGGCAGCCAGCAGGCCAGAGGCCACGAGCAGTGGTTGGGCGATCGCGGTGTCACGAATGGTCTCTGCGTCGGCGTCGGTCCCGTAGTGGCGTAAGTCGAGGCTTGACACGGCTGACAGCCACCTGAGCCGATCCGCAAACGTGGATTCAGTCAGCCATGGCCGCAGGAATCCGGGTGTTTGCGCACCCTGGCCGGGTGCCACTATCGCGAGCACTCCTTAATCTTTCCGGAGTCTGCCCCGCGACGCCGTTCGAGAACTCACGAATCTTCGGACGTCCTATTGTTTACCTCCTACAAAGCCCCTGCCACACCCTCACACCCACCAGCTATCTCGACTTTGAGCCCCGTGGGTACTGTTCGAGCCCTTTCCTAAGGGCTCAAGGCGCGCCAACCAGGCTCAAAGTCGCTGGGGTGCCCGCGACAGGCGGGCACAGGTCGCGGCCTACGTTTCGGCGGTGTCGACCGGGGTCCGTGTGAGCAGCCGGCCCAGGGTCAGGGCGAGGCGGAGAGCGTACGCGTCCCGCGGGTCGGTCGGGCTGTAGCCGCTCACCTCGTGGATCCGGCGCAGCCGGTACCGCACCGTGTTGGCGTGGACGAACAACGCGCGCGCCGCGGCTTCGATCGAGGAACCCTGGTCGAAGAAGGTGACAAGGGTCTCCAACAGACCGCCGCCGGACGCAAGGAGCGGATCGTAGAGGTCACGGGCCAGCTCTCGACGCGCATGGCCGTCGCCAGCCAACGCCCGCTCCGGCAGCAGATCCTCTGCCGTCACCGGGCGTGGGGCTTCCGGCCAGGCGACGGCCGCCCGGAAGCCGGACAACGCCTCACGAGTGCTGGATGCGGCCTCCATCAGGTGTTCGACCGGCGGCCCGACGACGATCGGGCCGGGGCCGAAGTCGCCGGCAAACGTGCGTACCACTTCCAACGCCCGATCAGCGGAGCTGAACGCGCTACTTCCCAGGACGACGATCATGCGGTCACCTTGGACCGCGCCGAGCATGTCGGCGCCGGAAATGACTGACGCATGACGTATGGCTTCCAGGGCTTGGGCCGGTTCGAGTTCCGGGGCGGAGCCCACCACGACGACTACTGGTGCCGCCGAGCGCCAACCGAGGGTCGACGCGCGAGAGAGAACCGTTTCGTCGGTCTCCCCGCGCAGCACGGCGTCAACCACGAGCGCTTCCAGACGCGCATCCCAGGCGCCGCGAAGTTCGGCTGCCCGGGCGTAGATCTCAGCGGCGGCAAAGGCGACTTCTCGGCTGTACTGAACGATCGCCGCATGCAGCACCGGTCGGTCTCCTTTGGGCATGAGTTCGTCGATCTCAGCCTCCACCACGTCGATGGTGGTGCGGACGAGTTCGACGGTCTGGTGCAGGGAGATCCTGCGGGTCAGCTCCCGCGGTGCGGAGCCGAACACCTCCGACGTGGTCGGACCGCGAGGGTCAGGGTCTGCGAACCACTTGACGAAGCCGTCGATGCCGGCCTGGGCCACCAGGGTGATCTGCGAACGATGTTCTGCGTCGAGCCGCTGGAACCACTGGTGCCGGGACTCCATTTCAGCGATCGTCGCCGTGGTCATCGGGCTCGTGACGGCGGAGAGTCGCTTGGCGATTGAGGCCCGGCTCCTTGCGGAGGGGAGCAGGGACTTGGTGATCCCCCGCGTGCTCGCCGCCATAGGCTGACACTCTAGGCGTTTCGCGCATCGGTGATCGCAAACGGGATGGAGGCGCCCACGAGCGTCGGTGATCGCAGCGCCGTACTGAGGCGCAGACAGCGGACATCTTCGTCCGAGAGCGACGACGAAGTAGCGATTGTCGAGTGTGATCGGGAGAGCGAACAGAAGGGGGTGAGCAACGATTGAGTGATCTTGATCTTCGGCCACAGGAGATCGTCTGCGGATCGGTTGCGCGTCCCGAACCTGAAGAGCTCTTGCTGACGGCACGACGTGTCTACCTCGGCAAGACCACCGAGGTTGCGCGTGCGTTGCCTGACGCCCAGATCCGGATGATCGGTGCCTGGTGCTTTCTTGATCATTACGGACCGGAGAGCGTCCGCGACTCACCAGGCATGCAGGTGTGGGCTCATCCACACACCGGCCTGCAGACGGTGAGCTGGCTGCTGGAAGGCGAGGTCGAGCATCGTGACAGCGTCGGCTCACAAGTGATGGTCCGGCCGCAGCAGTTGCACATCATGACGGCCGGCGTCGGCATCGTGCACAGTGAGATGTCGCTGCCGAGCAAGCCGCCAACTCTGCATGGAGTGCAGCTGTGGGTTGCGCTACCCACCTCTGATCGCAACACGAGGCCCCGCTTCGACAGTCACGTCCAACTGCCGCTCCTCGCTGTCCCAGGGTTGACCGGCACCGTGCTGATCGGCGAGCTCAGCGGCGTACGTTCTCCGGCGGCAGGCCATACGCCGTTGGTCGGCGCCGACCTCACGGTCGCACCGGGTGTCCCAGTCGAGCTCCAGGTCGACGACGCTTTCGAGTACGGAGTCTTCGTGGTTCAGGGCGAGCTGACGGTTGAATCGACCCCGGTCGGAGTTGATCAACTTCTTTATCTCGGGTCGCGACGCAGGTCCGTCGCTCTGCATAGCAACGGTGGCAGTCGTGTCATGTTGCTGGGCGGCGAGCCGTTCGGCGAAGAGATCGTCATGTGGTGGAACTTCGTCGGCCGCAGCCACGACGAGATTGTCGCCTTTCGGGGCGCTTGGGAGCGGAGGGAGCCGATGTTTCCGCCGATCGTCGACCGCACCGAAAAAGTCATGGAGGCTCCAGCCATGCCGACCGTGCACCTCAAGCCGCGCGCTCGGCGCGCGAGATGATGTGTGCTGCGCCATGAATCCGGTCGAAGCCTTGCGGGAGATCGGCTTTCTGCTGGAGCGCTCGCGAGCCGACACGTATCGCGTCCGGGCGTATCGCGGCGCGGCCGATGTGATCTCGCGGCTCAGTGAGGAAGAACGTCTAGCGCATCAAGAGCAGCGCAGCTGGGGCAAGGTGCAGGGGGTCGGTCCCAAGACCGCGGTTGTGATCAGTCAGGCCATGGCCGGTCAGGTGCCGGACTATCTGCAAAAGCTGCGGGACGAGAAGCGACCACTCGTCGAGGGTGGCAACGGCATGCGAGCCGCGCTCAGAGGAGATCTGCACTGCCATTCGAACTGGTCGGATGGAGGCAGCCCCCCCGACGAGATGATGCTGACCGCGCGCCGGCTCGGCCACGAATACTGTGCGCTCACTGATCACTCCCCGCGGCTGACCGTCGCCCGTGGACTCACCGCGGAGCGCCTTCGTACGCAATTGGAACTGGTCGACCGCCTCAACGAGGAGATGGCGCCGTTTCGGATCCTGCGGGGGATCGAGGTCGACATCCTCGAGGACGGGGGCCTCGATCAAGACGATGAGCTGCTCGGCGAGTTGGACGTGGTGGTGTCGAGCGTGCACTCCAAGCTCCGATCCGATTCGGAGACGATGACCCACCGCATGGTGGGCGGGATTTCCAACCGGCGAACCAATGTGCTCGGACACTGCACGGGGCGGTTGATCGAAGGGGAACGTGGCCTGCGCCCCCAGTCGGCGTTCGATCCAGAGGTGGTGTTCGAGGCCTGCCGAACGTTCGATGTCGCCGTGGAGATCAATTCCCGCCCCGAACGCCGGGATCCTCCGACCAGGCTGCTGAGCATGGCGATCGAGATGGGGTGCCTGTTTTCGGTCGATACGGATGCCCATGCGCCGGGCCAACTCGAATTTGTGGCCTATGGGTGCGAGCGCGCGGAAGCGCTCGGTCTTGACCCTGATCGGGTGATCAACACCTGGCCCTTGGACCGTTTGCTGGCGTGGTGCGACAAGGGCGGACGCTAACCTGCAGCGGTGAACGACTACGAGTTGGCCGCTGACCTTGTGCAGTCTGCCGGAACGCTGGCGGCCGACATGCTGCTCGAGGGTCTGGAAACGCGGTACAAGACGTCCATCTCGGACGTGGTCTCGGGCGCAGACGAAGCAGCTGAGCGGCTCGTTGCGGACCGCCTTGGTGAGCTTCGGCCCGATGACGCGGTGGTCGGGGAGGAGGGCGCGAAGCGTCCAGGAGGGCACCGCACCTGGTATATCGACCCGGTCGATGGCACCTACAACTTCTTGTGCCGGGTCCCATATTGGTGCTCGGCGATCGGCCTGGTTGATGGCGGCAGACCGGTCGCCGGAGCTGTCTACTACCCAGGTCCGAACGAGTTGTGGGTCGGAGGTCCGAGCCGGCCGACCACCTTGGACGGTGACCTGGTTCCGGAACTGCTCGATCAACCCTTGGCTGCGGTCTCAGTCGCGACCTACCTCCATCCTCGATATGTCCAGGATCGTCAACGGGTCGATTCGTGGCTGGCAGCGGTAGGCGCTGCCGCCACCGTCCGGATGCTGGGCTCCGCATCCGTTGACCTCGCCGGCGTGGCGAGCGGGCGACTCGGCGTATTCCTGCAGGCAAACCTCAACCCGTGGGATTGGTATCCCGGAGCGGCGCTGGTGATCGGCGCGGGTGGGGTTGCTGAGACATTGCAGATCGGCGGCAACCTCTGGCAGATCGCCGGCAACCGGCAGTCCGTTGCTGAGACGAAGGCGGCGCTTCAGGTCTGATTGGTGGACTAGGCACCGAGTAGGGCACCTCGGGGTTTCGCTCGGCTGGAGGCTCTGGCAGGCTTTGCCCAACAAGTCCGAAGTACAACGCGTGGAGGTGAGTTCGACGGCGGGACCGGAGGAGCTGAAGGCTCCCGCGGGCAACAAGCTCGCGCTCGCTCCTGGCATGGTGATCCAGGAGCTCGGCTGGGACTCCGACGTCGACGACGACGTACGGGTCATGATCGAGGACTCGATCGACGGTGAGTTGATCGAGGAAGCGGTGGAAGCGGTTGACGTCGTGCTGCTGTGGTGGCGAGACGGCGACGGTGATCTGGTCGACGGGCTGGTGGACGCGTTGACCGATCTGAGCGACGCCGGTTACATCTGGCTGATGACACCAAAGGTGGGCCGCGATGGTTACGTGGACGCGGCTGATCTTGCTGAGGCCGCGGTGACGGCCGGCCTGGCCCTGACCAACAGCGCCTCAGTGTCGGCCGACTGGGCGGCGACCAGGCTGGTGCGGCCTCGGGGTTCTCGCCGGTGAGCGTGCCGGCAAACGGCACGCCGGCTCCCGACTTCACCGCCCGGAACCAGCACGGAGAGTCGATCGCTCTGTCCGCACTGCGCGGTGGCCCGGTGGTGATCATCTTCTACCCGTGGGCTTTCTCCGGCATTTGTCGCGGCGAGTTAGCGGAGGTGCGTGATCATGCTACGGAGCTGTCGTCGGTAGGAGCCCGGGTCCTGGCCGTCTCCTGCGACGCGATGTTCACGCTGCGGGCCTTCGCTGAGCACGAAGGACTCGACTTCGATCTGCTCAGTGATCATTGGCCGCATGGAGCAGTCGCACGTACGTACGGGGTGTTCGACGAAGAGCTGGGCTGTGCGCTGCGCGGTACGTTCGTCGTCGATGCTTCCGGCATGATCACCTGGCAGGTGGTCAACGAGATCGGGGAAGGTCGACGGCTGGTGGACGTGATTGGCTCGCTGGCTGCCTGAGCGCTGAGGAGGAAAGCATGCCGCTGGATGGGGAATACGAGCCGAGTCCGCACTCCTGGGTACGGGAACAGGTTGAGCGCTACGAAGCCACGGATGGGCGAGAAGCAAACACGCTGCGCGATACCGGACTGCCGGTGGTGATCTTCACGACCCGAGGCCGGAAGAGCGGCAAGATCAGAAAGATTGCGCTGATGCGGGTCGAGCACGACGGCGCGTACGCTCTGGTGGCCTCGCAAGGCGGCGCGCCTGAGCATCCGAACTGGTATTACAACCTCAAGACCGATCCGGATGCCTTGATGGTCCAGGACGGTGCCGACCGGTTCGACGCCCACGCACGCGAGCTGGAGGGCGAGGAACGAGAGATCTGGTGGCAGCGCGCGGTTGCGGCGTATCCGCCGTACGCGGACTACCAGAAGCGCACCCAGCGCACGATCCCCGTTCTGCTGGCCGAACGCCGCGCCTGACCCGCAGGAGGCACAATGGCTGCCATGATCCCCGTTCTCGAGTTCGGACTTACCGGGCACAACAGCACCCGCACCCTCTTTGGGGCCGCTGCCCTCAGCGACGTAAGCCAAGCCGAAGCAGATGACACGATGGAGCTGATCCGCCAACGCGGTATCAACCACATCGACACGGCCGCAAGCTACGGTGACGCGGAGCTCAGGCTCGGGCCGTGGATGGAGAGCTACAGGTCGGACTTCTTTCTGGCGACCAAGACCGGAGAGCGGCGGCGGGACGACGCGTACGCGGAGATATCGCGGTCGCTCGAGCGGCTTCGTACCGACCACGTCGACCTGATTCAGCTGCACAACCTGGTCGACGAGTCGGAGTGGCAGACCGCATTCGCTCCCGGCGGCGCTCTCGAGGCGGTGGTCCGTGCGAAGGATGAGGGACTCGTCCGCTTCATCGGTGTGACGGGCCACGGCCTCACCGTCGCGGCGCAACATCTGCGATCACTCGGCGAGTACACATTCGATTCCGTCCTGCTGCCGTACAACTACCCGATGTCACAAAACGCCGCTTACATGGAGGATTTCGAGGCCCTCGTCGAGGTTTGCGAGCGGCGCGGCGTGGCCATCCAGACGATCAAGGCGATCACTCGAGCTCCCTGGGGCGAGCGTCAGAAAACCGCTAGTACGTGGTACGAACCGCTCACCGATCAGGCGGCCATCGATCTTGCGGTCAGCTGGGTGCTCGGACGCGATGGCATGTTCCTGAATACCGTCGGCGACATCCACATCCTGCCCAAGGTGCTCGATGCCGCGGAGCGCTTCACCGGGCGGCCCTCGGACGAAGCAATGGAAGAGCTCGACGGAGCCTTCGGCCTGGAGCCCCTCTTCGTCTGAGGCAACGTCACGGTCAACGGCGAACCGCTCCAGGAGCTCCGCACGAGTGTTGTCGCCGTCGGAGGTCTCGTAAGTGAGGTCCTGCGGCAAAAAGTAGGACGGCCCCCGGCAAATGAACCGGGGGCCGTTTCCTCTTACGATCGACTTGGAGCGTCGCGCTTTACACGCATCAGGTCAGCGGTTGGTCCGATCGTCGGTGATGTCGGTGTCGATCTGTTCCTTGCGGACCTGTTCGGAGATCGTCTGCTGATCCGTGACCGTCTCGGTACCGAGACGGACCCGCTCTACCGGAACCGCTTCCTTCTCCACGACGGGCCGCTCCTCGCGGAGGATCACCTCATGCTCATCCTCACTGATGTCCGGACCTGAACGGGCGGCGCCTACGTTCTCGTCGGTGATGGGCTCACGCTCCACTCGGACCTCCTCGCGGCTGACCGGAACCGTCTGCGTAACGTTCTCCGTCACAACGTACTTTCGCAGCCGCGCCCGGCCGGCTTCCTCGGATCGAGTGCCGACGTTGAGTCGCTCCTCTGACCGAGTCATCGCATCGGCGGTTGTCGGACCGGAGGTGTCATACCCGACAGTGTCGCGATCTGTGTCGTAGTCGACATCGCCAGACGTGTTGCCCGAGGACCGGGCGCTTGTGAGTCCATAGTGGTCGTAGAGCCGCTGCTCTTCCTCGGGCGTGAGATTGCCATCTGCATCGACACGGGGCGCATCCTTGACGACGTCCCTGTCGTAGTGGACCTCGATGTCGTTCCCCACGACATCGGCCTTGTTCAGCGGTACGAACGACTGCGAGGCGCCGAACAGGCCGGTCTTCACAGTGACCCACGCCGGTTCGCCCGTCCTATCGTCGAGATAGATCGTGCCGATCTCACCAATCCTCTGGCCATCAGTGTTGACTACGTCCCCATTCGACGCGATGAGATTGCCTAGCTGATCTCTGCTAATGGGCATGAAACTCCTCCACTCGTTTGACATTGCAGCCAGCTAACGGTGGCCGTTTACGTTGTAAACAGGCTCCCGCTATCGCTGGCATCGAGGCTCCCCATTGGCGCCTCGAAGAAGAAGACGCCCTAGATATGTGCCCATGACGCGATGACGAGAGGACCTGTGTGCTGCCTGTCAGGCAAGCGATGCGAGGACAACAACGGCGGAGCGGCGACACTGGCGATTCGACGCGTTGATCAACTAGCCGTGCCCGCGGCACGTGGTTGGCTGTGGACGGCACCCTGCATCACCCACTGGCGGCGGGCCGATGTCCGGTCACCGACCTACGGCGCCCGTTGGCTTCCTCTTTCACATTTCACTGGTGGGAACAACAGGACTCGAACCTGTGACCCCTTGTTTGTAAGACAAGTGCTCTAACCAACTGAGCTATGCTCCCGTGCGGCCCAGACGGCTGGGTGCGCAGCCGCCCAGACTAGCCGCTGGAATGATGGCCGTCCAAAGGGGCAACAGATCGAGAGCGCATATGCCAAACAGCATCGTGAGGCTTGCGGTCGGTGCGACCACCGGGGCAGTGGGCCTGATCGCGATGATCCGGCTGGTGTCGGGTGCATTCAGTGGCGGCATGACCGGATTCGCGTTGATGGCGATTCTGCTAGCCATGCTTCCGTGGATTGCGTATTGCGCTTGGCGAGTGTGGCGTGCGCAATTGTCGTGGCGCAGCACGGTGGCCGTGACTGGTCTGTCCATTGCTGGTCTTGGCATCGTGTGGATATTGACGTTGGGCCCAGTAGTCGCTCTAGCTTGCTCAATGGTCGCCTTCAGTGTCATCTGGGTGAGCGATACCCACCCGGCGGCCAGGTGGCGCTGACTAGCAGCGGTCGAAACGTTGACGATCTTCGTCAATCCTCGTTCGCAGTAGAGTGGGCGCTTGTGGCTGGACCCGATTTTTCGACCGCGCTAGCGGAACTCGACAAGGCGCTGACGTCGATCGAGGCGGTTGTCGACCCCGCCAAGAGGGCCGAGGAAATTGCCGAACTGGAGACACAGGTCGCCGCACCGGACCTGTGGGACGACCCGGACAACGCTCAGCGCGTCACCTCTCGACTGTCGGTCGCTCAAGCCGAGGTCGATCGGGTCAAAGGATTGCGGTCGCGGCTGGACGATCTGGCCGTGCTGGTTGAGTTAGCTCAGGACGAGGCGGACGCCCCCAGCCTCGCTGAGGCGGACGCAGAACTGACCTCGCTGCGTACCGCGATCGACGCGCTCGAGGTCCGCACGCTGCTCGCCGGTGAGTACGACGAGCGTGATGCCCTGGTGACCATTCGATCCGAGGCCGGCGGTATCGATGCCGCGGACTTCGCCGCAATGCTGCTGCGCATGTACCTCCGCTGGGCAGAACGGCACAACTATCCGGCGGAGGTGTACGACACCTCCTATGCCGAGGAGGCCGGTATCAAGTCCGCCACGTTCCAGGTGCGAGCGCCGTTCGCCTACGGCACATTGTCTGTCGAGCAGGGCACCCACCGCCTGGTACGGATATCACCCTTCGACAATCAGGGCCGACGGCAGACCTCTTTCGCTGGCGTCGAGGTGCTGCCAGTGACTGAGGCTGCCGATCACATCGACATTCCGGAATCCGATCTGCGGATCGACGTGTTCCGCTCCTCCGGCCCGGGGGGTCAGAGCGTGAACACGACCGACTCGGCGGTCCGGATAACGCACTTGCCCACCGGCATCGTAGTGTCCTGCCAGAACGAGAAGTCGCAGTTGCAGAACAAGGTGGCCGCGATGCGCGTGCTCCAATCGCGACTGCTGGAACGCGCCCGGCACGAACGTGAGGCCGAGCTCAATGCCCTCCGTGGTGACGGCGGCAACAGTTGGGGTTCCCAGATGCGTTCCTACGTGCTGCACCCCTACCAGATGGTGAAAGACCTGCGTACCGACTACGAAGTGTCGAACCCCGACGCGGTGTTCGACGGCGACATCGACGGCTTCATCGAGTCGGGAATCCGGTGGAGAAAGATGGCTGAAGGCACCGCGGCTTGAGAACGCGGCGGAGAGTTGGCACGCCGTCGAGCGTCCCAAATGACGCTCCACGTCGCCATTTCACCTAAACTCGACGCTGGCCGTGGGGTGAGGCAGGCGTCTGGACCCCGATGTCTATCCGGCCAGGGCTGAACTGTGATTCGTTTCGACCACGTGACCAAAACCTACGATGGGCAACGCCGCGCGGCGCTTTCCGAGATCGACGTCGAGATCGAGAAGGGGGAGTTCGTCTTCCTTGTCGGCGCGTCGGGATCTGGGAAATCCACGTTTCTGAGGTTGATCCTGCGTGAACAGCGGCCCACCAAGGGGAAGGTCTTCGTGGCGGGCCGGGAGCTGGACAAGCTGGCCACCTGGAAGATCCCGGCTATGCGCCGCCAGATCGGCACGGTCTTCCAGGACTTCCGGCTACTGCCGAACAAGACGGTTACCGAGAACGTGGCCTTTGCCTTGCAGGTTATTGGCAAGCCCGCCTCCACGATCAAGCGGGTTGTGCCTGAGGTCTTGGAGCTGGTTGGCCTCCAGGGGAAGGGCGGCCGCCTTCCCGAAGAGCTGTCCGGCGGCGAACAGCAGCGCGTGGCCGTCGCCAGGGCGTTCGTCAACCGGCCAATGATCCTCATCGCCGACGAGCCAACCGGCAACCTCGACCCGGCGACCAGCGTGGGAATCATGAAGCTTCTTGACCGCATCAATCGCGCGGACACCACCGTGCTGATGGCCACCCACGACTCCACCATCGTCGATCAGATGCGCAAGCGCGTGATCGAACTCGACGACGGATCCGTCGTCCGTGATCAGACACGCGGCGTCTACGGCTATCAGTAACCCCGTCCGCTCGACCATCTCCAACGCAAGGACCTGAATGCGTTTCCGCCATATCCTCTCCGAGACCCGCGCCGGGTTGCGGCAGAACCTGACGATGACACTCGCAGTCATCATGACCATGTGGGTGTCGCTCTCCCTGTTTGGCGCGGGGCTCTTGGCCAACCAGCAGGTCGACCTGATGAAGGGCCGTTGGTACGACAAGATCGAGATCTCGATTTTCCTCTGCACCGAGGACACCCGGGGGGATCAGTGCGAACCCGGAGAGAACGTCACACAGGCGCAGAAGGACGCGATCCGACAAACCCTGGAGGCTAATCCGGAGGTGGCTGCGGGCGGGGTCTATTTCGAGACGAAGGCCGAGGCCTACGCAGAATTCCAGCGGGCCTATGAGGGGAGCCCAATCCAGGACTCGCTGACCGCAGACCAGATGCAGGAGTCGTTCCGGGTCAAACTGAAGAACCCGGAGCAGTATCAAGGCGTCGTGAGCTCGGTGGTGGGGCTCAAGGGTGTCCAAAAGGTGCAGGATCTGCACCAGGTGCTGGATCCAGTGTTCTCGGCCCTCAACTTGCTTCAATGGGCAACGGTCGGCGCCTCGGCGCTGCTCCTGCTGGCCTCGGCGCTCCAGATCGGCAATACCATTCGGCTTGCGACCTTCGCCCGACGGCGAGAAATCGGCATCATGAGGCTGGTTGGCGCCAGCAACTTCTACATCACGGTGCCCTTCTTGCTTGAAGCCGTCGTATCCGCTTTCGGTGGTATCGCGCTCGCGTGCGCCTCGGTTGCGGCGGGGGTCTACTTCTGGATCATCCGGGGTGCCCGCCAGACCATCCGGTTCGTGGCGTGGATCGGCTGGCGACAGGTAGGCCTCGCGATGCTCGGCATGGTGGTCGTGGGGTTGATCTTGGCGATCATTCCGACCTTGATCACGACCCGACGCTACTTGCGGGTCTAGCAGGCGACAACAGCCTTCAGATTGAGTCAACGGGCGGGGTGGCGTACGACGCACGGCTTTGCCGCCTAGAGCTGGAGGCGGATTGTCATCTCCACGGTCACATCGTCACCTGTCAGGAGGCCTTGTGGCTTGCGCACGGCGTCCTTGACCGGCAGCAGATAGCCGCCCTGCTTGGGGAAGAGCGACGTCTCGAAGGCGACGTCGCCGATCCGGGCCCTGACCGGAATCACGCCCCAGCCGTACGTGGCCATCGCGGCCACCTCGCGGATATCGGCGGACTCCTGATCCGGCACCGGGACGAAGTAGTACGGCGCCGGCCCGCGCCATTCGATCACCCTGCCGGTGAAGACGAACTCCACGAGGTCACGCTCGTTCCTCGACGACGGCCAGATCGCGCTCGGCGTACATGCGGTGCCACCACTCCTCGTTGAGGACGACCAGCAGACACTTACGGACGGGGAAGGTCGCGCCCTCGTCCGGCCAGCCTGGACCCACGGGCGGCTCGGTCTGGTCGTCGAGCTGCTCGTCGGTCAGGCCGTCGACCACCCGCCGCATCATCGCCATCGCCTCCAGCCGCAAGGTGAGCGCCTCGTCGAGCGACGGGCGCGCGTCACGGTCGTGCGGTACTCCCGGCCGGGGACCCATCTGATCCCATGGCAGCGACAGCGGGTGCCATGGCCTGGGATCGCCCAGGATGCCGCGACCGACCCACGACTCGGTCGCGAACGCCAGGTGGCGCAGGGTCTGAATGAACGACCACTCGCCGTCGACCGACTCGTGCAGCATCTGCGGGGGCAGCCGTCGCGCCCGCGCAACGGTCGACTCCCACAGCCGCTCGTTGAGGTCCCAGGCCTCCCGGAACCCCTTCGAGGTGGTCGGCCTGAACTTGGGCCGGTCGGGGTGCAGCCGGTCCAGCTCGGCCTCCACCAACGGCACGACGTCGACCCCATTGATGACGAGGCGCTTAATGTCGCCGTCGATGGTGGTGTTGACCATCTCGACGCCCCGCATCACGACCTGGTTGAGCTCACATTCACGGAACCTCGCCTCGTTGAGGCTCACCGTGCTGAACCGTGTCCCGGTCATGTCAACGCGCTCGAACTCCTGGCCGCGGAGGTCGGTAAAGCCACCGTCGCTCATGGCAGTCAGGCTAGGGCCACGGTGCTGCCCACTGGATCAGTGGTGACGCCATTTCGCCACCATGACTGTGGGTTGACCACCTTCAGCGCGGCTAAACAGGCCGCCTTAGCTCCCTCGTTAGGCCTGCCTCATCAGTCACACAGATAACAAAAGGCGACACGGATGATCTCCAGTTACAAAGATTCTCTATAGTCTTCATTGAGGCTTGAGACGAATTTCGGGCCAATCGGGCCATTCGGGCCCCTCAAAGTTGCCCCCCTCGACGGGGTTCTGCATACGATTCCGAAGCTGATCAACGAACGGAAGAGCAGGACCTGCCGCGGGCGTAACTCAGTCCCGATCCTGAGGACTTGGCGCCGGGGGCGAACCAGGCAGCCGGTCGTACAACCGAAGACGTGATTGGGGAAAGCTGTGCTTCCGGACCTTCCCTACGTCCGCAAGGACGTTCCGGACGACAGCGAGGCGATGTGCTTCGCTCGGCCAAGCAGGAGTCGCCGGACTCCTGCCGCGCCGGCGTCCACCGATGTCAATGCGCTCCGCACGCGCCCAGCGACGTCGATGCCTTCGGTGCGCGTGCTTCCGCTGATGATGGCGATCGTCGTCTCGGTTCTGGGACTGGCCTTGCTCGCGCCGTACGCGGCGGCTGACGATCTCACTGATGAGCGCGATCGCGTCAAGCAGCAGCTAGCGAAAACCAGCGGTGACCTCAACGAATCGAGCAAGGCCCTGGCGGTCGCGGCCGAGGCCGTCGACCGGACGGAAGCTCAGCTGACGTCGGCGCGGATCAGCCTCGACCGGACACAACGTGAGCTGGCGACAGCTCGTGCAGAGGATCTGCGCCTCGCGGCCAAGCTGGGCCAGGCGAGGGCCGAGCTGGCCGCGGCCACCGCACGACTCGCTCGCGCGCAGCAGGCTCTTGCCGCAGAAGAAGCTGTCGCGGGCGATGTCATCCGCGACCAATACCAGCTGCAAACCAACCTGATACCGCTTGCTGTCCTGGTTGACACCAGTTCCCCGGCCGATCTGCAGACTCGGCTTCAGTGGTCGACGACCATGTTCGACTCCACCCAGGCCAAGATCGATCACCTGACGATCATCCAGCGGCAACTGGACGCGGCGAAGGCGCGTCAGGTCGACCTGGAGGCGGAGGTGCGAGCGGACCGGAAGGCTGCTGCGGGCGCACTGCGAACGAAGCAGACGCTGGAGGCGCGCGCGGCTGCCGAGGAGGCGAACGTCGAAAGCCTGCTCGCCCAACACCGAGCGATCGAGGAGGCCGCGGCTGACGATGTGGCAGAGGACAAGGCCCAGTACGCCAAGCTGACCCGCGAGCGCGCATCGGTCGAGCAGCGCATTGCGATCCGGATCGCCAAGGCCAAGGCCGCGGCTGCCCGCAAGGCGGCTGCCGACAAGGCCGCCAAGATCGCAGCCCTGAAGGCAGCAGCAGCGGAACGTGCCCGCAAGGCCCAAGAGCGGACGCACCGCGGCTCGACGAAGACGCGGCACAAGGCGACCAGCAAGAACAGCAACTCCTCGTCAGCGAAGGCGGCTCACAAGAAGGCGTCGCGCCCGTCCATGACCTCGGCCAGCCACGGGTTCTCGTATCCGGTATCCGCATCCATTACGTCACCGTTCGGGATGCGCTTTCATCCAGTGCTGCACTACTGGAAGCTGCACGACGGAACCGACTTCGGGGCGGCCTGCGGGACCGCGATCCGAGCCCCGTACTCCGGTCGAGTCGCGGAGCGCTATTACAACGCGGGCTACGGAAACCGGCTGATGATCGACCACGGTTTCCATAGCGGAAGGTACGTGACCACCGGTTACAACCATGCCAGCAGGTACGTGGTGGGGGTCGGCCAGCACGTCCACAAGGGTCAGGTGATCGGTTACGTCGGGACCACCGGCTTCTCCACGGGCTGTCACCTGCACTTGATGGTCTGGCTCAATGGCCGGGTGACCAACCCGATGACCTGGTTCTGACCAGCGGTTTTGCACCCAGGCTCTGATCTAGCCTCTTGGGCGGGGAGTATGGAGTCATGGCGAAGGAGAAGGGCCGCAAGCTGGTCGCGCAGAACCGCAAGGCGAGGCACGACTACCACATCCACGACACGTACGAAGCCGGCATCGTGCTCAGCGGAACCGAGGTCAAGTCGCTGCGTGAGGGTCGAGCCAACTTGACCGACGCCTTCGCCACCGTGGACGACGGCGAAGTGTGGCTGCGGTCGGCGCACATTCCCGAGTACAGCCACGGCACGTGGACCAACCACTCCGCGCGCCGTACCCGGAAGCTTCTGCTCAACCGCCGCGAGATCGACAAGATCGAACGGGAGTTGTCGACTGCCGGGACGACGTTGGTCCCATTGGCGCTCTACTTCTCCGACGGTTTTGCCAAGGTGGAGATCGCCCTGGCCACCGGAAAGCGGGAGTACGACAAACGCCAGACGATCGCGGCGCGTGAGTCCAAGCGGGAAGCGGAGCGAGCTCTCGCGGCTCGGAACCGCCGTGCGTGAGCACGTGGCTCGGGGCATGGTTGCCGGTGTCATGCTGAGCCGGCCCCTGCGAATCCTCATCGCCTCGCTGGTCGGCGCCCTGGCAGCCCTCGGCATCATGATCGCCCGCCCGCTGCCGGCGGCTGCGGCCGGCGGTGATCAGATCGACTCCTTCACGATCAACTACGACGTCGCGACCAGCGGTGTGGTGAAGGTCAAGGAGACCATCGTCTATCGATTCGGTGAGGGCTCGGGGCGGCACGGCATCGAGCGCTACTTCGTGACCCGGGAGCCGTACGACGAAACCCAAGACGCGGTCTACAAAGTCGAGAACATCTCGGTGACCAGTCCCGACAACGTCGCAACGCAGTTCAGTTCGCGGACTGACGAGGCGAAAGGCGGACGGGAGGAGCAGCTGCGGCTGCGCATCGGCGATCCCAACGAAACGATCTCCGCGCCGACCGCCACGTACGTGATCAGCTACGACCTGACGGGCGCGATGCGCACGTTCACCGACTACGACGAGTTCTACTGGGACGCCACTGGCCTGGACTGGCAGGCGACGATCAAGTCAGTCAAGATCACGGCGACGGTCCCCGGTGGAGCCCAAGACGTCAGCTGCTTTTCGGGCGCTGCGCAGAGCACCCGGGAGTGCAATGCCGGCCAATCGGGAGGAAAGGCCACGTTCAGCGCGACCGATCTTGCCGAAGGCGAGGGTGTCACCGTCGGCGTCAAGATCAAGTCCGGCCTGGTGGCAGACAATGCGCCGCACCTCGAACCCGACGGTTCGAAGCTCACCAGCTCCCAGAAGGTGCTGATCGGGGCGGGCGGCGTCGCTGGACTGGCCATCACGGTGGGTTCGCCGATCGTCGGCGCGTTGTGGTGGCGCAAGAATGGGCGCGATCGGCGCTATGCCGGATTGGCGCCGGGGACTGTGCCCTTGCCGGGGCAGACCGCCGAAGTCGTCGCTAGCGATCCCGACCTCCCGATCCCGGTCGCGTTCTCGCCGCCGCGCATACCTGTTGCGGAAGCGGGACTGCTGATCGACGGACAGGTGGACTCCCGCGAGACGGCTGCGACGATCATCGACCTTGCCGTACGCGGAGCGCTGAGGGTGGAGAGTCAGGGTGACGACGACTTCCGAGTCACCCTTGTCGACCCCGCTCAGGCCACGGCGCCGCATGAGATGGTGCTTCTCACCAGCCTCTTCGACGGCGAGCCGCCCGGCGCGGCGCGGGATTTGTCGGCGCAAGGCAGCCTGACGAGTGCGCACCGCGAGATGCAGGCGTCGGTACGCAACCAGGTGGCGGCCCGCGGCTGGTTTACAAAGGTGCCGTCATCTGCGGCGGCCCACGGAATCGGCTTCGGCGGCATCGTCTTTGCGATCATCGCGGCGTTCACGATCGGCGTCTGGGTGCTCTGGATCCTCGTGCCGCTGCTGCCGGTCATCATCACCGTGCTGGTCATCCGAGCGAAACTCCGGCGTGGCCAGCGGACCGCAGAGGGCCGGGCGGTCTGCGATCAGGTCGAAGGCTTCAAGACCTATCTCGCGACCGCCGAGGCAGACCAGCTGAGGTTCGAGGAAGGCGAGGACATCTTCTCCAAGTACCTTCCTTGGGCCATCGCCTTTGAACTCGCCGACCGGTGGGCCAAGGTCTGCGCCGACCTGGTCGCCATGGGACGGCTACCCGACGTGATTCCGTACTGGTACATCGGCAATTACCACCTGGCAGCCTTCAACACCGCCTTCATCACCAGCAGCCTGACCAGTGCAGCCACTCCCGCCCCGTCGGCGGGCAGCGGCGGCACTGGCTTCGGCGGCGGCAGCTCCTTCGGCGGAGGAGGGTTCTCCGGCGGCGGTGGTGGCGGCGGAGGCGGGGGCAGCTGGTAGAGCCGCCGGCCTCAGGTCCTGCAGTCGTGAGGAAAGGCCACGACGGGACGACCGGAACGCCAGACCGGCAGCTCTGATATCGGGCTAGCCGCCCAGCCAGCAAGGTTCGTCGCAACCGTGGTTAGCGAACGCCGACCAGATCGACAAGGAAGATCAACGTCTCACCGGGGGCGATGACGCCGCCGGCACCGCGGTCGCCGTAGGCAAGATCAGGTGGGATGGTGAGTTTGCGTCGGCCACCGACTCTCATTCCCGCCACACCCTGATCCCACCCGGCAATGACCCGGCCGGCGCCAAGCTGGAACTCCAGCGGCTCGCCGCGGTTGTAGGAGGCGTCGAACTCCTCCCCGCTGCTGTAAGCCACGCCGACGTAGTGCACGCGGACTCGACTGCCCGCGCGCGCCTCGGGGCCGTCACCGAGGGTGAGGTCCTTCATGTCGAGTTCGGTGGGCGGCGGGCCCTCGGGAAAGTCAACTTCTGGCTTCTCGGTCATGGCGACAACCTACGGGTCCGCCCCGGTGGCCGCTGACAGGTCCGGGTTCGTCCGGGGGAGTGCCTGATGGTGCTGGGGGCTGATTCTGGTGATGCTTGATCACATGAGCGCGACCTACGAGCACCCCAGCCTGCACATGCAGGTCACCCCCGAACAACGCGACCGAGCCGAGTCCTGGCTCAAGGAGGCCTACGCCGACGGCCGGATCAGCGAACTCGAGTTCGACCAACGGATCGGGCAAGTGCTGTCCGCGGTCACTCGCAAGGAACTGAACGAGGCCTTCTACGGCCTGGTCCAGGTGGCCACTCCATCACGGGCGCTCGGACTGCACCCGGCGTATCAGCCACTGGTGCGGCCGGAGGACAAGGAGCGTGCGGGGCGTGGCGTGGCCGCTTTCGCCCACTTCTCGGCCTTCTTGCTGTGGCTCTTCGGCCCCGCGCTCGTCTATGCACTGTCGACGCCAGGGACATATGCGCGGCGCGAGGCGGCGAAGGCCTTCAACTTCCAGTTGATCGCGCTGGTCGCATTCGTCGTGGTCGGCATGCTCGGTGGCATCACTGGCCTCGATATCTTCGGCTGGCTGATGCCGTTCATGGGCCTCGGCTGGCTGGTCTTGACCATCGTTGGCGGCGCCAAGGCGCTGCAGGGCGAGAACTGGAAGAATCCCGTACGGCGCGTTGTTCCCCTTCAGGTTCTCTCCGAGAAGTAGACGACGGCCAGGGCCGGAGCCGGGCGGCGCCGGAATCAAAATCGAGGCGCCAATGTTGCTGCACGGGTAGAGTGAGCCGCATCCCGGGCGGCAGCCAGCTGGGCGGGATGACACAACTTCACAGGGGGTGATTGGTTTCGACTCGGGTCGATTGACCCAGGAGAAGCGGGCCGAGAATCCAAGGTCAACTCGTAAATGTTCCTTGGAAACCAACAAGTGCCAACTCTAAGCGCACTCAGTTCGCTCTCGCTGCCTGAGCAGTGATCGAACGGTCAGACCGGGCGGGCCTCCGTCCCGGACCCTGGCCTCATCCAGGAGGCTTACCTGCTAGCAATGGTCCCAGGGGCTAGCGGGGAAATGAACTGAGACTGGGCCTGTCTACGACGTGCTGGTAAGAGCGTAGGGGCCGAGCAAAACGATCAACCAGATGCGCCCGGAGAAGTCCTGGATCGTCGTCTGAGGACGCGGGTTCGATTCCCGCCACCTCCACGATTTGTCTCGCTCGCGCGATCGCGCCTTTATGCCGCCGCCTTCCTCGCTCGCTCGCAGACTTGGCGTCTGCTCGACTCCCTCGTCCAGGCATCGGCGCGCGATCAGCGACGCTCGCGAGGGTTTCTCGCTCGCGCGATCGCGCCTTTATGCCGCCGCCTTCCTCGCTCGCTCGCGCGGGATGCCACTTCGCACCCTTTACCGGGACTTCACACCTTCTGCAGAGGGTGTGAAGTCCCAGTAAAGGGTGCGAAGTGATTAGCGTCGGCTCACGGGCGTAGGCATCGGTGTGCGATAAAGCGACGCAAGTGAGGGGTTCGGTCGTACGATCGGGCGCTTGGCACTGCATGCCTACGCTGGGAGCTCGTCGCCGCGGTCGGCGATCAAAGCTGCCGGAGCGGTCAGCCGCCACGCCTCATAGGTCAGCTCGGCGAGCTCTGAGCGATCCACACCATCGAGGTAGACGACGACCCAGCCGAACCGGCCGGCGGTGAACTGGACCTCGAAAACCTCCGGCCGTTCGGCGACAAGAGCGAGCTGTTCGGGTACCAGTTGCTTCAGGCCGACGGTGCGGGTTCGGGGCCAGAGATATCCGAAGGTGTCGCCATGGATTTTGAAGGTCGCGTACCGAGCCGAGTCGATGCGCTCCACGGCCTCCAACTGGGCGACGAGCTCCAGAAAGTCCTCGATCTGCGAACCCACGCGATCATCATCACTCGTCCTCGCGGCACCGTCGGCAAGACTGGCACGGTGACGTACCTGCCACCGCTCAGGGATCCGGTCCGCACGATCGGGAGGCGTACCTTCGATTTCTCCCGCCAGATCATCGTCATGGGCATCGTGAATCGGACACCGGATTCCTTCTTTGACGAAGGCCGCACGTACGACCTCGACCAGGCCGTCACCGCTGCTCTGGCCGCAGACCTAGCCGGAGCGGGCTGGGTCGACATCGGAGGCGTTCCCTTTTCGCCCGATGCGCAGATGGTTTCCGAGGCCGAGGAGATCGACCGGGTAGTTCCGGTCGTTGCGGCGGTGGCAGGGGCGAGCGACATCGTCATCTCCGTCGACACCTTTCGGCCCGAGGTGGCAGCCCGCAGCCTCGCGGCCGGTGCCTCGGTGATCAACGACACCACGGGCCTGCAGGATCGTGATCTTGCTGCCGTGGTCGCCGCCCGCCAGGCCTCCGTGGTGATCACCCACAGCAAAGCCCAACCGCGACAGCATTTTCGACGTCCGCAGTATGACGACATCGCCGCGGAGATCAAGAACTTCCTGATCGATCGGGTGCAGCGGGCGGTCGACGCAGGCGTGCCAGAGAACAAGATCATTGTTGACCCCGGCCACGACCTCAACAAGAACACTCAGCACTCTCTGGAGCTCACCCGCCGGCTGACCGAGATCGCGGACATCGGTCTGCCGCTGCTGGCAGCCGTCTCGAACAAGGACTTCGTCGGCGAGGCGACCGGGTCGTCGAAGGCAGATCGGCTGGCGCCAACTATTGCTGCCGCCACGGCGTGCGCGTTGAGCGGAGCACGGATTCTTCGAATGCATGATGTCGCCCAGGCCGTGGCCGCCGCGCAGATGATCGAGGCGATCCTCGGATTCCGAAGCCCTGCGTTTCTCCAGCACAATGTCACGTGATCGCGGGCAAACTGCTTGTCAGAGGGGCAAACTACGCTGTCGCCATGGCCGTCGGTAAGCGTGCAGGCCCGGCAGATGCCACTGCCCCAGCCAAGCGGACCGCGGCCCGGGTCGAACGGGTCAGTGCCGGTCTGGAGGAGCTTGATCGTTGGCTCAGCGACCAAGTGCGGGGCGGCCTCGCGGGTTTTGATCGAGCCGGTTACTCCCATGTCGATCACATGGCAGCGCGGATGGTTGACGCCCAGGCTCCTGGGGTCGCGAGCATGCTGCGATCCATCCCGGCAGAACTGACCGGTGTTGGATGGCCGGAACGGGTGCTCAGCCAGTTGGCTTCACTGCACCTGCTGATTCAGGCGCATCGCGAGCTGGACTCGTTGCCCCCCGACCTGGCCGCAACCGTACGGGCCCGGGTCGGCTATCCGATCAGCAAGAGCCACGTTCTCGCCAGCCCTGGGGTTCCGGACCGCTGGCTGGCGCTCGGCATGGTGGATACCGTCGAGTTCCGGCTGGAAACGCGCCGGGTCTGGCTCTGGGGCACCTCGACCTCGCGGTGGGCGCTGTGGCTCAACTTCGCGCCTCCCGGCGGCTACCTCGACGCGACGATCCTGCCCGGACAGGCCCTTGTGTCGAAAATCCACTTCTATCTGGGCTCGGGGCAATATCGGGCGTTGCTCGGCGAACTCGACGACCGAGTCGTTGATCAGTTGGGCGGCGCGGAGGACCGCGTTACGTCGGAATCCCTTGCTGACGTGCAACATCGATTCGCCGAGCTGCTCGCGGCCGACCCATGGGCGACCCGGATGCCGGCGGTCGTCGAGGCGGCTCCCATTCCTGGTGGCCGGCCCGGCCAGCCCTGGCTCCTGCGGGACAGCTCCGGGGCAGCCTGCCGGCTTCTGGAGCCACGCGGCGAGCCATGGCCGCTGCTCGCGTGCTCAGGCGGCGAGCCAGTTCGCATCTTCGGTGAGTGGAACGGACAGGAGTTGCGACCGCTCAGCGTGTTGGCTGACCAGCACGGTCTGCCGTTCAGCACGTCGGTGCTCGGCCGGGCGGCGTGATGCCCGAGGCAACGTGGAGCGATGTGGTAGCCACGGCGCTACTCGGAACGGACCGCCGTCCAGTCCCCCGGTCACCGGGCGCGGTTCGGGTGGTTCCCGATACCGACGAGGACCCAGCTACCCAAATTCTTGGTCTCGCTGCGCAGCATCGAGCCCGGATCCGGGCCGGTTCTCCGCTCGGCACGGCTGCCCCGCCGCCGACGGCGCCGGCGGCGGAGACCGAGTGGGCATCCGTTCCGGCCCAGGAGCTGCTGGGCCGCCTGCTCGACCTTCCGGAACCGAGCACCATCAATCACTGGCTCGCCGCCTGCGTCCATCGTGGCCGCTACATCTGGCCCGAACACTGGCAGCCGCTCGCAGACGTAGCGACAAGGACGGTTGCCTACGACCGGCTCCTGCTCGGTCGAGCCATCGGTGCGCGGGGAATCTGGTTTCTCCATCAGAACCCTGCGTGGGCTCGGCTGGCTGCACAGATCGACGCCGCGATAACCGAACGATCGACCCACACCTACGAGCTGCCAGAGCCAACGTCAGAGCGAACCACAACGATCCTGCAAGAGATCGATTCGGTGTTCGCCGCGCCGACCGACGATGACCCGTCCGGCCCACCCGCCGCCCCGGCGCAGGGCACGCCAGCACCCGGCCGCCTCCACCCGAAGAGCACTGAAGAAACGGAGGTATCCGGTGTCCCTTGACGCCGATCCGCGCCTGCAGCCGACGGCGGCCAGCGAGCAACTGCGTCCACATGCGGAGCAGGAGTATGCCCACGAACTCGCTGCCTTACAGCAGGCCGATGACCACCCGAGACCGCCCCACTGGCGGCTCTCTCCCTGGGCGGTGGTGAGCTATCTGATGGGTGGGCCGTTGCCCGACGGGACCATGATCAGGCCGAAATACGTGGGCGCGCGCCGGCTGATCGAAGTAGCGGTGGCCACCCTCGCCACCGATCGGGCGTTGTTGCTTCTTGGCGTTCCCGGTACAGCGAAGTCATGGGTTTCCGAACATCTCGCTGCAGCCATTTCGGGCGACTCCACACTGCTCGTGCAGGGCACGGCCGGCACGGCCGAAGAAGCGATTCGGTACGGATGGAACTACGCCCGCCTGCTGGCTGAAGGTCCAAGTGAGAAGGCGATGGTGGCCTCGCCGGTGATGACCGCCATGCAGCGCGGCTGCCTGGTTCGTATCGAGGAGCTCACCCGCATCCCAGCCGACGTCCAAGATGCCCTCATCATGGTCTTGTCCGAGAAAACGCTGCCCATCCCCGAGCTGGGCACTGAAATCCAGGCGGTGAAGGGCTTCAACGTGATTGCCACCGCAAACGATCGCGATCGGGGGGTCAACGAGCTGTCGTCGGCGCTTCGGCGCCGATTCAACACAGTGGTGCTCCCGCTGCCCGCGAGCGAAGAGGATGAGGTGACGATCGTCGCCACGAGGGTGGCCGATCTTTCCAAGGCCCTGGAGCTGCCGCCGGTACCCGCGGCGTTGGACGAGATCCGGCGGGTGGTCGCGGTCTTCCGCGAGTTGCGATCCGGCGTCACCGAAGACGGACGTACGAAGATCAAATCGCCGTCAGGAACCTTGTCGACCGCGGAGGCGATCTCGGTGATCACCAGCGGAATGGCGCTCTCCGCCCACTTCGGAAGCGGCCGGCTGACTCCGGATGACGTGGCGGGCAGCATCATCGGTGCCGTGATCAAGGACCCGGTAGCGGATCGGGTCGCCTGGAACGAGTACCTCGAGGTCGTCGCTCGGGAGCGGCCCGGCTGGTCTGAGTTCTACACGGCGTGCCGCGAAGTGTCGTGACCCCCGACACTCGCCCGAATGTCGAGGTGTACGGGATCCGGCACCATGGACCTGGATCCGCCCGGTCGATGCTGGCCGCCTTGGCGGAGTTCCAGCCGGATGTCGTGCTGATCGAGGGTCCCGCTGACGCCGACCGGCTACTGGATTGGGTCCTCGCGGACGGGATGGAGCCCCCGCTGGCGTTGCTCGCCTACGCCCCCGAGAAGCCCAGCGTTGCCGCATTCTGGCCCTTCGCCACCTTTTCCCCCGAGTGGCAGGCGATGACCTGGGCCCGTCGGCACGGCGTCGAAACGCACTTCTGCGACTTGCCTGCCGCCATGTCATTGGCGCCGCAGCCGGCAGCGGCGCAGCCCGCTCTCCCTGAGCAAGATCACGAGGACCAAGATCACGAGAGCCATGACCACGACGGCGTTGATCATCACAGGGCCGCCGACCCCGAGCAGCCAGCAGCGGTCATCCGCCGCCCCCGCAGACGTGGTGAAACCGCCGATCCGCTACGCGCACTGGCGCGGGCCGCCGGCTACGACGACCCCGAGCGCTGGTGGGACGACATTGTCGAGTCCCGGCGGGACGGATCCTCACCCTTTCCTGCGCTGGCCGAGGCGATGGCCGAGTTGCGGTCTGACGTCGGTCCGAGTGGCGATTCCAGGGAAGAACTCAGTGAAGCGCGTCGTGAGGCCTACATGCGTCAGACGATCCGCTCGGCCTTCAGGCGGGGTCGAAATCGGATTGCCGTTGTCTGCGGGGCCTGGCACGCACCTGTCTTGCAGCCGCCTTTGCCACCCGCTAAGCACGACGCCGCCATCCTGCGTGGCAGCCGGCGGCGCAAGATCACGATCACCTGGGTGCCGTGGACTCACGAACGGCTCGCCGCTAGCACGGGTTACGGCGCCGGAGTTGCCTCGCCGGGCTGGTACGCCCACCTCTGGGGCGCGCCGGATCAGCCGATCACCCGGTGGCTGAGCAAGGTGGCGCGATCGCTGCGTACGCGAGATCTCGTCGCCTCCAGCGCTCAGGTGATCGAGGCGGTTCGACTCGCCGAAACCCTTGCGGCTCTGCGCGGCCGACCTCTCGCCGGACTGACGGAGGTCACCGAGGCAACTCGGGCCGTGCTCTGTGACGGCGACGAGCTTGCGGTGCGCTTCATCACCCGACACCTGGTCGTCGGTCAGGCCTTGGGCGCGGTGAATGAGCAGGTGCCGACGGTTCCCCTCGAGGCCGACCTGGTCGGCACGTGCCGACGCCTCCGGGTGCGGCGTGACGCGGCCGCCCGCAGTTACGATCTTGATCTGCGGAAGCCCTATGATCAAGATCGCTCGAGACTGTTCCACCGGCTCCGGCTGCTCGAGATCGACTGGGTGCGCCCAGCTCGGAGCGATATCGACGCCCAGGGCACCTTTCGGGAGACGTGGCGCGCCCAATGGCGGCCTGAGCTGTCCGTGGCAGTGGTCGAGGCGTCCGTGTGGGGCACGACGGTGGCTGAGGCGGCCGGCGGCCGGGTACAGGCACTGCTGGCTGACGGGGATCTCGTTCAGCTGACCCGCGCTGTCGAACGTTGCCTGCTCGCGGACCTCCCTGATGCTCTGCACGACCTGCTGGAGACCCTAACCGCCAAGGCGGCGCTGGACGCGGACGTGGTGCACCTGATGGATGCCCTTCCAGCTCTGGCCCGGGCGCAGCGCTACGGCGACGTACGTCAGACGGACACCAGCGCCCTGAGCCAGGTGAGCGACGTGCTGCTGCGGCGGATCTGCGCTGGCCTGCCGCGTGCCGTGGCGGGACTGGACGAGGACAACGCTGTCCAGATGCGGCAGCGAATCGACCAGGTCTCCGCCGCGGTGGGGCTGCTGCGCGACAGCACGGCGGCGGCGTCGGGAGTGCTCGCGTTGTGGCATGACACGCTCGCCGCGACCATCGATCGGCGCGACGTCCACGGACAGCTTGTTGGGCGGATGGTGCGACTGTTGCACGACGCGGAGCGACTGGACGATGTCGCCGTACGGCTGCAGCGGGCGCTTTCCCACGGGGCAGACGCCACAGCGAAGGCCGCCTGGGTGGACGGGTTCTTCGCCGACGGCGCCCTCCTGCTCATTCACGACCACGACCTGCGAAGGCTCATTGAAGTCTGGGTTTCAGGGCTCAACGAACGCGAATTCGTCGATCTCTTGCCGCTGGTGCGGCGCACATTCGCGACGTTCAGTCCGGCGGAGCGCCGGGCTCTCGGTAACCGCGTCGGGACGGCTGGCGGTGGGGAAGATGACGAGAAAGCTGCGGCCATCGACGAGGTGCTGGCGGCACCCGCCCTGGCGACTGTCCAGATGATCCTGAGAGCTGGCCATGGCTGAGCGGCCAGAGACTGCGGACAGCGAGGTTCGGCGGCGGTGGCGGCTGCTGCTCGGTGAGCCGGCAGCCGAGTCGCTGGGCGTTGAGTTGGACGGGCTGGAGATCGGCATGGATCAGGCCCTGGCCGCCGTGTACGACGCCGAACCCGGGACGAGCGATCAGCCTGTGGCGAGGACTGGCGGCCTCGGCGCTTCTGCTCCGCAGGTGGCTCGGTGGCTCGGCGACATTCGCCACTACTTCCCGACCAGTGTGGTCCAGGTGCTCCAGCGTGACGCCATCGAGCGTCTCGGGCTCACATCGCTGTTGCTTGAGCCAGAGCTTCTGTCCACCGTAGAACCCAATGTGGAACTCGCCGCGACCTTGCTCAGCTTGAATTCGGCAATGTCCGAGACAACCAAAGCCACCGCGCGCCTCGTCATCGGACAGGTCCTCGAGGAAATCGAGCGACGCATCGCTCTTCGAACCCGAGCTGCTGTCACCGGTGCGCTGAACCGTGGGAGTCGGACCCACCGGCCGCGTCTTGCCGATGTCGACTGGCCGGCCACCATCGGCCGGAACCTCCGCCACTACGTGCCGGAGTTGCACACCGTGATCCCCCAGCGACTCGTGGGCTATGGCCGGGCATCACGATCACTCGGCAAAGACATCATCGTGGCGGTCGACCAGTCGGGATCGATGGCCGAATCATTGGTCTACGCGGCCGTCTTCGGCGCGACGTTGGCCTCGATTCGGACGGTGCGGACTTCCCTCATCGCCTTCGACACCGAGATCATCGACCTGACCGAGAAGCTGTCCGACCCGGTCGGCGTGTTG
Source organism: uncultured Actinomycetota bacterium (assembly GCA_963754965.1). Taxonomy (GTDB): domain Bacteria; phylum Actinomycetota; class Actinomycetes; order Propionibacteriales; family Propionibacteriaceae; genus Microlunatus. The sequence goes on from CAVWIA010000004.1 coordinate 45,862, forward strand.
TTCGGCTGCCAGCTTGGTGGCGGGACCGACGTCAATCGGGCCGTCGCGTATTGCCAGCAGCTGATCAGCCGCCCGACCGAGACGATCTTGGTATTGATCTCCGACCTCATCGAGGGGGGCGCGCCAGGGGAGATGCTCCGCAGGATTGCTGAGCTCGTACGGTCCGGGGTCAGTGTCGTGGCGCTGCTCGCCCTCTCAGACTCGGGTGCGCCGGCGTACGACCACGAGCATGCGGCCTCCCTGGCCGATCTGGGTGTGCCCGCCTTCGCCTGTACGCCGGATAACTTTCCAGACTTGTTGGCCGTCGCGCTCGCGGATGGCGACGTCACGGGCTGGGCGGCGCGGACCGCCGCCGCGGCCGCCGATCTGAGCTGACCACGAACGGTAAGGCGAGCTGTCAGCAACCGGTTCGAGGGCTGGGTGCGTGAGAGGATCACGGCGTGAGCGTCGTTCCTCCCGTCTTCGACGAGTGAAAACGATGCCCGCACACCGCCGGCCCGTCACACGACGCGGTGAGCGCCGTTGGCGGCTATGGCTGATCGGGTCCATCGTGGCCACGGGTTGGCAGTTGTGGGCACTTTATCGACCGGCCGGGCCGTCCGATCTGCCATGGCTGCCGAATGCCGACAAGCTGGGGCACGCTCTCATCTTCGGGCTACCGCTGTTGTTGATCTTGCTCACCAGTGCGAGCCGACGCCGGGCTCTCGGCCGACAGCCGGACGGCCGATTCGTTGCCATTGCGTCTGCGCTCTTCGCTGGGCACGCCGTCCTCAGTGAGTGGATCCAGCACCAGTTCTACAGCCAGCGCGTCGGCGATCCGTACGATGTGCTGGCGGACTGGACGGGCTGCACATTGGCTCTGCTCGTCTATGCGCTGGTCGAGCGCCGCTGGACGGCCGATGTCGAAGCTGGGCAGGCATGACCGAGCGAAGCCCGGTCGCCGGTGACCTGCTGGTGGCGAGCGTGCTGCTAGCCGACGGAGTCTTCAACCAGAGTGTCGTGCTGATCTTGGACTTCGACTCCGACGGTGCCCTTGGCGTGATCGTCAACGAAATATCCCAACTGCCTCTAGACGCTGTGCTGCCCGACTGGGCGGATGCTGTCTCGGAGCCACGGCTGCTGTTCCACGGCGGTCCGGTCTCGCCGAATGGCGCCATCTGCCTGGCCAGCGTGAAGTCAGCCGAGGAGGAGCCACCGGGGTGGCGTCCGCTGTTCGACACCATCGGGCTCCTTCACCTGGATACGCCGATCGAGATCGTGACTGGTGCCTACCGCGATCTGCGGATATTCGCGGGCTATTCGGGCTGGGCCGCGGGTCAGCTGCAGTCCGAGATTGCGGAGGGCATGTGGCACGTGCTGAAGGCCGACTACTCCGACGTTTTCAGTGCCAGCCCGATCACACTCTGGCGGACCGTTTTGCGTCGTCAGCCCGGTGAACTCGCGTTCTTCTCGACGTGGGTCGAAGATCCGCAGGAAAACTAGTGGGTCCCACATAGGATGACGGGCAACAAACACTCGGCTTGGCATGTTGGGAAAGCACGGAGGCGTAAGCAATGACCGAAGCGGTCAAGGGCGGCAACCGCAGTCGGATTCTTGTCATCGATGACGATGCGGCCCTGGCCGAGATGCTCTCGATTGTGCTTCGCAACGAAGGCTTTGAGCCGATCTGGTGCGCGCATGGCGACAAGGCTTTCGGAGCGTATCGCGATTCGAAGCCTGACCTCGTCCTCTTGGACTTAATGCTCCCCGGCCGCGACGGCGTCGACGTGTGCCGCGACATCCGAGCCGAATCGGGCGTTCCGATTGTCATGCTGACAGCCAAGAGCGACACCATCGATGTCGTGTCAGGGCTGGAGGCCGGCGCCGATGACTACGTTGCCAAGCCGTTCAAGGCCAAGGAGTTGGTCGCGCGGATCCGCACCCGATTGCGACGGTCGCCGGGGTCGGAGGAGAGCGACGTCGAAACTTTGCGGATTGGCGATCTGTCGATCAGTGTGGACGGCCACTCGGTGAAACGCGACGGTGTCCCCATCCAACTGACCCCGCTCGAGTTCGACTTGCTGCTCGCGCTAGCTCGGCGGCCGTGGCAGGTCTTCAGCCGTGAGGTGCTGCTTGAGCAGGTATGGGGATACCGGCATGCAGCCGACACGCGGCTGGTCAATGTCCACGTGCAGCGGCTTCGGTCGAAGATCGAACGCGATCCCGAGCATCCCGAGATCGTCGTGACGGTTCGCGGGATCGGCTACAAGGCCGGTGAAACCGACGCTGCGGCCTAACGGAGATGCCATCTTCGCCGTGTCGATCACTCCTGCTGCCGTGAAATCACCTTGATGTCGATTCCCCGCCGTGCCCTTATGCCCTGGTGGAAATGGCCAGCCATCGTCTGGTGGCGTTCACTACCGCTCCGAGTGATCTCGTCGGTGTTCCTGGCGTCAGTGCTGGTGTTGGTGCTCGGGGGATTCCTGCTCATGCAGCGTGCAACCACCGGCGTGCTGGATGGCAAGCGCGAGGCCGCGGAGAGTGACGCCCGGCAGGCCGTCAGCACGGCGCAGCAGCAGTTGGATGCCGCGGACCTGACCGGTGGTGTGGACGTCGACAAGATCTTGGTGGATCTGGCGACAAGCTTTGCCAACCGCTCGAGCGCCGGTGGACAGTTCGAGACCATCATCCTGGCGCGCGGGCAGACCGTCACCGCCGGGCAGGCGATCGCATCCAGCATTCCTGCGAACCTTCGACAGCAAGTTGAGCAAGCCAACGCCTTGCTGATCGCCCCTACAGAGGTCCACTATCGCGACGGCCGACCGGCCGTTGCGGGGCTGGCGGCAGGTTCGACGCTGACCTTGCCGGGCACGGACCACTATCAGATCTATCTGATCTTTCCGCTGACCCAAGAAGTCGACACACTCCAGGTCTTGCAGACTGCCGTGCTGACCACCGGTGCCATCCTGGTGATCTTGCTGACCTTCATCGCGGCCCTGGTCAGTCGTCAGGTCGTAACACCGGTGCGGGCTGCTCGGCAAGCTGCCGAAAGCCTGGCCTCAGGAAACCTCAATGACCGGATGCAGGTGCGAGGGCAGGACGACTTGGCCCGGCTGGCCACATCGATGAACTACATGGCCTCCGAGCTGCAGAAGCAGATCCACACGCTCGAAGACCTTTCCACCATTCAGCAGCAGTTCGTCTCCGACGTCTCGCATGAGCTGCGGACGCCGCTGACCACCGTACGGATGGCGGCGGAAGTGCTGCACGAGGCGCGCGATGACTTCGACCCGGTGACGGCGCGGGCGGCGGAACTGTTGCAGACCGAGCTCGACCGGTTCGAAGCGTTGCTCACCGACCTGCTGGAGATTTCGCGGTTCGACGCCGGAGTGGCCGTGCTGTCGACGGAGGAGGTTGATCTGCGCGACCTGGTGCATCGGGTGGTCGATGCGCACGCGCGGTTCGCAGAAGCCACAGGCACGCAGATCGAGATTCACGCCAACAAACCATGCACGGCTGAGGTGGACGGACGCCGGATCGAACGCATTCTCCGCAACTTGCTGGTCAATGCGATCGAACACGGCGAGGGCCGCCCGATCGACATCTTTGTGGAAGGCGATGACGCGGCCGTCGCCGTAGCCGTGCGTGACCACGGTGTCGGTTTCGAAGCTGTTCAGTCGAAGCAGGTCTTCCACCGCTTCTGGCGCGGCGATCCGGCTCGCGCCCGGACGGTCGGCGGAACCGGGCTGGGGTTGGCGATTTCGATGGAGGACGCCAATCTGCACGGTGGTTGGCTGACCGCGTGGGGACGGCCCGGAATGGGTGCCCAGTTCCGGCTCACCTTGCCGCGAAAGGCGGGCACCATCCTGGAGGCATCGCCGCTGCCCATGGTTCCTCGGGATCTGGTCGGTCCGGATGGAGTACGGCTGGAGGCCCGGGACATGCCGCCGGCGAGCCCGGAGGCGTCTATCGCCGGGATACGCAGCGAGATCGTGGCGAGCGACGGATCCGATCGTCCACGGCCCCGGTGACAGGGACTCGACCCCCGGATCGGTCGCCGAGTCGATCGCCTCCGCTCACTTCGGTTGCCGGCTCCGCTGCTCAGGGCGCGAGCGAAGCAGCGAGCGGGCGACGATGACATCGCGATTTCCGGTGCCACCGGCACGACGAGCGGTCTTGATGGCCGCGCTGTGCGTCCTCGTTGCACTCTTGACAAGTTGCGTCACGGTGCCGACGGCCGGACCGGTGAGAAAGGTCGACGGCCAGCAGCAGACGTGTCAAAACTGTGTGGACGTTGAGGTGGCCGCGCCTTCGCCGGGGGATGAGCCCCGTCAAATCGTCGAAGGCTACTTGCGAGCAACGTCGAACTACCAACCGAACTACTCGGTGGCCAAGCAGTTCCTGACCAGGGCGGCAGCCGAGAAGTGGAGCCCTGAGGACGGCGCCACGATCTACCGTGGTTCACCGACCGCGAATGGCGACAAGGTGACGCTGGATGCGCTGCTGATCGGCACGCTCGACGACCATCGCAGCTATACGGCTCGAGACACCCGGCTACATGTTGATTTCAAGGTGACGAAGGAGGACGGCGAGTGGCGGATTGGGGGCTCCTCCGAAGCGGCCTGCTGGTCGCTGAGTCGTCGTTCACCCGCTTCTACTCGGCGCACTCGGTGTATTTCATCGGCAACGGCCGCCTGGTCCCGGACGCGATCTACCTTCCGGACCTGCGCAGCCAGTCCAACATCGCCTCGGTGTTGATGAAGGCGTTGCTGAGTGGACCGTCGACGTGGCTTCGTCCAGCGGTGACCAGCGGCATCCCGCCGAACACTGCTCTTATCGGTGACGCTGTCACCACGTCAGACGGGATTGCCACCGTTCCGCTCAGCGATCCGGTGCTGCAGCTCGATGATCAGCAACGGGCGATGATGGCCGCCCAGGTGATGTACACGCTACGCGAGGCCGTGGGGATCAAAGGCGTTCTCTTCACCGTGAACCAGCAGCCGCTCCGGGTGCCCGGCGGTGACGACGTGAGCTTCGTGGTGCCAGCCGACGCCATCCCACGCGACCTTGGTCCGATCCCGCCCGTTGCCGGAGACCAGCTCTACGTTGTCCGCAATGGTGCCGTTGCGGTGGTGGAAGCAGACGGCCACTCCGCCCAAAGCCCAGCCCGTCCTCGGCGATCTGGGCGAGGGCCGCTATCGGGTTGATTCCCTTGGCGGTATCGACCGCGAATACCGACCTCGCGGCGGTGACCAACGACCGCACGGAATTGCGCTGGAGCCGGACGGCGACCGGCGAGGTCCACACGGTGCTGTCTGAAGCTCGCAACCTGTTGCGTCCCCAGTTCTCGGGGTCCGGCGAACTTTGGGCTCTCAGTGGATCTGGCAGCGACCAGCGGATGTGGCTGCTCACTGCTGACAAGCGGATCGAGGTTTCAGCCGAGAAAGTCTTGGGCAGGGGCGAGGTGACGGCCTTCAGAATTTCTCCGGACGGTGCGCGGATCGCCCTGATCCGGAAGTCCGGCGACCGAAGCCCAGCTCGGGTTAGCCCGGATCAGTCGGGCGGCGGACAAGATCACGGTAGACGGCTGGCGGCCGCTCAACACCACTCAGACCGACCAGCCGCACCTACTCCATCTGCAGGACGTGGCCTGGATCGACGCCACCGACCTGTTGGTGCTCGGTTCCCCGTTTACCTCGATGGCTGCGGCAGCCCTTCCGGATGAGCCAGGACGCGTCGAGCATCACTGCCGAAGGCGAGTCGACCAACTGGGATGCGAGAGAACTCGCCGTACTACTGCCGAAGCAGACGGTCATCGCTGTGGATCGGAACGGCCAGACCTATCGCGACGGGGGCAGTGAGTGGACACGGTTCCTGGGCAAGGTGTCGACGATCGCCTACCCCGGCTGATCAGGTCGGTGCACATCGCCTGAGGTCTGACCCGCTCGGGTATCCGGTACTCGCGGTGGGCCGATGCACCAACCCTGGTCACGCTTAGGCTCACATCTCGTGCAGCGACTGCTGCTCCTGCTTATCCACAGAACAGTTCATTCGAGGTGACGCTGGAAGCTCAGCGGCGGGAAACTCGGCCGGTGGAGTTCGAGAGAGCGCTTTCGGCGGCCGGTGAGTTGCTGCTGGGTGCGGCCTGCCACGGCTGCTCAGAGCCCTGGTGGGGGATCTGCCCTCGGTGTCGCGCGGCTGTTCTGAGTTATGGCTGCTTTGCGACCCGTCCGGACCCGTGCCCCGCCGGCTTTCCCGTTCACGGTCAGCACAGCACCCTACGATGCGATCCTGCGGCAGCTCGTCAGCTGCCCACAAAGAGCGGGGAGCATTGAACCTGACCCCATTCCTCGCGGGCCGGCTGGCGGCCGCGGTCGGAGGGCGTTCTTCACTTCAGCGGCTAGCCCGGCGAGCGCCGTCGTGCTGGTTCCGGTGCCGTCGGCGCGTGCCGCCGTGCGGGAGCGAGGCTTCGACGCGACCTGGGCTCTGGCGCGGCGGGCCGCTCGGCTGCTCCGACGGCAGACGCCGGTCCGTAGCCGGCAGGCTGCTGCATCAGGCGCGATCGGTGCGCGATCAGGCAGGGCTCAGCGCTGATCAGCGAGCCACCAATCTTGCAGGGCGCTTTCCGCGTCGACCGTCGTGGCACCTGGTCCGCCGGTGATCGTGGTCGACGACGTGGTGACCACCGGCAGCAGTCTGACTGAGGCGGCTCGAGCCTTGCGAGAAGCCGGACACCACGTCGTCGGCGCGGCGACCGTGGCGGCGACTCGTCGAGACCGGCCAGTTTCGCCGACCTTGAATCCTCGATGGCTTGATACAGATCGCACCTCGGCGTGGAAATCCCGGCACGAGGGGACTAGCGTCGGGATATGGCGCTCCTGCACCAGATTGCTCCTTTGCTTAAGGGGACTGGTAGGGAGCGATTTCTTTTCCGCCTCGACGCGCGCTCGAATCGCAGCGTAACGGGACGGCCGTCGGGGGTTCGCACACCAGTTGGAGGCTGACATGGATGTTGTCGTCAAGGGCCGGCACTGCGCGGTGTCGGAGGCGTTTCGCGCCTACGTCGAGGAGAAGATCACTCGACTCGAGAAGCTCGACGGCCGGGTCATTCGGGTCGACGTCGAAGTCTCGGCGGAACGCAACAAGCGACAACACGATCAGGCCAGCCGAGTAGAGATCACCCTCCGCAACAAGGGACCGGTGATCCGGGCCGAGGCCGCCGCCGAAGATCAACTGGCGGCGTTCGACATGGCCCTCGACAAGCTGATGGCTCAGCTGCGGAAGGCAGCCGACCGCAAGCGGGTGCATCGCGGGCAGCGCACACCGCAATCCCTGCAAGCGGCCGCCGCCCAGCTGCCACTGTCCGATGGCAGCGAGCACCGTCAACGGCGCCGACGTTCACAGCGTCGCTGGTATCGAAGTGCATGGTGATGGTCCGCCGGTGGTCCGCGAGAAAGTGCACGCCGCCGTGCCGATGAGTCTGGACCAGGCCCTGCTGGAGATGGAGCTCGTCGGGCATGACTTCTACCTGTTCATCGACTCGGAGCACATGACGCCGAGCGTGGTCTACCGCCGCCGGGCCTACGACTACGGGGTGATCCGATTGGACAGCGCAGGTTCTCCTTTGGCCAACCTCGCCTCCTGACGGGACGGCCGCCGCCGACTTGTGCGTCCGCACACTGCGTCCCGTCGCCCGCGATGAGCCGCCGCAGTGGCGCCACAGGCACCGGCGGGGCTCAAGGTCGGACGAGGAGCACGTACGCAGGTAAGTGTCGGCAGGCCCGGCTAGCCTGCCGCAGGTGAGACCGGAGAAGTTGAGCCGAGCATCGGCGCGGCGTGTGGCGCTGGCGGCTCAAGGCTTCGGACGGCCGCGCCCGGAGCGGACGATCGGCATTCGCGACGTCCAGGCGGTGATCGACCGGGTCGCCCAGTTCCAGATCGACTCGATCAACGTGGTGACCCGGGCGCACTTCGTGCCGTTGTTCTCCCGCCTCGGTCCCTACGATGTCGCGCTGCTGGAGCGGGCTGCGCATAGTCCACCGCGCCGGCTCTTCGAATACTGGGGACACGCCGCCAGCCTGATCGACGTGACCTTGCAGCCACAGCTGCGGTTTCGGATGCAGGCCGGCTTCCGCGATGTCGTGGGCCGGTGTCGAGCGGGTCGCGCGGAACAACCCCACCCTGGTGGATCTGGTGCGCGAGGAGGTCGCCGACCGCGGGCCGATCAGCGCCCGCCAGCTGGAGTATCAAGAGGAGCGGACGCGGGACAACTGGGGCTGGAACTGGTCGTCGGTCAAGACCGTCATGGAGTGGTTGTTCTACACCGGTGACATCACTTCGGCGCGCCGAAATTCCCAGTTCGAGCGGGTGTACGACCTGCCGGAGCGGGTGCTGCCGCAGGACGGTGCTCCAGGCACCGACGCCCGACGCCCGAGGACTCGGTGCGGGCCTTGGTCCGCCGGGCGGCCCGCGCGTTGGGCGTGGGCAGTGAGGTCTGTCTCCGGGACTACTTCCGGACCCGACCCGCCATGACGCGGGCGGCCATCGCCGATCTGGTCGACTCCGGTGAACTGATCCCGGTCCAGGTCGAAGGTGGGGCGAGGGTCGGCGTACCTGTGGCACGAGGCGCAGGTTGCCGAGAAAGATCGATGCTCGCGCGCTGCTCAGCCCCTTCGACTCGATGGTCTTCGAGCGCAGTCGGCTGGAGCGGCTCTTCGATTTCTCGTACCGGATCGAGATCTACGTGCCCGAGCCGAAGCGAATCTACGGCTACTACGTCTATCCCTTCCTGCTGGGGGATCGGTTCGCCGCCCGGGTCGATCTCAAGGCGGACCGCATGCCAGGGGCGTGCTGCGAGTGAACTCCGCTTGGCTCGAGCCTGGTCAGGAAGCCGGGCAGGTCGCAGCCGAGTTGCATGCGGAGCTGACGACCATGGCGTGCTGGCTTGGGCTGTCAGACGTCGAAGTGACGCCGCGCGGCGACCTCGCCTCGCGCTCTGGCCAGCGTCTGATTCCGGCTCTGGTCGGCAGGGCAACAGCGGCGAGTTCTCTGGCTGCGTCCAATCCGAGGATTGAGCTGGTGCCGGAGGCCATGGTTGCCACCCGGTCTCCCGCGGCCGCAGAGGCTCACCAGAGACTGGCCTACGATGGAGGACGCGCCGGAAGAACAGCTTGGCGCCTGGGACCGTAAATCTCTTCAAGAAATCGAGATCAAGGGAGCCAGTTTCCGTGGCTTTGATGGACAGGCTGCTACGCATCGGCGAGGGCAAGATCCTCAAACAGCTCAAGGGCATCTCCGAACAGGTGAAGGCCATCGAGGACGACTATCTGGCGATGAGCGACGACGAGCTTCGCGGCCAGACGGGCGACTTCAAGTCCCGCTTCGACAAGGGCGAAACGCTCGAATCCCTGCTGCCGGAGACGTTCGCGACGGTGCGGGAGGCCAGCCGCCGGGTGCTGGACAAGCGACATTTCGACGTCCAGATCATGGGCGGCGCGGCGCTGCACCTGGGCAACATCGCGGAGATGAAGACCGGCGAGGGCAAGACCCTGGTTTCGACCGCACCGGCCTACCTCAACGCGATCACCGGTCGCGGCGTACACATCGTGACGGTCAACGACTACCTGGCCAAGCGTGACGCGGAGTGGATGGGCCGGGTCCACCACTTCCTCGGTCTCGACGTCGGCGCGATCCTGTCGCAGATGGATCCGACGGATCGTCGCAGGGCCTACGCCGCCGACATCACCTACGGCACCAACAACGAGTTCGGCTTCGACTATCTGCGTGACAACATGGCGCTCAGCCTGGCCGACTGCGTGCAGCGCGAGCACTACTTCGCCATCGTCGACGAGGTGGATTCGATCTTGATCGATGAAGCTCGAACGCCCTTGATCATTTCCGGTCCGGCCGAGGACTCTCACCAGTGGTATCCCGGAGTTCGCTCGAATGGCCGAGCGGCTGAAGCGCGACGAGCACTATGAGGTGGACGAGAAGAAGCGCACGGTCGCGATCGTGGAAGCCGGCATCGACCTGGTGGAGGACAGGCTCGGCATCGACAATCTCTACGAGTCGGCCAACACCCCACTCATCTCCTATCTGAACAACGCCATCAAGGCCAAGGAGCTGTTCAAGCTCGACCGGGACTACGTGATCTTGAACGGCGAGGTGCTGATCGTCGACGAGCACACGGGACGAACGCTGATCGGCCGCCGCTACAACGAGGGTCTGCACCAGGCGATCGAGGCCAAGGAGAAGGTCGAGATCCGCGACGAATACCAGACGCTTGCCACGATCACCCTGCAGAACTACTTCCGGATGTACGAGAAGTTGGCCGGGATGACCGGCACGGCAATGACCGAGGCGGCGGAGTTCCAGAAGATCTACGGCCTCGGCGTGGTGCCGATTCCCACCAACAAGGACATGATCCGTGGCGATCAGCGGGATTTGATCTACCGCACCGAGGAGGCCAAGTTCACCGCGGTCGTCGAGGATGTCGCAGCTCGGCACGAGAAGGGCCAGCCGGTGCTGATCGGCACCGCCTCGGTCGCGAAGTCGGAGATCCTGTCGGGAATGCTGAAGCAGTCCGGCGTCAAACATGAGGTGCTGAACGCCAAGCAGCACGAGCGTGAGGCAGCCATCATCGCCGTCGCGGGAGCCAAGGGCGCAGTCACGGTGGCGACCAACATGGCCGGCCGCGGAACCGACATCATCCTGGGCGGAAACCCCGAATTCCTCGCCGACAAGAAGCTGCACGACCAAGGCATCGACGCACTCGAACAGTCGGAGGAGTACGAGAAACGCTTCCCAGTCCTGCTCCGCGAGTTCGAGCAGGCGGTGCAGGCGGAGCACGAAGAGGTCGTTGCGCTCGGCGGTCTCTACGTCGTCGGCTCTGAGCGACACGAATCGCGGCGGATCGACAATCAGCTTCGCGGCCGGTCGGGCCGGCAGGGTGATCCGGGCGAGAGCCGGTTCTATCTGTCGCTCGGTGATGACCTGATGCGGCTGTTCAAGTCCGACATCGTCGAGTGGGTGCTGCAGGCCCTCAAGGTGCCCGACGACCAGCCGATCGAGAACAAGCGGGTATCGGCGTCGATCGCCAGCGCGCAGTCTCAGGTCGAGGCGCAGAACTTCGAGATTCGGAAGAACATTCTGAAGTACGACGACGTCATGAATCGGCAACGCCATGCCGTCTACGGCGATCGGCGAAAGGTCCTGGAGGGTGCCGACGTCGAGGCTCGCCTGCGTTCGACCGTGGACGCCGTGGTCGAGCAATACGTGGTCGGCGCGACGGAGGGCTTCGCGGAGGAGTGGGATCTCGAACAGTTGTGGACCAGTATGCGCACTCTGTATCCGGTCGAGCTCGACCGCGCCGAGTACGAGGAGCGGGACGATCTCGACCGGCAGCTGCTCATCGAGGACTTCAAGGCTGACGCTCAGGCGGCCTACGACAAACGCGAAGAGTCGCTCGGTCCCGAGGTCATGCGCGAGCTTGAGCGCCGCGTCCTGCTGACCGTGCTCGATCGAAAGTGGCGCGAGCATCTGTACGAGATGGACTACTTGCGCGAGGGCATAGGGCTACGAGCGATGGCGCAGCGCGACCCGCTGGTGGAGTACCAGCGGGAGGGCAGCGACATGTTCAACACGATGATGGAAGCGTTCATGGAGGAGGTCGTCGGCTTCGTCTTCCACCTCGAAGTGGAAGTCGAGCAGGCCTCGGACGCGGGGCCGGCGGTCGGTGTCGTCACCGGCGAGGACGGGCTGCCGGTGCAGGTGGAGCAGCCGCGGCCGCGGCGAGCAATGGTCACGGTCGAGGGCAGCAGCACCTGATCGAATCCGGTCCCGACCCTGATGGCACTGGAATTGAGGTGCACGCGGTGGGTGACGACGCTGAGGCAGCGGCCCTAGCCGCGGACATGACTGAGGTGCTCGACGATGCGCAGCTGGCCAGGCTCGAGCTCGCCGAGCGGGAAGGGACGCCGGCGCCCCGGCCTCGGGTGAGCGCCAAGGGTCTCAGTGGGTCCGGTTCTCGACCGTTGAGCGTACTCGGCGCCGGACGAGGACGGATCGGTCAAGACCGCGGCCGACGGTGACGCGGCGAAAGACCCGTACGCAGGGGTCGGGCGCAATGCGCCATGCCCGTGCGGGTCCGGCAAGAAGTTCAAGATGTGCCATGGCCGTCCTGGAGCTCAAGCCCTAGGGCCGAGTTCCACAGCGGTGCAGAGCCAGCGACCGTAGAACTCCTCAAGCCGGAACGCCAGGGCGATTGATCTGTGGTTGAGCGTGAAGTGAGCGGCGACCTCGACGGCGAACGGCGTGGGGAACTGCAGGTGCACCGAGCGCAAGGTCGCCGGACGGGTCGGCCTCGACCGCGGCCGGCCTGCGGCCCGTTGTCTGCGCTGGATCGTGATCGCCGCCAGCACTTTGTCGTCCACCCAGCGATTGAGCTGCCCGATGGGCCGCAGTTCCTGCAGAGTCTCGATCAAGAGCTGAGCGAGCGAGATACTCAAGGCCTTCGGATCTGGCAATTCGGCGGATGGAGTCGCCATCCAGCTGCCGTCGATGGTGGTCGCCTGCACCTGTGGCTCTGATGCGAAGTCGAGCATCGGCTGAGAGGCGTCCGCTGCTTCGGCCAGCAGGGGTAGCCAGGTTTGCGCCGGCGGCCGACTCTCAATGGCCGAACGCAGCTTGAGCCGAGGTCGGGCAGTGGAGGTCATAGAATCTCTTTCCCCTGGAGTGGTGGCCACTAGCGTGGGATGAATGCCACCGACTGGGAAGGTGCATGGCGCGAATCTGTGGATAAGTCGCAGGACACAATGTCGGGGATGGCTCCTGACCCCACCATTGCCCGTGTCTTGGACGAACTCCAGGGCCGACTGGACTCTCTGCCCGCCGGCATGGAGTTCCGCAGGACCTTCATTGCCACTTACCGACGGACGACTGAGGCGGTCGGTCGCGCGATCTCGGACGGAAGCTTCGATGATCCTCGCTGGGTAGCCGCGTGGGACGGCGCATTCGCCAACTTGTTCTTTGTTGCCCACGATGCCGATCTTGCGGGGAAACCGCCGCCACGGCCCTGGCGGCTGGCATTCACCCCGCCTGAGGGGGTGAACCCCCTTCAACATCTGCTTCTCGGCATGAACGCGCACATCAACTTTGACCTGCCGCAGTCGCTGCTTGCTGTGATCCCCAACGACGACTTCACCGATCCGACGTTGATCGAGCGGCGCCGACGTGATCATGAACGCATCGACCACATCCTTGCCTCCCGGGTGGCAGCCGAAGACGGCCAGCTCGGTGGGCGGCGGCGACTGCTTGATCGCATTCTTACTCCGCTCAACCGAGCAAGCTCGAGGCGATTCCTCCGCGAGGCCAGGCAGAAGGTGTGGCGCAACACCTTTGCACTGCAGCAGGCGCGGCTGGCCGGGCCCGAGGCGTATCGCGTCCGGTTGGCAGAGCTGGAGTTGCTCTCGGCCGCGAAAATTGCCGACCTCGCCGCTCCGGGGCAGGTGCTGATCCGCCTAGCCGCCCGCGGTTTCGGTGTACTTTTGCCGCCCGCCTGATCTTCGACTCGCGCGATCGCGTTCGTGCTGCCGCTGTCTCATCACCGGCTCGCTCGCAGGCTCGTCGGCTGTTCGCCTCGTTGGTCCAAAACCTGCGCCGGATGTATCGACCATCGCCGAGGTCGCGCCGTACCTCGCGGGACTCAAACGACCAGTGAGCTCTGGATCGAGTAGTGGGCCGCGTGGTACATGTGCCGCCCAAACTCGACGAACTGGCCGACGTCGTCGTAGGCGATGCGGTCGACCGTGAGGCAGGCTGCTGGCGTTTCCACATCGAGCAACTCGGCTTCCTCGTCAGTCATCAGCCGGGCGGAGATGCGCTGGTGACCGATCTTGAGGTTGACACCGATCGAGCGCAGACATGCGTATAGCCCCTTGTTCGTCAGATCAGCCTCATTGATGTCGAAATGGCTGGGCAGATAGTTCGTCAGGATCGCCAGCGGCACGTCGTCAGCAAGTCGCAGCCGTCGAATCTTGATAAAAGTCTCATCGGTGACGTTCTCGGCATCGATGGCATCGCGCACGTCCTGGTCGAGTTCGCCCACCGAGTACTCGAGCAACCGAGTTCCTGGGACCCTGCCGCCCTTCGTCAGGTCCTCGTTGAAGCTGCTCAAGCGCTCATCGCGCCGGAACTGTGACCGTACAACCTGGGTGCCCACGCCCCGCTTGCGAACAAGCATCCCCTTCTTCACCAGTTCCTGAATCGCCTGGCGGGCGGTCGGCCGGGATAGACCCAGACGGCTGGTCAATGACAGTTCGTTCTCCAGCCGGTCACCGGGGGCGAGGGCGCCAGTATTGATGGCGTGCTCGATCGACTGGGCTAGCTGATGGTAGAGCGGCACGGGCGAGTTGCGTTCCAGCGTGATGTCCAGTTCGCGCGCAGCGGGCGCCTCCGTCATGCCAGAAGCATAGAAGCCGCGGCCCGACCTGTGCAGCTGGAACGCGCCATTTGTCCACACAAATGCTGGAGGTGATGTGCAAAAGCTCAGCTCATGGGGAGAAGAGCAGGAGGAGGCCGGCACAGGTGTAACCGACCATCACAACAAGCATCGGCCATTGTCCGGCCAGTGCCCGTGCCGGCGGCAGCAGCTGAACGGCCTTCTCGTGCGCAACGATGATCGCCAGCAGGTGGCCGCCGACGATGGCCACGAGCTGGATCAACGCAATGATCGTCGGATGATTCACGATCGAGGCATTCACGCCCATCTCCGCGGAGCCGAAGAGATTCCAGCCACGGCCCAGCGGATCGGAGAAGTTGATCGCCGCCCGCTGGCCTTCCAGGATCAACAGCGTGGCGTAGTGCGCCACGGAATAGCCGACCACGATAGGCACCACCGAACCGGCCATCAGCCGTGGATAGAGGCTGGGCGGTCGCGAGGTAAACCGGCCCATCCAGCATCGCCGCCAGGGCGAAGGTGGTCAGCACGATGATGATCATTGCGAGCAGACCGATCGTCTGCCAGACCAGGGACGGTAGGTCGGAGTCCTGAACAGTCTGAATCCACCAGCTCGTATTGGCGAAGCTGTCGTAGGCGGTGCCGCCGAGCAATGCGGCCACGACCGCCGCCGCGCCTGGTGGAGGGGTCCAGGAACTGAGACCGGCGAGCGGATTGACCAGCGACAGCGTGCCCTCGATGCGCCGCCAGGCCGACAGTTCGGCCACGGTGGACGCATACGTCTCGAAGGGATCGGCGGCAGCGATCCAACGTTGGCTGAAGACGATCGCACCGATGATCATGATCACGAACCAGCCGACCGCCCAGAGC
Organism: uncultured Actinomycetota bacterium; assembly: GCA_963754965.1. Classification (GTDB taxonomy): domain Bacteria; phylum Actinomycetota; class Actinomycetes; order Propionibacteriales; family Propionibacteriaceae; genus Microlunatus. The sequence continues at coordinate 61,166 of CAVWIA010000004.1, forward strand.
CTGAGCACGGACAGGGTGGTCCGGTCGGGCTGTACGAGCTCAAGCCAGCTGAAAGCGAAGATGCCCAAGGCGGCCGGCCAGACACCGATCTGCTTCGGCAGCGACATCAGGCCGGCCTGGGTGTCGATGCGTGCGAGTGCGCAGAGTCCGGCATGAACGGTCCGGAGCGGGTTGGTCGCCCGCCAGAACCAGCCGAGGAGCAGCGAGATCGGCACCAGCCCGACCCACATCCAGACGAAAACGAAACCGAAGCTCGGGTTGGTCAGCCGGTCCTGCCCAGCCATGACCGCCAGCGCCGCGATACCGTACGCCCCCAAGATCAGCAAGCGTGCAGCCCAGCAGGACTGCTGGATGGTCGACGACTGTCGTGAGCCTGGGCAGCGGCACTCCACGCAGGGTGGAGAAGCGAGGCGTTCGCCAGGCGAAGATGAGCACGACGAACGAGATGATCAAGGCCAGGGCCGCTCCGACCACCACGAATCTGAAGGGCAGCGGAAGATCCTGTCGCGAGGCTATGCCATGCAGGGGCAGCAGAACCGCGGTCATCGAGTCGAGTCAGAACGTGCCGCGATCGTCTGGTGCGACGAACGGGCACGTCGCTCGCAGCCAGCCGCCTGATCGACTTCTGTGCACGTTACCCACGGTCTTTCTTGCTTGACGCTGCGCCTGTTGAGCCCGCTGGCCGAGCCCATTGGCGGGTCAAGTGTTCCAGGTGGGCCCATACCGGCAATGTTCGCCGGCATCCGCTGCCGCGGCCTCGTCGGGAACGCATACCTCCACCTGACCGGCTCCGCGGGTCGGCCTTGCGGCGATCCGCGCGGTAGTACGGTGAAGATCTGCCACTCGCGGTGGACTCGACTGTGCAGCTCGAAGGGACCTCCATGCCGCGGCGATTGACCCCACTCGAGGTGTCGATGCTGGCGTTGGACACTGTGCGAACGCCGGGACACGTCTGTATGGTCGACATCTTCGATCCGGGTAGCCGAGGGCTTCGATTACGAGCGTCTCATCGGCTTGATCCGCGATCGGATCGAGTTCGTGCCTCACTATCGGCAGCGGGTTCGGCCGGTACCGGCACGGTTGGCGGCTCCGGTGTGGGTGGACGACGAGAACTTCGACCTCACCTTCCACGTTCGCCGCTCCGCGCTGCCGCGTCCGGGCACCCTTGATCAACTTCGCGAGTTCGTGGGGCGGGTGCTGGCTAGACGGATGGACCGGTCACGACCGCTCTGGGAAATGTATCTGGTCGAGGGGATGGAGGACGGAAGTTTCGCGCTGGTGAGCAAGACCCACCTGGCCCTCGTCGATGGAATCGACGGGGTGGACCTCGGGACAGGTGCTGCTGGACACTGACCGTCGGCCGCCATTGACCCCGTCCACAGCATGGCAACCGCGACCCGAACCCGGGTCGCTGGATCTGGTCGCAGGGGCGCTGTGGGAAAGCGCTCAAGGATCCGGCCAAGGCAATCGAGAACCTGCGGGACGCCGTCACCAGCGCATTGGGAATGGCAATGGCGATCGGGGAGGCCGTGGGCGGAATCGGCGGCGCTCTTGGTGAGCTGGCCGGAGATGCACTCCGTGGTCGGCGTCCGGCGTCCAATTCGCCCCTGGCCGGTGAGGTGTCCGAGCAGCGTCGGGTCGCCCTGCTTCAGGTGCCGCTGGCTCAACTGAAGGCCATCCGTCAGGAGCACCACCACACCGTCAACGATGTCGTGCTCGCCGCAATCACTGGCGGCCTGCGGTCCTGGCTGCTGACCCGAGGCGAATCAGTCAGTTCGAGCAGTACGCTGACCTCACTCGTCCCCATGAGCGTGACGGAAGACGACGGTGAACCCACTTCCCTCGGCAGTCAAGTCGCACCGCACTTGCAGAGTCTGCCGATCGGGGAACCCAATGCGCTGATGCGACTGCACCAGGTGGCTTACGCCACCGTGGCGCACAAGGAAAGCGGCAGGGCTGTCGGAGCGCGATCGCTGTCTGACATCGCCGGATTCGCACCGTCGACACTGCACGCATTGGGCGTACGGGTCTCCGCCGAGGTGATGCGGAAGCAACACGACATTCTGATCACCAACGTTCCCGGACCTCAGGTACCGCTGTACGCAGCCGGCGCTCGGATGATGGCCAGTTACGCGCTGCTGCCGCTGTCGGCGGCTCATCCACTGACCATCGGAGTGACGTCCTACGACGGAGAGGTTTTTATCGGCCTGACCGGGGACCGCTATGCCATCCGAGACCTGGATGTGTTGACTCAATGCCTGAAGGACGCCGTGCAAGAGCTACTCGACACCACCGTTGCGGCGGCCAGTCTGCGCCAGCCCACCCGCAAGGCCAGTCCGGCGGCTCGACGTGCCGCCGAGAACGAAGGCCGCATCCAAGCAGCAAGCGGCCCGGCGGATTGGTCGGCGTCCTGCCACCGGTCAGGGCTCACATGGCCGTGAACGAGACGGCCGAGCCGAGGGATAGATGGGGCAGCTTGCGTTCATTCCCGCCAGCACTGGAGCAGGCGAAGGAGGTGCGCCGCGGTGTTGATCCAGGCCCGTGTCGTGGCTGCTGCGGTGACGCCCGCACTGCTGCGTGCTCTCGAACCGCAGATCACCACCGACGAGGCGGAGTTCGCTGCCCTCAGCAATGCAGGAGTGCTGGCTCTAGGCGTCGGATCTGAGTCCACCCGATTGGTACTCGCAGCGGACGTCGAGCCGGCCCAGATCACTGGCCTGGAGGATCCGTCCGGTGAGGTGACGGTTTCTTCCCTTTCCTGGGCGCAGGTGCGGGCCCTGTTCGTCGATGAGCCCGGGGCCGCCGAAGCGTGCGAAGAAGGCGCGGCTGGCAGTCGCGGAAGCAGCGGGAGAGGTGACGGTAGCCGCGGCCATGGCAGCTGCCGGAGGTCGGCGAATTGCTGGACGGCCATGACCTGCTGTGGTTCGCACCCGAGGAGCTGGATCACCTTGGGCAGACCGCTGATCCGACGGAAGTTGCCGCGAATCGGGCAGACTAGCCTCATGCCACGGTCAATCTGGAAGGGCGCCATCTCCTTCGGACTGGTCACGATTCCGGTGAAGCTCTTCTCGGCCACCGAGGAGAAGGACATCAGTTTTCGCCAGGTCCACCCCGAGGATGGTGGCCGCATCAAGTACAAGCGGGTGTGCGAGAAGTGCGGCAACGAGATTCCGTTCGCCGAGATCGCCAAGGGCTACGAGATGCCCGACGGCCGCATGGTGATCTTGGAGAAGGAGGATTTCGACTCGCTCCCGTTGGCGACCACCAAGGCGGTCGAAGTGGTCCAGTTCGTGACCGAGGACGACGTCGATCCGACGTACTTCGACAAGACCTACTTCTTGCAGGCCGACGGCCCCGGCGTGAAGCCGTACGTGCTGCTGCGTGACGCCCTCACAAAGAGCGGCCAGAGTGCGGTCGTCAAAGTAGCACTTCGCTCGCGCGAGGCGTTGGCGTTGCTGCGGCCGAAGGACGGTGTGTTGTTGATGCACACCATGCTCTGGCCGGACGAGCTGCGGGATGGCTCGTTCGCGGCACCGCCGGCCGACGTGAAGGTTTCCGATGCCGAGGTGACCATGGCGCAGTCCTTCATCGATGCCCTGGCCGGCGACTTCAAGCCCGAGGAGTTCACCGACTCCTACCGCGAGGCGTTGGAGACGCTGGTGCAGAGCAAAGCCGAGGGCATCCCGTTGGCCGAGCAACCAGAAGCACCCAAGGAGGCGGAAGTCGTCGACCTCGTTGCTGCCTTGCGGGCCTCGGTTGAGGCGGCGAAGAAGCGCCGGGAGCAAGCGGAGCAGACGAAGGCGACTGGCTAACTCGATTCGGTGGCTTGCATCTTCGGCTGGCTTGGGACTTTGGTTCCGCTCAAGGAGTTCCGAAAGCGGGATCAGAGTTGATCACGGTTTGCGCGAGTCCGACCGGAACCTCGCGTTCTCGCGACGCAGCCGCTCATTCGTGTCCTGCAGGTCGAGCACCATCGCGATCGCGTTGAGATTGAGGCCGTCGGCCACCAGGTCGGCGATCCTCCGCATGCGCGCGATGTCGTCGGTGCTGTAGAGCCGAGTGCCGCCAGACGTACGACGAGGTTCAACCAGGCCGGCCTTCTCGTAGGCGCGGAGGTTCTGCACGCCGGTCCCGACCAGATCGGCGGCGACGGAGATGCCGTAGACACCGGCCGTTGAGTCAGGCACGTGTGACGCCACGACATTTCACCTCTGTCGAATCTTGAACTTGACCCTTATGCTAGCACCCGATAATCTATAAGAGCCACCATAGATAAGAGATGGCAAGTGCATCGACTTCCTATCAGACTATCGGAGGTGAGGCTACGATGTTGATGCGCACTGACCCGTTCCGTGAACTCGACCGGCTGACCCAGCAGGTGTTCGGCACGTCAGCACGCCCGGCGTTCATGCCGATGGACGCCTGGCGTGACGGTGAGGTCTTCCGCCTGGAGTTCGATCTGCCCGGCGTGCAAGCCGATTCCATCGATCTGGACGTTGAGCGCAACGTGTTGACCGTGCGGGCTGAGCGGCCGACGCAGGAGCTGTCCGGCGAGCAGATCGCCGCGGAGCGGCCAAGGGGTCTGTTCAGTCGCCAGCTGATTCTTGGGGACAACCTCGACCTCGACAAGATCACCGCTAGCTACGCCGACGGCGTGCTGAAGCTCGAGATTCCGGTAGCCGAACGGGCCAAGCCGCGCAAGATCTCCGTCGAGTCGGTCGACTCGAAGCGGACGATCGAGGCCTGAGGGGTCGCGAAGCCGCTATCGAATCTCGGAATCGGAGCAGAAATCGTCTCGGGTGGCTGCGAGATTCACGCAGTCGGCCTGGGGGAGTTCTTCGCTCACCGGGATAACCACTGATCACCGACCCGCTGCTGGGTTCGAAAGCCGGCCAGCACCGCCGGAGCGGAGGACTCCTCCAGCTTCCTGCCCAGCAGCGGGATCGCGACCTTCAGCTCACCGTCGAGTGCAACGATCGTTCCCCGGCCTCCCGGTGACATATCAAGCTGCCCTCGAAGAGTCACCGGCTGTCCCAACACAGTCATGGTGAGGTCGGCCGTACGTGACCCGTCGCTCGACGGAGCGCCCCAGGTCACGTCCTCTATCACCGTGAGCTGGCTTCCAGTGAATCGAGCGGCAGACGCCGGAGCCGGTAGCGTACGCGAGCTGTGGGTGGCCGAGCCGGACACCGAAGCGTCGTAGCTGATGGACTCGGATGCGACGCACACCTCTTCCAAGTACGCCTGATCGGTCACCATGTCGAACACCCGGTCAGGGGACGCGGCGAAATCCAGCTGAGCCGAAATGTCCATGTCGCACATCATGGCATCGGCATGGACCCGCGGCAGGAATGACGTGGCGGGGCAACCCTGGAAAGATAGGGGCATGCCCACCGAATCGCGGATGATCTCCCTGGGCTTCGGCAAGTTCGTCCGTGCTGACCGCATCTTCGCGCTCGAACCGCTTCTCGGAGACGCCCGTGGCGACGGCCACCGGACCAAGGTCTGGGTGGAGGGCGTCCTCGAACCGATCATCGCCTCCCGTACCGAAGTGACGATCCTGCGCGACATGGGTCAGGATGCGGCGGCGGATGCACCTCTGCTTGAAGAGGCGGTGGATCTGGCCTCGCGGTTGGCCGCTGCCGCTGAGGCCGGCCGAGTGGACCTCAGTGATCTGGGACGCCGAGCCCGGCGTCTGCTGGCTGCTACCACAGCCAACGATCAACTGCCCCTTCAGCCGTAGGGCCGGATCTGCCGCGCCGCAGCGCGGCAGTCAAGGCAAAGCTATCGGTGACCTCGCCCACAATCTCGGCTCTGCAGAACCCGGCTCGACTACGGACAGGCTCCGGATCACCGCCGGAGGGCTATGGTCGATCTAGCCGTACAGCGCAGTGCGGGGGCACAGGATCGGACGCAAAACGTGACCACATTCGAGGTGGAGCTCGAACAGGAGAAGACGGAGAAGATCGCTCAAGTGGCGGCCCGCGGGGCATCGATGACGTCCCAGCTTGGCCAGCAGCCGCAGGCGGCGGCGATCTTCCTGTCGCATTACTTCCGCCACGTCGACGCGATGGACGTAGACGAACGTAGTGTCGAGGACCTGCTGGGGCTGGTGGAAAGTCACTATCGGCTGGCCATGCACCGACCAGCAGCACGGGCCACCGTGGCGATCCGGAGCCCAAGTCAGTCGAGGGACGGCTGGACCGCCGGGGGCGCGACGGTCGTCCAGATCGTCACCGATGACAGGCCGTTCCTGGTCGACTCGGTGACGATGGAGGTGCTCCGGCAAGGGTGGAGCATCCGCGAGGTCTATCACCCGCAGTTTCTGGTTCGCCGTGATGTCGGCGGTACGTTGCGAGGCATTGTCGGGGCGAGCGAGGCCGGTAACGATCCAGAGGTCGTCTCCGAATCCTGGATGCATCTGGAGGTCCTTCCGCCGTCTCGGCCAGAACACCCACAAAACCTTCTCGCCGATCTCGAACGCGGGCTGCTCGAGGTGTTGCGGCTCGTCGAAGAGGTGGTTCAGGACTGGTCGCGCATGCGCACGCGGTCAGCGGAGACGGTCGCCATGCTCCGGGGCGCCGCGGCGGCAGACGGTCACCAAGACGAGGCGGAGCTCGCCACCGAGCTGCTGGAGTGGCTTGATGACAACCACTTCACCTTCCTCGGCTACCGGCAGTACCGCCTCGTGCGCGAGAGTCAGGCCACCCGGTTCGAGCCGGTGGCGTCGAGCGGTCTCGGCATCCTGCGGGCCGACACCGATCGGGCCGGAGCCTTCCATGCCTTGCCGAGTCCCGGCAGGTCACCGGAATTGATGATCATCACCAAGGACAACGAGAAGTCCCGGGTGCACCGGCCGTCGTACCTGGACTACATCGGAATCCGGACCTTCTCCGCGGATGGCCAGGTGGATGGCGAACGCCGATTCCTGGGGCTGTTCGCCTCCTCGGCCTACTCCGAATCGGTGCCGCGGGTCCCCGTCCTGCGGCAGAAGGCGGCCGAGGTGCTGCGACGCTCGGGCTATGCGCCGAGCAGTCATGGCGGCAAGGCGATCATGGACGTCCTCGACACCTATCCCCGCGACGAGTTGTTCCAGGCATCGATCGACGAGCTCGCTCCCGTGGTGGAGAAGGTCGCCCACCTCAAGGAACGCCGCCAAGTGCGGATGTTTGTCCGGCGGGAACCGTACGGACGTTATCTATCCTGCTTGGTCTATCTTCCGCGCGATCGTTACACCACCGCGGTTCGCAAACGGATGGAGGTACTGCTGCTCACCAGGCTCGGTGGAGCCTCGATCGACTACACGCCTCGAGTTTCAGAATCGGTGCTCGCTCGATTGCACTTCGTGGTGCGGATGCCTATGGGCCAATCAATGGGTGAAGTCGAGGTTCATGCGCTGGAGCGGGAGCTGACGCTCGCAACTCGCTCCTGGGACGACGAGTTCGCCGATGTGCTTGCGACCTGGCCGACCGCGCTGGAGGGCACAACACCGGACGAGCTTTCGAACTTGGTAGGCGCTCTTCCCGAGGGCTACAAGGAAGACTTCTCGGCTCGGCAAGGGGTGCAGGACCTCGTCGCGCTGGTTGCGTTGCGGAGTGATTCCTCCGCCGGAACGGACGAGGTCGTGCCGGCCCGTAAGAGCATGGTCATGTACGTCCCGGACCGGACCGACGACGAGGCGGACCTCCGGTTGAAGATCTTCCGCTGGGACACTCCGATCTCGTTGTCGCAGATCTTGCCGCACTTGTCATTGCTCGGGGTCGACGTCATCGACGAGCGCCCGTACGAGCTGGTGTTGGGCGGTGATCAGCGCGCCTTCATCTACGACTTCGGGATCACTGTTTCCGGGGGGCGCGCGGCGGTCGCTTCACGATGGCCGATAGCGGCCCGGCAGAAGTTCATGGATGCATTCTCGGCGTCTTATGCGGGCCTCAGCGAGCCCGATGGCTTCCATGCACTGGTCATGCGGGCGGACCTCAGGTGGCAACAGGTGACGCTTCTGCGTGCCATCGGCCGGTACCTCCGACAGACCGGAACCACGTACAGCCAGGCCTATCTTGCGTCAGCCCTGAGCGCGAACGTCGACCTGGCCCGGCAGCTGGTCACGCTGTTCGAGACCCGCTTCGATCCTGTCCCAAAGCTGAATGTCGAGGATCGCAAGGCAAAGGCGACGGAGCTGACGGACAAGATCAAGATCGCGTTGAACGACGTGGCCAGCCTCGATCATGACCGTATCGTGCGCTCCTACCTGGCGGTGATCTCGGCCATGGTGAGGACCAACGCCTACCAGTCGGGCCGCCCGACGCTGGCGTTCAAGCTCCTGCCGCGACAAATCCCCGAGCTGCCGGAACCGCGGCCGGCCTTCGAAATCTTCGTCTACTCGCCGCGGGTCGAGGGTGTCCATCTGCGCTTCGGTCCTGTGGCCCGGGGCGGGTTGCGGTGGTCGGACCGAGCGGAGGATTTCCGGACCGAGGTGCTGGGCCTGGTCAAGGCCCAGATGGTCAAGAACACGGTGATCGTGCCGGTCGGGGCCAAAGGTGGCTTCTACGCCAGGCAGCTGCCCGATCCCGCGGTCGATCGTGAGGCTTGGCTGAAAGAGGGGCAGGCCTGTTACTCGCTATTCATCGGCAGCCTGCTCGATCTGACCGACAACCTGGTCGCGGGCGAGGTCGTTGCCCCGCCGGACGTCATTCGGTACGACGCCGATGATCCTTATCTGGTGGTGGCGGCGGACAAAGGCACCGCCACGTTCTCCGACATCGCGAACTCGATCGCCGTCTCCTCGGGCTTCTGGTTGGGCGATGCCTTCGCCTCCGGCGGCTCCGCCGGATACGACCACAAGGCGATGGGCATCACCGCCAAAGGCGCCTGGGAGTCGGTACGACGGCACTTCCGGGAGATGGGCGTCGACTGCCAGGCCGAGGAGGTCACCTGCGTGGGGATCGGTGACATGAGCGGCGATGTGTTCGGCAACGGGATGCTGCTGAGCAAACACCTCAAGCTCATTGCGGCCTTCGACCATCGGCATGTCTTCGTCGACCCCACTCCAGATGTCGCCATCAGCTGGCAAGAGCGCGCCAGGCTCTTCGCCCTCCCAAGATCGAGCTGGGCGGACTACGACACCGCGCTGATCTCCGATGGTGGCGGAGTGTTTCCGCGGGCGGCGAAGTCGATACAGATCACGACCCCAATGCACAGGGCTCTTGGCATCCCAGCGGCCGTCGAGTCGCTGACTCCAGCCGAGTTGATCAACGCGTGCCTGAAGGCTCCGGTCGACCTGATGTGGAACGGCGGCATCGGCACCTACGTCAAGGCAATCACCGAAAGCCACGCTGACGTCGGCGACAAGGCCAACGACGGCCTGCGCGTGGACGGCTGTGAGCTACGGGTGCGCTGCGTCGGTGAAGGCGGAAATCTGGGGTTCACGCAACGCGGCAGAGTCGAGTACGCAGCCCGCGGTGGCCGCATCAACACCGATTTCATCGACAATTCGGCCGGGGTTGACACGTCGGACCACGAGGTGAACATCAAGATCCTGTTGTCGAATGAGGTGGCGGCGGGCCGGCTGTCTCAGCGGGACCGGGACGCGTTTCTCGCGTCGATGACGGACGAGGTGGCTGATCTGGTACTAGCCCATAACTACGACCAAAACCTCGCACTGGCGAACAGCGTCTATCAGTCTGCATCGATGGCCGGCGTCCACGAGGACTGGATGGAGCGGCTCGCCCACTCCGAGGTTGCTCAACCGCGAGTTGGAGGCGTTGCCCTCCACGGATGAGATGGATATCCGGCGAAGCAAGAACCGCGGACTGACCTCACCCGAGCTGGCCACCCTGATGGCCTATACCAAGATCGTGCTGGAGGACGAGATCCTCGGCTCGGATCTGCCTGATGATCCTTATCTCACTGATCGGTTGATCACCTACTTCCCAACTGCCATGCGCGAGCGGTACGCCGCGGTCATGACGGCGCACCGCCTACACCGGGAGATCATTGCCACAGTCGTGGTCAACCAGTTCGTTGACGCCTCGGGCATCACCTGCTTCCACCGGCTTTCCTCGGAGACCGGTGCATCGTCGGCGGACATCATTCGAGCGCAGATTGCGGCCCGGACCATATTCGGCGCTGACCAGCACGACAAGGCTATTCGCGATCTTGATCATCGCGTCGATGCCCAGATGCAGACGATACTGCGGATGGAGGTGCGGACCCTCGTCGAACGGGCCACTCGCTGGCTGATCAACAACCATTCGCTGCCACTCGGCATCTCGGCCGCGGTCGAGCAGATGACCAGCGGTGTCCAACAGGTGCAGCAGGCGCTGCCGACCGTACTCCAGGGTCGCGATCATGACGCGTTGGACAGACGGTTGCAGAGCTACCGCAGCGCTGGCGTGCCGGACGATCTGGCTACCGTCACGGCGGCTCTGCCACCGGCGTCCGCGGCGCTCGCGATCGTCCAGACCGCGGAACGGGAGGGACGTGACCCGGTGTCAGTCGCCGAGGTGCATTTCACCCTGGGCCAGCGGCTCGGTCTGGATCGGCTGCTGTCGCGGATCGTCGAACTACCTCGAGACGATCGATGGCAGACGATGGCTCGCGCAGCGCTCCGAGACGATCTTCATGCCGCTCATGCGCAGCTCACAGCCGAGGCGCTGAACGGCGAAGTCGGCCACGGCGCCAAAGAGTTGGTCGCCGCCTGGGAGCGGCAGACGCCGAGCGTCCACGAGGCGGTCAAGACCTTGCGCTCCATCTGCGCGGGGCGGGCGGATCTGGCGCGGATGTCGGTGGGCCTGCGGATCGTCCGCGGCCTGCTGTCCAACCCCAGCGGGTGACGCGCCGATCGGCCACGTGATACCTGTGTGACATGCGGATCGATCTGCACACGCACTCGTCGGTGTCGGACGGCACTGACACACCGGAGGAGCTCGTCCGCAAGGCATCAGCCGCCGGCCTCGATGTGGTCGCGCTGACTGATCATGACACCTTCGACGGTCTGGATGCTGCCGTAGCCGAAGGGGAGCGGATCGGTGTGCAGCTGCTCCGCGGCATGGAATTGTCCTGCTCGAGGCGCGGCTACAGCGTGCATCTGCTGGCCTATGGCGCGGATCCGTCGAATACCGACCTCGCCCGCGAGATGGCGCGGGTGCGTGGCGGCCGCAAGGGTCGTTTGGCCGGTGTCTTGACGAAGCTGGCCGAGCTGGGGGTTCCCGTGAGTGAGGCCGAGGTGATGGCGCAGGTGCGAGACTCGCCGTCGGTCGGTCGGCCGCATATCGCCGACGCGATGATCAGGGCTGGTCACGTCCGTGACCGGGAGGAGGCCTTCGAACGATACTTGGCCGAGGGGGGCCCGGCACATGTGCAGCGCTACGCGATCGAGCTGGAGCGCGGCATCGAGCTGGTGCACGCTGCGGGGGGTGTGGCGGTCATCGGTCACCCGTGGGGGCGTGACCGCGAGCACGTGCTGCCCCCGGCCGCGCTGAGGGCACTTGCCGTCGACCATGCCCTCGACGGTGTGGAGGTTGACCACCAAGATCACGACGAGCACACCCGGGCTCTGCTGCGCACGCTGGCCACCGAGCTGGGATTGCTGGCGACCGGGTCCAGCGACTACCACGGCACCGGCAAGCTCGATCATGATCTTGGCTGCAACACCACTGCTCCGGAGGTCTACCAGGAGATCGTTCAGCGCCTTCGGCGCTAGGCACGTCATCCTCCGCGCCTCCGGCGCTAGGCACGTCATCCTCCGCGCCTCCGGCGCTAGGCACGTGCATCGCGTCCGCGACCATCACCAGGATGGAGGTGGTCGACAAGATCACGAAGGCGATCGTCAGCGTTCGGCCAGACCGGTGATCATCGCCTGGTCTTGATCACCTGTACGGGCAGCTACCATCCGGACCGGGGCGGATACGACCGTAACCTGGTCGTGATAGCCCGTCCCCTCGGCTTGGCCCGCTGACGCCCTTCCCTCATTGGTCTTGCACGGATGGCGCGCGGATGCAGACCTGCCCAGAGGCGAGGTGCTAGGCCTCCGATGCCGACCGGCGGTCGCGTCGGCGTCGCCGACGCCGCGGAGCAGGCTCTGCATCGGCAGCCTCGGCGGAAGGGACGGTAAGCTCCACTGTCGGATCCGGATTGGCATTCTCGTCGCGGGCCACCGGAATCCCATTGCGCAATCGTTGCCGCGTGCGTGAGCGTCGCGCCGGCCGCTCACGCGGTTGAGGCGGCGGTTCGGCCGGTTTCGAACGCGGCGGTGCGATGCGACCCTTTGCTCCCGGATCGATGCCGAGATCGTGGTACAGGTGCGGCGAGGTTGAGTAGGTCTCCTGCGGTTGCTCGAACGGTAGGCCGAGGGTGTTGTTGATCACCTTCCAGCGGGTCTGATCGGCCCAGTCCACGAAAGTGATCGCGACTCCCGAAGCACCTGCCCGGCCGGTCCGGCCGATCCGGTGAACGTAGTTCTTGTCATCCTCCGGACACTCGTAGTTGATCACGTGGGTAACTCCCTCGACGTCGATGCCGCGAGCGGCGACATCGGTCGCCACCAGCACGTCGTCTCGTCCCTCCCGGAACCGTTTCAGCGCCTTTTCGCGCAACACCTGCGAGAGGTCCCCGTGGATAGTGGCGGCGGCAAAACCACGATCGACCAGATCGTCGGCCACTCGCTGCGCGGAGCGTTTGGTCCGGCAGAAGATCATTACTCGGCGGCGGTTCTCCGCCTGCAGGATTCGAGCTACCACTTCTGGTTTGTCGAGATCGTGCGCCTGATAGACGAACTGCGCGGTGGTCGGCACCATCGTCGTTTCGGAGGGCGATTCCGCCGTGATGTTGACCGGGTGCCGGAGGTGACGGCGCGCCAATGTCACGATTGCGGCCGGCATGGTCGCCGAAAACAGCATCGTCTGGCGCAGCTCAGGCGTCTTGCTGAGAATTCGCTCCACATCGGGCAGGAAACCAAGGTCGAGCATCTCGTCGGCCTCGTCCAACACCAGGACCTTGATCTGACTGAGATCCAGCGAGCCGCGGTCGGCAAGATCAAGTAGCCGACCAGGTGTGCCCACGACGATCTCAACGCCCTCGCGCAGGGTGTCGAGTTGGGTGTCATAGCCGACGCCGCCGTAGACCGTCACGATCCGGGCCGCACGCTCGGCCGACGCGGCGGCAAGGTCGGCACTCACCTGCAGCGCCAACTCCCGCGTGGGGGTCACGACCAGAGCCTGCGGCGCTCCCGGTCGCGCAAGCTGAGCGAAGTCCCGTTCACCGGGTATGACGATGCGCTGCAGGATGGTGATTCCGAACGCGAGAGTCTTGCCCGTTCCCGTACGGGCCTGGCCGATCATGTCCGTGCCGGTCAGCGCGATCGGAATCGCCATTGCTTGAATCGGGAACGGATGGACGATCTCCGATCGGGAGAGTGCATCGACGATAGATGGCAGGACCCCAAGATCGCTGAATGTCTTGCGATCGGCCGCCTGGGTTTCTTCGCTCAGAATCGTGCCTTTGATTGCGTGATCTCGTAGCCGCAGCGGGTGCTGAAGGCGCATTTACCGCCACCTGCGCGACGTTGCCCCCCAAGCCCGCGCCGCGAATTCTCCGTAGTCTAACGGCATTTGCGTCCCGAAGTCTGCGCCGATGAGCGCTGGGCTCAGCTCACGCGCGTACCAATCAGCTCATCTTGAGGGCCGTTAGGCTGCGCCCATGAGCGAGGAGTCGATCAAGCCAGCGGAGCTGTGGGCCGACGACTTGGCCTATCGGGAGGGTGCGGTGGACCTCCTCGGCATCCTCGCCTACGGCGCGCTCACCGCTTTTGAGCGGCTGGCTGAGGACGGCCGGATGGCACCTGAGCTGGCTGACAAGGTGCACTTGGCCACCATGGCTGCGCGCCAAGTCGCCCACTTCGAGCGGGTCCGTACCCACCTCTCTCGCTACGGCGTTGACGTGATGGACGCGATGAGCCCTTTTCACCCGGCCTTCGATGCGTACCACTCGTATACCAAGCCCAAAGACTGGCTCGAAGGGTTGCTGAAGGCCTACGTCGGGGACGGCTTCGCCGCCGACTTCTATCGCGAGGTAGCAGCCTTCGTGGACGCCGATACTCGCAGCCTGGTGCACGAGGTGCTGGCGGACGCCGGTCACGGAGACTTCGTCGTCGAAAAGGTACGGGCCGCGATAGGTGCCGATGCCAAAGTGGCTGGACGCCTCGCGCTATGGGGACGCCGGCTGGTCGGCGAGGCGTTGAGCCAAGCCCAACGCGTTGCCGCCAACCGCGACGCGCTGACCAGCCTGCTCACTGGAACAGTCGACCGCCCGGGCATGGATCTGGCGGCGATCAGCCGGATGTTCACCCGACTCGTCGAGAACCACGCCCGACGCATGTCCACCCTCGGCCTGCAGTCCTGATCTGTTCGCTCGCGCGATCGCGCTCTGAAGACCCTGTCTTCCTCACTCGCTCGCGCGACGAAAAGCATGTCGCGCTCGCTTGTTCGTCCAGACAGGGCCGCGCGATCTAGCGACGCTCGCGAACGGTCCCTGTTCGCTCGCGCGATCGCGCTCTGAAGACCCTGTCTTCCTCACTCGCTCGCGCGACGAAAAGCATGTCGCGCTCGCTTGTTCGTCCAGACAGGGCCGCGCGATCTAGCGACGCTCGCGAACGGTCCTGATCACTTCGCTCGTGCGATCGCGCGAGCGAACAAACTAAACACCACCGAAGCCGACGCGGCGGGCGTTCTCTTCCCCGATGTCGACGTAGGCGATTCGATCGGCCGGGATGAGGACCTTGCGGCCGTGCTCGTCAGTCAAAGTGAGAACGCCCGAGCCGTTGCCGTCCATCGCGTCCTCGAACGCCTTCTGCACATTGGCGGCCGAGTCCGTGGTCTCCACCACGATCTCGCGGTTGACGTGCTGGATACCGACCTTGATCTCCACGGATTCCTCCTGCGAATGGCGTGCCAAGCGACCAACCTGACCAGCTAACCAGGTGACTTTTCTTCGTCAGTGGCCGGGCGGATGACCAGGCGCGTCCAGGCGCCGACATAGACCCGCTCGTCGGCCGTCAGCTCGCGCTTGACGCCGACTGGAATGGGGTCTGTTGGCATCCCTCCTGCGGCTGAACCGACAAACGTGCCGTTGGCCGAGTCGAGGTCTTCCACCCACCAGCGTGTCCCATCGGTGGTCAGCTGGCACTGGCGCCGGCTAACGCCGCTGTCGGGGTCGCAATCGATCTCTGGATGGATGTTGCGGCTCTTCGACGTGCGCCCGACCAGCACCGAGGTGGCCCGCAGTGGCACGATTTCCGGGAGACCGGCCGATGGCAAGGGATCCGGGCTTTCCTGTGCCTCGTACCACTCAGGGTCGATCCAGACTTCGGCCACCCAGTCGAACGATCCTGGCGCTGGTGCTTCCGGAGCAGCGGATTGTTGATCTGCCTCGGGAGAGCTGGTAGCGCGCTGGTCATCGGGTGATTCGACCGGCCGAGGCATGGTCCCGGTGGTGAAGTCATAACCGCAGGCCTCGCAGAACAGCGCATCGGCGACATTGGGGGTTCCGCAGTTGGGACAATTCTGGGCTGGCCGGCTGGTCTGCGCGGGCGCCTGCGCGGGGGCTTCCGTCGGGGGTGGAGGCGTCTCCGCTTCGGCCGTCGACGGGCTTGCCTCGATAGGCATTCCGCAGACGTCGCAGTAGTCGTCGGACTGTGACGTGTGTCCGGCCGGGCACACTGCTGTCATCGAGGTGTCCTGTCCTGGGCGTTGGCGCCCACGCTCAGCTGCGAACTCGGGTGGTCTTGGTCGACGCGGTATCCAGGGCCATCTCGTCGGCTTTGTCGACTGTGCGCTTCAGCCGTACGGTCCCGCTCTCCACATTGTCGATGTCGACGACTTTGCGCAGCTTGGCCGTGGCCTCGTCATTGCCCGTCTCCGCGGCGAGCTGGACGGCTCGTCCGAGCTTCATGGTAGCGGTGTCCTCGTCCCCGGCCGCCTTTGCGGCGAGGCCGTCCTGAATGGCCTGCGCGAGCTCGGTCTGTCCGGTGTAATGAGCCACCTCAGGGTTGATTCGTGTGGTCAGTTGGTCGTCGTCGGACCACTTGGCCTTGACCAGTCCCTGGGCCACCATCTGATCACCGATAGCCAGCTGAACCCGTGCGGCGAGCTGTTCTTGGCCGATCCCCTTGGCGGACAGTCGGACACTCACGTGGTAATCCCGCGACTCATCGCCCCAGGAGCCGGTGGGATATCCGCCGGTGAGCGGGTTCACCTCCACCCTGCGTTCCGTCAGATCTTCCACGGTCGGCGAGACCTGTCGCACGAACAGCACCTGGGCGCCTTGGGGCGCCCACACCCGGAGCTGCGCGTTGGCAACCCCTCGGCTCATCGACTGTTGCATCAGCTCTGCGAAGACCTGCCCCATCTGATCGGGACTGGGAATGATGTCGACCGTGCCGAGCAGCGCCTGGGCGATCCGACGTACTTCCGCGACCTGCCAGTCCACTCCGACACCGCGGCAGTCACACTGGAACTTGCCGGTGACGCCGCGGATCGCGGTGGTCAGCTGCTCGGCGGTTTCGTTGTGGTTCTCTCCGTCGGTCAGCAAAATGGCATGGCGCTGGGCCAGCATCGGCACGGAGTCGAACAGCCGGCCGGCCAGGGTCAGCCAGGTGCCCATCGCCGTGCCGCCGTCGGAACGGAACATGCTGATGGCTTGGTGGGCATCGAAACGCATACGGGCATCCATGCGAACCATTCCGGTGCCGGTGCGTACTGGTGGATACGCCAGATAGGCCTGATGGGTGCCGGCCACCACCGCGAACCACGTTCCGTCGAGAATCTGGTCGACAGCGGCCGAGGCGGCCAATTTTGCCGCTTCCAATTTCATCCGTCCCATCGAACCGGACGTGTCCACGATGATGATCTCGCCCGCGTCGCCGGCGCCGGTCTGCCCTGCCGCTCCAGCGCCCGAGCAGGTGATCGTGACAATGGCGTTCACGTCCGTGCCCCCATCGGGCAGGAACTCGTTCTGGTAGACGGTCGCGCTGAACTCGGCCATGATCAATTCCTCTTTCTCAGTAGTCCGCCTCAGTATGCCTGTCGGCCCTTCGACTGCCTCAGGGTGCATTAAGGCGGGCCAGGGCGACCGAGATGTTGTCCTTGCCACCCTGATCGTTCGCCCAGCCGACCAGGGCTGAGCTCATCGCGAGTGGATCGGCGTCGGCTGTGCTGAGGTCGGCAATGAGGTTTTGCAGACTGGAAGCTTCAGAGACGTAGTTCCACAGACCATCCGAGCACACCACCAACCAGCCCGGCCCGGTGGCATCGATCGAGCCCGTACGAGGGACGAAGTCGGGTGTGTCCCGGCCTAGCCACTTGGTGATGGCGTGCGCTTGCGGCCCGTTCTCCGCCTCGTCACGGGCGACACCCATAGCTATCCGCGCCTGCGCTACCGAGTCGTCCAAGCTGAGCTCTTGGGGCACTGCGGGGCTGCCGCGGTCGGGAATCCAATACACGCGACTGTCGCCAACATTGCCGAAGACAATGAGGTCGTTCTCGACGACCGCGGCGGCGAACGTGCATGACGCTGCGCTGTTGCTGTCCTTCGCCGTTTGATCGATCACCGCGGCGTTCGCCGTGGCGGCGGCCGCTTCCAGAGCGGTGGCGATCGCCGCAGCCCGACTTGCCGGTACGCCGATACCGGCTGGTCGGTGAGCCATCAAGACGTCGCGGGCGGCGCGGGCTGCTGCCAGACTGGCGATATCGGAGTCCACGGATGTCGATACTCCGTCGCACACGACCAGCACGGCGCGGCCGCCACCGTCGGGGTCCGCGGCGACAGCGGTGGCATCCTCGTTGCGGAAATGGCGGATCCCTTTGTCACAGCAGGCGGCGACCCAGCTGGCCGGATGCTCGGTGTAGTGATCACGTTCGGTGGGCGCTTTGGTTCCGCAGGTCATGCAGTAGCCATCGGACCCGATTTCACCCCCGCAGTTGGCACATGGCCGGGCAACCACCAACGTCTTGTCGAAGCCGTCGGGCGGATCGGTCTCCAGAGTGCTGGCCTCGATCGGCCTGGACAAGGTGATCGGCGACTCTAGCTGGGTGGGACGCTTTTCCGATCCATCCTCGGCCGCGGTCGGTGTCAGGGCGGTGCCGCATGCTTCACAGAAGCTCGCGCTGGGCGAGACTGGATTGCCGCAGTTGGGACATGTCGGCGTCGTTTTCCCGCGCGCGGCAATGGCAGGGTCGGTCATCGCAGTGTCCACCTTCGCACGGCATTGGCGAGGTCGACCAGCTCGTAGCGACGGGCCTCGTCGGACTCCACCCCGGCCATCGTTCGATAGGTTGCTTCCAATCCATCCCGCAGTGAGTCGTCAGTCGCGCGGTACGGGCCGAGCTGAACGTTGTGCTTCGGCCCGCTTCGATCTACCTCGGCCAGTGCCCGCCGAAGAATTTCCGCTGTCAACTCGGCCTGCTCGCGAGGATCGAGGCGAACGCCGTTGACGCTCTCCATCGCCTTGGCGAGTGCGGGTAGCCCAGCATCTGATTCGTACAGATGGATCGCACGGAGCCGCCGCGCTTCGGGGAAGGCCCGACTGGTGGACGGCACGAGATCGAGTGCGGCTACTGCGCCGGTGACATCGTGCCGGGCGGCCCGGATTCTTGCCATGCCGAACGCCGCCGGCGCCACGTAGTTGGCGTCTGTGCTGGCGCAGGTCCGGTAGAGGGACTCCGCGATGACATCTTCACCTCCGCGCTCACAGGCCAGCGCCAGCGCCAGCTTGGGCGCAAGCTCACCGGGGACCTGCCCGTAGACCGCATTGAACGAGGCTTGAGCAGCGGCGAAGTCACGACGCTGCAGGCCGGCCAGTCCGCTCATCCAGACCGCCCGCCACTCCCATGGGTCGGTACCGAGCATCGCGCGGACGAACTCGTCCACAAGCTCCGGCTTGCCAAGTTGAAGCGCGGCGTGGCAGCTGGCCAGTAGCACCTCGGCTGTCACGGCCGGCGCGTGTTGCAGTTCGCGTAACCGTGCGGCCGGGTCGTCGAGTGAGACATTGCTCAGCCACGAGTATTGCGGGTCGCTCGTGTCGGGACGTAGTGGCGCGAGCTCGTGCCATTCCAGCGCGTCGCCAGTGATTGCTGGCGCCTCGAAAAGGACTGAAGCTGCGGATGTCAGCGCCGTGCCAGGGGTCCTCTCGGCTACCACTTCCCGTAGCACACCGAGCAGCTGCACCCGAAGCTCGTCTACCGACCCGAACCGGTCGGCCGGATCTGGAGCGCAAGTCTTCAATAGCAGCCGGTAGAGCGAGTCGTGTTCGGCGAACAGCGGAGTCTCATCGACCGGAGGCAGGCTAGCGACGTACTTGGTCTGATAGCCGCGAAATTCCATCATCAACACCAGCAGGGTCCTGCCGATGGTGTAGATGTCGGAGGCCACTGTTGTGCCCACCTGCGCCACCTCGGGCGCCTGATAACCGACGGTGCCGTAGATCGCCGACTCTTGATCATCGATTCGGCGGACCCCGCCGAGGTCGATCAGTTTGACGGCGTCCCCCACCTGGATCAGGTTGTCCGGCTTGAAGTCGCAATAGACCAGGCCAAGATCATGAAGGTAGGTGAAGGCGGGCAGGATCTCGAGGATGTAGGCCAGCGCCTGATCGACCGGCAGTGGATCGTACGCCCCTCCCGACGTCCGCATCCGGTCCTTCAGGATCTGCTTCAACGACGTGCCGCCGACGTACTCCATGACGGTGTAGCCCTCGTCGCCGTGGGTGACGAAGTTGTAGATCTCCACGATCAAGGGATGCTCGACCTGGGCGAGGAACTGCCGTTCCGCGATGGCAACCGTCAGGGCGTCCTTGTCGCCGGTGTTCAACAGCCCCTTGAGGACAACCCAGCGGTCGGAGACGTTCTTGTCCCGAGCGAGATAGATCCAGCCAAGCCCGCCGTACGCCAGGCAGCCGGCGACCTCATACTGCGAGGCGACCAGCTCACCGGGCCGCAGCTTGGGGGTGAAGGAGTACGCATTGCCGCATTTGGGACAGAAGCCATCCGCTCTACCTGGCTGCCCGTTGCGAGCGCGGCCGACGGGGGAGCCGCAGTTGGGACAGAAGCGCTTCTCTTCCGGAATCTGCGGGTTCTTCATGATCGCCTGGGATGCGTCGATCTCCGGCGCCGGCGGCACCCGGGTCAGGCCGGCGCCCAGACGGGCCGAACGCAGCCGCAACGAGCTGGAGTGCACCCGTTTTGTGATCTTGGAGCCGGCCGCGGTCAATCGACTCGAGCCCAGCGCAGTGGAACCCAGCCGGCTCGAGCCTCGGGTTCTTGTCGACGTCGCGACAGCTGGCTGGGCTGCGGGGGCCTCCTCGCGAATTCCCGTCGGCATCTCGGACTTGTTCGCCGCTGCGGGGGTGCCTGCTGGGGCAAAAACGGGTGCGCTGGGCGGGTTGCCGCAGACGTCGCAGTAGCCGTCCACGATGGTGCCGGTGCACCCGGGCTGCATGCAAGCGGTCATCACGACTCCCGCGGAGCGAACTGCATGTACGTCGAATAGAGGCTGACCAACTGGGCGGCGATTGGCATCCGTGCTGGTCGGCGGTCCAGTTCGTCCCGGGCCATGACGTAGGCACGGGTAATCTCTGGCTGGTCGGCCGCGCCGGTCGCCACTGCCTTCACATGGTAGGCGTCCAGCCGTCCGGCGAGCTCATCGCGTTCGCGCATCGCTGATGCGTAGGCCTCCTGTGCCACAGCCATCGCGCGGGCCACTTGATCGAGCCGGCGGAGGTAGTCGTCCAGCTCCGCCGATGTGTTGGGGGGTGGTCCCAATGCGTCCACGTCCGGCACCGCATAGTGGGGCGCGGGATGGACAGCAGCTACACACCGGCGGACGAGCTCGGTGAGGGCCTCCTCCCGAGCCTGCAGCTCAGCTCGCTTGCGACGCGCCAGCTCGACCTTCCCAGCGGCGTCACGTCGTCGTGACGCCGCCACGATCAGATCCCGTTCAAAGGTGGCGGCGTCGATTTCCAACGGTCCGAGCACACCGCCCACATCGCCTCCTCGGCCGGCCTGGTCCGCAATCTCCTTGAGCCGCCGAGCCATCCGCGACTGCCGTTCGGCCGCCGCCTGCTGGGCAGATCCCGCCGGCTCGAGATCTATCTGCTCCCGGATCCGCTCCATCTGGGCGCGCAGCCGGCGGATTTGTTCCGTGGTGGCTGCGCCGCTGGGGTCGAGGCCCAACCGAACCCGGAGCTGCGACAGCAGAGCATCAGAGAGACGGCACGCTTCAGGCAGGGAAACCGCGAGACCCGCGGTCGCGCTCCTGCTCGGCTGACCCGTAGTGCCGAGCCCTCCTTCGGCGGTTCGTGCGAGCAAGCTGGGATCGATCGTGGCGTCCAGCCGTCCCCAGATGAGCGTGGCCATCCGTTCACGTTCCGCAACGCCTGCGCGTCCTGAGTTCCAGGTCGTGACCAGCAGCTCGTACCGGTCTGACACTGCTTGCCACAAGGCCATCGACAGGGCGATGTCCCCGGTGAGTTGAGCGCCGTCCCGAGCGCCGAGCGCTGCCTGGTCAAGCTCATCAAGTTCGCGTTTGCGTCCGTCACGCCAGCGACCGAGGGCATCAAGGTAGGCCATCGCGGCTTGGGTCTCCAAGGGCATGCCCAGACGGCCGGGGGCCACCGGTGCACTGGTCCACCCGGACTTCGCCGGTCCGGTCACACTCATGGTTTCCTGCCGTAGACGGCCTTGGGTGGGTTGGGTGCTGGGCCAAGCGGGGCCTCGAGCCACCGGTTGTAGATGTTGGTCCACTCTCCGCTTGAGCGCAGCTGTGCCAACCGGGCATTGACGAATCGGACGAAGTCCACGTTCTTGGCCGGGACGCCAAGTCCGTAAGGCTCCGCAGTAAAGGCCTTCTGGTCCGGCACCACCGCGTACGGGTCCTGTGCGGCCAAACCAGCCAGGACGGTGTCGTCGCCGGTGATCGCGGCCACCTCTCCCTGCTGGAAAAGCACCAAGCAGCCGGTATGGCTGTCAGAGCCAATCGCTATGGCCTTGGGCGCCAGCTTTACGAGGTTGTCCATGCTCGAAGTGCCACGGGGAGCGCACACCTTCTGACCGCTCAGGTCGTTGAGCGAATTCGCCTTGGAGCCTTTCCGGACGAGGATCTTCTGGCCGGATCGGTAGTACTCACTGGAGAAGGCAATCTGCTTCCAGCGGTCGCAGTTGATCGTCATATTGCGGGCCACCATGTCCACGTCGCCATCCTGCAGGGCGGGTATCCGCTGGGCAGCGGTGATCACTTTGAGCTGGTAGGCGTTCTCGTTCCCGAAGATCGCCTTGGCGACGGCCTTCACCATGTCGATGTCGAAGCCCTCGATCTTTCCCGTCAGCGGATTGCGGGCGCCCAGCAGGTATGTGTCTGCCGATACGCCGGCGATCAGCCGGCCGCGGTCTTGGATCTTGCGCATGGTCGATCCCTTGGGCATGTCACCAGCCTTGGGAAGTGCGCCGGCGGGCTCGTACGAGGCCAGTGCGTTGTCACAGCTCGCCCCCTGAGCGCTGCTCGAGCTGGGCGCCGTCGGTGAGCTGCTCGCCGCCGGTGTCGGCACCGGCGTGGGCGCGTAACGAAACGCCGAGCAGCCAGAGAGCAGGCCGAGCAGCAGGAGACCCAGGACGAGTGCCGCCGGGCGGATGTGGGTGTTCACCGGTACTCCCGCAATCGCTCAGCCACGCCGCGCCGACCCAGCACGGCGGCCGCGACACCCGCCAGGAAGGTCAACACCGCACCGATCAGCAGTCCGATGCGCGGTCTGTTCAGCCCGTCCCTGGTGGAGCCAGCCATCTCCTCGATGAAGTTGGTGGCAGCTATGTCGAACGCGGCGAATCGGGCATTCGCCGAGTCTTTGCCCGATCCCGTCGCTCGTGATACAGCCTGGTCCCACTTTCCGCTGTCATCCAGCTGGCGGATCGACATATGAACCTTTGTGTAGTCGTTCCACAGCTGGGTGAGCTCGGGATTCTCGGTCTGATCGAGGTTCGCCTGAACCTGGCCGGCCGAACTCTGCCAGGCCTGCTCAAAGGCTCCGCCGGATCCTCGCGCAATCAAGGTGAGACTCTCATTCGACTTCGCGTTGTTGGCCTCGATTCGAGCTTGTGAGACCAGGGTCAGGCGGGTGAACGAGCCGGACTGCAAGTCCGAAACCCCGCTGCTGGTGCTCACCAACCCGATCGTCCCGACCACAGCGGTCACCAGTACGACGCCAGCAGCGGTCATCAACCCCGTGTTGACCCACCGCTTGAACGTCCGCGCCACCCAGATCAGAGCCAGAATCAGGCCCGCGAGCACCAGAACTCCGAGGATCGCGAAAACGACCGTCGGCGTCTGAACGTCCATCGCATTGTTGGCTCGGGTGGTGTTGGCGTCGACCAGATTCGTCAAGATCGGCAAGGCGACCGTGCGGAGCTCGGCGCTCGCGATCCGCAGGTACTGCGCGCCGACCGGTAGTCCCTGCCGATTGTTCGCGCGAGCCTGTTCGACCGTGCCGGCGTAACTGACGACCTCGTCGTTGAGCGCGGACAAGGCCGCTCCGTCGGCCGGCTGAGCGCGCGCGGCCTCTGCAATCAGCGCGCTCGCTTCGTCGATGGCCTGCTCGTACGTTGCCTGCTGAGCGGGAGGCGCGAGGCCGCCGACCAAAAAGGCATTGGACGCCGTGGCGTCGGCCGTCAACAGATCGGTCTCGATCTTCTGCACCCGGATCAGCTGCGCGGTATCGGCTTCGGCCCGATTCAGCGAAAAGGCGACATAGCTGAAGATCAGCGCGCCGATGACACCAAAGATCACGCTGGCCAGAAGGACGCCGCTGCCGAGCATCCGCAGGCGCTGCGGAGTGCTTCGGCGTTTCCCGGCCGATGTGATGGGAGGGACTGGCACGGCCGCCGTACCTCGGCCGGGTGGGGGTCCGACGGCAGCTGCAGGCGGTTGTGGCGCGGTCGACACGGCGCCGGGTGGCGGACTCTGCTGGCTCATGGTGTGCCCTCGTCGGCTGCTCGCTCGTCCGATACGGGTACGGGTGCGGCGGGGGCAGCCGGTGCCCTGGCCGACGGATCACCAACCGACACGACTTCTTGATCATCCTTCGGAACCGACGCCGGCCCTTGATCAACCGGGAAGATCGTTGATGGGTCTTGATCGGGCGCAGACTCTTCGTCGTCCAGGTCGCTTGGGATGAGCTCACGCAGCTGCTGGACGGTCGGCTCCGCGACGTCTCGCAGGCGCCAGGCGTGCCGCCCGATGGCCGCTTCGAGGAGATTGCGAGCGAATCGTCCGTTGCCAAACACCGGGCCGCGGGGCGTGCCGTTCAAGATCATCTGATAGCGGCGAAGGCATTCCTCCGAGATGTCGTAATCGGCCGCCTTGGCCATCCCGAGAAATATCTCGACCAGCTCATCGTCGGAATAGTCGTCGAACTCGATGGTGGTGCGAAAGCGGCTGGAGAGTCCCGGGTTCTGGGCGATGAAGATCGCCATCGGATCGGGATAGCCCGCCACGATCAGCACGAGGTCGTCGCGGCGGTCCTCCATCTCCTTGACCAGCGTGTCCACCGCCTCCGTACCGTACTGATCACCTGCCAGGCTGTAGGCCTCGTCGATGAAGAGCACGCCGCCGGCGGCGGAGGCGACCACTTCGGCGGTCTTGATCGCGGTTTGCCCAAGATACCCAGCCACCAGCTCCGAGCGATCGACCTCCACGAGTTGGCCCTTCGACAACAAGCCGAGCGCGCGGTAGATGCCACCGACGAGACGGGCCACTGTGGTCTTGCCGGTCCCCGGATTGCCGACGAAGACGAGGTGCCGAGTGATCGTGGGTGACTTCAATCCGGCCTTCTGGCGCAGGCCTTCGACGCGCAGCACGGCGACTTGGCGATGGATCTCCGCCTTGACGTCCCGCAGGCCGATAAGAGCGTCGAGCTCGGCGAGTAGCTCTGCCAGCGTTTTGGGCTTCTCAGTCGGCTCCGGCATCGCGGGCGGTTCGTCGGCCGGCTCGACGGCAGCCGAGGCGCGCTCCGCGCCCGGCTCGTTCGGAACCGCACCCGTCGATGACTCTCCCTCACTCCGTCGCCCATCTGCGGGCACAGGGTGGGTGGTGCCGAAGCCGGGAAAGGCGCCGGACGTGAGCGGATCGATCGCGCTCAGATCAAGGTCACCACGCGATCCTTCGACAGGCTCGCGGTGCGCAACGCTGGGCTCGGGGGAGGCTACGGCCGCAAGCTGGGCCGCGGCCGCCATCGCAGCATTGCCAGCGGTACGAGGCGTGGGCTCACCGAGTTGCTGAGCGGCGAGACTGACCTCGGCCAGGGCTTCCGCGTACTTCTTGGCCTTGGCTGACCCGTCCATGATCAATTGACTGAGCAACATAGTGGGAGCAGCTCGCCAGCGGCGGCCCCGATGAGCGGCGTCAAAGAACGCTTGCGCTTCGGTGTGTCCGGTCTGCTCGCCCCAGGCTGTATGGGCCCGACTGGCAGATTCCGCCACGGCGGCCGCGAGTGCCTCACCTTCTCGTGCCGCGGCATGCGCGTCGACCCCAGCCGCGGTAGCCGCGGCACGAAGCTTGTCGAGGGCGCCCGAAACGCTGATTGCGGGAGGCGACGACGGACCGCTCATGACCACCAACTCACGGGAGGTCCAGATTGCTGCGCGGCTGCGGCGCCGGCTGATCGCCGAGATTCAACATTCCTCCCGTGGAGGCCTGACCGAATTTCTCCTGGAGGAAGCGGCCATGGGCAATCAGGGCGTCGGCATCGACGCGTACAACGGCATCAAAGATCTCATCCATCGTGGCGCCGAGCAGATCCAACTGGTCGATCAGCAGCATCAGCGAGGTCTTGCCGTTCTCGATCGGCCTGGAGTCTGCCCATTGCCGCGGCAGCCTCGTGTAGCCACGGATCGCCTCCGGTAGATAGTCGGTGGCGGTGGCCATCACCGAGTACGCGTCCGGGCTGCCCAGCCCAAGATTGCGCAATCGGGGCATGGTCTGACGGACGGTTTCCGCCACTCGCTTGACCCGCGACGAGACCGGGCGCAGGCACCGCACCACCGCCGACCATGGCCACCACGTGGTCCAAGGCACGCAGGATGTCGGCCTCGGTCGGCGCGGCCGGGACAGGTGACGTCGGTGGCGGAGTCGGGGCAGGGTCGGGGCGCCCGGTCAGCCTGCCGAACCACTCGCGTAACCCCATGACAGTGGACGAGAGTAGCGGCTGGCGCGGTCAGCGAACACCGCCGCCGGGTGCGCCATCGTCGAGGTCGAGCGCTCCGGAGGCAAACTGCTGGTCCTGACGTCGTGCACGGTCCAGATAATCCCGCGACTTCACCACTTCCGATTCGAGGGTGCCGATGGTGGCGGCCATGGTGTCCAGCGCCTGGAGCTTGAAGTTGTCGATCGAATCCATCGTGGCGTAGATGTTCTGGAACGCGGCTTGGAGCTGGGGGAGACCAATGGTGGCCGACGCCGCCTGCTGCTGAATCTGCGCCGAATTGTCGCGGAGCATCTCAGAGGTCCGCTGGATCAGATCAGAAGTGGTGGTGTTGAGTGCGGTGATCTGATCAAGAACAAGCTTCTGATTGCCAAGGGCCTGCGCCACGATGACGGCCGTCCGCAGGGCGGAAATCGTCGTCGTCGAGGCGCGATCCACGCCCTTGATCAACTCGAGATTGTTCTTGATGATGATGTCGATCGCCAGGTAGCTCTGGATGGAAACCGCCAGCTGGGTGAGCAGGTCCTGGTGCTTCTGCCGAACGTAGAACAACACGTCTTGGCTGAGGGAGCGCGCGCGCTCGGGATCGGAAATCTCCAGCTGGGCGATCGTCGCAGCCAGCTTGGCGTCGAGCCGCTCCGCCACATAGATGTACTGGTTGAGCCGGCCCATGGTCGCCCAGAGATTCTGCTTCTCCATGTTGAGCGCGACGTTGTCCCGAGTCAGCTCGTCTTGGCCGTTGCGGAGGGCGTGCAGAATCCCGTTGAGATGGCCCTGGGCCGATTCATACCGGCGGAAGTAGTCCGTGATCTTGTCCCCGAAGGGAATCATGCCGAGGAACTTGCGAGTCCCCTTCGCCTCACTGGGATCAAGTTCCTCGACCGTGCGCCGCAGCTCCATCAAGGTATTGCCCACCTTGGATCCGGAGGCGAGGGCGCCTTCCTTGATCGCTCGGACTGGGGTCTGCAAGAGCCGGTTGGATGTCTCAGCGGCACGGCGGACGTCCGCGTCGCCCATTGTCCGCACGTTCGCGGCCTGCTGAGCGAACTCCGGCGAGCGAGTCTGTGCGCTCATCAGGGCGGTGACGAAGCCGTCGACTTTACTGTCCAGGGAGGGAATGGTGTCCGGATCGACCTGGGGTGCCATCGCCGGCGCCTGGGTGGCGACGACCGGCTTTGGCGCCTCGGGAGCGGTTAGCGTCAATGGATCGGAGTCAGGCGGCGCGAGCGGCGCAGGCGCTGCGGCGAACGACGTTGGATCGGTCATCGATTTCCTCTCCGGCACCGGCCACTTGTGGGGGCGGTTGTGCTCGGGCGTGCACGGGCTTGGGACCTGGACAAATCTACTCGACCTCGGTCGAACGGCTGGCTGCGTTTGGCAACGCCGGAGTCATTCCGGCGGCGGTATCTCACCGGAGCCGCGCGTGATCAACCGGGACGGCACCACTATCGTCTGCTCTTCCGAGGTGTCTCCGTCCAGTCGGGCGAACAGCCGTTCGGCGGCGATGCCGCCGATCCGGGCCGGGTCTTGGGCGATCACCGTGATCCCGGGCTCCAGCACGTCAGCAAGGACCAGATCGTCGAACCCGACCATGGCGACGCGCTGCTGCAACCCGAGCTGGTGCAGGGCACGGATCGCGCCGATGGTCACGAGATTCTGTGACGTGAACACGGCGGTCGGGGCTGCGGGAGAGCGCATCAGCCGGAGCACTGCCTCGAAGGCCTCCGAAGCCGAGCGAAGGTTGTCAGTGTGCTGGCTTTCGATGCCGGGTAGGCCGGCGGCGTTGAGCGCCTCACGGAATCCGCGGCGGCGTTCTCGCGCGGTCGCGATGGTGAGCTCGTCGCCCAGATGGGCGATCCTGCGGTGACCTTGCCGGATCAGGTGCTGGGTCGCGGTGAACGCAGCGTCGAAGTTGTCGGTGAGCACCGCGTCGGCGGGCACGCCCATCGGCGGCCGATCGACGAAGACGATGGGTGTGCCCTGCTCTCGCTCGGCCTGCAAGTAGCTGTGGTCAGCTCCGATCATGGTCAAGATCAGCCCGTCGACCCGCCGGCGCGTGAAGGCGCCGACGAGCGTTCTCTCCCGCTCCGGATCGTCGTCAGAGCTGGCCGCGAAAACGGCAGTGTTCCGCGCGGTCGCTACTTTCTCCACCGCTCGATTGACCGCTGCAGAGAATGGGTTGTCCACCGAGTCCAGCAGCAGTCCCAGGGTGTAGCTCTTTCCATCGCTCCGGCGCAGGGCCCCCGCGCCGAGATGGGGCTGAAAGTTGAGCGCCCTCACGGCACTCCGGACGCGCTCGCGAGTCGGAGGTGACACGTTGGCCTCGTCGTTGATGACTCGAGAGACGGTCTTGATGCCCACCCCGGCGAGTGCGGCAACGTCGCGGATCGTTGCGCGCGGCTTGATCGGCTTCGGCGGTAGCCCCTGATCTGACATCGATGTCTTCCTTTCCGTCCGGACATTACATACTCAGGTGCTTGCGCATCCCACGGCTTGACGCAAAGCTGACTTTTGGTTTAGAAATGCTCCTGACACCGTTGTCAAAGCGTATCGACGGTGCAGAACCAAACGAAAGGATCCACATGAATCCGATCCCGTCGATCGCGCGAGGCAAGCGCCTCTCTGCGGGCGTGGTCTTGGCCGCGGCGGCATCGCTGGTGCTGGCCGCCTGTGGCGGTGGCGACACCGGCACACCGGGCGCTGAAAGCAGCGGAGGTGGAGGCGGCGGCGACAAGATCGCTGTCACCCTGATCACGAAGACGAGCACCAACCCGTTCTTCATTGCCATGCAGGAAGGCGCCAAGGCCGCTGGAGAGAAGAACGGGGTCACAATCACCACCGCGGCTGGCAAGAGCGATGGCGACACCGACACACAGGTCAAGGCGATCGAGGCAGCTGTGGCCCGGGGTGACAAGGGAATTCTGATCACCCCCACCGGACCCGCTGTGAACAGCGCGATCGATAACGCTCGAGCCGCCGGCCTGTACGTAATCGCTCTGGACACTCCGACGGATCCACCGGACGTGGCTGACATCACCTTCGCGACCGATAACTTCGCGGCGGGCGAGCTGATCGGCAAGTGGGCAGCGGACCAGATGGACGGCAAGAAGGCAACCATCGCGATGCTCGACTTGAACAACAAACAAATCGTCACCGTCGATTACAACCGTGATCAGGGATTCCTGACAGGTATGGGGATCGATGTCAAAGACAAGGCCAAGAACGGCGACGAGGACAAGACCGGCAAGTACACCGGCGGAAAGGGCGGGGACTACGAAATCGTCTGCAACGAGCCGACCCTGGGCGCTTCCGATACCGGCAAGACCGCGATGGAGAACTGCCTGTCGAAGAACAAGAACATCAATCTGGTCTACACGATCAACGAGCCCTCGGCCGGTGGTGCCGCGGAGGCGCTCAACGACGCCGGAGTCAAGGCGACGATCGTGTCTGTCGATGGCGGATGCAAACCAGGTTTGAAGCTGGTCAAGGATGGCACAATCGGTGCCACTTCTCAGCAGTACCCGGTGAAGATGGCGGAACTGGGAGTCGAGGCGATCAAGACGATCGCGGATGGCGGCGACAAGCCTGCAAACACCCCCGGCAAGGAGTTCTACGACACCGGTGTCGCGCTGGTGACAGACAAGAAGGCCGAGGGCGTGGAGAGCATCAGCGTCGCGGAAGGCGAGAAGCTCTGCTGGGGCAAGTAGTCATGAAGAACTGACGGCTGGCTGCGTCACCATGGCGGAGCCAGCCGATGCGCGGGGATCGAATGGCCTCCGCAGCAACCGGCGTAACTACTACGACAAGGAAGTCCATGTGACCACGACAGTCGAACCTCCCGCACCGGCCAGCGCTGCTGAACAGTTCGCTCTGCGTCAGCAGTCGCCGGTACAGCGGATCCAGCACGTCCTCCACTCCCACCCTTCGATCAGCCCGTTGCTGGTGTTGCTTGTCTCGATCATCGGCTTCACGATCATCAATCCGCGATTCATCCAGCCCAGCACAATCGGCATCATCCTTCAGCAGGTCGCGGTCATCGCCGCCTTGGCCATCGGTCAGACGTTGGTCATCCTGACCGCTGGCATCGACCTGTCAGTCGGTGCCATCGCGATTCTTTCGTCGCTGCTGATGGCCAACTTGGCCGTGAAGAACGGTATGCCGGGAATATTGGCGCTGGTGCTCGGCATCCTCGCGGGAGCCGTCGCGGGAGCCATCAACGGAGCGTTGGTGACGCGGCTCAGACTGCCGCCGTTCATCGTCACGCTGGGCACATTGAGCATCTTCACCGCAATCGCCCTCCTCTACTCAGGCGGTCAGGAGGTCAGCAGGCGGGAGATGCCGGCCATCTTGAACTGGGCCGGCACGCGCATCCAACTCGGACCGTTCCGGATCACGACCGGCGTGATCATGGTGGCCATCTTGGCCCTGATCATGGCCTTCATCCTGAGCCAGACATCCTGGGGCCGGCACGTTTACGCCGTCGGCGACGACGCGGAGGCGGCACGGCTTGTCGGTATCCGGGTGGACCGGGTCTTGTTCAGTGTCTACACGGTGGCCGGCCTTATCTACGGCATCACCGCGTGGGTTCAGATCGGGCGAGCCGGGACCGCCAGCGCCAATGCCATCGTCGATGCCAACCTCGACAGCATCACAGCTGTGGTGATCGGCGGCACCAGCCTTTTCGGCGGTCGTGGCACGATCATCGGCACGATTCTCGGTGCATTGATCGTCGGTGTGTTCCGAACCGGCCTCAGCCTGGCCGGCGTGGATGACCAGTGGCGAGTCTTCGCTATCGGTGTCCTTGTCATCGTGGCCGTTTCCATCGACCAGTGGATCAGGAAGGTGAAGGCATGACCACACCACGTACCAGTGATCTCACCGAGGAAGAGCAGAACACCGTCGGTCTGGGTGCTCCTCCGGTCCTCGCCAACACCGCCGACACGGTTCTCTCAGCCCGCGGGCTGCTCAAGACCTTCGGCAAGGTCGTCGGCGTGGACGGCGTCGACATCGATCTCTTCCCCGGCGAGGTTCTCTCGGTGATCGGAGACAACGGCGCCGGTAAGTCCACCTTGATCAAAGCTCTAACCGGAGCTCTGATCCCAGACGCAGGCAACGTCTATCTGGATGGTAACGAAGTTCACTTCCGCACACCTCAAGACGCTCGCGGCGCCGGCATTGAGACGGTCTACCAGACCTTGGCCGTGGCACCCGCCCTCGACATCGCGGAAAATATGTATCTCGGTCGCGAGCGGCGTCGGTCTGGGCCGCTCGGCTCCATTCTTCGGATGCTCGACAAGAAGGGGATGAAGGAGGACGCCGGCAAGTCCATGGCCAATTTGGGCATCGCAACCGTCCAGAACATGAGCCAGGCTGTGGAAACGCTCTCCGGCGGGCAACGCCAAGCGGTGGCGGTGGCCCGAGCTGCAACCTTCGCCACGAAGTTCGTCGTGCTTGACGAACCCACCGCGGCGTTGGGCGTCAAGGAGACCGGTCAGGTGCTCAACTTGATCAAGGAGATCAAGGCCAGGGGCCTGCCGGTGATCTTGATCAGCCACAACATGCCCAACGTGTTCGAGGTGTCCGACCGGATTCATATCGCCCGGCTGGGCGGATGCGCTGGAGTGATCACCCCGAAGTCGCACACTCCGACCGAGGCGGTGGCGATCATGACCGGGGCCACCACTCTGCAGAAAGGCTGACCGCGCGGCGCGCTATGGGCGGGTGTGCCCTCCATGCTCAGTCAGAGGGAAGCCGCTGATGCCACGCCAAGCGAGGCTGCTCACCAGTTGCTTGGCTTCATCGAGAGGGATTTTGGCGACGTCGGGGGAGACCCAGTAACGAGCGCTGACCTGGGCGATGCCGACCAGGGAGATCGCCAGCAGCTTCGATTCCTCACCGGGAAGTGCCGTGTCCTCGGCAATCACCGTGGCGATGGCGTCGGCGATCTCATTGTTCACCCGCCACAGCCGCTCCTGTACGGCGCCGTCGCCAGTGAGGTCGGATTCGAAGACGAAGCGGAACTCGCCACTTGCTGAGGAGACGAATTCGTAGAACGCTCCCACGGTGGCAACCACCCGGTCGGCGTTGTGGTCGGTCGAAGCCAACGCATCCCGGACGATTTCCACCAGGCGTTCACAGCTGCTGTCCAGGAGGGCGAGATAGAGGTCCAGCTTGGAGGAGAAGTGCTGGTACAGCACCGGCTTCGATACCCCGGCTGCCTCGGCGATGTCGTCCATCGCCGCGGCGTGATAGCCCCGTGAGGTGAACACCTCGTTGGCCGCGTCGAGCAGCTGAGCCCGACGCTCACCCCGGGGCAGCCGGGGTGCCCGGGTGATTTCGGCCGCCTTGCCCGCTGTGCTGGACACAAAGTCACCCTAGCGGGCAGACCATGAGCTGAGCCCTCCCGCAAGGCCACTGCGAACGTCGATGCAGCCCTCAACAGGTGCGGAGATCCGTCGATCCATTGCCGAGCCCTCGCTCCGATGTTGTGACGTTCAGCTTCGCAGCCGGCGCCACGTCCCAACCTGGACCTTGGATCTACTGAGGTAGAGCTGGGCGGGATTCGTTCAACAGCTCTACCGCGAGGTCGTCGTATTCGGTTACCCGTTTGAGCACATCCTCTGGGCTGAAGCGAAGGTCGTCCGGCCCGCGGACGCTAGCCACCTCGTCCCAGGTGACGGGTGTTGCCACCACCGGCATTGCTCGGCCTCGCAGCGAGTACGGGGCGATGGTGTTGCGAGCGGCGAGGTCTTGGTTGTAGTCCACGTAGATGTGGCCCGCGCGCTGCGCAATCGACATGGTGGAGACAAAGAATTCGGGATAGGCCTGGCGCAGGGAAACGCCCAGCTGCTTGACATAAGACCAGACATCCCGGCAGCGACACGGCTGCACCGCCGCGTAGATCTGCATTCCCTTGCTTCCAGAGGTTTGGGGCACCGGGATCATCCCGTCGTCGGCCAAGCGCGCGGCGACAATGAGGGCGGCTCGGGCGGTGTCCACGATGGTCATCCCCTCGCCCGGATCCAAATCGACCACCACGCGGTCGGCCATCGGCTCGCCGACTCGCAGTTCGCCCTCGGGCAGGTCGACCACACCCTCGCCGTTCGGCAAGGAGCCGCTGAGACGCCACTGCGGTACGTGAATTTCAAGCGCCGCGAGGTTGGCGAGCCAAACCACGGTGGCCTCCTCGTCGGCGACGACGTAGTTGATGATCCCGTCGCTGGTTCCGATCCGCACGGTCCGGACCCAGTCCGGCGTCCCGTTGGGCGCGTTCTTCTCGTAGAAGCTTGGTGCGTCGACCCCGTCTGGGAACCGGACCCGGGTAATCACCCGGTCCCGAATGTGCGGCAGCAGGACTGGCGCGATGGCGACGTAGTAGTTGACGACCTCAGCCTTGGTGTAGCCGGTCAGTGGGAAGAGAACCTTGTCGAGGTTGCTGAGATTCAGCTCGCGTTCGCCGACTCGGCTGCGGATGTCCGAGGAGGGCACCCACCGATTCTCGCGCATCGCGGGATGGTCCGGATGTCGGAATAGGGCCTGGGCGCCGGGCGTTCGGTTGGAGTATCGCGCAGGTTCCGCAGGAGACCCTGAGGTGAAGCGCAGGCGCGAGTACGGACGAAAGATGAGCATCGGAGGAAAAGTGGCGTTGCCACCACTGGTGGAACCAGCTGAACAGCTGACTATCGACGAGGTCCGTCGATACAGCCGTCACTTGATCATCCCGGATGTCGGGATGGACGGTCAGAAGCGGCTGAAGAACGCGCGGGTGCTGGTCATCGGCGCTGGTGGCCTCGGTAGTCCGGCCCTGCTATACCTGGCGGCGGCCGGAGTCGGGACGCTTGGCATCGTCGAATTCGACACTGTCGACGAATCGAACCTGCAGCGCCAGATCATTCACGGACAGTCCGACATCGGCAAGTCCAAAGCGCAGTCGGCGAAGGAATCCATCGCCGAAACCAACCCGTTCGTACGGGTCGTGGTGCACGACACCCGGCTCGACAACGACAACGTGATGGAGATCTTCGGTCAGTACGACCTGATCATCGACGGCACCGACAACTTCGCCACCCGCTACCTGGTGAACGACGCCTGCGTGCTGCTCGGCAAGCCTTACGTCTGGGGATCGATCTACCGTTTCGACGGCCAGGTCAGCGTCTTCTGGGCCGAGCATGGGCCGTGTTATCGCTGTCTGTATCCCGAACCGCCGCCGCCGGGCATGGTGCCCAGCTGCGCTGAGGGCGGCGTGCTCGGCGTGCTATGCGCGTCAATCGGTGCAACCCAGGTCACGGAGGCGATCAAGCTACTGACCGGCATCGGGGAGCCACTGCTGGGCCGGCTGCAGATCTATGACGCCCTGGAAATGAGCTGGCGACAGCTGAAGCTGCGCAAGGACCCCAACTGCGCGGTCTGCGGTGAGAACCCGACGGTCACCGAACTGATCGATTACGACGACTTCTGCGGTTCGATCACCGACGAGGCCGCCGAGGCCGCGGCCGGGCACACCGTAGGTGTCAAGCAGCTGGAGGAGTGGTTGGCGGCCCGCAACTCAGGGGAGCGGGACTTCCTGCTTGTGGACGTGCGTGAAAAGGTCGAACGTGACATCAATGAGATCCCCGGCTCGGTCCTGATGCCGAAGGGCGATTTCCAGACCGGCGAGGCGCTGGCCCAGCTGCCGCAGGACAAGCAGGTGGTGCTCTACTGCAAGACCGGAGTCCGATCAGCTGAGGTGTTGGCGATGGTGCACGGCGCCGGACTCGCCGATGCCGTCCACGTCGGCGGCGGTGTCAGCGCGTGGGTCAACCAGATCGACCCTTCCCAGCCCGCCTACTGAGCAGCAAGGAACCCCCGTACGCCAGGCGTACGGGGGCTCCTTCTCGTCGTGGCTTAACTCAGATCGCGTGGACCTGGTCGGCCTGCGGACCCTTCGGACCTTGGGTTGTCTGGAACTCCACCCGCTGGCCTTCGTCGAGCGTCCGGAACCCGGTCGTCTCGATCGCGCTGTAGTGGACGAATACGTCCGGACCGCCGCCGTCCACGGCGATGAAGCCGTAGCCCTTCTCGGCATTGAACCACTTGACGGTTCCCTGCGCCATGCAACATCTCCTAGCATCTGCACTCGAAACCGCACCTCACGGCCTCGACTGCTGTCGGACGCCAGGAGTGGCCCGACGCCCACGCAATAGTCCTGGGGGCGTAGCACGAACCACGACACAGACCACTTGCAACAGCACTCATAGCCTGTCACAACTTCTCGACGATTGTGAACACGGCCCAGCTCGTGTCCACATGTCAGCCGTCGGGCAGGCGCTAGACAACTGGTCTGGCTACTCGACCGGAATGGCTAGTCGACTGGAATAGCTAGCCGACCGGACCGGCCGACGGACGCAAGCGAGCCACGCGCATGTCCACCCGACCGTCCTGGATGGGCGTCCCATCGCGTCGCAGCAGTTCGAGCGCCCGCGCCTCCAGGCCGCGAACCGGCCGACCGTCCGCCCGGACGACTCGCCACCACGGCACTGCGGATCCGTGCAGCGACATGACCCGACCGACAAGCCGCGGTCCACCGACTCCCACAAGCTCCGCGATATCGCCGTAGCTGGCC
This sequence comes from uncultured Actinomycetota bacterium, assembly GCA_963754965.1. Classification (GTDB taxonomy): domain Bacteria; phylum Actinomycetota; class Actinomycetes; order Propionibacteriales; family Propionibacteriaceae; genus Microlunatus. The sequence continues at coordinate 97,003 of CAVWIA010000004.1, forward strand.
ACCTGGCCGGGCGGAATCTGCTCCACCGTACTGAGGACCTGCTCGATGTAGCCCTCATCCATCACCAGCCGCTGCTCCCGGGAGTCCCCTTGAACGGTCCGGCCACGTTCGAAGTGATCCAGCCGCCGTAGAAGCCGCCTGCCTGGGGTTCGACCCGTTCACCGTCCACCAGGCATTCATCCATCAGTCCCGCGTAAACGGCGACATACCCACGGATCACCGCATAATGCGGCTTGGGGTTCGGGTAGTACCAGGCCGCCCGGCGTGCGATCTTGGGACCAGCGACAACATCAAGATAAGAGGCCTCGCCCTTCCACTCGCAGAAACTGTGGCCGTGGCTGGGGACGAGCGCACCCTCCAAAAACGCCGCGCGCGGCAGGTAATAGGTCGGCGGATGGGATGTCTCGAGGATGCGCCAGCTGGTGTTGGTTTCACAGATGTCGACGGCACCGAGTCGGATGACAATCTGCTCGTCGCTGGCCACGACGGCGGGTGGCCGCGGATAGTCCCACACTGACTCCTGGCCGGGTGCGATGGCCTCTGGTGTTGGTCGGGCCGGCATCCGCCCACTTTATCCAGCGATACTGGATGGGTGCCCGTGCCGATCATCGTCCGCCGACCTGCGGGCGCGCGTTTCCAGACTGAGGCGCCCGGGCGCGTCACCCTCCACTGCTTCTCCTTCGGGGATCATTACGACCCCCACAATGTGTCCTTCGGCTCGCTGCTGGTCTGCAACGACGACTATCTGGCGACGAGTGCGGGTTACCCCGATCATCCGCATCAAGGCGTCGAGATCGTCACCTGGATGCTGTCCGGCTCGCTCCTGCATGCTGACTCGGACGGCAATCGTGGCGTGATCCACCGTGGTCAGGTCCAGCGAATGAGTGCCGGCTCCGGCATTGTCCACACTGAGCGCAACGACGCCTACCGGATCTCTCCGGACCCAGCACCAAGCCCGGCGCGCTTCGTCCAGATGTGGCTGCGGTCCGATGAGCCGGACGCGCCACCATCGTACGAGCAGCGCGGACTGGAGCTGGATGATCTTGCCGGCGACTGGGTTCCCGTGGCGTCCGGACAGTGCGGACATGCCTTGATCAGTGTCGGCAGCGCTGGGTCCACTCTGTGGGTTACCCAATTGCCGCCGAGCGTGACTCGGATGCTTCCCGAAGATGATCATCTACACCTTTACGTCGCGAGTGGTGGCGTGCGGTTGGAGTCCGTGGGGGAGCTCCGCAGCGGTGACTCAGTGCGGATCACCGGTCGGGCGCCGCTCAAGATCAGCGGCACGAACACCGCGGAGATCCTGGCCTGGACGATGGCGTCATGATCACAATGCTTCGCCAATGAGAAGCCTTCGTGTGGCGCTGGCTCAGATACTCGCCGGTCCCGACCCGCAGGCCAACCTCGATCTTGTGGCGCAGGTCGCCACCGAGGCTGAGATGGGCGGAGCTCAGTTGGTCGTGTTCCCCGAAGCGACCATGCGCTGTTTCGGGTTGCCGCTCTCCGATATCGCCGAACCCGTGGACGGTCCCTGGGCGCGGCGACTCGCCGAGATCGCGGAACGCCACGCCCTGGTGATCATCGCCGGCATGTTCTGCCCGTCAGCCGATGGTCGGGTGCGCAACACCCTGCGAGCCGTCGGTCCGGGAGTCGATGCCTTTTACGACAAGATCCATCTCTTCGACGCCTTCGGCTTCGTCGAGTCCCAGACGGTGGCCCCCGGTTCGGAACCGGTGATCATCTCCATCGGCGGTGTGCAGGTGGGACTCACCACTTGCTATGACGTACGGTTCCCTGGCCTGTACACCCGGCTGGCCGATCTCGGCGCCCAGGTGATCTGTCTCGCGGCATCTTGGGGTGCCGGGCCAGGCAAGGTCGATCAGTGGAAGCTGCTCAGCCGAGCCCGAGCGCTGGACAGCACCACCTACCTGGTGGCCGCGGGACAGGCTGACCCCGGCTCGGTCGGTGCCGAACGGAAATCCGGCGCGCCGACGGGCATCGGTCACAGCGCAGTGATCTCACCGTACGGTGACGTGCTGGCCGAGCTGGGTCCGGAACCCGGCTTGCTGTTGGTGGATTGCGCCATCGAGATGATCGGCCAGGCACGGGCCACGATTCCGGTGCTCGCTAACCGTCGTTTCTGAGCCGGAGACGGCTTGCGGCCAAAGCGGCCGTGCACTGAACCGCTGCTTCGGCTGCTCTACCGGCCGGGTTGCGCGGCGGTGTCGGTTGAAGGTGTTTTGATGGTTCGGCCACCAACCGCTCAAAACTCACCGAGGATCATGTACCGCCTGATCCGTACCGCCGAACGGCGGTCTGAGCGTCCCCTGCTTGACGAGTCTCAGCTGGCCGTCGTCGCCCACCCAGGTGGACCGCTGCTGGTCCTCGCCGGTCCGGGCACGGGGAAGACGACCACGCTTGTCGAGTCGGTCGTCGATCGGATCGAGCGTCGCGGCACCGCGCCAGATCGGGTGCTGGTGCTGACCTTCTCCCGGAAAGCGGCAGCAGACCTGCGGACGAGAATTACCGCTCGGCTGGGTCGTACGGTGATCACCCCAGCGGCGATGACCTTCCATGCCTTCTGCTATGCGCTGGTGCGCCGCTTTGCGCCGGTCGCCGAGACAACCTCACCGATCCGGTTGCTGACCGGGCCGGAGCAGGAGTTCCGCGTCCGGGAGACACTGCACGGCAGTCGGGAGACTCAGCGCGCCGACTGGCCAGAAAGTGTGGCCAGTGCGTTTCCGACCCGAGCCTTCGCCGCTGAAGTACGAGCGACATTAGCCAAGGCCCGGCAGCTGGGGATGGACCCCGAGGATGTCGTGGCAGCGGGTCGGGAAGCAGGCCGTCCGGAGTGGGTCGCGGTGGGGGAGTTCTTCGACGAATACCTCGACGTCATGGACGCTGAAGGAGTCCTCGACTATGCAGAGCTGGTGCATCGGTCGCGAATTTTGCTGGCTGATCACGAGACGGTTGGGCTCCTGCGTCGCGAGATCGACTGTGTCTTCGTCGACGAGTACCAAGACACAGACCCCTCTCAAGTGCGGCTACTCGCCGCCATCGCCGGTAACGGTCGCGATGTGGTCGTGGTCGGTGACCCGGACCAGTCGATCTATGCGTTTCGGGGTGCTGAAACCAGGGGAATTCTGGACTTCCCGCACCTGTTTCGCACCGCCGGGGGCGAGCCGGCACCAGTGTTCGCCCTCGGCGTCACCCGTCGCTTCGGGCCGAACCTGCTGGCAGCCAGCCGCAACGTCGCCGACCGGCTGGGTCTGAGCCGACCGCTGCCGCCTGACGTCCTGGATGCCTTCCGCAACCCCGCCGCTGCGGCCGGCCTGCCGCGCGGCACCGTTGAGATCTACACCTGCGGCAGTGCAGGTGCCGAGGCCGAGCACATCGCCGACATGCTGCGCAGCGCCCATTTGCGAGACGGCCTGCCGTGGACGCAGATGGCGGTCCTCGTGCGGTCTGGCAGGTTAACCATTCCCGCTCTCAGCCGGGCTCTCGTCGCGGCTGGAGTTCCGGTCGAGGTCGCCGGGGATGAGATCCCACTGCTGGCTGAACAGGCCGTACGGCCGCTTCTGCTGGCTCTTCGGGTAGCTGCTCGGGTCGGCGCCGTAACCCCCGACGAGGCTCATGGCCTGCTCACCTCACCGCTGGGAGGTCTGGACAGCATGGGCGTCCGGCGGCTGGGTCGCAGCCTTCGTCAGGTGGAAAGAGCCGAGCTCGCGGGCAGCGGATTGCCACGACTGTCCGGCGAGCTGGTGGCGGCGGCCCTGCGAGATCCAGAGTTGCTGGCGGATAGCCCGCCCTCACAAGATCAGCTGGCCGCCGAACATCTGGCGTCACAGCTGGCTCGGTGCCAGAAGTTGATCTCTGGCGGCGGCACCGCCGAGGAGGCGCTCTGGCTGCTCTGGGACGGCTCCGACTGGCCGGAGCGGCTACGCCGCGAAGCCGCTTTCGGCGGTGACACGGGCCGCCGCGCCAACCGCGATCTTGATGCGGTCTGCGCCTTGTTCGAGGTTGCCGAGCGGTCGGAGGAGGTTGTCGGTCTCCGCGGCGTCACCGCTTTCCTCGCTGAGATCGAAGGTCAGCAGATTCCGGCCGACACCCTGCGGGAAGCGGAGACCCGCGGTATCGGTGTCCGGGTGCTCACCGCCCACCGAGCCAAAGGTTTGGAATGGGATCTCGTAGTCGTCGCGGGTGTGCAGGAAGGGGTGTGGCCTGACCTGCGGCGCCGCGGCTCGCTTCTCGAGCCGGACCGGCTAAGCCGGCGCGGACTCTCTGAGCTGGTACCGGCGGCCGCCCGGATCGCCGAGGAGCGTCGACTGTTCTACGTCGCGTGTACGCGGGCACGCCGCCGACTCGTGGTGACCGCGGTCGCGGGGACGGAGGGCGAGGCTGATCAGCCGTCCCGCTTCCTCTCCGAGCTCGGCGCCCCGATCGCCACCTTGCCGGGGCGGCCACGCCGGCCGCTGTCCATGGCTGCCCTGATCGGCGAACTTCGATCGGTGAGCACCGACCCTGACACCGGACCTGCGCTCCGCGAGCAAGCGGCATTGCGGCTCGCACGACTGGCCGACGCTTCAGACAGCGGCGGACGGCCGCTCGCCGGGTCGGCCATGCCGAGTCGGTGGTGGGGCATGGCCGAGCTCAGCGACGGGTCGACTCCAGTCGTGCCTCGGGACGCTGCGGTGCATCTTTCGGGCAGTCAACTGGCGAACGTGCTTGCCTGTTCGCGGCAGTGGTTCCTCGCGCGGAAGGCCCAGGGGGAGTCGGTTCGCAGTTCGGCCGCCACCTTCGGCTCGGTGGTCCATGTCCTCGCCCAGTACGGTTCGAGGCCAGATGTCGATCTCGCCGCCTTGGCGGGTCATCTGGAATCGGTCTGGGATCAGATGGACTTCGACGCCAAGTGGCTATCTGCAGTGGAGCGCGTCGAAGCAGAAGCCGCCCTGGAGCGCTTCGTCGCCTGGCAGCAGAGCAGATCCGACCGAGAACTGCTCGGCACCGAAATCGGGTTCAGTTGTGAAATTGATCTTGGCCGGGAGCGGGTGCATCTTACCGGCACCGCCGATCGGGTCGAGCGCGAACCAGACGGACGGATCCGGATCGTCGACTTCAAGACCGGCCGTGTCCCACCATCAGCCAACGAGATCGCTTTGCATGATCAACTTGGGGTCTACCAGCTGGCGGTGGCCCAAGGTGCGTTCGCGGACGTTGCTGGGGAGGGAGCCCGCCCAGGTGGCGCCGAGCTGGTATACCTGCGCCTATCGGATGGATCAGCGACGACCCAGCCGAGGGTCTTCGCTCAGGCATCGCTGGACGACGTGCCCTTTCCCACATCGGACACAACGACGGAGCAGGTCAACCCGGCGCAGCCGACGTGGGTACACCGGCGCCTGGCAGAGGCGGCTGACATCATCCGCAGCGAGCGCTTCGACGCGCGGATAGGACCAGCCTGCCGTTACTGTCGATTCTCCGACAGCTGCCCAGCGCAACGGTTGGGGGAGCAGGTGGTGCCGTGAGGGTGTTGGCAATGCGGCCCGCATCGGGTGTGCAACTTCGATCGCGCGACGACCTAGTGGACGCCCTTGGTGTCGATTTCTCGGATCAACAGCTGACAGCGATCACCGCGCCGCTTGAGCCGGGAGTGATCATCGCCGGTGCCGGTTCCGGCAAGACGACCGTCATGGCAGCGAGAGTCGTCTGGCTCGTGGGCTCGGGTGCCGTACGGCCGGAGGAGGTATTGGGCCTGACCTTCACCCGCAAGGCGGCGGCTGAACTGTCGTCACGCGTAAGGTCGGCGCTCCAGCGAGCGGGCGTGGTCGCCGACCGTGGGGTCGACGAGTCAGGCGAGCAGCTGGTGATGACCTACGACGCGTTTGCCGCGCGGCTGGTGGCTGAACACGGTTTGCGGTTGGGATTCGAGGCGGACCCCACGCTGATCAGCGGCGCGACCCGGTTCCGGCTGGCGTCGCAGGTTGTGAAGGCCGCGGCCGGGCCGTTCGAGTTCCTCTCTCGGCTGCGGCCGGCGACGGTGACCGAAAGGTTGCTCAAGCTCGACGCGGATCTGCAACAGCATCTGGTCAACCCATCGCAGCTGGACCGGCATGCCCGCGATTTCCGCCTCGGCTGCGAAGCTGCCCCGCTGAACAACCGCGGCAACGTCTATGTCGAGGTCCGGAAGGCTGCCGTTGCGTCCCAGGAGAGGCTGGAGTTGGCCAGCCTGGTTCGGGATTATCAACGGCTCAAACAGCGCCTCGGCCTGGTGGAGTTCGCCGACCAGATGGCCATCGCAGCTCGGCTAGCCAGCGAACTGCCCCAGGTGTCGGAGATACTGCGCTCGAGCTTCCGGGTTGTTTTGCTCGACGAGTATCAGGACACGTCGGCCGCCCAAGCGAGCATGCTTCGGGGCCTCTTCTCCGGCATGACCCTCGATGAGGGTCTGGGCCATCCCGTCACGGCGGTGGGGGACCCGTTCCAGGCAATCTATGGCTGGCGGGGTGCCGCGGCCAGCAACATCCTGCACTTCGCCAATGACTTCCGTCGTGCTGACGGCCGCCCGAGCGCCCGATTCGCACTGACGATCAACCGGCGCAGCGGTCACACGATCCTGAACGTCGCCAATGCCCTCAGTACGCCGCTTCGGGGGCGTGGTCTGCTGCCGCTGGGCCCGCAGGAGTCAGGCGAGGGCCTGGGGCTGCTTCGTGCGCCGGATGAGGCTGATTCGGGCCAAGTCCGCGCGGCAACCTTCGACACGTGGCCAGAAGAGGTCAGCTGGATCGCCGGCCAGATTGCCACCGCCAAGGCCGTGGGGACGGCCGACCACTGGGCCGACATCGCGGTGCTCGTGCGACGGAACGCGGATATCGCGCCGATCTACAGCGAGCTAAGTGCACGGGCCATACCCGTGGAGATCGTAGGGCTTGGCGGCTTGCTGCTGCTGCCCGAGATCATGGACGTAACGGCCACCTTGCGATTGCTCTCCGATGTCACCGCGAATGCCGCACTGCTGCGGCTGCTGACCGGTCCCCGCTGGCGCATCGGGCCACGCGATCTCGCCCTACTCGGCAGCCGGGCACGTGAACTCGCCCGCCACTCGGGCGAACTGGACCATCAGGCCGAGCCATATTCCGACCCGAGCATCGTGGCCGCGCTCGAGGAGGCGGTCGGCGAGGTCGACCTCACCGACGTGATCAGCCTGCTCGATGCATTGGAGAGCCCGGGGGATCGTCCATACTCTGCGGTCGCCCGCATCCGATTCGCCCGCTTCGCCGCCGAGCTGTCTTACCTCCGGCGGCACGCCGACGAGCCAGTTCTGGACCTGACCCGACGAGTGATCGCCACCATGGACCTTGAGGTGGAGCTGATGGCGACGCGCGAGTATGTCACCGAGTCGCGTCGGGACCAGCTCGGCACTTTCCTCGATGCCGTGGCGGGCTATGCGGACATCGATGGGGATGCTTCGCTGGCCGGGCTGCTGGCGTATCTCCAGGCTGAGATCGATCAGGGAGCGGGACTCGAGCAGGCGGTGCCGTCCGACCGCGAGGCGGTCAAACTGCTGACGGTCCACAAGGCGAAGGGACTCGAGTGGGACCTGGTGTTCCTACCGGCTTTGATGAAGGGGATCTTTCCCAGCGAACGGGTCACCGATAACTGGGTCGTGAGCGCAGCCGCTCTGCCGGCCGATCTGCGCGGTGACGCGGCCGCGGTGCCGCAGCTGGCTGAGGTGACCAACTCGGCGATGACGACCTACCGCGAGCGGCTGGCCGAGCAGCAGTTGCTGGCCGAAGACCGGCTCGCTTACGTCGGTGCCACCCGCGCCAAGCGCGTTCTCGTGGGCACGGCCATCTGTGGCGTCCGGACTTGATCAAGCCGCGGAGTGCATCCAGCTACCTGCAAGCGATTATCAGCCGAGGCTCAGAGGCAGGGCGGGCTAGGGTCCCCAAGCCGGTCCACCGGCCGAGCAGAATCCACTGGTTACCGCGGCCGAGCCACGGCCCTGGCCCGCTCCGCTGGATCCAGACGGATTGAGCCGGCGAATCGAAGCTGCGGAGTGGGTGAGCGAGGCTCGCGAGCGCTTTGCTGCCTCCGGTTCTTACGAAGTTTTCGGCCGCCCCTCGGTGCTGCTGCTCGATGAAGAGGCGATTATCGCCGGTTGGGACGCCGATCTCGACCGACTTTTGACCGAAGCCATCGAATCACGTGCGGGCGAACAGACCGTCGAGCTGCCGGGGACGCTTTCGGCGTCGGCCGTGCTGCGGTTGAACGCCGAACCGGCAGTCTTCACGGCTGAGCTGGCCCGGCCGATGCCGCGACCACCGTCCCGAGCCGCACGGTTTGGCAACCGCTTCCACTGCCTGGGTGGAGTCCCATTTCGGTTCGCGGTCCCGAATGGATCCCTCGGCCAGCAGTCGTTGGTCGACCCCGACGATCTACCGGACCGGGCCGACGCGGGAACCGAGGATGAGGCCGAGTTGCGCGAGATGTGCGAACGATTTCTCGCCGGTCGCTTCGGCCAGACCGTGCCGTACGCGATCGAGGCACCGTTCACCCTGCTATTGCCTGGTCGGCTGATCCGCGGGCGAATCGATGCGGTTTATCGACTTGGCGACGAAGGTCGGACGGTGCCGATTCCAGGTGGTGGATTGGAAGACGAGCCGTGTCGAGAACGCGGATCCGTGGCAATTGGCGATCTACCGGCTGGCGTGGGCGGAGATGCACGGCCTTCCGCTCGAGTCGGTGGACGCGATCTTCTACTACGTCCGCTCCGACCGTGTCGTTCGTCCTGAACGCCTTCCCGGCCGGTCCGAGCTCGAGCAGCTCTGTGAACGGGCCCTGAACGGGCCGAATGCCCCGTGAGCGCCTCGGAGAATGCGCCGGACACGCTCAGGCGCGCGGGAACGGCGGCGCCGTGAGCTCAGGGTTGGCTACCTGTCGCTAGAGGGGCGCTTCGCCGCGCGCCAGACCTGGATCATCCGCAAGGCGATCGAGCTTGGTCCGGGGAAGCCGAGTTCGCCCGACTCGAGCTTCTCTGCGAGCTGGCTGCCGGGTGAACCAGTCCGCCGTAGGCGATCTCCTCGGCGTCAACGCAGATATCGGTTGTGGCTGCGCTGGCGAAGAAGCCGATCATCACCGAACGCGGAAAGGGCCACGGCTGGCTGCCGAAGTAGCGGATCTCGTGCAGCGCGATGTCGACTTCCTCACCGATCTCGCGGTGGATCGCCTGCTCCAAGGATTCGCCGGTCTCGACGAAGCCGGCCAGCACCGACACCCGTCGACCCCACGAGGCCTGGCTGCCCAACAAGAGCCGGTCAGCAGCGTCGATCACCGCGACGATCACGGCCGGATCCGTCCGGGGAAAATGATCTTCGCCGCATGATTCGCAGTGCCGGGCGAAGCCGCCGTTGATCACGACCGTCCGGCCCCCGCAGCGAGGGCAGTGCGGTTCCCGACGATGCCAGTGGGTCAGTGCAGCGGCCGTTGCGGCGATGTCCCGCTCGTTGTCGCTGAGCTGATGACCGACCTCGCGCATGTCGTGCACTTCGCCCTCGGTCAACGTTTCGACGGCAAACACCGGCACCGCGTCGAGCAGGCCGAGAAGACGATGGCGCTGGCTGTCGTAATCCACGAACGGCTTGGTCATCCGCAGCTTGCTGCCGCCGGATTCGTCGTAAACCGCGACTGGTCATCAAGCTTGAGAAGCTTGGCGTCGTCAGCCCGCCACAGATTCGCCACCCACTCCGGAGACCTGCGATGGTGATCGACGCGGTCGAGGTCACTGGCCATCGCCCAGTTGGTCACGCGATCAGCCTAATCCGATCAGCCGAGCCGAGATCGCAGCCCGCTGGCCCGATTGGCCGGACGCAGCACAGCCCGTCGGATCGCCTCCTCGCTGCCGAAAACCTGCACTCGCTCGGTCGCTCGAGTCACCGCGGTGTACAGCAGCTCTCGAGTGAGCAATGGCGAGTCTGGTGGCGGCACGATGAACGACACGCAATCGAACTGGCTTCCCTGGGCGCGGTGCACCGTCATCGCGTGCACCGTCTGGACCGCGTCCAAGCGAACTGGCGCGAACAGTGTCGGCTGGGCCCCGCCGGCGAATGCCACTCGGACTCCGTCCGGGGAGTCGACCACCACGCCCGTGTCACCGTTGAACAGCCCCAGCTCGTAGTCGTTGGCGGTTACCAGCAGGGGACGGCCCAGATACCATTCGCCATCGTCGGCGTAGCCGGGCTCTGTCTCAGACAGCCAGCGTTCGACTTCACTGCTCCATCGTGCGACGCCGAAGGGCCCTCGGCGGTGCGCGCACAGCAGCCGGTGACGGTCCAAGCGCGGCGAGAGCGCTCGGCACGTCGCCCATCTTGGCGGCCTCTCTGGTGGCGACTCCGGACCGTCGGACCTGTTCGGCGAGCGGCTCTAGGCCTTCCGGCCGCGCCGGCTCGACATCCACTTCAGCAAATACGACGTCGGTTGCACCGGAGCGGAGCACCTCCACCACGGCGTCGGGATCAGAGGCTCGAATGGCCTTCGCCAGTTGATCGATCGCTCCCCCGAATCGCCACGTGTGAGTCAGCTGGACGACGCCGTGGATGGGTCCCTCGCTGTCGGTGTGGGATGAGCCTCAACGCCGATAGCTCTCCGCCGAGCTCGACACTCGGCTTGCCCGGAGCGCGCGCGATGTCCGCCAGCACCGCGCCGGCTTCGACTGAGGAAAGCTGGTCTGGATCTCCGACCATCACGAGTCGGGCCTCGGGACGCAGGGCATCGAGCAGGCGGGCCATCATCGTCAGGGACACCATCGACATCTCGTCGACGACCACGAGGTCGTGGGGGAGGCGGTTGCGCCATGATGACGAAACCGTCCACGGCTCTCCGGCACCCAGCCGAGCAGCCGGTGCAGCGTCGATGCTGATATGTCCCCGAGCCGGGATCGGTCTTCCGGACTCAGCTCGCCGGCGGCCGTACGGACCGCGTCGGCCAGTCGGGCCGCCGCCTTCCCGGTCGGCGCGGCGAGCGCAATCCGCGGCGGCGCACCGGGCTGGTCGTTGAGGAGCGCAAGCAGCCTGGCCACCGTTGTGGTCTTACCGGTCCCCGGGCCACCGGCCAGGACGGTGATGCGGGCCAGGACGGCTACGGCTGCGGCCAGGGCCTGGCGATCGGTCTCGTCACTCGCGACCAGCTCCAGGAAATAGGCGATGCAGTGCGCTGCACGAGCCGATGCTTGTCGACCTGAGGCGGCGCCGCCCCGAACCGCACCTTGCAGCTCCCGCCGGACAAGCTCTTCTTGTTGCCAGTAGCGCTCGAGATACAGCAAGCCGTGAGCGAGACGTAGGGGTCGACTCGGTGGCTCATCCGGTCCCGTCGCGACCAGGGCGCTGGCCGTCACTGCCTGCCGCCATTCCTCGGGGTTCGGGCCACGGCAGCTTCGTGACGTCCAGCTGCGCCTCGGACTCGTCATGGACCTGGGCGTGCACAGTGTCGAGGTCGATGCAGACCGAGCCCATCCGCAGCGCGCGGACAGTCAAGGCCAGCGCAAGCGCGACTCGGTCGTCGGTTTCGCGACCGATCCGGCAGATGGCCAACGCGGTATGGACATCGGCGGAATTGAGAACACCGGCGTGGTTGAAGACTCGCAGCTGACCCGAAGCACGGTGGGCGAATCTGGCGTCGGTCGACTCGATCGCGATCCGAAGACATGACAGCGCTCATGAGGCGCCGCCGTGCAGCAGATCGGACAGTTCGGTCACGAGCGCAGCGGGTGGACGCCAGCTGAAGACCCCGTATGGAACGCCGTCGATCTGCGGGGTCTGCGGTCCGGCCATGCCTCGAACGAAGAGATAGAGCACGCCGCCGAGATGAACCGCCGGTTCGGTAGCCAGGTTGTCTCCAGCGCAGGAGCCGATGTAACGCGACGGAATAGAGCAGTGCCTGCAGCGGATAGTGCGCTTCGATCATCGCCCGGGCCATCCGTTGTGGCGTGTAGTCGCTCACCAGCAGCCGACCGGCTTCCTGACCGCCAAGCCAGTTCGTTTTGTAATCCACCAGCAGGTAACACGGCCCGCCGTTTGCGGCCGGCACGCGTAGCACGGCATCGATGCTGCCGTTGAGGTAACCGCGCAGCGTCTCACCCGCCAGAAGAGGGTGCTCGAGCGCTTCGGCGTATTCTCGTAAAGAAGGTCCCCAGGCTCGAGATGGCGGCGGAGCAACGGACCGAGCGCGCCCAAAGTGAGCTCGGCGGTCGGCTGATCGCCTCCGGCAAGCGGCAGCTCGAAGGTCAGTTCCGGCAGCCGGTCGGAGGTCGAGATGTCGCACAGACGCCGGCCACCCGCCAGCGGGCCGAGGGGGGTCTGCATCGCCAGCAGCAGGGCGTCGACGAGGAGGTCGGCGGGACATCGGCACCAGGTGTTCGTGCCATCGCGATGGCCACCGCCTTGCGGAGTTCGGCAGCAAGAGGCTCGGCACGCTGGGTCGACGGACTCGAGCACCGAATGGACCAGGGTTCCGAACTCCACTCCAACGGGAAGGTCCTGCATGGGGAGACCAGGCCGGAGGGCTCGTCATCGGTGACAGCTGCGGTGGTCCCGTCGGGACCTCGATCGATGATCTGTGCCGGCAGAGCTACCTCGTCGGGATCGACGTCGACTCATCGTCTTCCTTTGTTGGCTCGGGCTCGCTCCCGACACCCGCCGGCACGAGGTCCAACCCGTGAACAGCGGCGGTCAGCGAGGAGTACGACGTCCGTCGCCACTGCAGATCAAGAGTCCGGTCGAAGGTCCGTGGCAGGGCCGGGCGAGGTTCGCTCGACCGGCGGGCGCCATGCGACCGGTGCTCGTGGCAGCAGTGTCTCCACCAAGAAGTCCGGTCTGCAGCCGGTCAAGAGTTTGCGGGTCACCGGTCAGGGGATAGCTGGCGGCGGGCTGCGCGCCAGCCGCGGCCGGCCGGTACAGGTAACCGCTGGAGGGCCGATGCCGGCGTGTTGCGGGACGGCGCCCACCACGTCACCACCTGGGACACCGGCCCTGGTGAGCGCGACATAGAGCAGCCGGAGCTGCTCGCCAGATTCCTCAGCCAAGTGCTGGGCGAACCGTTCCGTCCGGTCCGGTGCGTGAACGCCGCCCACGTCCAGCTCGTACATCGTCCGGTGCTCGACATCGGTCTCGTGCAGCCTGAGCGTACGGCCGTCGTCGCGGGTGTCGACGTGCTGATCCCAGGCGTCGGGCAAGTAGACAACTGGGAATTCCAGACCCTTGCTGGCGTGCACCGTCAGGATGGTGACCGCGCGCGCGTCGGTCTCCAACCGCCGGGTTCGGTCGCTCAGCCCACTGCTGCGGGCCTCGGCCATCCGATCTCGCAACCATTCGACCAGGGTGGAGATGCCGAGCTGGCTCGACACCATCGCGGCGTGCAGGCCTTGAGCGATGTGGCGGAGGTCGGTCAGCCATCGCTCACCGCTCGTGCTGTGCAGCAAGCGCTCCGGCAGCCCGGTCTGACTGGTGACCGCCTCCAGGAGGGCGGCCACACCCCGGGTGGCGAGCACGCGGCTCCAGGAGCGGACCTGCTGGGTCAAGTCGACCAGCTTGTGCTCGTTGGCCGTGGCCAGCTCGTCGAAGGTCCAGCCGAAGAAGCAGGTGAGCGCCGCACGCCGGACGAACTGCTGCCGAGGCTGCTCCAAAGCCGTCAGCAGCGTCAACCAGTCCTCCGCGGCGGCTGACGCGTACACCGAGGACGCGCCGAACATGACGGCCGGAACATCAGCGGCGATCAGCCGCGTCACGAATGGTTTCGCCGCGCTCGTTGGTGCGGACGAGGACGGCAATGTCGGCCGGGTCAATCGGTTCGGCGTCGACGTTGTGCGCCAGAGTGGCACCTGAGGCGAGCAGCGTGGTGATGTCCGCTACCAGATCCTCGGTGATCTTTGGCCGCAGTCGGGCAACGGGAAGTACGTTGTCGGCGTCGACGGCATGTTCGATCACCCGGAGCCGGAATGCGGCACAGGGATTCTCCGGACGGAGTTCGCAGCCGGTGGTCTGGCTGATTGGCCATGACCGACCGGACAACGATGCGGGAGTCGCCGAGCGCCGCACCGCCGATCAATTTCTCGACCGACTCGCACCAGCGCTGCGTCGCTTCGCCAGTTGGTGGCCAGCGTGCGAACCGAATCGGCTTCCTGGACTGCGTCGAGGTAGCTGAATACATCGGCACCACGAAACGCATAGATCGCCTGCTTCGGGTCGCCGATCAAGATCAACGTCACGTGCCCATGGAATGCGCGCCGCAGGATCTCCCACTGGATCGGGTCAGTGTCTTGGAATTCGTCGACCAGCACGATCCGGTACCGGCTGCGCAGCCGGTCAGCGGCCGCCTCTCCGTGGACGGGGTCGGCAAGGGCATTGCGAAGCCTGATCAACATGTCGTCGTAGGTGAAGAGCCGGCCCATCCGCTTCCGGCGCTCCACTTCGTCCCGGACCTCTACGGCGAAGGCGTATCTCTCAGCCGCCTCCGGATACTCCTCGGCGTTCAGGTTCGCCGGCACCAACCTGGCCTGCGGATTCTCCACCACTGATTGGGCAAGTTCGATAGCGCGGCGTCGAGGTCCAACGGGCGGTCGCCCCGTGATGGCATATCGGCTGAGATAGAGATCGCCAGCTACCTCTCGAGTCAGATCACTGAGCCGCTCGACGAATTGCGCGACCGGTTCACGATCGGCCAGCACCCCCAGCCCATCGAGCATCGAGAGGCAAAACTCGTGTGTGGTGGCGATCGTCGCTGCGTCGAATTCGGCGAGCGCCGCCACAACGCGCTGGTGTCGCTTCCGAGCTCCGCCCGGTCAGCGCAGACAAGCAGTTGCTCGACTGTGTCAGGCGGAAGAAGCGCCTGGTCGGTCGTCACGGGCACCGCCGCGGAGAGCGCCTCCGCTAGCCCGGCCTCAAGGCGGACCAGCCGCTCTCGGACACGGAGTCGAAGCTCGTTCGTGGCCATCCGACCGAAGGTCACAAGCATCAGCTCACTGAGCTCAACGACGCCCTCGGCGATGTAGCGCGCGGCCAGGGCCGCAATCGTGTACGTCTTACCCGTGCCGGCGCTTGCCTCCAGGACAATGGTTCCGGTCGGCAGTGTCCCCGCACACGTCGAACGGCTGAAGATCAGTGCTCATCGACTGGTCTCCACCGAGAGGAGCGGCTCGAACACACCGACGGGCCACCGTGCCGAAGCGGCTCGGTTCGGTCAGCCCCTGACTCTCGCTCCTCGGACGAAGGCGGTTGGCGCAGCAGGTCTTCGAGGTTGGCCTTCGATGCCGAAGAAGCTCTCCCACGCCAGATCCCGCTCGGTCAGCCAGATCGCTTGCAGCTTCTTTTCGTACAAGTCGATCGTTTTGCCGTCCGCGCGAAGCCGCGCGTACTCGGCTGACGTCTTCGGACTGAACGGCAGAGGTTCGCGCAAACCGGTCGTGCGCAGCGCCGCCAGTCGGGTCAGGAGGCTGAGCGCTGACTCCGGATCGACCGGGCCGAGTACTGAGCGACCGCCCCGTCCGACGGTGACCGCTCGCCAGGAGGCGCCCGGATAGCTGGCGGTGATGGCAAGGAGCTCGATCCAGCTCTGCAGCCGGTGCTTCGCGGCCAGGAAGGAATAGGCGACACGGATCAGATTCGTCTGATGGATGCCGGAGATCGTGCCGACCAGCAGCTGCGGACCTACCGGAACCGAGATGTCTCGGCGCTCGGGCGGTCCGGTCAGGTAGGCGGCGGCCGCGTCGGTCAACTCCCGCACTGTGTCGGCCACTTCACCTAGGGCGATCGAACCGAAGCTTCGAGGCGGCAGCCAGCCCCGACGCCACTCCGCGGCAGTGAGCTGCTCGAGATCCACGCCGGTAAGGTGCCTGCCGAGCAACCGGTTGCCAACCGCCCACCGGTCAAGCCCGGTCAGGGTGATGGGGACCTGCTCACTCGGGCGCTCGTCGTCCTGGCGGAGACTGAGCCCGGCGCGCTCCTTCAGCAACGCGCGGACCGGATGGGAGAAGAAGCGACTCAGATCTTCGAGCTCCAAGGTCGGGCGAGAGGTGGCGCGGGCAGCGGCACCAGTCCGAAGACGGGCCTGCTCGCGGTGCGTTCTCCACTGGCGGCGCGGGCGCCGCGCCAGGACGCCTGGTCGAAACTAAAGGCACCACCGGCAGAACCGGGCGACGTGTCGATGACGGATCCGGTCCCAGCGCCGCCGAAGTTGCGGAGGTCGAACGGCTGCAGTGGATGCTCGCTCGTGATCTTGCTGCGGACGGGATATCCGTCGACGGTACGAGCCGTGCGATCGAGGGCGTCCAGGAGCTCGCCGATGGGTACCGCCGGCGGGCGTCTGGCGCCCGTCCGTGGGTCCATACCGGCATAGACGACCACCAGATGATCAACTGCTGCCATGATGGCGTCGAGCAGCAACTGGCGGTCCTCGCTGCGCGGATCGCGGTCGCCGACCCATGGGTTGAGGGCCAAGAGATCGTCGCCGTCAACCTCGAGGTGGCGCGGAAAGATGCCGTCATCGACGCCGAGCAGGCAGACCACACGATGGGGCACAGAGCGCATCGGCAGCATGGTGCACATCGTCAACGTGCCGGTACGGAAATTGGCCCGGCTGGCCCGCCCGCGAAAGGCCTCGGCAAGCAGTGCCGAGACCTCGGCGAGACTGAGGTCGACCGTCTCCCGCTCGATGGTGGGGGTTGTGGTCGCGACCTCTGCCAGGCCGCTCAGCTCGGCGTAGGCATGAGCCACCTGCCAACGGTCGGTGGGCAGGACCGACGTCAGCAGGTCGATAGCCTCCCTGAACGCTGTGCACCAAACAGCGAGCGACCGCCGAGTCGCGAAAGAATCGGTGACGGTGCGAACCCGGTCAAGGCATTCGGCCAGCCGTCCGATGAGATCCACGTCCTGCGAGTCCACGTCGTCCAGCGGTAGCGCGGTACCGAGAAAGCGGTCATCGGACTCGTCCATGGCCACGCCCAGAAGCAGCCGGTCGAGGCCGGCCGCCCAGGTGTTCTGGGAGAAGGCGGACATGCCGTACCGATCGCGGTGCACAGCGTCAAAGCCCCAGCGGACACCAGACTTGGGCACGAGCTCGTGCAGCCGCTCGAGATCATCGGAGCTGAAACCGAACTTGCGCGCGACCGGACCCAAAGCGCAGAAGTCGAGGAAGGTCGATGCCTCCATCCGGGACTCGGCGAGAATCAGCAGCCGGCTGAGCGCAGACAGCAGCGGATTGAGTTGCCGCAGCGAGCGATCGGCCAGTCGGACGCGGAGCCGGTGCCCGGGATGTTCGGCCAGTGAATCACCTATGTCCAGCCCGAATGAGGCCGAGATCAATGGCGCGTACGTCTCGATGTCGGGACAGAGCACGAGGATGTCTCGGGGTTCCAGCCCCTGATCGTCGGCGAGTAGCCCGACGAGCAGTTCGCGGAGCACCTCGACCTGCCGATCGGGGCCATGCGAGGCATGGAACTGGACGCTCCGGTCAGCGGGATCGAGGAGCTGGCGCCTCGCTCGGGTCGGGGCGCACGGTTGGTGGCGATGTCGTGCTGCAGCCAACCCAGCAAAGTGGCGGGGACGGCGTCCGCCAGGGAAAGTTGCTCATCCCTCGACGATTTCCCCTCCGGCGGCCAGCATCTGCTGCAGCTCGCGGGAGTCGCGGCCGAGAGAGCGCAATAGCGGGTGCTCAGCGTGCGCGGCGGTGGAATGTCCGGTCCGTGGCCCGACATATGCCGCGTCCGGGTTCGCACCGAGGCTCGACCATAGCGTCGGTGATGGATGAGGCAGCCAGAGATGGACGTCCCGATGACGGGCCAGGGTGCGCAGGATCAGCAACTGATCGGCATTGATCCTGGTGGCGCCGAAGATCGACACTCGGCTGGGCAGATCGGTGCTGCCGGGCGATTCTGACAGCTCGGCGACTCCGGCGGGCAGCCGCTCCGCTGGGCTTCCGCTACCGATCCGTACGCGTAGCCGTCGCCATAGCTCCGCCTGCCAGGCACGGTCGGGTGGCAGCGGCTGCCCGATCCCGTCCACATCATGGCCGCGGAGCCAGGAGGTGATCATGGTCGGCCGGCTGCTGGCGTAACCCGCGAAGAGGTCGGCAAGGTGGTGGGCAATGGACCATCGCCGGTCGCCGCGGACATCGGTCAGATCGCCGTCCTCGGAGCGGCGACGATGATAGTCACCGAGATATGACCAGAGGACGCTGAGCCACTCTTCGCCACGCGCGAGCCTCTATCACGTCCAGTAGCGGCCAGACCGCGCGCGCCGGCCGCCAGGGATCCTCCTCGGGCGTGAGGTTCCAGACCCCGCTCATCGCGCGGGCAGTCAGACCGGCGCGGGGACGGAAATTCCACACCGGCACACACGCCGTCGTCATCACCTGTGTCGGCGCCCAACCGGTGGGACAAGCGCTGGGCTAGCCACCGCTCGACGCCACGGGTCGGCACGCTGACGATCTCGGCAGCGAAGGGATCTTCCAGCGGAGTGCTGAGCAGCGCCCCTAGGCCCACAGCGAGCCGGTCGGCGCGCTCGGCGCGATGGACGTGCAAGGTCATGATCGGACCACCCTAAGGCGGCCCACTGACAGCGGCCACCCGGCACTAGGCGCGCCCTTGCACCGACGCGGAGTAGCGGCTCGCTAACAGCTCGCAGCCGGCGTTGTCCTTCGCCAGGCCATAGGGCGGATCAGACGTTAGGCTGCTGCGACAAGACGGCTGCTGACCTCGGCAACGCTCGGATTCGTCAGCGCGGAGCCGTCGGGAAACAGCACGGTAGGCACGGTTAGATTTCCCGAATTGACCTGTGACACCAACACCGCGGCACTCACATTGCTCTCGATGTCGACCTCGCGGAACTCGATCCCCGCCCGATTCAGCTGTGTCTTCAACCGCACGCAGTACCCGCACCAGTGGGTAGTGAAGATGGTCGGCAGCGCGGGAGTCAATTCCATAGTCACGATATGTATAACCAGCTGAGCGCCGAGCCTATTTCGACCCACGCGCCCGCATCGTATTGCGTTCGTCACACGGCCGTCACAGTGCGGTGCGACGCTCACGCCATATCCATGGGCGCTCCCGCGACGGGACTCGCCCAATTGACAGTCGCGAGCCTCGGAGAGCCACGGAATGCCTCGTCGCTGGCCGATTACGCCGCCGACCGGAGAACCAACGAGCACTACGTGGCCGATGCCCCTCTCCACACCGAGTCAAGGTGAGCCGCTCTGACAACCGAACCTGCCCGGCAGGCCTCTGCGCTGCGGGACGATGATGGCGTGGCCGTGACCATCCGGCGCGCGGAACCCGACGACTGGCAGGTCTGCCGGGACATCCGGTTGCGCGCACTGCGCGAAGAGCCGCAGGCATACGAATCGACCCTCGACGCCGAGCGGCACTTGAGCGATCAGCAATGGCGTGACCGGCTCACACGCGCTTCGACCTTCCTCGCTGTTGATCACGAGAAGGTGGTCGGCACCGCGGTCGGCCTGCTCTCGGATGACGGTGACATGTTGATCGTCGCCATGTATGTGGCAGCCGACGCCCGGGGGCGAGGAATCGCCGCGCAGCTGATCGACGAGATCGGGAAGATGGCGGTCCTCAAGGATCGCGCCGGCTTGTCCTGGATGTCGCCGACGGCAATGCCGCAGCCGAGCGCAGCTATTCCCGGTACGGATTCCTACCGACTGGACAACGGGTGCCGTTGCGGCGGGATCGTTCGGTTTTCCAGACGCGGCTCGCATACGTGCTCCCCAGCGCGGGCGGCGATGTCACCGATCCGAAATAGGGTGATGTGCGTGTCGATCGTTGGCGTGAGGTCAAGCCCGGAGGAGCTGCTGGCCAGGCTCGATCCCGAGCAGCGCGAGGTCGCCACCACGCTCGGCGGCCCGCTGGCGGTCATTGCCGGCGCGGGCACAGGAAAGACCCGCGCGATCACCCACCGGATCGCGTATGGGGTTGCGATCGGTGCTTACAACCCGACCAGCGTGCTGGCGGTCACCTTCACCGCCCGGGCGGCAGGTGAGCTGCGCGGGCGTTTGCAGCAGCTCGGCGCGCACGGTGTCCAGGCCCGGACCTTCCACTCGGCGGCCTTGCGGCAGGCGCAGTACTTCTGGCCGCGGATCTACGGCGGTGATTTGCCTTCGGTCGTGGACAACCGGATGTCGTTGGTCGCCGAGGCAGCAAGCCGGCTGCGAGTCAGAGTCGACACCCCCAAACTGCGCGACCTGGTGGGGGAGATCTCATGGGCCAAGGTCAGCAATGTTTCCGTCGAGGATTATCCACGGCTCGCCGCTGAACGCAATCGGGTGCTTGCTTCGCTGGACCCCGAGACGATCGGCCGGATCTTCGCCGGCTACGAATCGGCCAAGCGGGACCGCTCCAGGATCGATTTCGAAGACATCCTGCTCTGCGCCGCCGCGCTCATCTCCGAACATCCAGGAGGTCGCCGACGCCGTGCGTCGCACCTACCGTCACCTGGTCGTCGACGAGTACCAGGATGTCAGCCCGTTGCAGGAGGCACTGCTCAGTCTTTGGCGTGGCGACCGCCAAGAGGTCTGCGTGGTCGGTGATCCCGCCCAGACGATCCATTCCTTCGCCGGCGCCAAGGCCGGCTTTCTGACCGACTTCGCTGGTCGGTTCAGATCGGCCAGCATCATCCGGCTGGTGCGCGATTACCGCTCCACGCCACAGGTCGTCGGGTGTGCCAACAAGGTCATGTCTCAGTTCGCGGACGGTGGCCGCCCTGAGGGCGGTGACGCTTGCAGGCCCAGCGGCCACCAGGGCCGGAGCCGGAATTCGTCCAAGCCCCGGACGAGGCGAGCGAGGCGGCTGAGGTGGCCGACTGGCTGGTCCGCCTCTCGGCTGACCGGCGTGCCCTATCGCGAGATGGCGGTGTTGTTTCGGATCAACGCCCAGTCACCGGTTGTCGAGCAGGCCCTCGCGGAACGCGGCATCCCGTATCTGGTGCGGGGCGGCGAGCGGTTCTACGAGCGTCCGGAGGTGCGCCAGGCGCTCCTGGCCTTGCGGACCGAAGTCGCGCTCGGCCGAAGGTGGCACGGCGGCGGCGGGGGTGGATGGCGTCGAGCGGGTCAAGGTCGTGCTCGCGACGCTCGGTTGGACCCCCGAGCCGCCGACCGGAACAGGAGCAGTCCGGGAACGCTGGGAGTCGCTCGCCGCTTTGCTGAGTGTCGCCGAGGACCTGACCAACGGGGCGAATGAGCCGGTCGATCTCGCCGCTATCGTCACCGAGCTGGAGGGTCGCGCTGAGGCGCAACACGTACCGTCGGCGCAAGGCGTGACGGTGTCCACACTGCACTCCGCCAAGGGGCTCGAGTGGGACGCCGTTGCGGTGCTCGGCGTGCACGAAGGTTCTCTGCCCTTCGTCCTGGCGAACACTCCCGATCAGATTGCCGAAGAGCGAAGGCTCCTCTACGTCGGCATCACTCGCGCTCGGGAGCAGCTCCGAATCTCCTGGTCGCGTACCCGCAACGGCGGAGGCAACGCACGCAAGCCGTCACGTTTCCTGGATCCGGTGCTCCCTGCCTCACTGCTGACAGCCGCGACAACGCGCGGGGGGCGGAGGAGAGCCTCGGTGCTGACGGCGCAGTGCCGATCGTGTGGCAAGCCTTTGCACAATTCGGCGGAACGCAAGCTCGGCCGTCACACCGACTGCCCCTCGACATTCGATGGGCGCACGCTGATTCTTCTCAAGGAGTGGCGCCGACAAGAGGCAGCTGGGCAAAACCTGCCTGCCTATTGCATTTTCACCGATGCAACGCTGGTCGCCTTGGCAGAGGCTCGGCCGACCTCACCGGCCGAGTTGACCAAGATTGCTGGACTCGGCCCAGCGAAGGCCGAGAAGTACGGCGAGCACGTCTTGGCCATCCTCGCGCAAGAAAAAGTACCCGCGGACGGTTCCTGAGCCGAGATCAATGGGCGCGACCGGTGCATAAATTTGTTTGCGCACATTTGTGATGCTCCTTTACTGTGAATCAGGACGGCAGTTTGCATACGCGCCTGTCGTCGCCCGACGCTCGGGTAACCGCACATGATCAGTGAAAGGAGGGCGGCAACGATGGACAATGCCCGCACGTATTGCCCGCTGCAAGCCGTCCCCGCACCTGATCTCGCGCTCGTAGGTCGAGGGCCGACGGAGGCGCCGCGCTGGCGTACGTCCTGGCGCTTCGACGTCCGTTCTCTCCCCGGCATGCACGGAGTTCAGCTCCGACAGGGAGCAGCGGACGCGTATGCCATGTCGGGGATCGCGATGGCAACCAAGGCAAGTCAAGGCGGACACCTCGCCGCTACCAGCGGTGTGCTCGTCACCGATACCAAGTTTTCGACTCGTTTGGGACCACCTCCTATCAGCCCGCCGGTGTAGAACCACCGACAGCCTCCAGGGCCGTGATCCCAGACAACCGGGAATCGCGGCCTTCGTGATTTCCGGCCAAAGATCGAGTGGCCCAGGAAGCCTGGGCGCTCACGAGCAGAGAAGTTGGCCGAAATGAATGAGGCAGGTGGCGGCGTGATGACCTTCCCGGGTCTGACGCCGCATAACGCAGGACCTCCCGAGCTGCCCTGTCGCCTGGTGGACCCTGAGCTGTTCTTCGCCGAAGCTCCAGCAGACGTCGAAGCGGCGAAGGCATTGTGCCTGGGCTGCCCCATCCGGGAGCGTTGTCTAGCTGGCGCGCTGCAGCGGCGAGAGCCGTGGGGAGTCTGGGGCGGCGAGCTGTTCGTGCAGGGTGTCATTGTGGCGCGCAAGCGCCCCCGCGGACGCCCTCGCAAGAATCCGCTGCCTGAATTTGCGCCTGCGGCCGAGCAGTCGGATCGCGAGGCTGCAGCGTGACCCGGTCTGAGCCATCCGGAATCGGTGTCGGAGGACGTATCTTCCACAGCATCCGGCTCTGGCTCGGTCGGGCGCTGTCGTGACGCCTTCCGACGTCAGGCGGCTTCGTCGCGGAAGCCTGGGAGAAACTCCGCCAGCACATCTCCAAAGGCTGCGCGAGCGTTCAGTTGGGACAGTACGGCGAGACCGCCCAACCATACTCTGTGGATCAGCAGATAGCTCGGTGGCAGATTCAGCTTCATCGCGACCCCGCCCGACGCCATCGGATTGCGCACCCGGAGGAACTGCTGTCGCATCCACTCCCGGCTGAATTCGAACTCCTCGACAGCGGCCGGCTCCACGAACGGGCCCAGATAGTCCATCAAATCCGCAGCGTCGATGTCGGAGGCCAGGAATCCCTCTTGTCGCAGACCGTCGGCCACCTGTTCGGCATCGCCGTCCATGGCGATGCGCAGGATGCGCCCCATAGCTGGAGGGAGCCCCTTCGGGAGCCGCGCCACCAGCCCGAAATCGACCACTCCAAGCCGGCCATCGGACATGATCTTGAAGTTGCCGGGGTGGGGGTCGGCGTGCAGCAGGCCTACGGTGCTCGGCCCGGCGAAAAGGAAACGCACGTAGCGTAGACCGGCCGCGTTCCGTTCGGCCTCGCTCCACCCGGCAACGCTGGACAGCGGCGTGCCCTCGACCCACTCACTGATCATCACCTTCGGCGTGGCAGCCACTACCGCCGGGACGAGGAACTCAGGGTGCCCGCGGAATCCGGTCGCCGCTTGCTGCTGGGCAGCCGCCTCGAGGCTGTAGTCCAATTCCTCGCTGACCCGCTCGGCGAGCTCGGCCGCAAGCGGAGCGACGTCCATCCCGCCGGCGACTGGCGCGATGATCTTGGAGAACCGCCCGATCTGACGAAGGTCTGAGCGCAGGGCGTCGTCAGCGCCTGGGTATTGCACTTTCACCGCGACATCCCGACCGTCGACCCATACACCGCGATGCACCTGGCCGATGGATGCGGCTGCAGCGGGCATGGGATCGAGAGAGCGGAACCTCTTGCGCCAGTCGGCTCCCAGCTCACGGCCGAGGACGACGTGGACGCGCGACGC
This sequence comes from uncultured Actinomycetota bacterium, assembly GCA_963754965.1. GTDB lineage: Bacteria > Actinomycetota > Actinomycetes > Propionibacteriales > Propionibacteriaceae > Microlunatus. The sequence continues at coordinate 120,953 of CAVWIA010000004.1, forward strand.
GGGCATCGGCGGGGCCGAGTCCTGGAGTCGTATCAGATGAGCGCGGTAGGGCGCCGCGACGTCGTCCGGCAGCACCGACTCGAACAAGCTGAGCGCCTGACCGAACTTCATCGCGCCGCCCTTGAGCTCACCCAGCACCCGGAACAGCTGTTCCGCAGCTCGCTGCTGGAGCTGCTCACTGACTTCTTCGGCCGGTGCCCCACCCAGCCGTTTGCCAAACCCGAGTGTGGCGCGACCGGCAAAGCCGAGCGGCAAGGAGGCGAGCCGGGCGCCACGACGCAGCGCAGAGCGCGCCAGAGTGTCTGGCGCTACCGGTCGGCTCTGGGTGCTGTCGTCGGCCGAGCCGAACGGGTCGCCGACTCGGTCATCGCTCATGCCCCCCATTGTCCAGCCCAAATCCAGTGGCATCCGCACTCGGGATGCGCCGCCCACGTTCGCCACCGAGTCACCAGGTCGTGCTCACTCAACTCAAGGGTGCTGCCGGATGCTTCAGGCGTTCCTCCGCGGAGGAAGGCCAGAGCTTGAGTAAGCGCTATCGACGACGCCCAAGAGCTGAGGGCGGCTGGGGCGGGCAGTCGAAGGCGTGTCAGCTGGTCGAGCAGTGCTGGCCACGCGTTATCGGCGTCTCGGCGCGTCAGATCGGTACATCGCAAACAGGCCGTCCGACCTGGGATCACCAGAGGTCCGACGGTCACGAAGTCACCGGCGGAGCGTACGACCAAATGCGGCTGATCCAGCCGAACCAAGTCCTCGGCGACGAGACGGTCCGCCTCCGCGGTGTCGCTGACGATGACTGTCAGGTCGATCTCGGCCGGCGAAGGTCGCCACCAGCGGTCCGCCGTTGCGAGCGGCAGGTCGAACTCCTCGGCAAGGCTGGCGCACAGCACCTCAGCGCGACCAGCACCTGCACTGCTGGTTGGTCCATCGTTCGGGTCGTTCGGTTCCGTGTCGGCCAACCACAGCCGACCGATGCTGCTCTGGGCAAGCAGCCTGGCTATGGCTGCACCCAAAGGGCCGGCGCCGATCAGCCGCACAGTGTGACGGCATCGTGGGCGCTGCGACGCGGGGCCGCGTCCCCCTTCCGCCAGCATGCGGGCATCGTCAAGGATCCGCACGACTTCGTCGACCTCCTCAGCCCGCAGTCCTGCCGTTGCGCCGGCGTGGTGAACATCACGAACGTGATGGGTTCCATCTAAGGCGAGGAGCACAGGAACCAGCCTGGGTTCGCTGAAGATCAGTGCGGTCTCACTATCGATACCGACCTGCACTTCCCCGGCGGCGCGCTGCAGCACGGGAATTTGGGGCCGAAGCTTGGGGTAGCGGAGCTTGGCAGGCGCCGGAAGCTCCAATGTCATTCCTTCAGTGTGCGACCACCGGCCACGCCACATGGCGTTATCCATAGAGGAGGGTGTTGTCCGTTCATCGAGAGTGTTGTCGGGAAGTCTCCGCAGAGCGGGCCCAAGAAACACGTCAGGGGCAGCCGGTTGGCTGCCCCTGAGGTCGTATGCGCGCTGTCCGCGGAAGATGCGATCAGGCCTTCCCGAGGATCCGGTTGAGGTTGGTGCCACAGACCGGGCACTTGCCCTTGGCCATCCTGGTGCCCTTGTCGTTGACATGAACCTCGCCCGAAGCTTCGCGCTTCGCCTTGCACTTCACGCAGTAAAACTCACCGCTGTAGGTCTCCGCCATGACTTTCTCCTCGTTCGATGGTTCGCTCGCGAATCGTTTACTCCTCGCTGAGCAAGTTGGCGATCGATCTGGCGAGTCGCGGCGTGGCGGCACCGCCTGATCGCCGGTAACTCTACGCGAGGAGTACCGCGTGCGCGCCGCGACCACGCCGCCGCAAAGACGAAACCTCCAGGAACATCAGCAGCGCTTGCCTTCCCCTGCGAGCGTGCCGACCATCTGGAGGTTTCGTGCTCGGAACGCTAGCTCCCGGCTGGCGCCCGCGTCAAACGGCCGATACCGATCGCAATCCACCGGCTGTGGAAAAGCATGTGCACGATATGTGGGCCGGCCACGACGACGCTGTGGAACGAACGCGGAATTGACAGGTGACCATGCACAAAGGGCTGTGGAAACCTGTCGACGCTGTCTGATGAAGCCGACACGTCGATGGACGACATGTATCGACCGATGGCCGAGATACCGTGAGGACGTCGACCGTCCGCTGAATCAGCTGGGAGCCGGATACCCGCATGGAGTCCCTGAACCTTGGGTCGACTAGCCAGCCTCAACAGCCTCGGGTGGAGGTGCGTCGCAGCAGTCGCCGCCGGCGTACGGTGACCGCCTACCGGGAGCTAGACGCGATCGTTGTCCTGATCCCGCAGTCAATGTCCCGGGTGGACGAGCGTCGGTTCGTCGACGATTTGGTGCGGAAAGTTCTTGGCTCGCGAGTCCCGTTTGTCGGCTCCGCGCCGTGACCCAGAACTGGCAGAGCGGGCCCGCGCGCTGGCTGACCGGTATCTGGTCCATGCTGTCGAGGGATTCCCCGAGCCTCGAGCAGTGAACTGGGTGACCAACCAACAGCAGCGTTGGGGATCGTGCACGCCGAGCACCAGGACCATCCGGCTCTCGAATCGGTTGCAGGCCGTGCCGACATGGGTGGTCGACTACGTCCTCGTACACGAACTGGTCCACCTGGTCGAAGTCACCCACTCGGCGAGGTTCTGGCACTTGGTCGCCCGCTACCCGGCGGCGGAGAAAGCGAAGGGGTATCTCGAGGGGTATCTTGCCGGTCAGGGGAAGGCGGCCGCGGAGATCGAGGATGTCGACTGAGGCGAAGTCTCCACAACCTTCATCCCGGACGGCGGCGGGAAAACGCCGGCTGGCGGTCGTGCTGGCTCGGCACGACGCGGCAGCGGGCACTCCGCCTGGGATTGATCCTGCCGCGTTTGCGGCCGCCTGCCTGGCCGATACCTACGAGGTGGTCGCCGGGCTGACGGAGGTGGCAGCCGGCATCGCCGGTCCGGAATCGGTCGGTGACCTGCTGTGGCCCGGCGATCGCTCGTGGCCGGCGGACATCACGGTGTCCGATCTCGCGGCGGAGATTTCCGGTGATATGGACGAGCTGGTCGTTGTCCCAGCGGACGTGCCCGACCTGCCGGCTCTGGTGTTGGCCAAGGTCTTCAAGGCTCTCCAGCGGGCGGACATCGTTCTGGCACCCGAACATGCGGGTGGCGGATATGTGGCGATTGGACTGGCCTTGCCGCTAGCGGCCTGGATTCCACCAGCCGGGCTGGACCTGGACGGCACGTCGACCGCCAAGCTGGAGGCTACGGCTCCCCGGCGCAACCGTTGGGCGATGGCGCCGGAGTGGCATCGCGTCCGAACCCCAGCTTCGGTGCATCAGCTGGACCCAGGTCTTGAAGGCTGGGAGCAGACTCGGGCGCTGCTCTCCGGTGCTCCTTTGACTATCCGGGACTGATGCTGCCGCAGACCGGCCCGGTGACGCGGATCTCCCATGCCGCATCGAACGGCTCAGAGGATCGACGAGTCGAGCTGCGACTCCCACCCCAGGCGGCACGCGGCTGCGGCCGCCAGGGAGCTGACCGAATCGTCGACGCCGGGTAGCTGATCATGTCTGAACCACTGCACATCCAAAGACTCGTCCCCGAAGGCGGGCGCGCTGCACTCTTCGGCGATCACCAAGAACTGCACGTCGAGATGAACAGTCGGTGCGCCGTTGCAGAGCACGCTGTGCCGCGAGAGCAGCAGAGGGGCGGGCTCAATCGCCAGACCTTCGAGTCCGCTTTCCTCGGCGGCCTCGCGCAGTGACGCAGCCTGCAGGGTGTGGTCACCCGGCTCGAGATGACCTCCCGTCTGCAGCCATCGACCGATCCGCGCGTGGAGGGTCAAAAGCACTTTCTTCGTCATCGGGGAGCAGATCAACGAACTGGCCGTCAGGTGTGCTCCCGGGCAGTGTCTCGACCAACCGTCGGGAGAGGTCGCGAGATGATCAAGATAGTCTCGGCGGAGACGATCTTGCTCGGGCCCCGGAGCGTGCCAGTCACGCAGGGTGCGGAGGCAGCTACCCCGAAGCCCGCGGTTGATTGAATATCTTGGGCCGCTCACGGCTCATCGTCGCGCTGATCATGATCATCGGGAGCGACGTCACCATCGGAGGTGGCGTCGGTATCACCGAGCAGTTCTGCCAATGCGCGGTCGAATGATGCGTCGGACCCCTCCGCCTTGCTCTCTTCTCCCGCAACAAACCCCAGCGGGTCGTCGAGATCAGCTGAGCTCGGCAGCAAGTCCGGATGCGACCAGATGGCGTCGCGACCCTCGACCCCACGCGCTGCTCTCACCGCGGCCCACAGGTTCGCAGCGTCCCGCATCCGGCGCGGCCGTAGCTCGAGGCCGACCAGGGTGGCGAAGGTTGCCTCCGCCGGTCCACCCGTCGCCCGCGCTCGCCGTACGGTCTCGGCAAGCGCGATCGCCGACGGCATCCACTTCGCGGTGGCCTGGCTGACGACCTCATCGACCCAGCCCTCGACCAGCGCCAGCATGGTTTCCAGCCGTTCCAGCGTCGCCAGCTGATCCGGCGTCTTCTGCGGTTCGAACAGTCCACCTTCGAGGGTGCTGGTGATCTCCTCCATGTTGCTCGGATCCAGCTGGCTGACCGCCTGCTCAAGCGCCGAGGTGTCGATGGTGATTCCCTTCGCGTACTGCTCCACCAAAGTGAGCATCTGCTCTCGCAACCATCCCGCTGCTGCAAACAGTCGCTGCCGTGCGGACTCTCGCAATGCAAGGTACAAGGTGACATCGGTGCTCGACTGCTCCAGACCTTCGCCAAAGGCCTGCATGTTGGTCGGCAGCAAAGCAATCTGGCCCGGCTCACTGAGCGGCAGGCCGATGTCCGTGGCGCCGATGACCTCGGCGGCCAGCTGACCGAGACCCTGGCCAAGCTGCAAGCCGAACATGCTGGCCCCGGACGTCCGCAACATCTGCTTGATCCCCGCCAGACCCGGCACGGCGGTGCTGTCCTCGCCCCCCAGGGTGAGCGCTCCCTCCATAGCGTCTGCAATATGGGCGGCGACGGGCTCGACCAACCGCTGCCAGACCGGCATCGTCTGCTCGACCCAGTCGGCCCGGCTCCATGCCGCTACGGTGGCGCTCACTCGCGGAAAGGTGGTCGCCTCGTCAAGCCAGACTTCCGCGATCGACGCGGCTTCGGTCAAGGCTCGGCGCTGCGCGGCATCCGGCGTCGGATCGGCGCCGAGAGATGCGACAGTCTTGCGGGCCGTGTCCTTGGTGACCGCCCAGTTCACGCCTGACCCCGAGCCGGCCGGCGCGCCCGCGAACATGGATCCGGCTCCGCCAAGCATCGCGAAAGCACTCTGCATCTGCTGCATGAAGGCGTTCATGTCGCCACCGGCCAATGACGAGAAGAAAGCCTCGAAAGGGTTCTCACCACCAGTTGCGGATCCGCCAGGAGGCGACATGCCAGATCCCGAACCTGATCCGAGGCCCCCGCCCAGCACCCAGCCTTCCGATCCCGACCCCGGCGGCGTTGACCTACCGCTCGACGGCTCCTCACCTGGCTGCGACTCATCCTCTGGCTGGTCGTTCGAATCCGGCTGCCGATCCTCGGCCATGCCAACTCCTGCCCTCGATGTACGTGTTCCACCGTACGCGTCCCGCGCGGCAGGAAAGGAGCGTTCGATGCGGGATCGCCGACAGCGGAATCCTTCCTGTGTGGTAGCCCGGGCGGCTCAGCTAGGGTTTGGGGGTGCCTTCGAAGGTCCGATTGGCTCGCGTCACCGACGCACCGCTCAGTGTGGACAAGCTCATCGCTACCGTGTCAGCGCCGGAAATCGGCGGCGTCGGCATCTTTCTCGGCGTCGTGCGTAGCCGCGATGAGGGGCGCGATGTCGAGTCGCTCGACTACAGTGATCACCCCAGCGCGGCCGCCACCCTGGCCCAGTGCGCCGAACGCGTGGCAGCTCAGCACGACGTGATCGCGGTCGCCGTCGAGCACAGGGTCGGCCACCTGGAAGTCGGTGATTTAGCTGTGGTCGTGGTCGCCGGTGCGGCACACAGGCATGCCGCGCTGTCTGCCTGCACCGAGTTGATCGACGACATCAAGGCATCGGTACCAATCTGGAAGGAGCAGCACTTCAGCTCCGGTGCGAGCGCCTGGGTGGGACTGCCGTGATTCGTCGGCCCGTCACACCGCTGGGCCACGCGTGACCCGGCAGACGTGGACCGCGTTCGTCTCGGCGGCGGTCTTCGTGGTGCTGGCCATCTTGCTGGTTGTTGTGGCCGTACCTTTTGTCAACTGGAGCCCCGGCGGGGCTGAGGACACGCTCGGCGAGATCAACGACAAGCCGATGATCGAAATCGCGGGCATCCAGACCTATCCCACGACGGGACAACTCGACTTGACGACCGTGGCTACTACTCCCGCGGACGGGCGGCTGAGCCTGCCGCAGGCATTGTTGGCCTATTGGCTGCCTCGTCGCGACACGTTCCCGAAGGACTCGATCTACGACCCGGGTAAATCTGCTAAAGAGCTGGCCGCCGAGGACGCCGACATGATGCAGAGCGCTCAAGACGACTCAATAGTGGCGGCCCTTATCGCCGCAAACCAACCGGTGACAGAAATGCCGCGCGTCGCATCGGTCACCGTTGGAGGGCCTGCGCATGACAAATTGCTGCCCGGAGATCTGGTCGTCTCCGTCGACGGCATGCCCGCGACCGACACGGAGGTGATCCAACGAGTCGTCCGCCGGCACCGGGTCGGCGAGCAAGTCCACTTTGACGTCCTCCGGGAGCGAACTCAAACCGGGGTCACCGTCACCACCGTGGAGTCACCGAGCCAGTCCGGTGTTCCGATCGTGGGAATCGACCTCGGCGTGGGTTATCGGTACGAGCCGTCGATCTCCTTCGAGCTGGGTCAGCAGATCGGCGGCCCGAGCGCTGGACTGGTGTTCGCGGTGGCGATCTACGACAAGCTCACCGAGGGGCCGCTGCTCGAGGGCAAGCACGTCGCGGGCACCGGAGCGATCACGCCCAACGGTGATGTCGGCGCGATCGGTGCCATCCAGGAGAAGGTTGCCGCCGCCGAGCGGGATGGCGCCACGGCGTTCCTGGTTCCGGCCGCCAACTGTGCTGATCTTGCCGGAGTGGAGACGGACATGACGCTCATCAGGGTTGAGACCCTCTTCGAGGCGATCGGAGCCCTGCGAGACTTGCAGACGCCGGAACGGACCGCATCGATCCCACGTTGTTCTTAACGGCTGATTCCTAGCCCGGGCGTCGGTGCAGCCGCATACGCTGGCTGCGACGACCGGTGCCCGCCAGCCGGATTGGCAGCGGGAATGGCGCCCATGCAATTTGAGGAGACGAACGAGTGAGCAGTATCCGGCTAGCCGGACGACGTAGCGCCATCCTGCCGACATTGATCATCGCCGCGGTCCTGATCATCGTCTTCGCCATCTTCACCAGCGTGTGGACTGACCGCCTGTGGTATCGCTCGTTCGATTTCGGCTCAGTGTTCAGCACCATGCTGCTGACCCGGATCGGCCTGTTCGTGGCCTTCGGGCTGATGATGGCGACAATCGTGGGCGCCAACGCCGTGATCGCCTACCGGATGCGACCTCGGGTCCGCGCCAGCGGCCCGAGCAGCCCCCTGCTCGAGCGTTACCGAGAGATGCTCGAATCCAAGTTCATCTGGGTAATCGTGGCTCTGGGCGTCGTCGTGGGGCTCTTCGCGGGCGGCGCCGCGAGCGGACATGCACTCACTTACCTCGCATGGCAGAACCGCACGCCGTTCGGCGCCACTGATGCCAAGTTCGGGCTGGACATCGGGTTCTTTCTCTTCAGCTATCCATGGTGGCGGTTCACGCTGTCCTTTGCCTTCGCCGCCCTCGGCTTCAGTGCCGTCGCCGCGGCCATCATGCACTACGTCATGGGTGGCATTCGCTTCAGCGGCCCCCGGCGGGGGAGCAGCCCGGCAGCTCAGGCTCATCTGTCGATCCTGGTCGGCCTTGCTGTGCTGGTGAAGGGCATCAGCTACTGGTTCGATCGCTACGGGCTGGAGATCACCTCACATCCGCTCTTCACCGGCATCAACTACACCGACGACCACGCCACCCTCCGCGCGAAGACGATCTTGGCCGTGATCGCGGCCATCTGCGCGTTGCTCTTCCTGGCGAACGCTGTGCTCCGCCGATGGGTGGTACCCACCATCGGCCTGACCTTGATGGTGCTGTCCGCGATTGTGCTGGGTGTGCTGTATCCCGGTGCCGTGCAGTACTTCAGCGTCCGGCCCGATGAGCCGCTGAAGGAGCGGCCCTACATCGAGCGCAACATCGCCGCGACTCGTGCCGCGTACGGGGTCGACGGCGTTGAGATCACCGACTACTCGGCGCGGACCACCGCCGATGCGAGCCAGCTGCGCGCCGATGCGGAGGCGTTGCCCGGCATCCGGCTGATCGATCCGAACGTCGTTGGTCCGGCGTACGAGCAGCTGCAGCAGGTTCGCGGCTACTACTCGTTCCCGCGCACCCTTGACGTCGACCGCTACACCATCGACGGTACCGAAACGGACGCGGTGGTGGGTGTGCGTGAGATGGATCAGAGTGGTATCGAGGGAAAGAACTGGAACAACCTCAAGACCGTATACACCCACGGCTACGGCCTGGTCGCGGCGTACGGGAACCGACGGCAGTCCGGCGGTGAGCCGGAGTGGATCGCCAAAGACATCCCGCCGACCGGCAAGATCAGCGAGCACGAGCCGCGGATCTACTTCGGCGAAATTCAGAAAGATTTCTCCATCGTCGGTGCTCCCGCGGGAGCGCCGGCGGTCGAGTTGGATACTCCGGGTGGCGGCGACGGGGGCAACCCGAAGACCTACACCTATACGGGCAAGGGCGGCGTGCCGGTCGGCAGCCTCTGGCACCGACTGCTCTATGCCGCCAAGTTCGGTGACGTCAACTTGCTGCTGTCGGACCGGGTGAGCGCTGCGTCCAAGATCATTTACGACCGGACGCCGCGTGAGCGCGTGGAGAAGGCCGCTCCGTGGCTGACTGTGGACGGGGACGCCTACCCGGCTGTGGTCGAGGGTCGGGTCAAGTGGATCGTCGACGGCTACACCACGTCCAACTCCTACCCCTACAGCAACCGGGTGGCGCTGAACGAGGTGACCGCGGACGCCCAGACCAACCAGGGCACGGTCGCCGTGCAGGCCCGCCAGGACGTCAACTACATCCGGAACTCGGTCAAGGCGGTGGTCGACGCCTACGACGGCACGGTGACGCTCTACGCCTGGGATGAGGAGGATCCCGTGCTGCAGACCTGGCGTAAGGCGTTTCCCACCGTCGTGCAGCCGAAGTCGGAAATCTCCGCGGATTTGCTCGACCACCTGCGCTATCCGCAGGATCTGTTCAAGGTGCAGCGACAGATCCTCGGGCGTTACCACGTGACCAACCCGGACAACTGGTACCAGAACACCAGCCTCTGGGAGATTCCGAAGGACCCGATCGCCGGCGCCACCAGCAACACTCTTGAGCCCCCGTTCTATCTGTCGATCAAGTGGCCGTCGACCGGCGAATCGTCGACCTTCTCTCTGACGACGGCCTTCGTACCGAAGAACCGATCCAATCTGGCCGCCTACATGGCGGTCAACGCCGACGCCAGCAGTCCCCAGTACGGCCGACTCCGTATCCTCCGCATGTCTGACAGCAGCCAGATCGATGGCCCGGGGCAGTCCTTCAACGCCATGACGACCAACGAGAAGGTCGCCGATCGGCTGCGCCCGTTCCTGAATCAGGGTGCCTCGAGTGCCGCGTTCGGCAACTTGCTGACCTTGCCCGTCGGTGGGGGCCTGCTCTATGTCACCCCGGTCTACACGCAGCGCCAGGGCAGCACTGGCTCGTATCCCGCCCTCCGGTTCGTGGTGGTCCGCTTCGGTCAGGAAGTTGGTATCGGCGACACGCTGCAGCAGGCGTTGGATCAGGTCTTCGGTGAGTCCGGCGCCAAGACCGGTGAGGGCGGCGAGGGAGACGGTGCCGCGCCGAAGCCAACCGGGCAGGCGGACAATACAGCCGCGTCGCAGGCTCTCGATCAGGCGGATAAGGCTTTCACCGAGGCCAACAAGGCGTTGAAAACCGGTGACCTGGCGACCTATCAGACCAAGATCAACGAAGCGGAGGCGGCGGTGCAGCGGGCGCTGACTGCGCTCGGCCGGTAACGCCCAGCCAGCAGGCTAGATCACGGTCAGATCCGGATAACCGGCGGCGCGCAACGGGTCGGCCAGCTCGTCGGCGTCGCCGACCACCACCAGGGTCAGCCGGTTGATGTCGACCAGAGACTCGTACGCGTCGGTGGCCGACTCCGGCGTGGTCGCCCGCAGCGCGGCCAAGCTGCGGTCGACATAGTTCTCGCCGAGGCCGGCCAGCACCTCGGTTGCTGCTTGATCGGCCACACCGTCGGCGGTGGCGTAGCGCAGCGGGGTCACGCCGGTGAAGTATGCCACCGCCTCGCCCACCTCATCGGCCGTGATAGGCGCGCCACGGAGGTCCATCAGGCTGCGCGCCTCGACGAGCGCCTCTACCGCGACGTCGGTACGGAAGGACCCCTGGACCGCGTAGGAGCCGCCCATGCGCAAGGGCGAGAACTGCATCCGGACCCCGTACGTGTAACCCTTCTCCTCGCGAAGCACAGCGTTAAGCCGGGAGAGGAACGCACCGCCTACGGCGTAGCTCGCCACCGAGATTCCCGGCCAACGAGGATCGAGCCGGTCAATGCCAAAGCCGCCGAGCCGTACGTCGGCCTGCACTGCACCGGGACGATGGACCAAGATCGACTTCTGGTCGCCTGGTCCGATCTGCGGCTGGGCCGAGTGGGACTGGTCGTGGTTCTGCCACCGGCCGAGGGCGGCCTCAGCGAGGGCGACCGGATCTTCGGCGAAGTCTCCGGCCATGATCAATGTCGCGCCGCGCGGACCGAACCCCGCTGTGTGGAAGGCGCGCACAGCGTCGGGAGTGAGGCCGGTCAAGGTCTCGGGCTCGCCGCCGTTCATCCGCGACGCGCGAGAGGACGGGTCGAAGATCGCCGCTCGGAACTCGAGGTTGGCGGTTTGTGAAGAGTTGGCGCGCGCCTGCTCGATCTCGGCTAGGCGAAGCTGCACGTGACGGTGAACATCCGCCGCAGTCAGCTCAGGCTCCATCACCGTCTCGGCAAACAGCTCCAGCGCGGGACCCAGGTGACTGGCGGGGACGTCGAGAACCGTCTGCAGACCAGCCAGGGAGACTTCGATGCCGAGGCCGGCACCCTCCGTTTCCAGATGCTCAGCGAAGGTCTCGCCGGGATGAGAGCGGGTGCCCTCGTCCAGAGCCCGAGCGCAGATGGTGGCGACACCTTCTCGTTCCCGGTCCTCCGCGCTGAGCGGCAGGTCCATGATCAAGTGCGCGGCGATCACGTGCTGGCCGGGGAGTGCGAACGTGATCACCTCAACTCCGTTGGACAGCTGGCCGTGCCGTGCGATCGGAAACGACCACGGGCCGGGCGTGGCAATCGGCGGTTGCGACAGCGCGCTCACGACTGGTCCTTCCGGTAGATGAGCGTGCCCAGTCGATCTTTGCCGAACCAGGCGGCCGCGGCGCTCGCTATGTCATTCATCTCGACGGCGTTGACCTCGCTCAGCCGGGTGTTGATCAAGTGCGGATCGCCCAACAGGGTCGCGTGCTCGCCGAGCGAGTCTGCTCGCGAGTCGATCCGGGCCAGCTCGTGCAGCCAGTGACGCTCGTACTGAGCCTTTCCACGGCGCAGTTCGACCTCGGTGGGGCCATCCTGCAGGAGCGTGTCGACCTCGGCGAGCAACGCGGCCTCCAATTCCTCGACCGTCACGCCGTCCCGGGCCCGTGCAGAGGCGAAGCCGTACGAGTTGCCGCCGATGAGGCCCATGCAGGTCGCCGAAGCGCTCTCCGCGAGCTCGGCCTCCCGAACGAGCCGCTTGTGGAGCCGAGATGTCTGGCCGTGACCGAGGACGCCAAACAGCAGGTCCAGCGCGTCGAACTCCGGAGCACTTCGTGCCGGCAACCGCCAGCTGACGTAGACCGCCTCTGCGGGTACGAGGCCAGACGTCTCCGCACGCGGCGGGTCCTGGGACGGACCCAACGGCGGCAGCGGGTCGTCCGCGGGGCTGATTGGAAGCGGCCCGGCGGGTAGTGATCCGAAGTAGAGCTGGGCGCGAGCGAACGCGTCCTCGGGCTCGATGTCACCGGCGATGGTCAGCACCGCATTGTTCGGCAGGTAATAGCGGCGGAAGAACGCCCCCACGTCGGCAAGGGTTGCGGCGTCCAGGTCTGCCATGGATCCGATGGTGGGGTGGCCGTAGGGGTGATCCGGCGGAAATGTCAAGGCGACCAAGCGCTCCATCACATCGCCGTACGGGACGTTGTCGTAGCGCTGGCGCTTCTCCTCCTTCACGACTTCCCGCTGGTTGTCCAGGTTGTTCTGGGTGAGGGCGTCCAAGAGCGAGCCCAGACGGTCGGCTTCGAGCCACAAGGCAAGATCAAGGCCACCGGTCGGCAACGTCTCGAAGTAGTTGGTGCGGTCGAACCAGGTGGTCGCATTGACGGATGCACCGGCAGCTTGCATCAACGCAATGTGCTGGCCAGAGCGCACTTGGGCAGACCCCTGAAACATCACATGCTCGAAGAGATGGGCGAATCCGGTGTGTCCCGGCTCCTCGTGCCTGGAGCCAACGCCATACCACAGGTTCACGGCCACCGACGGAGCGACATGATCGGGACTGGCGATCACCCGCAGACCATTGTCCAACCGATGCTGCTCGATCGGGTAGCGCAGCGGCGCCGCCGGCGCGTAAGTCATAGCCCACATCTCAGCACACCGGTTGGCAGCGGTAGCAAGGATGTCCTTGCCCGCAGGTACCGTCGAGGGATGTTGCTGGCCGAGGAGTTCCTGCTGCTCTGCATTGACGATCGGACGGGCAAGAAGATCATTTCCGATGCCAAGATCGAACCGGCCCTGGGAGGCGCGCTGCTGGTCGAGCTCGCATTGAAGGAACGGATCGGTGTCAACCCGCCCTCCGCTGGCCGAATGCAGCGTGGCCGGATCACGATCACTGACACGTCGCCCACGGATGATCGTGAGCTGGATGCCGCCTTGACCCAGCTGGCGGCACACGAAGGCGGGAAGATCAGGGACTTTCTCAGCACGATGTCAAGCAAGCGAATCACCAAAGGTTTGGAGGGCCGATTGCTGGAGCGGCTCGCGGGTGCCGGTGTGCTGCGTGTGGAGCGGGGGAAGATCCTGGGATTCTTTCCGCATACCACCTGGCCGTCTCGGGATGTGACGGCCGAGGAGGCTGTACGAGGACGACTGCACGCCACGCTGATCGTCGGGCTTACGCCGTCGGAGTCCACAGTCGCGCTCATTGGACTGCTGCAAGCTACCGAGCTGCTGACCAAGGCCGTACGGACCGAGGACAAGAAGGCGCTGCGCTCGCGTGCCAAGCAGCTCACCCAAGGTGACTGGGCGGCCCAAGCGGTCAAGCAGGCGATCGAGGAGGTCCAGGCGGCGACCGCCGCCGTGATCGCCGGGGGCGTCGTGGCAGCGAGCACCTCCTGACGCACCTATGAAGGCTTACTCCGACTCGATCACACCAGCCGCGCGGGCAGGTTCGGCGTAGGCAGCGGCGAGGCTGGTGATGGTCTCGTGCGCATTCAGGCCGCTGGGATTGGGCACCACCCACAGCTCGGCGCCCGCCAGATCGTCAGGTTGGCGGCCGAGGGGGGCTCTGGGCTGGGAGAAGGCTGTGCGGAACGCGGTCACGCCGGCCACCGCGACGACCTTTGGTGCCCACTGCCGGATGAGGGCCTCCAGCCGGGCCGGTCCGCCACGCAACTCGACTGCGCTTAGTTCGTCGGCTCGGGTCGTGGCCCGGTTGACCAGGTTGCTGATGCCGATGCCGCGGCCGAGAAGGTAGGCTCGGTCCTCGTCGGTCATGCCCTGAGCCCGGTCAAGATCGCGATCAATGATCCCGGCCAGCCTGAGCGCCGGATAGAACCGGTTGCCCGGATGGGCGAAATGGGTCTGGGTGGCGGCGGTCCACAAACCGGGATTGATGCCGACGAACACTAGCTTCAGGCCGGGGGCCAGAAGATCGGGAACGGTCGCGTCCCGGTAGGTCCGCAACTGCGCTTGAGTGAACCGCACCACCTGACACTAAGGGGTCTGCCGGGCGGCAATGACCGAATTCGGTGGCTCAACCACGGTGGTCTGGCCGCTGTCGGCGTCGAAGCACGACCCAGGCCGTCGCCGCAAGACCGGCACCTGTTGCGAGTGCGAGGGCGACAGCCCTGCCGGCACCTGACGCGCCGCCAGGGACTGGACCGATCGTCGCGCCAGCCGCTTGCTGATCAAGGAGAGTAACCGTGCCGGCGTCACCGTCAACCCGGATCCTTTCCCCGCTCGCAATCCGTCGAGTTGCCACAGCCGTACCGAGCACCGCCGGAATGCCGTACTCGCGTGCCACGATCGAGCTGTGGCTGAGCGGTCCGCCGATGTCCGTGACGACCCCGGCGGCCATGGCGAACAGCGACGTCCAGGCGGGCGTCGTAATACTCGCTACCAGGACCTCACCCGGCTCCATCTGGCCGAATTCCTGTGGTCCGGCCAGTACCCGTGCACGTGCCGTCACCTGTCCGGCGCTCCCGCCGATGCCCTTGATCACGGCCCCGGTCTGCTCCTCGGAGGCGGCCGGCATCACCTTCTCCATGCCGTAGAACCAGGCGCCCTTGGGCAGCAGCTGTGGGGGAGTGGCCCGTCGCTGGCCACGCCAGACGCGCTTGCGCTCGGCCACATCAATGCGGTCGACCGGTCGGCCAGCATCGGTCGCGCCCGACTGGGTGCGTAGCTCCTCGTGCCGTAGCCAGTAGACGTCCTCGGCCTTCTCGAGCGCACCCGCGGCGACCAGCCGTCGACCGAGTTCGCGAAGCATCCGCCGCATCTGCGGCCAGGCCAGGCCGACATCGGCCAGAGCATCTTCGCGCAGGGGCGCCATGTCTTGTGCCCAGTGCAGCAAACGGCCAAACGTCGCACGTCGCACCGGATCGAGGCGGCGCGCGCACTGTTCCGGCCTGCTCGTCACGTCGGGCCGCGGCGCGCTGTTGCCGCTGATGCGGATTAGTGCTCTGTTTCCCCAGGTAGAACCGGATCGTGTCCAGTAGGGGGGCTGGCTGATCCGCGGGGACGGCATTCACGAAGTCGAGGTTGTATACGGCATGCCCGAAGCGGTCGAGGTGAGTGAAAAAGCTGGCCTGCCACTGCCTCCACGCCGTTGCTGGCACGGCCGGCGGCGGCTCGCTGCCACGAAGCAGCTCAACGAGCTGAGCGGAACTGAGATCGGTCAGAGCAGCGACAAGCGTCGGCTCGGTCTTGGCGGCCGCCGCCAGGTCGTACAGAGACTTCTCGGCACGGATCGGCTCACTGTCGAATCCCAGCAGGAACGTCTGCGCCGGCGGGTCGCCCGCCCGCCGCAGGAAGGTGTTGTAGAACCAGGTGAAGATCACCTCGCTCGAAGCCGCGAGCGGGATGATCGTTTGCACCGAGGTGTAGTACTCGGTGCCGGCCTCGAGAAGTTCGACCACGCCGTCGACGAGCTCGACAGAAGTCAGCTCGGGAATCGAGCGGGCCGTCCAGCTTTCCACGACCGCCCGATAACGCGGATGAGAGTAGTTCTCCCATCGAGGCTTCGCGCTGTACTCGTCTCGGCGAACGAGGATCTTCATGGCCTTCGGGGTGCGCCACATGATTCGGGCCATCCCGCGCCGGCCATAGGAGTAGTACGCATAGCCATTGATCGTCGGCACGCCGAGGTCGCCCTCCCGCAGCACGTTACGGCCCAGCAATTCGACCAGAAGATTCGTCATCGACCGGGTGACCGCGCCGTCGATCAGGTCGGCGAAGAGTGGTGACAGCGGATCGGGGAGCTGCTCGATGATGCTGGCTCGGACGTACATGTTCTTGGGGTATGGCACTGTCCACTCCGTCGGGACCGGGCCGTCTAGCTCTGGCAGAGCGGTAACCGGACGGGATTGGACAACGAAGAATAGACCGGCAGCTCGGGCCCACTCGATGTCTTGTGGAGCGCCGTAGTGCACTTCGATCCGTGCGGCAAGTTGGGTCAGTTCGACGGCCGCGGCGTCGTCGACGACCGGCTCGTTCCTCCGCGACAGCTCGACCGGCACCTCCTCGGTGCCGCGTTCCGCGTACGAGGTCATGACTGCCTTTTCCCGAATCCGTCGGGAAAGCACAGGACCGGCCGGCTTGCGTACGACGAGCTCATCGGTATCAACCGAGCCACTGACGACCGACTCGCCCAGTCCCCAGGCCGCCGCGATCACCACCTCATCACGTGCGCCGCTGACCGGATTCGCGGTGAACACCACGCCGGACGCGTCCGCCTTCACCATCTGCTGAACAACGACCGCAAGACTCACTGCGGCGGCGTCTATGCCATGTTGCCGGCGATAGGCCATGGCTCGGTCCGTCCATAGCGAGGCCCAGCACTCAGCTACGGCCTCCAGCACGTGGTCCAGTCCACGGACATTGAGGTATGTCTCCTGTTGCCCCGCGAAGCTCGCCTCGGCCAAGTCTTCGGCGGTGGCCGACGACCGCACGGCGACCGAGACCTCGTCACCGAGCTGGGCGTAACCGCTGGCGATCTCGGCGCGAAGATCAGTGGGGATCGACGGGCCGGTGAAGAGTGCGCGGATCTGCTGGGCGCTGCTCGGGAGCTGAGACTCCTCCGTATTTGCCGCCAGCTCCTGGATCGACGTGGCGATTCCCGCCGCATCGACGAAGTCGCGATAGGCGTCGGTGGTCACCACGAAGCCGTTCGGTACGGGCAGGCCCGCGCGGGTCAGCTCACCAAGGTTGGCGCCTTTGCCACCCGCAAGATCGACGTCATGTCGACCGATCTCAACAAACTGCCTCAGGTAGCTCACCGCACTCCTACTCGGCCGACTTGGCTGAACCTGCACGAAGAAGAATAGGTTGCTGCGGGTGTCGAAGACGCTTGATAAGCAGCGCCTACGGCGGTCCCATGCCGAGCACCCTTCGGCCCAGCCGGAGTTGTTGCCCGGTCCCTTGGCATTTGGAGCAGATGTGGTGGGCGCGACTGAACAGCCAGCCCTGCGACATCGGCTTCCCGTGGCATTTCGAGCACTCGACCCACGGATTACGAGTCAACGACAAGTAGTAGACGCCGATGCCGACGAGCAAGATCAAAACAAACGCAAGCAATTCCAACGGAGTGTCCTTGTCCGTCTGCCGTGAACGGCACTCATAGTGCCGCAGGTGTGGCGGTGTTGGCGGCAGGCTCGCCGAGGTGGGTTCGTCGGCTGACCCTTCTTCCGATGGCCCGCTCGGTCTCGGCGACAGAGCATCTTCGGCCCATGCTCATCAGGTCGCTGGCGCACTCTCAAACTTGGCCGTGCGAGCACCCCGCCAGAGCACGGGACAGGGGCGCCGCCAGGGGGCTTGACCCTGTTGCGACTTCAGGCCCGAGTACCAACTCGCAACCCGCGAAAACTTAGTATCAATAACGAGGTTTAGTTTTCCGCGTTTGTGGGTACGCGGCGGAATGAACCGGGGCGGCATCGCTCCTGCCCCCCAGGCCCCCGCCGCCCCGGCCGACTCTTTGTGCGTGAGGCCCTTGGCTGTCAATGATTCAGACAGCCGCGTCGAATCCTTTCTCGAAGGGGCCACATTGCCACCCTTGGTGATAGCGATGACGGTTTAAGCCCTGCGTTGGTTGACGGCCGCGTCCAGCTGGTTTGGTTAGCGCCAGCACTGTCTTGGGCGGGGGTGCACAGCCTCACGTTGCACAGCCTTATGTAGGGCCATTGAATGTCGTCCGACGTGGAAGGCTGTGGCCGTGCGAGCGACACCGTACGTCCGGGTCGACCCGGATACCCTTCGTTCCAATATTGCGGCGATGCAACACTTCTGCGACTCTCGGCACCTGGCGCTGAGGCCGCACATCAAGACACACAAGTGCATCGAGATCGCTCGTCTCCAACTGTCAGAGGGAGCGGTCGGGCTGTCCGTTGCCACGGTCGGCGAGGCTGAGGTATTCGCTGACACAGTGGCCGAGCACGGAGCCGATGTGATGATCGCGTATCCGGTTGCATCCTCGGCTGAGCGGCTGGGTCGGCTAGCCAGCAGGGTACGGACGATTGTCGGAGTCGATTCGCGCGAAGGGATTCGGCGCGCCGCGGACTCGGGCGTCGCAGTTTCGATCGAAGTCGACTCCGGCCTTGGTCGTACGGGAGTCCGGGCCGAGGATGCCCGTGTGCTGGCGGAGTACGCAGGCTCGCTCGGCGTGACTGTGACCGGCGCGTTTACCTTTCCAGGGCACGGGTACGGAACGGGATCAGCTCGGCGGAAAGCCGCGTCGGACGAGGCGGCCGCTCTGCGCGGGGCGTGCGATGGGTTGCGTGCCGCCGGGATCACAGACCCGGTGGCCAGTGGGGGGTCTACGCCGACGTCGGCGTTCGTACACGCTGATGTCGTGACGGAGCTGCGTCCCGGCGTCTACGTCTTCATGGATGCCGGACAGCTCGCCTTGGGAGCAGCAACTCCCGAACAGGTCGCGCTAACGGTCCGCGCGACGGTCATCAGCAACGCGGTGCCGAATCAGGTCGTACTCGACGCCGGCGCGAAGCTGCTTGGGATGGACCGGCCTGGATTCGTTGCCACTCACGGGATGCTGCCTGCCTATCCGGGCACCCGACTGACCCGACTGTGGGAACACCACGCCGTGGTCGAGACACCCGACGGCGTAGACCGGCCCGTGCTCGGTGAACAGGTCGATGTGGTGCCGAACCATGTGTGCGCCACGGTCAACCTGGTCGACGAGCTGCTTGTCGGCAATGAGGTGTGGCAGGTCGCTGCCCGGGGCCGCAACACCTGACTGCTGCCGGGGTGATCCTGGGCATCAGCGCCAGATGTCGAGCGTGATGGAGCCCATCTGTTCACCGAACAGGCCCTGGGCGCTGCTCTGAGCGAGCAAGCGTCGCAGCTCTGTGTCGAACTCCTCGAGTCGTTTGCCGAACAGGTGCGGCGCCGAGCTGGACAGCGAGTAAACCGATGAGACGATCTGGTCTGCCGTCCGCTCGACGACCCGACCAGGCACCTCGAGTCGCTGCGGGCCGGTGAAGCCGGCAGCGCGGTAGATCCCGTCTTCACCGCCCGGTGTCCCTGCCGACAGCACACCCTGCCCGGCCCGCCGCTGCGGCCCCAGGTAGTGCTGTACCAGTTCGGTGATCGCCTCGCGTGGCGGACGGGGGTGTGGCAGCTCACGGTCGGTGTCGGTGCCCCGGTGAGTAGTCGCATGCACGTGTGCCAAGGCTCCACCAGGAGCGAGCAGGCCGCGAGCTTGGGAGGCGACCTTAGGCCGATCCATCCAATGAAAGGACTGGGCGAAGGTGACCAGCTGCCCGGGTGGCAAGTCGGCGGGAAGGTCCTCGGCGCGCAGGTGCCGCCAGACCACATTGGTCACCCGCTTTTCCTCCGCCAGCCGGGCAGCCTCGCCGAGCATGTCGGCGTCAGCGTCGACACCGATGGCTTGCTCGAAGTGCGGGGCGAGGAGAAGTGTCAACGAACCAGGTCCGCAACCCACGTCCAACAGCCGGCCGGACCCGTCCAACCGGAGTGCCGCGACCAGAACCTCGACGACTTCAGCGGGGTAACTGACTCGCCCGGCTGAGTAGTGAACCGCACTCCCGGCGTACAGCGAGGGATCCCAGCTCCATTCCGGCTCCCCCGCAGAGCCAACCTCGTTTCGCGCCACTACGACATCTTGCCCGGCCCATCGGTGCCCGTGCGGCCCTCCTACGGGCGTCCGACCAAGTCACGACGGGAACCGCGGGTCATGTGCGGGCAGTCGGGCCCTTGCGTTTGCCGAGAATGATCAAGACCCCCCCGACCACAGCGATCACCAGACCTATGTAGAACCACATCCGGTTGCCAGTCATGAAGCTGCCAGGGATGAGGTTGAGTCCCTGGCCGATCCAGACCAGGCCAACGAGTACCAAGATCACCCCGAGGACAACGGACGCGGTGCGCATGGGCTTGGACGCCATGATCTACTCCCGGCCCGGCCCCACAGGCTCAGCCGTCACAGTCCGGCTCCGGTCCGACATCGCGGCAGACGCTGGCGGTCCGAGATCTTAGGGTGAGCAGCTCTTCGAGACGGAGCGCCGCCACTTGGCCGCCAGGACTCAAGGTGAGGAGGACGCTGAGAGAGTCGGGCAGATGATCGCGGAGTCAAATCACACCCCAGACCGGGCCTCGACTCGTCCGTCGGCGACGGCGTCTGCGAGTGCGGCGTGGTCGCGTTCGTTTTGATCGGCGTAGGTTTCGGCGAAGTCTGCTACGGCATTGTCGAATTTGGTCGAGTTGCCGAGGTAGGCCGCGATGGCGATTCGATCACCTGCCCGAGCGTGCGCCCGGGCCAGCGTCCAGCCGCACAGCCAGGCGTACAGTTTCATGCCCTCCGGGATCATCTGCTCGATCTCCGCGGACATTTTCCAGTCCCTGAGCTGCCGCATGTAATAGTCCTGGTGCTGCCCACCAGGGGGTTGGTTTCGGAGCCAGCCAAGGAAGATGTCGCTGGATGCTTGCATGAGGCGCTGACCGGTAACCACGCGCTCTCCGTCGTTGTCGTATTCCGATTTGCCCGCGTAATCTGCGAGGGCCGACGGTCCAGCCTCTTTGGCCTGCAGCACAAGGGCTTCTGCATCGACACCAGCTTCGAACAGCAGAATCCATGCCCGGGTGCCGACACTGCCCACTCCGACCACCTTGTGCGCAATATCGGTGAGGCTGTAGTGATCGAGCAGCAGCTGGCGGTCCGCTTGGAGCGTGCTGCGATAGCTGGCGACTATGCCGCCGAGCCGCTCCCGCACTTCATCGAGATCCAGCCCGGTCATCTCGTCAAGCCGAGTGATCAGTGGCGGATTGCTCATGATCCGCCGCTTCCCATCGAGAACGGCAGTCAACTTCCCGATCGCCTGCAGGCTGTCACGGGTGCGTGCCTTTGCCAGGGCACTCTCGGTCGCCTTCAGCCTGGCCTTGTGCTTCTTCACCTTTCCGGCGGTGAGCGTCGAGGTGTATTCGGCGATGGCCTGTTCGATGTCGAGGTGGGCATACCAGACGCTGAGGATCGGCTGCGCGGCGAATGCTCGCATCGCTGTGCGATAGGTCTCTACCGCCGTCAGCGTTGCCGTACGGTACTGCTTCGCCGTGAACCCGTTCTCCCGCCCGGCCACCACAAAACTTGTCGCCATCCGCTTGACATCCCACTCGAATGGGCCCGGCAGTGTCTCGTCGAAATCGTTGATATCGAACACCAAGCGACGCTCGGGTGAGGCGTATGCGCCGAAGTTGGACAGATGTGCGTCACCACACAGCTGGGTACGCAAGCCCGACGTGGGGGTGGTGTTCAGATCGGCGGCCATCGGCAGCGCGGCGCCCCGGTAAAACGTGAACGGCGATACCAGCATCCGACCGTGTCTGATCGGGACCAGCTCGGGCACCCGAGTCGTGGCCTGGCTCAGCAACAATCCGATCGGATCGCGACTGCCTGCTGGTAGGAAATCGGCATGCCCGTCCAAAGGTGCTGTCGCCCTTGCGGCCTTGCCGGCCGCTGCCCGTTGGTCAACAGTGGAGCCGTTGACCGCAGTCTCCTCCCGATCTGTGGTCGATGTCGCCTTGGGAGCCAGCCGGGGCTTCCTGGTGGTATTGGCTGTCATCTCTGCCTCCTCCCCTGATTGTGCCTCCTAGAACCGCTGGCACCGCTGACGCCGTCAGCCAAAATAGCGGTCAAGATTCGCCAATACCAGAGAATCACAGTTGCCAGAATTCCGAAATGGAAGTCCGCGATGCCGCGACTCGGATTGGGCCGCCATCTGGGGATTCTTGCAGCAGATCGTTGCCGCCGGCGACCCCTACTGCTGTGGGCTGGTCGGCCTTCACATCGTGCACAGGCTTCTGTGATGCCCAAACTGCCGCATGACCTTCTCGCCGAGGCGACCCTAACGGCGCGACGCGCTCCACCTCAACAACATCCTGGCCGAATCGGTGTTGATCACGCGGTCTTCGGTGACACCACACTCGGCGGCGCGATCGCAGCCGATGTATTGCCACTCGAGCTGATCGGGCGCGTGCGCGTCGGTATCGATTGAGAAGCGGCAGCCGATATCGACGGCCAGCTTCAGCAGATTGCGCGGCGGGTCTTTGCGCTCCGGTCGGGAGTTGATCTCGACCGCGACGTCGTTGTCTCTGCACGCGGCAAGGACCGCGACATGGTCGAACTCGGACTGCGGACGTCCGCGGCCGGCAACGATGCGACCGGTGCAATGTCCCAGGATGTCCATGTTCGGGTCTTCGATCGCCGCGAGCATGCGCTTCGTCATCACATCACCCGGTGAACGCAGTTTGGAATGAACGCTCGCGACGACGATGTCGAGCGTCGCGAGCATGTCCGGGGCTTGATCGAGAGTTCCATCCTCGTTGATGTCAACCTCGATGCCAGTGAGAACACAAAATGGCGGCGCCCCAGCTTCGGCTTCAGCGGCAAGTCGACGGTTGACGCCCTCGATCTCATCAAGTTGTCGCATGAGGCGCTCAGTCGAGAGTCCATTCGCAATGGTGAGGTTGGGGGAGTGGTCAGTCATGACGACGTATTCGTGACCCAACGAACGGGCAGCCTGCGCCATCTCGATGATGGGACTGCCGCCATCGGACCAGAGTGAGTGCGTGTGACAATCACCGCGCAGCGCTCTCCGGAGCGCGTCGCCGGCAACAGCAAACGGGTGCGGCTCCGCTTCCAACTTCGCGAGGTATTCGGGAACTTTGCCCGCCAGCGCTCCCAGGATCACGCCCTCGGTCGCTTCACCGATTCCCTTCAGGGAGCGAAGCCGCTTGTTCCTGGCCAGGCGTTCAAGTTCGCCGGGTTCGAGCGCGGAGACTGTGTTGGCGGCGCGACGGAATGCAGCGCTGCGATAGGTCGGCGCCTGCGATCGCTCCAGCAGGAATGCGATCCGCTTCAGCGCCTCCGCCGGGTCCATGAGGTCTGAGCGTAGGGGTACGTCTGGCGGCTCCCTCGGCAGCGGCTCGGCCTCGATCGGGGCAAGCGCCCGCCGGAGCCGCGCGACGGCATGATCGTCCAGCTTCGATCCGTCTGAAGAGACGACGGTCGTGGCCAGGCCGCAGCCGCGACGCACGACAACTCGGCTCAATCGGGTCATGTCCGGAGACCCGAGCCTAGGAAGGACGCTTGCAAGAGGCCGCCCGCGCCCGCGCGTCGGCGAGCGCTGAGGTTTAGTGCTGCACGCGATAGTGAAGGTGGGTGACCCCATCGCCCTCGAGGACCCGGGTGCGCTCAAGCTCGACCACCTCGGGCCCGAGGTGGTCGAAGAGCCGGCGCCCTTGGCCGAGGAGTACCGGAATGAGATGGATCTCGAGTTCGTCGAGGACGCCGGCAGCGAGTGCGAGCTGCGCGGTTCCGGCGCCATGGACCAGCACGTTCTTGTCGCCCGCGGCCTCCTTGGCCTGGGTCATCGCGGTCTGAACGTCGCCCACGTAGTTCACCAGCGGCCACGGCCTCGCGGTGCTGTTCGGGCTGCCGACGGGTGAGCACGAAAATCGGCACGCCGTCGTGGTGGTCGCCGCCCCAGCCGTTAGCCGGGTCGAAGGTGCCGCGGCCGGCGACGAGCGCTCCGGTGGCCATGAACTCGTCGTACACCTGGCCATTCACGCGCGGCGGGCGGCCAGGGACACCCGACACACCATTGGGCTCCGGGTCTGACCAGAGCCACTCGTGCAGCCGGTGGCCGCCGTCACCGAGGCCATTGCCCAGCCCTGCATTGGGGCCTGCGATGAACCCGTCGAGGGACATGGACATGTACAGAACGGTTGCGGACACGGTGTCTCCTTTCCTCGGATGCGGAACGGTTGTGCTTCTTGTAGGACCATGTGCGGTCACCAAAGTCATCGGGCAACGGCGCCTCGCATGGCCGCCCCGGCGCAGGCACGGGCCTACCGAATGCTGGCGGCCCGCGTCGCGCTTCGGCAAGCCAACTGCTCAGTGTCGGCCGGTCGGGTCGCAAGAGGAAGGTGTACCGGAAGCGCAGCAGCTCACGACTAAGAGCCTTGATGCGGTAGGCGGTCCTAGGATCGAAACCACCGAGACGCCGCAAGATGAGGACACGCCGTGGACACCCAACCGGTTCTGTTCATCCAGGGCGCGGGGAGCATGTACGCGCCAGAGGGAAGCGGCCGGCTCGCCGCCTACCTGACCCGCGAGCTGAGCACCGGCTACCGGGTCATCGCCCCGGAGATGCCCGATGCCGACAACCCTCACTATCAGCCGTGGAGGGACCGGATTGACCAGGAGCTTGGGACGATCGATAACGAGGTGATCCTCGTCGGTCATTCGTTCGGCGGCTCTGTACTCCTGAAGTACCTCGCCGAAGGCTCGTACCGAAGTCCTGTCCGGGGCCTGTTCCTTGTCTCGGTTCCCAACTGGGGGCCAGACGGCTGGGCGTACGACGAATACGCAGCGCCACACGACGTTGGCTCGAGGCTGCCCCCATCGAGGATCTTCCTGTACCACAGTCGCGATGACCCGGAGGTGCCGTTCGGGCACCTGGGTTACTACCAGGAAAACCTCCCAACGGCGACGGCACGGCCAATCGACGGATCGGAGCACTCGTTCGTCGAAGGCCTTCCGACACTTGTCGATGACATCAGGAGTCTGCCTCGATGAAGATCAACTCTCGGTCCAACACCACTTGATAGGCAAGCGCTCACTTGCCTATGCTGGTGGCGTGGCCGACGTGTTCAGAGCTCTCGACGATGAGACCAGACGTCTCATCCTCGATGAACTTGCGGCCAGGGATGGGCAGACCCTGTTCGAGATTTGCACACTGCTCACTATGCGGCACGGACTCGGTTCGACCCGCCAGGCGATCTCTCAGCACCTTGCCGTGCTCGAGGACGCCGGCCTCGTGGTGACCGAGCGACGTGGCCGCTGCAAGCTGCACTACTTCAACAGCGAGCCGCTCGCTGCCATTTCCCAACGCTGGCCTCCGGACCGGAAGGACGCCCTATGAGAATTCGCCTGACAAGTATCTACGTAGACGACCAGCGAGCAGCGCTCGCGTTCTACACCGACGTGCTCGGCTTCACCAAGCACCACGACATTCCGATCGGTGACGACTTCTGGCTCACGGTCGTCTCGCCCGACTCCCCAGGCGGACCCGAGTTGCTGCTGGAACCAGCCGGCCACCCGGCGGTCAAGCCCTACCGCGACGCACTCGTCGAGGACGGCATCCCGCTGGCTCAGTTCGCCGTCGATGACGTCGGAGTCGAGTACGACCGACTGACCAAGAGGGGCGTCTCATTCAGCCAGCCGCCCACCGACATCGGCCAAGCGATCGTCGCGGTCTTCGATGACACCTGTGGCAATCTCATCCAGCTCGTCGCCGAGAAGCCGGCCATGGGCTGACGCACGACCGGCTTGCTGGACCCCTGAGCTAGATCAGATGCGTAACGTGGCCCGGGGACGACTATCGACGCTGGCGAGGCGAGTGGCGGGGTGTGACCATATTGATCGCTATTGCGCGGGGCCGGTGTAGGCGCTCTCTGTGATGGCTGGCACGCTGAGTTCTGGTCAATGAGAGGAGCTCCCAAATGCCAGCAAGCAACGGAGAAACGGCGGCGGACGCCGGAACGGTCGACATCGGTGGCGACCTGACGGTCAACCGTCTCGGCTACGGCGCAATGCGCGTGACCGGCCAAGGCATCTGGGGCGATCCGCCCGACCGAAACGAGGCCCGCGCTGTGCTGCGCCGAGCCATCGAGCTCGGGGTCAACTTCATCGACACCGCGGATTCGTACGGCCCGGACGTGAGCGAGGAGCTCATTGCCGAGGCGCTCCATCCGTACCCGGAGGATCTGGTCATCGCGACCAAAGGTGGACTCGTACGCCCCGGCCCGGGACAGTGGGATCCCGACGGCCGGCCTGAACATCTGCGCCAGGCATGCGAGGACAGCCTGCGACGCCTGCGGTTGGACCAGATCGCCTTGTATCAGTTCCATCGGCCCGACCCGGACGTGCCGCTCGAAGACTCGATCGGCGCTCTGACCGCGCTGAAAGAGGAGGGCAAGATCCGCCACATCGGGCTGTCCAACGTCAACGAGGATCAGCTGCGTCGAGCGCAGGCGATGACTGCGATTGTGTCGATTCAGAACCGCTATAACCCGGGCGACCGCAAGTCGGACACGCTGGTCGACTTGTGCGAGCAGGAGGAGATGATCTTTCTGCCGTGGGCGCCGATCCAGAACCTCGACCGATTCCCGGCGCTCACTGAGATCGCCATGCGCCACGAGGCGACAGTCCACCAGATCGCCTTGGCCTGGCTGCTGGCCCGATCCGAAACGATGCTGACGATCCCTGGCACCAGCTCGGTCGACCACCTCGAGGAGAATGTGGCCGCCGCCGGCCTGCGACTCGACCCTGAGGAGATCGCTGCGTTGAACGACCTCGGCTAACTCGCGTATCGCGGAAGCATGACCGACGCTGCGGCGACTGGCGGCGGACCCGGCCGATGGCGCAGAAGCCTGGCCAAAGGTTCGGCGTTGACGTCCACTTCCAGGTCAGAGTTTCACGACGATCGCGCTGGTAGACCCATCTCGGCAAAAGCCGGCAGACGAGTCCGTCGTGCCGTAACCCGGCTCAGTCGTCGTCGCCGGACGGGCGGCCAGCACGCAGCAAGGCGCCGAGGTCGCCGGTCCGGTCGAGGTGTCGCAGCTTGTCGGGATTGGCGATGGAGTGGATTGCCTGGATCTGACCCTCAGCAATGTCAAGCCCCATGACCGCGACCAGCCGGTCCTGCACGTCGAACGCCATCGCGCCGGGCTGGCCGTTGACCTGGGTGATATGAAGGCGCACGCCGCGGCGCGTCAGCGCGGACATCCCGGCCAACAATGTCCGCACCACGCGCTCCCGGCCGTTGACCGGTCGCGCCAGCGCCGGCACCTTTCCGCCACCGTCAGCGTGGAGCGCCACATCCTGCGCCAGCAGCTGCTCCAGAGCCCGCAGGTCGCCCTGCTCAGCGGCGGCGAAGAAGCGCTGAGCCAGCTCGGCTCGCTGCCGCCGGGAGGCGTAGTAGCGTGGTCGCCGCTCTCGGAGGTGGGCGCGAGCCCGCGCGACCAGGTGTCGCGCGCTGTCCACATCGGTGCCGATGATCTCGGCGACCTCCGGATACGGATACACGAACACCTCACGTAGCAGGAACGCAGCCCGCTGCTGGGGCGACAAGTTCTCCAGGAGTACCAAGAACGCCAGCGACAGCGAGTCGACGGTCTCGGTGTGCTCGGCCGGCGTCCGCTCGGTGACCACCGGCTCCGGAAGCCACTCACCGACGTACCGCTCTCGTCGAGCCCGCGCCGAGCGGAGCTGATCGATGGCCAGTCGGGTGGCAAGGGTGGCGATGTACGCCCGGGGCGAGGTGATCTGCTCGTCCCGCTGCAGAGTCTTGTGCATCCGCAGAAACGCCTCCTGTACCACGTCCTCGGCTTCGCTGACGCTGCCGAGCATCTGGTACGCGATGGCAAACGCCCTGGGCCGCAGCTCGCCGTACAGGTCCGAGGCGGACATATCGAGTTATCCCAGTCCCTCAGCAAAACCGGTGCGCCAGCTCGGATACCGAGGTGTCCAGCCCAGCTCGCGTTTGGCCTTCTCGCTGGAGATCCCGCAGGCCCGCGTCATGATTTCCACCGGGCCTTTGCCCGCTACTAAACGGGCGAGCCAGGCGGGCACCCGGCGCGGAGGCTTGGCGCCGAGCGCGCGGGCCAGCTCCCGCAATATGTCGCGCACCGGTGCTGGCTCGTCATCGGCGACGTGGTAGATGCCGGACTTGCCACGTTCGATGGCTGCAACCGTGGCCGAAGCGGCATCGGCGATGTGCACCATGGACCACACCCCACCGCCGTCGCCAACGATCGGGAACTTCCGCTTGCGGATCAGCTCGGCCATGACGGCACCTGGCGCGGCCTCGAAGCCGGTCCCTGGGCCATAGAAGCCACCGTAGCGAAGCGCAATGCCGTCGCCCCAGGTGATGCCGGTCACCGCCTCCTCCAGGTGGCGAAGTGCGTCCATCGCACCCTTGAGGTCCTTCGGTGGTCTCGGCTCGATCCGGCCGTTCTCGTCGGCGACTGGCCCGCCGGCGCGTTCCAACAATGCGTAGTTGCTCTGCGCCACGAACCTGCACACGCCGACGGCGCGACCGGCGGCCAGCAGGTGGTCCGTGCCCTCCGTGCGCAGCCGGTTGGTGGCGGCCGCCATCCGCTTCACGTTCCGCATCTTCATCGGCCCGCTCAGTGCGGTGAGCTGGTGGACGATCACTTCAGGCTCGGCCTTGGCCACCATGTCGGCAACGCAGTCGGGGTCGAGCGCGTCGACGATGACCGGTTCGGCGCCGAGCGCGCGCAGTGTGCCGGTTTTGGCCGCCGAGCGGGTCGTGCCGACGACGTCGTGACCGCGCGCCACAAGTTGCGGAACGAGGTGGATGCCGAGAGCGCCGGAGGCTCCGGCAATGAGGATCTTCATGACGTCTCCGTTCGTTGTGCTCACCAACAACAGACGAGACGCACCGGCACCCCATGACCGACAGTGAGCCAGTTCACAAATCTGGCGCGTTATTGCCGCAGGGGCGGCGTGCGGGGTCAGCTCGTATGCGCGCCTGCGAAGGCGGGCCGAGCGACGTCGAACAGCGCGATGTCGTGCGGAGTCGTCCCGGTCTGGACGAGGTCGGAGACGATCTCGCCCACCACTGGCACGAACTTGAACCCGTGTCCGGAGAAGCCGCAGGCCAACACCACTTGAGGGGTGCCGCCGAGCGGGCCGAGCACGAACGCGTCGTCGGGCGCCGAGGCGTACATGCAGGTCGCGGCCTTCAGCAAGCGTCCGCTGAGGTGGGGGAAGAGCTGGCGGCCGCGGCGCACCATCTCCTCGACTTCGTCGGCATGGATTGTCCGGTCGATGGTCTGGGGCGTGGTGGTTACCCCGTGGTTCTGCCGGTAGTAGGCGAGCTTGAGCCCGCCGGCTGGCCCGTCGACCATCGGAAAGCCGTAGAGCTCCCCGTTGCCATCGGTCTCCTCCAGGTAGACGGGGTGCCGCTCGGCGTAGGCCTCGTACGGGACATTGGGGGTGAAGTCCGGCCCGAGCCAGTAGAAGATCTGCCGTTCGACCGCTATCGGCACCGGCTGCGGCAGCAGGGTCGACACCCACGCACCGGGGGCCAGCACGAGCCGGTCCGCGCCGTAGCGTCCGCGTGAGGTGACGACCTCCACGCCGCCGCCTGGGCTGGGTGCCCAATGGGTGACCGGCTCGAAGAAGCGCAGGTCGGCTCCGTCTCGACGGGCCAGGTCAACGTTGGCCAGCACAGTCTCCTCCGGACGGACGTAGCCAGCGTTCGCCTCGTACAGCCCCAGCGCGTGCTCCGGCGGCCGCATCGTCGGGAAGCGCGCAGTGATCTCCGCGGCGTCGAGCACCTCGTGCTCGAGGCCGTGCAGGCGGGCGGACGCGAGGCTGCCGGTAAAGACGGGGCTCTCGCGGTCGCCGATGTAGATCCCGCCGCACAGCCGCAGCAGATCCCGACCCGACTCCTGCGAGAGCTCGCGCCAACCCTCGTATGCCCGGCGTAGCAGAGGCACGTACGCGGGGCTCTCGAAGTAAGACTGACGCACGATTCGCGTGCCACCGTGCGCAGACCCTTGGTCGTGGGCAGGACCGAAGGTCTCTAGCCCCAGGACCCGCAGGCCGCGGGCGGCGAGCGTCCGGGCGGCAGCCGCGCCCATCGAGCCAACCCCGACGACGAGGACGTCGTAGCTACCGTCCAGCCTTGCCATGCCCGCAGGGTAGCCGCGCCGGCGCCGCGGTCAACCGCACCCGCAGCCCCACACTGGATATTGCAGCGGCAGGTCACACCGACTGTGCGTCGAGGACGGTGCGAGCTGCGACCAGCTGAACGGTGTCGTGGCCCTCCGTGAACGAGTTGTAGACATCGCGCAGCTGCTGCAGTGACGCCTGCTCGCGGGCGGTACCGCGGTGCAGGGTCGCCAGCCTGGTCGCCGCTTCCAGCTCGGCCATGCGCACACCAACACGTTCGTGCGAGATGTCGAAGGCCTTCTGGTAGCTCGCTTCCGCCGTCGCGACATCGGGTGGGGCCATCGCCATGTGCAGATCGCCGCGCATGATGGCGAGATCCGGTGCCTGTGGGTCGTTCGCCAGAATGAGGGACTCCGACTTGGCGACGAGCGCCAGCCCCTGGTCGATCCGCCCCGCCAGCATCCGACCGGCGGCCCGCACCTGGAGTAGCGGCGGCCAGAAGATCGGCGGCGTCGTCTGGTCGTCGTAGAGGTCGAAGCCGCGGTCGACCTCGGCGAGCCCGTCCTCTACCTCGCCGTCGGCGATCATCTTGGTCCCACGCAGCACCAACGCGAGCGCGCGCCAGATGGGGTAGTCGTGGGCGGTGGCCAGAGCCTGGAGTGTCTCGGCTCGCGCACCCATCGACGACAGGTCGAACCTCCACAGGTCGAGGAGGGCCGCGTGCCACATGGCGTAGGCGCGCGAGTACGGGTGCCCGATCTCATCTGCGACGGTCAGGGCGCGCTCCAGCCTTGCGACCGCGCGGTCTGGGAAGCCGACCCCCCACAGCAGGAGGCCCGACACCACGTTAGCGACGACGCCGGGGCTCGGCCCGATGCGGAACTTCACGAGGCCCGCCGCTCCGGTGTCGAAGTGCTCGATGGCGGCGTCGAGGTGGTGCAGGCCGTCGTCGACGTCGCCGATGAACGCGGTGTTCATCCCGTAGACGAGGTGCGCGTCGGACAGCAGCATCGGGTCGTGCTGCTGCTCGGCGATCGCGAGCAGCTCGTGGCCGATCTCGAGCGCGCTGGCGAAGTCCGACCGCATGAGGTGCAGGGTCGCGAGGCTGCGCAGCACTGGGAAGCGCTCGGGGGCGTCGTCCTGCTCGCGTGAACGCTCCACCGCTGCGCGGATGCTGTGCTCGACCTCCGCGTCGTAGCCGCGCACGACGATGAGGGCACGCGCCAAGCTCATCTCGAGCGCGATCTCGTCGCGCACGCGTTGCGGCGTCTCGGGCTGGATGGCCAGCACCTTCAGTAGGTCGTCGCCGAGTTCCATCGCCGCGCCGTAGGCGCCGCGCGCATCGTAGTAGCCCCACAGTGGTTCGAGCAGGTCGTTGAGCCGGACGATGTCGCCCTGCTGTACCAGGTGTGACCACGCCGCGCGTAGATTGCCGAGCTCGACTTCGAGCGCGGCGAGCACCTGCTCGCGGTCCGTGCGGGCGAGCTGTTCACGCAGCGCGACAGCGAGCTCGGTGTAGTGCTCGGCGTGGGCCCGGCGGACGTCGTCGGCGAAGTCCGGCTCGGCGTCGAGCTGCTCGGCCGCGTACGAGCGGATCGTCTCCAGCATCGCCAGGCGCTGACGTCCCTGCTCGTCGGGGATGTTGCGGACGAGGCTGTTGTCCACGAGGGTGCCGATGCCATCGAGCACGTCGATCTTGTCCGCAAGTCGCTGCGCGGTGCCCTCAACGTCGGTCAGTCGCGCGCCGACGAAGACCGAGAACAGCTGGAGCACCCGGCGCTGGGCCGCGGTGAGGAGTTCGGTGCTCCACTCGATTGTGCTTAGCAGCGTGCGCTGCCGCGCCGGAAGGTCGCGCCCCCCGCCCTGCAGCACGTCGAACCGTCCGTCGAGCCGCGACCGCAGCTCGTCGACCGCGAACAGCGTGATGCGCGCGGCGGCGAGCTCGATCGCGAGCGGCAACCCGTCGAGCCGACGACAGGTGGCGACGACGTCGGCCGCGTTGTCGTCTGTGAGTTGGAAGTCGGGCCGTAGCGCGATCGCACGCTCGACGAACAGCTGGACCGACTCCGATGCGAGCGCGTCTTCCAGCGACACTGGGCCGTCGCCGACGGGAAGCGTGAGTGGCGGCACCGGGAACAGCCTCTCGCCGCGCACCCGCAACGCCGCACGGCTGGTGACGAGCGCGGTGAGACCCGGGCAGTGCGCGAGCAGCTCGGCCAAGCCCGTCGCGGCGTCGGCCACTTGCTCGAAGTTGTCGAGCACGAGCAGCAACTGCAGCTCACGCAGGCCGCGCTTGAGCACCTCGAGTGGAGGGTCGTCACCGGAACCGGCGATCGCCATGGTGCGCACGATGGCGGCGTAGGCGCCGTCGGCCTCGCGCTCGGCGCTCAGGTCAACAAAGAACACGCCGTCATCGAAGCGGTCGACCTGTTCCGCCGCCGCCTGCAACGCGAGCCGGGTCTTGCCCGTCCCACCCGGACCGGTGAGCGTCACCAGCCGTGCGTACTCAGCATCGAGCTGCGCGCGTAGATCGTGTAGCAGCGCCCCGCGCCCGAGGAGCGCCGACGTCTGCGTCGGCAGGTTGTTCGGCCGCACATCGAGGGTTTCCAGCGGCGGGAAGGTGTCCTGCAGGCCCGGCCGCAGCAGCTGGAAGAGGTGCTCGGGGCCGGCGAGGTCCTTCAGGCGGTGCGTGCCGAGGTCGCGCAAGTGCACGTCGTCGGGGAGCGACCCGGTCACGAGCTCGGCGATCGGCGCCGACAGCAGGACCTGGCCGCCGTGCGCCGCGGACATTACACGGGCGGCACGGTTGACGGCGGTGCCGTAGTAGTCCCCCCCGCGGGTCTCCGCGTCGCCGACATGCGTCCCCATGCGCACGCGCAGCGGTCCAGTCTCGCCCCACGGCTCGTCGCGCAGCCCCTCCTGCGCCGCAAGGCTCGCAGTGATCGCGTCCGGCGCCGAGTCGAACACGGCCATGAGCCCGTCGCCAGTTGTCTTGACCACCGTTCCGCCGCAGCCCTCGACCGCAGCACGCAGGATCGCGTCATGGCGGGCCAGCGCATCCTGCATCGCCTCCGGGTGGCGCTCCCAGAGCCGAGTGCTCCCCTCGATGTCGGAGAAGAGGTAGGTCAGGGTCGCCTTGGCGGGCACATCGCCCATGCTACGGACGGCGCTTCCGCAGAACTGCAGCGTGAAGATTTACGTCCCGGGCGCTACCGGACGTCCGCACACCGGACGGTATCGATGATGCGGGGAGAGCGGCACAGCGCGTACTCAGGCGGGTGGATCGGTGGCGAGCTTGCGCACGGCCACACCGGCGTAGGCGCCCCCGAAGGCGAATGCCACGGCGAGCAGCGAGCCGAAGTTGTGGCTGATCGCGATGTCGACAAGCGGCACGCCGAGACCACAGCACAGCGCCCACAACCAGGCGCGTCGCGGACCGAGTAGCCCCAGCACCAGGCAGGCGAGGAAGATCCCGCCTGCGATGATGCCTGTGTCGTCCCAGTGCGGGCGCGAGTCGACGAACGCCGCCAGCGCACCCACCGCGACAGCAGCCAGGGCGAGCGCCAGGTGGCGACGACGATGCAACGCCGAAGCGAAACCGGCGGCGATTCTTCGAGGCGATCCCAGGTCCTCCAGAGCATGATCTTGGGCTTCATTAACTGGCATGTCCTGCCCCAGGTATCGAGCGACCGCGTCTTCGAGATGATGACGCACCTCGTCGACGATCCGACTGTCGGACAAGTGGCGGCGCCTCAGCTCGCGGGCCAATTCCGAGAGGTAGTCGTCGACCCGATCCGTAGCCATCTCAAGACACCGTCACGGCGTTGACCGCGCGGGCAAACAACCGCCAGGTGCGCGTCTGCGCCGCCAGTTCACGCCGGCCGGCAGCCGTCAGCCGATACACCCGGCGGCGGCGGCCGCTCTCATCGGACCAGGCACTCGTCAGCAGCCCAGCCCGCTCCAGCCGGTGCAGCGCGGGATAGATGGTGCCCTCGCCCAGGTCGAAAACGCCCTCACTGCCCGTCCGCAACGACTGGGCGACGGCGTAGCCGTGGGCTGGGCGATCGCGCAGCGTGGTGAGCAACAGCAGATCCAGGTGGCCCTTCAACCAGGCGGCCTTCATGCCTGACATCGTAAGACTTTGTATTGCGAGGGTCGAGGGCGGTCATATGGTCAACAAGATCAGCGAGCGGATCCCGAAGGTGCTCGTCTCGACTTCTCTACGCCAATGGCCGATGAATTTCGGTCAGACTCAGGGCTGGTGCCTGCTGCGGACATCGATGGCGAGACTGACAGCGAAGGCCAGCAGGACGAAGACCCCACCCAGGACCGCAAGGACGTGATCACTCAGCGAGGTTGTCCGCATGACCAGGAAGGTCAGCCCCAAGGCGATGACGACAGCCGCGGCGATCTTCCAATCGTCGCCGATGATGAACTCGTACCAGAATCGGCCGAACGACTTCAGCAGTCTCACCCTGACCTCACTTTCCTTCCGTGGTCGGCGGTTGCGGCCGGGTTCGCGGGACGCGGGCGGAGCGTCCAGACGTACACACGACTGAGGACGAACCAGGCCACGATGAGCACCGGGATCATAAGGTCGTTCCCCGGCCATTCGATACTGGCCCGGCCGTCGCGAAATGTTCCAATTCCCTCCACGGCCCAGTACGTTCCGAAGGACGATAAGAGGAGGGCGACGCCGTACTTGAGGAGGTTTTCGTTGATCATCGAGAGTGGTCGTCGGAGCGCGAGCGCGACGATCAGGACGACAACGACGGCTGCCGCGGCCGCCGCGCTCGCCGCAGGAATGTTGTGAGCGTTGAGGCCGAAGGTGAGAACTATGAATACCACTTCCATACCTTCGAGAAAGACGCCTTTGAACGACACGATGAATGCGAACATGTCCAACCGGCCGGCCGTGGACTCAGCGGCACGGGCCGCCTGGACCTCGTCGCGGTAGATTGCGTCCTCATCGTGGATCGCCTTTCGGCCTGACGAGCGCAGGATGGCTTTGCGGAGCCACTGCAGCCCGAAGATCAAGAGCAGGGTCCCGATAGCCAGCTGTAGAGCGGACTCCGGCAGCCACGTCGTCAGGGCATAGCCTGCGAGCGCCGTCACCAGCCCGAGTACCCCGATAGCAGCGACTGCACCGGCGAGCGTCGATCGCCAGCCGCGCGTGAAGCCCACAGCCATGACGATGGTGGTGGCCTCGACCATCTCCACCACGCAGGCGACGAAGGTTGCGATCACCACCCCCCATACGTCAGCGCTCACGCTGCTTCCCTTCTCTCGTCGGGTGGGGCACGGGGCCGAGATTACTGCGGCATGGCTTGCCCGCCGCCGGAGCGGTGCGATAGCCAAGGCCTCTGGCCGCAGCTCGCCGAGGATGTGCATTGGCGCAGCCTGGTCGTCAGCCGATGAGATCACCCCGAGTGGCCAACTAGTCCGCAGTTGGAGGAAGTGTCGGACATGGGCCTGCGAATTCGAGCGGCGAGGTACGCGAAACACGTCGAGATCGTCGGGCTGGTGGCCGCTTGACTCGTCCGCAACGGCGAGAGTGCTGGCTATGCTCTTGGCAACCGGGTAGGTGCACCAGCGTGGAGTGCGAGGGCACGAGCCCAGGCCCACTTAACGAGTTTGGGAATCTACATGCGCGATGGATCGTCCACCGAGGACGCGAAATCGGTTGGTCTGTCGCCGTTGCGTCTACGGGTGGGTGTGCTTCTCATCCTCCTGTGGGTGCTGCCGTTCTGGGCGTTAGCACCCCGCATCGCGCATTCTCTCAGCTCGCTTACTAATCCTCCATCAGTTGCTGCTGTCACGACAACCATCGTCGTCGTGCAGACCATCATCGGGCTGCTCGGGTTCTGGATCGCCGGAACGGAAGTCAAGTCGGTCATCAAGGGCTCTTCGATGAGCCATGCCCTCGGGGCCATCTGGTCCATACTCATTCACGGGGATGTCCGAGGTCAGGGCGACGTGGGCGTCGGTCCGAATGAAGGGCGACCACCACACAAGGGCGTCTAGCTGCTTGACTGTCGCGGAATGCCTGCCGTACCCGAATGCCATTCAGCTGCGAGCTGGAGCCGCGAGCATGGCCGTGGTTGCCGGCGCCTGCGTGAGATCCGTACAGCAGTGTGCTCGGTCACGCCTCCGCAGGGCGGTCCATCGGGTCGCGGGCGCTTACCGCCCGAACTCTGACCATGGGACGGCGACACTGAAACTGACCCCGTTCGCTAATCAGTAACCGTGAGGTGCCCTGTCACATGTTTGTCGCGTTGTCATCCGGCACTCCTGGGATTGCTGTCCTGGTTGGTGGGCGGACCAAGAGAATCACGACGCTGACCAACAGGACCCATGCGGGGAACAGAAGTTGGAACCATTTGTGCTCCCCGGATGCCAGCAGCAGAGTGAGCGCGACGAGATAGCCGAGGTAGGAGACCCAGCGCGGCAGCCCCGACGTGCGAAGCCCTACTGTGCTCACCGAGAGCGTGAACACGGCCGCCATCCGCATGGCGTAGACCGAGATCAGCGTCTGAGTGGTGCTGCGGCCATACGCAAAGAGGTCCCCGTTGGGGTTGGATGCGGCGAGCATCGCCATCAGGCTGGTCGACGTGACTGCGCCTATGAATAGCATCGCTAAGAAGAGCAGCCCGCTACCCAGAAACACTGTAGAGAAGAGCCGATCCTCCACGTTGCCGAGCTGGTCCCGAACGACTCCGATGAACCACAAGAAGGCAATTCCGGCAAACGGCACCAACTGGAGGCTCAACCGGATAAGGGTTCGCCGCTGCGCATCTGTTTGGAGTTCCTGAAGGCTGCCCTCCGACAAGGCAAGACGCACCATCGTCAGAGCTGCCAGAAGGAGCACCGCGAAGATGATCCCTGCAATCGCCGCCGACCGCCGGCTGCGCCAGAAACGGGCAGTCGACACGGACGCACCTGTGGTCACATCCCTTGTCCTCCTATGATTTTCAGGCTGGCCCCAAAGTTTGCTCGGTGGAGGGTACCTGCTCGGAGCGCGTGGTCTGCCGCCGCCGAGGCTCGCCAAGCGACGCTACACGAAGTCGACTGCCTGTTCATGGACGCGGCGCGACGTGATCGCGCGGTGACTCTCTAGCCGGGGGCGGGCGGTGTCAGGGGATGGCGGGTGGCTTGCCGCCTTCTCAGATATCGATCGGGAAGGTGGCGAGTATCACTGTGCCCATGATCAGAAAGGTGATCGACACACCCAGCAAGATCCATCGAGCGCGCGGACTGCCCAACCTCGTAGATGTGGCGGCGAAGAACAAGACCAATGCGAAGAGCACGGTGAGGATGGTGTAGTTGTCTCCGTACTTGTTGAACGTGAGTGCATCAGCGAAGCGGCGGTCGGCGCGCTGGTCCGCGGCGGCGGCTTCGGTCGTTCCAGGTGGGACGTACTCCTCCATCTTGAACGGACCGCTCGCCTGCTCTCCATCGGCGATCCAAGCTCTGTAGGCCACCCGAAAGTGGTCGGTGAAGCGCTGCTCCACGTAGCTCCCCAGGGCAGAGTCGCCCTGAGCACGCGCTTGCAAATACACGCCCCAGATGCTGAGGTCGGCCTGGCGGGCGGCGTTGGCGACGCCAGCCTGGCGGGCCGCCTCGATCCTGGCGTCGGACGCCTGGGTGAAGGCGATGGACATATCGCCACTCCACTGCGACGACTCGAAGCCGCACCACGCCGTCAACACCGCCGTGATCGAAAGCACGATGAGGACAACCGTCTCCTGAACGGGGCCCGGCGGCCTCCTTTCCGGCACTTCGTCTGTGGCGGTCTCGGGTGCTTCTGATGTGCTGAGGTCACTTTCTTCGGCGGGCGGCGACATAGGAGTGCCTCTCAATCTCGAACCGACCGTACCGGACGACCGGTGTCGAAGGACCAGCCGTCACGCTATGCCTCTTCGCTCCCGGGTTGCCGGTGGGGTCGGTCGGCGTGCCGCCGTGGTCGATAAGGATCTCGAATCTGACCAGCGTCGTCCCGGCACTCACCTAGTACTTCGGCATTGCTTGCACCCCCGCGGTGTCGCCGATCTGAACGTGTGCTTGACACGTTCTCCCTCGACGTAACGATCGGTGCGGTGTCACAAGTCCGGTCAGGTGTCGCAGGTTGATCGACGATGATCCGGTCAGATCGTCTCGCTTCAGTAGCCGGCGTGATACCCCATCCGGACAGCGCGCGTGATGCTGAGTAAGGATTGAGTGCCGAGAAGTCGGATCGACAGCCATGCAGGAACGATCGCTGTCGGACATTGGCATAGGCCGAAATCTGTCCGCGGACAGACCCGAGAAGCATTCCGGCGAAGCCGCCATGACCGCGGCTACCTACAACCAGGAGGTCGGCGCCCCCGAAGCGTCGACCAGCACTTGAACGGGTGGCCCAGTACGGTCCTCGTAGTCACGGATTCGGTGGAAGCGCCGACAGTCTCCACGGCATTTTGAAGGATCTGCTCGGCAGCGGCTGACAAGTTCACACCCATTGCGGACAACCGGCTTCCGGGCACTGCCGTGGCGAAATCCAGATGCTGGTCCGCCCAGTCGCGATGGGTCCGCCCTCGGCAGGAGGCTAGGTCGGACCGGGCAGCCCCGCACGACGTTCGCAGGGTGGCAATCCACCGCCATTGCCCGCGGCCTATAGTCGCGATCCATGGTCGCGAGCTTCCGCCGACACAGCCAAATCATTTGGGCGGCTGCGGCACTACTCACCGTCGTTGGTGCGGCGGTTCCGATGATGCAGGCTCCCGTGAGCGCCCCAACCCCAACGCCGACTGCAAACGCTTCCGCTTCGCCCACGCCGGACCTCCGAAGCCCCACCCCCGGCAACCCCAACCCCACGAAAGGCAGCATCAGCCCGACGCCCAGGCCCCCGGCGGTGCCGACAGCTACGACAGCATCCCTCACCCCAACCGGAGCCCCACCCTCCGCCCCTTCGGAGCCCTCGACACCGAGCGACAGCTCTGCGAACGCTCAAACCGCCAGCCCCCCGCCCCAACGACCGCCAACGCCACCGGCCAGCATGACTGGAGCCGTTCCGCTCAGCTCAGTCCTGATCGCCCTCGCCGTCCTGGTCCTGGTGAGTCTTGTACTGCTCCGCCTCGCCCGAAAGGGCAAGGGTCAGGTCGCGCAGCCGGAGACAGCTCCGCCGCGAACCGCTACCGAAGCGGCCACCGACGTACTGCTGCTGCTGGCGTCGGCTGGGGAGGCGCTGATCGACTCCGGGTTCGACGTTGACGACGTGGATGCGAATCTGGAGGAGATCGCCCGGGCGTACGGCATGGCTGAGACGGAGATCGTCGCGCTACCGACCGCGCTCCTGGTCTCCTCCCGCACCGGTGGTCAGGTTCGGACCAGGGCCGTCACCAGCGGCCGTCAACGGCTGCGGCTGCATCAGATCGAGGAGCTCGATGACGTCGTCAGGGTCGCGCGCACGGGTCGGATCGATCCCGCGTGGGCCCACGATCGGATCGTGGCGATTCGAAGCCGGCCGCCGCCCTTCGCTCCGTGGATGCAGGTGGTCGGTCAAGTGCTCGCCACCGTCGGTCTCGTCGTCCTGCTCGGCAGCTCCTGGCTCGGGATCCTCGTGGCCGCCGGACTCGGCGGCCTGACGGGGGCCCTCCTGCTCGCCGGAAGCCGTGTGCCGCCCCGGTTCCAGGTGCTGGTGACGGTCGCTGCATCGTTCAGCGTGTCGCTCGTGGTCTTCCTACTGTCACGGACCGGTCTCGAGTTCGACGTCGCCCCCAGCCTGATCGCTCCGCTGGTCACACTGTTGCCCGGGGCTCTGCTGACCACCTCGGTGATCGAGTTGTCGACCGGCCAGATGGTCTCCGGCGCCGGGCGATTAGCGGCCGGCGCCGTCCAGCTCGTGCTGCTCGGCCTCGGCATTCTCGCCGCGGCCGCTCTCGTCGGAGTGCCCGCGTTCGACCTGACGGCGACCAAGCCGGCGCTCGGTGCCGTTGGCCCCTGGCTCGCTGTCGGAGTGTTCGGCGTCGGCATCGTGATGAACCTGTGCGCGCGTCCGAGCTCCCTCGGCTGGATCCTGCTCGTCTTGTACGTGGCCTACGGCGGCCAGGTGCTGGGAGGCCTGTTCTTCGGCGGCGTGCTGTCCGCCTTCGTGGGCGCGGCCGGGATGACCCCGGTAGCAGATCTGGTCGCCCGGCAGCGTACCGGGCCACCGGCGATCGTCAGCTTCACTCCGGCGTTCTGGCTCCTGGTTCCCGGTGCCCTCGGCCTGGTGGGGGTCGCGGCGTTACTCAACGGTGACAGCACTGGCACGACGACTCTGGTCACCACAGTGGAGACGATGGTGGCGATCGCCCTGGGCGTGCTGGTCGGGCGCGCGATTTCGGTCATAGCGTCAGCGCACTGGGGTCGAAACGGCCCCTCCGCCGACCACCTCCAAGCGACACCTCGCCATGCTGTTCCGCCCGGGCTCTAAGTGGAGTCGGCCTCACCCAACAGCTGCGTTTCTCAGGACGACCTGGGGCGATTTGACCCGGGCATTTGATCCATGCCTGCTCGTCACTACAAATCGGCTCTGGCAAGCCGATCAGAATTTCTTGGTTGATCGAGTAAATGGTCAGATTCGCTCCGGGACCCGTCCTTGGACCGCCGACTCTGGCCCATCTAAGTGAAGCCATCGGTGCAGGTGTCGGTCGGCGTCTCTGCGTCGGCCACGGTTGCCGCCATTGGACTGCAGCAGGTGTGTGGCACATCGAATTCTGTAAGTCGGTGGAGGTACGCGAAACAGGTCGAGGTCGTCGGCGGTGACTGCGCGACTCGTTGGCAGTGGCTTAGGTCTTCGTGAAGGGCGTGTGTGTCGATGAGGAGACCGTGATGGGTCAGCAGTCGGTGAGGCAGGCGGGGCGCGACGGTCAGCGCTGGAGGCTCAGGCAGTTCGCCGCAAGAACGCGCCAACCGGTGACGCGACTCGAGGGGCTATTCGGCCAGCGCGATGAACGACTCCAGGCAACGGGGCTCGGCGGTTCCTGAGTCGCGCAGCGTGCTCGGCCGCTACGTCGAGGAGTCGTTTGGCGGCGCAGACAATGTTGAGTTGCGCGGGCTTGTGACTGAGGCCATCGAGTTTGCGCAGAAAGTGAAGCACGATCTAACAACCGGCGGGAGGCTGCGATTGCGGCGGATTCGGTAATTGCTTTCGAACATTCTGAAGCGGCTGGGGCAAGATTTCTGAAACAATTTCCCGAGAACCGCTGAGACCTGCCGGAAATGCTCTTGCCGCGATTTGCGATGCCTGTCTTGGGCCTGACCTTGTGCATGGCCTGCCTTTGACAACCCACAAGAAGCTGGGGTTGGATTGACGGCATCTCGGGGCGTCCGCTTTGCCGAGGCGTGCCATGTCGCAGACCAACAAGAGTCTCGCGAGATGGTGGGGTTTGCCCTCGTGGTTGCCCTTCTGGCCGCCCTACCCACAAGAGCCGTTCCGGCGACGCTTCTCTTTGCCTTGTCCGGCCTAGGCCGGGGTGTGCGCTCACCATCAACTTGCTTTAGCGGCCACCGTGCAGTAGGTGTGAGGGGCATTGTCTGCCTCCACTATTAGTAAGGAACCGGTGACCGAACAGCCCCGTCGTGGTCCCAAGCCACTCGTCGCGGAGAAAGGGAAGGGCAACGGCGAGATCACCTTGCTGTGGTTCTTCATCGTCGGACCCATGGTGGCCCTGGCTGCCGCCGTCCCGGTCTTTTGGGGCTGGGGCCTCGGTTGGCACGACGTGGTCTTGGGCGCGGTGTTTTACGTCATCGCCGGACTCGGCGTCACGGCGGGCTTCCACCGCTACTTCACCCATCGGGCCTACAAGGCCAAGCGATGGCTTGAGATCACCATGGCCGTCGCGGCTTGTCTGTCTCTCGAGATGTCGCCCATCGGCTGGGTTGCCGAGCACCGCCGGCACCACCAGTTCAGCGATGAGGAGAACGATCCTCATTCGCCCTGGCGGTTCGGTACGACCAAGCGGGCCCTGACCAAGGGCTTCGTCTACTCCCACGTGGGCTGGCTCTTCAACAAGGAGCGGACCAACCCGGAGCGCTT
Organism: uncultured Actinomycetota bacterium; assembly: GCA_963754965.1. Taxonomy (GTDB): domain Bacteria; phylum Actinomycetota; class Actinomycetes; order Propionibacteriales; family Propionibacteriaceae; genus Microlunatus. The sequence continues at coordinate 162,943 of CAVWIA010000004.1, forward strand.
CGCGCCGGACCTGCTCAAGGACCCGGCTATGGTCTGGCTCGACAGACACTACGGCTACTTCGCAGCGTCGAGCTTCCTACTGCCCACCTTGATCGGCGGGTTGTGGTCCTGGAGCTGGCAAGGCGCCGTTACCGCCTTCTTCTGGGCGGGACTGGTGCGCGTTTCGCTCCTGCACCATGTGACGTTCTCGATCAACTCGATCTGCCACATGGTGGGCGACCGACCATTCGACTCGGGCGACGAGGCCGCCAACTTCTGGCCCTTGGCCATCCTCAGCTTCGGCGAGTCGTGGCACAACTCACACCACACCGACCCGAGCTGTGCTCGTCACGGCGTTCTGAGGGGACAAATCGACATCACCGCGAGATTGATCTGGATCTTCGAGAAGCTGGGCTGGGCCTGGAACGTCAAATGGCCCCGGATGGACAAGTTCGACGCCAAGCGTCTGGCATCTGCCTAGACCTTCTCTACTAAGCCTGGTGAGCGAAGGGAGGCTATATGCCCATTCACTCACCCCGAGCTTTTTGAGCCTATTTTTTTGCCGCTGGAGTAACGCGGCGACGGTTGTGCGATGGATCTGGAATTGAACAGCGAGGGCGGCAGCGGTGGCCCCACGTCGGTATGCAGCGATCAGCTCTTCGATGGGTGCGGGGCCGAGCCTGTGCGGGACTTGCATCACAGGGGCGTGGTTGGCCGGGGGCAGCCTCGCACTAGCTCGATCGTGCAGCTCAGCGAGTGTCTCCGGGCCACGCAAAAGGTTCGAGCGATATTTCCGGGGTTCTTCGAGGGCTTCGTCGACCTCGATTTCAGGCTGGATTTGGACTAGACCCCCTAATGGGACCGCAGCTGTTGCCGTTCCGGCATGCTGTTGTCCGAGCCGGCTGTCGGTGAGCACTTCTTTGGCCTGGCCTTCGTTTCGAGGTCTATGACTGGTCCGGCCCGACACCGGACCGATCCCGTCCTTGTTGAGCTGGTAGCCGATCCAGTCCGCACCCCACCCCGGATGCGCGCGCCTGATCTCCACAATCCGGGCCTCCACCACCGGGCTCATCTGATGCGGACAGCCATGCGGGCGCGACGAGCGATCACCCAGCCCCTGATCGGCGGCATACCGGCGCAACCACACGTGCACGCTCTGCCGCGACACCCCGAAGCGGCGCGCCACCTCACTCACCGAGGCGCCGTCCAGCACCTCCCACACCGCCCGCAACCGCTGCTCAGCCACCCGCAGCTCCACCAGCATCACCGGCTCCTTCCGCAGTCTGTGAAGACCACGGAAGAACCCACCAACCACACATCGCAACAGGGTCACGTCCGCGGAAGTGGTGTTTGATCCGGTCTCCGCGTGATCTTGGTTTGGACTCTATGCGGTGATGGCGGTGATGGTCACCTCCTGGTCGGTTGCGGTCTCGGTGGTGATCTTGGTGAGCCGGCTCTTGGCGAGGATGTCGAGGCCGATGTAGCGGCGCTTGCTCGGTCCATTCGTCGTGCTGTTCGGCCAGGACGGCGCCGACGAGGCGGATCAGCGCGGTCGCGGTCGGGGAAGATGCCGACGACGTCGGTGCGGCGGCGGATCTCCCGGTTGAGCCGTTCTTGGGGGTTGTTGGACCAGATCTGCCGCCAGATCGCCTTGGGGAAGCGCGGTGAAGGCCAGGATGTCGGCGCGGGCGGCGTCCAGGTGCTGCGCGACGGCGGGCAGCTTGTCGGCCAGCGCGTCGAGGATGCGGTCGAACTGGGCGTGCACCGCGTCGGCGTCGGGCTGGTCGTAGACCGAGTGCAGCAACGCCTTGACCCAGCCCCACGCCGATCTTCGGGGTCGCCGACATCAGGTTCGCGGCGTAGTGGGTGCGGCATCGCTGCCAGACTGGCGCCGGGCAGGGTGGCGCCGATCGCCTCGACCAGGCCGCGGTGGGCGTCGGAGGTGACCAGGGCGACGCCGGACAGGCCGCGGGCGATCAGGTCGCGGAAGAACGCGAGCCAGCCGGCGCCGTCCTCGGCGGAGGTGACGTGCAGGCCGAGGATCTCCCGGTAGCCGTCGGCGTTCACCCCGGTCGCGAGCAGGGCGTGCACGTTGACCGTCCGGCCGCCCTCGCGGACCTTCAGCACCAGCGCGTCGGCGGCGAGGAAGGTGTACGGGCCGGCGTCCAGCGGCCGGGTGCGGAACGCCTCGACCTGCCCGTCGAGGTCCTTGGCCATCTCGCTGACCTGGGACTTGCGACAGCCGGGTGATGCCGAGCGTGCTCGACCAGCTTCTCCATCCGCCGCGTGCGACACGCCGAGCAGGTAGCAGGTCGCCACCACGCTGACCAGCGCCGACTCGGCCCGCCGGCGCCGCTCCAGCAGCCAGTCCGGGAAGTAGCTGCCCTCCCGCAGCTTCGGGATCGCCAGATCGATGGTGCCGGCCCGGGTGTCCCAGCCCCGGTGCCGGTAGCCGTTGCGGGTGTTGCTCCGGTCCGGGCTGCGCTGGCCGTAGCCGGCGCCGCAGACCGCGTCGGCCTCGGCCGACATCAACGCCTCGGCGAAGCGTCTGCACCATCTGCCGAAGCAGGTCCGGGCTCGCCTGAGACAGCTGCTCGGCCATCCAGCCGGGCAGGTCGATACTGGGTGTTGCGGTCATCGCGTACTCCTTGTCTGAGATCTGTGGAAGGACTTCAAACAAGATCACGCGGTGGCCGTCTCACTTCACGACGCCACGCTCAACATGAGGAACTCACACACCACTTCCCTGGACGTAACTCGATCCTGCACTGCGTGCCACCGGAAAGTATTCGGTCCTTGTGTCAACGCACCAGCCGATGCTGCGGGTCAACGACCCAGCTTCGCTCCTGTTCAACCGTAGGACCACAGGTCGGACCGAACCCCACGCCTCATGCTGGTGCGGGGTCCGGTCTTCTTGCCGTACCTCAGGCTGAACGAGCCTCTGCAACATCTGCGCGTGCATGGATCGCCTCCGGTTCGGCTCCACGCACGGTCAGGACGATGCCGGCTACCGCGGTCCAGAGCAGGACGAGCATTGAGGCGAAGAACCCGAAGGGGGTGAGCTCTGGCGATACCGAGCGCGAGCGCGGACCAGGCCAGCCAACGCGGGAGGGCTCGGCTGAACACGCCTGCGGCGAAGAGTCCGAGCATGAGGAGGGTGCCGCCGCCTCCGCCGAATTGGGATCCGATGTGCCACGCCTGGAGCGCCTCCGGTGTCACGGTTGGGTCTGCGCCGATGCTGCCGAGCGTCACGTAGGCCCCGGCCCCGACGAGTTCGGACACCACCGCCACCGCGGTACCGACGAGCATGAGCCCGGCCACCACGGGGGGCCCGGCGGCATCGCGCACGCGGGTCCATACGGCGATACCGAAGAGGCCGAGGGCGAGTGCCTCCCAGATCATCAGCTCCCCGCCGGTGCGGACCTGGTCGCTGTGAGCCGCGAAGTAGCGGCTCAGCTCTGGCAGCGGGGTGTTGGAGTCGGGGAACTCGCCGATGGTGAGGTCTCCGGCGATGGTGAGAGCCGCGTAGGCGACGCCGGCGAGTGGGAGGAGCGGCGTGAGGCTGGTGGATCGTGCGTTGTGCTGCTCTGTCTGATCGCTTCATGGCCTTGCCTCCTGGGAGTCGTGGACCGTCCGAAGGTAGGCGCGCTCACCGGGGTGTGTCGTCGCCCGCGTCGACGATCTTGGCCTCGGCCGACCGGACGATTCGCCGGGCCAGCGCGTCGTTCGAGTGGTTGATGACAGCCGCTCTGCGGGGCACCTAGCGTGGCGATATGCGTGTGCGCCTTGACGCCGCCGGGAAAGACCTCCTGCTCGCCGCCGCTTTGCTCCTCGGCGCTGGCGCTGCAGGCGGCGTTGCTGCCGATGTCCACGGCCGAGCGGCTGGCGACCCTGGTCGTCGGCGGCGCGGTGTGCGCGTCGGTGGCGGTGCGGCGCCGGTTTCCGCTCGCCGTCGGGCTCGGCGTTCAGACCACCTTGGTGGTGACGGGATCTTCGTGAGCTGCCCGTCGGGACCGGTCACGATCGCGTGGTTCTGCGCGCTGTACGCGCTCGCGGTGTGGACGTCTGCTCGGTGGTTCGTCGTGGGCGTGGCCTGGTTCGCCGTCAGCGACGTGGCGCCCGAGCTGGTCAAGCAGGACAACCTCGACGCCATTGCGGCGTTCACCGTCGGGGCCGTGGTGGTGATGGTGCTGCTGCGCCGGGTCGTCGGGGACCGGGACCGTCGACTCGCGTCTCGCCGAGCGGGAGCGGGAGCTGGCGACGCGGGAGGCGGTCATCGAGGAGCGGGCGCGGATCGCGCGCGAGTTGCACGACGTGATCGCCCACCACGTGTCGATGATGGTCGTGCAGGCCGGGGCCGAGCGCCGGATGCTGGGGCCTGGGCAGGAGTCGACGCGCGAGGTGCTGACCACGATCGAACGAGTCGGTCGCGGCGCGCTGACCGAGATGCGACGCCTGGTCGGCATGTTGCGCGGCGACGAGGCGGACGGGTTGGCGCCACAGCCCGGGGTCTCCGACCTCGCGACGCTGGTCGCGCAGATGCGCTCGGCGGGGCTGGACGTCGAGCTACAGATGGAAGGCGAGCCGCGTGACATCCCGGTCGGCATCGACCTGTCGGCGTACCGCATCGTCCAGGAAGGGCTGACCAACGCGCTCAAGTACGCCGGCGACGCGCGCACCGCGGTGCGGGTGCGATACGGCGTCGACTCCCTGGAGATCGAGATCCTCGACGACGGACGAGGGCCGGCCAGCCCGAGGTCGAGCCAGGCGGACACGGGCTGGTCGGGATGCGCGAGCGGGTGGCCCTCTACGGCGGCACCCTCGACGCCGGTCGACGTCCCGCCGGCGGGTTCGCGGTCCGCGTCCTGCTGCCGATCCGTTGAGGTCGGCGCCGATGATCCGGGTGGTGATCGCCGACGACCAGGGCCTGGTCCGCGTGGGTCTGCGCAAGATCCTCGAGATCGAACCGGACACCGAGGTCGTGGGAGAGGCTGCCGACGGCGAGCAGGCCGTGGCCGCGGCGGAACGGCTTCGGCCCGACGTCATGCTGATGGACATCCGGATGCCGTCGCTGGACGGGATCGAGGCGACCCGCCGGATCGTGCGCGTCGCATCCGAGCGTCCGGGTGCTGATGCTGACGACGTTCGGCCTCGACAACTACGTCTACGAGTCGCTGCGCGCCGGGGCCAGCGGGTTCATGCTGAAGGACGCCCCGCCCGAGGAGATCGCCGCCGCCGTTCGGATCGTCGCCAACGGCGAAGCCCTGCTCGCGCCATCGGTCACCCGGGCCGGTGATCGAGGAGTTCGCCCGCCATCCGCTCCTCCGCCCCCGAGCAACCCCCCGTCGCCGTCGCGTCGCTGACGCCTCGCGAGCGGGAGGTGCTCGACCTTCTGATCGCAGGGCTTTCCAACCCCGAGATCTGCGACCGCCTCGTCATCACCGACGCAACGGCCAAGACACATGTCGCCCGCATTCTGCAGAAACTCGGCGTCCGCGACCGCGTCCAGGTGGTGATCTACGCCTACGAGAGCGGGCTCGTCAACCCCGGCTCCGGCGATCTCACGAACCACCGATAGGGCGGTTGTGCTTCTACCAGGAGGTCGCCGTCGTAGTTCACGCACCATCGCGGAGATGCGCCGCGAGCCTTCTCCCGATGGGTTCGCGTATCTGCGCACCGAGGAGATTCGCCCGACCAGGTGTTGCGAGCTTCCTTACTGGCTCCAGGCTCCAGCTACGCCAGCGCGGCCGGCTGCGCGTGGCGAGGCAGGCGACGGTGATCAGTGAGCGGATCCGAGTACAGGGCCGCGATGCTCGACCGCCGGGAGTCGCTGCGGCTCCCCGATGGCCGTATTCGATCCGGTCAATGTCCTGCGGTGCTCGGCCGGCCCGAGCTTGACCCACAGCCGCCAGGCGAGCAAGCGCTTCACTTCGACGCCTGTTCCGTACCCGGCAGGCCCCGCCTTCTAGCGGTGCTCTTTAGCGGTGGTGCCGTTTACCCTTCCGTCAGAGGCGACTGTAGTTACGGCTGATCTTGGCAGCGCTCGCCTCCTCCCGATTACACCTTCGACCTCGACCGTAGATCTGGATGGGTCCGCATTCTCAGGTCTGCTGTGGGCCTGACGGGTACGGGTTGATGCGCGCTCCCTGGACCACGCACGTGATCCATCCCGTGGCGCTGGTCAGCAACGGCACGATCAGTAGGGTCACGAGCCACTGGACCGGACTGGGGGGAGAGGCACGATCCAAAGGAGTACAGCCGGCACCGGAAACGGCCGCCCAGCTCCACGGCAGGTGCACGATGGGGAACAGCAGGGCCGCGATGGCCACGAATAGAGCACCCCTGCCCGTCGGTAGCGCCATAGGGCGATCAGCAGGGTGATGAGATACAAGACCCGGGACGGGGTGAGGTCGTCATCGATCCAAGACACCGGGGCACATGGGAGGCTCACGATGATCATCACCAGCAAGGCTCGGCGCCACCTGTGCACGCCCCGCTCTGCCGCCTGGCTGTTCATCGGTCCATCCCCTCCCCATCAGCATCCAGCCGCTATGGAGAAGCTCGCCGACTGGGCGGTGTGTCACCAAGAGTCTCCGGCTGTAGCGAGTCCGAAAGCCGCCGGTGCATGCCACATCAGATAGCCCGGCCACGCCAGGCCGGCGCCCAGACTGGCGGCTCCGAGGACCGGATCGGCCACACAGCCGTGGACAGCAGTTTGGGCAAGCCGAAGCCCACCAGGAACGCCGTAGCGCCAACGGCAACGAGCACACTAGGCCAGCGCGGCAGCGAAGCCGTCCTTGCCAGGGAGATACCGAACAGGGCGTAGCCGACCATGGACCCGATGGCGGCCAGCCCGTTCGAAATCACAACAGAGGGTGTACAGAACGATGGCATCAATCTCAGCGGGGGACTCCGTCGCCAAGACCGGAGCAAGGAACCCGAAATAGCCCGTTGTCGCCAGCAGATAAATGCCGCAGAACGAAATGAGAAATCCTGCAAAGCCCAGCCGTCCCATGACGGCGACCACCGATACCGCAGTGGAGACAAGCTGAGATATGCCGAAGCTGAGCAGGTGCATCGGACCGCCAACGGCGACAAGCACGCCAGACAGGCGCGGCAGCGTCGCCGTCCGGGTCATAGCAATGCCGAACAATGCGTAACCGACGATGAAGGTGATTGCCGTCACTCCGCTGGAAACGACGACGGGTGGATATTGGATCGTGGTATCGAGCCTGGCAGGCGCCTGCCTGGCCAAGGCAGGCGCCAGAAACCCGAAGTATCCGGTGACCGCGATGAGATACGTGCCGAGCATCGCAACGAGAAAGCCTGTTAAGCCAAGCCGTCCCATGCCAACGCGGTGAGCGGCGTACAGCCCGGGGAGGCCAAGCATGACCAGCACACCGTAAAAGGTGAAAAGGACATGCGCGGCGACCAGCCGCGACTCGCTGGCCATGATTGTGGCGGCCGTTTCACGACTCGGATGGAGCAGCGCCGCCGCAACGATCAACGGACCGGCGGCCACCAGGACCATGCCGCACCATCTCAGCAGACGCTCGTTCGCACCAGCTTCTCCGCCATGCCGCACCTCCCTGGATCATGCTGCCGGGGCTCTGCACCATCCAAAAGGAATCGGTCAAGCCGCCCCCGCTATTGCTTTGCGGAACCGTCTACGAAACGTTCCCGCGGGAAAACGTTCCGGCGAGACTGTGACTAACAGAAGGAACGTCGACCGGTTCCTCCGCGCGCAACAACGTGGCCAGTCGTCGTCGGGACCCCTTGTCTTTTGGCGGGACCAAGGTCGTCAATTGACGTGGAGTTCCATCCCCGCCGGCAATGTCTAGGATGCGGGGGTGAGATTGTTGGGCGTGATCTCAGCCGTGCAACTCGGCATGGGCCTGCGAGGGGTGCGCAAGGCGCTGCGCGACGGAACCGAATACGACCTTGGTTTCCTGCGTGGATCGTCGGCAACCATGAAACGCGATCTTTTGTTCATGGGAACGAACCTGTCGGCGCCGGCGTGGATGCTGCTCGCCCAGGCGCTGGCAACTGTTCTATTGATGACCCGGCACCGTTCCAGGGCGGCAAAGACGCTCGGGATCCTCGGTGTCATGATGAGCATCGGGTATCCGGCCGAGAAGTCGGTTCGGCAGGCCTGGCGGCACCCGAATCGGTCGATAACTGCACTGACAGTGGTGGCGGAGCTACTGGCAGTGTCGATGGCCTGGCTCGGTCTGCGGCGACGGCAGCGATAGCGAGGAGACCAATCGGGAGCCCCAGGCGTGCGATAGCACATGCACCTTTGACGACCGTGGAGACTCTGACCTGCTTCACTCCTGCCGCTGGCCTCGATCATGACGGACGGCTGTCTTCAGCTCGGGTACTTGGGGCTAGGTGAGTCGCGTCAACCTGAACATCGGAAAGGTGCGCGACGTCTTGGTCTCATACTCAGCGAACCCGGGACGCATCGCGACGAGCCGGCGCCATAGCTCAGCGCGCTCGTCGCCCCTCACCTCCCTCGCGTCGACGGGAAAGGTCGCGGTTCCGACTTCGACCGTGATCCGCGGGTGGGCCTTCAGGTTGTGGTACCAGTCCGGGTTCGTCGGCGACCCGCCCTTGGTGGCAGCGATGATCATGTCCTCGCCATCCGGAAGGTAGACCAGCGGATTGACCCGTTCGCTGCCGGAGCGTGCGCCGATGTGGTGGATGAGGATCATCGGCGCGCCCTCGAAGTAGCCGCCCACCTTGCCGGCGTTCGAGCGGAACTCTTCGATGATCTTCTGATTCCATCCGCTGGGCTCGCTCACCGGTCGGGGCCTCCTCCTATGTACTTATGTCCGTCGCTGAATCTAACGCCTACGACTCTCTACATACCGGCCAGCAACAGCTCAGCGAGCACCAGCTCGACGGATTCTGCAAAAGAGCATCGACGGAATGATTCAAGTCAGGGGTTAAACCGGCTGAGGCTCAGTGCAGCACGGTTATGTGCCGGCGGCCGGATCCTTGCGCCTTGCGGAGAATGATCAGCACCGCAACGGTCACCGCCATTCTGGGAGGGCCTGTGTGGTACGGAGGCGGGGCATGCGACGCGGCTCTACTGTGGTTGCATGGCGTCGAGGGTCCATATCGACCGTCTGCGCTGGTGGACGTTTTTCGCTGTCACAGTCCCGCCTCTCCTGCTGGCTGGTCTCGGCTTGACGCATCCGGCTGAGCTCACCGCTGCATCCGCCGGATGGTGGACCACCCTGCACATCCTTCTGGTTCCACTGTTCCCGCTTCTGGGCGTGAGCCATTGGATATTGCTTCATGGCAGGCCGGGGATCATCGCCTGGGTGGGTCGCGTCGCGGCGTTCCTGTATATCGCGTTCTACGCCGTCACCGACCACATCGCCGGTATCGGCAATGGCGTCGTGATGCAGAGGTCGGGTGCAGCCAGCATGTCGGAGCGTCCCGAGATCGACTGGCTGTTCGACGTTGCCAACGACGTCGGCGGCCCAGGCACATGGGCCCTCGCGCTAGCGGCGATCGCGACGGCCATCGTCACGGTTCGAGCGGCTGGGCGACCGGCCCTGTTTGGGGCGCTGCTCCTCGTCGTGTCGAGCGTCTATTTCGCGATCGCAGGCGTTCACATCTACTGGCCCCGCGGCGTCTTCACCATGGTCGCAATGGCAGTCGCCTTCGGCTGGTTGGCGCTGACCGTACCCCGTTACGGGATCATTCGGCAGGGGACCGCGGCGGTTAGTCCAGCCTCCGCCTAGTACATACGCTCCCCCTTATGGGGACCGGGCCGCCGCCAACCGGCACCATACGGAGTGTCAGAGGTTCTTCACGACCAAGGCAATGAGAAGCCAAGATGACGGGCAGCGTTCCGCACAGGAGCCGCGGAACCTGCTGGACCAGCTCAGGCGGTGTCGGCCTTGCTGGCGAGCGTCTTGTCGCCGCTGCGGCTGATTCTTAGCGATGCATCGGCAGAGAAGCGCCGCAAGGAATCGGACAATCGGTCACCGGCCGCCGGCGGGCAGGTCTTGCGTCGCCAGCACCTCGGGTTCCCCGAGTCAAACGTTGGTGGCGATCAAAGCCGCTGTGGCGCGGGCATACGACGGAACTGAAGATCAGGAATCGTGTCATTTCGACCGGGTCAGTTACGGCCGAACTGCTGCCGGATCGGCCAGCCGCACGGAGTCGATTGGACATCATCAGATGGTGTCTTGGCTGCTGCAATCTGCTGTTGAACTTCCTCAGTCGCGGCCGAGCCCGTTCCCCGGAACCCTTTCAGCAGCTCACTGGCCGTGTTGCGATCGACTTCGTCAACACGCTGGCCGGTCGGCCGATCATCCCGATGACGAATAGCTGCGCAACTCAGTGGTGATGCTGGACCTACGCTCAGCCATTGGGGATCCGCTCCTTAGCGCTTGAATCTCCTGGTCCGGCAAGGTGGCTGTGGAAGGCACGGTTGGCTGCCGGCCGGAGCGCTCGAAACAAGGACACTGCCATGAGCACCAGATCGACCGACGGCATCGCCGAAACTCCCACGACAGGCAACCGCATCCGACTGATCGTCTTCCGGGTGCTGGCAACGCTGGCCGGCCTGTTTTTCCTGGTCGCGGTGGTATTGGCGGTGCCGGCACCGTGGGTGCTGCTCCAGCCAGATGATCCCCACGCCGCGGAGAATCGTTGGTTCCTCACTGTGGCCGGCGCCGTGGACGCCATTGCGGTCGTCGTGTTCTTCGCACTCGTCCAGCGACCGCGCCGCACGCTGCTGTGGGTCGAGATGTCAGCCGCGGTCGTGATCGCTGCGGCGATCATTCTGCCGTTCGGTCCGCTGTTCGCTGCCATCCTTGCCGTGGCTGTCGCGCCACTTCTTGCCTACCCATACTGGCGTGACGCCCGGTCATTTCCGTCCTGGTGGCCGGGTGTGCCGCGGCCGCCATTGATCCTCGCCACGCTCGCGGGAGTTGCGTTGCTGGTGACGGCCGCCGTCGCCCTGCCCCGAGAGATCGGCGGAACAGACGCGGCGGCTCAGGCCAACTGGTGGTCCGACTATGCCGAGCACGCCACGATACTGGCGGTCGCTGGGGTGCTCGCCGCGAGCCGCGGACCCGGCTGGCGGATCCTGCGGACGACCTGCGCCGCCGTGTGGCTCTACCTCGGGCTTGTCGCCAGTCTGGTCCTTCCACACCACACCGGGTCGTGGGGTCGCGTCGGCGGTATCGCCGGGATCCTCGTCGGCCTCGGTTTTGCCCTCCTCGCATGGCGGGGAGTCGAGCAGCGAGGGCCCCGAACCGTAGAATCGCGAACTACGAGCTGAGACGGACAACCGGTCGATCGCCAGACAACCAGCGGTGTCAGATGCAGCCTTGACCGGGCACCTGCTGCGTACGCCAGCGTGATCCGTCAGGTCATCGACAACCCGCAACGTAGGGCTCGGGCGGCGACGACGAACCCGTCCCCGAACGGGGGCCCTGCCCGACCCGTGCCCCCGACGCGGTCACGGACTCACCCGCTCCGAGAGACGACTCGCGCCTCACCTCGTCTTGCGTGCGAACCGAGTGCGGGCGAATGCGCGTCGCCCGGTATCCGGGTCACAATCGCCGGCACCCGACCACACCGGTCGCCGCAAAACTTGCGTGCATACCTTCCCGGCCCACGGGACGAATACATCTTGACGAAGAAGCTCGGAATGCCCGGTCGTGGTCAGGCGATTGGCGACGAGGGATTCGACGCCGCTGTCTGTGACGATTTCGTCCCCGCCCCTGAGTAAAGGGTGCTCCGTCGCTCGTACCAGGGTGATGCGTGCATGGGCCTGCAGGAACACCTCCAGCACGAAGCGAAGCACGTAGTCGGGCAAACACCAGTTGTCGCGCCCTGACCGATTGTGGCTTCACTGGGCGGCGGCGGTGCTGGCTGCTGACCTGGTCATCCACTTCGGTGTGGGCTTGCTCGTCAACAACTGGGAGGCCTGGGCGGTAGCCGCGGACACGTTCCTGTTTGTGCTCGGCACCGGGTTGGTGATCGTGGGGCTCACCTTTGGTTTGCTGCTCCGTTGGGCTCTAAAGCCCTCGCCGGGCGGTCACAATCGCGCGGCCTTTGCCGCTCCTCTGACCGGTGTTGCATCGCTGGCCGCTTACGGCATCTTCTTCACCTGGGCTCCAGTGCTCAGTGCGCCCGCCGCCTTGCTGTTGGCCCGGGAAGGGCTACGAGCTGCAGCGGAGCGGCGCGGACGGCAATAGGCCCTTGCCGGCGATGCGCTGGCCTTGGTCAGTGTGGGGTTCTTCCTCTTCCTCTTTTCTCTTGGTCGCCTTGTTTGCCACCGGCAACTACCCGTTTGGCTTCTGATGGGGCTGCCCCCGGCACGTGTGGACCGATGAGAGGCCCGACCCGGCCAAGGTACGTGCAGACGATCATGGCCGCGGCCGCTGAGGCCGCAACGGTGGCGGGACCAGTACGCCGCGGCCAAGGCTGTGGATAGTGTTTCGGCAACTGGGCACGCCTGTTTGACTTCCCCGCGTGAGTAAGTGGACTGGCCGGCCTGGTGGACTGAAGAAGGGAGAGGCTGATGGATTCGCGTCAGCCGTCACCGCAGGTCTCAATGAAACGCCGCAGTCTGATTTTCGCCCTGGGCATGGTCGTCCTGCTGGTCATCTTCTGGATCGGGGGCGACAACGGCGTTGTCTATGTGGCCTCGCTCCTGGGAGTGCCCATCGTCTCGGGGGTGCTCGCCGGCCTGCATTGGATCCGGTATTGGCTTGCTGCTTTAGCGTGCCTGGCTGTGGTGGCTCTCGACGTGGTGTTCGATGAGACACGCGCAGAGGACGCCGTATTCTTCGCTGTCCTTGCGGTGGTCATGGTCGGTATCGCGGCCCTGGCGCTCTGGTTGACTCGTCAGATCGTCCGGCGACGTGGCGGCAGAGCCGAGGGCGGTTCAAGCTGACCCACTACCGCTTGGTGTTGTGGAGCCTCAGCGTGACCGTTGCAGGAGTCAACCAATCTGGGGGGTCATTCTTAAGGCGCTCCTGTTTGGAATCGCTCGCCATTCACGGCGACGGAAGGCGGGCGGATACTCCGGCCTCGGAGGACCGCACATAGGGGACCTGCTGACCTGCTCATCGGCGGCTTTGCCATGGTCGACACTCTGGGTTGGATCACCCAGGTTGAGCTCATCTTTCGCATCGGCGTGGTCAGGATTTCACTGCTCATTGTCTGGGGAGCCTGGTTTGGAACGAGCGTCCTGCGCCGCCTCGTTGGGATTGAGCACATCATGCGCCACGACCACGAACCGATATGGCGTTTACCGTTTGACGAGGTCACACGCTTGCCCTGAAGAGCAGGCGGGCGCGACGCGGAGATCACCGAAACGCTTCGCAGCTGCCCACCGCGCCGGGTGGCATCATTCGGGTCGGGCTCGCCGGGTCGGACGCGGTTTGCGGTGTACCTCAATGAGAAGGAGAGTTGCCGTGACGTCCCGCGGGATTGGTACCGACATCACCGACATCAGGACCTCCTCGGCATCCAACGCCACCGCGCCGAACCCCTCAACCGCCGCCCCCAAACCGAAACCGGGAGGACGAATCGGCGCGTACAGCAGCTGAGCTGTTCCCGGTTTCCCGGACACGGATGTTGCCCGCTTTCCCGGACTCGTGTGTTGAGAGGTTGGTTTGCTCGCCTGAGCGGAAGGATCCTTCGCTTGCGGTGCTCACCGATGTGAAGAACCAGTCAGTTCCAGCGTTCAGCCGGTCCCTTCGTGGTCGCGTCTCGTGCCGCCTGAACGACGGATATTCTGCGGAGAGGAGCTGACCTTGAGCCCAATCGCGAATCTGTTTTGGAATGCACGGGAACGCCGCCTCCGGGCGGGGTGGCGCCTGCTCGTCTTGCTGGGAATGACGCTTGTCGTGGCCGCGGTAGATGGCCGCTTGGGGGCTGGTCTGGCGGGGCGCCTCCCGGACCTTTATGAGGACCTCGTTCGGGCGCTGGTGTTCGCGCTTCTGATCGCCGCCGCGTTGTACCTGGCGAGTCGTTTACTCGATCATCGCCGGATGAGCGACTACGGTTTCCACTTCACTCGGAAGTGGTGGACCGACCTCGGCTTCGGGGTGGTGCTGGGCGCGCTGCTTCTGTTTGGGGTTCTCGTTGTGGAGCTCGCCGTGGGCTGGGTGAAGGTTACCGGCAGCTTTGCCCCGGCCCCGGGCCAGCCCTTTGTCGCCACGATCCTGGTCGGCGTGGTCGTCGTTGCGGCCGTAGCTTTCGGGGAGGAGGCGGCGTATCGCGGATACCCGATCCTGAACCTGGCCGAGGGACTCGCCAAAGCACGGTGGGGGATGGTCATCGCTGTCGTGATTCCGGCAGTCTTTTTTGGCCTGGCGCATGCGACGAATGAGAATGCGAGTTGGTTGAGCGTGTTGAACATCGTCATCTTCGGCTTGTTGTTCGGCACCGGTTATGTGCTGACCGGTGAACTGGCTCTGCCTATCGGCCTGCATTTCGGGTGGGATTTTGTGCAAGGATTCGTGTTCGGCGTGGTGGCCTCGGGAAAGCATTACGGGTCCGTGCTGGTCCTCGCCGGTGACCCGTCGGCGACACTGTGGACCGGCCGGCCTTATGGGGCCGAGGGCGGGCTCCTGGGGACGGCCGCCTTCATTGTCGGCTTCCTCGCAACATTCGCGTGGGCGCGATCTCAGCACCGCACCGGCCTGCAGGTCACCCCTCAGCACCCGGCAGCTGACTCCACCCGTCCCGGATCGCAGATGTGACATCTTCCCAGGGAAATACCGCTATCACGCTGACTTGGCGCGCCCTGGCCCGGCCCGACTCCTCCAGGACACGCAACGAGTCGCCACCAGCATCGACGACCGCCCGGTCCCAATCGTGCGCTGACGCGGCCAGCACCCGACGAGGCCGGAGCGGCTAGTCGTCACCCAGCATTGGGCAGCGACCGCAGTGTCACGCCGTGCCCAGTTGCTACGTCGTCTCCGATGGACAGTTGAAGACCGCGGCAGGCAGGGCAATGCCAGCGCCAAAGGCTCTACCTCGCTCCGCCAAATGCCGTTCAAGTGAGCAACAGGCGCGCAACAGGCGAGCAGCACTTCGATGCTCGCCAAACCAGCCCTTACGTGGCTAGGTGAAGACGCCGCAGACGCGGGCGTGGCGAGCGACATATCCCTTCTCTCTATTAGACCCAGCAGAAGAGAGAGCACACAAGAAGAGATAAGCCGGAATCGTCGCCCCTCTTGCGGCGACGCTCGCCTATGTCCTGGCCGCACGGAATGAACCCTTACTCGAGGAAGATAGGGCCGGGCCTCACTTTGCCTGCAAACGTGGGCGAGGCTGCGATAACTGTGAGCAAGACTTCCGCTGATCAGCCTTCTCTATGGACAGCCTGTTTGGCCTCTACGCCGGACAGCCGCGACATCTCCGCAATCGGCAAGATGCCTTCGCCACGATGGAGCGCTTCCACGATCTCGGCCATGGCCTGCTGACCGGCCTTACACGCCTCCCTGCGCCGGGTGCCAGCCTCGTTAGGACGGTGCATATCCGATCTTCGTAGCTCAGTGCTGGTGTGAAACCCCAAGTGTCGTCGCTTGGTCGATCCGCATGGTTCTTGTCGGCATGGACTCCCGGTCATCGCGGTGGGCGAGCCCGTCAGTCATCGCCGATCAGCTCAGCCATGTATCCATTAGGCGGTTTCTCTGTGCCGGAGGAACACGACCAGGAGCGAGATCCACCACGCGAACCACAAGATGAAGAGCACGCCCAGCAGAACGTCGCGGACGAGGCTTAGCCCCACAAGGTTGACGAAGGCTCCGACTGCTGCGACCGCGGCAAGCACCAGCGTGAGGATGGATAGGCGGGGTCGATCGGGGCGGAGGAGCAGCCCGATTCCCAGCCACCAGGCTCCAATGAGGATGCCGTCCAGGAATTGCCAGATGGACCGCATGACCACATCAGACAGGGTGGCGAACTGCGCCGCGATCAGCACCCGATCGGCGGGGCTGGCCTCGATGTATTCGTGCATCAACATCGGCCCGAGCACCGCAAGAACGGCCGCGCCAGCCCCACCTATCAGCGCATAGCCGACTCCGGCCATGGTGGACAAGTCGGCGAGCAGCGGATTTCGCGGGCGCAGCTGCCGCCACAACACATACGCAAGGACCGCCGTAGGGAGGTAGAAGCCGAAGAGGTCCAGGACGGACCCCCAGCGCAGCAGCTCGGCCGAGGTCGCACCGGCGGCGAGCAGGCGGGTCGGCTCTTGGTCAGCCTGAAATTGATACGCCGCGGCGAACAGCAGAGTGCTCGTGATCCCGGCGCTGATCGAGACCAGGAGCGCGACGATTCCGGTAGTCCGCAGCATCAACCCACTTCGCCCCCTTCTGGTGAGTGGGCAGCTATTCAATCGTCAGCGTTCGAAACGATGAAACGCCGACCAATCGAATCCACTAGCTGGCCCAACTGAGATTTGATTCTCCCCCACAGTTGCGGAAGTTGTGGGTCATAGGGGGCCCGGTCAAGTGCGTCAATCCGTAGGACGCGAGGCGGGCAGGCTGTACGCGACGCTGATGAGTGCCGGCACCGAAGTTCCACCGAACTCGGGACATCCTCTGAGGGTGGCAATGGGTGTTTTCACGGATTGAGCTGGTCCATCATGCCCTTCGTGTCCGACTCGAGCCAGCCCTCGACTGCCTTGCCCGACTCCATTCGGAAGATCTCTATCCACGTCGTCGTAACAAACCGACCGCTGGCGGCTTTGCCCATGAACTCGCCTTGGTGCGTTCCTCGATCCGTCCCACGTACGACTACCCGGTCTCCCTCCGCGATGACATCCTCCACCGATGTGATGAGGTCCGGGAAGGCCGTGCGGTAGGCGACCACACCCCGGCAATAGTCGTCGGAACTCTGTATCGTGAAATTCAGCGAGTTGTGGCTGACGAATTCATCGGCCAGGAAAGCTTTGATTTGAACAACATCACCGTTGTTCCAGCCATCCTCGAAAAAGCGACGGACGGCGGCTTTGTTGTCCTCTTCGGTCATTATTGAACTCATTTCTGTTGCCCCGCTGGCCCACTGTGGTTCGGCTGCTACTCCATCAACAGCGTATGACTGGCCCGGCTGGCCGCGCCAGGAGCCAGCCTGATTGACCACCAGCCCGCCCCTACACACCCGCCGTCCTTGAGCCGAGGCCGGTGGTTGCGTGGGCGGAGCCCCTTCCTATGAGTGGTGCAATCGGCGAGCGCACCGTGCAATCCTCGACGGTCGACATGGCGATTGCAGAGGTGGTCGATCTTCGTGATGTTCAGCAGCGCTCCACGAGCAGAGTGCGCCACGGAGCGCGGTCAGTATCGATGGCGGTGAACACTCGATCATCCGCGACAGGCGCCCGAAGCGTGCGCTGCTTGGCGTATCCCGGCACCGGCATGATGACTAGGGATAGCACTGACAACGCGATGCCTATCGGAGACATCAACGGCTCCTCACGCTGCGCCAGCCCGCTGATTGCTTCCCACGCGACGTAGGCGGCCAGAACGAAGAACGTGACAGCGACGACGTAGAACGCGCGCTTCTCGGCTGCGCTCTCTTCACCAACCTCAGCGTCCGGTCCAGCCCGGCGTAACCGCCACAGCAAGCCAACCGCGCCGATGACCTCAATGGCCGAGTCGGCACAGAACCCGAGCAGTGCGACGCTTCCAGCGATCGCCCCGGCTGCGACCGCGACCACGGGCACTCGACGACCCAGCCGGCAAGTGAGTCGACGCGGTGCGGCCGATCAGAGATGAGATTCGGCGTTGGGTCGAGAGCCTCATCAGCGAGCTGGTTCCTTAGCGCGTGATCGCGCCAAGTCCGAGGCAGCATCGAGCGCTCCTGCAGACGTGAGCTCACGCCGCCAGAAGACGCCGAGCCGGCCGAAGTTGACGGTTCCGCCCCGTCAGATCCGTACGGTCGCGTCTGTCGCAGCAGTACGGTTAGGAAATGGTCATCCTGGTTCGAGTGGCACGTGTTGTGCTGTTGGTTGTCCTGGCTGCCGTCGCGGTCTCCCTCGTGATCGCCATGGCCGGCCCGACCGGCGGGGTAGAGAAGGTCGCGCTCGCAGCCCTTATTGCCGTCTGTGTAGTGATGGCCGTTGGGATCACGTCTGCGGCAACTCATCTGCAGAAGCGCATCGCGCAGCGTTAGTGCGGGCTGACTCCGGCTCTCAGTCCGCGATTCATCGGCTTCGATCTCGCCTTCTCGAAGCGGCCATGCCTGGACTGGTCGAGCGGATACGCGAGCTCCAAAACTCGAGTAATTGACCACCTTCCTCCTCTCACCGATTTCTCATCGGTTGGTTGGGATGCTCGCCGATAAGCGACTCGGGGAGGACTCTGATGACAAAGCCACCTTTGGTGTGGCCGCTGGTAATTGCCGCCACGCTTGTATGCGCGGGCTGCACAAACAGTGCAAGCCCGCCTTCTGCCAACGCTCCACAAAGCACGCCGGCGCTGGAATCGACGCCAGCACCGAGCGCGCCAGCGACCGTCGCGTCGCTGCCCACCGGTCCAGATCCGGTCAATCTCGATCCGGCCAATTTCAGCGCCAACATCACCAATCCGTACTGGCCGATGAAGCCGGGGACTCGATGGACGTACCGCGAGGTGGACGAAAAGGGAAGAACGCAAGAGGTTGTCGTCGTTGCCACCACGGCCACCAAGAAGCTGGCGAACGGCATCACAGTGCGCGTGGTTCGTGATACGGCCCAGAAGGGCGGGCAGATCGTCGAGGACACGGTCGACTGGTACGCCCAGGACTCCAGCGGCAATGTCTGGTACATGGGTGAAGACACCGCTGAGTTCGAAAAAGGCAAGGTCGTGAGCCGAGCCGGATCCTTCGAGGCCGGCAAGAACGGGGCACTACCCGGCATCATCATGCCTGCAGAACCTCAGGCCGGACAGCACTACCGCCAGGAATACCTCAAAGGTGAGGCCGAAGACAACGGCGATGTGCTAGCTCTCCAGCAGATGGTCGAGGTGCCGACCGGTCGCTACGAGAAGGCCGTGTTGACCAGGGACACCAGCCCCCTGGAACCGACCGTGGCGGAGTACAAGCTTTACGCGCCCGGTGTGGGTCTGGTGCTCACATTGGACATCTCCGGCGGCAGTGGGCGAGAGACACTCGTCACGATAGACAAGGCAGGGCCGAAGGCCGGCACGGGGCCCATCGGAAGGCCTAATCCGTAATCTGTGAGGAGCTATGGTTCGCTCGAAGATGATCGTGAAATCTGTGATCCGGTGCGAGTCCTGATAGTCGAGGACGAACCCAAGCTCGGAACCCTGCTGCGGAAGGGATTGACCGCACAGGGGCTCGCCGCCGACCTCGCGACTGATGCCGACGAGGCCATGTGGATGGCCACGGCGACCGCCTACGATGCGATCACCTTGGACGTCATGCTTCCCGACACTGACGGATTCACCCTGTGCCGCCAATTTCGCCGGCAAGGAGTCGGTGCGCCAGTGCTGATGATCACCGCTCTGGACACGATCGGTGACCGGGTTACCGGACTCGACAGTGGCGCCGACGATTACCTCGCTAAGCCGTTCTCGTTTGAGGAGTTGCTGGCCCGGCTGCGGGCGCTGGCGCGCCGTCCCCGTGATGTCCACATGCCTGTGCTCACGGTCGGCAAGCTGCGGCTCGATCCAGCGGCGCGTACCGTGCACTACGAAGACATTCCCATCGAGCTGACCCGTAAAGAGTTTGCGCTGCTCGAGGCACTGATGCGCCGCCCAGGTGAAGCCGTATCCCGCTTCGACCTGCTCGAATGCGCCTGGGATGACAGCTACGACAATCGGTCCAACATCGTCGACGTCTATATCGGATACCTCCGGCAGAAGGTCGACCGGCCCTTCGGCACCGACAGCATTGAAACCGTACGCGGCTTCGGATACCGGCTCCGGACCGAGGAGGCCGGATGAGCCGCCTGCCTATCCGCTGGAGGCTCACCCTGGCCTTTGCGTTCGCGTTGACAGTGGTGCTGACCGCCGTCGGCGTCTTCCTGCATTTTCAGCTCAGCACGGATCTGGACCATGACATTGAGCGCGATCTCCGCACTCGTGCCGCGCAGCTCAGCGGGCTGCTCAGCAGAGCGCCGATATCGGCGTTGCCCACACCAGCTTTTAAGCAGCTGGAATCCGACGAGACAATCGCCCAGATCCTGACCCCAGATGGCCATGTCGTGGCCGCCAGCTCCTACCCAGAGGTCCGGATCTTGACACCACAGCAGCTGCAAGCCGCAGCCAGCCAGGAGCTGATCGTGGACCGGCCGGGCGATGCCCGCCTCGATGAGTCGCTCAGGATCTTCGCCATGCCGGTGCATGCCCCAAAACGAAACTACATCGTGGTGGTCACCGACTCCCTCGACGAGCGCGCCCAGACGCTTGCCTCCACCTTGGGTGTGGAAATTGTCGGGCTCGCCGCCGCTCTGGTCGCCTCGTGCGCGGTCGGCTACTGGGTGTCGGGGCTCGCCTTGCGCCCGGTCGAGCAGTTGCGCCGGCGGGCGGCGGCGATCAGCGGCGACGACCTGGCTGATGCTGAGCGGACACCGCTGCCGGTCTCGCCGGTTGCTGATGAGATCGGGCGGCTCGGTCGCACGCTGAATGACATGCTCGACAGGATCGGGCGAGCGCAGGCCGCGCAACGCGAGGCTTTGGAGCAGAAGCGACGATTCCTGGCCGACGCGAGCCACCAGCTGCGTACGCCGCTGGCCATCATCAAGGCCGAGGTCGAGCTCGCCCAGTCCGGAACAACGAACGATGATGATCTTCGGGCGGCGATGACCTCGATCGGTGAGGAAACCGATCGGCTCAGCAGGCTGACCGAGCAACTATTGCTGCTGGCCGCGGCGGATGAAGAACGGCTCAGCCTGAGCCGCGAGCCGGTACATCTTCGTCAGCTGCTCGACCAGGTCGCCGAGCGCGGTCGGTGCCGCGCCGAGCTGCAAGGGCGGACGATCACCGTCCATTGCGAGGAGATCACCATCTTGGCGGACCGACAGCGACTCGAGTCCGCCCTGGGGAACCTGATGGACAACGCACTCAGCCACGGGAAGGGCGACATGGAGCTGGTCGGCGTACGCGACGGTGGTGTTGTGGCACTGCTTGTTCGCGATCATGGAGATGGTTTCTCGGACAGCTATCTAGCCCATCCGTTCCTCCGTTTCGCTCCAACGGGGGGCACCGGACGGGGGGCCGGCCTCGGCCTGGCGATCGTGCAGGCGATCACCGCCGCGCACGGCGGTGTCGTCAGCCTGGCTAATGATCATGGGGCCGCCGTGACACTCTCCTTGCCCCTCGACCCGACACGACCGGTTGCCGTACCTCGTACCCACCCCAGTGCGCCAGCAACGACCACTGATCAAGAACGGCAGTGGTCTGCACCTTGAGGCCCCACCGCCCGGGTACCTGAGCAAGATCGACACCGAGCCGCTGCGCAGGTAATCCAGCGCAAAAGCAACTGCTCGCTTAATTCGGCTATAGTTTTGACCACCAATTTGACCACCATTTGGCTTCATCCCCCGAGGTCCACCAAAAGTCCAAAATCCTTATTCACAAGGAAAATCGGACATCGACGGACGAACCTGGACACGCTGCCGATGTCTGGGGGTCAAGGGGTTGCCGTGGTCGATCGACTTCGGCTCGCTGAAGATCGGGTCCGACCTGAGGTTTCGCAATGGTGCTGACAGTCACGAAGCGGCGGCCAAGGAGTCAACGTACGCCTGAAGGTCACGGCGCGGACCAAGCGGCTTCTGTCGATATGAACTGAGCGGAGTTCGCCCGACTTAAGGAGTTCGTAGACCTTCGAGCGGCTGATGCTTAGATGCTCAGCGACCTCCGGGATGCGATAGAGCAGCTTGTCGTTCATGATCTTCCTCTGCGTGTACCAGGCCACTACTCCATAAGGACCTGACGAGGTTTCGGGCGATCACGACCATCCAGACTTCGTTGTACACGTCCGTCTCGACTGAGTATTGAAGGTCAACACCGCCATGGCTGTAGGTCTTGTGCCCGCGCATCGGGCGGACCACCTCTTCTCGGCCCTGACTCCGGGCGACAGTTCGGTCCGCGGTGCAGCAAAGTCCATGTTCATCCAGCGCGATCCACCGTCGCGATTGGCAGACCGGACGGCAGGGGCTGCCTACAAATTGCCCACAGCCCGCTCTAGGCAAAACGAGAGGCAGCTTCCAAAAACCTTCGGGAAACTGCCTCTGACTAGGCCACTTACTCGTAGCGGGGACAGGATTTGAACCTGTGACCTCTGGGTTATGAGCCCAGCGAGCTACCGAGCTGCTCCACCCCGCGTCGGCAGTGGTCAACCATACGTGACGTCAGTGGCCAGGCCAAATCGGGTCGTTGACCCTTTTCGGGACCCGCCGGGTCTCACCGGCTGGCGGAGTCGGTCAAGCTTTGGGCCGGCGGTCCCGCATGAGTCGTTCAGGACTTTCCGGCCTCATTCACTCAAGTCGGGGATGAGTTCACGCGCCTCTAGGTAGTCCATGCCGGTCAAGATCGACGATCATGGAATGCGTCTGGGCCAAGATCACCATGACGTCGAGCGAGTCGTTCAGCTCGACCCGGCTGCTGTCGAGGGCGAGCGCCCGAAGTCTCCTTGGCGGCCGTCGGCAGCCGGTGATGATCGAGCTCGTTGGCTTACGAAGCGGCGTCTGGGGCGCGATGGTGGCGATCAGGAGCGCAATGGCACAGCCGATCACCGCGTCCAGCCACCGATTGACGCTATAGCCAAGATCGGGGGAAAGCGCGGTGACGATGATCGACTGAACGCCCGCTTGGATGATCATCAATTGCCCTGCGCCGAGCAGCGACGCCAACGACATGGCGATCGCGCACACCGCCATGATCTGCCAAACGCCCGTCCCAAACAGCCATACCCACAAGTCGCCCACAGCGACGCCAAGCGCTACCCCGATCGCGACCTCGACGCCACGTCGCATTCGCTGGCCGTAGGTCATGCCCAAAGTGATGATCGCAGCGACCGGAGCGAAGAAGGGCACCGTATGGCTGGGCAGCAGCCCAGCTAGGTACCACGCCCGTGCCGCGGTTACCGAGCACTGGGCGATGAGGAAGGATCGTTGCTTCCAGCGATCTACCCGCGTACGGCGGAGGCTCGGCTACTGCGGACGGTCCGTTCGCTCAGGTCGAATGCGCGCAGCGTCATCCGCTGCATCGAGCCGCTGGTGTCCATGCCTTCATGTTCACCTGTCGGAGCACCGGCTGTCGCGACGCCCCAGCCAGCGACCTGTGGTCCCCCATGGACACACGCGGCCACTGCAGTTGGCAGACTGAGCGATCGTGAGTCCGATTCGTGTCACCGTCTGGGGCGAGAACTATCACGAGAATCTCGAACGAGATAGCACCGGCATGGCGGAGCGATATCCCGAAGGCATGCACGGCGCGATTGCGACCGGTCTTCGCAACCTCCTCGGAGACGCAGTCGAGGTTCGTACGGCCACCCAGGATCAGCCCGATCACGGGTTGACCGACGACGTGTTGGAAAGCACCGACGTGTTGACGTGGTGGGGCCACGCGACCCACGCTCAGGTCGATGATGCGGTAGTCGAGCGGGTGCACCAACGGGTCCTCGGGGGCATGGGCCTGCTGGTCCTGCACTCCGCGCATTTCTCCAAGATCTTCATCCGGCTCATGGGGACCACCTGCTCACTGGCCTGGCGCAACGCCGCTGAGGTTGAACTTGTCTGGACGGTGACGCCGACCCATCCGATAGCTCGCGGGGTGCCTCAGCCGATCACCATCGGGGAGCAGGAAATGTACGGCGAGTACTTCGACATCCCCACCCCCGACGAATTGATCTTCATCTCCAACTTCAGCGGCGGCGAGGTCTTCCGGTCGGGTTGCTGCTGGCGACGCGGCAAAGGAAAGATCTTCTACTTCTCACCCGGCGATCAGGAGTACCCGGTCTACTGGCACCCCGATGTGCAACGCGTCCTGGCCAACGCGGTGCAGTGGGCGCGACCGGAGCCGGGCCTGGACCTCGACTCTCCGAAGGTGATCAACAGCCCCGCTCCAAGGCTGAGCGGGGGATCGATCAATCATGGAGTCGATCGTGGCTGATCTGCAGCCGTTACGAGTGGGAGTTATCGGCCTCGGCTGGGCAGGCCAGCAGCACATGGACGCCTACGCGCAAGCAGCGGACGTCGATCTCGTGGCGCTGGCGGGAATGGAAGTAGCACAGCTGGCGAGCCTCGGTGATCGGTACGGCGTCGCCGAAGATCACCGCTTCGGTGATTGGCGCGACCTCCTCGGCCGCGCCCAACTCGACATCGTGAGCGTCGCCGCGCCCACCACATTGCACGAGCCCATTGCGGTGGCCGCGCTGAACGCGGGGGTCCACGTCCTCTCGGAAAAACCGATTGCCCAGGACGCCCCGACGGCCCGCCGGATGGTCGAAGCGGCCGAACGCAACGACCGAGTGCTCGACGTGGTGTTCAATCACCGCCGCCGCGGCCACGTGCAGGCGCTGAAAAAGATCATCGATGCTGGTTTGCTCGGCGAGATCTACTACGCGAAAGCCGGGTGGCTCCGCCGGGAGGGCATCCCGGGACTTGGCAGCTGGTTCACCCGCCGAGCTGCCGCGGGTGGTGGACCGTTGATGGACATCGGTGTGCACATGCTCGACATGGCACTCCACCTGCTCGGTGAGCCGGGCGCACGAGCGGCGACAGCGGCAACCTACGCCGAGTTCGGACCGAGGGGACGCGGGAGCTCCGCTGAACCGACCATGCGAAAGTCTGGCTTCGAAGAGGGCGAGTTCGACGTCGAAGATCTGTCCACCGCCTTTCTACGGCTCGACGGCGGCGTCACGCTGCTGCTCGAATCCAGCTGGGCCCAATGGATCCCCAAAGATCACTGCTACGTGACCCTCTACGGCTCCGACGGCGGAGCCAGCGTCGATTGGGGAGCGCCGAACGACCCCCACCGCTCACTGAACATCTGGACCGAGAAGGAGGGCGTCCCAGCCTTGCTGCAGCCGGATATTCCACCTGACGGCCTGCACAAGGCGTGCGTACTGGACTTTCTCGAAAAGGTGCGGACGGGCGACTACACCAACCACCGCGGGTACGAGGCTCTCTCCCGCGCCACGATCGTGGACGCGTGTTACGCCTCGGCCGAGGCGGGCCACGAGGTTTCTCTCGGCGGGTGACGTCCGGCGGTTCCTCACACGCAGTTCTACCCGGGATCCTTAGCCGGCTATCCGTGGACGTCCAGAGTGGCCTCCGTTAAGAGGCTGAGATATCGGCGGGGGATGAGGGTGGCCTTCCTACACTGGTCGCTGCGTTGCCTGTGCACGCGCCCCGACACACAAGGAAGACCATGAAGGCTCTGCTGCTCGAAAACATCCACCCCGATGCCGAACGCATGCTCACTGAGCGGGGGATCGAGGTGACAACTGTGAAGGGCGCGCTCGATGAGCATGAGCTGCGGGCCGCTCTCCCGGGTGTGCAGCTGCTGGGGATCCGGTCCAAGACCAACGTGAACGGGGCCCTATTGGAAGCATGTCCTGAGCTGCTGGCCATCGGTGCCTTCTGCATCGGCACCAACCAGATTGACATCGCAACGGCATCACGGAACGGCACGGCGGTATTCAACGCTCCGTTTTCCAACACTCGGAGCGTGGTCGAGTTGGTGATCGCGGAGATCATTGCGCTCGCGCGGCACCTCACCGACAAGAACACCGCCATGCATGCGGGCGTTTGGGACAAGTCGGCCAAGGGTGCCCATGAGGTTCGCGGACGAACGTTGGGAATCGTTGGCTATGGCAACATCGGCAGCCAGCTGTCGGTAGTGGCTGAGGCCCTGGGCATGCGGGTGTTGTTCTACGACGTCGCCGACAAGCTGGCGCTCGGCAACGCCCGCCGCTGCGAGAGCCTGGAAGAATTGCTCACGGAGGCAGAGACGGTTTCGCTGCACGTGGACGGCCGACCTGGCAACGCGGGACTTTTTGGGGCTGAAGAGTTCGCGAGGATGCGACCACGCAGCCTCTTCCTCAATCTTTGCCGAGGCATCGTTGTCGACCACGATGCGTTGCGCGACCACCTACTCTCGGGGCACATCGCCGGTGCTGCGGTCGACGTCTTCGCCGAGGAGCCCAAGGTCACCGGCGACCCGTTCTCTTCCGGACTGCAGAACTTGCCGAACGTGATCTTGACCCCGCATATCGGGGGCTCCACCGAAGAGGCGCAACAAGACATCGGCCGCTTCGTGGCCGGCAAGCTGCGCGAGTATGCGGTGACAGGCACCTCCACGATGTCGGTGAACCTGCCACAAGTCCAGACCGAAGACGCGGGGACCCGAAGCCGCATCCTGCACGTCCACCACAATGTTCCCGGGGTGCTGGCGACCGTCAACGGCGTTCTTGCGGACTATGGGGTCAACATCGATTCTCAGGTGCTGTCCACCCGGGGAGACCTGGGGTACGTGGTGACTGACGTCGCTGGGGAGTTGTCACCCGAGGTGATCGACAAGCTTGGCGGTTTGTCCGAAACCGTACGGCTGCGCATCACCGGCTGACGTCTGAGGTGCAGGCTGACGGCACTTGCTCAGTCTCCGCGTGCCGGATGCGGGTGCCATTCTGCGCCGATGACCCACGGTCACCCGCTGCGCGGTTTCAGGAGCTGGCGATGGCAGCAAGCGTGCGCCGCACGAGCCGCGACGTCCATGGTGCGCAGCGGGGATCAGCCTCCAGATCCTCCAACGTCCACCATGACAGCTCGGAGTCTTCTACTGCGTTCTGTCGACTTGGCTCGGTACCTGGCGGAAGTTCTGCCGCGTAGCTGACCGTCAGTACCAGGTCGCCGTCGCTGTCGAGGTAGGCCTCGCTATCGAGATAGAGCAGCGGTATCCCCGTCAGGTCGATGCCGCACTCCTCGGCGACCTCACGCTGCACAGTGGACTCAAAAACCCGCTCCGGGCCATCGCTTCGTTCGACGTGGCCGCCAATCAACCCGATGGTGCCCGGTGCGTAACTGGCGTCGTCGGCCCGTACGTTGAGCAACCAGCGCCCATCGCGGTGGAGCACTGCGCAGACATTGACCGGGAAGCGTCCACGTTCGATCATCAGCGCCTCAGGCGCCGCACGATGCCACCGATCAGCGATCCGACCACCAGCACTCCGAGAACCGGTGGTCCGAAGCGGCGGACTCTGGGCAGGACCACGGTCGCCAGAGCGCTGCCTTGCGGCCGTGCGGTGGTACTGAGGGCTTTCGA
The DNA here is from genome assembly GCA_963754965.1 of uncultured Actinomycetota bacterium. Taxonomy (GTDB): domain Bacteria; phylum Actinomycetota; class Actinomycetes; order Propionibacteriales; family Propionibacteriaceae; genus Microlunatus. Next base: position 190,176 of record CAVWIA010000004.1, read on the forward strand.
TGCGTACGGCGTGGGCCCTCCGCTTGGCCCGCTCGGAGCTGTCACATGGTCGGTATCAGGGGCGGGCGGTTTGTTTGCATCCACCTCACCCCTTTCGGCTGTGACGTTGGCTGCGGACACACGATCGGGTCCGATGGTTTCCTGAGGCTCATCAGGTTCCGGCGCCACCACTCCGCTGGCCTCGACGGGTTCCGGCGCCACCACTCCGCTGGCCTCGACGGGTTCCGGCGCCACGACTCCGCTGGCCTCGACGGGTTCCGGCGCCACGACTCCGCTGGCCTCTCGGGTTCCGGCGCACCCTGGCCTCGACGGGTTCCGGCGCCACGACCCCGCTGGCCTCCTCGGTTTCCATCACTGGGACGGCAGGCGTGGCCGTTGCCAGCTCTTCCGCCGTGGGAAGGTCACCCAATCCACTGGCGAACTTGCCGGAGACACAGTCGACGAGCCGTTGGACCAGACGATCGCTGGCCTCCTGGACCACGGTCTGACCGAAGGAGGAACCCTGGCCGCTGAGATCGACGGCACTGATCACCTCCACATCCGTCCCGGATTCGATCTCGGTAAACGTCATGCTGACGGTTGCCGTGATCGTGCCATGGCCGCGCCGGTCCTTGCCGTGAGCCTCGACCACGATCCGCTGGTCTTCGGCGCTGCGCTCGAGAAAGCTGGCGGACCCCTCGTACTGCACGGGCACCGGCCCCAGCTTGATCTTCAGGACGCCGTCGAACTCGTCGCCGGCCACGCGACTCAATGTGGCCCCTGGGAAACATGGGACGATGCGATTCGGAAAGTAAAATGCGGTCCAGGCTTGTTCCACCGGAGCCGGCAGAGTGAACCGGTGAGTTAACTGCATGCCGTCATTGTGCTGGATACTCTACGGTCACGAGCCGAATCCGCCCGGTCGAAGCTGGGCCAGGACGGCGTCGTGGAGGCGGCCGTTCGTTGCATAGGCCCCCATGCCCAGTGGCCCGTCGGTCCCGTTCAGATCGGTAAAGCGGCCACCGGCCTCGGTGACCACGACGGCACAGGCAGCCATGTCGTGCAGCGCCAGCTCGGGTTCACAGGCAATGTCCACGCCACCCTCGGCGAGCAACATGTATGACCAGAAGTCACCGTACGCACGGGTCCTCCAACAGGCGCGCAGGAGATCGACAAACTCCTGACCCTGACCGGCATCGACCCAGGAGGAGATCGACGCATAGCTCAGTGATGCGTCCTCGACCCTAGCGACGTCAGAGACATGACAGGGAGTCCCCGACATCAAGGACTTACCGGCGTAAGCACCGCCGCCCACGCTTGCCCACCAACGACGGCCCAATGCTGGTGCGCTGACGACACCGACGACGACCTCGTCGTTGATCATAAGCGCGATCAGGGTGGCCCACACCGGTACGCCGCGGATGAAGTTCTTGGTCCCGTCGATCGGGTCGATGACCCAGCGCCGCGGTCCCCAACCCGTGTCGGCAAGTTCCTCGCCTTGCACCGCATCCCGAGGTCGGGCTCGGCTCAGGGTGCGACGGAGCGCCTCCTCCACGGCGGTGTCCGCGTCGCTGACCGGCGTCAGATCGGGCTTCGAGGTGACGTACAGGTCCAGCGCCTTGAAGCGATTCATGGTGATCGAGTCTGCGTCGTCGGCGAGCAGGTGGGCGAGGCGCAGATCGTCGGTCAGGCCACGGCGCAGCGCGCTGTCGGGCTGCGCAACTTCGCGAGTCGACGCGGCCGCGCCGGCCGTCGTCGTCGACGAAGCCTGTCCAGCCGAGCCACCCCCGGCGCTCGACTGCAGCGAAGCGGACATGGGCCCACGCTACTGGCCCGATCGGAGCATCCGTCGGAACGACTCCAGCCGTAGCGGAGAAAGTTGCCCTCGCCGCACCGCCTCGTCAAGTGCGCATTCCGGCTCACCCGCGGTATGGCTGCAGCCTCGAGGACAGTCGGAGCTCAACTCGTCGAGGTCACCGAATGCGGTGATGATCCGGTCGGGCCGGACATGGCTGAGGCCGAAGGAGCGTACACCGGGTGTGTCGATGACCCACCCATCCGTACCTGGCAATCGCAGAGCGATCGCGGACGTCGAGATGTGCCTGCCCCGGCCGGTCACTTCGTTGACCTCACCAATTGCCCGCTTGGCTCCAGGGATCAAGGCATTGACCAGTGTCGACTTGCCGACCCCCGAATGGCCGACGAACACGCTGCGATGCCCGGCCAGCGCCCGCCGCAGTGGATCGAGGTCTGTTCCGGGTTCGGTCACCTGGACCGGCACCCCCAACGGCTCGTACTGCGCCACCAACGCGTCCGGTGTCGCCAGGTCCGCTTTGGTGAGGCACAGCAGCGGTGCGATGCCAGCGTCGAAGCCGGCCACCAGAATGCGGTCGATCATCCCGATCCGTGGTGGTGGATCCGCCAACGCAGTGACGATCACGAGTTGATCGGCGTTCGCCACGATCGGTCGCTCGTATGAGTCCTCGTCGTCGGCGGTCCGTCGCAGGACAGTGTCGCGTTCCTCGACCTGCACGATCCTGGCCAGAGTCCCTTCGTCTCCGGAGATGTCGCCGACAATCCAGACCCGATCACCGACGATGACGCCCGTACGACCGAGATTCCGCGCCTTGGTGGCGGTCACCTCACGGTCGTCGATGAGTGTGCGGTAACGCCCGCGATCGACAGTGATGATCATGCCGATCTCGGCGCCGGAATAGTCCGGCCGGTCCTTGGTCCGAGGCCTCGTGCTCCGACCCGGCCGGTCGAACGCGTCCTGCTCGTCTCTACCGAAACTGCGGGACGTCACGAAAGGGGAGCGCCTTGCTCGCCGGTGTCCTCATCGGCTGGGGAGTGATCACCCACCGCTGAGCCCGGCTGGGAGGCGACGATCATGGCGTTCCACAGATCGACGAACTCCGGCATGGTCTTGGCCGTGCAGGTCACGTCGTCCAACTCGATATCTGGCACAACGAGGCCGAGGACCGCGCCTGCTTGGGCCATCCGATGGTCGGCATAGGTGTGCCAGACATCTCCGCCGAGCAGTCGTGGGTGGATGACCAACCCGTCGTCCGTTTGACTGGCATGGGCACCAAGCCGACTGAGTTCCGTCTCCAACGCTGCCAGGCGATCGGTTTCGTGCCCGCGGATGTGGCCGACACCGCGCAGATGGCTGGTCGAGTCGGCAAGGGCCGCCATGGCTGCTATGACCGGGGTCAGTTCAGAAGCACCGTGCAGGTCGACATCGACACCGTGAAGGTGGTCCGTACCGTGGACCCGCAGCTCGCCGTCATGCCAGGTGACCTGAGCGCCGAAGCGCTGGAGGATTTCGCGGATCTGATCGCCGGGCTGATACGTGCGCATCGGCCACCCCGGCACGGTGACGGTGCCACCGGTCACAGCCGCCGCGGCAAGGAACGGTGCAGCGTTGGACAAGTCCGGTTCGATGGTGACGTCGCGGGCTGCTATGCGCCCCGGTCGAACGACCCAACGGTTGGGCTCTGAAATGTTGACTTCGACTCCGTGTGCCTGAAGCATGGCCACCGTCATCTCGATGTGCGGCAGCGATGGGATTGGCGGTCCCTCGTGCCGGACGTCGATCCCCTTCGCATACCGGGCCCCACTGAGCAGCAGTCCGGAGACGAACTGACTCGATTCAGAGGCGTCGAGGGTTACCGCCCCGCCGGCGAGGTTGGTGTCACCAGTCAGCGTGAACGGCAGAGCATTGCGATCAGTCCGTGCGCCGAGCCCGCGAAGGGCTCTCAGAATGACTTTCATGGGGCGGGCATAGGCTTGTTGATCGCCGTCGAACCGCACAGGTCCGGGTGCGAGTGCTGCCACCGGTGGCACGAACCGCATGACCGTGCCGGCCAGCCCGCAGTGGATTGTCCCACCCGCTCGAAGGCGCGACGGTGGGTCGATCTGCCACACTTTGCCCTGTTCGGTGATCCGGACGCCAAGAGTGCGGAGTGCATCGCGCATCAGCTGAGTGTCGCGGGCCTCCAGTCCGTCGATGATCGTGGACGGTCCTTCGGCCAGTGCGGCAATGATCAGCGCGCGGTTGGTCTCGGACTTCGAGCCGGGTATCCGTACGGTGGCCCGAATCGGCGCGGGGGCACCCGGCGCCGACCACCGCGGTCCCTGTGCGGAGACTTCGGACTGAGCGTCAGACACTACGGAAGCTGGATAAGGCCGTGGCGTCAGTTTTCGCCGCGCTGAATGTTCTTGTCCCGCCGGTAGGACTTCTGTCGCTTGCGATCCTGCTTCTTCGCCTTCTTGGCGGCCTTCTCGGCGGCTTCCTTGGCGTCCGCTGCCTGCTGGGCGGCGAGCGCGCGAGCATGCTTCAGTTCCTTGGCCGCCTTCTTCCTGGCTGCCCGCGAGGTGGCGACCACCGCGCCGACCAGCGCAGCACCGCCGGCGAGCGCATCGTCGGCCACTCCACCCGTGCTCTTGGCCAGGCCGCTTGTGCTCTTGGCTAGCGACTTGCGGGCCTTGCGGGTCTCCTTAGCCAGCGACTTCCCGCCCTTTTGCGCCCGGTACGCCAGGCTCGGCTTGCCCTCGGTGTCACCGGCGGCCAGCAGGACCCCACCGAGCAAACTCAGGTTCTTGAGGAATTGGGAACGGTCCAGAGCCCTCTCCTCTGGGTCGGTACGGGTCCAGAATGGGTGCTTCGCCACCGTGCCTGGTAAGAGCGAGCCAGCCAGCAACAGCGCTCCGAGTCGCCGGCCCTTGCCACTGGCGAGCGCGAGGCCGCCGACGATCTGCGCAGCTCCATGGGCGCGGACCAGAGTCACCGGATCTTCCGGAATCACCGCGGCGACCTGCTGCGGGGCGTACTGCTTGACCAGGGGAACGACGCGGTCAGCCACGGGCTCTGCCGCCGGCACCAGCGGATCCGGATTGCGAACAGCCTTCACACCGTTGACGATGAAATAGGAAGCGAGCATGGTGCGTGCACCAGCGCGTAGCAAGGTCATGAGCTATTCCTATCGCGCCCTGCCGTGCAGGAAAAGGTGGGGGGGCGTGTGTCACCGGTGTGAGATAACGTCGATGAACATGTGCGGGCGGTATGCGTCCTCGGCAAACGCCAACGTGTTGCGAATCGAGTTCGACGTCGACGATGTCTTCGACGGGCTTCCAGGTCCGGATTACAACGTGGCGCCAACCGTGGCCGTGCCCGCAGTCTTCGAGCGCCGAATTCGAGACTCCGGGGAGGTCCGGAGGCGTCTGGCACCTTTGGTCTGGGGTCTGGTGCCCTCGTGGGCGAAGGACGCCTCGATCGGTTCTCGGCTGATCAACGCCCGACTGGAGACCGTGGCCGACAAGCCGGCCTTCCGGAAGGCGTTTCGGCTCCGCCGCTGCCTGCTGCCGGCTGACGGGTTCTACGAGTGGTACACACCAGAGGGGGCCCGGCCGGCGGGCAAAGGATCGAGCAAGATCAAGAAGCAGCCGTTCTTCATCCATAGAGCCGATGGCGAGCGATTGGTGATGGCTGGCATCTACGAGATCTGGCGGGATTCGACCAAGGACAGCGAGGACGATTCCGCGTGGTTGCGGACCTGCTCGGTGATCACCACCGAGGCAACCGACGCGGCCGGTCACATCCATGATCGAATGCCGATGGTGATCAGCCGCGACGCTTTGGACGCCTGGCTGGATCCTCAACTCACCGATCCGGCGGCCGCACTGGACCTGCTGGCAGTGACCGAGGCGGATCTGCTTGAGGCCTATCCGGTGTCCAGGGCCGTCAACAGCGTCCAGAACAACGATCCGTCGCTGGTTGAACCGATCGCTGAGGCATCCGATGACGCGCCGGCCGATGCTCAGGGCACCCTGATCTGATCCATGCCGACCGCGATCGTGCCGGTAGTGACCCCGCAGGGTTCCGGGCGCCTGCTCATTGATGCCGCCAATGATCCGGTGGCAACGCTGGTGCTTGGCCACGGTGCCGGAGGAGGCCCCCATGCGATGGACCTGGAGCTCCTGGCCCGACGGCTGCCGGAGCAGGGAACGACGGTCGTCCGCTTCGAGCAGCCGTGGCGGATGGCCGGCCGCCGGGTCGCCTCACCAGCGCCGAGGCTCGACGAGGCGTGGCTTACCGCCCTCCACTGGCTGCAGTGGCAACCCTGGGCGATCGGCCCTACCTTTGTCGGCGGGCGCAGTGCGGGTGCGCGGGTCGCCTGCAGGACGGCAAATGCGCTGGAGGCGAGTGCCGTCATCTGTCTTGCTTTTCCGCTGCACCTGCCCGGCCAGCCGGAGAAGTCCCGGATCGCAGAACTGCTGCAGCCAGACGCGCCGCGGTTGGTTCTGCAAGGCACTTCCGACGCATTTGGCCGAGCGGCCGAAATCGAGGCGGCCACTAAAAATGTCGGCGGCATCCGGCTGGTCGAGTTGCCGGGAGCCGACCACAGCTTTCGGGTGGCCAGGTCCTCATCGTTCACAGCCGCCGACCTCCGCGCCGTCCTGTTGGGCGAGGTCAGCCGATTCGTGCAGGAACGATTGGGAATACCCTCACCATGAACGCGTTCTTCCAAACATGCCCTTCTTGCTCGACAACCTGTCGGTGGAGTTCCGACAGGTTGGCTCGCCGGTACTCTCATACGTGATGAGCATCCCTGCGATCCCCAGCGAAGCGATCGAGCCCGAAGGTCATGCGGAGACCCCTGAGGAGCGTTCCGCGCGGTTTGAAGCTGACGCACTGCAGTACCTTGACCAGCTGTATGCGGCCGCGCTGCGGATGACCCGTAACCCGGCAGATGCCGAGGATGTGGTCCAGGAGACGTACGCGAAAGCGTTCGCCTCGTTCCACCAATTCACGCCAGGCACGAACCTCAAGGCCTGGCTCTACCGGATCCTTACTAACACCTACATCAACTCGTACCGGAAGAAGCAGCGGGAGCCGCAGATCTCCGACGGGGAGAACGTTGAGGATTGGCAGCTTGCCCGAGCCGAGTCGCACACCTCCTCGGGGCTGAAGTCGGCGGAGGTCGTAGCGCTAGAGAACCTGCCGGACTCCGATATCAAGGAGGCGCTGCAGCAACTCGCTCCAGATTTCCGGCTGGCGGTGTATCTAGCCGACGTCGAGGGCTTCTCCTACAAGGAGATCGCCGAGATCATGGGCACGCCGATCGGCACCGTGATGTCCCGGCTCAACCGGGGCCGCAACTCCTTGCGGATGTTGCTGGACGATTATGCGAAGGAGCGCGGCCTGATGCGGGAGGCAAGTCGAACATGAGCCACGAGGAAAAGTCGTTCGATGACTGCGGCGACGTAGTTCAGCGGGTGTGGGAGTTCCTGGATTCCGAACTCGACGAGGCCTCTTCGCACGCGATTCGCCAGCATTTGGCCGCGTGCGAGGGGTGTCTGGATCGGTTCGACGTCGAGCAGGCGTTCAAGTCACTCCTGCACCGGAGCTGCGGCGGCGACGTCGCTCCCAGCACCTTGCGGGCCAAGATCGTCACCCAGCTCAACAACTTCCACCAGACCTCCTAAATCCAAGGAGATACCGAGCCCCGCGGTTTCCCGCGGGGCTCGATGTGTCTTGGTTCGCGCCGTCAGGCGTTCGGGCGCTTGCCGTGGTTCGCGCTCTTCTTCTTGCGGGCGCGTCGCTTTCGGCCACCCTTAGCCATGAATCTCCTCCTGCTCCGCCGATCGAGGTTTCGCTTGTCGCGACCGGGGGAGTTTAGTCGTTAGGCGCCGCCTTAGCTATTCCGTCCATCTGCTTAGTGGACCGGTCGGCTCTCGGCGACGACGGGCTCGACGCCTGGATCGCCGATATCAGCGAAGTAGTCGGACTGTCTGGTGATGTCGGTGCCGTTGGAGATTCTCGCTGCCCGCAGTAGGGCCGTAAGCAGGACCGCGACAACGATGTTGAGCGCGAAGGCGGTGAGCCCGATGTAGCCGGGCTTGCCGAGCAGTGGCACCACGGCAAGTGAATTCGCGAACGCGCGAGTGGTGCAGGCGGTGCAGTATCCGTACGCGACTACCGTTCCGTAGATCATCCCAGCAGCCCACCCCGCAAGCAGTGCCCAGCGGTGGAACCATCGGGTGAACAGGCCGAACACGATCGACGGGAACGTCTGCAGGATCCAGACCCCGCCAAGCAGCTGGAAGTTCAACGCATTCTGTCTGTCGAGGAACAAGACGAAGAGCAGCGCCCCGAATTTGGTGATCAAGGACACGATCTTGGAGACACGTGCCTCCTGAGGATCGGTTGCGTCGGGCTTGAGATATGCCTTGTAGATGTTGCGGGTAAACAGGTTGGCCGCCGCTATGGACATGATCGCCGCTGGCACCAGCGCTCCGATGGCGATCGCACCGAAGGCAATGCCGGCGAACCAGCTGGGGAAATGATCTTCGAACAGCTGCGGGATGACCAGCTGGGGATTGGGCTTGCCGTCCAGACCGATCGGCTTCGTACCCGCCTTGATGGCGATGTAGCCCAGCAGGGCCAGGAGGCCGAGCAGGAGCGAGTACGCCGGCAGGATTGCTGCGTTCCGCCGGCCGGTGCTCCGGTCCTTGGAGCTGAGCGTCGCAGTCACGCAGTGCGGGTACATGAACAACGCGAATGCCGAACCGAGGGCGAGGGAGGCGTACGCCCAGTGAGCGGCCGGGCCTGGGATGAATACGCCGGTGGGGATTGCGGGATTCGCGGCCGACGGCGTCGCCATCTTGGCTTCCGCGGCGTCGAAAATGCCGGCCCAGCCGCCGAACTTGATCGGCAGGTAAATGATGGCCACGGCGATCACCAGGTAGATCAGGCCGTCCTTGACGAAGGCGATCAGGGCGGGCGCCCGCAACCCGGACGAGTAGGTGTAGGCAGCCAGCACGGCAAAGGCGATCAAGAGGGGAAGGTCGCGGGCGAGCACGCTGTTCCCACCGAGGCCGGTGACTTCGAGCACGGCCTGAATCCCGACGAGCTGCAATGCGATGTAGGGCATGGTGGCCAGGATCCCGGTGACGGCCACGGCCAGGCTCAGGCTGCGGGTGCCGTAACGCCCCTGGACGATGTCGGCGGTCGTGACGTAACCATGACGGTGCGCTACGGACCACATTCGAGCGAGGAAGAAGAAGATGATCGGGTAGAGCACAACCGTGTACGGGACGGCGAAGAAGCCGGACACCGCGCCGGTCGCCCACATGGCCGCAGGGACAGCGATGAACGTATAGGCCGTGTAGAGGTCGCCACCGAGCAGAAACCACGTGGTGATCGTGCCGAAGCTCTTGCCGCCCAGGCCCCATTCGTGCAACGAGGCAAGATCCTCGGGCTGCCGCCAGCGGGCAGCGCGGAAGCCGATGACCGTGACGACTGCGAAGAGCACGATCAAGACAATCAGGGCCACCCAGTTGATGCCGTTCACCGCTCCTCCCCCATGGACCGCGTCTGCTGTTCCGGGTTATCACGCCGGTACGCCGCCCGCTCCCGCCTCAGCAGCATGTAGCAGAGTCCGCACAGACCGGCGGCGATGAACACCCACAGCAGCTGATACCAGTAGAAAAAGGGGAAGCCGAAGAGCCGCGGCTCCGCCTGATCGTAGGTCGGGACCAGGAGCGGCAACACGATGGCGATCAGCAAGATCGCCGCCACGCCGTACTTGGTAGGCGTCAACCGCCACCGAGGGTCCGTCGGACTCGGCTCGGGGTCAGTTCCGCCCGGGTCCGAGCCGCCTATCCGTGCGTTACTCATAACCAGCCTTTCCACTCCGGGCCCCACATCGCGTTGCCGCTGCTTTGCACGTTATTAGGGTTACACCATGCCGTCCATGTCGGAGGTCATCGGTCAGCACACCGATCTCTCCGAAGCCGACCGCGAGTGGCTGTGGTTGCTCGTCTCGGAGTGGCAGTTGTTCGCCGATTTGTCCTTTTCCGACTTGGTGCTATGGGTGGCTGACCGCGATGAAAACGTGTTCAGGGCGGCAGCACAGATCCGGCCCACCACCGGTCCGACAGCGCTGCTCGATGACGTGGTGGGCGATCTGATCGCCTACGCGCCGGAACACCTGGTGTCGCAGGCGTTCGGCGTCGGCGAGATCATTCAGACCAGCGAAGCAAAGCTATCCGCGGGCATGCCGGTCGACAGCCACGCCATTCCGGTAAAACGCAGCGGGCGGGTGATTGCGGTGGTGGAGCAGCACACCAGTCTTCTTGGTGTGCGTGCGCCCAGCTCTCTGGAGCAGGCATACCTCGGTACCGCCGCCGAGCTTGCCCGGATGATTACGGTCGGTGCCTTTCCGATGCCTGGTGACGCGACCATGCTCGCGTTCAGCCCACGAGTCGGAGATGGATTCATTCGCATCGACGCCAGCGGGTGCGTGCAGTACGCCAGCCCGAACGCCCTGAGTGCCTACCGGCGCCTCGGCCTGATCGGGGATCTGGTCGACGAGCATCTCCCGACGCTGACCGCTGCACTGTTCCCCGCCGGTCCTGGACCCGTGGATGACTCGATCACCTCCGTGCTGTCGGGGCGTAACGCCCGACGGGCCGAGCTGGTCGCTGGTGATGCTCACCTGATAGTCCGCGTCCTCCCGCTGCTCAATGGCGCCGAGCGGGTGGGAGCGATCGTGCTTTGTCGCGACGTGAGCGATCTTCGGCGCAAGGAGCGCCAGCTCGTGACCAAGGACGCGACCATCCGGGAGATCCACCACCGGGTGAAGAACAACCTGCAGACGGTGGCAGCTCTCTTGCGCATGCAGGCGCGCCGCATCTCCTCGGCCGAGGCGCGGGTCGCGCTGACTGACGCCATGTCACGGGTGGCAGCGATTGCGATCGTGCACGAGACGCTGTCCCAGACCTTCGACGAGACCGTCGAGTTCGACCGCGTTGCGGACGGCCTGCTCCGGATGGTCGGTGACGTCGCAGCCTTCGAGGGTGGCATCTCCGCCGTACGGCAGGGGAGCTTTGGTGTCGTCTCGGCGGACGTTGCCACGAGCCTGGCGATGGTCCTCACCGAGCTATGTCAGAACGCGGTCGAGCACGGGCTGGCTGACACGCCAGGTGAAGTGCGGGTCGTGCCGTCGTTGCGGGACGGCAGGTTGCGGGTGGAGATCAGTGATGACGGTCGGGGCCTGCCACCGGATTTCGAGTGGCGCCAATCACGCAGCCTCGGCCTGTCCATCGTGGACTCACTGGTGGGGGAGATGGAAGGCACTTTCGAACTGGGCCCGCAACCCGATGGCCTGGGTACCAGGGCGATCGTCGAAATCCCGGTTTGATCACGTGCCGTGGTGAGCGCGGGCGTGAACTAGGCAGAACCTGACGTCGCGTGGCGATGCGAAATCATTGCGGGTTTCTTTTCGACACGCCTACGAAGGTCGTTGACCCTTCGGGCCTTGATCACTAGAAAGCTCAAGGACGCCGTGCTACTCGAGTGTGTCCGGACGACCAAGCGTCGCGCCCCAAAGGGAGGGCCCATGGAACTATCTCGTGTTGGCAAGCTGCTGCGCACAAGATCATTGAGGCGGCGCACTGCACTGCTGGCTGCCGCCGCTCTGGCCGTCGGCATGACTTTGACGGGAACGTCCGCCGACGCTACTTCACGGCATCACCTGACCGACGAGCCCGGCGTGACCGCGAACTTGTGGGAGTGGAACTGGAACTCGATCAAGGACGAGTGCAAGACGCTGCATGAGCTCGGATACGACGGTGTTCAGGTGGCCCCGCCTCAGGACTCGGTGAAACGCACCTCGTTGGGCAACGGCAGCGACACCGTGCTGCATCCGTGGTGGGAGGTGTACCAACCGGTCGATTACCACCTGACCAGCCGGATGGGTAGCGAAGATCAGTTCAAGGAGATGGTCAAGAAGTGTCGCCAGGAGGGGGTGAAGGTCTACGTCGATGCGGTGATCAACCACATGACGGGTCAGGGCAGCATCTCTTACGGTGGCATCTCCTACACTCCGTACACCTATTCCGACGTCCCTTACGGTCCTAGCAACTTCCATTTCAAGGCCGGAGAGTGCCCCTCGAGCGACGGTGGCATCCAGGACTTCAACAACAAGCTCCAGGTCTTCCAGTGCAACCTCCTCGGACTTGAGGATTTGCGGACCCAGACCGACTACGTCCAAGGCAAGCTGGCCGCTTATCTCAACAAGCTGATCGGCTACGGAGTGTCCGGCTTCCGCGTCGACGCGGCCAAGCACGTCGGGCAGGACGACCTCGACGAGATCTACGCGCGGTTGAACTACACGAAGGACGGCTACAAGCCGTATTGGGCGCTTGAGGTGTTCGGTGGCGGTCCCGGCATTTTGTCGCCGGAGGCCTTCACGCGGAGCGGGGATGTGCTGGGCCTCGATGCCGTCAAGCAGATTCGTGATGCCTTCAAGAGCTATCCAGCCGAGCACATCGGCAGCATCGCGACACTCGAGGTTTTTGGCAGCGGCTCTGGCCTGACGTCGAGCAAGAAGACGCTGTCGTTCGTGGACAACCATGACACCGAACGCAACGGGGACGCGTTGAACTACAAGGACGGTGCTCGGTTCATCCTGGCCAATGAGTGGCTATTGGCCTCGGGATACGGCTCGCCGCAGATCTTCTCGAGCTTCAGCTGGACAGACACCAACGCTTCTCCGCCGGCAACTGCTAATGGCCTCATCACCGATACGGACTGCAGCAGCGACGCGTGGGTCTGCACGCACCGCAACGCCGGCATCGTGGGCATGATCGGCTGGCACGATTATGTGGGCGACGCCAAGCGCCATCACTTCTACACTGATGACGCCAATGTGATCGCGTTCAGCAAGGGCACCCGTGGCTGGGTGGCCTTCAACAACAACCTCAGCACGGACAAGACAATCACCGTTCAGACCGGGCTGCCGGCCGGAACGTACTGTGACGTCATCCACGGCAAGAAGAAGAACGGCGCGTGCACCGGCCCAACGATCACGGTCAATGCCTCCGGCGTCGTGACGAACGTGACGGTCAAAGCCCTCGACGCGGTCGCGATCCACCGGGGCAGCCGCCTCTGATCATGGCCAGGGAGCTCGGACAGCGAGCTCCCCATCAAGGTCGTTCAGGAGGAAGCGAAACGCCGGGGCCGTTGCCCCGGCGTCGTCTGTGCTGCTGGAGGGAAGTCTTCAGCTATGCGGTACGAATCCTTGCTCGTGCTGCGCGGCGCTTCAGCGCCCGGCGCTCGTCTTCACTCAGACCGCCCCAGACACCATGATCCTGACCTGCTTCCAGCGCCCACTGCAGACATGCGTCTCGAACGTCGCATCGCCGGCAGACCTGCTTGGCCTCTTCAATCTGGAGGAGGGCAGGGCCGGTATTCCCGATGGGAAAGAACAGCTCCGGATCCTCATCCAGACAGGCGGCCTTGTGGCGCCAATCCATGGCGTACTCACTCCTTACTGTGCTAGCCCCAGCCCCGGGTAAACCGACCCCCGAGTGCTGGGCAAATCAAGGGTCCTCTACACTGAGGCGCTCAACCCGTCCAACACTTTCAAGTATCGACAGGCAATACAAGAGTTTTGCGCGTTGGCTGGCTCACATTCCGCCTGTCTGCACCGGCTCCATCGTGAGGCGCCGACACACCTAAAGGGGCTTACCCCTGGACGTACGCCGTCAATCACGGGATGAGACACGATTTTTTGGGCCTTACTGTGGCCAGGTGGATGCCGAGCATCGAACGAGCCAGCCGCTGAGGGCTGCAGCGGTGCTTCTCGTCACCGAGGCATTGGCGGCGCTCGCCTTCGGCTTGCTCGCCGGGGCCGACATTCATCGCAACCGGATCATTGTCGGAGCCGGCACGGCGCTACTCATGCTCGGCTACGCTGTCCTGCTCGGAGCCGCGGCTCGCGGGGTGTGGCGTGGGAGGCGCTGGAGCCGGGGTCCGACGATCGCCACGCAACTGATCCAACTCCCGGTCGCGTGGAGCTTCGTCGGCGGTCAGACGACGTGGCTGGCGCTGCTCCTGGCGGGTGTATCCATCACCACTCTTGTCTGCGTCCTGCTGCCCTCCTCGACCGCGATCTTCACAGCTCCAGGCTCAGAAACCCGATCCGAACGCTAGGTCCCCGCATCCTCCAGTGACTTGGCAAGTTCGACCTCGTACTGCGCGACCACATCAGCCTCGTGCCTGACTCGGCTCAAGAATGCCTTGGTCCGTTCCTCACGCGGATTGAGGAGCACTTCCTTGGGTGGTCCGTCCTCGACCACCGACCCCTGATCCATAAAGATCACCCGGTCCGCAACCTCTCGAGCGAACCCCATCTCATGAGTGACCACGATCATGGTGGTGCCTTCTTGTGCGAGAGTGCGCATCACGCTGAGCACCTCGCCCACCAGCTCCGGATCCAGGGCGGACGTCGGCTCGTCGAAGAGCATCAGTTCCGGCTTCATCGCCAGCGCCCGGGCGATCGCGACCCGTTGCTGCTGACCGCCCGAGAGCTGCGAGGGGTAGAAGTCGGCCCGTTCAGCGAGGCCGACCATGTCGAGCAGATCCAGGGCCTCTTGCCTGGCGACGCTCCGGTTCAATCCCTTGACTTTGACCGGCGCCTCCATGACGTTGCCCACTGCTGTCATGTGCGGAAATAGGTTGAAGCGCTGGAACACCATGCCGATCCGAGACCGCTGTCTGGCGATGTCCTTGTCCTTGCGGATGTGCAACTTTCCGTTGCGATCCTCAACTCCGATCAGCTCGCCGCCGACCCAGATCCGACCGCCGGTCAGACTCTCCATCTGATTGATCAGGCGCAGGAAGGTCGTCTTGCCCGATCCACTGGGGCCGAGCAGGCAGACCACTTCGCCCGAGTCGACCTCGAGGTCGATACCGTTGAGGACGTCGTGGTGGCCGAACGACTTACACACGTTGACCGCCCGCACGAGGTGGCCGGTTTCAGCGTTCGTGCTCATTTGGACTCCCCAACCGCGAGCGCGCTAGCCGCCTCGACCTTCTGCGGCCCCGCTGTTACGCCAAAGCCGCGTCCGAACCGCCTTTCCAGGTAGGACTGACCGACCATCAGCACGCTGGAGGCGACCAGGTAGTACAGCGTTGCCGCTACCAGCACGGGGAACGTCTCGTACGTGCGGGAGCCGATGGCCTGCAGTTGGAAAAAGAGCTCGTTTCCGACTGGAATGGCGATCAACAGTGAGGTGTCCTTCAACATCGCGATCGTCTCGTTGCCGGTGGGCGGAACAATGACCCGCATTGCCTGTGGCAGCACGATTCGTCGCATGGCCTTGGATCTGCTCATGCCCAGCGCCTGGGCCGCCTCCATCTGGCCTCTGTCGACGCTGAGAATGCCGGCCCGGGCGATCTCAGCCATGTACGCCGCCTCGGAAGCGGCCAGCCCGATGACACCGCCGGCAAGCCCGACGAAGATCAGGTTGGCGTCGAAGGTCCCAAATCGCCAGTCGCCGCTCAATCCCAACCATTGGATGATCTTCCAGTCGAACGGCACGCCGAGTGACAGACCCTCGGTGAACAAGATGCCGAGCGCCCCCATGATCGTCAGCAACACGTAGCGGGGAATGGCCCGGAAGAACCAGGTGTAGAGCCAGGACACACCCTTGAGGATCGGGTTGTCCGACAGCCGCATGATGGCGAGCATCACGCCGAGGGTGACACCGAAGATCATCGACAAGATAGTGACGAGGATCGTGCCCTTCCAGAACCCTTCGAGCACCGGGTTTTGGTTCATGGCTTCGAATACGAAGGACCAATGGAAGGCGGGGTTGAAGATCAACAGGTTGAGGAACATCAACGCCAGCACGGCCAGAATGGCGATGATCACCCATCGCCAAGGGTGCCTGACTGGCTTGGCGTGGATGAGACCCGGTCGCTCCTCATTGACGGCCGGGGACTCGGTCATGGTGGCGGTCATGGGTTCACCGCGAAATCGGTGATGGCGCCCTGCTCGACGCCCCATTTCTCGAGCGCAGCCTTGTAGCTGCCATCGGCATTCATCTGATTGAGCGCCTCGACGATCGCCTGGGCGAACTCGGTCTGGTCCTTGGGCACGACAGCGCCGTATGGTGCCGCCTCGTAGATGTCGCCAACAGTCTCTAGCTTGCCTCCCGTTTGTTTCGCGGCGTAGGCAACGATCGGTGAGTCCGAGAGCATCGCGTCAGCCTTGCCGGTCACGACGGCGTTGGTCGCCTGGTCCTGCAATTTGTACCTCAGGACATTGATCTTGTCGGCGCCGCATTTCTTCTGCCTGACCGGTAGGTCGTCGGTGTCCTGCACGGTGTTGGCTTGGACCGCGACGGTCTTGCCGCAGGCGTTATCTGGATCGACACCCTTCGGGTTGCCCTTAGCGGCTGCCCATTGAGTGCCCGCACTGAAGTAGCTCACCATGGTGACTTGCTTCTTGCGCTCGTCGTTGATGGTGAAGGACGAGATCCCCATGTCGTACTTCTTGCCAAGGACACCGTTGATGATGGTCCCGAAGTCCGCGCTTTGCCATTCGGTCTTGACCCCGAATTTCTGCGCCACCGCCTTGAACAAGTCGACCTCGAAGCCCTCAACCGTCTTGCCGTCGGCCGCCAAGAACTCGTTGGGCGCATAGCTTGAGTCGGTGCCGATCTTGATGACCCCGGAGCTCTTGATGCTCTCGGGAAGCTTGGCGGCCAGGTCGGCATTTACGCTGGCCGAGGTAGTGGGGGCGCTCGAGCCCTCGGCGGCCGGTTCGCCGCCCAGAGAATTGGAGCCACAGGCAGTCAGAGCCAACACCCCAACCGCGGCGGCTGCGAGTCCACATCGAATCCGCACGTTCACAAGTCCTCCTTCTCGACCCGGGCAGCTGGCGGCCCGATTGGCTAGTTGACCCGGATTGGGTTGCGTCGCACCCGATCAAGAAATACTGACACGGTAAGAAGCGCGTCGCAGAGGGTCGAAGGGCCTTCGGAACCTGATTGCAACCCCAGAGTCGACGCTATCGCGATCGCCCTGCGCCGGCAGACGGAACGGCGATGAACGCGCTTGGGGCTCCAAAGCCCGCCTTCTCGAATGCTGTCCGCACTTCGTCGAAGATGCGAGCAGACTCCCCAGCGGGGATCAACGCCAGAATGCAGCCGCCGAAGCCGCCTCCGGTCATCCGTGCTCCCGGGGCGCCCGCTCGTCTCGCAGTCTCGACGGCCAGGTCGACTGTGGGCACCGTAATCTCGAAGTCGTCACGCATGGAGCTGTGGGACGCGTTGAGCAACGTTGCGAGGTCGCCGAACCGGCCCTCCTGCAGAGCTTCGGTGGCGTGCCGGACGCGATCGTTCTCCGTCACCACGTGTCGCACTCTCCGCCGCATGACCGGGTCGGGCAGCTCGCGCAATGCTGCCTCGAGATCCGTAACATCCCGCAGTGCAGCGATTCCGAGGATGCGGGACGCCTCCGTACAACTTGCCCGCCGGGTGCCGTACTCGCTTTCCACCAGCGCATGCGGCGTTCTCGTGTCGATCACCATCAACTCCAGCGCGGCGGGACCCAGCTCCATCCGGACCTGTTTGCTTTCGAGGGTCCGACAGTCGAAGAACAGGGCGTGACCAGGCGTGCACAACGTGGAGGCAGCCTGATCCATGAGCCCGGTAGGGGCACCGACGTACTCGTTCTCGCCGCGGCGTGCCAGCTTCGCCCGCTGCAGCGGGTCGATGTCCAGGTCGTTGAGGTCGGCAAGGGCGCTGACGGTGGCACATTCAAGCGCTGCCGAGGACGACAGCCCCGCACCGAGGGGGACGTCAGAGGTGAGCACCAGATCAGCGCCTCTGATCTGGTGACCGGCCTCCGCCAATGCCCAGACAACGCCAGCGACGTACGCGTGCCAGCCGGACATTCCTGGCACGAGGTCGTCCCGGGTGAACATCGTCGTCTCGCCGTTGGTCAGCGACGTCACGGTCCATCCGCCGTCGGAGCGACGACCGGCCGCAATGGTGACCCGCTGGGCAAGGGCAAAAGGCAAGACAAAGCCGTCGTTGTAGTCCGTGTGCTCACCGATGAGATTGACTCGGCCCGGCGCGGCCCAGACACCGACTGGCTCGTGGTCATGCTGCGTTGCGAATGCTTGGGCAACGAGATCGACATCCTCGGCGCTCACATTCGGGACTCTAGCGACCACATTGTGCTGAGCCAGGAGAAGGCGTCGGCATCAAGGCTTTGACAAGATCAGGTAGGACCTGCCGAGGCGGTGCCCTGAGCCTGTTGAAGGGCCCACAATGCCTACGCTGAGGTCGTGATCGCTGTGTATGCCGCCGGCCTGGATTCCGCTAATCCGCTGAAGGGGCTCCGGGTGGGCCAGGTCGAGCTGCCGGCGACGCCAGAGGGATGGGTCGACGTCACCGTCAAGGCCGCCGCGCTGAACCACCACGATGTGTGGTCGCTGCGAGGCGTCGGCTTGCCGGCTGACCGGTTGCCGATGATCTTGGGCTGCGACGCATCCGGCGTCACGGCCGAGGGACGCGAGGTGGTGATCCACGCAGTGATCAACGATCCGGATTTCGTCGGCCCGGACGGAACCTACGATCCGAAGCGGTCGCTGCTGTCGGAGCGGTACCCGGGAGTCATGGCTGAATGCGTGCGAGTGCCCGCTGCCAACCTGATCGACAAGCCGCCAGAGCTGTCGTTCGTGGAGGCGTCCTGCTTGCCGACCGCCTGGCTGACCGCCTACCGGATGCTGTTCACGCAGTCCGGTCTTCAGCCAGGAAACACGGTGCTCGTGCAAGGAGCGGGCGGTGGCGTCGCGACGGCCCTGACCGTACTCGCGCGGCAGGCAGGATTTCGGGTGTGGGTGACGTCGCGAACCGAGAGCCGAGCGGCACGTGCCATTGATCTTGGTGCCCACCAGTCGTTCGCCTTCGGCGCACGTCTTCCGGAGCGGGTCGACGCCGTGATGGAAAGCGTCGGTGCGGCGACCTGGTCGCATTCGATCAACGCCCTGAAACCCGGCGGAACGTTGGTGATCTGCGGCGCCACCTCGGGCGACAACCCGGCCAAGGCCGAGCTGACCAAGATCTTCTTCAAGCCACTGCGGGTGATCGGGACGACCATGGGCACCCGCGACGAACTGATCTCGTTGACCCGGATGCTGGTGGCAACGGGCATTCGGCCGGTGATCGACCGCACGCTGCCGCTGAGCGCACGCGCGCGAGGGCTTTACCGCCATGATCAACGGCGACCTCGTCGGAAAGATCGTCTTCGAGCCATGAACATCGAGGCGGTGACGTATCGACCGCCGACGCTGGACGATGTCCCGGCCGCAGCTCACTGTCACCTCGAGTGCTGGCGGGAGGCGTACTCGGGCTTGCTGGCACCCGAGCGGCTCGCCGAACTCTTGACGATAAACCGGTTCTTCGAGCTGTGGCGCCTCAACGTCGCCGGCGATCGTGAGGTCACGATCGCAATCTCAGGATCAGACGTGATCGGTTTCGCGACAGCCGGCCCCGCCGAGGAAGCGGGCGTCAGCATCCGGTTCCAGTTGAACGCGATCAACGTCCGCCAGCGGTATTGGGGAACCGGTATCGGTCAGCATCTGCTCGAGATGAGCCTCGTCGACCGCGACGCCTTTCTCTGGGTCTTTCGTGACAACGCCCGAGCGCGTGCGTTCTACCTGCGCAACGGTTTCAGACCCGATGGCGCCGAGCGCGTGGAGCCGATGTTCGGGCCGATTGAGATCCGCATGGTGAGGCACACCAAATCTTGAGTGTGATGGCTAGCGTGCGGAAGACCGCCGTTCGACAGGCTCATGGTGGGTCTCGACAGGCTGGGTGTGTAGCTGGACAGGCTGAGGGCGGCGCGTGGCTCCTCAGCGCGTGTCGTCTTCGGCGTCGTCCAAGCGTGCCAGCCAGGTGGCGAGCCGCTCGATCGGCACCTCGAAGTCAGGGTTCAGGTCAACGAAGGTACGCAACTGATCAGCGAGCCACGCAAGGGTGACTTCGTCGTCACCCCTGCGTGTCTCGAGCTCTTCGATCCCTCGATCGGTGAAGTACATCGTCAGGCAAAGGCCGCGTCGAGCAGCGCACGTTGCTGTGCCTCATGGACCTTGGCCGACCCGACCGACGGTGCGGACGAGGGGGGTCGGGTGATCGGGGTCAGTGACCACTCCCGGCCCGGAAGCTGCTCCGCCAGGGCCGCCGTCAAGTTCAGTGCCATGAAGGGCCAGGCGCCCTGGTTGGCAGGCTCATCTTGAACCCACCGGACCTCGTGGACGTTGTCGAAGGACGCGAGCTGATTGGCCAGTTGCTTGGCGGGCAGGGGATAGAGCCTCTCCAGCGGAATGATCGCTGCGCTGCCCTCCTTGCCAGCCTGGCCACGACGGCCGACCAGGTCCCAACGAACCTTTCCCGTACACAAGATCACCGACGTGACTTTGCTGGCGTCTTCGATGGTGCGATCCGGCAGCACGGGGCGCCAGCTCCCGCTCGTGAAGTCCGCCGGCATCGAGACCGCCTGGCGATTCCGCAACATGGACTTCGGGGTAAAGATGATCAACGGCCGGTGCATCTGGCCGAGGGCCTGTTGTCGCAGCAGATGGAAATGGCTGGCCGGTGTCGACGGCTGCGCGACGGTGAACGCGTCCTCCGCGCCCAGCTGGAGCCAGCGCTCGATTCGGCCGGACGAGTGATCGGGCCCCTGGCCCTCGTAGCCGTGCGGGAGCAAGAGCACCACACCCGACTTCTGGGTCCACTTGGCCTGCCCGGACGTGATGAACTCGTCAATGATCGTTTGCGCGCCATTGGCGAAGTCGCCGAACTGGGCTTCCCAGAGGACCAACGCCTCCGGA
The DNA here is from genome assembly GCA_963754965.1 of uncultured Actinomycetota bacterium. GTDB lineage: Bacteria > Actinomycetota > Actinomycetes > Propionibacteriales > Propionibacteriaceae > Microlunatus. The sequence continues at coordinate 210,851 of CAVWIA010000004.1, forward strand.
CTGGCAACCGAGTAGCCATATTCGAAGCCCATCGCAGCGAACTCGCTGAGTAACGAGTCGAAGGCATGGAACTTTGCCTGGTTCTCGTCGAGGTGCTTCAGCGGCTCCCACGACTCACCCGTGACCCGGTCGACGATGGCGGCGAAGCGCTGGACAAAGGTTCCTCGACGGCTGTCCTGACCGGTCAGCCGAACTGTCCGGCCTTCGGCCAGCAGCGAGCCGAGGGCCAGCATCTCGCCGGTGGCCCAGTCGATCGGCCCCTGGGTTATCGCAGCGGCTCGTCGCTGCAACTGCGGCATCACCTTGGGATGCACGGTGAAGCCGTCGGGGAAGGTCGTGTGCGCATCCGCGATCTTCTTCAGCATCTCGACGGTGATCGCCGTGCCGTGCTTAGCCGCCGACTTCTTGGGGTAGGCCGGCACCCGGCTGTAGGCCTCGGAATCGTCCGGCGCCTTCACGTCTCGGACTTCGGAGAAGACATTCTCGAGGCGCCGCTGGAAGCGAGACATGACCGCCTCCGCATCCTCGACCGTGATGTCCCCGCGGCCGATCAATGCTTCGGTATAGAGCTTGCGAACCGACCGCTTCTTCTCGATCAGGTCGTACATCCGGGGCTGGGTGAAGCTCGGATCGTCTCCTTCGTTGTGCCCGCGGCGCCGATAGCACACCATGTCGATCACGACGTCCTTGTTGAACTCCTGCCGGAACGCGAATGCGAGCCGCGCGATCCGGATGCAGGCCTCCGGATCGTCGCCGTTGACGTGGAAGATCGGCGCTTGGATCATCCGTGCGACATCGGTGCAGTACATCGACGACCGCAACTCGGTCGGCGACGTGGTGAACCCGACCTGGTTGTTCACGATGATGTGGATAGTGCCGCCGGTCCGGTACCCGCGCAGCTGGGACAGATTGAGCGTCTCAGCCACTACGCCTTGACCCGGCGAAGGCGGCGTCGCCGTGCATCAGCACGGGCAGCACGGGGAACTCGCCACCGCGGTCCAGAATGTCCTGCTTCGCGCGAGCGATGCCCTCCAGTACGGGGTTGACGGCCTCGAGGTGAGCAAGGGTTGGCGGCCACAGAGGTCTTGATCGTCGCCCCGCTCAGGGCGGTGAACTCGCCCTCCGATCCGAGGTGGTACTTCACGTCGCCCGAGCCCTGCACTGTTCTCGGATCGATGTTGCCCTCGAACTCACGGAAGATCTGCGCGTACGACTTGCCGACGATGTTGGCCAGCACGTTCAGCCGGCCTCGGTGCGGCATGCCGATGCAGACCTCCTCCAAACCAGCTCCGGCCGCTTGGTCGCAGACTTCGTCGAGCAGCGCGATGGCCGATTCGCCACCTTCCAGGCTGAACCGCTTCTGGCCGACGAACTTGGTCTGCAGGAACGTCTCGAAGATCTCCGCCTCGTTGAGCTTGTCGAGGGTGCGGAGGTGTTCTTCGCGCGGCAGCGACTCGTGTGGCCGCTCGACCCGGTCCTGGATCCACTTGCGCTGCAGCGGCTCCTGCATGTGCATGTACTCGATGCCGATCGTGCGGCAGTACGAGTCGCGCAGGATGCCCAAGATCTTGCGCATCTTCAAACGTCCCTGGCCGCCCGCGAAGGAACCGGTCGGGAACTCGCGGTCCAGGTCCCACAGCGTCAGGCCGTGGCTCTGCACGTCGAGGTCGTGGTGGCCGCGCTGGCGGTACTCCAGCGGATCGGTGTCGGCCATCAGGTGGCCACGCACCCGGTAGGAGTTGATCATCTCCAGGATGCGGGCCTCCTTCGGGAGCTGGTTCTCGTGGTCGGCTGTCACATCTTGGGCCCAGCGGATCGGCTCGTACGGGATCCGAAGTGACCCGAAGATGTCGTCGTAGAACCCGTCCTCGCCTAGCAGCAGCGCATGCAGGCGGGCCAGATAGAGGCCCGACTGAGCGCCCTGGATGACTCGGTGGTCGTACGTGGAAGTCAGCGTCATGACCTTGGAGACGCTCATCTCGCTGAGGCGATCGGGATCGGAGCCCTGGAACTCCGGCGGGTACTCCATCGAACCGACGCCGATGATCGCGCCCTGGCCCTGCATCAGCCGGGGAACCGAGTGGTTCGTGCCGATGGTGCCGGGGTTGGTCAGCGTGATGGTCGTGCCAGCGAAGTCCTCGAGGGTCAGCGAGCTGGCCCTGGCCTTCTTGACCATCTCCTCGTATGCGGTCCAGAACTGAGCGAAGTCGAGTCGCTCGCAGCTCTTGATGCTGGGCACCAACAGTTGTCGGGTGCCGTCGGGCTTCGGCATGTCGATGGCCAGGCCGAGGTTCACATGGGACGGCACCACCATGGTCGGCTTGCCGTCGACCATCTCGTAACCGTTGTTCATCTCCGGCACGCTTTCCAGCGCCCGGACCATGGCGTATCCGATGATGTGGGTGTAGGACACCTTGCCGCCACGAGCGCGACGAAGGTGGTTGTTGATCACGACCCGCTGATCGATCAGCAGCTTGACCGGCAACGAGCGGACACTGGTCGCGGTCGGCACGGACAGCGAGATGTCCATGTTCTTGGCGGTGCGGGCGGGTGCGCCACGCAACACCGTGCGGACCGGCGCCTCAAGGGCGACATCGGGTCGGTTGGACGGATTCGGCGGATCGGCGGGTACGCCGCCGCGCGCGCCTGGCGAGGCCGGGCGGGCTTCCTTGACCTGAATCGGTCGCTCCACCGTGGGCTGTCGACGACTGTTTGGCGTTGCCGGCGCTTGCTGCTCGCCGTCTGCGGAGTTCGGTACCGCAACCGGTCCAGCAGCTCTCCTGGCCGTTGGAGGCCGCTCGGCCGGAGCGGATCGCTCGGTGGCAGCCGGAGTCTTGGCGACCTCCGGTGGCTTGACAGCGCGACGGGGCGTCGGGGTGGCAGTCGGGCCCGCCGGCAGGCGGCTGGCTGGCCCCGTTGCCACCTGGACTGACTGACTCAGCTGACTCCTGGCGCGCCATGCGACTCGAAGAACTCGACCCAGCTGGCATCGACGGAATCTGGATCGGCCGAATACTGCTCGTACATCTCCTGGAGCAGCCAGTCGTTGGCGCCGAAGTCCGCGCTGCTGTCGTCGTCCGCCGGGCTGGAGGATGGGGAGTGATCTGGCGCGATGGCCACTATCGCCTTCTTCCGTTCCGTTCCGTGCCGAGCCGGCCAGGTTCGCCGGCGTCTCTCGGTGAGCACAGGACGCGCGTCGACGAGCCAGATGCGCGTCCTCTGTCCACAGTACCCAAAATATCTGGTGACGCTGCTGACGGGCTCGTCATGTCGGGCGGGGGTTAGCCGCGCGCGAGACTCACACTTGCTGGTCTGCACGCGCCAGCAGTCGCCACGACAAGCGACACACTTCGACGGTGAAGGCCACCAGGGCGAGATTGCGAAGAGCGGTGACCACGGTCGAGATGATGATCATCGTTCTGCCGTCCCGGCCGAGCAGGCCGTCGTACAGCAGCGGATAGACCAACTGGGTCAGGGCGGCAAGTAGCAGCAGCTGGATCGCGAGCCGCGGGAGGGTCGGCTTTTCGTGTTCGTTCGCGTGGCTGCGCAAGATCAACAGTGCCGCCATCGGCCCGCCGAGCCAGAGCAGGTACTGCGGGCTCAAGGTCTTGTTGGTGATCGTCATGATGGCAACCGTGGCGAGAACGACCAGGCCGATCGCCACCGGAGTCGGCTGTGGATTGCGGAAGGCGCGCACGTAAAGCGCGATGATCACGATCAGGCCGGCGAGGGTGGCCAGGTCGCTGAGCAGCAGGAGTGGTGAGACGCCGGGGCCGAAGATCTCGTAGGCCTGGAACTTCGAGTAGTCCACGGTCCACTCGGCGGGCTGCAACGCTCGGCCCACCATCAGCGGCGTTGCCCAGATGGACTCGATCTGCAACCCCCGGCCTGACTGCCAGGTCAAGGGGGAGACGAGCCTGATCCAGCCGCCGAAAACCAGGCTCAGGAATGCCAGGCCCGCGCCGACCCCGACGAAGCTCCAGGTCACAGCCCGGCGATCCGGCCGGTGAGCCAGGAATGAGGGGAACAGCAAGGCCGGCCATAGCTTTACCGCTGCGCCCAGCCCGGTGAGCGCGCCCGTGATCCACGGCCGCCGCCGTGCAGCGAGCAGGGCACCGCCGGCCAGGACTGCCGGCAACATGTCGAACCGCAGATAGCACAGCGGCCCGATCAGGAAGACGAAGAAGATCCAAAAGTCCAACGCGGAGTCACGCGTCCGGCCGGCCGTACGCCACAGGGCCCAGGCGAACGCTGCGTCCAGCGCCATCATGAAGATCATGAAGGCGATCAGGTAGCCGGTCCGGGTGCCGCCGGTCGCCCCATACGGCAACGACAAGATCCACACAACGGGAGTCGGGTACTCGTTGAGCGTCCTGCCCAGCCCAACGCTGGTCAGAGCGGCGATCTTGCGGTGGTAGTAGAAGACGTCGCCCACGATGAACCGCTCCGCGAGGGCAAGCAGGGCGAGCATGAGCACGCGGCTGATGAACCAGGCGAGGGCGACTGACCGGCCACTGCGAAAGCGGTCATACCAGGCGCGCATGCGGCTCGTGGTCCGCTGAGATTCCGGTGGCGCGGCGCGCATCTGGCTGTTCGGCTCCGATCGGCGACTAGACGCGCCCCCGGCAGGATTCGAACCTGCGCTCCCGCCTCCGGAGGGCGGTGCTCTATCCCCTGAGCTACGGGGGCCGGCCGGATGATGGCGAGCCGCGGCCCCGCCTGGGCCGCAGAGCAATGTACCAGGACCTGTGCATGGGAATCGTACGCTCGATCGCGACCGGCTCGCGACACGCCGGTCGACGGCGCACGCGAGGGGAGCGAGCGCTGGATTTCCTGGCTGGAGGTCCCCTTGCCACCGACGAGGCATGTCCACCGGATGAAAAATCCGGCGGCAACACCTGGCGGCTGGCATGGTGTCTTCGATCGTTCATCGCCCCAGAAGTGAGGTAGGCGCGTGACCCACTCGCACGTCGCGGGCTCTATCCACGCCGATGTCGTCGCCGCTCGGGCTCCCGGCTGGCTGTCCCTCCCTGAGGACGTGAACTCCCTGCTGCCGGAGTTGTGGAGTTCCGGCGTGAGCAAAGACGAGGACGGTGAGCTGGTCGTGGCTGGAGTCGGTGTGCAGCGGCTTGCCGAGGCGGTCGGAACACCGGCCTACGTGCTGGACGAGGCGGATCTTCCGAGGCCGGGCGCGTGCCTTTGCTGCTGCCTTCGACGAGTTGGGACGTCTACTACGCCGCGAAGTCTTTCCTCTGCATGGCTGCGGCGCGCTGGGTGGTCGACGAGGGCCTTGGCATCGACGTCTGCACCGGAGGTGAGCTGGCGGTCGTCCTGCGGGCGGGTGTGTCTCCGGCCAAGATCGCGTTTCATGGCAACAACAAGAGCCAGGACGAAATTACGGCGGCCCTTGCTGCAGGCGTCGGTCACGTTGTCGTCGACTCGTTTGACGAGATCGCCCGGTTGAGCAAAGTGAGTGCCGAGCTAGGCGTCCGACCGGGCGTACTGGTGCGGGTCACCACCGGCGTGGAAGCTCACACGCACGAGTACATCGCGACGGCGCACGAAGATCAGAAGTTCGGCTTTTCCATCGCCGGGGGCGCGGCGGCGGAAGCGCTGCGCGTGTGCTTCGAGGATGATCATCTCGAGCTGCTGGGCATCCACTCCCATATCGGTTCGCAGATCTTCGACGCCGACGGGTTCGAGGTCGCCGCCCGGCGGACTCTTCGACTGCATGCCGAGTTCGGCGCCCAGCACAACATCGAACTGCCAGAACTGAATCTGGGCGGGGGCTTCGGCATCGCTTACACGAGCGCCGACACACCCTCCAGCGCCGGACGAGCTCGCACATGCCCTTCGGGACATCATCGACCACGAGTGTGCCGCGCTCGGAATCGCCGTGCCGCGCCTGTCCATCGAGCCCGGCCGGGCGATCAGCGGGCCGAGCACGCTTGCTCTCTACCGAGTGGGCACTGTCAAGCACGTCGAACTGGACGGGGGAGCGAGCCGGCTCTACGTTGCGGTCGACGGTGGAATGAGTGACAACATTCGCACCGCCCTCTACGCCGCGGAGTACTCGGCGACCTTGGCCTCACGTCGTTCGACCGCCCCACCGGCCTTGGCGCGAATCGTCGGCAAGCACTGCGAAGGGCGGCGACATCCTGGTGCGCGACGAGTTCCTGCCAAGTGACATCGTCCCGGGCGACCTGATCGCGGTACCGGCGTCGGGTGCATACAGCCGTTCGATGGCAAGCAACTACAACCACGTGCCCCGGCCACCAGTAGTGGCAGTGGCCGATGGCGAAATCCGGACGCTCATCCGGCGAGAAACGATCGAGGATCTGCTGGCGTTGGATAGTGGTTAAGCCGCACACTTCTCGTCGACGCAGGGCCATGCGAACGCTGAAAGTTCGGTTCGCATGCCCGCCACGGATAGGGAACAATGAAGCGGCTGCGATCGCTTGCGCAGCTCGGGGAGCTCAAGAAGGTATGCCGTGACTTTGACTAGCGTCCAGCCGGTCGCTGACGTGGATGTCGTTTCGGCGACACCGCTGCGGGTGGCCCTGCTGGGATGCGGCACGGTGGGCTCGGAAGTGGCGCGATTGTTGACTGAGCAGGCGCCTGACCTGCGGGCACGAGTCGGGCGACCGCTTGAGCTGGTGGGGATTGCGATCCGACGCCAGAACCGCCTCCGCCCCGGACTCGATCCCAGCCTGTTCACCACCGACGCGGAGGCCTTGGTGGCTCGGGACGATGTCGACCTGGTCGTCGAGGTCATCGGTGGCATCGAACCGGCACGCTCGCTGATCTTGGCTGCTCTGCGACGCGGCGCATCGGTGGTCACCGCCAACAAGGCCCTGCTTGCCGAGGACGGGGCGACGCTTTTTGGCGCTGCCGAGCAGGCGGGTGCCGACCTGTATTTCGAGGCCTCAGTGGCAGGTGCTATTCCGATCATCCGGCCGCTCCGAGAGTCGCTGGTCGGCGATGAGATCACCTCGGTGATCGGCATCGTCAACGGCACCACGAACTTCATCCTGGACAAAATGGACACCGACGGCGCCGGCTTCGCCGAGGCGCTGGCCGAGGCTCAGGAGCTCGGCTATGCAGAGGCGGATCCGACCGCCGACGTGGAGGGTTTCGACGCCGCTGCCAAGGCTGCCATCCTCGCCAGCCTCGCGTTCCACAGCCGGGTCCTGGCAGCCGACGTCTATCGGGAAGGCATCACCGAGGTCACATCCTCCGACATCGCGTCGGCTCGCCAGATCGGCTGCGTCGTCAAGCTGCTGGCCATCTGCGAGCTCTCCTCAGGCGGCGCGGACTCCGACCGGACAGTTTCGGTGCGGGTCCACCCGGCGATGATTCCCCGGAGCCACCCGCTGGCCGGCGTGAGCGGCGCGTACAACGCGGTGTTCGTCGAATCTCAGTCGGCGGGTCGGTTGATGTTCTACGGACCTGGCGCGGGCGGTTCTCCCACCGCGAGCGCGGTGCTTGGGGACCTGGTGACCGTGGCGCGCAATCGGGTGCGGGGCGCCGTCGGACCAGGAGAGTCCAGTTACGCTGCCCGACCGGTGGTCTCGATCGGCAGGGTGGTGACCCGCTACCACATTTCCCTGCAGGTCGCTGATGTCGCTGGCGTGCTGGCCGCCATCGCCCAATGCTTCGCCAGACATGATGTCTCCATTCAGACCGTACGGCAGGACGGTCGCGGTGCCGACGCCCAGCTCGTTATCGTGACGCACCGCGCCACCGACGCGGCGTTGAGCGCAACGGTCCACGATCTCCGCGAGTTGGAAGCGGTTCTCGATGTGACCAGCGTGATGAGAGTTGAAGGTGAGTGAATGGTCCCCGAGATTGCTTCGATGGCTCTAGCGTCACGCCCCAGAAACGGCATTATCGCCCGCTACCGCCAATGGCTGCCGGTAGACGATGCCGATCCGGTGATCACCTTGGGCGAAGGGAACACCCCCCTGGTCGACGCCCGGGTCTTGTCCGAGCTCCTCGGGTGTGAAGTCTGGCTGAAGGTCGAGGGAGCCAACCCGACCGGGTCGTTCAAGGACCGCGGGATGACGGTTGCCGTCAGCGTCTCAGCCGGCGCTGGTGCCGAGGCCGTGGTCTGTGCGTCCACCGGCAACACGTCTGCGTCGGCCGCAGCGTACGCATCGCGGGCCGGGCTGCTGCCCATCGTGCTGCTACCCGCGGGCCGCATCGCGGCCGGCAAGCTTGCTCAAGCGATCGTTCACGGGGCTCGCGTGGTACAGGTCGAGGGCAACTTCGATGCGTGCCTGGACTTGGCTCGGAAGTTGGCCGAGAACTACCCGGTCGCTCTGGTCAACTCGGTCAATCCCGCCCGGCTTGAAGGGCAGAAGACGGCAGCGTTCGAGATCGTCGACGAACTCGGGGACGCTCCGGACCTGCACGTCTTGCCGGTTGGCAACGGGGGGAATATGCCCGCATACTGGCGCGGTTACACCGAATACCGGAGTGCGGGTGTCGCGAGCCGTGCGCCACGAATGTGGGCCTTTCAGGCCGCCGGGGCTGCCCCCCTGGTCCTCGGGCACAGAGTTGACCATCCCGAAACTGTCGCTACAGCGATCCGCATCGGGAACCCTGCCTCGGCTCAGCTGGCCGTCGCCGCCAAAGACGAGTCCGGCGGCTTGTTCGAAGCTGTGACCGACGATCAGATTCTGGCGGCCCAGAGGCTGTTGGCTGAGCGGGAGGGCGTGTTCGTCGAACCAGCCTCAGCTGCAGGAGTCGCCGGATTGCTCGCCAAGCATGAGCGGGGCGAGGTCGAAAGCGGTCAGCGGATCGTCATCACGTTGACCGGAAACGGTCTGAAGGATGTTGACACGGCGCTGTCCTCTCGGATGCCGCTGCGGAGTCCCGTGGTGGGTGCGAGGTTGGCCGACGTTGCCCACGCCTGCGGTTTCGGGGACTGAGTCGGCCACCCGGAGCGTTTCGTGACCTTGCCGCTCCCGGTGGGACGGGCCGTGACCGTCGAGGTGCCGGCCACCAGCGCCAATCTTGGTCCTGGATTCGATTGCTTCGGGCTCGCCCTCGACTGGTACGAGCGGGTGCACCTCGAAGTCACCGAGGGTGGCTATTCCATCGACGTTTCCGGTGAAGGTGCCGATGCGATCCCGCGGGACGAATCCCATTTGATCATTCGCTCGGCGCTGGTGGGGCTGGCCGATCTCGGCGTCAATGCCCCGGGACTCGCCCTCCGCTGTCGGAACACAATTCCCCACGGCCGGGGGCTCGGCTCTTCCTCGGCAGCCATTGTGGCCGGCCTAGCGTCTGCTGCCGCCCTCGCCGATCGAGACGGTGACGAGGGTTGGTTGCTGGCTCACGCCAACGCCATCGAGGGACATCCCGACAACGTCGCGGCCGCCGTCTACGGAGGCTTTGTGCTGGCGTACGAGGCGAATGGAATACAGGTGGCACGTGGGAACGTTGGCAACGGTGTACGAGCGGCGGTCTTCATCGCCGACGCTGCGGTAGCTACGGAGACGGCCCGGCGCTTGCTGCCCGACGTCATTCCCCACGTCGACGCGGCAGCCAACTCAGGCAGAGCAGGGCTGTTAGTCCACGCCTTGGCCAGAGATCCCGACCGGCTGCTCGACGCGACGCACGACTGGTTGCATCAGGGGTATCGGGGGCCGGCCATGCCGCGGTCGTATGAGTTGATGACAGCGCTGCGAGGCAGGGGTTATGCGGCCGCGATCAGCGGTTCTGGACCGTCGGTGCTAGTGCTTGGCCGAGACCGCCAGCTAGCTGGACTCGCTGAGCACCCTGCGCCTGGTTTCCAGATTCGCTTACTGAACGTGGGACACGGTGCTCGCACCGTCATGGTGGCGACAGTTCCACGCCGATTCGACTGAACAGGCAAGCCGATTCGACTGAACAGGCAGGGAGGGTGCTAGCCTGGGGTCGCCGACAAGCTGAGCGGTCCAAAAGTTTGGGCTCGGCTCCTAGCTCGGCAACAGCGCCTTCAAAGGTCAGGGCGCAATGTGGACAGCGCACCCCGCCAGCTTTCGTCCCGAACTTGTTTCGGCGTCAATCAGCGAACGAGGACCTGACCAGACAAATACCGCCCAGGTGACAAGCACGCTGGGCTGAGGATGGGCACAGCCCGTACTGAGAAGGACACACGTGACAGATATCGCCGACGCAACGAGCGTCGCCGTCGAGGACGGAACTACCGGGCGCAAGCGCAAGGGGTCGGGCCTCGACTCCATGCTGCTTTCCGAACTTAAGCAACTTGCCGGCTCGCTCGGCATCCGCGGCGCGGGCACTCTGCGCAAGGGACAGCTCATCGCAGCCATTCAGGGCGCCCAGTCTGGTTCCGACCCAAGCGCTTCGCTTCCTGGCGCAGCGATCAATGGCTCGGGTGCGAGCCCGTCCGGCGCTCGCGTAGCCAGTCCGGCACCTCCGGTCGCACCCGAGGCGAGTGCCGATGCCCACCATCCGGCGTCACGCCGAATCCGCCCGTATGGCGGACGGCGCGTCCAACCAGACCGCCGACCCGGGACTTCGTCAGGGCGTCGAGCGCACCATTGACAGCCGCGCCGACGATGACCGCGACCGTGGTGATCGTGCGCTGCTTGCTGACCGTACCGGCGATGGTCGGGACCGCGGTGAGACCGCACCCGCTTCGGACCGTGCCGACGATGGCCAGGTCCGCGCGGAGAGTGCACCAATTTCGGACCGTGCCGACGATGGCCAGCTCCATGCCGAGAGTCCACCGGCTGCAGACCGTGCCGACCAAGCTGATCACGACCTCGACCGCACCCGGCGAGATCGACGCCAGGGCTACCGGGATGGACAAGCCCGCGAGACGACGCAGCGGGTCCGGGACAACCAACCCTCACGGGATCCAAGCCGAGAAGGTCAGGGTCAACGAGATCCGCAGGTTCGCGAGAGTCAACCTCGGGAGGGACGTGACGGACAGTCGTCACGGGACCAAGGATCGCGTGATGCGAATCGCGACTATGACGACGACGGCGGTGGCCGACGTGGGCGGCGGCGCCGCAGCCGGGACCGCCAGAACCGTCGCGGCGGTCGCGCTGGTGGTGGAGCCCTTGAGCGCTTCGAGAGCGATCCGGTCGTCTCTGATGATGACGTGCTCGTGTCCACGGGCGGCATCTTGGACGTGCTCGACAACTACGCCTTCGTGCGCACGGCCGGTTATCTGCCTGGGCCGGATGACGCCTACGTGTCCCTTTCGATGGTGAAGAAGTTCGGTCTGCGGAAGGGTGATGTGGTCACCGGGCTGATCCGTACGCCGCGTGACGGCGAGCGGCGGGAGAAGTTCAACCCGCTGGTTCGGATCGAGACCATCAACGGCGTGGATCCAGAACAGGCCAAGAATCGCCAGGACTTCAACAAACTGACGCCGCTCTATCCGCAGGAGCGGCTGAAGCTCGAAACGACCCCCAACCAGCTGACCGGTCGGATCATCGATCTGATCGCGCCCGTTGGCAAGGGTCAGCGCGGGCTGATTGTGTCGCCGTCCAAGGCCGGCAAGACGATGATCATGCAGGCGATCGCGAACGCTATCACCACGAACAATCCCGAAGTCAAGCTGATGGTGGTCCTGGTTGACGAGCGGCCCGAAGAGGTCACCGACTTCCAGCGGGCAGTTCAGGGGGAGGTCATCGCCTCCACCTTCGACCGGCCCGCCGATGATCACACAACGGTCGCCGAGCTGGCGATCGAGCGAGCCAAGCGGCTGGTCGAGCTCGGTCACGACGTGGTGATTCTGCTGGACGGCATCACTCGGCTGGGTCGCGCGTACAACATCGCAGCTCCAGCCAGCGGACGGATCCTGTCCGGCGGTGTGGACTCGGCTGCGCTTTATCCACCCAAGAAGTTCTTCGGTGCAGCCCGCAATATCGAGGGAGGCGGCTCGCTCACTATCCTCGCCACGGCACTCGTGGAAACCGGCTCCAAGATGGACGAGGTGATCTTCGAGGAGTTCAAGGGCACGGGCAACATGGAGCTCCGGCTTCGGCGTGAGTTCTCCGAGAAGCGGATCTTCCCCGCCATCGACGTGGATGCCTCGAGCACCCGCCGCGAGGAGCTGCTGATGAGCCGTGAGGAGCTGGCCATCGTCTGGAAGCTGCGCCGGGTGCTCTCCGGACTGGAAAGCCTCCAGGGTCTCGAGATGCTGCTGGACCGCCTTCGCAAGACGCAGAGCAACAACGAGTTCCTCATGGCGATCACCAAAACAATCCCTGCTTAGTCCTGCTCGCCGACGCTCGCAGGGGCAGCTGCTCCTCACCGACTCGCAGGCTTGATCCTGCTCGCGCCCCGACGCTCGCAGGGAGGTAGTCCCGCTCGCGCTCGATCGGTCGCTGGGTCAGCCCGGGACTAAAGCCCGCCTCGGCGCTGTTGTGGTTTTGGTGTCGCGGCTGGGCTGCGGCACAATTCAAGCCTGGTGCCGGTTCACGCCGAAAAGGCTCGACCCGAGTGGCGACCCGGTGCCGAAGAAGGAGTGACATGAAGCCCGACATCCATCCCGAGTACCGGGAGACCCAGGTGACCTGCACCTGTGGCAACACCTTCACGACGCGCAGCACCGCACCCAATGGCGTCTTGCACGCCGATGTGTGCTCGGCCTGCCACCCGTTCTACACGGGAAAGCAGAAGATCCTCGACACTGGCGGCCGCGTGGCCCGATTCGAGAAGCGGTACGCCGCGAAGAAGACCACCAAGACCAAGTAGCGACTGAAACGCCGGGAGGCAGGAGCAGATCCTGCCCTTCCCGGCGTTTTGCGTGTCTGGCGGATCCGATGCGGACTGAAAGGGAGGAGGTCGACCATGTTCGAAGCCGCCGACCATTTACGGTCCGAGTTCGCTCAGCTGGAGGTCTCGCTCGCCGACCCCGAGGTGCACGCCGACCTGGTCAGGGCTCGGAAGATCGGTCGCCGCTACGCCGAGTTGTCACCACTGATTTCTGCGCTGGACGAGCACGCTCGACTTCGTGAAGATTTGGCGGCAGCCCGTGAGCTCGCCGTAGACGACCACAGCTTCGCGGCCGAGGCAGCAGAGCTGGAGGAACGACTCGGACCGGTCACCGAGCGGCTGACCAAGCTGCTCGCTCCGCGCGATCCGAACGACTCCGCCGATGCACTGGTAGAGATCAAGTCCGGAGAGGGCGGTGAGGAGTCCGCGCTTTTCGCCGCTGACTTGTTGAAGATGTACAGCCGCTACGCCGAATCGCGGGGCTGGAAGGTCGAGATCCTCGACGCTCAGGAAACCGACCTCGGCGGGTACAAATCGGTCACTGCGGCTATCAAGGCTCCGAGCGCGGGTGAGCCTGACGCTATGCCGTACGGAGTCCTGAAGTTCGAGGGCGGTGTGCACAGAGTCCAGCGGGTGCCGGTGACCGAGTCGCAGGGTCGGGTCCACACGTCGGCGGCGGGTGTTCTGGTGATGCCGGAAGTCGAAGACACGGAGGTCGAGATCAGCGATGATGATCTTCGTATCGATGTCTACCGCTCGTCGGGTCCCGGTGGGCAGGGCGTCAACACGACCGACTCGGCCGTCCGGATAACCCACCTTCCCACCGGCATCGTGGTGTCCTGCCAGAACGAGCGCTCACAGCTGCAGAATCGCGAGCAGGCGATGCGGATGCTCCGGGCTCGGCTGACCGCTGCGGCCGAGGATGAGGCTGCCAGCGCCGCCTCGGCCGCTCGTCGCAGCCAGGTCCGTACGGTCGACCGCTCCGAGCGGATCCGCACCTACAATTTTCCGGAGAACCGCATCTCCGACCACCGGATCGGCTTCAAGGCCTACAACCTTGATCAAGTGCTGAACGGCGATCTGCAGGCCGTGATCACCGCCTTGCAGGAGGCGGACACCCAGCTGCGCCTTTCCCAGGTCGGCGAGCCGGTCGGGTGAGCCGGCCGGTCCGGCTGCTGCTGCGAGAGGCAACTGAACGGTTGCGGCAGGCCGGAGTGCCATCGCCGGCTCAAGACGCCCGAATCCTGCTGTCGTTCGTGTCTGGGGTCGAGCTCGCCCAGCTGCCCCTACTCAACGACCTCGACGATGATCATGTGAGGCGGTTCCGAAAGTTGATCATGGAGCGCGCTGAGCGCGTTCCCGTTCAGCATCTGACGGGCCGGGCCCACTTCCGTCGCATCGACGTCGAAGTCGGCCCCGGAGTGTTCGTGCCGCGTCCGGAGACCGAGGTCATGACCGGCTGGGCGATCGACCACCTGAGATTGCTCGCTACCGGGCAGCACCGCCCGTCGGTGGTCGAACTGGGCACCGGCTCCGGAGTCATCGCCAAAGCGATTGCGAGCGAAGTGACCCGGGTCGACATCCACGCGGTCGAGATGTCGCAGGAAGCAGCCGCCTACGCTCGGCGAAACCTTGCCGACACTCTGGTCGAGCTCCATATCGGCGACATGGCGACTGAGCTGGTCGACCTCAATGGCGCCGTCGACGTGGTGATTGCCAATCCGCCCTACATTCCGCTGGACGCCTACGAGTCTGTGGCACCCGAGGCGCGGGACCACGATCCGACGTTGGCGCTCTTCGCCGGCACCGACGGGCTGGATGCGATCCGCACAGTGGTCACAGTCGCGACCCGCCTGCTTCGACCCGCCGGTCTGCTCTGCTGTGAACATGCCGACATTCAGGGTGAATCCGCACCGGCCGTCGTCGTTGCCAGCGGTTCCTTCACCGCCGTCCGGGATCATCGCGATCTCGCCGGCCGACCTCGCTTCTTTACCGCGGTCCGGCGCTCATGACTGGCAGGATGGCGGCGTGACATTTCGGGTCTTCGACTGCACATCCGACGACCCCGAACAACGCAGCACGGCCGTCGACGAAGCGGGAGCCGCGATCGAGCGCGGTGAATGCATCGTGCTGCCGACCGACACGGTTTACGGCATCGGCGCGGATGCATTCGACTCGAACGCTGTGCAGCGGCTGCTCGATGCGAAGGGACGTGGACGCGACATGCCGCCGCCGGTGCTCATCGGCGAGTCGTCCTTGATCGGAGCGCTGGCCACGGAGGTTCCCGAGCCCGCGAAGGACCTCGTCGCTCGGTACTGGCCGGGACCGCTGACGATCATCTGTCGGATGCAGCCAAGCCTGCAGATGGATCTTGGCGACACAGAGGGAACGATTGCATTGCGGGTGCCGGACCATGCACTGGCTCGAGAGATTCTCGGCCGAACCGGTCCCCTCGCGGTCAGCAGCGCAAATCTCAGCGGGCACCCCGCAGCGGTGACCTGCTCGGAGGCGGCGAATCAACTCGGCGATTCAGTAGCCATCTACATCGACGCGGGACCGTCGGGCGGTGCGGGATCGACACCGTCGACCATCGTCGACTTCACCCGTCACGAGTGTGGTGAAATCTTGCGCCCGGGTGCCCTGAGCCCCGAGGCCCTGCGCGAAACGCTGCCGGACCTGTTGGATTCCACGGATAGTGGTGAGAATGACTCAGGTCTCGCCGGTCCGGATAACCACCCCGGATCCGACCCGGTAGGTCGACAGGCTCACGATGGGGAAGACG
Source organism: uncultured Actinomycetota bacterium (assembly GCA_963754965.1). GTDB lineage: Bacteria > Actinomycetota > Actinomycetes > Propionibacteriales > Propionibacteriaceae > Microlunatus. The sequence goes on from CAVWIA010000004.1 coordinate 226,374, forward strand.
AGGCCTGAGTGCGCGAATACCTCTTGGTGTTGGGCATCGCCGCGGCCGTCACGTTTCTCACCAGTGGGTTGTGCCGAAAGCTGGCCCTACGTAGCGGCGCGATGGCACGGGTCCGCGACCGCGATGTGCACACGATCGAGATGCCGTACTTCGGCGGAATCGCCATGCTGCTTGGCGTCGCAGCGGCGATTCTGCTCGCCCTGCAGCTGCCGTTCCTCGGCCGACTGCAGACCGTGCAACAAGACTCCCGGGCCGTGCTCGTTGCGGCCGTGGTCATCTGCCTGGTGGGAGTGCTCGATGACATCTTCGAGCTGCCACCATTGGCGAAGTTTGCAGGTCAGGTCTTGGCGGCGGGGATTGCGGTGGCGCTCGGGGTCAAGATGCTGTGGATTCCCTTGCCCGGCCAGACGGTCTCCCTGGACGGGCCTGCCTCCGTCGCGATCACCGTCTTTTTCATCGTGCTCTGTTCCAATGCGGTGAACTTCGTCGACGGCCTCGACGGTCTCGCAACCGGCGTGGTGTGCATCGGTGCGATTGCCTTCTTCGCCTACTCCTATCTGCTCACCGTCACCCAAGACCTCACCCGGGCGACGACCTCGAGCCTGATCACGGTGGCGATTGCCGGAGCGTGTCTCGGCTTCCTTCCCCACAACTTCTTTCCCGCCCGGATGTTCATGGGTGACTCCGGAGCGATGTTGCTCGGCCTGCTCCTGGCGACCTCGACCATCAGCCTCACCGGTCAGATCGACACCTCGGCGCTGGAGGGTGGTCGAGGTGGGCTTGTGCCGACCGTGCTTCCTCTTGTTCTGCCACTGGCGATCTTGGCGCTTCCGTTCTTGGACCTTGTGCTGGCCTTCATCCGCCGGACCTATGCCGGCCGATGGTGGTTCGTCGCCGACAAGCAGCATCTGCACCATCGGTTGCTGGAACGTGGCCACAGCCAGCGGCGCGCCGTGCTGTTGATGTACATCTGGTCGGCGCTGGTCTCCTTCGGCGTGATCGTGCTCGGTCTGGTGCAGGGTGATCGCCAGTGGACGGTCGTCACGGCCGTTGCAGCGATCGCGATGGTGCTGTTGCTCTTCACCCTCGGCCGCCCCGTCCCCAACCGGCACCGGGTCAAGCGCGGGGCGTCGCTTTAGTCCTGCTCGGGCTGGCTCCCTGCCCTTTAGTCCTGCTCGCGCTCGCTCCCGGCCTGAAGCTGCTGTCTTCCTCCCTCGACTCGCGCGCTGCGCGCGCTCGCTCGGTCGTCCAGACAGCACCGGCCGCGAGCTTACCGACGCTCACAGGGTGCTCCGGATCCGAATCCGCGCCAGGCTGAATGGGATCCCTGTGTTAGTTTCGGGGCCGCAGCCCACGCGGGATGCGCGTTGCGACCAGGCTCAAACCCGATCATGACAAGGACTGCCACTTCGATGACCGCACTGGACCGCAGCGCAAGCCGTAGGGACGGTCCGAGCATCCATGTCGTGCGGGCCCGCAAGCTGCTCGCCGGCGGCGCCGTCGGCGGCCTGGCCGCCACCGCGATCTGCCTGATCATTTTCGGGATCCTGGGCGGTGCGAGTGGCCTCATCTCAGCTGCTCTGGCGGCGGCCATGGTGCTCTTCTTCTACGGCGTCGGTCAGTACGTGATGGTGCTGTTTGCGGACGCCGGAGCCCGGACCCTGCTCACCGTCTCGATGTGCAGCTACACCGCTCGGGTCGTCGTTCTCGGCCTCATCCTGGTGCTTTACAACCGGTATCGAGAGTCCTGGCCGACACTTCAGCCGATGGCGATCTTCATCACCACGATCGCGGTCGTAGCCGGCTGGCTCGTAGTCGAGGTAATTGTCTTTTCTCGCTTGAGAATCGGCGTCTACGACACCGAATACGTGGCCCCGGTAGGCAGGGAATCCGATCAGTGACCGTCGCCACAATCACTGCTAGCGTGTGTCTCGCCATGAAGGAACACGGTGACCCGACGCAGGATCAGCCGCGATCGCAGTGGGGCGAGAACTCAGCCGGCATGAACCACGGCATGCGCGTGCTGTCCTACCTCATCGCCGGAGTGGTGTTCTACGGAGTTCTCGGCTGGGTCGGCGACCGCTACCTGCACACCAGCTTTCTGCTGCCGGTAGGCATCGTGGGCGGAGCCGCCCTCGCGATTTTCGTGATCATCCGGCGCTTCGGGCAGGTCGACAAGACCACCATCGATGAGTTGGCGGCGTTGCGACGGCAGCGAGCTGCTGGGCGCGGTGCTCAGGCCCGACTCGCAGTTGCGCAGCGACACCGAGCGTCGCCGACATCCGACTCGAGGACGGAGGGGGAGCGTTGAGCCTGATGCCCTTGGAATTCGAGCCGCCCGGTGTGGCGAGCTTCGATCTTCCCCCCTCTACGAGGGCGCACCCGAATGGCTGGACAAGTATTTTTTGATGGCTGTCCTCTCGGTGATCGTGATCTTGGCGTTCTGGCTGATCATGGCGAGGAAGAACGCCATGGTGCCGAGCAAGGCCCAGTACATCGGTGAGACTGCGTACTTCTTCATTCGCAACTCCATCGCCCGGGACATGATCGGGCACGACTTCCGCCGGTATCTGCCCTTCTTGATCGCGATCTTCTCGTTCGTACTGTTGAACAACCTCTGGGGCGTCTTTCCCTTCCTGCTGCTTCCTACCCCCGCCCATGTCGGCTGGCCCTACGGGCTGGCGCTCCTGGTATGGCTGCTGTACAACGGCGTAGGCATCGCCAAGCACGGTCCATTCGGCTACCTCAAGCACGCCACGCTCCCGTCGGGAGTGCCGTGGTTCATGTGGCCGATCATCATCCCGCTCGAATTCTTCTCCAACATCATTGTCCGGCCGATAACACTGTCTCTGCGGCTCTTCGCGAACATGTTCGCCGGCCACTTGCTGGTGCTGGTCTTCGTGCTCGGCGGGGAGTATCTGCTCTTGGAGAGCGCGTCCATCGTGAACAAGCTGGCCGGCGTGGTCGCCTGGATCTTCAGCATGGCGATCTTCGGTTTGGAAATCTTCGTGCAGTCCCTGCAGGCGTTCATCTTCACCGTGCTCACCGCGAACTACATCTCTTCGGCCGCCGCCGAAGAGCACTGACCCCACCTATCACCCACCGACCTCTGCCCTCAGCGGAAACCCGAAAGGAAGCACTACATGACTGCAATGGAGCTCGTCGGATCGCTCGGCATCGTGGGCTACGGCCTGGGTGCGATCGGTCCCGGTATCGGCGTCGGCCTGATCTTTGCCTCGGTGATCCAAGGCACGGCCCGGCAGCCCGAGGCCCGGGGCGCCATGATGGGCACAGCCTGGATCGGTTTCGCCGTGACGGAGGCGCTGGCGATCATCGGTATCGCCCTGGCCTTCGTCTTCGGCTTCACCGGTCAGGCCTAAGGAGGGCGGCGTGATCACCTTCCTGCCGCTTGCGACGGAGAACCCTCTGTTCCCGCAACCGGTCGAGATGATCTTGGCGATCGTCTTCGTGCTGCTGCTGACGCTGGTGATCTGGAAGATGGTCGTACCTCGCTTCGAGGCGACCTACGCCGAGCGAACCGCAACCATCCAGGGCGGCATCGAGAAGGCCGAGAAGGCGCAGGAGGCGGCCGAGGCGGCGCTGCAGGAATACCGGGCGCAGCTGGCCGAGGCCCGGACAGAGGCCGCCAGGATCCGTGAAGACGCAAAGACGCAGGGCACCCAGATCCTGGCGGAGATGCGAGAGCAGGCGCAGACCGAAAGTGCGCGGATCCGGGCATCCGCCCAAACCCAGCTGGAGGCTGAACGCACCCAGGTCATGACCCAGCTGCGCAGCGAGATCGGTGGACTCGCGACCACGCTGGCCAGCCGGATCGTCGGAGAGTCACTGGAAGACGATGCGCGTGCCCGCCGTACGGTCGATCGTTTCCTGGCTGACCTGGAGCGCGAGCAAGCCGGCGAAGTAGAGTCAGCCCCCGCGGGCAGGTCATGACCACCGACACCCGGCTGAGCGCGCTGGACGGTGTGCTCGACGAGGCGCTGGCAACGGCGACCACCGAGCGGGGTGTGGTCGGACGGATCATCGGCGCGGTGCAGGGTGCGCCGAGCGAGTCCGATATCTCCAAGCTGGGGGACGACCTGTCCGCGGTCGTCGACGCGCTGGAGTCCTCTCCATCGCTGCGACGCGCGGTGACCGATCCCGGCACCCCAGAGCAGAATCGGAAGCAACTGGTCCATGCCGTACTCGACGGAAAGGTGTCGAAAACTGCGGTGAACATCGTGGCGGAAGGCGCCGCGATGCGCTGGGCGGGTGGGCGGACGTTCGCCGCGGCTCTCGAACGGCAAGGGGTGCGCGCAACGCTGATGGCCGCCGAAAACGTGGACCAGCTGGAGAACACTGAGGACGAACTCTTCCGGTTCGCTCGGCTGGTCGACGGCAACCCCGGATTGCGGAATGCCATTGCCGATCGTTCCGTACGCCTGGCGCACCGCCAGGAGCTGGTCGGATCCCTTCTCGCTGGCAAGGCGAGCGATGCCACGATTGCCTTGGCCAAGCGCGCGGTGGCGGCGCGGGAACGGACCTTCGGCCAGACCATCGAGGGTTACGTCACGCTGGCAGCGGCCCAGAAGAACCGGATCGTGGCGACCGTACGGGTGGCCACGCCGCTGACCGCCGAACAGCGCGACCGGCTTCGGCGGAGCCTTCGGGCCCAGGTCGGCCGCGACGTCGCGATTCAAGAGGTCGTCGACGAGCACGTCGTCGGCGGTGTCCGGGTCGAACTCGGCGACGAAGTGATCGAGGGCACGGTAGCCGGACGGCTGCACGACGTACGGCGACTCTTCTCCTAGATTCGGAGTATCCATGCAGGTACCGAATGGAAGCAGGAACTAAGGCGATGGCAGAACTCACGATTCGTCCCGAGGAGATCCGGGACGCGCTGGATAAGTTCGTCTCGAACTACACGCCCGACACCTCCACTCGCGAGGAGGTCGGCACTGTGGTCACCTCCGGCGACGGGATCGCCCGCGTCGAGGGACTGCCGTCGGCTATGGCCAACGAGCTGCTGGAGTTCGAGAACGGCACCCTCGGGATCGCCCTCAACTTGGACGTCCGGGAGATCGGTGTCGTGGTGATGGGCGACTCCGAGGGCATCGAGGAAGGCCAGCCCGTCCGGCGCACCGGCGATGTCTTAGGGGTTCAGGTCGGCGACGGGTACCTGGGCCGGGTCGTGGACGCCCTGGGCCGTCCCATCGATGGCCTCGGCGAGATCACGGATATCGCCGAGCGGCGTCCTCTGGAGCTGCAGGCGGCCGGCGTCATGGATCGCCAAGAGGTTCGCCAGCCATTGCAGACCGGCATCAAGGCCATCGACGCCATGATCCCGATCGGCCGCGGTCAACGGCAGTTGATCATCGGCGATCGCAAGACCGGCAAGTCTGCGATCGCGGTCGACACGATCATCAACCAGCGGTTGGCGTGGGACACCGGCGATCCGGAACAACAGGTCCGCTGTATCTACGTTGCCATTGGTCAGAAGGGCTCGACGGTTGCCGCGCTTCGAGGTGTGCTCGACGAAGCGGGCGCGATGCCGTACACCACGATCGTGCATGCTCCGGCCTCAGACCCCGCCGGCTACAAGTACGTGGCCCCTTACACCGGTTCGGCCATCGGCCAGCACTGGATGTACGCGGGCAAACACGTCTTGATCATCTTCGACGACCTGACCAAACAGGCCGAGGCTTACCGGGCCATGTCGCTCCTGCTCCGCCGGCCGCCTGGTCGCGAGGCCTATCCCGGTGACGTTTTTTACCTGCACAGCCGGCTGCTCGAACGCTGCGCCAAATTGTCCGACGATCTCGGCGGCGGCTCGATGACCGGCCTGCCGATCATCGAAACCAAGGCCAACGACGTCTCCGCCTACATTCCGACCAATGTCATCTCGATCACCGACGGCCAGATCTTCTTGCAATCCGACCTGTTCAACGCCAACCAGCGGCCGGCCATCGACGTCGGTGTGTCAGTCTCGCGGGTCGGTGGCGCGGCTCAGATCAAGGCCATGAAGAACGTGTCCGGTTCTCTGAAGATCAACTTGGCGCAGTACCGCGACATGCAGGCCTTCGCGATGTTCGCTTCCGATCTGGATGCCACCTCGCGGCGCCAGCTGGACCGCGGTGCTCGATTGGTCGAGCTGCTGCGCCAGCCGCAGTACACGCCGTACCCGGTCGAGGAGCAGGTCGTCTCGGTGTGGGCCGGCATCAACGGTGAGCTGGACGAGGTCCCGGTTGACGACGTGCTGCGCTTCGAGCAGGAGCTGCTGGAGTATCTGCGGCACAACGGAAGCGTGCTGCAGAACATCCGCGAGACGAAGTCGTTCGATGACGACACGGCGCAGGCGCTGCGAGAGCAGATCGCGGAATTCAAGCGTGGCTTCCAGACCGGATCGGGCAAGATGCTGGCCGGTCCGGGCCGGGAGGAACACGAGACGCTGGACGAGGGCGAGGTCGAGCAGGAGAAGATCGTCCGGCAGAGGCGGAGCTAGCCCTTATGCCTGCCAGTCTGCGCGAGCTGCGCCAGCGCCGTGTCACGGTTTCCACCACCAAGAAGATCACCCGCGCCATGGAGCTGATTGCCGCATCGCGCATCATCAAGGCTCAGCAACGGGCACAGGCGGCGACCCCGTACGCCCGGGAACTGACCCGAGCGGTGTCGGCCGTGGCCACCTTCTCCAATGTCGAGCATCCGCTGACCACCGAGAAGGAGAATCCGCAACGGGCCGCATTGCTGATCATTACCTCGGATCGCGGCCTGGCCGGTGCCTACTCATCGTCGGTGATCAAGGAGGCGCAGCAGCTGCGCATGCTGCTGGAGGGCAAGGGGCTCGAAGTGCACCGCTTCCTTGCCGGCCGCAAGGGGATCGCCTACTGCACCTTTCGCAAGCTCGCTATGCGCGGGCAGTGGGAGGGTTTCTCCGATGCGCCCACGTATGGGCATGCTCGAGAAATGGCCGATGCAGTAATCGCGGATTTCCTGACGCCCACCGAAGAAGGCGGCGTTGACGAGATCCATGTCGTCTACACCCGCTTCGTCTCGATGCTCACCCAGCGGCCGGAAGTCATCCGGATGCTGCCCCTGGAGGTCGTGGAGGGAACCGAGCCGCCGGCTGAGAACGAGTTGCTCCCGCTGTACGAGTTCGAGCCGGACGCGGAGACCGTCCTCAACGAGCTGTTGCCGCTGTACGTCGCCAGCCGCATCCACTATTGCCTGCTGCAGTCCGCCGCGTCGGAACTTGCCAGTCGGCAGAAAGCGATGAAGTCGGCGACCGACAACGCTCAGCAGTTGATCGAACGCCTGACCCGGGAAGCCAACCAGGCTCGGCAAGCCGAGATCACCCAGGAGATTTCCGAAATCGTCGGCGGCGCCAGCGCGCTTGCCGAAGCTACCGCCGCCGCAGAGTAGAAGAGGACGCGCCATGACTGCCACCGTCGAAGATAGAACCTCCGAGGCTCCTATGGGAGGGGTCGGGCGAGTGTCCCGGGTCATCGGTCCCGTGGTTGATGTCGAGTTCCCCGTGGACCAGATGCCCAACATCTACAACGCCCTCCTCGTCGAGACCACCGTCGGTGGCGAGACGCGCAGCATGACCATGGAGGTGGCCTTGCATGTGGGCGACAACATGGTGCGCGCGATCGCGCTCAAGCCGACGGACGGCATGCAACGGGGCACGGAGGTCCGCGACACCGGAGCACCGATCTCGGTGCCCGTGGGCGACATCACCAAGGGCCATGTCTGGAACGCGACCGGTGATGTACTCAACGTCGACCCGTCTGAGGTGGAGATCACCGAGCGCTGGCCAATTCACCGGCCGCCACCCGCCTTTGATCAGCTCGAGTCCAAGACCGAGATGCTGGAGACCGGCATCAAGGTGCTGGACTTGCTGACCCCGTACGTTCAGGGTGGCAAGATCGGCTTGTTCGGCGGTGCCGGTGTCGGCAAGACCGTGCTGATCCAAGAGATGATCTACCGGATCGCGCATAATTTCGGCGGCACGTCGGTGTTCGCCGGCGTGGGGGAGCGCACTCGCGAGGGCAACGACCTGATCCACGAAATGGACGAGGCGGGCGTCTTCGGTGACACCGCCCTGGTCTTCGGGCAGATGGACGAGCCACCTGGCACCAGGCTCCGCGTCGCCCTTTCAGCCTTGACCATGGCTGAATACTTCCGCGACGTTCTCAATCAGGACGTGCTGTTCTTCATCGACAACATCTTCAGATTCACCCAGGCAGGCTCGGAGGTCTCCACGCTGTTGGGCCGAATGCCATCCGCGGTCGGCTATCAGCCGAACCTGGCCGATGAGATGGGTCAGCTACAGGAGCGGATCACGTCGGTGCGCGGCCACTCGATCACTTCGATGCAGGCCATCTACGTGCCTGCAGACGACTACACCGACCCGGCGCCGGCCACAACGTTCGCGCACCTGGACGCTACGACGGAGCTGTCACGTGACATTGCCTCCCGTGGTCTCTACCCAGCGGTGGACCCGTTGACCTCCAGCTCCCGCATCCTCGATCCGCAGTACATCGGACAGGAGCACTATGACGTGGCCGTTCGGGTGAAGCAGATCCTTCAGCGCAACAAGGAACTGCAGGACATCATCGCCATCCTCGGAGTGGACGAACTCTCCGAAGAAGACAAGATCATCGTGAACCGGGCCCGGCGAATCCAGCAGTTCCTGAGCCAGAACACCTACATGGCGACCAAGTTCACCAATATTCCGGGCTCCTCAGTGCCGATCAGCGAGACGATCGAGGCGTTCCGGATGATCAGCGACGGCGAAGTCGATCACATTGCGGAGCAGGCCTTCTTCAACGTCGGCGGGATGGAAGACGTGGAGCGCCGCTGGTCAGAATTGCAGAAGGAGCTTTGAGTTGACGCGTCCTGAGTTCGTCGACGCGCTCAGCGGCCCCGCTGTGGATGGGCGGAAGGTGAAGGATGGCTGAACCGATGCAAGTCGAGGTCGTGTCGGCGGACCGCGTCCTGTGGTCGGGCCGATCCTCCAACATCATTGCGAAGACAGTCGAGGGCGACATCGGCATTCTGCCCAATCACGAGCCGGTGTTGGCGGTTCTCGAACCGAGCGCGGTCGTGATCTTCAGCGAGGACGGGCATCGAGAGATCGTCGCGGTCGACGGCGGCTTCATCTCGGTTTCGCAGGGACGGGTGTCGATTCTGAGCGAGTACGCTCGAATGGCCGGCGAAATCAATGTTTCTCAGGCGGAGAAGGAGCTGGCTGAGGCGCAGCGGATGCTCGACTCGGGGGATGGCACGGACGAGGATCGGCAGCACTTCCTTCGGGCAACCGCCCAACTCCGTGCAGCTCAGAAAGCTCAATAGGCCGATCGAGCACAAAGCTAGGGCAGGGATGTCGGGGAGATGCAGGGCTGGCTGGGCGTCGTCGAGATTATGGTGCTCGTCGCACTATGCCTTGCTCTGCCCTTGGCGCTACTCGGTGCTCGCCGCCGCTGGCTGGCCCGGTTAGGCGGCACGTTCGAGTGCAGCTTGCGGCTGCGTACCGGTAGCAGGGCGGGCGGCTGGTCGTTGGGGATCGGACGCTACAACCAGGAAATCCTCGAGTGGTTCCGGTTCTTTTCGTTCGCTTTTCGGCCGCGGAAGTCGTTCGTCCGCCGCAATGTGCGGGTGATCGACAGTCGTGAACCCAGTGCGGCGGAGGCCGTCTCGCTCTATGCCGATCAGCGGATCGTGAGCCTCGAGGTGGCCGGCGAGCGGTCCGAGACGTTTGACCTGGCCATGAGTCCGGGCTCACTGACCGGTCTGATGAGTTGGCTCGAGGCCGCACCCCCTGGCTTGTTGCGGTACTGACCACGTTCTCTCGCGCATCGCGCACTTAGCTGGTGATATCCGCATTCGCTCTCAAGCGAAGAGCGGGCCTGGCTTGTTCACTCGTCCAGACGTCGGCGCATGTTATCGACGCTCGGGAGCTGGGCGATCGCCTCCCGGTACCCATAGCACGTCGCCGTTCGCGCCGTTGACAATCCGGGTCAGGATGAAGAGTAGGTCGGACAGCCGGTTCAAATAGGTGATGGCCAGCGGGTTGACTCCACCCGGCGAGTCGCCCTCTGCTGGCTCCGTCCCGTGCTGTTCGGCTGCCAACCAGGCTGAGCGCTCTGCGCGGCGGGCAACCGTACGGGCCACGTGCAGCTGCGCGGCCGCAACCGAGCCGCCCGGCAGAATGAAGGACCCGAGCGATGGCAAAGGATCACCGAAGTGATCACACCAGAACTCGAGCCGATCGATGGCCGGCTGCTCGATGCGGAGCTCTGGAGTCTCGCCGGGAGGTTTGAGCGGATTGCTCAAGTCGGCTCCGAGGTCGAATAGTTCGTTTTGCACCGATCGGAGCACCTCGGCCACCTCCGCCGGCAGTCCGCCGGCAGCCAGCGCGACACCGATTACCGAGTTCGTCTCGTCTACGTCACCGTAGGCGCCGACGCGGGGATCGGTTTTGGTGGTCACCGACATGTCGGCGAGGCGGGTTCGCCCTCCGTCGCCCGTCCGAGTGTAAATGCGGGTGAGCCGAACCATGCCGATTACCTTACGCACGCGGGAGCGTCGATCCACGGCCCGGTGAGCGGGTCGTGACATGGTGATGCGCATGAGCGGATGCCGGGCGGTGCTGGTTGTCGCGACGACGCTCTGCCTGATCGTCGGCTGCGGTCGGATTCCGTCCGAATCGCTACCTTCAGCAACCTCCAGCGCAGCAGGCGCATCCGCCGCTCAGTCGTCTCCTCCGGACGTGACTCGGTCGGCCATAGCCCGTTCCGCCGGAGCCACGACCTGTGAATACGTAGTCATGGGCACAGCGGCTCGGCCGGTACAGCCACCGAGCGCAACCGGGGTGCCGACCAGCGGCACGGTGACGTACGTGCTGGAAATGAGCAACGGTGCAGTACGGCTGACACTGGATCGCGTGAAGGCTCCATGCACCGTTCACGCGTTCGAGTCGCTGGCCGATCAAGGGTTCTTCACGGGTACCACGTGCCCCCGACTGGTCGACAAGACCTTCTTCATTCTGCAGTGCGGTGATCCAACCGGTACGGGCAACGGCGGTCCGGGCTACACCTTCGCCGACGAGACCGACGGCACGGAGTCGTACGTGAGCGGGGTGGTGGCCATGGCGAGCAGCGGACCGAACACCAACGGCTCTCAGTTCTTTCTGGTGTGGGACGACTCCACCACGTTGGATGGCAACGCGGGCGCGACGATCTTCGGCCGCATGGACGCCAAGTCGCGCGATGTCGTCGCTTCGATGGCGGCCGAAGGGCAGGATGGCACCAACCGGCGAGGCGGAGGCAAGCCCAACAACCCCTCAGAGATCCTGCGTGTCACTCGGGTGACATAGGTACGCGGTGCCAGACCGGCACCGGGGTCGGGGCAACGCGCTGTTCCTGGTTGGCTAGGGGCTCGGCAGCTGCTTACCTCCGGACCGACCTTGGCCGCCGGCTGAACAACAGAATGATCAGCACCAACAATCCGAGGGCGAAAAAGCCTCCCAGCATGTAGGCGCCGAACCCGTGACTGCCTGCCGCCGGGTCAAAGCTCGGTCGGGCGCTCGGGGTCGGTGGCACCGTGTCCAACAGGACCGCGGCGAGAAAGGCAAGTGGCGGCATCACCCTCCATCCTCGGAGTCGATCGCCGAGGTAGCCGAGTCCCGCAGGAACCGCCGGAGGATGGCCAGGAACACCTCGGGCTGATCGCTGTGCACCCAGTGTCCGGACTCTTTCACCGTTACCAGCTGCACCCGAGGAAACAGCTGCCGCATGGCGGGCGCATAGTCCGGCAGCACATAGCGAGAATTCGCACCGGCAAGCCAGAGGGTCGGTCCCAGGTAAGGTCCGACGAGCTCGATCGGCCAGTCGCCGAGCTCGCCCAGCTGGTCGTCCAGCAGTTCGATGTTGAGCTGCCATCGCCACGCCGCACCCGACGAGCCAGGTTCGGCCGGCGAGATCGGCTGGCGCCGCAGGTTCTGGAGCAAGAAGCTGCGAACCGTCACGTCGGGTACGTATGGCGTCAAGGCCTGATCCGCTGCCGCGCGATCGGGTAGCCGGTCGAGATCGAGCTGCCGCATCCCGCGAAGGAAGTCGGCGAAGCTCGACTGGGTCGAATAGCGCACCGGCGACACGTCCACAACGCAGAGGCGCTCGACGAGAGCCGGTCGCAGCAGCGCTAAGGCCATGGCCACCTTGCCGCCCATCGAGTGACCGACAACCGCGACCGGAGCGCTGCTGCCGTTTTCCGTTCGACGAGCAACGATCAGATCACCGACCGCCGAAGCAACCTCGGGATAAGAGACGTGCTCGGTCCACGCCGACCGCCCGTGATTCGGCAGGTCGACCAGCAGAACGCGGTGCGAGTCGGCCAGCCCCTTCGCTATCGACGTCCAGTTCTTTCCTTGACCGAACAGTCCGTGCAGAAAAACCGCGGTGGGCCCCGCGTCGCCCACCTGCACGCTGTGTAGTCCGCGCCCGGTCATCGACGTCGTTGCCAGCAGCTGGTGTGCCAATGTCGACGTTCATCGAGGCCGCTCGTCGAGATCAAATCTGGGATTTTCGGCCAGCTGACCAGATGTGCCTGACCCGGACGAACGATCTGTCCGCACCCGGGGCAGCGGTAGCTCTTGACCGCCGCGGCGCCGGACACCGTGCGCACGTTGAACGCGCCGTCGACTTTGACGTCCTCGCTGGCATGCCCAGAGCTCAGCGGGCGGCCAGCGCGGATGTGCTTCTTCGTTCGGCGGGGCACCGGACCAGTCTGGCAAACCATCGCGGTTACTCCCAGTGCGGAGGATAGGTTGTCGTCCGTGCGCTTGGTGATAGCCCGCTGCCAGGTCGACTACGCCGGGCGGCTGACCGCTCATCTGCCAATGGCGAATCGGCTCATCCTGATCAAATCCGACGGATCGGTGTCGATCCACGCCGACGACCGGGCGTACAAGCCATTGAACTGGATGAGCGCGCCATGCACCTTCACCGAGCGCCTGGCGCCGGATCCGAATCCGGCCGGGGAGCCGTTGACTGCCCTATGGGAAGTGAGGGGCCGCGACGGAGACACGCTGCAGATCTCCATCGCCGAGGTGACGCTCGATTCCACCCATGACCTCGGCCTTGATCCAGGCTTACAGAAGGACGGTGTCGAGGCTCACCTGCAGGCACTGCTTGCCGCGCATCCTGAAACCCTGCGTCCAGGGCTGTCGCTGGTCCGCCGCGAGCACCTGACGCCCATCGGTCCGGTCGATCTGCTGTGTCGAGAGCCGAATGGCGCTTATGTCGCCGTCGAAGTGAAGCGGCGGGGTGAGATCGACGGCGTGGAGCAGCTCACCCGCTATCTCGAGTTGATGCGACGTGACCCCTTGCTCGGTCAGGTGTCGGCTATCTTCGCGGCCCAGCAGATCAAGCCACAGGCCCGGGTGCTGGCGACCGACCGTGGCATCACCTGCATCACCGTCGACTACGACACTTTGCGGGGTTTGGACAATGCCGATGAGCGCCTGTTCTGACGGCTGTACGGTCTACGCGCCCTCGGATTGGACGAACTGGAACAGCTCGTCTTCGAGCGGCCCGGCCGAATCCTCATCGGACAAGGTGGGTTCCGGAGTGTCATAGAGACTCTTTGCCGTCTCGACTGCGAATCCACTGAGCATCGTCAGCTGGTCCACGAGGTCCCGCTGAGCCCGGGTGATGACACCCCGCTCTCGTTGCAGCTGGCGTCGGTACCAGAAGAGCTCCTGCCTTGCCCGTTCCTGGATCGTGGCTGCCTCCTGCTGCGCGCGCTGGACAAGCGTTGTCGCCGTCTGCTCAGCCGAGGATAGTAAGGCTGCCGCCTCTGCTCGGGCGGCTGCCAGGAGCCGCTGAGCCTCGAGTTTCGCACTGCCGACCGACATGGGCGCGTCCGAATCGGCCCGCCGTCGCAGAGCCGCCAGCTCGCCGGAGTCGGACACGGCTACCTAGGAGTTCTTGTTCTCCGCCTTGCCGGCCAGGCGCTGGGTTCCCGCCGGGGCGTCTGATGCTGTCGTGACCGTTGCGTCACCGTCGGCCTTGGGTTCTTCGGCCGATTTCGCCGGCCTGACCGGAGCCTGCTTGTCGGCACCCTTGGCGTTGGCGGGCGACTGCTTCGGGCCACCGCCCAGCCCCCCCTTCGGCAAGGACGGATCCAGATTCGACGGACGCAGGACTGTCTGGTCTCCCTGCTCGCGCTCCAGTTCGGTGGGGTCCTCCAACTCAGGGAAGGACTGCGCGGTTTCCTCGGCCAGGGCGGAAAGGCTCGCCAACTGGTGGAGCACGGCCCGTTTGCGCTCGTGTAGCAGCTCGGTCTCGCGGCGCAGTTGCTGCTTTCGCCAGGCGAACTCCTGCTGGGTTCGCTCACTGATGCCTGCCGCCTGCTTCTTCGCGGTCTCGATCCGCTCCTCGGACTCCTTCGCGGCCTGGAGCTTCATCTGTTCGGCTTCTGCGACGGCTTCGGTGCGGATCTGAGATGCCTTGCTGATGTCGGCCTCCAGCCGTGACGCCGACTGCTCATGGTGTTTGGTTGCTTCGGCCAGCAGGATGGCGGTGCGGGCACTCGCTTCCTCATGACTCTTGCGAAGCTGGGCGGCGGCCGACTCTCGCTCGACGGCCATCCGCTGCCGGGCTTCCGCAGTCTCCCTCTCCACGGTCCGCCGCAGGTTTTCAGTGTCCAGATGGGCGTTCTGACGAATTGTCTGCGCCTCGTGTTCGGCTTCCCTGCGAGCTGCCTCCGCCTGCCGACGAGCGGCAGCCAGCAGGGCGGCGGCCTCCTCCTTGGCCTTCTGGGCTTGGCCCTGGATTTCGCCGTGCAGCCGGGCTCGGAGCTGATCGATTTCGGCGACGCCGCCCGACTTCAAGTTATTGCCCTCAAGTGCCGCATTGGTCCGGAGCGAGTCTGCCTCGCGGCGGGCGGCCTCCTTGACCTTCTCGGCCTCCATTTTGGCGTTGTCCACCATGTCGCGGGCTTGCTCCTGCGCGAGCCGCAGGATGTCATTGGCGCGACTGCCGACGCCTGCATAGTCGACTCCGCCGACTGTCTTGCCCGCAGCCTGGAGTTGATCTTGCAGCGAGTTGATCTGTTGCTCGAGGGATGCGACCTGCCGGCGGGACTGCACGACGTTGCTCTCCAGCGTTCGTACATAGTCGTCAACGGCCGTACGGTCATACCCCCGCAAGGCTGTGGGGAAGTTGCCGACCGCGCTGGCCGTATCGTCGAACAGGCCAAGGCCTGTGTCGTCCGGTGCGTTCACTGCTGAAATCCTTCCATGGGCTCGCATCCGTCCTCGCCGCGCGACACCGTCGCGCTAACCCTGAGTGGACTCCTCGGCTGCCTCGACCAGTTCGAGAAGGACCCCACCGGTGTCCTTCGGATGGACGAAGTTGATGCGCGAGCCACGGGTTCCGGGTCTTGGTGAATCATAGAGCAGCCGCAGACCTCGGCGGCGATATTCCGCCGCGGCGTGCTCGACATCTGACACGCGGAACGCCAGGTGCTGCACGCCTGGCCCAGTTCGGTCAAGGAATCGGGTCGAGGGGCGAGTGCTCACTCAGTGGTGCGACGAGTTGAACGATGACGGTGGCACCCGGGTCCGCCGGCGCGAGCATGGCTTCGCTGACCTGATGGTCGGGGCTGTCCTCGCGATGGACCAGGCGCATGCCGAGCACCGAGGTATAGAACTCGATCGCCGCCTGCAGATCGGGTACGGCGATTCCGACATGGTCGACCGACCTCAAGATCATTCCTGGGTCGGCGCGGCCGGAACTCATGGCTCAAGAGTGCCAGACTGGTGAGCGACGGCGAGGCGCAAAGTGGCGGGTCGCCGCCGGGGTTCAAGGAGGAGAGAGATGGGATCGCTGATCGTCGGTGGAGCTCGGACTCCGATAGGTAAACTGCTCGGCGCATTTCAGGGTTTGGCTGCTACCGATCTCGGCGGAATCGCCATTGCCGGAGCACTGGAGCGGTCCCGGGTGGCCTCCGACCACGTCGACTACGTGATTCTCGGTCAGGTGCTCCAGGCGGGGGCCGGCCAGCTCCCGGCGCGTCAAGCTGCCATCAAGGCCGGCATCCCGATGTCGGTTCCAGCGATGACGGTGAACAAGGTCTGTCTGTCGGGGCTCGCCGCGGTTGCGTACGCGGACCAGCTGATCCGGGCTGGCGAGTGCGACATTGTCGTGGCTGGCGGTATGGAATCGATGACCTCCGCGCCGCATCTCTTACCGGGATCGCGGGGCGGCTACAAATACGGCAATGTGACCTTGATCGATTCCATGGCTCGCGATGGGCTGGAGGATGTGTTCACCGACCAGGCCATGGGCTCACTCACCGAGAGCTGCAACACCGGCGAGCACCTGGTCAGTCGTGAGGATCAAGACGCCTTCGCTGCTCGGTCCCACCAGCGAGCCGCGGCCGCGGCCAACTCTGGCGTGATGGCCGAGGAAATCGTCGAGGTCCGGGTACCGCAGCGACGTGGGGAGGATGTCGTCGTCACCACGGACGAGGGTATTCGTTCGGGGGCCACCGTCGAATCGCTGGCGACCCTTCCGCCGGCATTCAGCAAGCACGGCTCGATAACCGCTGGTTCGTCCAGTCCGATCTCGGACGGCGCGGCGGCAGTTGTGGTCGCGAGCAGGCCGGCAGCCGAGCGTCTCGGGACTTTCTGCCATTGCTGAGATCGGAGCGTACGGGCAGGTCGCCGGACCTGATTCTTCGTTGCAGCTTCAGCCTTCGAATGCCATCACGCTGGCCTGCAAGAAGCAGCAGATCGAAATCACGGATCTGGACCTGATCGAGATCAACGAAGCGTTCGCCGCCGTTGGCGTCGCGAGTGCTCGGGCGTTAGGACTATCGGCGAGCGAGATCGACGAGCGAGTGAACGTCAACGGCGGCGCCATAGCCCTAGGACACCCGATCGGTGCCTCTGGGGCGCGCCTTGTGCTGACCCTTGCCCTTGCCCTGCGCCGGCGTGGTGGGGGTTCCGGGGTGGCCGCGCTTTGCGGTGGCGGGGGCCAAGGAGACGCACTGATCCTGTCGGTTCCCTCGGCGCGCGCTGCCGGCTGACTCGTGGCAGATGTCGACAGTCTGGAGTTGCTGCTGGCCGCCATTCGTGAAGGGCAACCGCGAGCGGTGGGTCGCGCGATAAGCCTGATCGAAAACTCTGCGGTCGAACTGCCGACGATCATGAAGGCGCTGGCACCCACTGCTGGCCGCGCCATGGTGGTGGGAGTCACCGGTCCACCAGGGGTCGGCAAGTCGACCACGATTGCGGCGCTGGTTGCCGCCATCCGGCGCGACGACCGCCGAGTGGGCGTGCTGGCGGTGGATCCCAGTTCACCGTTTTCCGGTGGCGCGCTGCTGGGCGATCGAGTGCGGATGCAGCAGCATGCTCTGGACAGTGAGGTGTTGATCCGCTCGATGGCCACCCGCGGGCACCTCGGCGGGCTCGCTGTCGCTGCACCGTCGGCCCTGCGCGTCTTCGATGCGGCCGGCTGCGACGAGGTGATCGTGGAGACCGTCGGAGTGGGCCAGTCGGAGGTGGAGATCGCCGGCGTTGCCGATTGCACGGTCGTGCTGCTGGCTCCCGGTGCCGGGGACGGGATCCAAGTCGCGAAAGCCGGGATTCTGGAGATCGGTGACCTCTTCGTGGTGAACAAGAGCGATCGCGAGGGTGCGCACGCGGTGATTCGCGAGCTTCGCACGATGATCTCATTGGGCGAGCGCGAAACTGGGGACTGGAAGCCATCTGTGTTGTCGCTCGTGGCAATCACGGAGGAGGGCATCCCTGCCCTACTCGGGGCGCTCGAGGCTTTCCGGAGCCAAGCGGAGTCCTCGGGTCGCTGGCAGCAGCGCCGTCTGGCGCAGGCTCGTCGCCAGGTTGAGTCGTTGCTCCTGGCCAAGGTGCGACAGCACTACACGCTCGAGCGCGGAAGCCAGATTGAGCGGCTTGCTCGAGCCGTCCGGGATGGCCGACTCGACGTGTTCACAGCAGCGGAGCAGCTACTCGCTCCCGTAGATACCCATCAGCCGGCCAAGTTGGGGTCGGCGTGGCGGTAGTTAAACATGGGTCCGATGGGGTAGAAAGGAGTAGTCCGGGAAGCCTCGGGGCATCCCACTACGACCGGCCACAGCAATCCGGGGCGAGAGGGGTGATGAGCCGAGATGAAATGGGGATGACGAATCCTGGGTGCCCTGTTTGCCCTGTTTCTCCTCTTCTACTTGATCAATCAACCAGTGGGCGCGGCGAATGCTGTCCGCGCGGTGTTCGGTGCGCTCGCCAGGGCGTTCAATTCGCTGCTGGTGTTTTTCTGCAAACCTGACTGGATAGGCCGTTGGCCAGTCTGATCGATTGGCTCAACCCCGACATCGAGCAGTCACCTCCTGCGGGGATTGGGCGAGTACGTGGTCTATGAGGTGCACAAAGCGTGGCCGGCGACCGCGTGGCCGTGGGTCAGGTTCGGCATTGCCCTCGCCTTGATTCCGTTCGCGTGGGTCATCGATCCGACGGTGTTCTGGCTGATCATCATCGTCGCGGCCGTGATTGGCGGACAAGCGCTGTGGCGGATTCTTTACGAGTACCGTGATCGTTTCGTGGTGACCAATCAGCGGGTCTTCCGGGTGCACGGCATCTTGGACGTTCAGCGGGCAACCGTGCCGCTGAGCCGGATCCTGGACATCACGGTCAAGAAGCCCTTGATCGGCAGGATCTTGAACTACGGTCACTTCGTGTTCGAATCGGCTGCTCAAGTCCAAGGCCTGAGCGAGATCCGTTACGTCGCCAACATCGACAAGCGAGATCACGAGCTGCAGCAGACGATGCAGCGAGCTGGACTCCGGGCGACGGCAGCGCGGCCGGCCGAGGACGACGGCACATGACCACGGCAGAACGGCATCGCCTGGCTTTCGACCCGATCGAGGAGGCTGCGCGTCAGTGGTCTGCTCGTTGGGACGAGACGCCGCGGATGCGGGCGGTTACCTCCCTGATGCGGGTGCATCAGCTGATCCTGACCGAACTCGACGAGTTGCTGCGACCGCTGGGTCTGACCTTCGCACGGTACGAAGTCTTGGTGCTGCTCTCTTTCTCCCGCCGCGGATCGCTCCCGCTGGGCAAGATCGGGGAGCGGCTCCAGGTCCACGCCACGTCGGTCACGCCACTGGTGAAGCGACTGGAGGCTGCCGAGCTGATCAAGCGCACGCCGCATCCCGAGGACGGTCGGGCAGTGCTCGCATCGATTACTCCGGAGGGCCGGACCGTTCTCGCGCAAGCCACGGACGCTATCGTCCGAGCCCAATTTGCGCTCGGGTCCATGGAGGAGGCGGACTGCGCTCGGCTGACCGATCTCCTCACGCCCGTACGGGCGTCAGCCGGCGACTTCTGAGGCCGTGTCGGTCGCCCTCTGCTGATCTGGCCACGAGCTTTATTAGGGAGTCCTAGGATTATTGCGTGGCAATGCCTGGACGCTCGGGCCGCGACCGAGTGGGCAGCGGCCTACGAGGCGGCACTGCGCAGAGGCCAAGTGCGGGATCGGGACTTCAGCACGCTGTCCGGCGTGGAACTTGAACCGGTGTACGGGCCGCCGGAGGACGCGCTCGACCCGCGGCTAGACACCATCGGGTGGCCAGGGGCATTTCCTTTCACTCGCGGGCTGTATCCCACTGGCTATCGCGGCCGCGGTTGGACCATCCGCCAGTTCGCCGGATTCGGCAGCGCGGTGCAAACGAACGCTCGATACAAGATGATCTTGAACGCGGGGGGTGGCGGTCTCAGCGTGGCATTCGACATGCCGACGTTGATGGGCCGAGACTCCGACGAGGCTCAAAGCCTGGGCGAGGTCGGCCACTGTGGGGTGGCGATTGACTCGGCCGCGGACATGGACCTGCTGTTCGGCGGCATCGATCTGGGGAACGTCACCACCTCGATGACCATCTCGGGTCCCGCCGTGCCGCTCTTCTGCATGTATGTGGTGGCCGCCGAGCGCCAAGGGGTCGACCCCGCGACCCTCAACGGCACGCTCCAAACCGACATTTTCAAGGAGTACATCGCCCAGAAGGAGTGGATCTTCGGCCCCGAACCGCACTTGCGTCTAATCGGGGATCTGATGGAGTACTGCGTTGCTCAGGTGCCGGCGTACAAGCCGCTGAGTGTCTCTGGGTACCACATCCGCGAGGCAGGCTCGACGGCCGCGCAGGAGCTGGCGTTCACCCTGGCCGACGGTTTCGGGTACGTCGAGCTGGGGCTTTCGCGCGGGCTCGACCCGGACAGCTTCGCGCCCGGGCTCAGTTTCTTCTTCGATGCCCATATCGACTTCTTCGAAGAGATCGCCAAGTTCCGGGCTGCCCGCCGGATCTGGGCTCGGTGGCTGCGGGACCGGTTCGGGGCCAAGACTGCTCGGGCCCAGTCGTTGCGATTCCACACCCAGACCGCAGGGGTCTCGTTGACCGCTCAGCAGCCGTACAACAACGTGGTACGGACGGCCGTCGAGGCCATGGCCGCAGTCCTGGGTGGCACGAACTCGTTGCACACCAACGCGCTCGATGAGACGCTGGCGCTGCCGACCGAGCAGTCGGCTGAGATCGCACTGCGTACCCAACAGGTGCTGGCCGACGAAACGGGTGTCGTCAACGTGGCGGACCCGCTCGGCGGTTCCTGGTTCGTCGAGGAACTCACCGACCGCCTGGAGGCGGAGGCCGAAGCGATCTTCGCCAAGATCATCGAGATGGGACAGCTCGGAGGCCGCGGCCAGCCAGATCGGCCCCATCACCTCCGGACTGCTGCTGGGGATCGAGGAGGGTTGGTTCACCAGCCAGATCGCTGATGCGGCCTTCCGATATCAGACGCAACTCGAGAAGGGAGAAAAGACGATCGTCGGAGTGAACGCCCACACGGCCACGGTCACCGGCGAACTGGAGATCCTGCGGGTCAGCCACGAGGTCGAGCTGGAACAGCGAAGGGTGCTCGCCGAGCGTCGTGCGTCTCGCGACTCGTCGGCCGTTGACGCAGCTCTCGGGGAGATGATCCAGGTTGCGCGCACGGATCAGAACCTGATCCCGGCGATGCTCGGCGCGGCGCGCGCGGAGGCCACTTTGGGGGAAATCTGCAACGCTCTCCGCGCCGAGTGGGGAGAATACCGTGAGCCGGCCAGGTTCTGAGTCGGCGTGGTGACAACGCTGGCGCCACGCGGTCTGAGCTCAGCGACGTTCAGGCCTTGCCACAGGCGTCCCGGGCATCAAAACAGGTGGCTTGATCATTCGCGCTGCTAGCCACGACCAGGTTGCTGACGATCCGGTCGAGCTGAGTGAAATCGCTGGGGTGCCAGGCACCGATCGGCCGAGAGTGCTTCCGGTTTGTTCGCCAGGACCGGCCACCGCCGATCGACACATTGGCTGATGTCAGCTGTCGAGAGCCGCGGAAACGACGCCTCGCGCAGCCTCCTGAACTTCGGCGAGGTGGTCGCGGCCTCGGAAGGATTCGGCGTAGATCTTGTAGACGTCTTCGGTGCCCGACGGACGAGCGGCGAACCAGGCGGACTCGGTTGCCACCTTGAGACCACCGATGGCGGCATCGTTACCCGGCGCCCGGGTGAGGATCGCGGTGATCGGCTCGCCGGCTAACTCATTCGCTGTCACAGCAGAGGGGTCAAGCTTGGCGAGTTTTGCCTTCTGCTCCCGGTTGGCCGGCGCGTCCACTCGCGCATAGGCCGGAGAGCCGTGTTGGGCCTCCAGCTCGGCGTAGAGCTGGCTCGGGGACTTGCCGGTCACCGCGAGAATCTCGCTCGCCAGCAGCGCGAGGAGGATCCCATCCTTGTCAGTGGTCCACGTGCTGCCGTCCAAGGCGAGGAACGATGCGCCCGCTGACTCCTCGCCGCCAAACCCGATCTCTCCGGTCCGCAGTCCTGGCACGAACCACTTGAACCCGACCGGAACCTCCACGAGCGTCCGGCCCAGGCCGGCGGCCACCCGGTCGATCATGGACGAGGAGACCAGGGTCTTGCCGATGCCGGCGTCCGTACGCCATCCGGTGCGGTTGGCGTAGAGGTACTGAATCGCGACCGCCAGGTACGCGTTGGGATTCATCAATCCGAAGTCGGGCGTGACGATGCCGTGCCGGTCGGCGTCGGCGTCGTTCCCGGTGGAGATGTCGTACGCGTCCTTGTTGCCGATCAAGCTGGCCATAGCGTTTGGCGAGGAGCAGTCCATCCGGATCTTGCCATCGGTGTCCAGGGTCATGAAGGACCACTGGGGATCGACTCGCGAGTTGACGACGGTGAGGTCGATGCCTAGCCGGTCGGCGATGTAGCCCCAGTACTGAACGCTTGCCCCGCCCATCGGGTCGGCGCCAATGTGGACGCCCGCCTCGCGGATGGCGTCAAGATTGAGCGCGTACTTGAGGTCCTCGCAGTACTGACCGAGATAGTCGAACCTCTCGATCTGCGAGGCGACCTGATCGTAGGGGGTCCGGTTGATCGCCGAGGGATCAGCGAGCAACGCGTTGGCGCGGGCGGCGATCACGCTGGTCGCGTCGGTGTCGGCCGGGCCGCCATGCGGAGGGTTGTATTTGAAGCCACCGTCACGCGGAGGATTGTGCGACGGCGTCACGACGATGCCGTCCGCGCTGCGCTGCCCGGCGCCCGTCGAAGGTCCTGCATCGGAGTTGTACACCACGATGGCCCGGGACACGGCCGGCGTGGGCGTGTAGTCGTCGTCTCCCTCAGCCCGCACCGCCACTCTGTTGGCACACAGCACCTCGAGGGCGGTGGTCCACGCCGGCTTGGACAAAGCGTGGGTGTCCTTGCCGATGAACAGCGGGCCGGTGATGCCCTGGCTCGCTCGGTACTCCACGATGGCCTGCGTGGTGGCCGCGATGTGCGCGTCATTGAACGCCGTATCGAGGCTGGACCCACGGTGCCCTGAGGTGCCGAAGGAGACCTGCTGGTCGGGATTCTCCGGATCCGGCGTCCGGTCGTAGTAGGCACTGATCACTGCGTCGACGTCGATCAGGTCTTCGGGCAATGCCGGCTGTCCGGCGCGTGGGTGAGCCATAGCAGACATTCTGCCGATCAGGATCTCCCGGTGGGGAGTGGGTGAACAAAGTGCCCACTCCTCGTCCATCGTCCGCGGCTCGGGCCCGTCCCTGAGCTTTGCCTCGGCTTTGACAGGATGACAGGCATGAGTTCGTCGAGTTTCAGCCGCCATGGCGCGGTCGACCTGTCCCAGATGGCGGCGCGGGCCAAGCAGGCCGGGGCAGCCACGACGGGCGGGGCGCCAGGTGGTGCCTCGTACGTGATCGATGTGAACGAGCAGACCTTTGAAGCCGAGGTCATCCGCAAGTCGATCAAACACCCGGTGGTTGTCGAGCTCTACTCGCCCCGGGTGTCCACTGGTCAGCAGCTGTCCGACGCGCTGGCTGCGCTGGCGGCGGAGGCCGCAGGTCGATTCCTGCTCGCCCGGGTCAACGTCGACACCGCGCCGGGGATCGTGCAGGCTCTTGCACTCCAAGCGGTACCGACGGTCGTCGCCGTGATCAGCGGCCAGATCGCCCCGCTCTTTCAGGGCGTCTTGAGCAAGGAGCAGGCCAACACCTACATTGAGCAGCTGCTCAAGGCGGCTGTCGCCAACGGCATCGTCGGCCGGGCCGATCCGGTGGGCGGCACGGCGACTGAGGACGACCCGTCGGACGAGCCGGTGGCCGATCCGCGTTTCGCCGCCGCCGATGAAGCCTTGGAGAAGGGCGACTTCAGCACCGCGGTGGCTGAATTCGACAAGCTCCTGGAGGCGAATCCGAATGACGCCGAGGCAAAGGCCGGCAAGGCTCAGGTCGGCCTGCTGGCACGTGCTTCGGCAGTCGACCCGCAGGCGGTTCTCGCCCGGGCCACAACATCGGATGCCATCGACGACCAGCTTGCCGCGGCGGACGTCGAGATGCTGACCGGTCAGGTCGACGCAGCCTTTGATCGCCTTCTTCAGCTGATCAGGGACACCTCTGGCGACGACCGGAACACCGCCCGGGTGAGGCTGCTCGAGCTCTTCGAGATACTCGGTAACGGCGACGAGCGTGTGCTGCGCGCGCGCCGTGAACTGATGGCCGCGCTCTTCTGAAACCTTGACGTGGGGTCGGGCTACCGGTGCTGCTAACCCTCAACTCAGGACGTACCGCCAGTTCCTTGGAGATGTCTTCGATGTCGGCTCAGGCGAACTGGCCATTCTCCAGGTACGCCGTCTCGTCAGATGCGAGACCGAGCGCAACCGTGAGCCGGCGGTGGGCCAGCGGAGTGACGAGCGGTCCGGCGTCGGAAAGGGTGCAGAGCCGGACTGAGCGGATCTCGGTCGGCTGCAAGGACCAAGTGGCCAGCTCGTCCTCCCCGACCGTCCCGCCGTCGAAGATCATTTCGATGGCGTCGTCCCAGCCGAGATAGGGCGGCATCCAGTCCACGATCAGCAGTCGGCCGACGTCGAGATCGATACCAAGTTCCTCGCGAACTTCTCGGATCGCGCCTAGCCGCGGTGACTCGGATGGCTCGACAATGCCGCCTGGCAGCTCCCAGTCGGCCTTGAACTGGGTTTCGCACAGCAGCACTCTGCCCTTCGCGTCGCACATCAGCACGTGGGCGATGAGCCGCTTGCGGGGCAGTGCCGAATTCATCACGCCGGAGAAGCCGGTGGGGCCACCCACCTGATCATCGGCCAGCCGGGCAAAGATGGCCACGTCACCGTACGAGCCGTCCGGCAGCTCCAGGGCTTCCCTGCGCAGGCCCTCCCAGCGGAATCCTGCGCGCAGCACCGCGCGCCGACCGACCCGATCACCGGCCGGCAGCGATACCTCGAGCCGGCGGAGGCCCTGTTCGCGCAGCGCATGCTCCGCGACGGACGTGATGGCCTCGATCAGCCCTCCCTCGACCAGGACTTCAGTGTCGAGCGTGCTGTCCCAGTGAACTATGGCAGTGCCGCCGTCCCCGGCGACCACCCGAAGGTCGAGTTCGGTCACCCCTCAAGTTTGGTTAGCGGACCTGCCGGGCTCCGTCCGGGGCGGTTCCGAGGTACGGGGGGCCACCCGGGGCGGTTCCGAGGTACGGGGGGGCACCCGGGGCGCCGGTTGAATCGTTGCCGCCTCGATCTCGTCGACGTCGGGGCCGGCGGTCTCGTCGGCCCCACCTGGCTCCGCAGTCTTCTCCGCCCCCGTCTCTGTCGAGGGGGTTCGGCGACGCGCTGACCCGGACTCCGACTCGGACTCCGAGATCGACCGTCGGGGTGAGGCCTTCCGCGCCCTGGCACGGACGCCGGCCGCCGCTTTCTCCGGCTCTTCTTGTTCTTCGTCGAGCACCGGCTCGAACCGCAGCCACACCGCACCCAGCGGGGGGATGGTCACGGCGGCCGACGCCGGGAATCCGTGGGCGGGGACTTCGGTCGCGACAACCTGGCCGAGATTGCCGATCTTCCCAGTGCCGTCGTAGACGTCGGCGTCGGTGTTCAAGATCTCCTTCCACACGCCGATCGAGGGCAGGCCTATCCGGTAGTCTGGTCGGGGCTCGGAGGAGAAGTTCGTGACGCACGCGATCATCTGGCCGTCGCCATCGAAGCGAAGCCAGGAGAATACGTTCCCGCCGCGATCATCCGCGTTGATCCAGGAGAATCCCGACGCGTCGGTGTCGAGCTTCCAGAGCGCCGGATGCTCGCGGTAGATGGCGTTCATATCCTTGATCAGCCGCTGGACTCCGCGATGTCCCCAGTTGGCGCTCTCGCCCCAGTCGATGCTGCGAGCCTCTGAGAATTCGCGGCGCTGGGCGAACTCGGTGCCCATGAAGAGCAGCTTCTTGCCGGGATGGGCCCACATGAAAGCGTAGAACGCTCGCAGGGTTCCGAACTTGCGCCACTCGTCCTGCGGCACGCGCTCGAACATCGAACCCTTGCCGTGCACGACCTCGTCGTGGCTGATCGGCAGAATGAAGTTCTCCGAATATGCGTACGCCATGGCGAAGGTCATCTCGTGGTGGTGGTACTGCCTGTAGACCGGCTCCCGCCCTATGTAGCGCAGGGAGTCGTTCATCCAGCCCATGTTCCATTTGAAGCCGAAGCCCAGGCCGCCGTAATTGACGGGCCGCGTGACGCCAGGCCACGAGGTGGACTCCTCGGCGATCAGCACCGTCCCGGGCTCCCGGGCATAGGCGTGCGCGTTCGTACGCTGCAGCACGTCGATGGCCTCGAGGTTCTCGTTGCCGCCGTACTTGTTCGGCACCCACTGGCCGGCATCACGGGAGTAGTCCAGGTAGAGCATGGAGGCCACCGCGTCGACGCGCAGGCCGTCGATATGGAACTCGTGCAGCCAGAAGTAGGCGTTGGAGATCAGGAAGCTCTTCACCTCGTTGCGCCCGAAGTTGAAGATGTAGGAGCCCCAGTCGGGGTGCCAGCCGAGCCGGGGATCCTCGTGCTCGTAGAGTGCGGTGCCGTCGAAGCGCTCCAGAGCCCAAGGGTCGGTGGCGAAGTGGCCTGGCACCCAGTCGATCAGGACACCGATTCCGGCCTGGTGCAGGGCGTCCACCAGGTGCCGGAACTCATCGGGCGAGCCGAAGCGTGACATCGGGGCGAAATATCCGGTGACGTGATAGCCCCACGATCCTTCGAACGGATGCTGAGCCACCGGCAGAAACTCGACGTGGGTGTAGCCCTGCCAACTGCAGTATTCGACCAGCTGGTTGGCCAGCTCGAGGTATGTGAGGCCCTTGCGCCATGAGCCGATGTGTACCTCGTAGATGCTGATCGGCTCTTCATGCAGCTTCCTTTCGCCCCGATACCACATCCACTGGTCATCGCTCCACACGTACTGGCTCTCGTAGACGATCGACGCAGTATGCGGGGCGGCCTCGGCGAACCGCGCCATCGGGTCGGCCTTGGTCCGCCAGACACCGTCGGAGCCGAGGATCTCGAACTTGTACAGGTTGCCGGTGCTCACCCCCTCCACGAACAGCGACCAGGCGCCAGCGCCCGGAATCAGCTGCAGGAATGAGTTCTCGCCGTTCCAGTAGTTGAAGTCGCCGATCAGCCGGACGGCCTGCGCGTTCGGCGCCCACACCGAGAAGCGCGTGCCGAAGATGGGTCCTCGTTCGGAGTCGTTGATGGTCATCTCGTGCGCGCCGAGGCGCTTCCAGCACTCGGTGTCATGACCCTCGTGGAAGCCGGTGAGGTCCCAGCCGGTCAGCTCACCGCTCGGATCGAATGCCATCTGTGCTCCTTTTCTCATGCGCTCGCAAAGGGGGTGTGGGCCGATGACCGGCCTCCAGGTCGCGGCGCCTCGGCATTGGTGCCATCACTCTCGGTTTCGACCAGGGTGGCCACCGCCGCCAGCGGGATCCCGACCCAGTCCGGGCGATTCCGGACCTCGTAGAGGACCTCGTAGATCGCCTTGTCGGCCTCGTACGCCCGCAGTATCGCGGCGTCGGCCGGTTGGACCGGTCCGCCGGCGTAACTATCCAAGAACGCCGAGCGGCACTCCGCCGCCCACCCTGCACTGCCCGGTCCGGTCACGCTGGCGGCCGCGTAGTCAAATGAGCGCAGCATCCCGGCAAGGTCCCGCCAGACGGTGTCCGGCGCCATCCGCTCGGCGAGCGACTTCGCCGGCTCGCCCTCGAAGTCGATGATCTTCCATCCGCTCGGCGTGCGCAGGGTCTGCCCCAGGTGGAAGTCTCCGTGCACCCGCTGCACCGGCAACGACGTCCCGCTGAGCTCGCCAAAAGCCTCGTCCAGGCCGCCGGCGTACGGCAGAAGAGCAGGAGCGTCGTCCGTTGCTCGGTGGAGGCGCTCGCGCATCACGTCCGCCACTGTTGCTCCGGACAGGTGGGCGGTTGGGAACGCAGAGCGCAGTGCCTGGTGGGTCTCGGCCAATGCCTTGCCGAGAGCCGCCGCCTCGGTCGCGAAGCTGTGCCCCTGGCGGAGGGTGTTCAGGGCTAGGCCCCACCCGTCGTGGGCGTCGGTCAGTCTCTCCACCGCCATCGCGAGATCGGCGTGCTGGGTCTCGCCGCCGTCTCGCGACCAGCTGCCCTCCACCCAGCCGTACAGCCGTGCCACGTCAGCTGAGTGGGAGCGACTCAGGGCGTCGTGCACTTCGATGTCGAGATTCCGGCCCAGCTCAAGCCGGCGGAACACCTTGATCATGGCCACATCACCGAACATCACCGACGTATTGGACTGCTGGCCGGTATAGACGTGCGGCTCGAGATCGCCCCGAAGACCCTCCGCGGCGCCGAGATGGAAGCGCACCTGAGTCTCGGGCTCCCGATGCCACGCACGGTCGAGCAGTTGGCTCAAGATCGCCCGGCAGGCTTCGGGATCCTGCGTCGCGTCATAACCCACCACTTCGCCAAGATCCCGGTCGCGAAGCCGAGCGATCTCGGCATGGTTCAGCAAGCCGACGGCCGCCTGGCGATAAGCGACGGGGAGCGAGTAGAGCTCGGTGGGCTTACCCGACCCAGAATCTGCGCCGTAGCCCACCTCGGCGATTTCGAACCGGACGGCCGGCCACGCGCCGGGCGGGGTGAGCCATGGCAGAGGGGTGATCGAGTGAAGTTCGGCCTGCCGGCCCTTGCCGGCGAACCAGCGGGCGCCGGTGAGATAGCGCATCAGCTGGTCGGCTACGTTGCCATCCGGCATCGGCGCCATGCCTATCCTGCCTGCGGGTTGCGCTTGCCGTACCGGATCAAGGTCAGAATGTGCGCCGGATCGTCGTGGGTGAGCCGGACGAAGGCTCGCTGACCCCATCGCCACGTCTGGCCGGTCAGCTCGTCGTGCACCAGGTAGACATCCCGAGCGCTCAGACCGAGGTACTCCATGTCGAGGTGGATTTCGGTCTCGACGATGTTGTGCGGGTCGACGCTGCACACCACGAGCACCACGTCGTCGCCGCTGCGCTTGGAGAACACGAGGGCGCTGGCGTGCGGAGCATGGTGGAAGTGGAGTTGGCGCAGCTGCTGCAAGGCCGGGTGTTCTCGGCGGATTTGATTGAGCCGCCCGAGCAGCAGGTTCAGGTTCTCCCCACTCTCGGCCGCAGCTGCCCAGTCCCGAGGCCGATACTGGTACTTCTCGGAGTTGAGATACTCCTCGCGGCCCTGTAGCGCGGCGTTCTCGAACAGCTCGAAACCGGCATAGATGCCCCACAAGGGTGACAGTGTGGCCCCGAGCACCGCGCGGATGGTGAACGCCGTGTTGCCGCCCAACTGCAGGAACATCGGGTTGATATCCGGAGTGTTCACGAAGAAGTTGGGCCGGAAGTAGCTGTCCGTCTCCGCGGTCAACTCCTTCATGTACTCCTCGATCTCCCACTTCTCGTTGCGCCACGTGAAGTAGGTGTAAGACTGCTGGAAGCCGACCTTGCCGAGCATGTGCATCATTGCAGGCTTGGTGAACGCCTCAGCCAGGAAGAGCACGTCGGGATCTGTCTTGCGCACCTCCGCCAGCAGCCAGGCCCAGAACTTGACCGGTTTGGTGTGGGGGTTGTCAACCCGGAAGATGCGTACGCCGTGGCTCATCCAGAGCCTGACCACCCGAAGGCTTTCGGCGTAGATGCCGTTCGGGTCGATATCAAAGTTGATCGGGTAGATGTCCTGGTACTTCTTGGGTGGGTTCTCGGCGTACGCTATCGACCCGTCCGCGCGCTTGGAGAACCACTCCGGATGCTCGGTGACCCACGGATGATCCGGCGATGCCTGCAGCGCAAAGTCCATGGCGAGTTCCATGCCGGAGGACTTCACCTTGGCAACGAACCGGTCGAAGGCGTTCCAGTCGCCCAGATCGGGATGGATCGCGTCGTGCCCACCTTCTTTGTTGCCGATGGCCCAGGGTGAGCCGGGGTCGGTCGGGCCAGGAGCCAGGGTGTTGTTCGGGCCTTTGCGGAATGACGTGCCGATGGGGTGGATCGGCGGGATGTAGATGACGTCGAAGCCCATCTGTGCGGCGGCCTCGATGCGTTCGTGGGACGAATCGAAGGTGCCGGAGATCCATCTGGAGTTCTCCTCGTCCCAGCGCGCGCCCTCAGAGCGCGGGAAGAACTCGTACCACGATGCGAACAGCGCTTCCTTCCGCTCGACGAAGATCGGGTAGTCCGGCGTGGGGGAGATCATCTCACGCGGACCGTACGAGCGCATCGCCTCCCTGATCTCGGGCGCCAGGACGATCTCGAGGCGGTCCTCCACCTGCTGCCCGGAGTCCAGGCTGGCCGCGGCGGCCCTGAGCTTGGTCGCTACTGCGGTATTCCCGTCGGCTTGTGCGCGGTCGGCCGAGGAGTTGAACAGCGCCTTTCCTTCGGTGCAGACCAGGGCCACGTCGATGCCGGCCGGGATCTTGATCTCGGCGTTGTGGACCCAGGTCTCCCAGGGATCACTCCAGCCCTCCACTCGAAAGGTCGAGGGTCCTTCGGTTTCCAGCGTCACCGACGCCGTCCACCAGTCGAAGCCGAGCGGGGTCGTGGGGTGCATCGGTTCGAGCCGCTCACTGCCCTCCGGGTCGGTCAGCACGACCGTCGCGTTGACCGCGTCATGTCCCTCCCGGAAGACGGTGGCCCGAATCGTAATCGCCTCACCGACAGTGGCCTTGGCCGCGTAGGCGCCGCCCTCGATCACCGGCGAAACGTTGGTCACCGGAATCCGGTCGATCAGGGTGCCCAGTGGCGGTTCGTCCATTGTCGGAGTTCCTGGCTTGGTTGCCGTCACGATGGCCAACCTATCGGCCCGGCCCGGTTCGCGGCAGAGGGCATGACGGATCCGTTTCAGCCACTCCATACCACTGCACGACTGCCCAAAACCGGCGGCGAGTTGGGCCGCTACCTTATGCGGGTGCGTGCGATACGTCGATTCACCGTTCGTCCCGTTTTGCCGGAGGTTTTGAAGCCGCTGGGTGATCTTGCCAACAACTTGCGGTGGTGCTGGCATCCCGATACTCAGGACCTGTTCCGCTCGGTCGACCCGCAGCTGTGGGACGGCTCTGGCGGCGACCCCATCCGGCTGCTGGCCGATGTCTCGGTCGAGCGCTTGCAAAGCCTGGCCGGGGATAAGAAGTTCGTGAAGAATCTCAAGGTCATCCAGGCCGATCTGGCCGACTACCTGACCGGCGACCTGTGGTACCAGGGCTATGCGGCGGAGAACCCAGCTGCGCCCAAGGGGATCGGCTACTTCTCACCGGAGTTCGGAATCACCGAGGTCCTCCCGCAGTACTCCGGGGGGCTCGGCATCCTGGCTGGTGATCATCTCAAGGCGGCGAGTGATCTGGGCGTCCCGATCATCGGCGTCGGTCTGCTCTACCGCCAGGGCTACTTTCGCCAGTCGCTCAACGCGGCCGGATGGCAGCAGGAGCGCTACCCCTTGCTCGACCCCAATGCGCTGCCGCTGAACCAGCTGCACGACGACGAAGGTCCGGTGAGGATCGAGGTGCCGTTGACCGGTCGCACGCTTCTCGCCCAGGTCTGGCTGGCGCAGGTTGGCCGGGTGCCGCTGCTGCTGTTGGACTCCGACGTCGAGCAGAACCACGCCCCCGACCGAGAGGTCACCGATCGGCTGTACGGCGGCGGCACCGACCACCGTCTCGCGCAGGAGGTGCTGCTCGGAATCGGCGGTGTCCGAGCGATCCGGGCCTACTGCAAGATCACCGGGGTGGCGGCTCCCGAGGTGTTCCACACCAATGAGGGCCACGCCGGCTTCCTCGGCCTGGAACGCATTCGGGAATACATCGAGTCGGGCCTGAGTTTCGACGCGGCGTTGGAACGTACGCGGGCGGGAACCGTTTTCACCACCCACACTCCAGTGCCAGCGGGCATCGATCGGTTCCCGCGCGAGCTGATCGTCGACCAGTTCCGCAACTTCGACGACGTGCCGCTGGACCGCGTGCTCGCTCTGGGAGCCGAGGACTACGAGGGTGGCGACTCAAGCAAGTTCAACATGGCGGTGATGGGCTTCCGGTTGGGCCAGCGGGCGAACGGGGTGTCCGTGCTGCACGGGGCCGTCTCCCGCGAGATGTTCCAGGGGTTGTGGGAGGACTTCGACACGACCGAGGTACCGATCACCTCGATCACCAACGGCGTGCATCACCTCACCTGGGTTCATCGCGATCTCCTGGATCTCCTCGAGGCACCGACGGGCAGCTCGTCGGAAACGGTGATCGACGGCTACGACTGGGCGGCCCTGGAGCAGCTGGACGGCGCCACGATCTGGGAGCTCAAGCGCAAGATGCGCGCCGACCTGGTGGCGATGGCTCGAAGGCGGCTTGCCGAAAGCAGTGCACACCGTGGCGTGGCTACGGAGTGGACGACCACCGTGCTGGACGCGGACATCGTGACCTTCGGCTTCGCGCGGCGGGTCCCCTCATACAAGCGGCTGACA
Organism: uncultured Actinomycetota bacterium; assembly: GCA_963754965.1. Classification (GTDB taxonomy): domain Bacteria; phylum Actinomycetota; class Actinomycetes; order Propionibacteriales; family Propionibacteriaceae; genus Microlunatus. The sequence goes on from CAVWIA010000004.1 coordinate 258,755, forward strand.
TTGATGTTGCGCGAGCCCGCCCGGCTCAAGGCGTTGCTGACCAACGAGCAGCGCCCGATCCAGATCGTCATCGCCGGCAAGTCGCACCCGGCAGACGAGGGCGGCAAGGCGCTGATCCAGCAGATGGTGCAATTCGCTGACGATCCCGACGTGCGGCATCGCATCGTCTTTCTCCCGGACTACGACATGTCGATGGCCAAGCCGCTCTATCCCGGGTGCGATGTGTGGATGAACAATCCGCTGCGCCCGTACGAGGCATGCGGAACCTCCGGCATGAAGGCCGCTCTCAACGGGGCGGCGAATCTGTCCATCCGAGACGGCTGGTGGGATGAGTGGTTCCAGCCGGCTTTCGGCTGGGAGATTCCGTCCGCCGAGGCGACCGAGGATTCGGAGCGCCGTGACGACCTCGAGGCGAAGGCGCTTTACGACACCATCGAGAACCAGATCGTCCCGCGCTTCTACGACGCGGATGCCGACGGGGTGCCTGAGCGCTGGGTGCAGATGATCCGGGACACCGTCGCCGGTCTTGGGCCCAAGGTGCTCGCGTCTCGAATGGTCCGCGACTACGTGACGAACCTCTACCTGCCAGCGGCCGTCTCAGTGCACTCGGTCGACCTGGCGGTCGGAGGCGCCAGGGCACTCGCGGAGTGGAAGCGGGGGGTCAGGTCGGCCTGGCCCGGAGTAGCCGTCGATCACGTCGAGTCGCTGGACGCCGATGCAATCGAGGTCGGTGCGAAGATCCATGTCAGCGCGCTGGTCCGGTTGGGCGAGCTGAGTCCGGACGACATCGAGGTTCAGCTCATCACGGGAAGGGTCACCGGCGACGACCAGCTTTACGAGCCCCGGGTGAACCCATTCCCCGATGGAGTCGAGGTCGAGGACGGCCTGCGGCGCTACGAAAGCTCCGTTCAGGCGCGGCGCGCGGGAGCCATCGGCTACACCGTACGGGTTGTGCCCTACCATCCGCTGTTGGCCAGCTCGGCGGAGATGGGCCTCGCCGCCCTGCCGGCCACCTTTCCTACCCCGCCCTCGGCCGACTATCAGCCCTAGCCGGCACCTAGCTCGGTGACGATGACGTCCAGTGCCTCGCGGGCGGCTGGCTCGAACAAAGGGATGGCCAGGAAGCCGTGGATGGCGTCCGGATAGGTGACGAGCTGAGTTGGCACGCCCGCTCGTCGCAGCACATCGGCATAACGAGTCGCATCATCGCGGAGCGGGTCCACTCCGGCAGCGATGATCAGCGCCGGCGCGAGGTCGCGGTGGTCGCTCGCGAACAACGGGCTGACGCGTGGGTCGTCGTAGCCGATGCTGGACGGTAGACCCTGCGGCAGGTAGCAGCGGCCGTACCAGTCGAGCTGAGTGCGGCCGAGCATCGGCGCATCGACGAGAGTGCCGACTGAAGCGGAGGACAAGGTCAGGTCGGTAGCGGGGTAGGTCAAGATCTGCCGGGCCAGCTTCGGCCAGGAGGGGTCGGCGCGGCACCGGTCACGCCACTGCAGCGCAACCAAGGCCGCCAGAGTGCCACCTGCACTTTCGCCCATCACGCTCACGCGCAGTGGGTCGGCGCCCACCTCGCTGGCCTGCTCCACCAACCACTGGGTCGCGGCCCAGCTGTCGAGGAAGGGCACCGGCGCTGGGTATTCCGGCGCCAGCCGGTAGTCGACCGAGGCCACCACGACGCGGGTCCGGGCAGCGACATTGCCACAGAGCCAGTCGCCTGCCGTGAGGTTGCCGATGACGAATCCGCCACCGTGGAAGTTCACGACCAACGGTGTGGGCTCTTGGCTGTGGTCATCGGAGCTCCGATAGATCCGAACCCGCAACGCCACGTCGGCCGTCGGAATACGAATCTCGCTGATCTTCACCTGCGGGGCGACCCGGCCCAACACCAGTCGGGCGATTGGCTGCGGGAGCTCGCGACGTACTCTCGCCAAATAGCGGGGAGACGGCGGATCGGGGCGGGGCATCCGCCGGACCATCTCGACCAGCACTCGGGTCCGGCGGTTCATGTGTCAACTCACCCAGGACGTCAGTCGACCTGCAGAACCACGACCGTACGGCCGGGGATCTGCAGCGTCGAGCCTGCGGAGATCTTCTCTTCCGGCAACTCGCCTTCCAACCCGGTGTGCGCCACGACAGTATACGTGTGCGCCCAGGGACCGTCGGGCAGATGGACCTGGATCGCATCGTTCCCGCCATGGAACCAGATCAGAAATGCCTCGTCGGTGATCCGATGGGGGTCGTCGTTGGCGAGGTACATACCAAGCGTCCGGCGGGTGCCGTCCTGCCACTCTTCCGATGTCATCTCGGCGTTCGGCCCCCCGAACCAGGCGAGATTGCGCCGTCCGGAGGGCCGGCCTTTCGCATCGGGCAGGTCCTCGCCGCGGTGATAGATCTCCCGGCGCAGCACCGGGTGATCGGCCCGCAGCTGGAGCAGTTTGCGGGTCAGCTCGGTCAAGTCGTCCCAGGCCTGCTGAGTGTCCCAGTGCACCCAGGAGATCGGCGAGTCCTGGCAGTAGGCGTTGTTGTTGCCCTGCTGACTGCGCCCGAGCTCATCCCCGGCCGTGATCATCGGGACGCCGGCGGTCAGCAGCAGGGTGGCCATCAGGTTCTTGGTCTGGCGATGCCGGAGGGCGGTGATGTGCGGATCGTCGGTCTCGCCTTCGACGCCGCAGTTCCAGGAGCGGTTGTCGTCCGAGCCGTCACGGTTGGACTCGCCGTTTGCACCGTTGTGCTTGACGTCGTACGTCACCAGGTCACGCAAGGTGAAACCGTCATGGGCAGCGACGAAGTTGACGCTCGCCGTTGTGGCCCGGCCATCGCGGTCGAAGACGTCCGGGGAACCGGTCAAGCGCTGAGCGAATTCGCCCACGCCGTGGGTGTTGCCCCGCCAGAAGTCCCGGACGTAGTTGCGGAACCGGTCGTTCCATTCGCTCCAGCCGTGGCCGAACCCGCCAAGCTGATAGCCGTACGGTCCGAGATCCCACGGCTCGGCGATCATCTTGACCTGGCTCAGCACCGGGTCCTCACGGATCGCGATCTTGAACGGGTGGTTCTGGTCGACGTGATGGCGCTCGTTCCGAAGCAAGGTGCTCACCAGGTCGAAGCGGAAGCCGTCGACGCCCATCTCCGTCACCCAGTAGCGAAGCGAATCCATCACCATCCGCAGCACGCCCGGCTCGGAGGTGTCCACGGAGTTTCCGCAGCCGGTGACGTCGTAGTCGTTGCGCTGATCGTCGGTCAACCGGTAGTAGCCGAGGTGGTCCAGGCCGCGAAAGGACAGCGTCGGGCCCTCGTGGCCCCCTTCACCGGTGTGGTTGTAGACGACATCGAGAATGACCTCGATTCCGGCGTCGTGCAGTGCCGAAACCATGTGTTTGAACTCAGGCACCTGCTGGCCGAGGGTGCCCACCGATCCGTAAGCCGCGTGCGGGGCGAAATAGCCAAGAGTGTTGTAACCCCAATAATTCGAAAGCCCGCGGCCGATCAAGAAGGGCTCGGACACGTGATGGTGGACGGGAAGCAATTCGACTGCGGTCACCCCCAGGTCCTTCAGGTGGGCGATGACCGCTGGGTAGGCAAGGCCGGCGTAGGTGCCGCGGAGATGCTCCGGGACTGATGGATGCAGCTGGGTATAGCCCTTGACGTGCATCTCGTAGATGATGCTGTCCGCGATCGGCGTGGCACGGGCGATTGGCGTCGGCGGAGGGCTCTCGGGTACGACGACGCTGAGCGGAACCGCCTCCAAGGAGTCGGTCGGGTCCGGTATGTAATTCGACCCCGGTGCGTGGTCCAGAATCGGGCCCGAATAATCGACGCCGCCGGTGATCGCGCGGGCGTAGGGGTCGAGCAAGAGCTTGGCTGGATTGAATCGGGCGCCCGAGGCCGGATCCCAGGGTCCGTGCACCCGGTAGCCGTAGCACTGCTCTGCACCGATCCCGGGAACGAACACAGTCCACACTCCGTCGGGGGCGCGGGTCATGTCGTAGTTGTGCTGGCTCCGGTCTTCGGCGACCAGCGCCAGTTCCACTCGGGTCGCCCGTGGCGCCCACAGCGCGAAGAGCGTGCCACCGTCGCGGATATGGGCACCCAGAATCGACGAATCCTCCGGCACCGGCAGGGCCGTAGCGGTGGGACTCATGATGAAACTCTCATCTCGTCGTGGTCTTCTGTGCTGCAACCGAACGGGATGCACACGGGCATGATGCGGTCATTCTGCCTGCAGAACACCCGGCAAGGGGCATCGTGAGCCCGAATTAGTGGGTGCTTGAGGGTTGTCGCGTGCTTCTGCATGGCAGCCGTTTTGGTGCTCGTGAACAACTCGATCTGGGCCTCGCGGCTGAAACGTGACGGTTCTTGGCGTCCGACCGTAGCGGGCTGCCACACTGCGGTCATGGCCAGGCAGGACATTGCGGAGTTGGGCACCATCCTGTCCATCTGGGCGCATCCGGACGACGAGGCCTATCTGTGCGGCGGCATCATGGCCGTGGCAACCGCGGCGGCCTCGCGGGTGGTTTGCGCAACCGCGACACGCGGCGAGCTGGGCGTAACCGACCCTGTCCGTTGGCCGCCGGAGCGGCTCGCGGCGATCCGCGAAGCCGAGCTGGCCGAGGGTCTGCGAATCCTGGGGTCCCGGCCATCCCGATCACATCGCCGTCCATCACTGGACACTCGAGGCGGTTCGGCGTACCGGCATTGGCGCGCTGCACGTGTCGATCAATACCCAGGAGTCGTTGGATCAGAACCTCGCCCGCTTCCTGGAGCTGGGAGTCGTCGTCGGCGATCTAAGGCCGGCCAAACCGAAGCTTTCCGTGCGGCCGCCGGGGAGGATTATTACCGTCAGCTGGTCGCCACCGAGCGCTTCGGTCGTTTGGCGCCGCGGTAGGTGTGAGCGCTATTTGACCGGGGGGAGGCGCGGAGGGGCCGATTGTTACTCGTGAGTAATATGGATGGCCAGTCTCGAGGAGAGAGTCGGTGGAGATGAAGATCCTGGTGCTGGTGAAGCACGTTCCTGATGCCACGGGGGACCGCCGGTTCGCCGACGACGGGACGCTCGACCGAGGGAGTACCGATGGTCTGCTGTCCGAGCTCGACGAGTATGCCGTGGAGCAGGCATTGCTGATCGCAGACGAAAACGACGATGTTGAGGTAGTGGCGCTCACCCTAGGCCCGGACGATGCGGCGGATGCGATCAAGCGAGCGTTGCAGATGGGTGCTTCCGGCGGGATCCACATCAACGACGAGGCGATGCACGGTTCCGACGCCCTGGCGACCAGCGCCGTTCTGGCCGCCGGAATTGCCAAAGCTTCGCCGGACCTGGTGATCTGCGGCATGGCCTCGACCGACGGCGGCATGGGCGTGGTTCCGGTCATGATCGCGGAGCGGCTCGGGTGGCCGGCTGCGACGTTGGGGGCGAGCCTCAGATTGGAGGCGAACACCGTCACCATCCGGCGGGACGCCGACTCCGCAAGCCTCACCGTCGAGGCCGATCTGCCCGCGGTCGTCAGCGTGACGGACCAGTCCGGTGAGGCGAGGTATCCCTCGATGAAGGGGATTCTCGCCGCCAAAAAGAAGCCGGTGGAGAGTTGGACGCTGGGCGATCTCGGCATCGATCCCAGCAGCGTCGGCTTGGACGCCGCCCTGACGAAGGTGCTGCAAACGACCCCACGACCGCCGAAGCAGGCCGGTCAGGTGATCACTGACGAGGGCGGATCAGGGGCAGCGGCGATCGCCGATTTCCTTATCGCCGGCAAGTATCTCTGAAAGGGGACATCATGTCCGTTGTCCTCGTTGTCACCGAACTCGCCGATGGCAAGCCCGGCAAGCCGGCGCTCGAGCTGCTGACCCTGGCCCGCCGGCTCGGCGACCCAGTCGCCGTGGTGCTGGGCGGGGGCGCCGAAGCCGCGGCGCAACAGCTGGGCCAGTACGGCGCCTCCAAGGTGCTGTCCGTCGTCGACCCGGCGCTGTCTGACTACCTGGTGGCACCAAAGGCTGAAGCGGTGGCCCAAGTCGCCGAAGCCGTATCCCCGGCCGCGATCCTCCTCAGCGCGACACCGGAAGGCAAGGAGATCGCGGGGCGGCTCGCGGTCAAGCTGAACTCCGGGCTGATCACCGACGCGACCGACATCGGGCAAGACGGTTCCACACTCCAATCGGTGTTCGCCGGCAGCTGGACGGTCCAGGCGTCGGTCACCGGCCGTGTTCCGGTAGTCGCGGTGAAGCCCAACGCGGTGACCCCGGAGTCCGCACCTGCCGCAGCGGCGGTGGAGCAGGCTGCCGTGACTATCTCGGACCGGGCCAAGGGCGCCCGCATCGTCAAGTCCGAGCCGAAACGGCCCAGCGGGCGCCCGGAGCTGACAGAGGCCGCCATCGTCGTCTCCGGTGGCCGCGGTACGGGGGGCGACTTCAGCCCTGTGGAACGGCTGGCGGACGCCCTGGGCGCCGCGGTGGGTGCCTCCCGAGCGGCGGTCGACTCCGGTTGGTACCCCCACGCATATCAGATCGGCCAGACGGGCAAGACGGTCTCGCCGCAGCTTTACATTGCCGCAGGAATCTCGGGCGCCATTCAGCACCGGGCGGGGATGCAGACGTCCAAGGCGATCGTGGCCGTGAACAAGGATCCCGAGGCGCCGATCTTCGCGCTCGCCGATCTCGGCATCGTGGGCGACCTCCGGACGATTCTCCCGGCGACGACCGAGGAGATCACTCGACGACGAACATGATGGATTCCTGAGGCAGACTGAAGCCGTGCTTCGCAGCTACCTCGACCATGCGGCCACCACGCCGATGGTCGCGCAGGCCATCGAGGCGATGACGCGGCAAATGACCAGGGTCGGCAACGCGTCGTCGCTGCACGGCTCCGGCCGGGCCGCCCGGCGCGTCGTCGAGGAATCCCGTGAGGTGATTGCCGCCTGCCTTGGCGCTCGGCCCTCCGATGTGATCTTCACCTCCGGAGGTACGGAGTCTGACAACCTTGCCGTCAAAGGCGCGTTCTGGTCCAGCCCTACGCGCACGAGCGTTGCGACATCCGGAATCGAGCATTCCGCCGTGCTGGATGCGGTGGGCTGGCTGGGTGAAGTAGGGGCCGACGTCACCCAGGTCGGCGTGGACGGCACCGGACGAATCGACCTGGCAGCACTCGAGGAGGCCGTTTCCGACTCCACTGCTGTCGTGTCGATCATGTGGGGCAACAATGAGGTGGGCACCCTGCAACCGATCGCCCAGGCAGTAGCGGTCGCCGTTCGGTATGGCGCGATCTCCCACAGTGACGCGGTACAGGCAGTCGGGCACGTACCGGTGGATTTCGCGGCCAGCGGCTTGGACCTGCTGTCGCTCACTGCGCACAAACTTGGTGGACCATATGGCATCGGTGCCCTACTAGCCCGCCGCGATGTCGCTCTGACTCCCATCCTGCACGGTGGCGGCCAGGAGAGGGACATTCGTTCCGGCACGCTCGATGTCGCTGCCGTCGCCGGGCTGGCCGCCGCCCTCGAGGTCGCAACCGAAAGGCTCCCGGCCGAGGAAGCGCGGGTTCGCGAATTACGCAGCCTGCTGATCATGGAAGTGCTCGCTGCCGTCCCGGACGCTGTACTCCATGGACCGGCAGACTCCGACGACGCCCTGCCGGGCATCGTCAACGTCAGCTTCCCCGGGTGTTCCGCCGACGCCCTGCTCCTCTTGCTCGACGCTGCCGGCATCGACTGCTCAACCGGTTCCGCCTGCTCCGCGGGTGTGGCGCAACCCAGCCATGTCCTGCTCGCCATGGGTGGCAGCGAGGCTGAGGCTCGCTCATCCCTGAGATTCTCTCTGGGACACACATCGACCGCAGCCGATATCGACGCCCTGGCGGCGGCGCTGCCGGACGCTGTCGCGCGGGGCCGCCTGGCCGGAGCCGTCGCCTGACGAAGCGACGAGCTCCGAGACGCTTCGGGCGCTCCGCAGAGTAGAGTGTCGCGGCGTTGGCGAGCGGGTCGAGTTGCACGGAAGGGCGCAGCGTGAGGGTTTTGGCCGCGATGTCGGGCGGGGTCGACTCGGCCGTTGCCGCCGCACGCGCAGTGGCCGCCGGTCACGACGTCACGGGGGTTCACCTGGCGTTGTCCAAGAACCCTCAATCGTTCCGTACCGGCGCTCGCGGCTGCTGCTCCAAGGAGGACGCGCACGACGCGCGACGTGCGGCCGACGCGATCGGCATCCCGTTCTACGTCTGGGATCTGTCCGAGCGATTTCAGAGCGACGTGGTGGACGACTTCATCGCCGAGTACGCCGCTGGCCGAACCCCGAACCCATGCGTCGCCTGCAATGAGAAGATCAAGTTTTCCGCCGTCCTCGACCGGGCTCTGGCCCTGGGTTTCGACGCGGTCTGTACCGGTCATTATGCGCAGCTGATGCGGAGCGAGCGAGGCGTTGAGCTGCACCGCGCGGTCGATGGCGCCAAAGACCAGTCCTACGTGCTCGGGGTCCTGACCCAAGATCAACTTCAGCGCTCCTTCTTCCCACTCGGGAACTCGCTGAAGGCCGCTGTTCGGGCCGAGGCAGAGACGCGCGGACTCGCCGTCGCGAAGAAGCCGGACAGTCACGACATCTGCTTCATCGCCGACGGGGACACCGCTGGGTTTCTTGATCGCCAGTTAGGGGCGCGCCCAGGCGACATCGTCGATGAACGTGGCACCAAGCTGGGCGAGCATAGAGGCTCCCACCAGTTCACGGTCGGCCAGCGCCGGGGGCTCCGCCTCGGCACTCCAGCAGGTGACGGCAAGCCGCGGTACGTACTGGACATCTCACCGATCAGCAATACCGTCACCGTCGGCCCGCGAGGCGCCTTGGCGGTCGGCAGGATCGATGCCATCCGGCCGCACTGGACCTCGAGCCCTCCGCCGGCGCGATGGTCGGGCCTGGTTCAGCTCCGGGCGCACTCGGAGCCGGTCGCCGTGCACGCCGTTGTCACCGCACAGCGGCTCGAGATGAGCTTGGAGGCGCCCGTCGCCGGGGTGGCTCCAGGGCAGGCCGCGGTGCTCTACGACGGTACCAAAGTGGTCGGCAGCGCCACCATCGCCGGATCGCACCGCTGAGCCGCGCTGACGCATGGACCAAGAACTTCGGCCGATCCGAAGCACCGGGATAGGTTCCTGGCCGGGCACCGACATGGCGGAGGCGATCAAGATCTCCTTCGCGGAGTGTCCCGATTTTCCCTATCTGCCAGAGCTTCCGGCCCGTGGGCCGTACGCGGAACTGATCGGTCGTGGAACGGCCTTTCTCGCCGGGCTTTCGGCGGACCTGCAGACTGGCGGCTGGCGGCTGACCGACGCTTCGAGTCGTGATCACCGGCTGGCCATCAGCACCCTCCGCTCCGATCTCGATCTGCTCGAGGAGCTGGCCCAGGGCTATTCCGGACCGGTCAAGATCGCGGTCGCCGGGCCGTGGACCCTGGCCGCTCAGGTCGAACGCCCGCGAGGCGACAGGGTGGTCGCTGATTCGGGCGCCCGGCGCGATCTTGGTCAGTCGCTCGCCGAAGGTGTGGCCTCGATGATCGGCGAGCTTTCGCGGCGGCTGCCCGAGATCGATTTCACGGTGCAACTCGACGAGCCGTCGCTGCCGGCGATACTGGCCGGTTCGCTCGCCACGGCGAGCGGCTTTTCCCGCCATCCGGCCGTCGATGTGGCCGAGGTGAGCGGAGCACTGCGCGAACTGCTGGCGCACATTCGCGCTGCTGGCGCCGCTGCCGCGGTCGTGCACTGCTGCGCCCCCGCCGCACCGATCTTGCTTCTGCAGGAGGCCGGCGCCGACGGCATCTACCTCGATATCGATCAGGTTTCTGCCTCCGCGTGGGATGCGGTCGGCAGCTGTCTCGAGGATGGCGTGCAGATCGGCCTCGGTGCCCTACCGACGGACCAGCTGCTGCTCGCCCCCGACCAGGTGGCCGGCCGAGTGCTGCGTCACCTCCGCGATCTCGGCCTGGAGCCGCCCGTCGCAGCCGGAGTGGTGATCACTCCGGCGTGCGGACTCGCGTCGGCACGCCCTGACCTCGCTGTCGGTGCGCTCCAGACGATTTCCGCGGCGGCTGTCATCGTCACCGAGCAGCTTGCCGACTGAACTCCGGAGGAGCTACGGCACAATGCGGGCCCTCGCCCGTTCCCACAGTCACTGTCCGAACTCGGCGCTACTGTGCTGAATGTGGCTGAGGAGACCGAGTTACCAGTTCACTCCGACATCGAACTCGCCGCCCCCGACGCCGCAGGGCGAGCGCGGCATGCGGAGCTGACTGAAGAGCTGAACGAGGCTCGTTGGCGTTACCACGTGTTGGATGCACCCACCATCTCCGACGGTGAGTTCGACGCCAAGATGCGGGAGCTGGACAAGCTGGAGGACTGCTACCCGGCGCTGCGGACACCGGACTCGCCGACTCAGCAGGTTGGCGGGCCCCCGTCCACCACCTTCGCGCCGGTCGAGCATTTGCAGCGCCTGATGAGCCTGGACAATGCCTTCAGCCGGGAGGAGTTGGACCGCTGGGCTCATCGGGCGATCCGCGAGCTGGGGGACAAGCGGCTGGAGGAATCCGGTTATCTTTGCGAACTCAAAGTGGACGGGCTCGCGCTGGACTTGGTGTACGAAGGCGGGCGGCTCGTTCGAGCGGCCACAAGAGGTGACGGACGGGTCGGTGAAGACGTCACCGCGAATGTCCGCACGATCAAGACCATCCCGGATCGGCTTGGTGGCGAGGATGCGCCATCGGTGCTGGAGGTGCGGGGCGAAGTGTTCTTCGCCGTGGAGGACTTCACTGCCCTCAATGAGTCGTTGGTAGCCGAGGGCAAGCCGCCGTTCGCCAATCCGCGAAACGCGGCCGCCGGATCGCTACGGCAGAAGGATCCGAAGGTGACAGCCTCGCGGAATCTCGGTTTCGTGTGCCACGGTCTCGGCGTCCTGGACGGTTACCGCGCGGACCGGCTCTCCGAGGCTTACGCGGCGCTGGAGCGTTGGGGGTTGCCGGTCAGCCGGCACCGCAAGCTGGTCGCGACGCTGGACGAGGTGTGGGGCTATATCGAGCACTTTGGCGAGCACCGGCACTCGGTTGAGCACGAAATCGACGGTGTGGTGGTCAAGCTTGACGAGCGGTCCGTCCAGGACCAGCTCGGGTCGACGTCCAAGTCCCCCCGGTGGGCTATTGCGTTCAAATACCCGCCCGAGGAGGTGACCACCAAGCTGCGGTCGATCGATGTCAACGTCGGCCGTACGGGTCGAGTCACCCCATTCGGAGTGATGGAACCGGTTCAAGTCTCGGGATCCACGGTCAGTATGGCCACTTTGCACAACGCGAGTGAACTAGCGCGCAAGGGCGTACTGGTTGGCGACACCGTGGTGCTGCGGAAGGCCGGCGATGTGATTCCGGAGATCGTGGGTCCGGTTGTCGCGCTTCGAACGGGTGACGAGTGGGCCTTCGTGATGCCGACCCAGTGCCCGGCATGCGCTACTGAGCTGCACTATGAACGCGAAGGCGATGCGGACCTGCGCTGCCCGAATCACCGCTCCTGTCCTGCCCAGCTTCGGGAGCGGCTGTTCCACCTGGCGAGTCGGTCGGCGCTCGACATCGAGAGTCTCGGCTACCAAGCTGCTGCCGCGATGCTGGAGACAAGGCTGCTGCTCGACGAAGGGGACCTCTTCGACCTCACCGAAGAGGCGCTGCTCCGAGCGCCGTTCTTCATTACGACGAGCGGCCGGTTGACCGCGAACGGCCACAAGCTGCTGCTCAATCTGGAGGAGGCCAAGACTCGGCCGCTCGCCAAGTTCCTGGTCGCACTGAGCATCCGTCACGTGGGACCCTCAACGGCCCCGGATCTGGCTCAGGCGTTCGGTGACATCGAGCGGATCGCGGAGGCCACGGCCGCTGAACTGGCAGCAGTCGAGCACGTCGGCCCCACCATGGCGGCCACCATCGCAGAGTGGTTCTCCATCGACTGGCACCGCGAAATCGTGCGCAAGTGGCGGGCCGCCGGCTGCGTCATGCGGGATGAGCCGAAGCAGCTGCAGGAGCAAACACTGGCCGGACTTTCTGTGGTGGTCACCGGCTCCTTGGAGGGATACACCCGAGAGACGGCCGCCGAGGCGATCATCGCGCGCGGCGGCAAAGTGGCCAGTTCCGTCTCCAAGAAGACGTCCTTCGTCGTGGTCGGCGAGTCGCCTGGGTCCAAGTACGACAAGGCGGTCGAGTTGAAGGTGCCCGTCTTGTCGGGCGCCGAGGCGTTCAGTGTCCTGCTCGAAGACGGTCCCGATGCCGCTGCTGGCGTGGCCGCCGCGGGGTAGGGAGGGAACGCCTGCTGGCGGACGTGCAGCCTCCGGTGCGACCGGTGCTGGCCGTCACTCCTGACCCGAGGAGATGACCAACTGAGCACCGAGCCAACCGAAGAACTGCTTCTCCTTGCCGATCCCGAAGCCCCAGCTGCCGGTCATCGCGTAATAGACGTACCAACCGAGCAGGAAGATTGCGATCATGCCGGCCAGCAGCGCCAACCCAACCCAGATGCGCATGCGCTTCTTTGCCCGCGTCGTCGGCACCTTCTCTGGGCCCCATTCGCCCAGCCTCGGCTGCACACGTGGGGGCGTCGTGCCGTGCAGGTTGAGGTTGCTGAAAATCTTCGGCACGGGGCCAGGGTAGCCGGGGTGAAATGGTATGGCTGCTCAGACGAGCCAGGCCTGCAGGCCTCCAACCCCCAGAGCAACGATCACGAAGCGAGTCATCCGCCCCGCCGCCGCCACCAGGACGAACCACAGCGCGCGCATCTTTGTTGCTCCGGCGAGCAAGGCGACCGCATACAGCGGCGGCAGTCCGATCACGGCCGCCACGCCCACGATAGGTAGCCCCCATCGTGGATCTCCGACCAGCGCCAAGAGCCAGGCGATCCAGGCCCTCAAGCGGGCTCGCATGGACCCGATCGGACGGTTGACCGCTGGAGTACGTCGACGCCGCATCAACCGGAAGTCCCGCCCACGTCGCACACCGAGGAAGAGCAGCAGTTTGCCGAGCGTTTGACCGAGTCCGACACCAATGGCAATGGGAACGGCTCCGGCGACCGCAGAAACCTGGGAGGCGACGACGTAGGTTTCGGCGTTGGCTAGCGGAAACACTGCCGAGACGACTCCGAAGCCAACCGAGGTCAGCAGCGCCAACAAGTCCGGCCAGCTGAACACGCCCATGGCGCGACGGTACCGCTGACCGGTGAAGCTACTTGATCAGCGCAGCGAGATGATGAAGTCGGGCGATCTCTGAATCCAGGAAGGCCGGTCCCCCGAGGCGTCCGATGGCGATGACCCGGTCGCGGGTCAGTGGTGTGACGACGACTGTGCACTCACCCCAGCCAGGTACCCAATCCGACTTCAGGTGAATGCGGTGAGTGGTGTCAAACGGCCCGAGCTGGTCCACGATGTCCTCAGTCAGGTCTGGGGCCAGCGTGGTGGAGAACGTGGGACGTACCGTGCTGCCGGACATGTCGATCAGCACGGCCCAGTGCGAGCGGAAGACCACCGGACACAGCGATACCAACGTCTCGGCGGCGTGTTCCGGCTCGGTCGTCATCCGCTCGAGCGCCTCGAGATCGGACTGCAGGCCGCCACCCTCGGGATAACGCGAGATCCATTCGACGTGCACGCCATCCAGGTTCTGACAGGCAGCAACGATCGTCTCCGGCAGCTGGTTCGGCGGCAGGTCGACGATGAAATCGTCGACCACGAGACCGTCGCTGCCCTTCTCGACGATCTCTACCGCGTTGATGTCCCCGTTGATGCCACCGATAGCGGTGGCCACGGCGCCCAGGGATCCCGGGCGGTCCGGCAGGGTCACCCGCATCAAGAACACAGTAGCTATCTTCCTCGCTTCGCATTACTGGAAAGTTTCGGGAACATGTCAAGCTCGCGGATCCGCGGACACCATGACGCCGGCTGCCTCGACGTGGAAGCCTGACGTGGTGCCTCGATTCGAGCCTTTTGCCGCATTGCGGTACGCCGCGGACCGGCTGGCGGACCTCGTTGCACCGCCGTACGACGTGCTGTCCGAGGATGATCTCGCCGAGTACCAAAGCCGGTCGGAGTACAACATCTCCCATGTCGACGTACCACGCGGAGGTTCCGACCGGTACGCCCTAGCGGCAGAGCTCCTGCAACGCTGGCGCCGTGATGGTGTGCTGGTCCGCGATCCGCAGCCGTCGTTCACCATCTATCGTCTGCGGTTCACCGACGCCAGCGGGACTCCGCGCCATGTTGCCGGTGTGCTGGGAGGTCTCCAGGTGGTCGACGAACGAGCCGGTGGGGTGCTGCCCCACGAGCGGACCACACCGAAGGCGTCCACGGATCGCCTGGACCTGACCCGGGCTACCGCAGCGAACTTGTCGCCGGTCTGGGGCCTGTCGCTTGCAGGCGGCCTCACTGCGCTGCTCGCGGAACGAGGCGAGGTCATCGGCACCGTGCGCGAGGACGGTGTCGAGCACATCGTGGAGCGGGTGACCGACGCGACACGGATCGCCGCGATCTCCGCCGCGGTCGCGTCAGACGACGTTCTGATCGCCGACGGCCACCACCGGTATGCGATCAGCCGGGTCTACCGCGACGAGGTACGTGCCGCGACGGGACGTACGGACACGCCCGCTGAGCAGACCCTGACCTTTGTCAGTGAGCTGGTGGAGAACCAGTTGAGTGTTGAAGCGATCCACCGGCTGTACGCCGACACCACGCTGACCGAGCTCAAGGCCGAGCTCGGCAGGTACTTCGACCTGACCGTCACCGAACAGCCGGGTCCAAAGACACTTCGGGCCATGGAGGCGGATGGCTTTCAAGTGCTCGTGGGCCCCCACGATGCCTGGCGCCTCACGGCGAAGCCCGGTGCCTTCGACGGCGTCCGGGCCCTGGACGGTGCATGGCTGGAGGCCGCCCTCGCCGACCTTCCGGCGTCGGTGGACTACCAGCACGGACTGGACGAGACGTTGGCCGAGGTGGCCAAGGGGAACGCCGCCGCGGCGGTGCTCATTCGTCCGGTCAGCGTTGCCGAGATCCAACGGACTGCTCGAGAAGGATTGTTGATGCCGCCCAAGTCCACCTTTTTCACACCTAAGCTCAAGACCGGCTTCGTTGTCCGGCCTCTCGAGGAGACGGCCCAGGCTCAGAAATGAATTCCGGCTGGTGGATGCAGATCTCTAAGATGATCACCGACAACAAGGAAGGCGGGACCGGTGGCACTGACCCCGAGCGATGTGGCCGATCTGGCCAGGCTGGCCCGGATCGAGCTCACCCAAGAGGAGCTCGAGCACCTGGCCCCACAGCTCGAGGTGATCTTGGAGTCGGTCGCCCGAGTCTCCGACGTGGCAGCCGAAGACATCGAGCCCACATCGCACGCCCTGCCGCTGACCAATGTCTTCCGAGACGACGTGCTGGTGCCGTCGCTTCCCCGTGATCAGGTGCTCGCGGGTGCGCCGGCCAGCGAGCTCGACCGGTTCCGGGTGCCTCGCATCCTTGGGGAGGAGGCGTGACCGAGATCATTCGGTCGTCGGCGGTCGATCTGGCCGTAAAGATCAAATCACGTGAACTCAGTTCGGTCGAGGTCACCCGCGCCCACCTGGAACGGATTGCGGCGGTCGAGCCGGAGGTCCACGCCTTCCTGCACATCGACAGTGAGCGGGCACTGCGTGCCGCGACGCAAATCGACACCAAGATCGCCAACGGGGAGCGGGTCGGACCGCTAGCTGGTGTTCCGCTCGCGCTGAAGGATGTGCTGGCCTACGCCGGTGCGCCCACCACCTGCGGTTCCAAGATCCTGGCGGGGTGGATACCCCCATACGACGCGACGGTGACTTCGCGGCTGCTCGACGCCGATCTGGTGATCGTAGGCAAGACCAACATGGACGAGTTCGCCATGGGCTCCTCCACGGAGAACTCTGCCTTCGGGCCAACTCACAATCCGTGGGCGCTGGACCGGATTCCGGGCGGTTCGGGGGGCGGCTCGGCCGCGTCGCTGGCCGCGTTCGAAGTCCCCTTGGCAATCGGCACCGACACCGGTGGCTCGATTCGGCAGCCCGCAGCCGTGACCGGCACGGTCGGTGTCAAGCCGACATACGGCGGCACGTCTCGTTACGGACTGGTGGCGCTGGCTTCGAGTCTGGACCAGCCGGGTCCGTGCGCCCGCACCGTCCTTGACGCCGCGATGTTGCATGCCGTCATTGCCGGGCACGATCCCCTGGACTCGACCTCGATCGACGCCCCGGTGCCCGATGTGGTCGGTGCCGCCCGATCCGGCGACGTGACGGGCATGAAAATCGGCGTCGTCAAGGAGCTGGGAGGGGAGGGCTACGCACCGGGCGTGGAGCAGCGGTTCGGTGAATGCGTCGACCTGCTGGCTGAGCTCGGCGCCGAGATCATTGAAGTGTCCTGTCCGCACTTCGTTTATGCGCTCCCCGCCTACTATCTGATCCTGCCGGCCGAGTGCTCCTCGAACCTGGCGAAGTTCGATGCCATGCGCTTCGGGCTACGGGTGGGCGACGACGGCGAGGCGAGCGCCGAGCAGGTGATGGCAGCGACGCGTGAGGCGGGCTTCGGCGCGGAGGTCAAACGGCGGATCATTCTCGGCACCTACGCCTTGTCCAGCGGCTACTACGACGCGTACTACGGGCAGGCGCAGAAGGTGCGGACGCTGATCTCTCGCGACTTCGAACAAGCCTTCGCGACCGCCGACGTGTTGGTCTCTCCGTCGGCACCGACTACGGCGTTCAAGATCGGCGAGAAGGTGGATGACCCACTCGCTATGTACCTCAACGACCTCTGCACCATTCCGTCCAACCTCGCCGGCAACGCCAGCGCGTCCTTCCCCGCCGGTCTCGCGCCGGAGGACGGGCTGCCGGTCGGACTCCAGGTGATGGCACCGCCCCTGGCCGATGACCGGTTGTATCGGGTCGGGTCCGCCCTGGAACGCGCCCTGGTGGCACAGTGGGGTGGTTCACTGCTGGATCGCGTGCCGGAGCTGACGGTGATCGGATGACAGATGTCACACGTGCGGAACCTGTTGAGGGCCGCCCGGCCCGTCGGCGGCCACAGGAGGGGCATGGAGAAGCCCAGGAAACCGTCCCGTACGAGGAGGCGGTCGCTGCGTTCGACCCAGTGCTCGGGCTGGAGGTCCATGTCGAGCTCAACACCGCGTCCAAGATGTTCTGCGGTTGCTCGACAGTGTTCGGCGCGGAGCCGAACACCCAGGTGTGCCCGGTCTGCCTCGGGCTGCCCGGCTCGCTCCCGGTCGTCAACGCACGGGCAGTCGAATCGGCGATCCGGATCGGCCTGGCTCTGAACTGCTCGATTGCCGAGTGGTGCCGGTTCGCCCGGAAGAACTACTTCTATCCGGACATGCCGAAGAACTATCAGATCTCCCAGTACGACGAGCCCATCGCCTACGACGGCTGGACCGAGGTCGTCCTCGACGGCGACAGCTACCGGATCGACATCGAGCGCGCTCACATGGAGGAGGACACGGGCAAGTCCATGCACGTCGGCGGCGCGACCGGCCGAATCCATGGCGCCGACCACTCCCTGCTGGACTACAACCGGTCGGGAGTTCCGTTGATCGAGATCGTCACCAAGCCGATCGAGGGAACGGGAGCAAAGGCACCGCAGGTCGCGCGGGCGTACGTCACCATGCTCCGGGACCTGCTGCGCGCACTGGATGTGTCCAACGTGCGGATGGAGCAGGGGTCGCTCCGCTGCGACGTCAACCTCTCGCTCCGCCCTGCGGCAACCGACCCGATGGGCACCCGCAGCGAGACCAAGAATGTCAACTCTCTCCGCAGCGTCGAGCGTGCGGTTCGTTACGAGATCACCCGGCAGGCGGCGGTGCTTCGCAATGGCGGTCGGGTCCGCCAGGAGACCCGGCACTGGCATGAAGATTCAGGTGTCACCACCTCTGGCCGGAGCAAGGAGACGGCTGAGGACTACCGCTATTTCCCCGAGCCGGATCTTGTCCCGATCGCTCCGAGCCGCGATTGGGTCGAGGAGTTGCGGACGACACTGCCCGAGCCACCGGCGGTCCGGCTTCAGCGTGTCACCGCCGACTGGGGGTTCACCGACCTCGAGCTCCGCGACGTGATCAGCGCCGGCGCGGTGAACGCGATCGAGGCGACCGTCGCCGCCGGCGCCTCGCCGCAGGCGGCCCGCAAATGGTGGCTGACTGAAGTAGCTCGGCGAGCGAACGAGGCCGGCGTCGACTTGGAGGCTGCCGGCGTGACGCCGCGGCAGGTCGCCGAAATCCAGGCGTTGGTGGACAGCGGCACGATCAACGACAAGCTGGCCCGCCAAGTCTTCGAGGGCGTCATCCAGGGGGAGGGCACGCCCTCGGAGGTGATCATGCAGCGTGGTCTCACTCTCGTTTCCGATGACAACGCGTTGGCCGCAGCCGTGGACGAGGCGCTCAGCGCCAACCCGGACATCGTTGCCAAGATTCGTGGCGGCAAGGCGCAGGCGGCGGGGGCCCTGATCGGCCAAGTCATGAAGGCGATGCGCGGCCAAGCCGACGCGGCTCGGATACGGGCGCTGATCCTCGAGAAGCTCGGCTGACCGCAGTATGCGGCGAAGGGGGGCCCCTCGGACGTCCGGGGAAAGATCCGATCGGCCTACGGATTGATGGCGAGGAAGACGAAGGCCGCCAGCAGCACGAGGTGAACGGCACCCTGCAGGCGGGTGGCTCGGCCCGGCACCACAGTGAGGGTTGCCACGACGAAAGTCACCGCCAGCAGCACTATCTGGGTCGAGTCGAGGCCGAGAATCAACGGCCCGTCCAGCCAGATGGTGGCCACGGCGATCGCCGGAATGGTCAGGCCGATGCTGGCCATTGCCGAGCCGAAGGCGAGGTTGAGACTCGTCTGCAAGCGGTCGCGGCGGGCTGCACGGGTCGCGGCCAAGGTCTCCGGCAGCAGCACGAGCAGGGCAATCACCACCCCGACGAAGGAGGGGGGGAACCCGATCGCGGCGACACCCGCTTCGATAGCAGGCGACTCGACCTTGGCCAACCCGACCACCCCCACCAGTGCGACTAACAAGAGGCCGAGACTCGCCCACGCCGCCCGGGATGTCGGCGGGTCCGCGTGCTCCTCGGCCGCGACGACCTCACCCGCGGACGTCAACGGTAGGAAGAAGTCGCGATGTCGCACCGTCTGAGTCAGCACGAACAGGCCGTAGAGGATCACCGATGCGAGCGCTGCGAAGGTCAGCTGCGCCGGAGAGAACTCGGGTCCGGGCCGACTGGTGGTGAAGGTGGGCAGAACGAGGCTCAGCGTCGCCAGCGTGGCAATGGTGGCAAGTGCCGCTCCGGTGCCCTCGGCGTTGAACACGGTCACCGAGTAGCGCAGCCCGCCGATCAGAAGCGCGAGACCGACGATGCCGTTGCACGTGATCATCACCGCGGCGAAGACCGTATCGCGGGCGAGCGAGCTGGTCTTCGGCCCGCCGGACACCATCAATGTGACGATCAACGCCACTTCGATGACCGTCACCGCGACGGCGAGAACGAGCGACCCGTATGGCTCGCCGACTCGATGGGCGACGATCTCCGCGTGGTTGACTGCCGCCAAGACCGCAGCGCCGAGGATGAGCGCCACGACGACGACAGCAAATGTTCCCGGCTTTCGACCCCAGGTGAGCGCGAGCACCAACAGGGCGATCAGCGGCGCGAGCACTGACCAGGAAATCCAACGCGCCCACTTGACAGTCGCCATGGATGCCGGCGCTATACCGTCAGGATGCCGGAGAGGAACCTCAGCATCCGCCGAATCAGGATCTTGCGGGAGTCGGCCCGTCGGTACTCGTGGCCCTCGCCGTCGAGTTGCAAGTATTCGACGGGCCGGCCCAGCCGGCGCAGCGCGCCGACGACCTGGCGCGCCTCGCCCAAGGGGACGTTGCTGTCCAGCTCGCCGTGGACGACCAGGAGCGGAACGTCGATGTTGGCCGCGGCGTGAAGTGGCGAAATGGCCTTGAGTAGCGTTTCGTCGCGCTCCGGGTCGCCGTACTTGCTGACGGCGGCGGCGGCGATCCAAGGCTCGGTGTCGCGGAAGAACGTCTGCAGGTCCGACATCCCGCAAATGTCGACGCCTGCGGTGAAGATGCCCGGTGAGAAGGCCAAGGACGCGAGCGTCAGATAGCCTCCGTACGAGCGGCCCGTGACCGCAATGCGCCCGGCATCCGCGACTCCGATCGCAACGAGGAAGTCCCGACAAGCCAGCACATCGTCGAAGGCGTCCAGGCGGCCATGCACGTCGTCGGCGTGGACGAATGCTCGGCCGAAGCCGGACGAGCCGCGGATGTTGGGCGCGAGGACTGTGATGCCCGCTTCACTCATCGCCTGGTGTTGGGGATTGAAGGTGGGCCGCTCCTGAGCCTCCGGCCCACCATGCAAGCTGATCATGGCCGGTCCGGCGCTCAGCCGACCCGGCGGCCGATACAGCCAGCCACTGAGCCGTAGACCGTCGCGAGCGCTGAACGTCGCCAGTGTTGGCCGCACCAAAGCGCGGTTCGGCAGTGCGGGGACGTCCGTGGCTAACGACCAGCTGAACGTGGCCACCTCGAGGCTCCACAGCTCGCGGGGACGTTCGGGTCCCTCCACCGCCAGCACGGCGGTGGAGCCATTCCGGCTCAGCAAAGCGCCGGACACCACCAGGCCCGGAACCCCCGGGATAGGACGGGACTCGTCGGTCCAGGTGTCGAGGAGTTCAAGCTCGCTGCGGCCATCGACGTTCCAGACCAGCAGCAGGAGCCGGCCGGAGTCGTCGGCGTCCAGCCCTTCCAGTTCGGCGTCCTCGCGGGGGCAGATCACGCCGGAGTCGCCTCGCCGGCCGTGCGGACCCAGTGGGATCGCCACCAGTTGCCGGCGCGGCAGTCCCGCATCGGTGGCGACGTAGGCGATGAGCGACTGGTCGTCCCCGGCGGGGGAGGGCCGAATGATTGCTCGTTCAGTCGAGCCAGTCGCGGGGAACGGAAGCAGCGGATAGTCCTGGTCGGCGCCACGATCGACGACCACGCAGAACTGCTTGCCACGCTGGCCGTCGCGGATGATCACGTACTCCTGGTCGACCGACAGATCCAGCACGCTGATCAGGTCGCCGGAGGCCAACGTGGTCAGCTCTCCGCTCGCCGGATCAGCCAGGTAGGACACGGTCTTGTCGTCGGCCCGCTCGGCCGGAATGGTGACCACGACTCGGTGGCCGCTTCGGGTCCAGGGCCCGAGCTCGGCGTGTTCCTCACTCGAGCCCGCGATCCTGCGCGCGTCACTGCCGTCGGGCCGCACTACCCAAACTTGGGTACGGACGCCACCGTCGGTGGCAAGGCAACAGGCCAGCCACGCCCCGTCGGCCGACCAATTCACCCCGACCACGGGATCCTCGGAGATCTTGATCATGACTGGCTCGCTGCTGCCCGGCTCCGTTGGCAGGCGCTGCACCCACACACACGGACTGCCGCTCCGGTCGCTCAGAAAGGCGATTCGGTCACAGTCCGGCGAGAGCGTCGGCGCCCAGCTGCCCCAGGCATCGACCAGGTCGTCGGCAAGCTCCTCAGCGGCGATCACCGAGCGATCAGCAGCGCCAAGCGCGTCCGCCCCAGCCGGACCGGGCTCAATCGGGCCCATCAGTGAACGTCATGGTGCTGCAGCCACATCTCCAGCAGCGCCAACTGCCACAAGGCGTTGGAGCCCAGCGTGGTGCGCGTCGTGTTGGGGTCGGCGAGCATCTTCTTGACCGTCTTGGAACCGAACAGCCCCCGCCGCTGGGCGACCGGATCGCTCAATGCGGTTCGCACCCGGTCAAGATACGGGCCCTCGAGCTGGCGAATGGCGGGAACCGGAAAGTAGCCCTTGGTCCGATCGATCACCTCGTCGGGGACCACCCCGCGGCTGGCTCGTTTGAGGACGCCCTTGCCGCCGTCGGCGAGCTTGAGCTCTGGTGGGATCCGGCCGGCGAGCTCCACCACCTCATGATCGAGAAACGGCACCCGCGCCTCCAGTCCCCAGGCCATCGTCATGTTGTCGACACGCTTGACCGGGTCGTCGACCAGCATGATCGTCGTGTCGTTGCGCAACGCCGCATCGACCGCCGTCTCGGCACCTGGGCGCCCGAAGCGCTCTGTGATGAAAGCCGTCGGGGCGTCGTGATCGAGCAACCAGTCGGCATTGAGCAGCTTGCTCATGGCCTTCCAACGGCGGTCGAAGAAGACCTTCGAGTACTCTTCGACGGCGGCCTCGCGTGGTGCGCCAGCCAGTGGCGGGTACCAGTCGTAGCCGCCCAGCACCTCGTCGGCGCCCTGTCCCGACTGAACGACCTTGACGCTTTTGCTGACGTCTTCGCTGAGCAGGTAGAAGGCCACGCAGTCATGGCTCACCATGGGCTCGCTCATCGCGCCGATCGCGGCGTCGATGCCCGGTAGTAACCGGGAGCTGTCGATCTTGATCCGGTGATGGTCGGTGCCGAATCGCTCTGCCACCAAGCTGGAGTACTCGAACTCATCACCCGATTCGCCGCCCGCCGAATCGAAACCGATGCTGAAGGTTTGCAGGCCGTGTTGTCCTGCCTCGGCGAGCAGCGCGACCACCAGTGAGGAGTCGATGCCGCCGGAGAGCAGCACACCGACCGGCACGTCGGCGACCATGCGGCGGTTCACGGCCGTGCGAAGGCTGGTTAGCAGGGCTTCCTGCCAGTCTGGCTCCGACCAGTCGGCGCGGTGGGAGTCACGACAAAAGGCCGGATCCCAGTAGACATGATCGGTATGCGAGCCGTCCGGCTCCACCACTCGCAATGTTGCGGGCGGCAGCTTCCGGATGCCCGACACGACCGTGTAGGGGGCGGGTACGACGCTGTGGAAGGTCATGTAGTAGGCCAGGGCGGTCCGGTCGAGTGAGGTGTCCGTGCCTCCGCCGGCCAGTAGCGCGGGCAGCGTGGAGGCGAAACGAAGCCGCTGCGGAGTCTGGTCGACGTAGAGCGGCTTGATCCCCAATCGGTCCCGGCCCAAGATCAATTTGCCGGTGTGCTGCTCGAAGATCGCGAAGGCGAACATGCCAAAGAAATGATCGACGCAGCTCAGGCCCCACTCGGCGTACGCCTTTCCGATCACCTCTGTGTCGGAGGTCGAGAAGAACCGATGCCCCTGGCTTTCGAGCTCAGCCCGTAGCTGCTGGTAGTTGTAGATGCAGCCGTTGAACACCAGGCTCAGCCCGAGCTGGGGATCCACCATCGGCTGTGACCCATCCACGCTCAGGTCGATGATCGACAAGCGCCGATGCCCGAAGGCGACCGGCCCACGGCACCAGACGCCGCAGCCGTCCGGGCCTCGGGGCGACAGTACGGCGCTGATCCGATCCACGGCGGCGATGTCGGCATATTCGCCGTCGAATCTGAGCTCACCTACCAACCCACACATGATCGTCTCCTCTCCATCCGGCTGCGCCCAGGGCTCCGCCGCTCCGGCGCTCGGGGACGCGTCGGCTAGCCATGATCATCACTTTCCGTTCCGATGATCCAGGTGTCTTTGGCGCCGCCCCCGCGAGAGGAGTTGACCACCAGGCTGCCCTCCGGGGCGACTCGGGTCAGCGCCAGATCGGCCAGGGTACAGTCCTCTGGTTCTGTGCCGTCAAGGTAGACGAAGGCCCGCAGGTCAACATGCCGCGGCTGCAAGGAGGTGCCGCTCAGCGTCGGATGCGACGAGAGAGCGACCACCTCCTGCGCGACCCAGCCCGCCGGATTTGCCGCGATGGCCGTGCGGCGGGCGGCGACTTCGGCCGCGGAAGCGTCCGGCCCGATGAGCACTCCTATGCCGCCGTGCCCATCGACCGGCTTGGTGACAAGTTCCCCGACCCGGTCGAGCACCGTACGAGCCTCGGCCTCATCGCTCGACCGGTACGTCGGCACCGACTCGAGGCCCGGGTGCTCGCCCAAGTAGTAAGCGATCAGCTCCGGCACATAGCAGTACATGGCCTTGTCGTCGGCCACCCCGTTGCCCGGGGCGTTGGCAAGCACCACTCCACCTGTCGCGGCGACATCGAAGACCTCGGCGCCGATCGGCCGACCGCTCCCATCGATCAGATCGATCAGCTCGACGTCCAGCCGCAGGTAGAGCGCGTCAATTCGCTCGCCGGTGCCACGGTGCCGCACTTCAGCGCCTTCCACGGCGAGGTCGTCGGCCAGGACCAGCAGCAAGCCAGCCCGCTCCGCCAAGAGTCGGTGCTCGAACCAGGCCGAGGCGCTCGGTCCGCTGGACAGCAGCGCTGCCGTTCCCCCGGGCCGGGCATGAGCAAGCAAGCAGTCGCGCATCACCGGCAGGGCGCTGGCCGGCGACACCAGTCCAGGTGGTCGCGGCAGATCAGGCACGCAGGCGTCCATCAGGTCGCGGATCGCGATCGCGTACGCCGCCCCGCTGGGGTTGCGGACGTTGTCCTCCAGCACCCGCCAGCCACCGAATTCGTTACGGACAAGGTCGAAGCCCATGATCGGCGCCCGAACGGTGCCGCTCGGCAAGCCAACCGCCTCAGTCCGCCACCCCAGAGAGCCCTCCAGCAGCTCGCGGCTGAGCACACCATCGGAGACGATCTGCTGCGCGCCGTAAACGTCGCGTAAGAAGAGTTCGATCGCTCGAGCGCGTTGGATCAACCCGACTCGGAGTGCCTGCCACTCGTGCGGAATGATCACCCGCGGCACGAGATCCACCGAGAAGCGTCGCTTCTCACCGTCGACCCCGAAGGTGAGGCCCGCGTTGTCGATCCACTCCCGGCGCGCGTGCTTCAGTGAGTTCAGCTCGTGCTCGTCGGTTCGGCGAAAGAATTCGACCATGTCCGCATACACCGGGCGGGGGCTGTAGCTGGGTCCGACCGCTTCGTCACCAGCGCGAAGCCGGTAACGCCGTAGCGGTGCCACCGCCGGCTGCTGACCACCCGGCGGCCCGTGGGTCTCCTCCACTACGAGCGACACCACGTCCTCGAGCCGGCCACGCTCGGCGTAGGCAGCGCGCTGCCGGTCGGCGGAATTGCCGCGGGCCAGGGTGTTCTTGACCAGCTCCTTGACCACGTCCCAGTCACCGAGCTCGCGCAGCTGCGGACGGAGCCGCCACAGCAGTGACTTGACCGCTCGACGGGCCGGCAGCGGTGTGGGGTGGCGGGAGCTGTCCAGCAGCATGCCCGCCAGCCCCCCGCGGGCCGCCTGCCAGATCGCCGCCCGATGCACCGGCGGCGGCACCGGATCGAATGGGCGGCCATTGGCGATGTTCTGCTCGGCGGCCCGCACCATCGCCCGGAAAAGTCCGGCGATCGCAATCGCGTCGTCGACCACGGGGCACGCGTCGCAGGTGCGCAGCTCCAGAGTGGGAACGTGTGCGGATGGCCGCACGTCGAAGTACGCCATCTTCTCGTCGGCGATGACGCCAGTATTGATCAAATCGGTGATCAGCTCGTCGTACTCCCTGGCCGAACGGAGCGGCCCGGTGGCGCCCGCGGTGGGCCATCGTTGCCAGATAATCGACCGGATGCTGGCGTAGCCGGTGTCCTGCTCGTTCCAGTAGGGCGAGCTGGCCGACAGGGCCAGCAGGATCGGCAGGTCGGCGGCGATCCGCTGCATGATCTGGACGGCGAGGTCGCGGTCGCTCACTCCTACGTGGATCTGCAGGCCGCAGATGAGCTGCTCGTCGACCAACAGCCGGTACTGCTCCTGCATCCGCCCGTACCGGCCGGTGGTGGTCAGCTCGAAGTCAGGGAACGCGGACATGGGAGCGGTGCCTACCGCGGCGATGCCAATGGATTCCGCGCTGGCGACGTCGACGATGCCTCGCCTAAGCCGGACCAGTTCCTCGCGCAGACCCGCCAATGAGTCGACAGCCTCGGTGTTGGTCTCCACGGTGGTGCGCTGAATCTCGGCCGCGTAGTTCTGCGGTGGCAGCCGGGACAGCAGCTGAGGTGCCCGAGCAGACAGTTTGGAGGTGGTGAGGTCGATCAGGTGCAGCTCTTCCTCGGCGCCCAAGGTCAATTCCGCCGCCATCCGGCCCACCCTAGAACGGCTGTGTTACAGCGCGATGACCGCCTGTCGGCTAGCCGGTCAGCTTCAACAACCGATCGTCGCCAGGCTGCTGGTCGCCGCGGCCGTCGGTATTGGATGAGGTGAACAGCAGGCTGTTCCCAGTCGTCGGTCACCGCCACGGACCGGAGACGGCCATACGTGTCGGCGAAGTGTCCGAGTGGTTGTCCTGTGGTTGTTCCCTCGAGCGGAATCTCCCACAGCTGCTGTCCGCGGAGGGCCGCCATCCACAACTTGCCTCGCCAGTAGGCCAGCCCGGACGGCGAGGCCGCCGAGGTGTCCCAGACCACTTTCGGGTTGATCAAGCCGTGGTTATGGGAGGAACCTTCGACCTGCGGCCAGCCGTAATTGCCGCCCTTCGTGATGAGGTTGAGCTCGTCCCAGGTCTGTGCGCCGAATTCGCTGGCCCACAGCCGTCCCTCGTCGTCGAAGGCCAGTCCTTCCACATTGCGGTGCCCGTAGCTGTACACCTCGTTGCCGAAGGGATTACCGGGTGCCGGCCTCCCAGCCGTGGTGATTCGCAGGATCTTGCCGCCGAGAGACTTCGTGTCCTGCGCGAGGCCGGCGTCACCGGTCTCGCCCGTGCCGATGTAGAGGTAGCCATCGGGACCGATGGCGAGCCGGCCGCCGTTGTGCACGCCACCCTTGGGGATGCCACTGAGGATGACGGTCGGCGTGCCGAGGCTTTGCCCGTTCCAGGTCATCGACACCAGCCGATTGTCATTCTCCGCGGTGAAGTAGGCGAAGACCGTCTGTTGATCTTGAGAGGCAGCGATCCCCAGCAGGCCGCCCTCCCCGGCCGCGCGGGCATCGTCGATGGTCCGCACCGGCGTTACCCGGCCACCCGCCAAGTGCAGGATCCGGCGGGTATCTCGTTCGCTGATCAGCGTGCTGCCGTCGGTCAGCGCGACCAGACCCCACGGGGACGTCAGACCGATGGCCACCTCGCTCACTTTCGGTGTCTGTGCCGCTGGAGTGCCACCGGTACGCGTCTCCGTGCCGGGCTCACTCGCGGCGCTGCTGCAGCTCGTCAGCATCAGAAGTAAGAGGCCACCGATGAGGCGCCCACCACCTGCGCGGGCGCGCCAACTGCTCATGGTGTCAGTGTCGCGGCGCGCCCAAAAGAATGTGCTCGGATCTAGGTGTGCAGATCGGTGCTGGAGAACGTCTCTATCGCCTCCGGCTCACCGACCAATTTGACCTCGGCAACGGCAGTCCGGCCGTGCGCGTACAACATCAGCTCGCTCGGCTGGCCGACGAGCGTCACGATCGTCGCACCGCTCACCGCGCGGATCGTGTCGGGCTGTCCGTCCTGGCTGGCCGACCCGAGCCGCTCGAGCACCACACCGACCTGCGAGCGCCGAAACCACGCCCGGGCCAGCAATTTGAGCCGGCGCCACATCCACTCCTCGACCTCCGGCCCAAGATCCCGGGACGTGTGCGGCTCGTGTCCGGCGCGCCGCACGTCCTCGTGATGCACGAAGAACTCAGTCGTGTTGGCTCCCTCATCGACGCCGGGGAAGGCGAAGACAGAGAAACGAGCCGGACCGCGCCGCACCCGATTCACCAGCTCGGCGTATTCCCACCGCGACTTCACCTCGCCCATCCGCCGTTCCAACAGGCCGGCCAGAGGCTTGGCGACCATGCTGGTGGCGCCGACCGGGTCCGTTTCCCGAATCCAGAGATGGGCCGCCAGATCATGAGTGTTCCAGCCCTCACAGAGGGTCGGGGCGTCCGGACCGACGGTGTCGAGCAAGTCGCACAGTTCGGCCCGCTCGGACTTGGCGAAGGTCACGAGGGACCATCCTAGCTGCGTAGAAACGCCCGACATTTTTCCGCCGCACCCGGACTCTGCGCCATCCACCTACCGACGATCCTTTCCGCGGGGGACCGGAACCACGCCCTGAGCAGGAACCGGAGGACGGAATGCGGTCGCCACCGCCCGCTCAGGGCGGGAACAATGGGCGCGTGACGAAAGCCAGCTCCGCGCAGACGGCGTCCGGGCTCGACCCCGAGATCGCCTCCCTACTCAAGCGCGATGCCGCCGGTCTGGTGACCGCCGTCATTCAGGAGCAGGCAACCGGCGAGGTGCTGATGGTTGGCTGGATGGATGACGAAGCGCTCCACCGCACGCTGACCACCGGGCGTACCACCTTCTACTCGCGCAGTCGTTCTGATTACTGGGTGAAGGGGGAGACCAGCGGCAACACTCAAGAAGTTCGGGAGGTCCGGTTGGACTGCGACGGGGACACCGTCCTGGTCCGGGTCGACCAGGTGGGCGTTGCCTGTCACACGGGTACCCGGACGTGCTTCGACGCCCGCTTACTCGGCGGGCCTGACCTCCACTCATGATCAGCGATCTCACTCCGACCTTGGAGCAGTTCCGCAAGCTTGCAATCGAACGTCGCGTCATCCCGGTCTGCCGCCGATTTCTGGCCGACGGCGAAACTGCCATCGGTCTCTACAGCAAGTTGGCGGCGAATCTGCCCGGTACGTACCTGCTTGAGTCGGCCGAGCAGGGCGTTTGGTCGCGGTATTCCTTCGTCGGTGTCCGGGCGGCCGCGACCCTGACCGAGGAAGACGGCCAGGTTCGTTGGCTCGGCCACGCTCCGGTCGGCCTCCCGAGGGGAGGTGACCCGCTGACTGCCCTGGCCGAGACGGTACGCACGCTGCACACGTCGCCGACCGACGGTATGCCTCCGTTCACCTCAGGCATGGTCGGCTACCTGAGCTACGACGCCGTACGCCGGGTGGAGCGCCTACCCGACACGAATCCTCGGGATCTGGACATTCCCGAGCTGGCATTCCTGCTCGCGTCCGACCTCGCGGTGCTCGACCACCACGACGGCCAGGTGTGGCTGGTGGCCAACGCCATCAACTTCGACGGGACCGACGACCGAGTGGACGAAGCGTTCGCCGACGCAGCTGCCCGGGTCGACGCGATGGCGGCCAGGCTGGCGGCGGCTACGCCGTCGTGGGCCACCTCAGCTGACTTCGACAACCCCCTTCCGGTACGCAGACAGCGCACGCCTGAGGAGTTTCAGACGGCCGTCCGGTCAGCGGTGGAGGAAATCCGTGCCGGCGAAGCGTTCCAGATCGTTGTCAGCCAGCGATTCGAGGTCGACACGACTGCGGATGCCTTGGACATCTATCGCGTCCTTCGGCTGACGAACCCCAGTCCGTACATGTACCTCTTGCGGCTCGAGGACAGCACCGGCCGGGCCTTCGACATCGTCGGATCGAGTCCGGAAGCTCTGGTGACGGTGAAGGACGGCGTTGCTGTCACCCATCCCATCGCCGGCTCGAAACCACGGGGTGGCACGCCGACGGAGGACGCGGCGTTGGAGGCCGAGTTGCTGTCGGACCCGAAGGAGCGGGCGGAGCACCTGATGCTGGTCGACCTCGGCCGCAACGACCTCGGCCGGGTGTGTGAACCTGGCACTGTCGAGGTGGTGGAATTCATGGACGTCCGCCGGTACAGCCACATCATGCATTTGGAATCGACCGTGCAGGGTCGGGTTGATCCCGATCATTCCGCGCTGGACGTGGTCCTCGCCGCGTTCCCAGCCGGCACTCTCTCCGGTGCGCCGAAAGTCCGAGCAATGGAGATCATCGACGAACTCGAGGTTTCTCGACGTGCCCTCTACGGTGGGGTAGTCGGCTATCTCGATTTCGCCGGCAACGCGGATGCGGCGATCGCCATCCGGACCGCCCTATTGCGCGACGGCGTGGCCTACATTCAGGCCGGTGGCGGAATCGTCGCCGATTCGGACCCGGCGACCGAGGACCAGGAGTCCCAGAACAAGGCTGCCGCGGTGGTCCGCGCAATCTCCGTGGCCCAGACCTTCGTCCCGCTCGGATCGCCGCGTTGATGGCCAGTTCTTCTCCCAGCTCAGTACCTTCGACCAGCCCAGGTGGTGCAGCGAACCGGAGATACGCACTGGGCGGCCTATTGGTAGGCGCCGCCCTCGGTTTCGTGGCGGGTAGTCAGCCTTGGTGGCGAGCCGAGGCAGCGGGATTGGACACGACGTTCAGTGGGACGCAGTCCACCGGAGGCATCTGTCAGGCACTGGCGTTCGTCGCTGCTGCGGGCGCGTTGCTCCTGCTGACCCTCTCCGTGCGAGGGCGGCAGGTTGTCGCGGCGATTCTCGCCATCGTCGGGGCCAGCATGGCGGTGCTCGGTGTCCTTCGGTTGCGGCCTACTGCGGAAGCCGTACATGATCAGGTCCGTACCGTGAGCATGGCCGACCAGTTCTCACTTTCGGCGACCGCCTGGCCATGGGTCTACGCGGCGGCAGGAGCCCTCGTCGTTGTCGCAGCGATGATCACGCTCCTTCGATCCGGCGACTGGTCACGGCGAACCGCTCGCTTCGAACGGGTCACCCCGGTGAGCTCGCCGGGTGACGACCCGGCTGAAGCGTGGCGGGCGATGGACGCCGGGCTGGATCCGACGGCTGATTTCCCCGCCGCAGCGGAGCGACGATCCGACCCCGATGTGCACTCCGGGCCGCCACGCGACACAATGGAACGAGACTCGAGCAGCGGCACCGAGCTCTCCCCTAAGTCTCAATGGTCGGCGGAATGAGGAATGCGATGGCGAGCCAGTCCCAGTCCCAGGCAGCTGGCACATTGGACGCGTCGGCAGCGAGCAAGCCTCACAAGCATGTGCACCACGGCCGGACGACTGCGGCCTGGACCGGTAGCGTCCTGGCGATGGTCGCCTTCGTGCTTGGCGGCATCGCGATGGTGCTCGGGCCGAACTGGACGCTCTTCTGGATCGCGGTGGCGATCCTGGTCGTCGGGCTGATCTCGGCCAAGGTGCTGCAGGCCATGGGCCACGGCGCGAGCTGAATCGGACAGCCACGTGGGAGCCCTGGACGACATTCTCGACGGCGTACGGTCCGATCTTGCCGTGCGTCAGGCCGAAGTCTCCCTGGATCGGCTGAAGCAGCGCGTACAGCACGTCGATCCGGCTCTGGATCCGATGCCGGTGCTCAACGGTCCCGGCGTTTCGGTGATCGCCGAGGTGAAGCGATCCAGTCCGAGCAAGGGTCCGCTCGCGAAAATCGCTGATCCGGCCGCGCTGGCCGCCGAGTACGAGGCGGGTGGCGCGGCCGCAGTCTCGGTGCTCACCGAGGGCCGACGGTTCGCCGGCTCCCTTGATGATCTTGTCGCAGTCCGGTGCGCGGTGAGCATTCCTGTGCTGCGCAAGGACTTCATCGTCAGTGCTTACCAGCTCTTCGAGGCCCGGGCGGCTGGTGCCGACATGGCCTTGGTGATCGTGGCGGCGCTGTCGGACCACGAGCTGATCGCCTTGATCGAGCGGGCGACGTCGATCGGGCTGACCCCTATGGTGGAGGTGCACACCCCCGAGGAGGTCTCGCGCGCGGTGGACGCCGGCGCCCGGATCATCGGTGTGAACGCCCGCAACCTGCAGACCCTGGAGGTCGACCCCGCTACGTTCGCGCGGCTGGCGCCCCTCATCCCCGAGGGCATTGTCCGGATCGCGGAGTCGGGGGTCCGGGGACCGCACGATGTGATCGACTTGGCGCGCGCGGGAGCCGACGTGGTGCTGGTCGGAGAGGCGCTGGTCACCGGCCGGGATCCGCGCAGCGGCGTGGCGGACCTCGTGGCGGCTGGGGCGCATCCGGCCTTGCACAAGTCCTAGCGCCACCCGCGCAGTTCCGGTAGCTGAGTGAAGGAAGCTGTCATGGCCACAGAGCTTTCCGAGCTGCCCGACGCGTCCGGGCACTTCGAGGTTTTCGGTGGCAGGTTCGTGCCTGAAGCGCTGTCCGCCGCGCTGCGGCAGCTCGAGCAGGAGTTCCGCGCGGCGATGGCTGATCCCGCTTTCGGCGCTGAGTTGGCCACCCTGCTGGCGGATTACACGGGCCGCCCGAGCCCGATCACCGAGGCCCGGCGGTTCGCGGATCACGCCCGGCCATCGACAGGCTCAGGGGGCGTCTCGACGGGTTCATCGAGCATCTCGCCAGGCTCCGGCCGAGTGCCGCTGATCGTGCTCAAGCGGGAGGACCTCAATCACACCGGGTCACACAAGATCAACAATGTGCTCGGCCAGGCATTGCTGGCCCGGCGGATGGGCAAGTCCCGATTGATCGCCGAGACCGGGGCGGGGCAGCACGGGGTGGCCACGGCCACCGTGGCCGCGCTGTTCGGCATGGACTGCACGGTCTACATGGGAAAGGTGGACACCGAACGGCAGGCGCTCAACGTCGCCCGGATGCGACTGCTCGGCGCGGAAGTGATCGCGGTCGAGTCCGGCAGTCAGACGCTCAAGGACGCGATGAACGATGCCATGCGGGACTGGGTGGCCTCGGTGGACTACACGCACTACCTGATCGGATCCGTCGCCGGGCCGCACCCCTTCCCGATGCTGGTCCGCGAATTCCAGCGGGTGATCAGCACGGAGGCCCGGCAGCAGGTGCTGGATCGCTACAGCCGACTGCCGGACGCGGTCGCGGCTTGCGTCGGCGGGGGATCCAACGCGCTCGGTATCTTCGCCGACTTCCTGCCCGATAGCGGCGTCGGTCTCTACGGATTCGAAGCTGGTGGCGAGGGCCTGGAGACCGGCCGGCACGCCGCCACGATCTCCGCCGGTGAGGTGGGCGTGCTGCACGGGATGCGGACGTACGTGCTCCAAGACGCCGACGGACAGACCAAGGAGTCTCATTCGATCTCCGCGGGACTCGACTATCCGGGCGTCGGACCGGAGCACGCCTACTTGGCGAGCACCGGGCGAGCTCACTACGAGCCCATCACCGACGCCGAGGCCATGGACGCGTTCGCGCTGCTGTCCCGAACCGAGGGCATCGTGCCGGCCATCGAGTCGGCTCACGCGCTGGCCGGCGCGCTGAAATTGCCCGGGCGACTCCCCGCACGGCCCGACGGTCAGCCGCTGCTCATCCTGGTCAATCTGTCGGGCCGCGGGGACAAGGACGTCGACACAGCAATCAAGTGGTTCAACCTCGACACCCGTGGGCGCGGCTCCGAATCCGGACGCCCGACCGCCGACACCACGCCCGATGGAGACGGCCTGGCGATGGGCGGCCCGTCGAGCGGCGCCTGTGGGCAGGTATGACGGCCGGTATTTCTCGACCTCTTCCCGAGAGCGACGGCCTCGGACGTCAGCTGAGCTTCGACCAAGGCCGCACCGGGCGCCACATGGCCGCAATCAAGAAGGCGGGACGCGGCACGCTGGTCGGCTTCCTCCACGTCGGCTTTCCGGATGTCGCCACCTCGCTGACCGCCATGCGAGCACTGACCGGCGGCGGTGATTCACCCGGCGTGGACCTGGTCGAGGTGGGCATGCCGTACAGCGACCCGATGATGGATGGCGCCATCATCCAGCGCGCCGGCACCCGAGCCCTCGAGCGTGGCGTTAGGACCCGGGACACCTTCGCGGCCGTCGAGGCTGTCGCGTCCACCGGGACCCCGGTCGTCGTCATGACCTATTGGAACCTGATCGAGCGCTACGGCCCGGAGGCCTTTGCGCGTGATCTGGCGGCTGCCGGTGGTTCGGGTGCCATCACGCCCGACCTGACGCCTGACGAGGCCGGAGCATGGTTCGGTGCGTCCGACCAGCACACCCTCGACCGGATCTTCCTGGTTTCGCCGTCCTCGAGCGATGACCGGATCGCGAGCACCGTCGCGGCCTGCCGGGGTTGGGTCTATGCCACGTCGGTCATGGGAGTGACCGGCGCCCGGGCCCAGACCTCGATCGCCGCGCCCGACCTTGTCCAACGAATCCGGGTCGCCGACGCCAACGCAATGGTCGGTGTGGGGTTGGGCGTGTCGAACGGCACTCAGGCGTGGGAGGTGTCCCGATATGCCGACGCGGTCATCGTCGGCTCCTTGCTTGTCAAGTCCCTGCTGGACGCCGAGGACGCCGGCACCCCAGCTGACCTGTCTCGGCTGCGAGCCGTGGTGGCGGATTTGGCCGAAGGCGTACGCCGCGGGACGCCGGACGGTTCAGGAACTTCCGGTACGGCCAGCGGGTTAAGCGGAGCGTGAGCGGACGCGAGTACCCCGGCAGGGCACGCTGGGTGTTCGTCGTCAGCCTGGTGTTGCTGGTCGTTGGTTGCACGTCCCCGAACCCGACCGTGGCCCGGACCGATCCCGACCCGGCCGGCTTTTCCGGCGGAACTTCGCTGCCGGAGCCGTACGAGCTGCCTGCCGCTACTCTCACCGACACATCGGGTAACTCCTACAACCTGGCGACCTCACCCTCCAAGCCCGTAGTGCTGCTGTTCTTCGGTTACAGCCATTGCCCGGATGTCTGCGTGACCGTCCTGGCCGACGTGGCGCAGGCGCTGAACCGGATGCCGACCAGTGATCGTGATCAGATCCAGATGATCTTCATCACCACTGATCCCGCCCGAGACAAACCCCGGGTGATCGCCCGGTACCTCGAACGGTTCGATCCGAGCTTCATCGGCTTGACCGGAGACCTCTCCGCCATCAAGGCCGTTGCCGGCCGAGTCGGCGTCGACATCGAAGGAATGCGCAGATTGCCGAGTGGCGGCTACGAGGTTGGCCACTCCGCCCAGGTCATCGGATTCGACCAGGACCGCAAGGGCGTCGTGCTGTGGACTCCAGAGACTCCGATAGCCGATCTCGAGAAAGACTTCGGCCTGTTGGTGGAACGTTCCCGGTGAGCACGACAACGACGCCCCGCTCGCGCCTCGACCGAGATCTCCCCTTGGGTGTCCACGCTGGCTCGCGTCCTGCTCGCCGGGGTGCTGCTGGCCGCGGGCATTCTCAAGGCAATCGATCCCTCGGGCTCGGTAGCGGCAGTTCGCGCCTATGAAATTGTGCCGCCGCCGATGGCTACCACGATCGGCTGGGGCCTGCCGTTCCTCGAGATCGGGTTAGGGCTGCTGCTGGCGGTCGGACTCCACACCAGGGCCGCCGCCATCTCCAGCGCCGTCCTGCTCGTCACCCTTCTTGCGGCGATCATCTCGGTCGCCGCCCGTGGCCTGAGCATCGACTGTGGCTGCTTCGGCGGCGGAGGCCCGGTGGCGGCCGGCGAGGCAAGCTATACCACGGAGATCGTTCGCGACTTCGGCCTCCTGCTGCTGGCCGGTTGGCTGGCCTGGCGGCCCAGGACCCGGTTCAGCTTGGACCGATGGGATGGTGAACCGTCCGGATGAGTGCGGGTTCCAGACGGGCGCAGGAGATGGCTCGCCAGCAGGCAGCGGCAGCCGCGAAACGCCAGCGCGAGCAACGTCTCACCGTCGTCGCTGCGCTGGTGGTTCTGGTTCTGTTGGTGGGGGGCGGCATCGCGTTCCAGGCCTGGCGCACAGGTCGCGCACCCGACGCTGCGCCGACCAGCGGGGCGAGCAGCCTGGCTCCGGTAGCCATTGCCGATGGCAAGCCCATCGTGCTCGGCCGGAGCGACGCGCCGGTCAAGCTCGCCTTGTACGAGGACTTCCACTGCCCCCACTGCGCCGACTTCGAGGACGCGTACGGTCCGGTGCTCACCGCGGCTCGAGATAGCGGGAAGGCGGCGATCGAGCTCTATCCCATGTCGTTCATCGATGCAGGATCGGCGTCCGCTGCGAACGCGATGGCCTGCGCCGCCGAGGCCGGCTTCGGAACGTCCTACTACGAAGGTCTCTTCGCGAACGCCACACTTCGGTGGAGCGACGATCAACTGATTGCGCTGGCCAACCAGGTCGCACCTGGAGACATACAGGGCTTCAGCTCCTGCGTCACCAGCCGGGCACATGGTGGTTGGGTGTCATCGATCAACGCGGCCGCCGATGCGAACGGGGTGAGCAGCACTCCGACGCTGTTTCTCGACGGTGCCCAACTTGACCTCGCTAACCTGACTCCGGAAGGTTTGCAAACCAAGATCGACGAGGCGGCCATGACGTGAGTGCGAACCGATGACCGGCGCTGCCTCGGTGGCGCTGTCCATTCCGAGCCCCAGCAAGGGTGTCTGGGATGTCTTCGGGCTCCCCATCCGCGCATACGCCCTGTGCATCATCGCCGGCATCGTCGTCGCGATGATCATCGCCAATCGGCGGTGGCTGGCCCGCGGCGGATCCGCCGAAAGCATGGAGATGGTTGCGGTCGTGGCAGTGCCGTGTGGGATCGTCGGGGCTCGGCTCTATCACGTGATTACTGATTACCAGCTCTACTTCGGGGATGGCCGCCACCCCATTGACGCGCTCAAGATCTGGCAGGGAGGTCTTGGAGTCTGGGGGGCGGTAGCCGGCGGGGTGCTGGGCGCCTATCTGGTCGCTCGACGTCGCCAGATTGTCTTTCCGGCACTGCTTGATGCGGCGGCACCGGCCATTGTGGTGGCGCAAGCCATCGGCCGGCTCGGCAACTGGTTCAACCAGGAGCTCTTCGGGCGGCCGACCACCTTGCCCTGGGCGCTGGAGATCGATCCGGCCTTTCGTCCGCTCGGCTACGCGCAGTATCCGACCTTCCACCCGACCTTTCTCTACGAGATGCTGTGGAATCTGCTGGTGGCCGCCGCCCTCGTCCTGTTGGACCGGAAGTACCGGCTCGGCCACGGCAAGGTGTTCGCGCTGTACGTGATCTTCTACACGCTGGGGCGTTTCTGGATCGAGGCGCTGCGCATCGATCAGGTCAACGAGATCGGTGGCTTTCGACTCAACAACTACACGTCCCTGATCGTCTTCTTCGCTGCGCTCGGCTGGTTCTTGTGGTTGGTCAAGAACCGGCCCGGGCGCGAAGAGGTCGTCGAAGGCGACCCCGAACACGGTCTGAGCTTGTCGAAGACCACTGCTGAACAGTTGAGTGGTGAGAAGTCCGCTGCGACCGACTCGGGACTCGAGAGCGACGGTGGTCCTTCGACGAACTCCGGGCGCGCTGATCCCGAAGGGCACGAGCCGGCGAGTCTGGAAGTCAAGCCCGAGTCCTCGTGAGCGAGTCACTGGCCGGGCGCCTGGCCCTGGTGACCGGCGGACGGCGCGGCCTCGGCTTTCACATTGCGCGCGGCTTGGGTGAGCGTGGGGCTGCCGTCCTGGTGAACGGTCGGGACGCCGCGAAGCTGCGGCCAGCGATCGAGCAACTTCGGGCCGAGGGCCTGGACGTGAAGCCGCTCGCCTTCGACATCGCCAAGCTGGCGGACGCCGCGGCGCAGCTGATGGCACTGCCACCGATCGACGTCCTGATCAACAACGTCGGCCAGCGGGACCGACGGGGCACATTGGAACTACCGCCATCCGACTTCGAACGCCTCGTCAGCATCGACCTGGTCGCCGCGTACGGCCTGAGCCGGTTGGTCGCCACCCGACTGGTCACTGAGCGCCGTCCCGGAGCGATCGTCAACATCTCCTCGGTGGTCGGTGGCCTGCTGGCCAACCGCGGCGATGTCGCTTACGCGGCGGCGAAGGCGGGCTTGGAGGGACTGACCCGAGCGCTGGCGGCCGATCTGGGGCCTCACGGGATCCGCGTCAACGCGGTAGCTCCGGGCTACTTCGCCACCGAGGCGAACGCCGATCAGGCCGAGGATTCGGACCGCCTCGCGTGGGTAGAGGCCCGTACGATGCTTCGTCGCTGGGGCCAGCCATCGGAGATCGCCGGGCTGGTGGCCTTCCTGGCGGGTGACGAGGCCTCATATCTGACGGGCCAGACCATTGCGCTAGACGGCGGACTGAGCACGCTTTTCTGATCTGAGACCTCCATCGGTCGCCGAGTGGGATGCACCCGCAAGTCGTGTTCGCCGGTCCTGCTCGCGTAGGCTTCTGATACGTCGACGCCGTCCTCCGTGCGTTAACCTGAGCCATCCATCCCGGGCCAACGTCGTCCCCCCACAGCCGATGCCGTTTCCGCCTGCCCCGGTGTCCGTACTCGCGGTCGTGCACCCGGCCTCACGACGGGAGTTACCGATGACTGTTGCACTTGCTCGGGGTTGGCTTCCGCGTACGCAGAACGCCGAGGGACTCTATGACCCGGCATTCGAGCACGACGCCTGCGGTGTGGCCTTTGTCGCCACACTGAGCGGGATTCCCAGCCACGACATCATCGCGCGCGGCCTTCATGCTCTGCGCAATCTGGACCACCGGGGGGCCACTGGCGCAGATCCGAAGACCGGTGATGGCGCCGGCATCTTGATGCAGATTCCCGACGACCTGCTGCGGACCGAAGTGGACTTCGAGCTGCCCCGGATGGGGGCGTACGCCGTCGGCAATGCGTTTCTGCCGACCGACCCCGACGCGGCCAGCAAGGCCAAGGCGATGATCGAGCAGATTGCCGAGGAAGAGCGCCTCACCGTGCTCGGGTGGCGCGTGGTGCCCACCGACGACCGTGCCCTGAGCGATCTCACCCGCTCCAACATGCCGTACTTCGAGCAGCTGTTCGTGACCGCGAAGGACGCGCCCCTGATGGGCATCGGCCTGGATCGGCTGAGCTACTGCCTGCGGCGGCGCAGCCAGCATGAGGCAGGCATCTACTTCGCATCGCTGTCAGCCCGAACCTTGGTCTACAAGGGAATGCTGACCACTGAGCAGCTCGAGCTCGTCTTTCCCGAACTGCTCGACGAGCGCACGGCGAGCGCGCTGGCCGTCGTGCACTCCCGGTTCTCCACCAATACGTTCCCCGCGTGGGAGCTCGCGCATCCGTTCCGGATGATCGCTCACAACGGTGAGATCAACACCGTGATGGGCAACCGCAACTGGATGCGGGCGCGTGAGGCGCTGTTGGCCAGCGACGTGGTCCCTGGCGACCTGGAACGGTTGTTCCCCATCTGTACGCCCGACGCCAGCGATTCCGCGTCCTTCGACGAGGTGGTCGAGCTGCTCCATCTGGGTGGCCGGTCGCTGCCGCACGCCATGCTGATGATGATCCCAGAGGCCTGGGAGAACAACGAGGACATGGATCAAGCGCGCCGCGACTTCTACGCCTTCCACTCGTGCCTGATGGAACCCTGGGACGGACCCGCCGGCGTCGTCTTCACCGACGGCACGGTCGTCGGTGGAGTCCTGGACCGCAACGGTCTTCGACCCGGCCGGTTCTGGGTGACCGACGATGGCTTGGTCGTCCTCGCCTCGGAGGCCGGTGTGTTGGACATCCCTGCCGAGAAGGTCATTCAGAAGGGCCGGCTTCAGCCAGGCAAAATGTTTCTCGCTGACCTGAGCCAGCACCGGCTGATTTCAGACGAGGAAGTCAAGGCCGGCTTGGCCAACGGCGCCCCGTACGGGGAGTGGTTGCACGGTGGCCGGATGCTGCTGTCCGATCTCCCCGAGCGCGAGCACATCGTGCACTCGCATGCCTCGGTCACCCGCCGGCAGCAGGTCTTCGGCTACACCGAGGAGGAACTGCGGATCATCCTGGCTCCGATGGCCTCGGCCGGCGCGGAGCCGATCGGGTCCATGGGCACCGACTCCCCGATTGCCGCGTTGAGCGACAAGCCGCGGCTGCTGTTCGACTACTTCTCCCAGCTGTTCGCCCAAGTCACCAACCCGCCGCTGGACGCGATCCGCGAAGAGTTGGTCACATCCCTCTACAACACCATCGGTCCGGAACAGAACCTGCTGAAGCCGGGCCCTTCGTCATGCCGACGCCTTGTGTTGCCGTTCCCGGTGCTGAACAACGACGACCTGACCAAGA
Organism: uncultured Actinomycetota bacterium; assembly: GCA_963754965.1. Lineage (GTDB taxonomy): Bacteria > Actinomycetota > Actinomycetes > Propionibacteriales > Propionibacteriaceae > Microlunatus. The sequence continues at coordinate 298,411 of CAVWIA010000004.1, forward strand.
TTGTCAAGATCAATCGGGACGGGGACCTGCCCGGCTATGCGACCTACGTCGCTCGCGGCCTGTACGAGGTGAGCGGGGGAGCGGAGGCGCTCAGCGCCAAGCTGGACCAGATCTGCGCCGACGTGTCGAAGGCGATCGATGGCGGTGCGCGGATCATCCTCCTCTCGGATCGGCATTCCAACGGCGAGCTGGCGCCGATCCCGTCGCTGCTGTTGACCGCCGCCGTACACCATCACCTGGTCCGGGAGAAGAGCCGCACTCAGGTTGGCCTGGTGGTGGAGGCCGGCGACGTACGCGAGGTGCATCACGTGGCGCTGCTGATCGGGTACGGCGCCGCCGCTGTGAACCCGTACTTGGCCATCGAGTCGGCCGAGGATCTGGCCCGTCGCGGCGTCTACACGAGCGTCGAGCCAGAGAAGGCCGTCACGAATGTGGTGAAGGCGCTCGGCAAGGGCGTGCTCAAGGTGATGAGCAAGATGGGCGTGTCCACCGTCGCGTCATACACCGGAGCCCAGATCTTCGAAGCGCTCGGTCTGGCCCGCGACGTCGTCGACCGCTACTTCACCGGCACCACGAGCAAGCTTGGCGGGGTCGGGCTGACCGAGCTGGCCGAGGAGGTGCACCGCCGGCACCTGACCGCCTATCCGGCGGACGGGATACCGCTGGCGCACCGGCTGTTGCCAGTGGGCGGGGAGTATCAGTGGCGTCGCGAGGGAGAGCCGCACCTCTTCGACCCGGAGACGGTCTTCCGGCTGCAACATTCGACCCGCTCGGGCCGCTACGACATCTTCAAGCAGTACACGAATCACATCGACACCCAGTCCGAGCGGTTGATGACGCTGCGCGGGTTGCTGAAGTTCGACTCCGATCGGGATCCGATTCCGATCGAAGAGGTCGAGCCGGTCAGCGAGATCATCAGGCGCTTCTCGACCGGGGCCATGTCGTACGGGTCGATCAGCGCCGAAGCGCACCAGACTTTGGCCATCGCCATGAACCGGATCGGTGGCAAGTCGAATACCGGGGAGGGCGGCGAGGACAAGGACCGGCTGTACGACCCAGAGCGGCGCAGTGCGATCAAGCAGGTGGCGTCCGGTCGCTTCGGGGTGACGTCGGACTATCTGACCAACGCTACTGATCTGCAGATCAAGATGGCGCAGGGCGCCAAACCGGGGGAAGGCGGGCAGCTGCCGGGTCAGAAGGTCTATCCCTGGATCGCGAACACTCGGCATTCCACACCCGGCGTCGGGCTGATCTCCCCTCCGCCGCATCACGACATCTATTCGATCGAGGATCTCAAGCAGCTCATCCATGACTTGAAGTCCGCCAACCCGTCGGCCCGGGTGCACGTCAAGCTGGTCGCCGAGGTCGGCGTCGGCACGGTAGCGGCGGGAGTGTCCAAGGCGAAGGCTGACGTGGTGCTGATCTCCGGCCACGACGGCGGCACGGGGGCCGCGCCGCTGACCTCGCTCAAGCATGCGGGCGGCCCATGGGAGCTCGGCCTGGCCGAGACGCAGCAGACGTTGTTGATCAACGGACTCCGGGACCGGATCGTGGTGCAGGTCGACGGCCAGCTCAAGACAGGTCGCGACGTGATCATCGGCGCATTGCTGGGGGCGGAGGAATTCGGCTTCGCGACCGCACCGCTGGTCGTCAGCGGTTGCATCATGATGCGGGTCTGTCACCTCGACACCTGTCCGGTGGGTGTCGCGACCCAGAACGAGGAATTGCGGAAGAAGTTCTCGGGCAAGCCCGAATTCGTGGTCAACTTCTTCGAATTCATCGCCGAGGAGGTCCGGGAATATCTCGCTGAGCTTGGCTTCCGGAGCCTGGCCGAAGCCATCGGACACGTCGAGGTGCTGGACACCACGGGCGCCGAAGCGCACTGGAAGGCGCACGGACTTGATCTTCGGCCGGTGCTGCACAAGCCGGATCTACCCGAGGGCGCGCCGTTACACAACGTGGCCAAGCAAGATCACGCCCTGGAGTTAGCACTCGATCAGATGTTGATCAAGATGTGCGAAGAGACCCTGACGAGCGGTGAACCCGTCCGCGCCTCGATCAAGATCCGCAATGTGAACCGAACCGTTGGCACGATCTTGGGTCACGAGGTGACGAAGGCGACGAAGGGCGAAGGCTTCCCTGACGGCACCATCGACATCACCTTCATCGGCAGCGCGGGGCAGAGCTTCGGGGCGTTCGTACCCGCAGGCATGACCCTGCGACTCGAGGGCGACAGCAACGACTACCTGGCCAAGGGGCTCTCCGGCGGCCGGATCGTCGTCCGGCCCGACCGCGGGGCCACCTTCGTCGCCGAGGACAACATCATTGCGGGCAACGTCATCGGCTACGGCGCGACGTCGGGCGAGATCTTCATCCGGGGCCAGGTGGGGGAGCGGTTCTGTGTTCGCAACTCCGGGGCCACCGCGGTGGTGGAGGGCCTGGGTGATCACGGCTGCGAGTACATGACGGGCGGGATCGCCGTCGTCCTGGGCAGGACCGGGCGAAACGTCGCCGCCGGAATGTCGGGCGGCATCGGCTACTTCCTCGATCTCGATCTTGACCGGCTGAACACCGAGATGGTCGATGCCCTGCCGCCCTCGGACGCTGATCTGGAGCTGGTGCAGAAGTTGGTCACCCGGCATCACGAGGAAACCGAGTCTGAGGTGGCCAGGGCGCTGCTTGCAGACTGGACTGCCAGCGCACGGCGGTTCACCAAAGTCCTGCCCCGGGACTACGCCCGGGTGCTTGCTGCGCGCGAGCAGGCCGAGTCGGAGGGCCTCGACGAAGCCGAAACCACCTCCCGCATGATGGAGGCTGCCCATGGCTGATCCGCGGGGGTTCATGACGACGCCCAGGCGGGTGGCCGAGCGTAGGCCGGTACATGAGCGGATCCACGACTGGAAAGAGGTCTACCCGGGGACCCCTGGGCGGGCCTTGTTGCCGATCATCTCGGAGCAGGCGGGACGCTGCATGGATTGTGGCATCCCGTTCTGCCACACGGGGTGCCCGCTGGGAAACCTGATTCCGGAGTGGAACGACCTGGTCTGGCGCAGCGACTGGGACGAGGCGCTGGAGCGCTTGCACGCCACGAACAACTTTCCGGAGTTCACCGGACGGTTGTGCCCGGCACCATGCGAGACCGCGTGCGTGGTGGGTATCAACCGGGATGCGGTCACCATCAAGAACGTCGAAGTCGCGATCATCGATCGGGCCTGGGACGAGCGGCGGGTGACGCCGCAGCCTCCGGAGTGGCACACCGGGAAGACCGTTGCCGTCATCGGCTCGGGTCCTGCCGGCCTGGCGGTCGCACAGCAGCTGAGCCGCGCGGGGCACGCCGTCGCGGTCTACGAACGGTCCGATGAGCCAGGGGGTCTGCTGCGGTACGGCATCCCCGAGTTCAAGATGGAGAAGTCGGTGCTGGATCGCCGGATCCGGCAGATGAAGGACGAGGGCACCAACTTTCGGTGCGGCGTCGAGGTGGGCACGTCGATCACCGGTGAGGAACTTCGGGAGCGCTACGACGCCGTCGTGTTGGCCATCGGTTCGACGGTCGGCCGCGACCTTCTGGTTCCCGGTCGCGAGCTGAACGGCATCCATCAAGCGATGGAGTTCCTCCCGCAAGCCAATCGGGTCGCGCTCGGCGTAGCGGTGGAGAACCAGATCACCGCCAAGGACAAACACGTCGTGATCATCGGCGGCGGCGACACCGGTGCGGACTGCCTCGGTACCGCGATCCGCCAGCAGGCCAAGTCCATCGTCCAGTTGGAGATCCTGCCGACGCCGCCCGACGAGCGACCCGAGCACCAGCCTTGGCCGACATATCCGATGATCTACCGGGTGTCGTCGGCGCACGAGGAGGCCGGCGAGCGGGTCTACTCGGTGTCGACCACCGAGTTCCTGGGCGATGGCACCGGCAGCCTGAGTTCACTGAGGATTTCCGAGGTGACGTTCCAGGGGGGCAAGCTGACGCCGATCGAAGGCACCGAGCGGGAGATTCCGGCGGAGCTCGTACTTCTGGCGATGGGTTTCGTCGGTCCCGAGACCGACACCGTGGTGTCCCAGCTCGGTGTCGCGCTGGACGAGCGAGGCAATATCGCGCGCGACAACAACTACGCGACCGACGTCGACGGCGTCTTCGTCTGCGGGGACGCCGGTCGGGGCCAGTCGTTGATCGTCTGGGCGATTGCCGAGGGCCGGGCCTGCGCCGCCGGCGTGGATGCCTACCTCTCTGGTTCGACCAAGCTGCCCCGCCCCATCCCGCCGACCGCGCGCCAGATGATGGTCTGAGGTCGGCTCGTACCCGGCGGCGCCCACTCCCTACCCCGGCGACAGCGACTCCGCACCCTTAACTCGGACTTCGCACCAGTCACAGAGGGTGCGGAGTCCGCGTTAAGGGTGCGGAGTGGTCGAGGCTCCCGGTTGAGGGGCCCGTTTGAACGCGCGGAGAAGGCGGTCGCGCAGGACCCCTGGCCGGTACAGATCACTCCACAGCCAGCGGACCACCTGCCAGCCGTTGTCGCGCAGCTCATCCTCCCGTACCTTCTCGGCGAAGATCACGTCCTGGCTGGTCTGACCAGGTTTGAGTAGCCGGCCGTATTTGATCTTGCCGTCGAACTCGCCGATCGTGCGCTGGTCCTCCCAGCAGAAGTCGACTCGGGCGACGGCTCTGCCGCGTGCGTCGGTGATCTGCCGCTGCAGCTGTGGAGCCGGTAGTCCCTCGTCCGCGATCCGTGCCCGGCTGACGGACTCGCCGGCGCTTTCGCTGGCAGCGTCGAGGAAGGCGACGACGCGTCGCGCTTGCCGAACATTGGGCCAGCGCTCCATCCGAAGCAATACCGAGCTGAGTGCGGCGGGCGCGAGGCCCAGAGCCAGAGCACGATCTCCAGCGGCAGCGGCCTCATCGAAGGGTCTTGAGCGCGCCAGGTCGACCACAGTCCGCGCTAGCACCGTGACTCTCACGCCATCGATCTCGACGACCTCGGAGGGGACGTAGGGAGCGCAGTGCACGGCGACCACTGTGCGGGTCCTACCGCCGTAATTCCGGCTTCGGCTGATATGCACCCGGTCGAGGGTTTCTGGCCAGGTGGGCAGCCCATGCAGGACTGCGGCCGAGGCGTGGCTGATCACCGCATCGGATTCGAGCTGTGGCGCGGTCGCGGCGATCAACAGCCGATGCCGCTCCGCTTCGTCCCAGGAGCCGACCGGCTCCGCCTTCGGCAATGCATAGGCGCCCCGCCGAAGCCGTACGAGGTCGCCCCGACGACACAACCGGGCAAGATCGTCGCCATTCAAGCCGCGCTCCCGCAACTGAGACGTGAGGGAGATCTCGGACACGCCCGTAGCTCACTCCAACTCAAGCCGGATGTGAAGCTCCCTGGTGACCGCTGTGGATAACTTCGAACGGGCAGTCATGCCGCGTGCGAGAGTCGCCGCTCTGCGCACAGTCTGACCTCGACATCACCTCGCACCCTTCACTCGGACTCTGCACCGTCTGCTGATGGTGCGAAGACCGAGTGAAGGGTGCGGAGTGGGGGAGTCGAGGAGAAGATGGGCGGCGTGACCGTATTTGTCGCGTTTCTGCGAGGCATCAACCTTGGCCCGACGAACAAGATCGCCATGCCGGAGCTCCGGACGATGGCCGAAGGGCTTGGTTACTCCGATGTGGCGACCTACATCAACAGCGGCAACCTGATCGTGAAAACGACAAAGAAGGCTGCGGCGATAGAGCAGGAACTGGCCAAGGCGATCAAGGAAACATTCGGCTTCACCATCGATGTGACGGTCCGCACTACTGCGCAACTGGCGAAAGTACTCGCCGACAATCCCTATCCAGACGGCAACCCCAGCCAAGTGACCGTCGCCTTCCTCATGAAGGCCCCGGACGCTCAGGCGAAAGAGCGCGTAACCAGCCTGGCCGCCGAACATGAGCCGTTGACCTTCGCGGGCCGCGAGGTCTACGTCAACTACTCACACGGCTTGGGCACCAGCAAGCTGGCGGAGAAATTCAGCTCGATCGTTGGCGTCAGCTCCACCATGCGCAACGTACGCACGGTCGGCAAGCTCGTGGAGATGTGCGGCAAGTCCTGACACCGCGCTGTACCGTCGACACCTCTGATGGCCGATGTCAGAGGCGAGTCGCAGACTGAAATCGAGTCTGGCCCGGACTAGGCTGGGTCGACCCGCTGATCTTCCCCCAGCGCCGGCGATGTCGAGGAGGTTGGCGAAAGCCGATGTCGGGAACGGGTGCGGATTCGTTCGTCCACCTGCACGTGCATTCTGAGTACTCGATGCTTGACGGCGCGGCGCGGGTCGCGGACCTGTTCCGCGGCTGCCAGGACATGGGCATGCCCGCCATCGCCATGACCGACCACGGCAACCTGTTCGGCGCGTACGAGTTCTACAAGGCATCGAAGGTCTTCGGAGTGAAGCCGATCGTCGGCATGGAGGCGTACCTGACGCCGAAGACCCACCGGACTGAGCGCAAGCGAGTCCGCTGGGGTGACGGAGGGAGCGACGATGTCTCCGGCAGCGGCGCGTACACCCACATGACGCTGCTCGCAGAGAGCACCGAAGGCATGCGGAACCTCTTCCGAATGGGCTCGCTCGCGTCGCTCGAGGGGTACTTCTACAAGCCGCGAGTGGATCGTGAGCTGCTCGCGACGTATGGCAAGGGCGTGATCGCCACCACCGGTTGTCCCGGTGGTGAGGTGCAGACCTACCTTCGGCTCGGGACGGTACGACGACGCGCTGGCGAGTGCCGCCGAGTTCCGCGACGTCTTCGGCGCCGGCAACTATTACGTCGAGCTGATGGACCACGGCTTGACCATCGAGACAACGGGTCCGCAGACGACCTGCTCAAGATCGCTCGTGAGTTGCGGCTGCCACTGCTGGCCACCAACGACCTGCACTACGCGAGGCAGGCCGACGCCGCCGCTCATGAGGTACTTGCTCTGCGTCCAGTCGGGCTCGACCATGGCCGACGCCAACCGATTCAAGTTCGAGGGCGACAGCTACTACCTGAAATCGCCGGCGGAGATGCGCGCCCTGTTCGCCGAGCTCCCCGAAGCATGCGACAACACCCTGGCGATCGCGGAGCGCTGTGACATCTCCTTCACCGAGGGCAACGGCACGTACATGCCGCGCTTCCCATGCCCACCGGGGGAGAGCGAGGACTCCTGGTTCGTGAAGGAGGTCGAAGCGGGCCTGCGCCGCCGATACCCGGCCGGCATTCCCGGACGATGTCCGCGACCAAGCGGCATTCGAGACCGACGTGATCATCTCGATGGGCTTCGCCGGCTACTTCCTGGTGGTCGCCGACTTCATCAACTGGGCCAAGGAGCACGGCATCCGGGTCGGCCCGGGCCGCGGCTCCGGTGCCGCCTCGATCGCCGCGTACGCCCTGCGGATCACCGATCTCGGACCCGCTGCGTCACGGCCTGATCTTCGAACGCTTCCTCAATCCCGGACCGAATTTCGATGCCGGACTTCGACATCGACTTCGATGAGCGTCGGCGCGGTGAGGTGATTCGCTACGTCACCGACAAGTACGGCGAGGACCGGGTCAGCCAGATCGTCACGTACGCCACCATCAAGGCCAAGCAGGCGGTGAAGGACGCCTCCCGGGTGCTGGGTTACCCGTTCGGGCTGGGCGAGAAGATCACCAAGGCGATGCCGTCCCCGGTGATGGGCAAGGACGTGCCTCTGGCCAAGCTCTTCGACCGCGACGACCCGCGGTTCGGTGAGGGTGGTGAGTTCCGCACGCTGTACGAGTCGGATGCCGATGTGCAGACCGTGGTGAATACCGCCAAGGATCTCGAGGGACTGAAACGGCAATGGGGTGTGCACGCCGCTGGCGTGATCATGTCCTCCGAGCCGTTGATCGACATCATCCCGATCATGCGCCGCGAGCAGGACGGCGCGATCATCACCCAGTTCGACTACCCGACGTGTGAGTCGCTGGGCCTGATGAAGATGGACTTCCTAGGCCTGCGGAACCTCACCGTGCTTGACGACGCGGTGGCCAACATCATCGCTCAACCGGGGCTTCGACCTGGTGCTCGAAGACCTCGCTCTCGACGACGCGCCGAGCTATGCCTTGCTGAGCCGCGGCGACACTCTCGGTGTTTTCCAGCTGGACGGCGGCCCGATGCGCTCGCTGCTGCGGCTGATGCGGCCCGACAACTTCGAGGACATCTCGGCGGTGCTGGCGCTGTACCGGCCTGGGCCCATGGGCGCGGACAGCCACACGAACTACGCGCTCCGCAAGAACGGCCGCCAGGAGATCCGACCGATCCACCCCCAACTGGAGGAACCGCTCGCCGAGATCCTGAACACCACCCACGGGCTGATCGTCTACCAGGAGCAGGTGCTGGCGATCGCGCAAAGGGTCGCCGGATATTCACTCGGCCAGGCCGATCTGCTGCGGCGGGCCATGGGCAAGAAGAAGAAGGAGATCCTGGATGCCGAGTTCGTCCCGTTTCGCGACGGCATGCGTCGCAACGGGTACTCCGACGCGGCGATCAAAGCGCTGTGGGACATCCTGGTGCCCGTTTTCCGACTATGCGTTCAACAAAGCTCACACCGCGGCGTACGGGCTCGTCTCCTATTGGACGGCCTACCTCAAGGCCAACTTCCCGGCCGAGTTCATGGCCGCACTGCTCACCTCGGTGGCCGATGACAAGGACAAGCTGGCCCTCTACCTGAACGAGTGCCGCCGAATGGGAATTTCGGTCCTGCCACCCGACGTCAACGAATCGGCAGCCAACTTCACGCCGGTGGGCACCGACATCCGGTTCGGCTTGACCGCCGTTCGCAACGTGGGGCATCACGTGGTCGACGGGATCGTCGCCGCCCGCGAGGAGCACGGCAAGGCGGTGAACTTCTACGGCTTCCTCGACCAGGTCCCGCTGGCGGTCTGCAACAAGCGGGTAATCGAGTCATTGATCAAAGCCGGTGCCTTCGAGTCGATGGGCCATACCCGACGGGCCCTGATGAGCGTCTACGAGTCGGCGATCGACGCGGTATTGGACCTGAAGCGTAATGAGGCCAACGGCCAGGACGATCTCTTCGGCGGCGGTGTCTTCGGTGACACCGACGACACCGATCCGGTCCTGATGGGCAGCGTCCCCGACCTGCCGGACTGGGACAAGCGCACCAAACTGGCCTTCGAGCGAGAGATGCTCGGGCTCTACGTCAGCGATCATCCCCTGCAGGGCCTCGAGCACGTGCTCGCCGCCGAACGCGACGCCGGGATCGGTGAATTGCTGGCTGAGGAGGAGCCGCGCGACGGCATGGTGACAATCGCCGGAATGATCACCGGCATCACCAGAAAGACCACCAAACGAGGAGATATCTGGGCGGTGATCACCGTCGAGGACCTGGAAGCATCGATCGAGGTTCTGCTGTTCCCCAGGGCCTATGAGGCGGTCTCGACAGTGCTGGCCACCGACACCGTGGTCAAGGTGAAAGGGCGGCTGAAGCGCGACGACGATGTTGTGTCATTGAATGCCAGCGAACTGACATTGCCTGACGTCACATCCAGACCCAGTGGCCCGGTGATCATCTCCTTGTCGCATGCCAGGTGTACGCCCGCCGTGCTCGATCAACTGAGGGAGGTGCTGGCGCAGCACCCGGGACTGACTGAAGTGCAAGTGAGACTGATCAAGCCCGACCGGACGCTGGTTGCCCGGCTGCCCAATCATCGGGTCCGCGCCTCTTCGCCGCTCATGGCCGATCTCAAAGCTCTTCTCGGGCCCTCGTGTCTGGCGTCATGACCGATCCGGCGGCCGCCCTGCCCGCGACTCGTTCGTCGTCCGGGGGCCGGCTGGTCTTGCGGATTGTCTGCTTCGCAGCGTTGGCACTGGGCATTGGCGCGGCGGCCGGCGTGGTCTGGTGGGCGGTGGTGGACCTCACGACGTATCGGGTCAACAGCGAGGGCGGCGCGGCGACAACGGAGCGGGGACTCAGTGAGTTCATTTCCGGTGACGCCTGGTTCGCTGTGATCGGTCTCGTTGCTGGCTTCACGCTGGGACTCCTGGGGTGGCGCATATTCCGCCAAGTCGGCTGGTCGGTAGTGCCCATCGTGGTCCTGAGCACAGTCGCGGCGGAGCTGATCTGCTGGCTGGTGGGCTACCGGCTTGGACCCGGAGCGTTCGAGCCCCGGCTAGCGGCCGCCCATCCCGGCGACCTGGTGCCGATCGCGCTGACCCTTCGGGCCAAGGCAACCCTGCTCTCCTGGCCCTTCTTTGCCGTCATCCCGATCCTGCTGGGCTCGTCTCTCGGCCGGGACGAGGATGATCCGATGCCGCTGTTCGGCAAGCGAACTGACTAGGGTCGGCCGGAGCCCGCTGAGATAATTCCGCGGCGGTCGGCGTTGCGTCCGTAGAATTTCCGCGTGCTTGCGGTGATCGACGTGCGTGGCCGGCTCGCGGCTGGCGAGCGGCTGGACTACGGTGCCGTTGTCCCGAGAGCCGACCTCGATGTCCCTGCGGCTGTGGAGACCGTCCGCCCGATCTGCGACGACGTCGCCGCCCGCGGAGTGCAAGCCCTGGCTCAGTGGTCCCAACAACTCGACGGCGTGGTACCCGACAACTTCCGAGTGAGCCCGGCCGACATGGAAGCTGCCGTGGGCCGGCTTGATCAGGACCTGCGAGCCGCCTTCGATCTGGCGATCAGCCGGCGCCGCGAGGTGAGCGAGGCCGAGCGGGGCGAGCACGCCGTCGCGGTCGAGCTCGCGCCAGGCGCACACGTCGTCCAGCGCATGATTCCGGTTAACCGGGTGGGCCTGTACGTGCCCGGTGGCCTGGCCCCGCTGGCCTCGAGTGTGATCATGAACGTGGTGCCGGCGCAGGTAGCCGGGGTGACCTCGATCGCGGTCGCTTCGCCGCCACAGCGAGAGTTCGGCGGACTGCCGCACCCCAATATCGCTGCGCTGTGCGGTCTGCTCGGCGTTTCTGAGTTGTACGCCGTCGGGGGAGCGCAGGCGATTGCCATGTTTGCCCACGGCGTGCCGGATCTCTGCACGCGCGTCGACCTGATCACTGGTCCTGGGAACATCTATGTCGTCGCGGCCAAGAGGCTGCTGAAAGGCAAGGTCAACATCGACGCCGAGGCCGGGCCGACCGAGATCGCTGTCCTCGCTGACGAGACCGCCGATCCGGTCCACGTGGCGATTGACCTCGTCTCCCAGGCCGAGCACGATCCGCTGGCTGCCTCCGTGCTGGTCACCGATTCGGTTGGTTTAGCGGATGCGGTGTCCGAGGAGTTGCCACGCCTGGTGACGGAGACGAAGCACAGCGAGCGGATCACCGCCGCGCTGACCGGTCGGCAATCGGGGGTCATCCTGGTCGATGATCTTGATCAGGGCATCGAGGTGGTCAACGCGTACGCCGCGGAGCACGTCGAGATCCACACCCGGGACTCCGAATCGGTGGCAGCGCAAATTCACAACGCCGGGGCGATCTTCGTCGGCCCCTGGTCGCCCGTATCGTTGGGCGACTACTGCGCAGGCAGCACGCACGTGCTGCCGACCGCCGGCTGCGCTTGCCATTCCTCAGGGTTGAACGTGAAGAGCTTCCTGAAGGCTGTGCACGTGGTCAACTACTCTCGGGCCGCCCTCGCCGAGGTGGCGCAGCACGTGGCCGTCTTCGCCGACGCCGAGGACCTGCCGGCCCACGGCGAGGCGGTCCGTCGGCGGTTTCCGAACGATCCGTCCGCCGTCGGCGATTGAGAACTCGATCATGACACCTGCGACGGCCAGCGCGACCTTGGCCGACCTTCCGTTGCGTTCGGAGTTGGTGGGCCAGCAGCCGTACGGGGCGCCTCAGCTTGACGTGCCGGTATGCCTCAACGTCAACGAGAACCCGTACCCGCCCGGCCCCCAGGTGATCACCGAGATCGCGGCGGCGGTGGCCGAGGCCGCCAGGTCCATGAACCGCTATCCCGAGCGGGACGCTGAAGCCCTGCGCAACGACCTCGCCCATTACCTGGGGCACGGGCTGACCGGTGACCAGATCTGGGCGGCCAACGGCAGTAACGAGGTCATGCTGCACGTGTTGTTGGCCTTCGCCGGGCCGGGGCGGATGGTGCTGAGCTTTGCCCCCACGTACTCGATGTATCCCGAGTACGCGCGTGACACCCATAGCGGATGGACGACCTATCCCCGGCTCGACGACTTCACCATCGACCCCGACGACGCGGTCGGACGCAGTACGAGAAGTCCGGCCTGATGTCGTGCTGATCACCAGCCCCAACAACCCGACCGGTACCGCAGTGGACTTGGCGGTGATCGCCCGGATCTGTGATGTCGCGCCCGGGGTGGTGGTGGTGGATGAGGCGTATTACGAATTTGCCCGGAGCGGCACGGCCAGTGCGTTGAAGCTCCTGCCGCAGTATCCGCGGCTGGCGGTGAGCAGGACCATGTCGAAGGCGTTCGCCTTCGCCGGCGGACGGCTCGGTTATCTCGCTGCGACGCCGGCCTTCGTCGATGCGCTGCGGGTGGTCCGGCTGCCTTACCATCTCTCGGCTGTGACCCAGGCCGCCGCGCAAGTCGCCTTGGCCCATGCCGACGAGATGCTCGCAGCGGTCGGGCAACTTCGGATTGCTCGCGATGACATCGCCGCCTGGCTGGTCGAGGCCGGCCTCGAGGTAGCGGACTCCGACGCCAACTTCGTGCTGTTCGGTCGGTTCACCGACCGGCACGCCGTCTGGCAGGGACTCCTCGACCGAGGCGTGCTGATCCGAGAGACTGGACCAAATGGCTGGCTGCGCGTCTCGGCAGGAACACCGGAGGAGATGGAGTCGTTCAAGGCTGCGCTGACCGCCGTTCTCGCCCAGCCCACCGCCACACGAAGGGGGGATAGATGAGCGACGACGGCCCGCAGGACCGCGACCATGGAACGCCAAACCTCGGAGTCGAAGGTGCGGATCGAGCTGAACCTCGACGGCACCGGGCGGTCGGCGATCTCGACCGGTGTCGGGTTCTTCGACCACATGCTCAGCGCCCTCGCGAAGCACTCCTTGTTTGATCTTGATGTCAACAGCTCCGGCGACCTGCACATAGACGCCCACCACACGGTGGAGGACACAGCGATCGTGCTCGGCCGGACGATCAGAACTGCGCTCGGCGACAAGCGCGGAATCCGCCGCTTCGGGGATGCCGTAGTGCCGCTGGACGAGGCGTTGGCGTCGGCCGTGGTGGACGTCTCGGGCCGGCCATACTGCGTACACACCGGTGAGCCGTCCGGTCAGGAGGCGGTGCTCATCGGAGGAGGACTCCGGCGGGGTGGCTTACCCGGGCTCGCTGACCAGGCACGTGCTCGAGACGTTGGCGTTTCAGGCCCAGATCTGTCTCCATGTCACCGTGATCGCCGGCCGTGACCCGCACCACATCGTCGAGTGTCAGTTCAAGGCCTTGGCCCGGGCGCTGAGGGACGCCGTTGAGTTCGACCCCCGGGTCGAGGGGGTGCCCAGCACCAAGGGGGCGTTGTGACCACGTCACACCAGAGATGGTTTGTGACCGCGTCACACCAGAGATGGTTTGTGACGACGTCACACCAGAGATGGTTTGTGACGACGTCACACGAGGGTGAGAACTCATGACATCCGTCGTGATCTTGGATTACGGCTCGGGCAATCTCCGTTCTGCGGAGCGGGCTGTGGCGCGCACCGGAGTCCAGGTGACCGTCACCGCTCAGCCGGCCCCGGTGCTGCAGGCCGACGGCCTGGTCGTTCCAGGAGTCGGAGCGTTCGCCGCATGCATGGACGGCCTGGTAGCCGTCAGCGGGCCGAAGATCATCGGGGAGCGAGTTGCCGAGGGAAGGCCCACTCTGGCCATCTGCGTGGGGCACCAAGTGCTGTTCTCGGCGGGAGTCGAACACGGCGTGCGGGCCGACGGCTGTGGCATCTGGCCAGGTCGGGTCGAGCAGCTGCACGCAAAACGACTGCCCCACATGGGGTGGAACACGGTCCAGGCTGCGGGCGACAGTCAGCTTTTCGCCGGCGTGGAAGAAGAGCGGTTCTTCTTCGTGCATAGCTACGCGGTCCGGGAGCCCGGCGAGGAAGCGGGCCGCAAGATCACGTGGGCCGAGCATGGCGGAGACCGCTTCGTGGCTGCCGTCGAGGACGGATCGCTGTGGTCGACCCAGTTCCACCCCGAGAAGTCGGGGGACGCCGGTGCCAGGCTGATCGCCAACTGGGTAGCGACACTGTGAGCGACTGGCTGGCCTACTGCCTCGCGAAACCTGGCGCCTGGCAAGACGAACCCTGGGAGGGCGACGTCGTGGTCAAGGTGCGAGACAAGATCTTCGCCTTCCTCGGCGCGGTCGACAGCGACGCGACTCCGTCCGGAATCGGGCTGAAGTGTGGCGACCGAGAAGCGGCCGACGTCTGGCTCGAGCGGTATCCCGGCTCAGTGGTCAAGAGCGCCTACATCGGCCAGCACGGGTGGAACAACTTCCGTCTCGACGGCAGCATCCCCGACGACGAGATCGCCGATCTCATCGATACCTCGTATGAGCTGATCGTCTCCAAGCTGCCCAAGGCGAGGCGACCTCCGGCCTGAGAGGGTCAACTCAGGTAGGGTCGTCGGGTGGATTTCCGGGGTGCCGGCGCACGGCTGCTGCTGCTGCCGGCCGTGGATGTCGCTGGGGGCCAGGCCGTCCAACTTGTGCAAGGCGTGGCCGGCACTGAGAAGCGTTTCGGCGATCCCCGCGCGGCCGTCGAGCGCTGGCAGCACGCGGGTGCCGAATGGTTGCACCTGGTCGATCTCGATGCCGCCTTCGGCCGCGGCGACAACGCCGAGCTCGTCGCCGAGGTCACGGCTAATGCGAGGCTCCACGTCGAGCTCTCTGGGGGCATCCGCGACGACTCCAGCCTTGAGCGAGCCCTGGCTACTGGCTGCGCTCGGGTCAATCTCGGCACTGCGGCCCTGGAGCGTCCCGAATGGTGCGAGGAGGTCATCGCCTCCTTCGGTGACCGGATCGCGATCGGACTGGATGTGCGCGGGCGCATCCTGGCGGCCCGTGGCTGGACCCGTGATGGCGGTGAGCTCTACGACACTTTGGAGCGGCTGAACGCGGCCGGCTGCGCGCGATACGTGGTCACCGACGTGGCCTCCGACGGCATGCTGTCCGGCCCCAACCTCGACCTGCTGCGGCGCGTCTGCGAGCGCACCGACGCCCCCGTCGTAGCCAGTGGCGGAATCTCCTCGCTGGCCGACATCCGGGCGTTGGCCGAACTGGTCCCGCACGGTGTCGAAGGCGCGATCATCGGCACGGCTCTCTACGTCGGCAACTTCACGTTGGAGGAGGCGCTCCGGGCGGTCGCCGGGGCCGAGCAGGGCACGCACGCATGAGTACGGTGCCCGCCGGCACCTTTCGCCGGCGTCATGATCTTCCGGCCGCCGAGACACAGCAGACCAACGGCCTGGCGCCCGTACGGCTTCTCGACGGACGCCTGAAGGATCTGCTGGCAGGCAAGAAGATCGTGATGACCGGGGTCACCGGCTTCATCGGCGAACAACTGTTGTGGAAGATCTTGACCGAGCTGCCCGACACGACACCTTCGGTCCTTGTCCGCCGGAAGGGATCGGCGAGCGCCCGGGACCGGATGATCTCGGTCGTCAAGAAGGAGATCTTCGCCGATGCTCGGCAGGACGCCGGAGGTCCGGAGGCACTCCTGGAAGCTCGGATCGAGGTCCTCGAAGGCGACCTGCCGAATGTCCCGCCGCTCCCGTCCGACACCGACATCGTGGTCCACTGCGCCGGCGATGTGTCCTTCGATCCGCCGATCGACCAGGCCTTCACCACCAACGTCCTCGGCACGAAGGCGCTGATCGACCGGTTGGTCGAAGCCTGCTCCGACGGGAACGGCAAGCTGATCAAGGTCCCCCACTACGTGCACATCTCCACGGCCTACACGGCTGGTCGACGGCGAGGTGCTATTCCCGAGGCGTCGCACGTGCACAGCATCGACTACGAGGCGGAGACCCGCGCCGGGCTGGCCATGCGGGACTTGATCGAAGCGGAGTCCCGTACCTCCGCGCAGCTCACCAAGCTACGCAAAGAGGCGGAGCGCGAACATCGGCAGGCCGGCTACCTGACAACAGCAGCGGACACCGAGCGGCGCCGGATCGAGTGGGTCCAGGCCGAACTGGTGAAGGCGGGAACCGAGCGAGCCCGCTCCTTGGGCTGGACCGACGTCTACACCTTCACCAAGGCTCTGGGTGAGCGCGTGGTCGCCGATGTCGGGGCGAGCATCAAGGTATCCGTGGTTCGTCCTGCCATCGTCGAGTCGTCGTGGCGCCATCCCTATCCCGGATGGATCGAAGGCTTCAAGATGGCCGAGCCGCTGATCCTCGCCTATGGCCGCGGCGAGCTGCCGGAATTCCCGGCGTCACCGGATTCGGTCGTCGACATCGTGCCGTGCGATCACGTGGTGAACGCTATCCTCGCCGTCTGTGCCACCGAGCCTGAGATCGGCGCGCCGCAGTATTACCACGTCAACTCCGGGGCCCGGAATCCCCTCACCTTCCGGGATCTGTACGGGCTCATTCGCAACTACTTTCTGGAGCATCCCTTCGAGGGCGGCAGCCGCGGTACGGCGAACCTGCCGCAGTGGCAATTCCCCGGCGCTACGTCAATCGAGCGGTTGCTCTCGACCTCCGAACGAGCCCACGCGCTGGCGGAGCGGGCCTTGGCGATGGCACCGCGCTCGGATCGGACCCGGAAGTTTGCCCGGGATCTGGACCGGACCCGCGTCCGGCTGGACTTCCTGCGTCGCTATCTGGGCCTCTACAACGAGTACGCCCAATCTGAACTGCACTTCGTTGACAACCACACGCTGGCGCTGACGCAATCCCTGGATGCCGACGACCAGGCCGCATTCGCCTTCGACACCTCCGTCTTCGACTGGAAGACATACATCCAAGACGTGCACTGCCCGTCGATCACCGCGCCGGTCCGGCGGATGGATGCGATCCGCCGGAAGCGGGGCAATCGACCCAGCACGATGAAGGAGCTCGAGGCCGAGGTCGCCGAGTCTCCGGCGCTGGCGATCTTCGACCTTGATGGCACGATCATGTCCACCAACGTCATCGAGCAATACCTGTGGGCGCGCCTACCGGAGCTGTCTCGGGTGCAGCAGGTGGCCGAAGTCGGCAGGGTCATCCGGCGGTTGCCGTCCTACCTTCGGGCCGAGCGACGCGACCGTGGCACCTTCCTCCGCTCGGTGTATCGGCGCTACGCAGGTGCCGACCTGGCGGCTTTGGAGCGTTTTGTCGACGAGACGTTGGCGCCGCACATTCTCAGTCGGCTGTCGCCCGAGGCGGTACGCCGGATCCGCGAACACCGGGCCGCCGGTCACACCACCGTTTTGATCACCGGGGTGGTGCGGCCATTGACGCGCCCGCTGGAGGCTCTCTTCGACGTGATCGTGGCGGCCGACCTCGCCATTGACGCAGACGGTCGCTGTACAGGTTTCCTGAGCGGGCCGCCGGTGGTCGGCGAGTCGCGCGCGGCCTGGCTACAGCACCATGCGGCACTGAACGGCATCGATTTGGCGAAGAGCTTCGCGTACGCGGATTCTCATTCCGACCTGCCCATGTTGTCGACGGTCGGCAACGCTGTCGCGGTCAGTCCCGACGTACCACTGATGAGAGCCGCGAACAGCAATCAGTGGTCCATCGTGGAATGGAAGATCAAACCCATCGCGCCCCGCTGGACCCTGCCACAATGATCGTCGCGATCTCGGCCGCCCGCTTCCATCGCGACTTTGAGCCCGCTAGACACACGTTGAGCCCCATGCGTGGGGCTCAACGTGTGCGTACGGGGCTCAAGGTCGAAGGCATGCGGGGAGCGACGGGCTCGACCGCCGAAGGAACCCATCGTTCGACAGGAGTCTGTTAGTGGGCCGCTCGGGTTTCGTGCTCAACGTCGATGACCGTACGCCACCGTTGATCGTGCCGTCGGGCGTCGGTTTCCTTCTCGAGAGGCTGCCGCTGGGAAGCAAGGTGATCTATCCGGCGGAATCCCTTGAAGCGGTTCCCGACCTGCGCGAGGCGGTCAGTGCCACGCTCGACGCGCCGCTGGACAGCGCGCCTCTGGACGCGCGGCTGCGGCCGGGTATGAAGCTCACCATCGCCTTCGACGACATCACGGTGCCCACCCCCATGATGCGCCGACCCGACGTCCGCGGCGCGATCATTGAGGCGGTGCTCACCCGGGCGGCGCACGCCGGAGTGGACGATGTCGAGTTGATCTGTGGGAATGGGCTCAATCGGCGACTCACCGCCGCCGAATTGACCCACCTTCTGGGCGAGCGGGTTTTCCGGTCTTTTTACGCGGACGAGAAACTGAACAACCATGACGCGGAAGACCACGACAGATTGACCTCAATCGGCAGCACCGCGGCCGGTGAGGTGGCCGTCAATACCCGTGTTGCCGACTCCGATCTGGTCGTCTACGTCCACCTGGTCGTCACCCCGAAGGGAGGCGGTGGGGAAGCCTTCGCACAGGGCCTGGGCAGCGCGGGCACGATTGGCCAGATCAGGGGCTTCGCCGTGAGCGCCGGTGACTCCAGTGGTCGCGAGGAGGTCAGCGACCTGGTCACCGGGGCCCTTCCGATCTTCCAGATCGACGCGGTGCTCGACAACCATGTCTTCCCGGCCGCCCTGGACTTCCTCGGCAAGCGCGAATGGGAGTGGCGCCTCAACGACCAGGCGCGCTTCTTGGGCCTACGTCGTGGGCTGGCCGCCACTCCGCCGAAGCTGCGGCACCGGATGGTGAACGCGGCGGAAGCCGGTTATCGAGCCACGTCGGTCACCGCAGGAGCACCGGCCGCTGTGCAGGCGGCGAGCCATCGGCAGATCCTCGCCCAGCAGGTGGTCGAGGTTTCCGGTCAGGCCGATGTCGGCGTCATCGGGGTCCCCCAGCGGAACCCGTACAGCGTGGATTCGGTGACCAACCCGGTGCTCTCAGCGTGGCTGGGGCTAGCGGCGTTCTTCGCGGCGCACACTGGTCGGCCGTTCGTCCGTGAGGGGGGCGCGCTGGTTTTGTACTCGCCGATGTCGGTGGAGTTCTCACCGCTGCACCACCCCTCGTACGTCGACTTCTTCGCCGACGTGCTCAGCAGCACCCAAGACCCAGCGCAGATCTCGGCGGACTTCGAGACCAAGTTCACGACCGATCCGTGGTACGCGCACTTGTACCGCAGCAGCTTTGCGTTCCACGGAGTACATCCGTGCTACTTGTGGTACCAAATCGCCGAGGCAACCCGGCACCTCTCGGATGTGGTCTGGGTTGGTGCGGACCGCGGCAGCGTTGATCGCCTGGGCTTCCGCGCCGCGTCCACCCTGGCCGACGCGCTCGAGATCGTCAGCGCCTCGGTCGGCCGGACACCGGCGATCAGTTACCTGCACGTGCCACCGCAGATCGTCGTCGACATCCGATGAGATGGATCGTGCCGAGCACGTCGAAGGGCAGCGTCGAGCCGGCCGATCGAACCGCGTTTCCCACCGCGTGGGCGAGGGCGAGACCGATCCGCATCCTCCGCGACGTGGTCCAGGTCGCGGGTTTGAGGCCGCTGCTGCGCAGCGAGGTCGCGCTAGACGTCGAGGGCGTCGACGAGCTAAGAGGGTTTGACCGTCCGGCTCTCATCGTGGCCAATCACGCCTCGCACCTGGACACTGCGGTGCTGCTCTGCACTCTGCCCGCCGCCCGTCGCCGCCGGACCGCTGTCGCGGCGGCTGCCGACTATTTCTTCGGCACGGTGTGGCGGGCGGCCGGATCGGCCATCGCCTTCAACACCTTTCCGATCGAGCGCCGAGGCGGGTCCGAATCGACTCTGCCCGGCCAGCTCCTGGCGGATGGCTGGAGCATCATCGTCTATCCCGAAGGCACCCGCTCGTCGGATGGGTTCCCCGGGCGCTTCCGGATGGGTGCGGCCTGGCTTGCCGTGACCCATTCGGTGCCGGTAATCCCGGTCGGCATCCGCGGGACGTACGCCGCCATGCCACGCGGCCGCGGCTGGCCGCGCCCTGGCCGGACGCGGGTCGCCGTACGCTACGGGGCGCCGATCCTTCCGCAACCCGGCGAGACAACGCGAGAGCTCGCCCCCAGGATCGCCAGGGCCGTTTCGGAACTGATCGCCGAGGACGCCACCTCCTGGTGGGCCGTCCAGCGCGGATCCGGCGTCCCTGAACAGGCTCCGCCGCCGGGCAGCTGGCGCCGAATCTGGGAGCAGACCGCGGCTCCGGCGGAAGGCGGCAAGGCGCGCCGGGCCAAGATCTGGCGGAGTTAGACTCGTCTGCCATGTCCGGACACTCCAAGTGGGCGACCACCAAGCACAAGAAAGCCGTGATCGATGCGCGGCGCGGCAAGCTTTTCGCCAAGCTGATCAAGAACATCGAGGTCGCGGCTCGGGTCGGTGGTGGTGATCCGGCGGGCAATCCCACGCTCTACGACGCGGTGCAGAAGGCCAAGAAGACCTCCGTCCCGAACGACAACATCGACCGGGCCATCAAGCGAGGTTCCGGAGCCGAAGGGGGCGGCGCCGACTACGAGACGCTGATGTACGAGGCATACGGACCAGCCGGCATCGCGCTGCTGATCGAGTGCCTGACCGACAACCGGAACCGCTCCGCCTCCGACGTCCGGGTCGCTGTAACCCGCAACGGTGGCACGATGGCCGACGCCGGCTCAACGATGCGCATGTTCACCCGCAAGGGGGTGGTGATCGTCCCCAAGGAGCAGGACGGCCGGACGCTGACCGAGGACGAGGTTCTCGAGGCGGCCCTGGATGCTGATCCTGAAGAGGTGAACGACCTCGGCGACGAGCTTCGAGATTGTCAGCGATCCCAACAACACGGTGTCGGTCCGCGCTGCGATCCAGCACGCCGGACTGGACTACGACTCGGCCGAGGTGTCGTTCCTGCCGTCCTACACCCAAGAGGTGGACGCCGCCACCGCCGACAAGCTGTTCAAGATCGTGGACGCGCTCGAAGATTCCGACGACGTCCAGAACGTTTTCACCAACGCCGACGTGCCGGACGACGCCCTGGTGTAGCGATCAGGCAGTCCTGCCGGGTCGATCGGATAGCACGATGCCCGCCAGTTCCAGCTCGGCCTCTGCCCGTAGCCGCTCCACATTTTTTTCATGGCCGCTGAGCTTGGCCAGTTTCTGCTCGACGCCGACCATGTTGCACAACTGGATGAGCACCTGGTCGTAGGCGAGCTGATTGCCCATTTGGCGGGTGACTGAGCGGTGTTTGTCGTTGTCGACTGTGGTGCGCAGCCGCTGCAGATCGGCGACCAGCTGCTCGAGCGGGCGGCCGGGCGGGTGGCGCAGCCTCTCCAGATCCTCGCGATGCTCCTGGCCCGGGCGTCGAGCCTTGAGGCGCTCGATCTCGTCGTCCCAGCGCCCGGTCAGCACATCGTAAACGGCATTCGCGACCACCGGAGTCAGAACCAGGATCGACGCCGCGAGGCCCGTGAGCGCCACCTGCCTCTTATCGATCACACTTTGATGGTACGGCCCGGTGCCGCATGCTACCTCGGTGAGCTGATGCAAGGCCCGGCAATCGATGAATTTCAGCGCTACGCGCGGGGGCCCGAGTGCGGAACCAGCCGCTGAGGATCGCCTGCTGAACGATGCGACACGCTGCCCAAACGGCCAGAAATCGTGACAGGCGGCCGATTTTCAGCGACTAGCGACCGCTCTCTGCAGCACCAGCGAGGTCAAGTAAGTTGGGCGTCTAATGCAGGCGGTGTATGCGTGTCGAGACGAGGGGGACGAGCCACCGCCGTAATGTTGCGAACAGGTGTTTGTTTTTTCTCCCGAGCCACAAGGAGATCGCATGCGGGTGCTGGGCATCGATCCAGGACTGACCCGGTGCGGGCTTGGGATGGTGGATGGGCTGCCTGGTCGACAGCCCACGCTGATCGCCGTCGACGTGGTCCGGACGCCCGCCGATCTCGATGTCGCTCAACGGTTGGTGTCGATCGAGGAGGCCGTCGAGGAGTGGATCGTTTCCTATCGGCCGACCGCGGTCGCCATCGAGCGGGTCTTCGCGCAGCACAATGTGCAGACCGTGATGGGCACTGCCCAAGCGGCCGGGGTCGCCATGCTCGCCGCGGCCAGGCGAGGGATCACCGTGGCGCTGCATACGCCGAGCGAGGTCAAGGCGGCCATCACCGGCTCTGGACGCGCCCCTAAGGATCAGGTCGCCGCCATGGTTCAGCGCATCCTCCGAGCCGAGTCGATTCCCCGACCGGCCGATGCCACCGACGCACTTGCCCTGGCGATCTGCCATGTCTGGCGGGGCGGCACGACGGCTCGGTTGAACGCCGCCATGGAAGCAGCGGCGGCACAGGGCAGCCGGGAACGTAAGGCGCACGCCAGAACCTTCAACCCGACGACCAGCCCGGTAGAGCAATGATCGCGTCGCTGAGTGGCCGAGTGATCTCCGTCGGACCGACGTCGGCTGTTGTGGAGGTCGGCGGTTTGGGCGTGTTGGCCCTCTGCAGCCCGAACACTGTGGCAGGGCTCCAGGTAGGGCAGCGGGCGACGCTGGCTACCTCTCTGATTGTCCGCGAGGATTCATTGACCCTGTACGGGTTCGCGAGCGTTGACGAACGCGAGTTCTTCGAGCTGCTGCTCACCGCATCGGGAGTCGGCCCAAAGCTGGCACAAGCCGCCCTTGCGGTGCTGAGCCCCGACGAGCTGCGGCAGGCTATTGCTTCGGAGAATCTCGTCCAACTCTGCAAGGTGCCCGGAGTGGGCCGAAAGGGCGCCCAGCGGATCGTTCTCGAGCTGAAGGACAAGATCAACACGGTGGGCCTGGCCGAGCCGGAGGCAGGCTCACCACCGGAGCCTGAGCGCCTGGCGGGATCAAGTTGCCTCAGGCCTGCAGGGCCTGGGCTGGTCGGCCAAGGATGCTGAGGCCGCCTGTGCGGAGGTGGAGTATCTCCCCCGAGAAGATCCGCAGGTCAGTGTTGCTGCGCTGATGAAGGCCGCGTTGCAGACGCTGGCGCGGAAGTAGCCCGCGGATGCGCGGCGACTCCGACCTGTCCGGACTCGTGGCAGCCGTTGCGGACCCCGACGAGCGGGCCGCCGAGTCCGTCCTCCGGCCGACCACGCTCGGTGAGTTCGAGGGTCAGCCGAGGGTCAGCGATCAGCTCGGCCTGGTGCTGGAGGCTGCCCGTCACCGGGCCGGCGTGCCTGATCACGTGCTGCTGTCAGGACCGCCGGGACTCGGCAAGACGACCCTGGCCCTGATCATCGCCAGCGAAATGTCGGCGCCGCTGCGGATCTCCAGCGGCCCTGCCATTCAGCACGCCGGCGACCTGGCCGCGATCCTGTCCGGGTTGGTCGAGGGTGAGGTCTTCTTCCTCGACGAAATCCACCGGATGTCGCGGCCGGCAGAGGAGATGCTCTATCTCGCCATGGAGGATTTCCGGGTCGACGTCGTGGTCGGCAAGGGACCCGGCGCGACGGCGATTCCACTGGAAATCCCGCGTTTCACCCTCGTCGGTGCCACCACCAGAGCCGGGCTGCTGCCGGGACCGCTGCGGGACCGCTTCGGCTTCACCGCCCAACTGGACTTCTACGACACGACGGCGCTGGAGCACATCGTGCACCGCTCGGCGGCGCTGCTCGGCGCTCCTGTGGATGACGCTGGGGCGGCTGAGATCGCCCGGCGATCGCGGGGCACGCCGCGGATCGCGAACCGGTTGTTGCGGCGGGTCCGCGATTTTGCCCAGGTCAGAGCGCAGGGCGAGGTGACCCGCGATGTTGCCCGTGCAGCACTCCAGCTCTACGAAGTGGATGAGCTGGGCCTCGATCGCCTCGACCGTGGCGTACTGGACGCGATCTGTCGCCGTTTCGACGGGGGTCCGGTCGGCCTCTCGACACTGGCCATCTCGGTCGGCGAGGAGCGCGAAACCATCGAGGAAGTGGCCGAGCCATTCCTCGTCCGGCAGGGTTTCTTGATGCGAACTGCGCGTGGTCGACTAGCCACGCCGGCGGCCTGGCGACACCTCGGCTTGACTCCGCCCCCATCGGCGACGGATGAGGACACCAGTCCACATCTCTTCGGCTGAGCCCGATCACAGGTCAGACTGGGTAGAGTACGCCGGTCGGCTGTATTCCGCCGGCCCCACCTGACGGATTGTCCGGAGCTATGCCTAATTCATCGTCGTTCTCCACCTTGGTGCTCATCGGCCTCATGGTGTTCGCCTTCTACTTTTTGATTCTGCGTCCGCAGCGGAAGCGCCAACAGGCGGTGCAGAAGACCATGAACGAGCTTGAGCCGGGCAGTCGCGTGATGCTCGGCAGCGGGGTATTCGGCACGGTCGTCTCGGTGGGGGAGAAGCAAGTCGTGCTGGAAATCTCTCCCGGCGCTGAGCTCACTGTTCTGAAGCAAGCCGTCTCGCGGGTCGTCAGCGAAGCGGATGAGGACGGCGACGAGCCGGACGGCGAGCTCGACGATGAGACCACCGCCGAGCAGGAGATTGATAGCCTGCCAGCTGCGCCCGAGGTCGCTCCCCACGAGACCTTCCCAGATCAGCCCAGTGATCCGCGGACCGGCCCGACGGGCATCAAGGAATAGTTTCGGTGGCAAGCCCAAGCGGCCATCCTGGCCGCACGCTGATCGCGCTTGCGGTGATCATCGCCGGCCTGGCCGGCCTGATGGCTCTCGGTAACACCTGGACCCCGAAGCTGGGCCTCGATCTTCGTGGCGGCACGACCATCACCCTGACCGCGGAGAACACCTCCGGCACCGGTGCGGTGGACCCCGACAGCTTGGAACTGGCCAGAACCATCATCCAAAAGCGCGTCGACAGCCTCGGGGTCGGCGAATCGGAAGTCACCACCGCAGGCAACAACCAGATCATCGTCAGCGTGCCGAACGTGCAGCAGGACGAACTGGTCAAGCTGGTCGGGCAGACAGCGGTGCTACGCTTCCGGCCCGTCTACGCCGCTGAATCGGTCACCCCGCCTGCTCCCGCCCCTTCAGCTTCGGCCAGCAATGAGTCGTCCGCCGCGCCCAGCGAATCGGCTTCCCCGGCCACTGGCGCACCATCGCCCAGCTCTAGCGCCGGCGCTCCGTCGGCCAGCAGCGAACCTAGTGCCAGCAGTACCGGGAACAACCGGCCCTTTGCCGGCCTGCCCACCGCGCCGCCGGCACCCACCACGCCGCGCCCCACCGTCGAAGGCCAGGGAACGCCCCCCGACAAGGCCATCGATTGGCAGCCCAGTGAGCAGGACCAAACGGACTTCGCCGCGTTCAACTGCAGCGACTCCGAGAAGCTGGTCGACGTCGCCGACCAGCCGTTGTTCTCCTGCGAGGAGGATGGAACGGCGAAGTACCTGCTGGGGCCCAGCCTGATCGAGGGCAAGCAGCTCAACTCAGCAGTCGCCGGCGTACCGCAGAACGACGTCCGCTGGGTGGTGAACCTGGATTTCAACTCCGAGGGCGCCACCGCCTTTGAGAACGCGACCCGGACGCTTGCCGCACGGACCGATCCGCAGAATCGGTTCGCCATCGTGCTGGACGGGGTGACGATCTCGGCGCCATCGGTCAGCGCAGCCATTCCCGGCGGCCGGGCGGAGATCTCCGGCAACTTCAACCAGAAATCCGCCACCCAGCTGGCCGACGTCCTGAAGTATGGTGCGTTGCCGCTCGCGTTCGAGGTTTCTCAGGTCAGCAATGTCTCGGCGACCTTGGGAGCGGACCAGCTGCGGGCCGGCATCATCGCGGGGATCGTCGGTCTCGCGCTTGTCGTCGGCTACTGCTTCTTCTACTACCGCGGCCTGGGCATCGTTGTCGTCGCTTCCCTGGCCATCGCGGCGGTGATTACGTACGAAGCCATGGTGCTGCTTGGCGATTCGGTCGGCTTCGCACTGAACCTCGCAGGCATCGCAGGCGCGATTGTGGCCATCGGCATCACCGCCGACAGCTTCGTGATCTATTTCGAACGGATCCGTGACGAGGTGCGGGAGGGCCGAAGCCTGCGAACGGCGGTCGAGACAGGCTGGCGGCGAGCCCGGCAGACCATTTTGATCGCCGACGCGGTCTCGCTGCTGTCGGCGCTGATTTTGTTCATCCTCGCCATCGGATCGGTCAAGGGCTTCGCCTTCACCCTCGGACTGACGACGCTGATCGATGTGTTGGTCGTCTTCACCTTTACCAAGCCGCTGATGTCGCTGCTCGCCCGGACCCACTTCTTCGGTGGCGGCCATCGGCTGTCCGGTCTTGACCCGGCCCACTTGGGCGTGCGGTCCCTGCCGGGGTCGCGCACCCGACGTGGCGCTCCCTTCGGCCGTCCGACGACTGGGGTCGAGGTCTGATGTCGAAGCTCTCCCGGCTCGGTCACCGGCTCTACACCGGCGAGGTCTCCTATGACTTCCTCGGTCGACGGCGCATCTGGTATCTGGTGTCCGGCGTCTTGATCGCTATATCCGTGCTCGCGGTGCTGCTCCGCGGGTTGACCTGGGGCATCGAGTTCAAGGGCGGCGCGGATTTCAAGGCACCCACGACGGTGACTGCTACGAGCGTGGAAGAGATGCGCGTCGCGCTGGAATCCTCCGGGGTGCCCGACCTGGACGAATCGACCATCAGCACCATCGGTGACACCCAGATCCGGGTGCAGACACGGACTCTTGATCCGACCGGTGAAGTGCCCAAGGTACGCTCGGCAATCGCCAACGAGGTCGGATTCCCGACCGATCAGGTGGCCTACAGCCTCATCGGTGCGTCCTGGGGCGGGCAGATCACCGAGCGCGCGTTGATCGCGCTCGCCGTGTTCCTCGCGCTGGTGGGAATCGTCATCTGGGCGTACTTCCGCAACGGCACGATGTCCGCTGCGGCGCTGGTCGCCCTGGGGCACGACCTCATCCTGACGGTGGGCATTTACGCGCTTGTCGGCTTCACCGTGACCCCGGCCACGCTGATCGGGGTGCTGACCATCCTCGGATACTCGCTCTACGACACCGTGGTCGTGTTCGACAAGGTGCGGGAGAACACCCGCGACATCAAGGCCAGCACGACGCGCACGTACTCCGAAGCAGCCAATCTGGCGGTCAACCAGGTGCTCGTGCGGTCGATCAACACCACTGTGATCGGTGTGCTTCCGGTTGCGGCGCTACTGTTCGCCGGTGCGGTGATCCTGGGAGAAGGGCCCGCTGAAGGATCTGGCGTTGGCACTTGTTCGTCGGGATGGTCTCCGGTGCGTACTCCTCGATCTTCATCGCCACGCCACTGCTGGCACAGTTCAAGGAACGGACGCCGGACATGAAGAAGCTGCGCGCCCGTGTGGCCAGCCGCCGGGAACGCGAAGGACAGAAGGCTGGAGCTCCGGTCCGGCGTCCAGCGTCGACCACCGACGTGGACGGCGATCACGCCGTCAGCCCGGCCGCGGTGGCGGCGGCCACCGTGGCGGCGGAGGCCGCGGTCGGCGCCGACGACCGGTGATCGGACAGTTCGGCGGCCCCAGCCGCAGCACAAGCCTCGTAGCCAGCGGAAGAAGTAGCCGCCGTGACCGGGGTGCAGATCGCTTCACTGATCTCCGATGTACCGGATTTCCCGAAGGCCGGGGATCTGTTCAAAGACATCACACCGCTGATCCGATCCTCGTCAGGCTTCGCGGAAACCATCGTCCAGCTCGTGGCCGCCGCTCCGGACGAGGTGGAGGTCGTGGTCGGCATGGAGGCCCGTGGCTTCATCTTCGGGGCGCACCGGTTGCCCTCGCATTGGGAGTCGGGTTCGTGCCTGTTCGCAAGCCCAGCAAGCTGCCCCGGGCCACCTTCCGCACCAGCTACGACCTGGAGTATGGCACCGAGACCTTGGCGGTGCACGCGGACGCGATCACCGCCGGGGCGCGGGTGCTGATCGTGGACGACGTCCTGGCCACCGGCGGCACCATTGCCGCGACGGCCGATCTGGTGCACCGGCTCGGCGCGGAGCTGATCGGAGTCACGGTCGTCATGGAACTCGGATTCCTGTCCGGCCGTGACGTTTCTCGCCCGCCGGGGAATCTCGAACGTCACGGCACTGTGCGTTGCGGAGGCCTGAGCTGACAATCCGAGATCCGTTCAGCACCCGAAGCGCCCGGTACGCCGACCGCAGCAGCAAGGCGCTGGTCAGCCTGCCGGCCCGAACGCGATCGCCGGGCGCAGAGCTGGCGCTTCGTGGCCTGGCCGCGGTCGTGCTGCTGGCCATCACGGTCACGCTGGTTTACACCGATCGTGGGTCGTACACCGACACTTACGACGGCCAGGTCAGCTTCATCGATGCGATCTACTACGCGACAGTGACCATCACGACAACCGGCTACGGCGACATCACTCCGGTGACGCCTGGCGCTCGGATGCTGAACGCGCTGATAGTCACCCCATTGCGCATCGCTTTCCTGGTACTGCTGGTCGGCACCACTTTGGAGGTGCTGGCCAACGAGGGCCGGCGCATGTTTCGAGACACCCGTTGGAGGAAGCGGATGCGCAACCATGTCGTCGTCGTCGGCTACGGCACCAAGGGCCGAAGCGCGGTGGACAGCCTGCTGGTCACCGAACGCGAATCCGACTCAGATCGTCGTCATCGACAGTCGGGCAGGGGTTGTGGCCGAAGCCAATCTGCGGGGCCTCGCCGCGATCGAGGGCGATGCCACCCGGCGTGAAGTGCTACGCCGAGCAGAGATCATCAAGGCCCGGGAAGTGATCATCACCCTGGACCGGGACGATTCGGCGATCCTGGTGACCTTGACCGTCCGACAGCTCAACCCGAGCGCCCACGTGGTGGTCGCCGTGCGGGAAGAGGACAACGCCTCGCTTGTCCGACAATCGGGGGCCAACGCGGTGATCACCTCCTCTGAGGCGGTCGGCCGGCTGCTCGGCCTGTCTGCTGTCAGTCCCCATCTCGGCACCGTCATCGAAGACCTGCTGTCCTCGAACGAGGGACTGGAAGTGGGGGAGCGGCAGGTCAGCGCCGATGAGGTGGGCAAGTCACCTGATGAGGTGAGGCGGCGAACGGGTGATCGCGGTGGTCCGCAACAAGACGCTTCGTCGCTTCTACGATCCGACGGTGGCGACTCTGCAAACCGGCGACCAGGTCGTGGTTGTGCGGCAGGCGCTCGAGGAGACGTGAGGACGGAGCGTCACCGAAGTTAACTGCTGCCGCGCTTAGACTGGACCTCCGACGCGGCGTCTCGACTCCGGATGACGGTCTGAGCAGCAGTAGAGGCGGGCAGGCAGCGACGAAAGATGCAGCAGTGAACGAGCCGCGGCAGGGCGCTCCGGCGACGGTGACCAAATCGGCGGCGCTCACGACTGGCAGGCGCGGCAACGCGCCGCCGCGGCGTGCGCTGCTGTCCGATTCCGCCGAGCCTGTGCCAGGCCCGTCTCGCGCCCAGACTCGAGGTGACCGAGGCACCGCCGCGCCGCCGGCCGAGGTTGCCTGCCGAAGCGCCGGCTCGGACCGGCGGCTCCGACCAGCCGCTGGTCAGGATGCGCCAGCGAATCGCCCGGCTCGGCAGCACCCGACCCCAGACGCCGGTGCTCGACCCGCTCTTTCGCATCGTACGGGCGAACCATCCCAAGGCTGATCTCAACCTGATCGCTCGGGCCTACAAGGTGGCGGAGCGGTGTCATCGCGGTCAGGTGCGGATCAGCGGTGACGCCTACATCACCCACCCGCTGTCGGTGACGACGATCTTGGCCGAGCTCGGCATGACCGAGCCGACGTTGTGCGCGGCGTTGCTGCACGACACCGTGGAGGACAGCTCGTACACCCTCACCCAGCTCGCCCACGATTTCGGCGACGAGATCGCGCTGCTGGTGGACGGCTGCACGAAGCTCGAGAAGATCAAGTACGGGGACTCGGCCAAGGCCGAGACCATCCGGAAGATGATCTTGGCGATGAGCCGTGACATCCGGGTGCTGGTGATCAAGCTCGCCGACCGGCTGCACAACATGCGCACCTTGCACTACCTGCGACCGGACAAGCAATCCCGGATCGCGTCCGAGACGCTGCAGATCTTCGCCCCGCTCGCCCATCGCCTCGGCATGAATGCGATCAAGTGGGAGCTCGAGGACCTGGCCTTCGCGACCTTGCAACCGAAGGTCTACGACGAGGTCGTCCGGATGGTCGCTGAGGCCGCGCCGAGCCGGGACGAGTTCTTGAAGCAGGTCATCGACCAGGTGGACGCTGACCTGCACGCGGCCAAGATCAAGGCCACGGTCACCGGCCGGCCGAAGCACTACTACTCGATCTATCAGAAGATGGTGGTCCGAGGCCGCGACTTCCAGGAAATCTATGACTTGGTCGGGCTCAGAGTGCTGGTCGAGACCCCGCGCGATTGCTATGCCGCGCTGGGCGCGCTACATGTCCGTTGGAATCCGCTGCCGGGGCGGTTCAAGGACTACATCGCGATGCCGAAGTTCAACCTCTACCAGTCGCTGCATACGACGGTGCTGGGCCCGGAGGGCAAGCCCGGTCGAGCTACAGATTCGCACCGACGAGATGCACCGTAAGGCTGAGTACGGGGTCGCAGCCCACTGGAAGTACAAGGAGACCAAGGGCGCGAGTGACGGCGCCAAGGGCGACGCTTCCGAGCTGCGCTGGGTCCGCCAGCTCGCCGACTGGGGCAAGGAGACGAACGACCCGAGCGAGTTCCTCGATTCACTGCGCTTCGAGATCAACTCGTCGGAGCTCTACGTGTTCACCCCAAAGGGTGAGGTGGTCACGCTCCCGCAGGAGTCGACTCCGATCGACTTCGCCTATGCCATTCACACCGAGATCGGCAACAGGACCATCGGTGCTCGGGTGAACGGGCGGCTCGTGCCGCTGGAATCTCAGCTGACCAACGGCGACATGGTCGAGATCCTGACCTCGCGGTCGGAGAGCGCGGGGCCGAGCCGGGATTGGCTGGAGTTCGTCCGCAGTCCCCGCGCCCGCAACAAGATCCGCCACTATTTCAGCCGGGAACGGCGCGAGGAGTCCATCGAGGCCGGCCGGGACGCGCTCGCCCGCCAGATGCGCAAGGCCGGGTTGCCGTTGCAACGGTTGCTCACCCTGGAGCACCTGACAGCCGTGGCGGGCTACTTCAAGCTCGCCGACGTCTCAAGCCTCTACGCGGCGGTGGGGGAGGGGCACGTCGGCCCACAGGCGGTGGTGAACCGTCTGATCAGCGTCGAGGGTGGCGAAGACGCGGCGGCGGACGAGACCAGCGAGGACCGGGTTGTCCACGAGCGGCAACGTCCAAGCGGCGCGGCTCCAGACGCCGGAGTGCACGTGCTCGGCGTGTCGGATCTTCTGGTGAAACTGGCGAGGTGTTGCACGCCCGTGCCGGGTGACGACATCCTCGGCTTCGTCACCAAGGGAAACGGAGTGTCGGTCCACCGCACAGACTGCACCAACGCCGGCAATCTGCGGTCCGAACCTGAGCGGCTGGTCGGTGTCGAGTGGGCGCTGACCGCCAACAGCGCCTTCCTGGTCGCCATCCAGGTGGAGGCCCTGGACCGCAACCGGCTGCTGTCCGACATCACCCGGGCGCTGTCCGACCAGCATGTGAATATCTTGTCGGCGGCCCTGAACACCAGTCGGGACCGCATCTGCAAGGCCCGCTTCACCTTCGAGACCGCGGATCCCACCCATCTCGACCACGTGCTTGACCGCGGTCCGCGGGGTGCCTGGAGTATTCGACGTCTATCGGATCCTGCAATAGCGACCCGCTCTTGCGTCGGCTGAGCTGACATCGAGCCCGGACGGTGGGTCGGGCGGCGATGAGTTCAGCCGCCGAACTCGCTGGCGGCTCGCTGGGCCTGGGCCAGCCACTCGCGATAGGTCGCGGCGGAGGCTGCGGCTTCGCGGGCGGCCCGCTCATCGCCGCGGGCCTCGGCTCGGCGCGCCTTGTCCTCCAGGGCGTCGATCTGGGCTTCCAGCTTGGCGGCGGTGTCCTCTGCCCTGGCGCGCGCTTCGGGGTTGTTGCGCCGCCAGCGTTCCGCCTCGGCGTCAGAGATCGCCTTTTCGATCGCCCTCAGCCGGAGGTCTAGCGGACGAATCGCGTCCCGAGGAACCTTGCCGACCGCCGTCCACTTCTCTAGCAGGGCGCGATAGCCCGCCTTGGCGGCGGCGACGTCGGTGACCGGCAGCAGTTTCTCGCCCTCGCTGAGCAGTGCCTCCTTGACGGCCAGGTTGGATCGGAACTCCGAGTCCTGCACCGAGAGGGCGGCCTGCTTGGCCCCGAAGAACGTGTCCTGGGCCGCGCGGAACCGCTTCCACAAGATCTCGTCGACCTCGCGCGGAGCGGGTCCGGCCGCCTTCCAGCGCGTCATCAGGTCTCGGTAGCTGCTGGTCGCCGGCCCCCAGTCGGTGGAGTTGGCCAGCGCCTCAGCCTCCTCGACAAGTTTCTCCTTGGTCACCCGGGCGCTTTCCCGCTGCTCGGCGAGGTGAGCGAATTGAGCCTTCCGCCGGCGCGTGTAGGTCGTCCGGGCACTTGAGAACCGGTGCCAGAGCTCGTCGTCGGTAGCGCGGTCGAGCCGGGGTAGCGCCTTCCACTGATCCAGCAGTGCCCGGAACCGGTTCACGCCGCCGCGCCAGTCGTTCCCGGCGGCGAGCTTTTCGGCCTCAAGGACGAAATGCTCCTTGGCCTCCCGCGCCTCCTGCGTCTGTCGGGACCGCTCCGCCCTACGCGCGGCGCGGTGCTCGGCGATGACGGGCACCATCGCGTCCAGCCGTTGCATCAGGCCGTCCAGGTCGCCGACGGCGTTGGCCTGACGAACCGCGGCGCGCACTGTCTTGATCGAGGCGGCCGCGTCGTCCGGGGACACCGTCTGGGAAGCGATCCTGGTCTCTAGAAGTGAAACCTCGAGCTCGAGGGCCTCGAAGCGGCGAGTGAAGAAGGCTAACGCCTCTTCGGTCGGGACGCCGGGAACCTGTCCCACGCTGCGCTCACCGCTCGCGGTGCGGACGTAGACCGTGCCATCCGGGTCCACTCGCCCGAATGAGGCCGGAGCAGCCGCGCCTTCACTCACGCCATCAATCCTGCCCGATATTCTCGATGGAGTGTTCATCGCGTCGTTCCCCGCCGGACCGTGGCAGACCAACTGCTACGTGGTGGCGGGAGCGGTCGGCGGAGAGTGCCTGATCGTCGATCCAGGCATGGACGCGGCGGACGGAGTCGCCGATGCGATCAGCGAGTACCGACTCCATCCGGTCGCGGCATTACTGACGCACGGGCACCTGGATCACATGTTCTCGGTGACTCCGCTCTGCCGGCAGTATGAGGCGGTCTGCTGGGTGCACCCCGATGATCGGGACCTGCTGGTCGACCCGCTACGGGCGATGGGTGAAGAGACGCGGGTTTTGCTGTCTCGGCTGACCGGTCGCACCGTGCGGTTCGCGGAGCCCGACGACGTGCGGGAACTGAGCGACGGGGTCACGATCACCATCGCGGGAGTGGACTTCGAGGCCATTCACGCGCCCGGTCACACACCGGGCTCGGTCATGTTCCGCAGCCCGTACGAGCCCGAGGCGGCCGATCCTGGCGGGTCCGAGGTCGATTCGGTGCTCTTCTCTGGAGACGTGCTTGTTCGCGGGCTCGATCGGTCGCACTGATTTGCCAGGCGGCAGCCAGGCCGACATGCTGAGAAGCCTGCGGACGAAGGTGCTGCCGCTGCCCGACAGCGTTGCGGTCCTGCCCGGCCACGGCCCGCAGACCACGATCGCCCGAGAACGAGCCGGCAACCCGTACCTGCAAGATCGGCATCTGGCAGCGTCGACCTAGGAGAAGTGCGTTGAGTCGCCCCAAGCCGTTGTCCGGTTTCCCGGAGTTCACACCGGAAGCTCGGATCGTCGAGCAGTTCGTGTTCGACCGGCTGCGGGAGACCTTCGAGTTGCACGGCTTCGCTTCCATCGAGACCCGGGCCGTGGAGCCGATCGATCGGCTGGCCAAGCAGGGCGAGATCGACAAGGAGGTGTATGTCCTCCAGCGTTTGAATGCCGAGCCGAACGTCCGGGCCGAGCTTGGCCTGCACTTCGACCTCACCGTTCCGTTCGCCCGCTATGTGCTGGAAAACGCGCACTCACTGCAGTTTCCATTCCGTCGCTACCAGATTCAGAAAGTCTGGCGGGGGGAGCGGCCGCAGGAGGGCCGCTACCGGGAGTTCACTCAGGCCGACGTCGACATCGTCGACACCGAGACACTTGCCGCGCACCACGACGTCGAATTGCCGCTGGTCACCCTGGGGGCACTGGAGCGACTGCACGTCGATCTTGGCCTGCCGCCGGTCCTGATGCGGGTGAACAATCGCAGGCTCGCACAGGGCTTCTATCTGGGGCTGGACATCTCCGAGCCGGCGGCAGTGCTCAGGCAAGTGGACAAGATCGACAAGATCGGCCCGCAGCAGGTGGCCGACATTCTCGTTTCCGATGTAGGGCTCACCGCCTCGCAGGCCAAGATGTGCGTGGCGCTGGCCGAGATCAACTCCGCCGACGAGTCGTTCGTCGATTCTGTACGAGCATTGGATGTCGACCACCCGGAACTGGACGCCGGCCTGGAGCTGCTGGCCGAGGTTGTTCGCACCGCCCGCGCCTACGTGCCCGGCCGGCTGATCGCCGATCTGCGGATCGCCCGTGGCCTGGACTATTACACCGGCACGGTCTACGAGACCCACCTGGTCGGGTTCGAGTCCTGGGGATCCATCTCCTCCGGCGGCCGCTACGACTCGCTGGCCAGCGACGGCCGGACCAGCTATCCGGGCGTTGGCTTGTCCATCGGCGTGACTCGGCTGCTGGCGCCGCTGTTCGCTCGGGGGATGCTGGCCGCGTCCAGGCCGGTGCCCACCGCGATCTTGGTCGCGGTCGAAGCCGAGGACACTCGGGCCGACGCGATCGCGATAGCTGAGCAGTTGCGGGCTCGAGGGATTGCGACCGAAGTGGCACCGAAGGCCGACAAGTTCGGCCGCCAGATCCGATACGCCGACCGGCGTGGCATCCCCTACGTGTGGTTTGGTTCCAGCGGTCGGCGAGGTGAAGGATCTGCGTTCGGGCGAGCAGGTGGCGGCCGATGCCAGCACCTGGACTCCGCCGGAGGATGATCGGCGACCGCGGGTGATCACGCCGAGCTCCTGACGCCCCGGGGATGCTGACCACAATCGTCGGGGTACGGGTCCGGAACTGACGATTCGCGGCTGACACGCCCGTGCTTCGGGCGATAGTGCCGAATGCTTTCGGGTAGGAAGGGACCGTGTCCGACCGTCCAGCCAGCCACACGGTGCTGGCCACCGCCGACAGCGAGGTCTTCGCCTCGCTGCGGAAACGCTCGAGTTCACGAGCGGACCGCTACGCCATCGGCAAGGCGCTGCGCAAGGCGGTTCCGCGGAAGGTGCTCGCAGGTTGGCGGATACCGGAGGGTCGGGATCCGGTTCAGCTCATTCTCGACTCGCACGAAGGACGGCTGGACTGGCTGATACCGGTCCGCGTGGCGCGGATGGTCACCTCGCCCTACGGCTTCCTGCGGGGAACCGCCATCGTGATGGCCGCGGACGTGGCCCAACTTCCGGCGACCGGCATCACACCGGTGGTCTGCGGCGACGCCCATCTGGGCAACTTCGGTTTCTACGCTTCGCCCGAGGGCGAGCTGGTGATCGACCTCAACGACTTCGATGAGGCGCATCCTGGCAGTTGGGAATGGGACTTGCGGCGGCTGGTTGCCAGCATCTTCGTCGCCGGCCGGGAAAACGGGGCAAGCGAGGAGGAGTGTCACGCTTCGGTGCTCGCCTGTGTCGCCGCCTACCGCGACGAAGTGCGCTTTCTCGCCGAGCAGCCGTTGCTGTTGCGCAGCTACAACCGGCTCGACGTCGGGAGGCTGCACGAAACCGCGACCGAGAAGTCGTTGCGTGATGAGATCGAACGCTCGGCCAAGCGCGCCCGTACCCGCACCAGCGACCGTGCTCTGCCACGGTTCACGGCGGAGCATGAGGGAGGCCGACGGATCGTGGAGGAACCCCCGCTGATCACCCGGGTGAGCGATGCAGGACGCTGAGGCGATTGCCGAGGGCCTGGACGCCTACCTGTCGACGCTGGCGCCCCATTGGCGGCGGGTGCTGGGCGGTTACACGCTGGTCGATATCGCGCACAAGGTGGTCGGTGTCGGCAGTGTCGGGCTCCGGGCATACGTCGCCTTGCTGGAGGGCAGCAGCCCGGACGACGTGGTGTTCTTGCAGCTCAAGCAGGCACGGCGCTCTGTGCTAGCTCCGTACGTGCACGGCGAGTCGGCCTGGCACGCCCATCAGGGCCAGCGGGTAGTCGAGTATCAGCAGGCCTTGCAGACCGTGAGCGACCCGCTGCTGGGTTGGACGACGATCGGTGATCACCAGTACTACGTGCGCCAGTTCCGCAACATGAAGGGCACCATCGCGCTGGATGCGATCGACGCGGCGGCCCTCACCGACTACGCCGGGATCGTCGGTCACCTCCTTGCCAAGGGTCACGCCCGAACGAGCGGAGCATCCATGATCGCGGGCTACGCCGGAGTGTCGGACAAGTTGGATCAGGCGCTGGCGAGCTTTGCCCGTGCCTACGCGGATCAGACCGAGGCTGATCATGGTCAGCTGGTGGACGCTGTGCGCACCGGACGCGTACCGGTTGGCGAAGCAGTTCTGGAGCGGTCGGGCTCAGCCTTCCGGCCGTAGCCGCCGTCGTCAGCGCGGCCGGCCTGGCCGCCAGACCATCACGAGACCGGTGGCCACCAACGCGCCAGCGACGAGCAGCACCACGCCCCCGACGACGAGGCCACGGGTGAGAGTCCGGTCGGCGTTGAGGGATTGCTCCTCACGGTCGGAGGCACCATCGAGCGGAGGACGGGCCTCACCGAGGATGGCCGGGACAGTGCCGGAGGGAACATTGCCGCTGCACAACGTGGTGACGAGGCGCTGCACTGCGTCGTCGCCTTTACCCTCGATGCCGTTGACGGCGAAGATCACCCACGTGCTGCCGATCTTGGGGTCGAGGCCGCAAGCCGTGGCCTCCTTCGGAGAGGCGACCACCTGCTCTCGATGGACCGCACCCTTGTAGACAGCGTCAACCTCGAACCGGATATCGGTACGAGCCTCGGCGCGCCGCCCGACGGATTGCTTCTCCAGTACTGTGCCGCGGAACACCGCCGTCGACTGGTGCAACGCCCGGTCGACGGAGATGCCGGCACAGCTGCAGGCGTACGCCTTGCCCGCCGGCGCGACCGTGGCGGCGAAGATCCCGAGCAGGACGGCCGCCATGAACCCGAGCAGTCGCACCGCGGGCGTCGTCACAATGGCCAGTCTTGGCCGCCGTGCAGTCGAAGACAAGCTGGGGCTGGCCAGCTGCCGGTCTTGCTGGCGATCCTCGCATGGGCTCGGGGGTGTTCACCGATAAGCATTCGGGGCGCTACGCGAGAGCGGGAGTCGAGCGCAAACTCGGGCTGCGAGGGCGTCGTCGGCCCGTAGGATGTGACGTTCGTACTCGTCGAATGGAGACACGGTTGATCCGCACCCACGATGCCGGCACGCTTCGCGCCGTGCAGGCTGGAACCCAGGTCACACTGGCCGGATGGGTCGCGCGCCGGCGCGACCACGGCGGGGTCGCCTTTCTCGATCTGCGCGACGCTTCCGGTGTCGTGCAGGTGGTGGTGCGCGACGAGATGCTCGCGGCATCCGGGGCTCACGAGCTGCGGAACGAATACTGCGTCCAGATTGCTGGTGAGGTCGCGCTGCGACCCGAAGGAAACGCCAATCCCGACCTGCCCACGGGCGCGGTCGAAGTGGTCACGACGCGACTCGAGGTGCTGAGCCCTTCCGACCCGCTGCCTTTTCAGATCGACGATCGGGTGGGCGTGGGCGAGGAAACCCGGCTGAAGTATCGCTACCTCGACCTGCGCCGGCCCGGACCGGCGGCGGCCATCCGGCTGCGCAGCGAGGTCAACCGGGTGGCGCGTACGGTGCTGGCCGATCGGGACTTCGTCGAGGTCGAGACGCCGACACTCACCCGCTCGACGCCGGAGGGAGCGCGGGACTTCCTCGTGCCGGCGCGCCTCAAGCCCGGTTGCTGGTACGCCCTGCCGCAGAGCCCGCAACTGTTCAAGCAGCTGCTGATGGTGGCCGGCCTGGAGCGGTACTACCAGATCGCCCGGTGTTATCGGGACGAGGATTTCCGCGCCGACCGGCAGCCCGAGTTCACCCAGCTGGACATCGAGATGAGCTTCGTCGACCAAGACGACGTGATCGAGCTCAGCGAGAAGTTGATCACCGAAATCTGGCGGCTGATCGGAGCGGAGGTGACGACCCCGGTGTCACGGATGACGTACGCCGACGCCATGAACCGCTACGGCACCGACAAGCCGGATCTGCGCTTCGGCCACGAGCTGGTCGAGCTGACCAGCTATTTCGCCGAGACGCCGTTCCGAGTGTTCCAGGCCGACTACGTGGGCGCCGTGGTGATGCCGGGTGGCGCGAGCCAGCCACGCCGGCAGCTGGATGCGTGGCAGGAGTTCGCCCGGTCCCGCGGGCATCGCGGGCTGGCGTACGTGCTGGTCGGCGAAGACGGCGAGCTCGGTGGGCCGGTCGCCAAGAACCTGTCGGAATCCGAGCGTGCAGGCTTGGTCGAGCAGGTCGGCGCCAAGCCGGGTGATTGCATCTTCTTCGCCGCGGGTCTGCGCTCGCAGGCTCAGGGCCTGCTCGGCGCCACCCGGCTGGAGATCGCCCGGCACCTAGGGCTGATCGACGAATCGGCGTGGGCGTTCAGCTGGATCGTCGACGCGCCGCTGTTCGAGCCTGCGGCTGAGGCGGTCAAGGCCGGCGACATCACTGTCGGTACAGGTAGCTGGACCGCGGTCCACCACGCCTTCACCTCGCCCAAGCCCGAATCCATGGACAGCTTCGACACCGATCCTGGTTCGGCACTGGCGTACGCGTACGACCTCGTGTGCAACGGCAACGAGATCGCTGGCGGTTCGATCCGAATCCATCGCCGCGACATCCAGGAGCGGGTTTTCGCCGTCATGGGGCTCGGCAAGGACGAGGCGCGGGAAAAGTTCGGTTTCCTGCTCGACGCGTTCAGCTACGGTGCACCGCCACACGGTGGGATCGCTTTAGGCTGGGACCGGATCTGCGCTCTACTGTCTGGCACGGACTCGATCCGCGACGTCATCGCCTTCCCAAAGTCCGGCGGCGGGGTCGACCCACTGACGGACGCCCCCGCACCCATCACGGCGGAACAGCGCAAGGAAGCCGGCGTCGACGTCCGTCCCGACTCGCTCAGCTGAGCAGCGCGAATCCTCGACCCGATAGCTGCGGTCGAGATGTTCACCTCTCGGTTCAGCAACTCAGCGGGCCAGGTAGCCGCCGTCCACGGCGTAATAGGCACCGGTGACGAAGGACGAGGCGTCGCTTGCGAGCCAACCCACGAGCTCGGCGACTTCCTCTGACCTGCCCAGTCGCTGCAATGCGTGCTGGGTGGCCAGAAAGTCCAGAGTCGGCTGATCGAGGTTCTTCTCGAGCAATGGCGTCAGAATGAAGCCTGGCCCCACGGCGTTGACCCGCACGCCGTCCGCCGCATGCTCCCAGGCCGCGGCCTTGGTGATGCCGACCACGCCATGTTTGGCGGCGACGTAGGCGCTGGACATGGTGAAACCGACCTGACCCAGGATCGAGGCCATGTTGATCATTGATCCGCCTCCGTTGCGTTTCATGGCGCGGATTCCGGCCCGCTGGGTGTAAAAGACGCCGTCGAGGTTGACCCCGATGACCTGGTGCCAGGCGGCATCGCTGTACTCCGCCGACGGCCTGGCCTCCCCACCGATGCCGGCATTGGCCACCACGACGTCGACTCGGCCGAACACGCTCGCGACCTCCTCCATCGCCGAATCGACGCGGGCGGAGTCGGCTACGTCGACCACCGCAGTGTGTGTCTTTCGCCCGTACTCATCGAGAGACGTCACAGCGGCCTCCAGTGCGTCCTCGGACAGGTCCCAGATGGAAACCGCTGCTCCGGACCTGGCGAGAGTGCGGGAGCAAGCCAAGCCGATCCCCGAAGCACCGCCGGTGACCACCGCCACCTTGCCGTCCAGTTCGTAATTGATCATGAACGCCTCCTCTCCTACTGTTATAGCCGGTTTCCGCAGCATGAAATGCAGGCGTTGGTCCGTGTTCTCCGGCCCGAAGGTCATAAGTCGCCATCGGCCGGCTCGCGCTTACTGACCAGATGAGCTGGGTGTTCGAGGGCACGCTGCTACCCGCGGGCGAAGCCGGGCGGGTGATCGGGCGGCCTCCACAAGCGCCCGGACCTACCTGTACTGCGGCCCCTCCGAGGACCTCGTGACGTACGAGACGGACCCACACGGCGATCTCGAGGTCCTGGCCAAGCCGAGCGCGGTCGTCATACGCGGGGTTCGAGTTCGTTGAGTCATCCGCCGGGCGAAGCGGCGCGGGCTCGGCGGCGGTGTTCGGCAAGCTCAGACGAACAATCGATCCCGCGTCTTTGTCGTGCGAGTATCGGCGAATGAGCGAGGACCTGTTCGGCGAGATAGCCGCTGTCCAACCAGCGGGCGTTGGCGGCAGCCTGTCCGAGCCGGCGCGTATCGGCCTACCGCTGGCGGTGCGGATGCGGCCCAAGACCATTGACGAGATCGTGGGCCAGCAGCACCTGCTCGGCACGGGATCGCCGCTCCGCCGGCTGGCCGGAGGCGAGGCCATGTCGGTGTTCTTGTGGGGTCCGCCAGGCACTGGCAAGACCACGATCGCGTACGTGGTCTCGCAGAGCACCAATCGGCGGTTCGTCGAGATCTCTGCGGTGACGGCCGGGGTGAAGGAAGTGCGAGCCATCCTCGATCAAGCCCGGCGCGACCTGCGCAGCGGCAAGGAGACGGTGCTCTTCGTGGACGAGGTGCACAGGTTCAACAAAGCTCAGCAGGACGTTCTGCTGCCCGCCGTTGAGAACCGGCTAGTCACCCTGATCGCTGCCACCACGGAGAACCCGAGTTTCTCCGTGATCTCGCCGCTGCTGTCTCGCTCGTTGCTGCTCACCCTTAAGCCCCTGGAAGACGATGACCTCGCCGAACTGCTTCATCGCGCCCTCAGCGTGGACGCGGGGTTGGCCGGCGCTTACGAGCTGGACGACCATGCCCGCGCGATGATCTTGCGGCTGGCCGGGGGGGACGCCCGCCGCGCCCTGACCTATCTGGAGGAGGCAGCAGCCGGCCTGGCAGCCGGCGCTGAGCCGGCCGATGGAGATGCGGCTCTTCGACAGGCTCAGGGCGCGGATCGACAGGCTTCGCGCCTGCGAGTGATCACGGCGGAGGCGGTGGAACGCGCCGTCGACAAGGCGGCAATCCGGTACGACCGCGACGGCGACCAGCATTACGACGTGATCAGCGCGTTCATCAAGTCGATCCGGGGCTCCGACGTTCACGCAGCTCTGCACTATCTCGCCCGGATGGTCGCCGCCGGCGAGGACCCGCGATTCATCGCGCGTCGTCTGGTGATCTTGGCGTCGGAGGACATCGGCCTGGCCGACCCGACGGCCCTGCAGACTGCAGTTGCCGCTGCCCATGCCGTGCAATTCATCGGCATGCCTGAAGGCCGGATCAACCTGGCCCAGGCCGTCATCGCCCTCGCCCTAGCGCCCAAGTCCAACGCGGTGATCATGGCGGTCGATGCGGCGCTCGCTGACGTCAACGCCGGTCGGATCGGCCTCGTTCCGCAGCATCTGCGTGACGCGCACTACCCGGGTGCGAAGAAGATCGGCCACGGCCAAACCTACGTCTACGCTCACGACGAGCCGCACGCCATCGCCGCCCAGCAGTATCTGCCGGATGAGCTAATCGACGCTCGGTACTACATGCCGACCGATCACGGCGCCGAGGCGGCGATGGCAGAGAGGTTGATGCGGATCGAGGAACTCCTGAGGCGG
Source organism: uncultured Actinomycetota bacterium (assembly GCA_963754965.1). Taxonomy (GTDB): domain Bacteria; phylum Actinomycetota; class Actinomycetes; order Propionibacteriales; family Propionibacteriaceae; genus Microlunatus. The sequence goes on from CAVWIA010000004.1 coordinate 340,343, forward strand.
AGCTAGAACTCGATCTGCCGGCAGAAAGGTGCTTCACCTCACCCACCGAACTCGGGCGCGCCCGGCGGCGGTGCGCGGTAGGGTCGTCGAGGCACGCCGGATGTGCCGCCCACCGCTCGCACACCGACCACGGAGAAGCCGCATGTCAGTAGGGGAGATCGCCGGCCTGATCGCCGCCATCGCCTTCGTCGCCCTCGTGGCCATCACGGCCGTTCCACTGCTGAAACTGGGGCGGGTACTCGAGGAGGTCCGCCTTGCGGTTCGCGACATCGGTCACGAGTCGGTACCGATTCTGACCGAACTACGCGGCACGGTGCAGGCCACCAACGAGGAGCTGGCGGCGCTGAGCGTGGTCACCGAGGACGTGGCCAAAGTGAGTAGCAACGCGACTGTGGTCAGCGAGAATGCGGCCCAGATGACCACGTTGTTCCGGGCAACGCTTGGCGGCCCGCTGATCAAGACGGCAGCATTGACCTACGGCGTGCGGAAGGCGCTGCGCGGTGAGTCGGGCATCGTCCGGGCACGGCGAGGCAAACGAGGTAAGTAGATGCTCAAGCGATTCTTCTGGTTCGCGATCGGCGCCGGAGTTGCCGTGTTCGTGTACGTCAAGCTCCGCAGCTACCTGAAGCGCGCGAGGCCGGCGGTCCTCGGCAGCCGGGTCGCCGACTCGGCAGCCGGTGTCGGCGACCGAGCGCAAGACTTTGTGGGTCGGGTGCGAGCAGCGATGGCCGAACGCGAGGCGGAGCTCCGCGAGGTTCTTGACGAGCCAGGAGCAGGCGCCAACCGGCTCGACCTGCCCGAGTAACGTGCCGCCCAGCGACAAGGAAGAGGCCGATGAAAACCGCCGAGATCCGGCGCCGGTTCCTAGATTTCTTCGCCGACCGCGGCCACGAGGTGGTGCCGTCGGCACCGCTGCTCTACAACGATCCGACCCTGTTGTTCGTCAACGCCGGCATGGTGCCCTTCAAGTCCTACTTCACAGGCGCCGAGACGCCACCCTTTGACCGCGCGACCAGCGTGCAGAAGTGCGTCCGCACCCTCGACATCGAAGAGGTCGGCAAGACCACCCGGCACAACACGTTCTTCCAAATGAACGGCAACTTCTCCTTCGGCGACTACTTCAAGGCCGAGGCGATTCGCTATGCATGGGAGCTGGTGACCGGCTCGATAGACGACGACCGCCTCGGATTCGATCCGAACAAGATCTGGGTCACCGTTCTGCACTCCGACGACGAGGCGGCCGCGCTGTGGGCGAGCATTGCGGGCCTGCCGCCCGAGCGAATCCAGCGCCGCGGCGTGTTGGACAACTACTGGAACATGGGTGTGCCAGGACCCGGTGGGCCGTGTAGCGAGATCTACGTCGACCGCGGCTCGGCCTACGGGCCGGACGGCGGCCCGGTCGTGGACGAGGACCGGTTCCTCGAGATCTGGAATCTCGTCTTCATGCAGGAGGAGTTGTCGGTCGTCCGCGCGAAGGACGATTTCGATGTCGCCGGCGACCTGCCGCGGAAGAACATCGACACCGGCATGGGCCTGGAGCGGGTGGCCCTCCTGCTGCAAGGCGTGGACAACCTGTACGAGATCGACCAGGTGTTTCCGGTGCTTTCCCGGGCAGCCGAGCTGTCGGGCAAGACGTACGGCCGCGATCACGAAGACGACGTACGGCTGCGCGTGGTCGCCGACCACATCCGGTCGGGACTGATGTTGATCACTGACGGGGTCACGCCAGGCAACGAGGCGCGTGGCTACGTCCTGCGTCGGCTGCTGCGCCGCGTGGTGCGCGCCATGCGCCTGCTCGGCGTCGCCGATCCGGTGCTGCCCGAACTCCTGCCGGTGAGCCGCGACCTGATGTCGGAGTCCTATCCCGAGGTCGAGCGGGACTGGGCCCGGATCTCTGCCATCGCCTACGCCGAAGAGGACGCATTCCGAAGGACGCTCACGGCTGGCACCCAGATCTTCGATGTTGCCGTCGCCGACGCCCGACGCGAAGCTCAGACGGTGCTGTCCGGTGATCGTGCCTTCCAGCTGCATGACACCTACGGCTTCCCGATCGACCTCACCCTGGAGATGGCCTCCGAACAGGGGTTGGCGGTGGATGAGGCCGGATTCCGGAAGTTGATGCAGGAACAGCGGGATCGCGCGAAAGCCGACGCAAAGTCCAAGAAGGCGGGGGCCCAGGCGGTCGACGTCTACCGCAACCTGCGCGACCTCGGCGAGACACCCTTCACCGGCTACACCGGGCTGGTCACCGAATCGACTGTGCGGGGAATTGTGGCCGAGGCGGAGCTGGTGGAAGCGGCCGAGGAAGGCGATCTGGTCGAGGTTGTCCTGGAACGCACCCCCTTCTACGCCGAGTCCGGCGGTCAGGACTCCGACGCCGGGGTGATCACTGGCGACGGAGTCTCGCTCGAGGTGGTCGATGTTCAGCGCCCGGTGAAGGGCCTGATCGTGCATCGGGTCCGGATCACCAAGGGTGAGCTGGTGCGGGGGACTTCAGTGCTGGCTGCGGTGGACGGTGAGTGGCGGCTGGGCGCCTGCCAGGCGCACTCGGGTACGCACGTCATGCACGCCGCCCTCCGGCAGGTGCTGGGGCCCACCGCGCTGCAGAGCGGCTCGTACAACAAGCCCGGCTACCTCCGTCTCGACTTCGCCTGGCAGAGCGGACTTTCGCAGCAGGTCCGCGAGGCGGTCGAGGAGGCGGCGAATTGGGCGATCCGGGCCGACCTCAACGTCACCGCCAGCTACATGCCGCTTGCGACCGCGCGTGAGATCGGAGCCCTCGCGCTGTTCGGCGAGACGTACGGCGAGGAGGTCCGGGTCGTCGAGATGGGCGGCCCCTGGTCCCGCGAGCTCTGTGGCGGCACGCACGTGCAGCACGCGTCACAGATCGGTCTGGTGACTATCTCTGGCGAATCGTCGATCGGCTCCGGCGTCCGGCGGGTGGAGGCTTTCGTCGGTATCGAGGCGTTCCGTTACCTGGCCAAGGAGCGGGCGCTCGTGCTCGGCCTCACCGATGCCCTGAAGGTGCAGCCGGACCAGCTCACCGACCGGGTCCTCAAGCTGGTGGCGCAGCTCAAAGCGGCCGAGAAGCAAATCGCCGACCTCAAGAGCGCCCGAGTGCTCTCCGACGTCTCGAGTATCGCCTCAACGTCGCGCGACCTCTGGGGTGTGGGATACATCGCGCATCGCGCCGATGGCGTATCTGGAGGCGATCTCCGTGCGCTCGCCGTCGAGATCCGCAATCGGGTCCAGGACCAGCCCGCGGTTGTGTCGGTGATCGGTGGCCCGCCGGACAAGCCCAGCATCGTCGTGGTGACCACTCAGGGAGCGCGCGACCGGGGCCTGAGCGCCGGTGAGTTGGTGCGGACGGCCAGTGAAACACTGGGCGGCCGGGGCGGCGGCAAGGACGACATCGCACAGGGCGGGGGGACCGACCGCAGCCGTGCTGACGACGCCCTCAAGGCGGTGGAGTACGCGATCGGCCGCAAGCTGCAGACCGAGGACTGAGCTGTATGCGGTCGGGCGTCCGGCTGGCCATCGATTGGGGTGAGGTCCGGATCGGGGTGGCGGCGTGCGACCGAGAGGCCCTCTTGGCTTATCCGCTGAGCACCGTACGGGCCGGAGAGTCCGAAATTCCGGAACTGGCTGCGCTTGCCGCAGACCACCAGGCTATGGAGATCGTGGTCGGGCTACCACGTTCGTTGAGCGGAGGCGAGGGCCCTGCGGCGCGAAAGGTGCGTGACTGGGCCGCCCGCCTGGCGGTCGCCATGCCCGTACCGGTGCGCCTCGTGGACGAGCGGCTCAGCACGGTCACCGCTGCGGGGCAGCTGCGAGACAGCGGAAAGCGGGCCAGGCGGCAGCGGAAATCGATCGACGCCGCAGCCGCCGTGGTCATCCTGCAGGAGGCACTGGCATATGAAAGAGCCCGGCACCTGCCGCCGGGGGAGTTAGTATCGGCAGGGCCTGGCTGACCGGCGGAGCACGCCGGCACCCACGGCGCTCGGTTACCTCCGGGCTGCCGTTGACATACAGGGAGATCTGCACAGCGTGACACAGATGTTGGACCCGGAGCTCAAGCCGAGTCCCGCCAAGAAGATCGCACATCAGAGCAAGAGCTGTCTCGCCGTCCTGGTGGCCGCCGCGGTCTTGATCTTCGGGGGCTACTTCGTCTACGACAAGGCGTCCACCTTCATGGAGGGGCTGGGCGAGGTCCCCGACTATCCGGGACCGGGCAAGGCCTCCATCACGCTGACCATTCCTGACGGCGCGTCGCTCGACGAGATCGGTGGCATCCTGGTCGACGCCGACGTGGTGAAATCGCTCAAGGCCTGGAACGAGGCAGTCGACGCGGAGGAACGTGCGACCAGCGTCCAGGCCGGTCGCTATCTGATGAAGACACACATGAAAGCAACTGACGCCCTGGGCCTGCTGATCAATCCGGGCGGCTCGCGGGTGCGGCTGCAGTTCACGATCCCTGAAGGTCTCCGGCTCACCGCCCAGGTCGACGCGCTGGTCAAAGGCACCAAGATCAAGAAATCAGCGTACGAAGCGGCCCTGAAGAAGCCGAAGAAGCTGGGGCTGCCCAGGTATGCGAAGAACCGGCCGGAGGGATTCCTGTTCCCTGAAACCTATGAGCTCACCGCCGAGGCGACCGCGACGTCGACCCTTCGCCAGATGGTCGACCAGTACAAGTTGGTGGCGCAGCAGATCGGGCTGGAGGCCTCAGCCAAGAAGCTCAAGCGATCTCCCTACGATGTAGTCATCGTGGCCAGCATCATCGAGCGAGAGGTCAACAAGGACGAATATCGGGACAAGGTCGCCCGCGTCCTCTACAACCGGCTCGCCAAGAAGATGCCGCTGGGTCTCGACTCGACGGTGATCTACGCGGAGGACCTGCAGACCAACACCACGACGCCGGAGGACCGGGCCAGCAAGTCGCCGTACAACACCTATCGGTACAAGGGCCTACCTCCCGGCCCGATATCGGCACCAGGAAAGACTTCACTCGACGCGGCCGCCAATCCTGCGAACGGCAAGTGGCTCTATTTCGTCACAGTGAACTTCGACACCGGCGAGACGAAGTTCGCCACCACGGAAGAAGACTTCAACAAGATCCGCCAGGAATTCCAGAACTGGTGCCAGGCTCATCCGGGCCGCTGTGACACGTGAGGCCGTTGCAGGGCTGAGCGATGCCGGTTGGCGGTGCGCGGTCCTCGGTTCACCGATCTCGCACTCCCTTTCTCCAGCGCTGCATCGCGCGGCCTACGCCGAGCTGGGGCTGACCGGCTGGACGTACGGCCGTTTTGAGGTGACCGAGGATGAGCTGGCCAACTTCGTCGCCGGATGCAACGGCAACTGGCGCGGGCTCAGCCTCACCATGCCGCTGAAGTCGGCGGCTTTAGAGCTTGGGGATGTCGACTCGCTCGCCAGGTTTGCCGGCTCCGCCAACACGCTGATCTTCGACGGCCTGCGTCGGACGCTCTACAACACCGACATCGGCGGTCTGGTGTGGGCGGTCCAGCGGGTGAGCGCCGCACCACCCGTGCAGGTGGCCATCCTCGGGTCAGGTGCGACGGCGCGGTCGGCGGTGTTGTCAGCGGCGGATCTGGGAGCCCGCAGTCTCACCATCATGGCTCGCGACCTGGGCAAGGCCGAGCAATTGGTTGCTCTGGGATCGGCGTTGGATATGGACGTACAGCTCGTGTCCTGGGCTGCTGACCTGCCAGCCGCAGATTTGCTCATCTCGACGGTGACATCCGGGGCGGTCGACCAGATCGCGGAGCCGATCGCGCGGAGCGCACCGCTTGTCTTCGACGTGATCTACGAACCGTGGCCAACGGCTCTGGGCAAGGCTGCCCGGCAGGCTGGTGCCAGCGTCATCAACGGTCTGGACCTGCTCGTGGGGCAGGCGTTGGGTCAGATCGAGCTGATGACAGGCCGAACAGTCGCGGCCGAGGTGCTCTACGCCGCTGGCCGAGCGGCCCTGGCCGGCCGGAATCGGAGGTAGACGCCCGGAAATGTGGTAGGTCAGCCGCACTCGGACGCGCCCGCTGCCACCCAGTTTGCGGCAGCAGCCGGTCCGGAAGCGGCTGCCGGTCTAAGCGTGACAGACTCGCTACGTGCTCCGATGGCTGACTGCGGGGGAGTCGCATGGCCCCGCCCTGGTGGCGACTCTCGAGGGGCTGCCTGCGCACGTCCGGGTCACCAGCGAGGATCTGGACGAGGCCCTCGCCCGACGGAGGCTCGGCTACGGGCGAGGGGCACGGATGAAGTTCGAGGCCGACGCCGTCCTCATCCTCGGTGGTGTCCGGCACGGTGAAACTCAGGGCGGTCCGGTCGCCATTTCGATCGGCAACAGCGAGTGGCCCAAGTGGGAAACCGTGATGGCAGCCGATCCCGTCGCCCCGGAGAAGCTCGAAGGTCAGGCGCGCAACGCCGCGCTGACCCGGCCCCGCCCCGGTCATGCGGACCTGGTCGGAATGCAGAAGTACGACTTCAACGAGGCGAGGCCCATCCTGGAGCGCGCGAGTGCCCGAGAAACTGCGGCCCGGGTCGCCCTCGGCCGCGTGGCAACGAATTTCTTGCATCAGGCGCTCGGTGTGACCGTAGTGAGCCATGTCGTGGAGATCGGAACCGTGGCCGCCCCGCCGGGGATCGTGCCGACCATCGCCGACCGGGACCTGATCGACGACGACCCCGTGCGCTGCTTCGATCGCGATACCAGCGCGGCCATGATCACCGAGGTTGAGCTTGCCCAGAAGGACGGTGACACGCTCGGCGGAGTGGTCGAGGTGGCGGCCTGGGGCGTGCCGCCGGGGCTGGGATCGCACGTGCATTGGGACCGGCGGCTGGATGCTCAGCTGGCAGCCGGACTGATGGGCATTCAGGCGATCAAGGGCGTCGAGGTCGGCGACGGTTTCGCTCTGGCCCGCAGCCGTGGCAGCGCCGCCCACGACGAAATCGTGGTCGGTGACGACGGCATCGGGCGGGCGTCCCCCGATCGGGCGGGACCGAGGGTGGGATGAGCACCGGCGAGGTGCTGCGCGTTCGGGCGGCCATGAAACCGATCTCCACCGTGCCGAGGGCGCTTCGTACGGTCGACACCGCCACCGGCGAGGCGGCCGTGGCCCATCATCAGCGGTCCGACGTCTGCGCGGTACCGGCCGCCGGGGTGGTGGCTGAGGCTATGGTCGCCCTAGTCCTCGCCAACGCGAGCCTGGAGAAGTTCGGCGGAGACTCTGTGGGGGAGACGCGGCGAAACTACGAGAGCTACCTCAAGCAGCTGGCTGATCGAGGCCTCCAGGTACGCTCGCCGCAGTCATGAGCGCCCAACCTCCAAGCGCTGACCCTGAAGCGACTCGTGAGCTTCCCCAGTCACCGCGCCTTGAGCATGTCGAAGGGTCGCCTCCTGAGCGGGTCGAAGCGGGGTCGTCGACGATCTCAGATCGCGTGACGCCCCACGTCAACCGCACTGGACCGATCGTCCTGGTCGGTGTTCCGGGTTCAGGTAAGTCGACGGTGGGCGCCCTGCTGGCCGAACGGTTGGACGTGGAATTCGTTGATGTGGACGCGGTGATCGAGGAGCGCGCGGGAAAGTCGATCGCCGAGATCTTCGCCGCTGACGGCGAGCCTGTTTTTCGGAAATTCGAGGAAGAGGCGACGGTCGAACTGCTTCGACGGCAGGGTGTCCTGGCGCTCGGCGGCGGTGCCGTGTTGTCGGCGGCCACCCGCAAGGCCTTGGAGGATCACCGAGTTGTGTGGCTCCGCGTCGGCGTGCCGGCTGCCTTTCACCGGGTCGGGCCTCGACACCGCGCGCCCACTGTTGCTCGGGAACGTGCGCGGCCGGCTGATCAAGCTGCTCGGCGAGCGGACGCCGCTGTACGAAGAGGTTGCCGCCGCTCGCGTCGACACGGACGACGCGAGCCCTGAGGAGGTTGTCGAAACCATCGTCCGGATCTGGCCCCCCGAGAAATGACCGAGATCCGGATCCCGGTCAGCGCCGAGCGCCCGTACGAGGTGATCATCGGCCGTGGCCTGCTCGACGAGGTGTTGCCGATGCTGGGACCGGACGTCCGCCGGGTAGCTGTCCTTCACCCGCCGACCATGATCAAGCTCGGCGAGGATCTCGAGCGCCTGCTGGCCGACGGCGGCCTGGAGCCGGTGAGGATCGACGTACCGGACGGCGAGGCCGCCAAGACGGCCGACGTGGCCGCGAACTGCTGGTCGGTGCTCGGCACGGCCGGCTTCACTCGTTCTGACGCGGTGCTCGGGGTGGGAGGGGGCTCGACCACGGACCTGGCCGGCTTCGTTGCGGCGACCTGGCTGCGTGGCGTTCGCCTGATCACCATGCCGACCACCCTGCTCGGCATGGTCGACGCGGCGGTGGGCGGCAAAACCGGCATCAATACCGCGGAAGGAAAGAATCTCGTCGGCTCCTTCCATGAGCCGGCGGGTGTGATCTGCGATCTCGACGCGCTCGCCACCCTGCCTCAGGTGGACCTCGTTGCCGGCCTTGCGGAAGTGATCAAGTGCGGATTCATCGCTGACCCACGGATTCTTGACCTTCTGGAAGGTAACCCGAGCGAGGCCGTGACTTCGCACTCCTCGATGCTGCAGGACCTGATCGAGAGGTCGATCCGGGTCAAGGCTGACATCGTGTCAGCCGATCTCCGTGAAGCGACGTCAACCGGCAACCGGGTTGGCCGCGAGCTGCTCAACTACGGCCACACGCTCGGCCATGCCATTGAGCGGCGCGAGGGCTACCGGATGCGCCACGGCGAAGCCATCAGCATCGGCATGGTCTACGCCGCCGAGTTGTCGCGCCTCGCCGGCAGAGCTGGGCGACGGGATTGCCGCCCGCCATCGATCGATCCTGACGGCAATCGGCTTGCCGACGACGTACCGGGCCGACGCCTTTGACGACCTACTCGCCTCGATGGCAGTGGACAAGAAAGCTCGCGGCTCGACGCTGCGCTTCGTGATCTTGAACGGACTGGCGAGCGCCGAGATCCTCGCCGGTCCGCCCGAGGAGCTGCTGCGGGAGGCGTACGCGCGCGTCGCCCGCCCCTCGACCAACTGACCCCCGCCACTCCCGCGCACTTGAGCAACTAGGCCCGCCACTCCGCACCCCTTACTCCGACTTCGCACCGTCTGCAGCGGGTGCGAAGTCGGAGTAAGCGGTGCGGAGTCGTCGTCGTGCGTGCCGCCAGTGTCAAGATGTCGCGCATGACCGAGCTCAGTCACGATCCCCGCCCCACCTACGCCGAAGCGGCCGAGGCGTTTGTCGACCTCGTACGCGCCATTCCGGCCGACTCGTGGGACGGTCCGGGGTTGGGGGAGTGGGAGCTGCGCTCGCTCGTGGGGCACACCAGCCGATCGTTGATCACCGTGGAGACCTACCTCGGCCAACCGGCCGACCGTGAGGAGGTGGTCAGCGCGGCCGCCTACTACGCCGCGATCTCTACCATCGATCCGGCGGCCGTGGCGGGTCGAGGACGTGAGGCTGGTCGCGCCCTTGGCGACGACCCTGTTGCGGCCATCCAGGCCTTGGTACCGCGGGTGCTGGGCATTGTCGAGCGGGCCGGCAATCCGTTGATCACCACCGCCGCCGGCGGAATGCGGTTGCTGACCTATCTGCCGACTCGAACCTTGGAACTGGTGGTGCACGGCCTGGACATCGCCGCCGCGGCCGGCCTACCCGGTCCAAGCTACGGCGACGCTGTGCTGTCGGAGGTGGCCGAGGTCGCCGCTGGCGCGGCAGTGCTCCAGGGCAAGGGCCTGACGCTGATCCGCGCTCTGACCGGCCGTTCACCGCTTCCCGGCGGCTTCTCGGTGGTCTGAGCGAAGACGTCTGGTGGTCTAAACTGGGCCGCTGCCCAACACGGGCAGATGCGAAAAGGAAGTCACACGTGGCGTCGACGAATGATCTGAAGAACGGCATGGTCCTGGACCTGGACGGCCAACTCTGGTCGGTGTTGTGGTTCCAGCACCACAAACCTGGCAAGGGCAACACAGTCGTCCGTACCAAGCTCAAGCACGTGCTTTCCGGCAAGGTCGTCGACCGGACCTTCAACTCCGACACCAAGGTCGATACGGCCAATGTCGACCGCCGAGAAATGCAGTACCTCTACCACGACGGCTCCGGCTTCGTCTTCATGGACACCACGACCTACGACCAGCTGTCCATCGCGGACCAGACCGTCGGCGATGCGAAGAACTACCTGCTGGAAGGCCAGATGGCGACCGTGGCCCTGCACGATGGCACGCCGCTGTACCTCGACCTGCCCGGCATCGGTGGAGCTCCAGGTGACCTACACCGAACCTGGCTTACAGGGCGACCGCAGCACCGGGGGGACCAAGCCGGCGACGGTCGAGACCGGCTTGCAGATCCAAGTGCCCCTGTTCCTGACCACGGGCGAGAAGGTCAAGGTCGACACCCGTACCGGCGACTATCTGGGCCGCGTCGGCAGTTGACACCGCCGGTGCCACCCCGAGCCGCAGAGCCAATCCGATGACCAGATCCACTTCGCCTTCCGACGGATCGCATGCTCGAACGTCGATGCGAAGCAAGGCCCGCAAGCGGGCGCTGGACATTCTCTTCGAAGCTGAACTCCGCGGATCCGATCCACTGCAGACGCTTGACGAGCGCTCCGCTGACGACGGTCCACCCGTACGCGACTACACCGCGACGCTGGTCCGCGGCGTTGTCCAGCACGCGGCAGACATCGACGCCCGGATCTCGGCTGCCGTTGTGCGTGGGTGGAGCCTGCCCCGCATGCCCAGGGTCGACCGCATCGCGTTGCGGATCGCGGTGCTGGAGATCGACTACTTCGACGTGCCCGATCCGGTCGCAGTGGCCGAGGCAGTCGCTTTGGTCGGCGAGCTGTCCACCGACGAGTCGCCGGCCTTTGTCAACGGCGTGCTCGGCACGGTAGTGGCGACGAAAGCCGTCCTGAGCAGCTGACACCATCAGTCGTCCACACCACGGGCAACCAGGGCCTCGCCGAGTGCCTGGGCGTGCCGTAGCGACCGAACGAGCAGCGGTACGGCGAAAGCCCGTGGGCTCTGGCCGAGACCACGAGCCCGTTGAGCGTCTCGAACCTCCTGCGCCAGACCGGCGATCACCGAAACCGAACGAACGCTGAGTGAGATCAGCAGCGCCGTACGCTCGGGCGCAACCCCGAAACGTCGCAGCGGCCGCAACATCCGCAGCAGGAACTCGGTGAGTGCCTCCATGCTGGTGGTGAGGGATACCAAGCCGGCGGCGACCACCATGACCACCACGCTCACCAAGACGTCGACCATGGAGCGCCACCCTGAGACGACCAGCTGAAAGACACCGACGGCCAGCAGGATCCAGCCCATCGACCGCAGCTGCACGGAAACGGTTCGCACCGGGATCCCGCCAACCGATAGCAGGCGAGCACGACACCGAGCAGGGCCAGCGGCTCCCACCACCGATTCAGAATCGCCAGGGCGACGCCCGTCGCGGCCAGGAGCCCGAGCTTGAGGCCAGCGGGAAGGCGGTGGATGGTCGTGCTGCCCGGCAGATATGTCGCGGCGAGGCTCATCGCATCCGCTCCTGGTAGTCGGCAATCGCGGCCGTTGGCCCGTCGTCGCCGACGATGCGCCCCTCGTCGAAAACCAGTACGCGGTCGAAGTCGGTGAGCAGATTCAGGTGGTGGGTGAGCAGGATGACCTGCTGGCGGAGCGAGGCAACGATTCGCCCGACCGCCTGGGCGTTGCGCAGGTCGAGCAGCGTAGTGGGCTCGTCCATGATCAACACTGCGGGCTCGGTCACGAGGACCGAGGCAAGGGCCAGCAGCTGCTTCTGGCCGCCCGACAGCAGATGCGCGGCGTGGTCGGCGTGATCAGCCAGCCCGAAATCGGCCAGGCTGCGGTCGACCCGCGCCGTGGTCAGCGTCAGCTTCGGCGCCGCGCCGTCGCAGGCCGAAGCCGACGTCTTCCCGAACGGTGGGCATGACGATTTGCGCGTCTGGATCGGTGAAACAGAAACCGACCAGCCTCCGTACAGCGCGCCCCTCTCGCCGGGTGTCGTGGCCGTCGACCAGCACCCGACCGGCGTCGGGCACGACCAGACCATTGAGCAGCCGGGCGAAGGTGGACTTTCCCGAACCGTTGGCGCCGATGACTCCGATCCGCGATTCGCGGAGGCTGACCGACACGTCGTGCAAGACCTGCCGGCGACCGGCACCGTGGGGATAGCTGTGGGACACGCCGACGACCTCGATCAACGGCATGCTTCGACCACCGTGGCAATGCCCTGACCACCGCCGACTGCGATCGCGGCCAGGCCGTAGCGGTCCGGTGCCGGCGCGAATCAGCTGGCTGAACAGCCGGACGAGCAGTACGGCGCCGGACGCTCCCCAAGGATGTCCGAGCGCCAGGGCGCCTCCCTGACGGCAGACGCGTTCGGGGTCCGAGCCCAAGGCGATCGGTACAGGCCAGGATCTGGCCGGCGAAGGCCTCGTTGAACTCGAGCACATCGACCTGAGCCAGCCTCCAGCCCGGCGTAGCTGAGTGCCTGCTGGACCGCAGGAACGATGCCGAGCCCAGGTCGCCGCGGATCGACTCCTGCGGTCGCCGTGGCCACCAGCCGCAGGCCTGGGAGGCCGAGCTGGCGCCGCTGGGCTTCGGTGCACCAGTCCTACGACGGCTGCACCGTCACTGACCCCGCAGGAGTTGCCGGCCGTCACCGTGCCGCCGTCCCGAAAGGCCGGCTTCAATCTGGCGAGGCGCTCGACGGTGAGCCCCAGCCGTGGACGCTCGTCGCTTCCCAGTCCACCGACCGGTACGACCTCGTCGTCAAAGGCGCGTCGCTGGCGGGCCTCGACGCGCCAACGAAGTGCGAGCGAGCGGCGTACGCGTCCTGGCGTTCTCGGCTGATGCCTGCCTCGGCGGCGAGCAGGTCGGCCGCCTCACCCATATCGGGATCACCGAAATCGGCCGGCGCGAACGGCGCGCGCTCGTAGCGCTGCGGGGGTGATCCAGTCGACCGGCGGCCAGAAGCGCCAGGGTGCCGTCGACGCCGATTCGACCCCACCGGCGAGGATGAGCTGGACGAGATGACGAAGCGTGCTGACCAGGAGAGCAGCGCCGATACTCACTGCTGCCAGGCCGCTGCCGCACTGCCGATCAACGGTGAGTCCCGGCACGCTGACCGGCAGACCGGCCTGAAGCGCCGCAACCCGCGCCAGATTGCCGCCAGGACCGAGGCAGTTTCCGAGCACCACATCGTCAGGGTCGTCATCGATGCCCAACGTGCGCAGATCCTGCGCCACGGCGTGCGAGCGTGGCGGCGGCCAAGTCGGCCGCAGTCAGCTTCGCCAGTCCATGTCCCGCCGTACCGATCGGCGTCCGCCGCGCCGCGACGATGGCCACGCCAGTCGCTCGTCAACCATCACGTCTGCCCGCTCCGATCGACCCAACGAGCGAGGACTGTCCGGTCCACCTTGCCGGCGGCGGTCAGCGGCAGCTCCGCTCGGTGCACCCAGCGCCGCGGGCGGAACGGGCCGGCAAGGCTCGTACGAGCATGGCGAGCAAGCCTGCCGAGGTCGTCGATCTCGGTGCAGACGGCGACCACCACCGAGCCGAGTCGATCGTGCGGCTGCGGGTACGACGATAGACCTCACCGCGGGCTGCAGGCCGCAGGGCCGCCTCGACATCGCCGACGAGCACCGTCGCGCCTCCAGTCAGGATGACGTCGTCGCGGCCGAGGACGACGACCCGACCGTCGGCAGCGACGCAGCCACGGTCACCGACGGTGGCCCAGCGACGGCCAGCTGCCAGGCTCGATTTGGACTTGGAACGAGACCGGCGCGTCCTCGGGCGCGATCTCCTGCTCGCACAGCCACGGTGAGCTGACCCAGAGGCGGCCGTCGCTTCGGGCCTCGACGGCCACCTCCGGGAACGGGTGGAGGCTGGCCTCGTCTCTGCCCCAGGCGACGAACGACAACTGCGCCGCGCCGTAGTAATGGCTGACCCGCCATCCCCGCGCCCTCGGCTCGGTCGGCCAGACCGGCCCCGAGCCGGTCTCCAGCGACGACCACGTGCAGATCCGTCGGCGCCGGTCTTGGTGACCAACTGGAGCAGTCCGGCGGGGGTGAGAAAGGCGTGGCTGGCGCGCCGGGGCTGTCGACCAGCGAGGCCCCGAGATAGGTGGCGAGCGCCGCAGCGTAAGAGGTTCATGGTCGCGCCGATCGGCCCCGGCACCCAGGCTCGACTGCGTCTGCGTCAAACCGATCAGCTCAGCGACAACCGGAAAGCTGTCCACCCAGGAGGCTGCCGTCCGGATGACTTCCCGCGGACGAGCGGTCGTGCCGGAGGTGCGCGAGCGACACGAGGCCACCGACGCGATGAGCTGCGAGCAGCGCCGACACCGGGTCCGGGCAGTCCTGGAGCGCCGGAACGTCGAGCCCGCGGTTAGGCGGCGAGTGGCGACGGTTCACGCTCTGGCCGCTCGGGCAGCAGTCCCGGCAGCGCCTGGTGGACACTCCGCGCGATCACGGCCGCAGCCACCGCCTTGACAAGATCGCCGGGCAGGTAGATCCAGTTCGCGATCACGGCCGCGCCAAGGGATACGTGGGTCACCAAGGCAACGCCGACGGCGCCGAAGGCGTACAACACCACGATGCCGCCGAAGACGTTGACCGCGATCAGCGGAGAGAGTGACCGAGGCGTGCTGAGCCGCTCGGACAACCAGCCGATCACGAACGCGGCGACCGGAAAGCCGAGCAGGAAGCCGACGCTCGGCCCGAAGAACACGGCCAGGCCGCCACGCCCGCCTGACAGCAGGGGGAGGCCGAGGGCCACCAGGATCAGGAAGATCGGTCACCGCGGCGGCGCCCCGCCACCGGCCCAGGATCGACCCCGCGAGCATGACGCCCATCGATTGAATGGTGATCGGCACGTTGAAGCCAGGTAATGACAAGGCCGGGACCAGACCCATCGCCGCGATCACGCCGACGAACGTGGCGGTCATGGCGATGCCGGCGGCGGAAAACACGCGCTGCCTTGCTTTCATGAGTGGCCCTTCGGAAGAGTGCGATCCGACGGTCAGGTTAGTGAATCGCCGCGTGCCCGCGCGAAATGTCCAGATCAACGGCGCATCAGGCTCGCCACGGCCCATTTCTGGCGTCCGTACAGGCCGGTGGATGGTAACCTTCGACGCGATCAGCCACCCTTTAAGACCTGTCCGGTGAGGCAGGAAAGGACGGTCATGCTCGCAGCCGATTCGAGCGCGCCCTCATCGCCGTGTTGACCCACCGCCGGCACTCCTGGTTCTCGAAGACGGCAGGACCTTTCACGGGCATGCGTTCGGAGCGATCGGCGAGACGGTAGGTGAGGCGGTCTTCGCCACGGCGATGTCGGGCTACCAGGAGACCCTGACGGACCCGAGTTACCACCGGCAGGTCGTGATCGCGACGGCCCCGCACATCGGCAATACCGGGTGGAACGACGAGGACGACGAATCCGGGCGGATCTGGGTGGCCGGCTACGTGATTCGTGATGCCGCCCGCGTGCCGTCGAGCTGGCGGTCGCGCCGCAGCCTGGATGCGGAGCTGCGGGCGCAGGGCGTCGTGGGCATGTGTGACGTCGACACGCGGGCGCTGACTCGCCATCTCCGCGAGCGGGGCGCGATGCGCGTCGCGGTGTCCAGCGTCGAGATCGATCCGGAAGGTTGCTGCGAGCGGGTCAGGGCGGCTCCAGCGATGGCGGGCGCACACCTCGCCGACGAGGTCACGACGACCGCGCCGTACGTGATCGCAGCCGACGGGCGAGCGACGCTTCCGGGTGGTCGCCGTCGACCTCGGAATCAAGTCGCGGACGCCGTTCCGGATGGCGGAGCGAGGGATCGAGGTGCACGTCGTGCCGTCCACCACGACCTTCACCGAGATCGAGGCGCTCGCAACCTGACGGTGTCTTCTTCTCGAACGGTCCGGGCGATCCCGAGGCGGCTACCAGCCAGATCGCGCTGCTGCAGCAGGTGCTGGCCGCAGGAATTCCATTCTTCGGCATCTGCTTCGGCAACCAGCTCTTCGGCCGGGCGCTCGGCTTCGGCACCTACAAGCTGGGCTACGGCCATCGCGGCATCAACCAGCCGGTGATGGACCTGCGGACCCGGAGGGTGGAGGTCACCGCGCACAACCACGGCTTCGCGGTCGACGCGCCACTCGATACCGACATCACGACGCCGTACGGCCTCGCCCGGGTGAGCCATGTCGGACTGAACGACCAGGTCATCGAGGGATTGGAGCTACGGAACGACGAGGGCCGGGTAGTCGCCTTCTCCGTTCAGTATCATCCCGAGGCGGCCGCCGGACCGCACGACGCCGGCTACTTGTTTGATCGATTTGTCGACATGATGTCGGCGGTGGGTGCCCTTCGACACCCACGGGGCGTCGATGACCAGGCCCAGGACACGTAGTGCCGAAGCGGAACGACATCAAGTCGATCTTGGTCATTGGATCCGGACCGATCGTCATCGGCCAGGCGTGCGAGTTCGACTACTCGGGAACCCAGGCGTGTCGTGTCCTCAAAGCCGAGGGCTTCCGAGTGATTCTGGTCAACTCGAATCCGGCGACGATCATGACCGATCCGGAGTTCGCGGACGCCACCTATGTGGAGCCGATCACATCCGAGTTCGTCGAGCAGGTCATCGCCATCGAACGGCCGGACGCGTTGCTGGCCACCCTCGGCGGCCAGACCGCGCTCAACACGGCGGTCGAGCTGCACGAGGGGGGAGTACTCGAACGCTACGGCGTCGAGCTGATCGGCGCCTCAATCGAGGCGATTCAGCGCGGTGAGAACCGCCAGCAGTTCAAGTCCGTCGTCGAGGGCCTGACCGGAATCGAGGGCGGTGCCGCGGAGGTGGCGCGGAGCCGGATCTGCCATTCACTCGACGATGTGGTGGCCGCTGCGGTGATCTTGGCTATCCGCTGGTGGTCCGGCCGAGCTTCACCATGGGTGGCAGTCGGCTCCGGCTTCGCCTACGACGAAGCTGATCTTCGCCGGATCGCCGGCGCGGGTCTGGCCGCCAGTCCGACGACGGAGGTGCTGATCGAGGAATCGATCCTCGGCTGGAAGGAGTACGAGCTCGAGGTCATGCGGGACCGGGCCGACAACGTCGTGATCGTCTGCTCGATTGAGAATCTCGACCCGATGGGGGTTCATACCGGCGACTCGATCACCGTGGCGCCGGCCATGACGCTGACTGACCGCGAGTACCAGCGGATGCGCGACGTCGCCATCGGCATCATCCGAGCCGTCGGGGTGGAAACCGGCGGCTGCAACATCCAATTCGCGGTCAACCCGGTCGACGGGCGCATGATCGTGATCGAGATGAACCCTCGAGTGTCGCGGTCTTCGGCGCTGGCTTCCAAGGCAACCGGCTTCCCGATTGCGAAGATCGCCGCCAAGGTGGCGATCGGCTACACCTTGGACGAGATCCCGAACGACATCACCGAGAAGACTCCGGCGAGCTTCGAGCCGACTCTGGACTATGTCGTGGTCAAGGTGCCCCGGTTCGCCTTCGAGAAGTTCCCGGCCGCCGATTCGACACTGACCACGCACATGAAGAGCGTCGGCGAGGCCATGGCCATCGGCCGCAACTTCACGGAGGCGCTCGGAAAGGCCCTACGCAGCCTCGAGGATCCCAAAGCACCCTTCGACTTCTCGGCTCCGATTCCCGAGCTCCTCGAAGGGTCGGTGGGCGGTCCGTCGACTGGCCCAGGCACGCGTTGTCGATGAGCTGCTCGAACGGGCAGCGCGCCCCCACGATGGACGGCTTGGCGTGGTCATGCAGGCCCTCCGCGCCGGCGCGACGCCGGAGCAGGTGTACGAGGCGACCAAGATCGATCCGTGGTTCCTTGATCAGCTGGTGCTGCTGCTCGAGGTCGCGGAGACGGTGAGGAAGGCCCCCGAGCTGACCGCTGAGGTGCTGCAGTTGGCCAAGCGGCACGGCTTCTCCGACGCCCAGATCGCGTCCATCCGTCACCTCAGTGAAGAGGTCGTGCGGGGTGTCCGGTGGGCCCTCGGGATCCGCCCGGTCTACAAGACGGTGGACACGTGTGCGGCTGAGTTCGCGGCCCGGACGCCGTACCACTACAGCTCATACGATCGAGGAGACCGAGGTGGCCCCCGGAACAAGCCAGCGGTTTTGATCTTGGGCAGCGGACCGAACCGGATCGGTCAGGGCATCGAGTTCGACTACTCCTGCGTGCATGCGGCGATGTCGCTTTCGGACGCTGGCTTCGAGACGATCATGGTCAACTGCAATCCGGAGACCGTATCCACCGACTACGACACCGCCGACCGGCTGTACTTCGAGCCGCTGACGTTGGAAGACGTGCTGGAGGTGGTGCACGCCGAGCAGGCGGCAGGTCCGGTCGCCGGCGTGATCGTCCAGCTCGGTGGGCAGACACCACTGCGGTTGGCGCAAGCGCTCAAGGACTCCGGGGTCTCGATCGTGGGCACCAGTCCGGAGGCCATCCATCTGGCGGAGGAGCGGGGTGCATTCGGACTCGGTGCTGGCAGCCGAGCAGCTGCCAGCACCGAAGTACGGACTGGCGAGGTCGTTCGAGGACGCCAGGGCGATTGCGGACGAGATCGGTTATCCGGTGCTGGTGCGGCCGTCGTACGTGCTCGGAGGACGAGGCATGGAGATCGTCTACGACGAGTCGACTCTCTCGTCCTACATCGCGCGGGCGACCGAGGTCTCTCCAGCCCATCCCGTGCTGGTGGATCGGTTCCTCGACGACGCGGTCGAGATCGATGTCGATGCGCTCTACGACGGTTCCGACCTCTACCTCGGTGGGCGTGATGGAGCACATCGAGGAAGCCGGAATCCACTCCGGCGACTCCGCCTGCGCGCTGCCTCCGATCACCCTGGGCGCGGAGGTCGTGGACCGGATCCGGAGCTCGACCGAGGCGATCGCCCGCGGAGTCGGCGTCCGCGGCTTGATCAACATCCAGTTCGCGCTCGCGGGGGACACCCTCTACGTCCTGGAAGCCAATCCACGCGCCTCCCGCACGGTGCCGTTCGTCTCCAAGGCGACCGCGACAGCGCTGGCCAAGGCTGCGGCGCGGGTCATGCTCGGCACCACCATCGCCGAGCTTCGCGCCGAAGGGCTCCTGCGGTGGGAGGGTGATGGTTCGACCGAAGACACCTCGGCTCCGATCGCGGTCAAAGAGGCGGTGATGCCGTTCAACCGGTTCCGTACCGTCGAGGGAATCTCGGTCGACATCATTCTCGGCCCGGAGATGAAGTCCACCGGAGAGGTGATGGGTCTGGACATGGGCTTCGGCACGGCCTTCGCGAAGAGCCAGGTGGCCGGCTTCGGTCCATTGCCCACCAAGGGGACGGTGTTCATCTCGGTCGCCAACCGGGACAAGCGCTTCGTGATCTTTCCCGTCAAACGGCTGGCCGATCTGGGGTTCGAGATCCTGGCCACCGCCGGCACCGCCTCCATGCTGAGGCGGCACGGCGTCAAGGTGCGACCGGTCCGCAAGTACAGCCAGGGGCCCGGGCCCGACGGCGAGAAGACCGTCGTGCAGGCCATCCTGGATGGCGAGGTGGACTTGATCTTCAATACCCCGCACGGGCTGAGCCCGGATGGGCGACCGCGTTTCGACGGTTACGAGATTCGTACGGCGGCCGTGCTGCGGAACATTCCGTGCGTGACGACTGTGCAAGGCCTGGCGGCCGCCGTACAGGGCATCGAGGCGATCCGGGCGGGCAATGTCGGAGTCCGGTCCCTTCAGTCCTGGAGTAGTCGGTCGCGAAGCGGGCAGAGGTAGACATTGCCGACCGCGGCATTCCTTCCTTCGATCCAGCTGGCGTGGAGGTCTCTCCGCTCTTGTGCTGTAAGACGGCCGGTATGGCTGTCGGCCGGTGCGTTCGGGCGGTCGGAGCTGAGCCCGTGACCAGCGTCGTGGAGCTGGCATACCGGAGGGCACTCCGCCCGGTCCTGTTTCGCGCGTACGGCGCTGATCCGGAGCGGATTCACGATCGCACCCTCGCGGCGATCAGCAAGGTCGGTGAGGTGAGGCCGGCACTGGTTGCCGTGGCGGCGCTCTGCGCCCGGCATCGCACGCCGGTTGAGGTTGCCGGCATCCGGTTTCCTGCACTGGTGGGCTTGGCCGCCGGGATGGACAAGAACGGAACGGCGATTCGATCCTGGGCGGCGCTCGGCTTCGGCCACGCGGAGCTGGGTACCGTCACGGCCCATCCGCAGCCGGGCAACGATCGCCCGCGGCTGTTTCGGCTGGCCGCCAGCCAAGCGTTGATCAACCGGATGGGATTCAACAACGCCGGGGCCCGGGCACTCGCCGACCGCCTCGCCGCCGCGGGCGTCGTTCGCGGCAACCAAGCCATGGGCATACCGCTGGGGATCTCGATCGGCAAGTCCAAGATCACGCCGCTGGCAGAGGCCGCCGAGGACTACCTCAGCTCGCTGCGCCTGCTGGCCCCCTACGCCGACTACCTGGCCATCAATGTCTCCAGCCCGAACACGCCGGGCCTGCGGACGCTGCAGGATGGCAACACCCTCCGGCAGTTGATCAGCGCTCTGGTTGGCGAGGCGTGGCGGATCGCCGGCGGCCGGTCGCCGGTGCCCCTCTTCGTCAAGCTGGCCCCCGATCTGAGCGAGGGCGCCCTGGAGGAGGCCCTCGCGGTGTGCTCCGAGGAGGGTGTCGAGGGTCTGATCGCCACCAACACGACGCTGGCCCGGGATGGTGTGCATCCGGCTGATCAGGCCGCAGCCGCCGAGGCGGGCGGGCTTTCCGGCGCACCCCTGGCCGGGCGTGCTCGCCAAGTCGTCGCCTATCTCACCGCGCGCACTCAGCTGCCGGTCGTGGCGGTCGGCGGCATTGTCACCCGGGATGACGGCCAGGCGATGCTCGATGCCGGCGCCCGGCTGTTGCAGGTCTACACCGGGTACATCTACCACGGTCCGGCCCTGGTCTCCGAGCTCAATCGACTCACACCGCCAGCAGGCAGCTCGTGACCGGTTATGGCGACCGGCTCGTCGCCGGGCTCCGGCAACGCGGGCCGCTGTGCCTCGGCATCGACCCGCATCCCGGGGTGCTGACCTCCTGGGGTCTGCCGCAGAACTCGACCGGCCTGGAGCGTTGCGCCCGCGGCATGGTGGAGGCACTGGGCGAGCTGGTGCCGGTCTTCAAGCCGCAGTCCGCCTTCTTCGAAGCGTACGGCGCACCGGGCGTCGCGGTCCTCGAAAGGACCCTGGCCGACATCGCTGCCGTCGGGTCCTTGTCGCTGCTCGATGTGAAGCGGGGCGACATCGGTTCGACCATGGCCGCCTACGCCGCCGCGTACCTGACCGAAGGGTCGACGCTGGCCGCCGACGCCATCACCCTCAACCCCTATCTGGGCTTCGGCTCTCTCGATGGCGCCATCGAGCTGGCCATGGCTCAGGGTCGTGGTGTGTATGTCCTCGCTCTCACCAGCAACCCTGAAGGTCCAGAGATCCAACACGCCACGACAGCCGACGGCCGGACTGTAGGGCAACTCATCATCGATCGGGCGGCCCGCTGGAACTCCGGCCCCGGACTCGGCTCCGTAGGCATCGTCGTCGGAGCCACCATCACCGCCTCGGGGATCGATTTCAGCGGGCTGAACGGATCGATTCTTGCTCCGGGCCTCGGTGCCCAAGGTGCCACGCCTAGCGATCTGCGTACGGTCTTCGGCGCAGCGCTCAGCAATGTCCTGCCGAGCATGAGCCGGGAGGTGATGAACGCGGGACCGGCGCCGGCTGCGCTGCGCGGGGCGGCCAGACGCGCTCTGGCAGAGATGGAAGCCGTCATCGCAGTGGGGTAAGTTCTTTTCGCACTGGGTCCGGTCAGTTGCCCGAGCCTGATCCGGAGCGTGATAGATGCGGCGTAGGTGAGGACGCGAGTGTGACGATTCCCCCCTTGAGCGACGAGCAACGGTCGCAGGCCAGAAGTGCCGCGACCGTTGCTCGTCGGCGACGGGCGGAGATCAAGTCGTCGCTACGGGACGGCACCTGCAGTCTGGCGGACGTGCTGGCCATGGCCGATCGGGATGACGTCCTGGCGCATGCAAAGGTGATCGATATCCTCAAGGCGCTGCCCAGGGTCGGCGGCGTGCGAGCCGCTCGGGTCATGGAGCGGCTGGACATCGCCCCGAACCGCCGGCTTAGGGGTCTGGGTAAACACCAGACGGCAGCACTGATCGCCGAGTTCGCTCCCGGGCCGTCCGCATCGGCAACCCAGCCGCCGGATCCGCCCGGATCAGCCGCCAGGTCGTGACCTCTCCGCGGCTGACGGTGGTCTCTGGTCCCACAGCAGTCGGCAAGGGAACCGTCGTCGCCCGACTTCGCTCCGAGCACCCCGAGATCTTCGTCTCGGTTTCGGCGACGACTCGACCGCCACGGCCGGGCGAGGTTCACGGCGTTCACTATCACTTCGTCTCCGAGCCCGAATTCGACGCTCTGATCGAGCAGAATGCCCTGCTCGAGTGGGCGGTAGTGCACGGTGCCTACCGCTACGGGACCCCTAAGGCGCCGGTTCTGGAAGCGCTCGCCGCGGGGTGGAATGCGCTGCTGGAGATCGACCTGCAGGGCGCCCGGCAGGTGCGGGAGACCCTTCCGGAAGCGCGGTTCGTGTTTCTGGCGCCGCCGTCCTGGGAGGAACTGGTCCGTCGACTGACCGGTCGAGGAACCGAGTCCGCCGCTCAGCAGGAGCGCCGACTGGTGACCGCTGAGGCCGAGATGGCGGCCCAAGCGGAGTTCGATCACGTCGTCATCAACCGTGAGATAGGCCAAGCCGTCGAAGACTTGGTAGCCTTGTTACGGCTGTGACGTTGCGCAGGCCTGGATTGGCTTGTCCGACGACACGATATACGGCCTCCCATGTCTACGAACCGAAGGTTGATCTTGTCCGGACAACACCAGGTCGCCGAGGGAATCACCAACCCTCCGATCGATGATCTGCTCACCCATTCCGACTCCAAGTACAAGCTTGTCCTCTTCGCTGCCAAGCGGGCACGCCAGATCAACGCCTACTACTCCCAGCTCGGCGAGGGTCTGCTTGACCACGTCGGGCCGTTGGTGGAGACGACCGTCCAGGAGAAGCCGCTCTCCATCGCGCTTCGCGAGGTGAACGCCGGCAAGCTCTTGTGCAGCGACGTCGATCCGGAAGCCGACGAAAACGCCAACAGTGTGGACCCGTACGACCCGTCGGCCTGATCCTCCCGACCTGCTCGCGATGAGGATGTTTGCCAGGCTATGAGCCGGGTCATCCTCGGCGTTTCGGGCGGGATCGCGGCCTACAAGGCCTGCGAGCTGCTGCGCCGCTTGGCCGACGCCAGCCACGAGGTCACGGTGATGCCCAGCGAGGCGGCGCTGAAGTTCGTCGGGGCCGCGACGTGGGCTGCGCTGTCCGGCAAGCCGGTGCACACCCAAGTCTGGGACGACGTGCACCTGGTGCCGCACGTCAAGCTGGGACAAGACGCCGACCTGGTCTTCGTGGCTCCAGCGACTGCCGATGTGCTCGCCCGAGCCGCTAGCGGCCGTGCCGACGACCTGCTGACCAATGTCTTGCTCACCGCTCGCTGCCCTGTGGTCTTCGCTCCCGCGATGCACACCGAGATGTGGCTGCATCCCGCGACCCAGGCCAATGTGGCGACGCTCCGGCAACGGGGTTGTGTGGTCGTCGAACCGGACTCCGGGCGGCTGACCGGACCAGACGCCGGGCCCGGCAGGCTGCCCGAGCCGGCCGAGCTGTTGGCGGTGGCGGCCGTCGTGCTGGCCGAGCCTGGCATCGCTGATCGGGCCGCAGCTCAGGATCTGGCCGGGCTCACCGTTGCGGTCAGCGCGGGCGGAACGCGCGAGCATCTCGACCCCGTACGGTTTCTGGGCAACTCCTCGTCGGGACTGATGGGCTGGGCGCTGGCGCGCGCCGCTGGCTTGCGTGGCGCGACCGTACGGCTCGTCGCCGCCAATGTCGCCAGCGCCGCCGCCGCCGAATGTCGCCGCTCAACGTGTCACCTCGACCGCCGAGCTGGCGGAAGCCATGACCATCGCGACCAAGGAGGCCGACATCGTGGTCATGGCCGCGGCACCGGCCGACTTCGCACCGGCGAGCACCAGCGAAACCAAGATCAAGAAGACCGGCGACGCGGGCCTGCGGATCAATCTCGTACAGACATCCGACGTGCTGGCGGGCCTTGCGGCCGGGCGCAACGATCCGCGGCAGGTGCTGGTCGGTTTCGCGGCGGAAACTCCGGATGCCGACCACAGCCTGCTGGATCTGGGCCGAGCGAAACTGGAGCGCAAGGGATGCGACCTGCTGGTCCTGAACGAGGTCGGCCACGGCCTCGTCTTCGGGCAGCCCGACAGCGCGATCACCTTGCTCACCGCTGAAGGCGTTGGCGCGACACTGACTGGCAGCAAGGACACCCTGGCGCATCGCATTTGGGACGCGGCTCTGGCCCTGCGTTCCGGCCGGTAAATTCTGCGCACACAGGGGCGACAGGCAGGCATCGAGGACAAATCATGGCGGGCAGATACTTCACCTCGGAATCGGTGACCGAGGGGCATCCGGACAAGATCGCGGACCAGATCAGCGACTCCGTGCTCGACGGGCTGATCGGGCAGGACCCGCAGAGCCGGGTGGCTGTCGAATGCTTGGTGACGACTGGGCTGGTGGTCGTCGCGGGCGAGGTGACCACGGATTCCTATGTCGAGATCCCGGGCATCGTCCGGCGAAGGATCGTGGATATCGGCTACGACTCCTCGACCAAGGGTTTCGATGGCAACTCCTGCGGTGTCACGATCGCTATCGGCCAGCAGTCGCCCGACATCGCTGCGGGTGTGGACACCGCGTACGAGAGCCGTATCGGCTCCGCGCACGATCTGCTGGATCTGCAAGGAGCCGGCGATCAAGGCCTGATGTTCGGCTTCGCCTGCCAGGAAACCCCGAGCCGGATGCCGCTGCCCATTGAACTGGCCCACCGGTTGGCCGAACAGCTGTCGACGGTCCGCAAGGAGGGCACCATGCCCTACCTGCGGCCCGACGGCAAGACCCAAGTGACCGTCGAGTACGACGGTGACCGGCCAGTGCGTCTTGACACCATCGTGGTGTCCAGCCAGCACGCCGGCGACATCGACCTCGAGGCGCTGCTCACCCCGGACGTCCGCAAGCACGTCGTGGACCCGGTCGTCGAGCGCTACGACATCCTCGCCGACGACTATCGGCTCTTGGTCAATCCGACCGGCCGGTTCGAGATCGGCGGCCCGATGGGGGACGCCGGCCTGACGGGGCGCAAGATCATAGTGGACACCTACGGCGGCATGGCCCGTCATGGCGGAGGGGCTTTTTCCGGGAAGGACCCGTCAAAGGTCGACCGTTCGGCGGCCTACGCGATGCGCTGGGTGGCCAAGAACGTCGTGGCGTCGGGACTGGCATCCCGCTGCGAAGTCCAAGTGGCCTACGCCATCGGCAAGGCGCACCCGGTGGGTTTCTATGTCGAGACGTTCGGCACCGAGGCGGTCCCGACTGAGCAGATCCGTAGGGCGGTCCTCGACGTCTTCGACCTGCGCCCGGCGGCGATCATCCGCGACCTCGACCTGAAGCGCCCGATCTACGCCCAGACCGCGGCCTACGGACACTTCGGTCGCGAGCTCCCTGACATGACGTGGGAGCGTACCGATCGCGCCGAGACGTTGGCGGCCGCCGTCCGCGGCTGATCATTCGCGCGCTCAGGCACCATTTAGCTACCCAAGGCACCCGCGAGTTTCGCCGGCGATAGGGCGGCCTCGCGCAGGGGCAACCGCTGTCAGTGGGCGCTGTCTATCATCTGGTGTGCCGACCGAGCAGCGAAAGCGACTCATCGCCCGGGTCGCGGTCGACGTCTCGTTGAGTCACCTGGACAGGCCGTTCGACTACGCGGTGACCGAGGCGCAGGACGCGGACGCCGTGCCCGGCACGCGGGTGCGGGTGCGGTTCGCCGGCACGCTGCGCGACGGGTTCATCCTCGACCGGCCAGCCGAGACCGAGCACAGTGGCGAGCTCACGCCGCTGCACAAGATCATTTCAGCAGAGTCGGTGCTTACCCGCGAAGTCGCCAATCTCATCCGCAAGGTGGCTGATCACTATGCCGGCACCTTTGCCGATGTGATGCGGCTCGCGGTTCCGCCCCGACACGCTGCCACCGAGCACGCCGCCCGCGTCACCTTCGACCGGGCTATGCCGGCGGTCGATCCGTGCAGCGGCCCGATTGCGGATTACCCGACCGGGGCTGGCTACCTGGAGGCGGTGCGACGCGGCGGCCATCCCCGGGCGCTGTGGCAGGTGACGCCCTCTGCCGGCCCCGGCGGCGACTGGGCGCTGGGGCTGGCCAATGCCGCTCGAGCATGCGCCGAAGGAGGTCGTGGAGCGGTCATCGTCGTACCCGACGCCCGGGATCTCGCCCAGCTGGAGGCCGCGTGCCTACTGACTCTCGGACGTGCGGGGTTCAGTGTGCTCGTCGCCGAATCCGGACCGGCGGCCCGCTATCGCGCGTTCCTGGCTGCACTTCGCGGGGAGGTTCCGGTGGTCATAGGCAACCGTGCCGCGGCCTTCGCGCCGGTTCGCGACCTCGGCCTGGTCGCGCTGTGGGACGACGGCGATGATCTGCTCGCCGAGCAGCGGGCGCCGTATCCTCACGCCCGCGACGTGCTAGCCATCCGGGCGGCCGAGGCGGGTGCCGCCGCCTTGTTCGCGAGCTACGGCCGCACCGCGGAGCTGCAGGCGTGGCTTGAGCGGCGCTGGCTTCACGAGCTGAGCCAGGAACGCACAATCGTCCGCCACGACGCACCGCGGGTGAAAGTAGCGATCGACTCCGACTACGCCCTGGCTCACGACCCGGTGGCCCGCGCCGCCCGGTTGCCGCACGAGGTCTTCGACGTCATGCGTGCTGCCCTGCCGCAAGGCCCGGTGCTCGTCCAGGTGCCCCGCGCGGGGTATCTGATCGCCCTTGTCTGCCAGGGTTGCCGGGAGACCGTCCGTTGCCGATTCTGCGCCGGTCCCACCCGTGTCGCGTCGCAATCCACCAATGGTGAGAATCAGACCAAGCCGGTGTGCAACTGGTGCGGACGTCTGCAGCTCGATTGGGAGTGCCCCATATGCGGATCCCGTCGGATGCGCGCGCCCATCGTCGGCGCCGGCCGTACGGCCGAGGAACTGGGCAAGGCCTTCCCGCAGACGCCCGTACGGCAGGTGCTCGCTGGAACGGCCGCAGCCCCTGTGCCGGACTCGTCTGCGATCGTCGTTGCTACCCCGGGCACCGAGCCTGTGGCGGACGGTGGCTACGCGGCCGCCGTTCTGCTGGACACCCCGCTGTTGCTGCTCCGTCGAGATCTGCGCGCGGCGGAGGAGGCACTGCGTCGCTGGCTGAACGTGGTGGCCCTCGTCCGCGGCGGCGCCGAAGGCGGGTCGGTGATCGCTGTGGGGGAGAGCTCCGCCCGAGCCCTGCAGGCCCTCGTCCGCGTGGATCCGGCTGGCTTCGCCGCCCGCGAGCTCGCCGAACGTACCGAGGCAGGGTTCCCGCCAGCAGTGAGGATGGTGAGCGTTGAGGGGTCACCCGACGCCCTGGAGGAGTTCCGCACGTTGGCCGACCTTCCGCCGGGAGCCGAAATGCTGGGTCCGATCGATCTCGCTCCGCAGAACGGCGAGGAGCCGCAGCTCAGCCGCCTGATCCTGCGGGCTCCGAGGTCCGCTGGGCGGGCGTTGGCTGATGCTGCCAAGGAAGTCGTCGCCATCCGCAGTGCTCGTAAGGCCGAGCGGCCAATTCGGATCCGCGTCGATCCCGTTGCCCTCGAGTAGCGGGGGCTCGGGCCGGTAGGCTGCCGCGGTGCGAACCGTCTTCGCCGGCACCCCTGAGGCCGCCGTGCCATCGCTGGACGCTCTGGTCCGATCTCGCCACGAGGTGGTCGGCGTGGTGACGCGTCCGGATGCCCCGAGTGGTCGCGGCAAGAAGCTCACGCCCAGCCCGGTCGCGGTCCGCGCCGCCGAACTCGGGATCGAGACCCTCAAGCCAGAACGCCCGCGCGACGACGACTTCGTCGCCCGGCTCGGAGAGATCGCCCCGGACTGCTGCCCGGTCGTCGCGTACGGGGCGTTACTGCCGCAGCGGGTACTCGACATCCCGGCACACGGCTGGATCAATCTGCATTTCTCGCTGCTACCTGCCTGGCGCGGCGCCGCCCCGGTGCAGCACGCCATATTGGCCGGCGATCGGATCACCGGAGCGACCACCTTCCGGATCGTCCGCGAGCTGGATGCCGGCCCGACGCTTGCCAGCGTCCGGGAGCCGATCGGTCCCTCCGATACCGCAGGGGACCTGCTGCACCGGTTGTCGATCACCGGTGCCGCGCTTCTCGTCGAGACTCTGGACGGCATCGAGAATGGCACCCTCAGTGCCCAGCCACAGCCGGAGGCGGACGTGACGTACGCCTCAAAGATCAGCGTGGAGGATGCACATATCGACTGGACGAAGCCCGCTGAGGATATCGATCGCCTGATCCGCAGCTGCGCGCCGGCCCCCGGCGCTTGGACCACTTTCTGCGGCGAGCGTTTCAAGATCAACTCGGCTAGCTTGACCGATCATTTCCTGCCCCCTGGCGCGCTCCACGTCACCAAGAGAGCGGTGCAGGTGGGTACGGGTACGACCACCCTGGAATTGACAGAGGTCCAGGCCCAGGGAAAGAAGCCCATGGCCGCGGCCGACTGGGCACGGGGCATATCGTTCGACGATCACCCCGCGCTGGGTGGCTGACTGGTGCCCCAACCGCGCCGATCCCATCCGGATCGGGCCCGACGGCTGGCGTTCGACGCCCTGCGGACGGTGAACTCCGGGGGCGGCTACGCGAATCTGGTGTTGCGTGACCTGCTCTACCAGCGGCGGCTGGAACCACGCGACGCCGCCTTTGCCACGGAGTTGGTGTTCGGTACGTGCCGCTGGCAGGGAACCTACGACGCGATCATTTCCGCGGCGGCTGCCAGGCCCCTGCGGTCCTGGCAGCCGGCCGTAGTCGACCTGCTCCGGCTAGGGACGCACCAACTGATGGCCATGCGGATTCCCGCCTCGGCCGCCGTGTCCGCGACCGTGGAGCTCGCTTCGGCGACGGTGGGCCGGCGGATCACCGGGCTGATCAATGCCGTGCTGCGGCGCGTCACAGCCCATGACCTCCCCGGGTGGCTCGATGAGCTGACCGACGGCCTGAATGAGCGTGACGCACTTGGGCTGCGAACTGCGCACCCGCGGTGGATTGTCGACGCCTATGCCGATCTGCTGCCCGCCGAGGAACTGGAGGTAGCCCTGGCGGCCAACAACGCCACCCCCCGGGTCACCCTGGCGGTACGACCTGGGCTCTGCTCTGTCGAGGAGTTGGTGGCGGCGGGGGCGCAAGCGTGCGAGCATTCGCCGTTCGGGGCCCGCTGGAGTGGCAATCCGAGCGAGCTGGCCGCAGTTCGGGAGGGCAGGGCCGGCGTTCAAGATGAGGGCTCTCAGCTCGTCGCCTGGGTCCTGACTCGTCCAGCGGCGCCAGCTGGATGGTGGCTGGACCTGTGCGCGGGACCAGGCGGCAAGACTGGTCTGCTGGCCGGCCTGGCGATGCTTGATGACAGCAAGGTTCTGGCCGGCGACCTGAGCCCGCACCGTGCGGTCCTGGTCGCGAGCGCAGTCCGGCGCTACACCGGGGCGTTTGTGGTGACGGCGGACGGGACCCGGGCGCCCTGGACCAGCGGCCGATTCACTCGGGTCCTGGCCGACGTGCCGTGCACCGGACTGGGCGCGCTGCGCCGGCGGCCGGACGCCCGCTGGCGCCGTACACCGAAGGACCTGGACCAACTCGGTCAGCTCCAGACCCGCCTACTGAGCGTCTGCGCTCGAAGCAACCTCGACCGGCGGTGTGGTGGGCTACGTCACGTGCTCCCCACACCGGCAGGAAACCAGCGACGTCGTGGAGCACGTGCTGGCCGGCCGGTCTGACTTCGAGTCGCTGGACCCAGCTGAGCTGCTGCCCTCGCTGTCGGGTGCTAGCCGGGGCCCGTATCTCCAACTCTGGCCTCACCGGCACGGCACCGATGCCATGTTCGGCGCCTTTCTCCGTCGCCTGCATTAGCCGATATGCGCCCGATCGACGCGAGCCGAGGAGTTGAACGCGGCGTTGGGCAGTTCGACCACCACGCAGCCACGGCGATCTGCGCCCACCCGTGCGTGCCCGCCATGGGCTTCGGCGATCGCCTGCACGATGGACAGTCCAAGTCCGGCGCCGCCTGCGCGGGCACCGCGGCGGAACCGCTCGAAAGCGGAGCTGTGCGGTGAGCCCGCGGTGCAGCAGCCGACCAAGCTTCGGCTCGTCCTCGATGACTAGGACCCGCACCAGATCAGCATTCCACCGACCTGGGCACGCGCGTGCCGCACGCTGGATCCGGGGTTGCGACTTGCAGCCATGCCATGGTGTTCACCCGTTCGGCTTTCCCAAGGGCCCCAGACCATCGGTCGGCCTGGCAATGTCCTGCTTGATCAACTCCTCGCGACCCACGTCACCGGAGATTCCCAGGCTGACGAGAGGACCGACGTCGAGTGCGTAGAGCTTGTATTCCCAGGAGGTGGCATCGACGCTGCTGGTGTCCTTGGTGAGCAGACAGTTGGAGTATCGACCGGTTGGCGCCTGGACGAGCTCGCCGGTACTGAGCACTTCACCGTTGTCCTCTGCCTGACCCTTGTAGTACTCCTGCCGGTAACGCATGCCCGGCCGAGGACCCGCCGGGACGATACGCCCGCTTGGGCACCGTCCACGCCGGCCTCCCATGATCCCCCTCGGCTGCCGATCTTGCCCTTGTTCACCTCGGCCGTCTCCTCGCCCAAGTACCAGACGTTGGCTGCGGTGTCCTGGGCGTACCAGTCGTTGGTGTCCTCGATGATCGTGCCGCTGTCGCGTGCGTTGTTGCGGACGACGCGGGCGGTCACCCCGTTGGCGATCTTCTTCGTTCTGGTGGTGACGACGACCACCCCTTCAGAAATGCTTCCGTCGTCCAGCACTTCACGGTAGGTCCAGCGTGTTGCCCGGCTTCATCGGCCAATATCGGTTGGTGATGTCGGTGCTGAAGTCAGCCGCGTCCATTTCCGCCGGCGCGCTGCCGGATGGCAGCACCGCGGTTGGTGATGCGGTCGCCTCGGGCGTCGCCAGTCGGGCCTCGGCCGGCAACGGAGTCGATGGGCTGGGCTGGATAGTGCCGCCGTGACTCGTGCAGCCGGCGATTGTCACCCATCCAACGCAGGCCAGCAGGCCGCCGATGACCTTGCGAGGTGCGCGCATTTTCGCTTGCTCCTTTCGCCTGCAGGACGACATTGCGTCGAGCCGGATGGGGAACGATGAGCGAGCGTGCTATCCCTCCTCGCCGGTGGGCTGACCACACTAGAGTCGGAGAGTGGCTCCCCGGATCATGCCGAGTCTGCTGTCCGCCGACTTCGCCAATCTGCAGTCCGCCATCGAATCGGTGCCCAGTTCCGATGCACTGCATGTGGACGTGATGGATAACCATTTCGTGCCCAACCTGACCCTCGGCCTGCCCGTGGTCGAGTCGATCCGGAAGATCACCTCGGCCATGCTGGACATCCACTTGATGATCGATGATCCGGACCGTTGGGCGCCCGCTTATGCCGAGGCCGGCGCCGAGTCCGTGACCTTCCATGTCGAGGCGGCCGGCGCACCCGTACGACTCGCCCGTGAGCTCCGCCGCAGAGGCGCCCGCGCGGGGATGGCCCTGAAACCAGCCACACCGATCGAACCCTACGAGGATCTGCTGCCCGAGCTCGACATGGTGTTGATCATGACAGTCGAACCCGGATTCGGCGGCCAGAAGTTCCTCGACCTGTGCCTGCCCAAGATCACCAGAGCTCGCGAGATGATCGACAAATACGGCGGCGACGTGTGGCTGCAGATTGACGGCGGGGTTTCGCTCGAGACGATCGAACGCTGCGCGGCGGCCGGAGTGGACTCGTTCGTCGCAGGGTCGTCGGTGTTCGGTGCCGAGGATCCGGACGCCATGGTTACCACGTTGCGGGAACTGGTGGCAGTCCACGGGGTCTGAGCCCGTCGAACACCGTCGACGCACTCAGGCTGCGGCGAGTCGAGTGGCAGATTTCCCCAGGGTCGGGCCTCGCCGCTCGTCGAGTCAACACCTGACATTCGTCGAGCTCGGGGGGCCGCCTTTTCACTGCTTCCAGCGGCGCTCGAGCTCTAGTTGCCCTGGCGGCGGCGGAGGTAACGCTCGAACTCAGCTGCGATGGCCTCGCCGCTGGCCTCTGGCAGCTCAGCCGCGTCCTGCTGCTGCTCCAGCCCGGAGACGTATTCGGCGACCTCCGCATCCTCGGCGGCGAGCTCGTCGACGCCTCGTTCCCAGGCCCGGGACAGTTCCGCCAGCTCGCCAAGATCCAGTGCGGCATCCGTCAGGTTCTCCAGTTGGGAGAGCAGCGCCAAGGTCGCCTTCGGGCAAGGTGGGTGGGACACGTAGTGCGGCACCGCAGCCCAGAGCGAGAGCACCTGAAGCCCCCCTCGCGACAGCGCGTCCGCCAGCACACCGACGATGCCGGTGGGGCCTTCATAACTGGATGGCTCGAGCCCGTACATTTCCATCAGTTCCCGATCGCGGGTGGACACCGAGACGGGGATGGGCCGCGTGTGGGGGGTGTCGGCCAGCAACGCACCGAGAATGTATATCCGTTGGGCGTTCGCCGACGTCAGTGCCGACATGATCCGAGCACTGAACTGGCGCCAACGGAGATTGGGCTCCAGCCCATGCACCAGCACGAGATCGCGGCCGTCAGGCAGCTCAGAGACCTTGATCTCGGTCGTGGGCCAGATCAGCTCACGCTCACCGTTTCTGCCCCGCACGTGGGGGCGGTTGACCTGGTAGTCGTAGAAGTCGTCCGGGTCCAGGGAGAATGCCAGTTCGGCCCCATAGGCTCCCGCCAGGTGCTCTACCGCTCCGGTTGCCGCGTCGCCGGCGTCGTTCCAGCCGCCGAATGCCGCGATGACCACCGGATCATGCAGACCACGGAGGTCTCGGGACGCGTCGACCATGACTTCACTGTAGCCGCAGGAGTCCAAGGAGCCCGGGTGCTGGACGTCCCTGCCGGATCTTGATAAGTGCCGCGCCGGCACGGCGGTCGGCTCTATCCTCGCAAGGTGTCCAATGATCTTCGCAGCACGCTCTCACGCCGCGTGGTGATTGCGGACGGCGCCATGGGCACGATGCTCCAGGGCTATGACCTGGCACTGGAGGACTTCGAGCAGCTCGAGGGTTGCAACGAGATCTTGAATCTAACCCGGCCAGATGTGGTCAGAGCCATTCACGATGCGTACTTCGACGTGGGCGTGGACGCAGTCGAGACGAACACGTTTGGCACCAACCTGTCCGCGCTCGGTGAGTATGGGATCTCCGACCGCATTTTCGAGCTGGCCAAGGCTGCGGCGACGATCGCTCGGGCGTCGGCGGACGCGTACAGCACACCAGACCGTACGCGGTGGGTGCTTGGCAGCGTCGGTCCTGGCACCAAGCTGCCAACACTCGGCCATGTGGCGTTTGCGCCGCTTCGTGACGCCTACCAGGCCCAGGTCGAAGGAATGCTGACCGGTGGCATCGACGCCGTACTGATCGAGACCTCTCAGGATCTGTTGCAGACCAAGGCCGCAACCCTAGGGGCCAAAAGGGCCCTCGCCCACGCGGGACGCGACCTGCCCGATCATCGTTCACGTGACGGTGGAGACGACCGGCACCATGCTGCTCGGCTCCGAGATCGGCGCCGCGTTGACCGCCCTCGAGCCGCTCGGCATCGACGTGATCGGGCTCAACTGCGCCACCGGGCCGTCAGAGATGAGTGAGCACCTGCGCCACCTGTCTCGGTACGCCTCCATCGGAGTCAGCTGCATGCCGAACGCTGGGCTGCCCCAACTGACTGCCGATGGCGCGCACTATCCGCTCAAACCGGTCGAGCTGGCCGACGCCTTGGACCAGTTCACCTCAGAATTCGGCCTCGGGCTGGTTGGAGGCTGCTGCGGCACAACGCCGGAGCACCTGCGTCAGGTCGTGGAGCGCCTGCATGGTCGGCCAGTTGTGTCCCGGCGGCCGACCCATGTCGCCGCCGCGGCATCCCTCTACGCCGAGGTGCCCTTCCGGCAGGACACCAGCTACTTGTCGATCGGCGAGCGGACAAACGCCAACGGGTCCAAGGCATTCCGGGAGGCGCTGCTGGAGGAGCGCTGGGACGACTGCGTCGACATCGCCCGATCCCAGATCCG
Organism: uncultured Actinomycetota bacterium; assembly: GCA_963754965.1. Classification (GTDB taxonomy): domain Bacteria; phylum Actinomycetota; class Actinomycetes; order Propionibacteriales; family Propionibacteriaceae; genus Microlunatus. The sequence goes on from CAVWIA010000004.1 coordinate 374,692, forward strand.
TGACGGCGCCCATCTGCTCGACCTCAACGTCGACTACGTCGGTCGCGACGGGCCAGCCGACATGCGGGAATTGGCGTTCCGGCTGTCCACGGCCTCCACCTTGCCCATCGTGCTCGACTCGACCGAACCGGCCGTGCTGCAAGCCGGGTCTGGAATGCCTCGGCGGGCGCTCGGTGATCAACTCGGTGAACTACGAGGACGGCGACGGGCCCGATTCCCGGCTGACCAAGATCATGAAGCTGGTGAAGGAGCATGGCGCCGCCGTCATCGCGCTGACCATCGACGAGCAGGGCCAGGCTCGGACTGCCGAGTGGAAAGTGCGTGTCGCTGCCCGGCTGATCAGCGACTTGACCGAAAAGTGGGGTCTCCGCGCAGAGCGACATCGTGCTCGACTGCCTCACCTTCCCCATCGCAACCGGGCAGGAGGAGACCCGGCGCGATGGCATCGAGACGATCGAGGCCATCCGGGAGGTGAAGCGGCGCTATCCCGACGTGCAAACCACGCTGGGGCTTTCCAACATCTCTTTCGGCCTGAACCCGGCTGCGCGGGTGGTGCTGAATTCGGTCTTCCTGCACGAGTGCATCGAGGCTGGCCTCGACTCGGCCATCGTGCACGCCGCCAAGATCTCACCCGTGGCCCGGATCCCTGAGGAGCAACGACAGGTCGCCCTCGACATGGTTTACGACCGGCGCCGCGCAGCGACCGGGCACAGAGCCGGCGTACGACCCGCTGCAGCGTTTCCTGGAGCTGTTCGAGGGCGTTACGACGGCCGACACGAAGGCGGAGCGGGCCGCGGAGCTGCTGGCTCTGCCGGTGACTGAGCGCCTGCAAGCGCAGGATCATCGACGGAGAAGGCAAGGGCCTGCCGGACGACATTGATCAAGCCATGGCTGAGGGCAAGGCGGCCATGGCGATCATCAACGAGGATCTGCTGGCCGGCATGCGCGTCGTCGGGGAACTGTTCGGCTCCGGGCAGATGCAGCTGCCATTCGTGCTGCAGTCCGCTGAAGTCATGAAGTCGGCGGTCGCCTACCTGGAGCCGTACCTGGAGAAGACCGATGCCGACGGCAAGGGCACGATTGTGCTGGCCACCGTCAAGGGCGACGTGCACGACATCGGCAAGAACCTGGTCGACATCATCCTGACCAACAACGGCTACACGGTCGTCAACCTGGGCATCAAGCAGCCGATCGGCTCGATCATCGAGGCTGCCGAGCAGCACCGAGCGGATGCCATCGGCATGTCGGGACTGCTGGTGAAGTCGACCGTGGTGATGAAGGAAAATCTTGAGGAGCTGAACGCCCGCGGGCTGGCCACCAGCTATCCGGTCTTCCTCGGTGGCGCGGCTCTCACCCGGGCTTACGTCGAGCAGGACCTGCGGGAGGTGTTCGCCGGAGAAGTGCGCTATGCCCGGGATGCGTTTGAGGGTCTGCGGCTGATGGACGCGCTTATGGCGGTCAAGCGCGGGGAGGAGGGGGCCGCGCTGCCGGCCCCCCGCGAGCGCCGGGTGAAGGCTCGGGCCGGACACGCTGCTCGAAGACCGAGTGGAAGTCTCTGCGCCCCAGCGGTCCGATGTAGCGGCGGACATCGACGTGCCGACACCACCGTTCTGGGGCGACCGCATCGTGAAGGGCATCGCCCTAGCCGACGTCGTGAAGTTCCTGGACGAACGCGCCACCTTCATGGGGCAGTGGGGCTTGAAGGGATCACGCGACGGCGCGTCCTATGACGAGCTCGTCGAGACAGAGGGTCGACCGCGATTGCGAGCCTGGCTCGACCGTATCCAGACGGACTCGATCGCCGAGTTCGCCGTGGTCTACGGCTATTGGCCGTGCTACAGCGAGGGCGACAGCGTCGTCGTCCATCAGCCTGGGACGGACGTCGAGGACCCTCGAGGCGAAGTGGCGCGTTTCACCTTCCCGCGCCAGCGCCGGTCGCGATACCTGTGCCTGGCGGACTTCTTCCGCGATCGCGCGCTGGCTCTCCGGAAGGGTCCTGACGTCATCGCCTTCCACCTGGTCACCATGGGTGCGGCTGTTGCTCGGGCGACAGCGAAACTGTTCGAGCAGAACGCCTATCGGGACTACCTGGAGCTGCATGGGCTCAGCGTGCAGCTGACCGAGGCGCTAGCGGAGATGTGGCACGCCAGGGTACGCGCGGACCTCGGTTTCGCACCCGACGACGGCGCAGTCGACGACATGATCCGTGACCAGGCCTACCGAGGCTCGCGCTACTCCTTCGGCTATCCCGCGTGTCCCGATCTGGAGGATCGGGCGAAGCTCGTCGTCCTCCTTCGTCCGGAGCGGATCGGCGTGACTCTCTCCGAAGAGCTCCAACTGCACCCCGAGCAGTCCACCGACGCCCTGATCGTCCATCACCCTGAGGCGAAGTACTTCAACGCCCGTTGACCGCTCGGGAAATCCAGCGCCCGATGTCCCGGCGGCGGCGACACGCCGCGGAGTGGAGATCGGAACGGGATCGAGCGCTGGATTCCCCGGTTTCCACAGCCGCACCGGTTGTCGGGGTGGTTTTGCACAGATCTGCGACGGGCCGCACCATTCTTCGTGCAGTCCACAATGTTCGCTGGGTGAGGGCTTCCCGAGCGGAGATCGACCGTCTCCTCGCCGATGGCGGCGGCTTGATCGCCCGCCGCGGTCACCCCGACATGGTGGCCGCCATGGAGTGGCTGGTCCGTCGGGGCGAGCTGCTGGCGCTGCTGCCAGGTGTGTACGCCACGCCAGTCGCGGCCTCCGATCCTCTGTCCCGCATGCGGGCGACGAGTCTGTGGGAGCCGAACGCTGTTGTGACCCATGAGGGAGCCGCCGCACTGACGTTCTGGCCCGGTATCCGTGTCCCGCGGATAAGGTGCGTGGCGCCCACCCGCACGGCTCGCCGGGACGGCTGGCAAACGTCTCGTCGATCCATCCCAGCTGAGCTGATAGTCGAGCGCCGCGGATTGCGGTACACCGCACCGGCGCTCACCGCATTGGATCTCGTCGACACTCATGGCGGCGATGCGATCGACGCACTGCTACGAAGCCGCCAGGGGACGCTGGAGAACTTGCATGACGCGCTCATGCGGTGCCCTGGTCGGCGGGGCAATGCGCACCGGCGGCAACTACTGATCGAGTCCCGCACGAATCCTTGGTCTGCCGCCGAGCGCCGTGCGCATCGGCTGCTGCACGAGGAGGCGATCGAGGGCTGGATCGCCAACCATCCCATCGAAATCTGCGGCCATCCCTACTGGGTCGACATTGCCTTCCCCGCCCACAAGCTGGCCGTCGAGATCGACGGTCGCGAGTTCCACGAAGGCGCGGAGGCATTCGAGAGGGACCGATATCGGCAGAATGACTTGATCAATGCCGGATGGCGCGTGCTTCGCTTCACGTCACGCATGCTCGAGGATCGTCCGGCGATTGTTGTCGCCACGATCCAGACGGCCTTGCTGAGCGGCTGAATCAGGAAATCCAGCGCTCGATGTGCCGGCGGCGGCGGCACGCCGCAGAGTGGGATCGGAACGAGATCGAGCGCTGGATTTCCGGATGGCTCACCAGCATGGCCGGAAGCACTGGGAGAATGACCGCGCCATGACCAAGACCTCGATTGTCGCTGCGGCGCTCTGGGATTTCGACGGAACCTTGGTTGACTCCGAGCCAATGTGGCTGGATGCGGAATTCGAGCTCGTCGCCGAACTTGGTGGGACGTGGTCCGTCGACCATGCGGACCAATTGATCGGCAATTCGCTGCTCGACTCGGGCTCCTACATCTTGAACACGATAGGCCGGCATGACCTGAGCCCGGCCTGGGTGGTCGACGAGTTGATCATCCGGGTAATCGAGGCGCTGGGCTCTCGACCCATCCCGTGGCGCCCAGGGGCCCGCGAACTGCTGACATCCTTTACTGAGGCAGGCGTCCCCTGCGCCCTGGTGTCGGCTTCCTATCGAGTCATGCTGGACGCGGTCCTGAACCAGCTGCCGGCCGACACCTTCACTGTTTCGGTGGCGGGCGACGAGGTGCGGAACGGAAAGCCGCACCCCGAGCCCTACGAGACGGCTGCAGCTGCACTCGGAGTTGACACACACGCGTGCGTGGTGCTCGAGGATTCGATCACGGGTGCTCGATCAGGGAACGCTGCCGGCGCCTTGGTTATCGCCGTGCCTAGTCGGGTACCCATCCCGCCAGCTCCCCGGCGCCGCCACGTCACGTCGCTAACCGAGCTCGATGCGACAGCCGTGGCCGAATGGCTGGAGCAGGCCAATGGCAAAGGCTAAGGTGCCGCCGGGCGGTCGGGGCGTTCTTGCTCTTGCGTCCGTGGTCACCTTGCTGAGTGTCACCGGCTGCCAGCTCAACGGTTCGGTGAGTCCCTCTCCCACTCCCAGTGGCCCGCCGCCGAGACCATTCACCGTGATGAGCACTGACCCCGTTCGGGTCACGGATCCCGCTGCGATCACGGACTCCGCCTCCGCTGTCGTGTCGCTGAACGTCTTCCAGCGGTTGATGACTGCGGATCCTGGCCAGTCGGTACTGAAGCCGGACGCCGCTCGGGACTGCATATTCACCTCTGCGACCACGTACAGCTGCACGTTGAACGAAGGCCTCACCTTCCACAACGGGCACGCCCTGACCGCTAGCGACGTGAAGTTCAGCATCCAACGGGCCACCCGGCTCAATGTGGCGGGATCATCGACCTCGTCGTTGTCCTCGCTGCGCCGCATCGAAACGCCCGATCCGCAGACGGTACGGTTCGTGCTCAGCCGTCCTGACACCCAGTTCGGCTGGGCACTTGCCTCACCTGCGGCGTCGATCGTCGACGAAGAGATCTACCAGCAGGACGACATCCGCCCCCCGACGGAATCGATCGTGGGATCCGGCCCCTTTGCCGTGGCTCACCACGACGACCGCTCCCTGCTGCTGACCCGTCACGGCGCCTACGTGGGGCGCAACCCGGCCGCCATGCAGGCTCTCGAATACCGTACGGTGGCCGACTCGGCCACCATCGAAGACGCCATGGCCAACGGCAAGGTCGACGTGGTCTGGCGTGGGCTCAACGCAGCGGCCATCACGCGTTACGGTCGCCAAGTGCAGTCCAGCAGTGAGCGGCTGACTGCCGATGGATTCGCCGAACACAGTTACTTTGGCGAGCGGGTCCTGCAGCTGGGCTGGAACCCCGCCTCTCGAATGCGAGGGAACAGGCCGCTGCGGCAGGCGATCGCCACGGCGCTTCAAGGAGACCGCACTCTCGACTCCATCGTTCCTCCCGGCATCCCGGGCCACACGTCGAGCTTCCCGCTCGGCGGCAAGGCCACACCCAAGATCACCTGGAAGAATCGCATTCCGCTGACGCTGACCTACGACAGCACGGCACCCGACGCCCTGGACATCGCCACCCAAATCCGGACCAGGCTGGAGAACTCCGGGGGGCTCAGTGTCCAGCTGCGCCCGGACGCACCTGTCGCCGACCTCTGGCTGCTCGACCGCAAGGCGTGGACCTCGACCGGCCTTGCCTGGTTGCAGCCCTACATCGACGCGCCTCTGCCGACCGCCGCGACGACGATCCAAACCATCGTCACCGAATTCCGGAAAACCACCGACGACGAGGCTGCTGCCCGGCTCCTCGGCTCGTTGCAGAAGCAGGCGGCCGTGGACAACGTGCTGCTGCCGCTCAGCCAGAGCGATGAGTACCTGTACGCCCGAGCCGGAGTCGAGGTCAGCGAGGCGGGCTTCGGGCCGGGCTGGCAGCTGGGGCTCTTCGGGATCTCGAATGGTTGAGCAGGTTCCGTCCGGCGTCAGGCGCGGACCGTTTGCGGCAGGGGAGCGGATCACGCTCACTGACCCGAAGGGTCGACACCACTCCGTCGTGCTCAGCGCTGGTGGACGATTCCATACCGCCAAGGGCTCGGTAGATCACGATGACCTGATCGGACGGCCGGAGGGTGTGGTGGTGACGTCCGCAAAGGGCGTCGACTATCTGGCCATGCGCCCGTTGCTGAGGGACTTCACGGTCACCATGCCTCGCGGTGCGGCGGTCGTCTATCCGAAGGATGCAGCACTGATCGTCATGGGGGCCGACATCTTTCCCGGCGCGACCGTGCTCGAGGCCGGCGCTGGTTCGGGAGCGCTCAGCTGCGCGCTGCTGCGTGCGGTAGGCGCGACCGGCCGGCTGATCTCGTACGAACGGCGGGAGGATTTCGCCTCGACCGCCCGTCGCAACGTGGAGAACTTCTTTGGCGAGCCGCACCCGGCCTGGGATCTTCGGGTCGGTGATCTGGTGGTGTCGCTGGCCGACAAACCGATCGAGGCTGCGACGGTCGACCGGGTCATTCTCGACATGCTGGCTCCGTGGGAATGCGTCCCGGCAGTGGCCGATGTCCTGGTGTCCGGGCGGAGTGCTCTGCTGCTACGTCGCGACGACCACTCAGCTGGCGGAAACGATCGAGACGCTCCGCGCTCATCGGGGATTCACCGAACCGGAAGCCACCGAATCGCTGGTGCGCTCCTGGCACGTCGAAGGTCTTGCCGTCCGTCCCGGGCACGCCATGGTCGGCCACACCGGTTTCTTGATCTTGACTCGACGGATGGCACCCGGGGTGGCTGCACCGCTGCGGAAACGCCGACCGGCTCCCGGCGCGTATGGCGAGAATTACTCTGGTCCTCGGATAAGCCCCAGCTAGGCTTCTTGCCTAGGAGGTGCGTCATGGCTCACGACAGAACCCCGTACGAGGACCGCGAGACATTGCAGACGCAGCTTCGGGCGCTCAGCGACGAGGTCGACCGGCTGCGTGAACGCGTGTCAGCTCATCCGCACGACATCGCCATGTTGGAACGCCGGCTCGCCGATGCGCGCCAGGACTCTCGCACGACATCGGCGAACAACGAACGGCTCGCCGCAACGCTGCGTGAGGCCCGCGATCAGATCGTTTCTTTGAAGTCCGAGGTTGACCGGCTTGCTCAGCCACCGGCCAGCTTCGCGGTGTTTTTGGCCTCAGCCGAGGATCATACGGCCGACATCTACACCGCTGGGCGCAAGATGCGGGTCAGCGTCAGCCCCGAGGTCGACGTCGAAGCGCTGGAGCCGGGCCGCGAAGTCATGATCAACGAGGCCATGAACGTGGTCGATGTCCTGGAGTTCGACGAGGTCGGCGAGGTCGTCCTGCTCAAGGAGCTCATGGAGGATGGGCAACGTGCGCTAGTGATCGGGCACGGCGACGAGGAGAGCGTCGTCCGCCTGGCGCATCGGCTGCACGAAATACAGCTCCGCTCGGGCGACTCGCTGTTGATCGACCGGCGGGTGCACTTCGCCTACGAGCGGGTGCCGAAGTTGGACGTCGAGGAACTGGTGCTGGAAGAGGTGCCGGACATTGACTACTCGGTGATCGGGGGCCTGGGTTCGCAGATCGAAGCGATTCGCGATGCGGTCGAACTTCCCTTCCTGCACAAGGAACTATTCGACGAGCACGAACTCAAGGCGCCCAAGGGCATTCTTCTCTACGGCCCTCCAGGGTGTGGCAAGACGTTGATCGCCAAGGCAGTGGCCAATTCGCTGGCCAAGAAGGTCTCGGAACGTACCGGCGAGGAGGGTCGCAGTTTCTTCCTCAATATCAAAGGCCCGGAGCTGCTGAACAAGTATGTCGGTGAGACCGAGCGGCACATCCGGCTGGTCTTTCAGCGGGCGCGCGACAAGGCGTCGGACGGAATGCCGGTGATCGTATTCTTCGACGAGATGGATTCGCTGTTCCGTACCCGTGGATCAGGCGTGTCCTCCGACGTGGAGAACACAATCGTGCCGCAGCTGCTCAGTGAGATCGACGGTGTTGAAGGCCTGGACAACGTGATCATCATCGGCGCGTCGAACCGTGAAGACATGATCGATCCGGCGATCCTGCGACCAGGTCGACTAGACGTCAAGATCAAGATCGAACGGCCCGACGCCGAGGCGGCGCGCGAGATCTTCAGCAAGTACCTGACGCCCAGGCTTCCCTTGCATGGCGAGGATCTCGCGGAGTTCGATCATGACCGCGATGCGACCGTGGCCGGGATGATCGAGCGTACGGTGACCCGGATGTACGAGGAGTCGGAAGAGAACCAGTTCCTCGAGGTCACCTACGCCGGCGGGGACAAGGAGGTCTTGTACTTCAAGGACTTCAACTCCGGTGCGATGATCCAGAACATTGTGGACCGGGCCAAGAAGATGGCGATCAAGGACCTGCTGGACACCGGTGCCAAGGGCCTCCGGATTGGCCACCTGCTGCAGGCATGCCTGGACGAGTTCGCCGAGAACGAGGATTTGCCCAATACCACCAACCCCGACGACTGGGCGAAGATCTCGGGCAAGAAGGGCGAGCGGATTGTCTTCATCCGGACCCTGATCTCCTCCAACAAGGGCACTCAGCCCGGCCGGTCCATCGACACCGTCACCAATACGGGGCAATATCTTTAGTGCTTCTCTCGCGCACGATCGCGCTCTGAGACGCTGCCTTCCTCACTCGCTCGCACACCTTGTGTGCTCGACTCGCTGGTCCAGGCAGCGCCGCACGATCTCCGACGCTCGAGAAACATCGCCGCGATTCCGGAGCAATGTCAATTGGTCACGATTGGCATGAAAGATTCACGGGGCCGGATGCCCGGCGGCGGATCGGCGTGCGGTGTGCACCGCACCGAGGGCGGCCCGCCAGCCCAGCAGCAGAATTCCGAGTGCGATGGCGGCCACCAGGACGAACGTTGGAGGGGCGCCGCGACCGGAGGCCAGTCGAAGCAGCATGCCGACGGCGACCGTGCACAACCAGATCGTCGTACCTGATCGGAGGGTGCCGGGCTGGCGCCAGGCCCGGGCCACGAGGTAACCCGTGAGGCTGCCGGCGAGGAACGGCCAAGCCGTGCTCAGCACGCCGACAAGGTCATTTGCCTCGCGGTGGCTACCGCGGCCGACGATGGCGAAGACCAGCACGCAGATGGCGTCCATGGCAATCGCCCGCCAGACCTTCACGTGGGGCCACATTACGCTGGGCGCATGGCAGAGCACGCTGATCGGGGAGGATCGACGGATCAGCAGTCGCAGCTGAGCGTTATGCGGGTGATGGGCATCGAGACCGAGTACGGGATCAGCGCCCTCAACCCGCCGACCGACGATGACCTGCACCCCATGCAGTTGTCCAACCACGTGGTGAAGGCTTACGGAGCTTCGGTGGCTGGTCAGCCGGCCGGGTGGGACTACGAGACCGAGACGCCGCTGCGGGACATCCGCGGCTATGAGCTGTCACGGTCGGCTGCCCACCCGGACCAGTTGACCGATTCCGATCTGGGCATGGCGAACGTGATCTTGAGCAACGGCGCGCGGCTCTATGTCGACCACGCTCATCCGGAATACTCAGGACCGGAGGTCACCTCGGCGCTCGACATCGTCCGCTTCGACAAGGCTGGCGATGCAGTGATGGCCATTGCTGCCCAACGGGCCTCCCATTCCCTGGGTCGATCCGTCCGGCTCTACAAGAACAACACCGATGGCAAGGGCGCCTCGTACGGCACGCACGAGAATTATCTGCTCGACCGCAGCACACCGTTCGACCGGATCGTCGCGCAGTTCACCGGCTTTCTGGTGACCCGGCAGGTCATCACCGGGGCCGGTCGGGTGGGGCTGGGTCAGGGCAGCCAGGAGCCTGGGTTCCAGATCAGTCAGCGAGCGGACTTCTTCGAGGCAGAGGTGGGGTTGGAGACCACGCTCAACAGGCCGATCATCAACACGCGCGACGAGCCGCACGCCGACGCGAGCCGACACCGCCGGCTGCATGTGATCACCGGGGACGCCAACTCGGCCGAGATCGCCACATACCTGAAAGTCGGCACCGCCTCGTGGGTGCTGCGGGTCATCGAGGCGGGCCAGTTCGACGGTGACTGTCGGCTGGACGCGCCCGTGGTGGCCATGCGAACGGTGAGCCGCGACCTCCAGTGCCGTCAGTCCCTCACGCTGGCCGACGGTCGCGCCATGACGGCTGTCGATCTCCAAGAGATCTATCTGGACAACTGTCGCCGGCACTATGAGCGAGTAGCCGAGGATCTGAGCGAGTCGGCTCGGATCGAGGCCAAGGATGTTTTCACCCGTTGGCAGGAGTGCCTGGACGCGTTGCGCGCCGACCCATTTACGCTCGCCGATCAGCTGGACTGGGTCGCCAAGCTCAAGTTGATGGAGTCGTATCGCGCGCGCGACCAGCTGGGGTGGAACGCACCGAAGCTGGCGCTCATCGACTTGCAGTACGCCGATGTCGATCCGCGGCGCAGTCTTTACGCGGCGTTGGTGGCCAAGGGAAAGATCCGTCGGTTGATCACCGACGACGAAATCGAGCGCGCCCGGAATCACCCACCCGAGGACACCCGCGCCTACTTCCGGGGCCGGGTGATGGAAAAGTTCGGCGCCGCCGTGGTGGCTGCCTCGTGGGACTCGGTGATCTTCGACGTGCCGGATCGCCCGGCCTTGCAGCGTATTCCGCTGCTAGATCCGCTGCGGGGGACCCGAGAACAGGTCGGCCAGATGCTCGACGAGTGCCAAACCGTTACCGACCTCTTCGCCGCCCTGGGCCGCTAGACCAGAGGCGCGGCCGCTACAAGACCACTGGGCCGCAGGACCGCTGCGTCGCTGCTGCGGCGGCGCGTACACAGAGGCCCACGGACACTCGCGTGGCAACCGAGGCCGCTCGCCGATTTCGAGGCGCCCACGTCACCCTCGACTCACACGGACGTACGTCAACATTGAAGGTCACAGTTGTAGCTGGAAACCGGGACCCGCGGTGCCGTGACACAAAGAGGTGTCGGCGCTCATGGTTAGGCTGGGGGAAAGAAGGGAGGAGCGCGGACATGCCCGAGTCAGAACAAAGCCAACGCAAGGCCCGGCGAGCCGAGGAGCGCGAGGTCGAAGACGTCGCACCGGCGGACAGCAGCCACAAGGCGGAGCTGGACTCTGAGGTCGACTCCCTGCTGGATGAGATCGACGACGTGCTGGAGGTGAACGCGGAGGAGTTCGTCCGCTCCTTCGTCCAGAAAGGCGGCCAGTGAGCGACCGCTCCTCCTCGGTCGGTCTGACCACGGACTTCCTGCACGCCGAGACCTCGTCGTTTACCGACTTTGCCGCCCGTGTCGCGCCCAATGTGCTGCCGAGCCAGCGGAACGCTTCGGCCGGCGCCGGTGATCTTGTGCCGCACGGCACTACGATCGTCGCGGCCACCTTCCCTGGTGGGGTCGTGGTGGCTGGTGATCGGCGAGCCACGATGGGCAACATCATCGCGCAGCGTGACATCGAGAAGGTCTATCCGGCCGACGAGTTCTCGATCATCGGAATCGCCGGTGCGGCCGGCATCGCGGTGGAGATGGTCGGGCTCTTCCAGGTCGAACTGGAGCACTACGAGAAGATCGAGGGAGCACCGCTCTCGCTGGTCGGCAAGGCCAACCGGCTCGCCACCATGATTCGGATGAATCTGCCGCTCGCGCTGCAGGGTTTGCTGGTCGTCCCGTTGTTCGCCGGCTGGGACGCGGCGGCTGGGCAGGGACGCATCTTCTCCTACGACGGCACCGGCGGCAAATACGAAGAGCACGCCTTCTTCTCGGTCGGATCAGGAGCGGTCTTCGCGCGGGGCTCGTTGAAGAAGCTCTATCGGCCCGACCTCGAGGCCGGCGAGGCCACGATGGCGGTCATCCAGGCGCTCTACGATGCCGCCGACGACGACTCAGCGACGGGCGGTCCGGATCTGACCCGCAAGATCTTTCCGGTGGTCCTGCTCGCCACGGCCGAGGGGGTACATCGGGTCAACGATGCCCAGATCGGTGATTTGGTCGGCCAGGTGATGTCCAGTCGAATGGAACGCCCCGACGGACCAGGAGCATCTCTCACGTGAGCATGCCGTTCTACGTTGCTCCCGAGCAGCAGATGAAGGACCGGGCCGACTTCGCCCGGAAAGGCATAGCCCGCGGCCGATCGGTGATTGTGTTGCACTACGCCGACGGCATCCTCTTCGTGGCGGAGAACCGCTCTCAGGCCCTGCACAAAGTCAGCGAAATCTACGACCGGATCGGCTTCGCCGCCGTTGGCCGGTACAACGAGTTCGAGAACCTGCGGACGGCCGGCATCCGCTATGCGGATCTGCGCGGTTACAGCTACGACCGGACTGACGTCACCGGCCGCGGCCTGGCAAACGCGTACGCGCAATTGCTCGGCACGATCTTTTCTTCCGGCGGTGAAAAGCCCTATGAGGTCGAGATCATCGTGGCGGAGCTGGGCGCGGCCCCTGAACTTGATCAGATCTATCGGCTCACCTACGACGGTTCTGTCGCCGACGAGGACAATTTCGCGGTGATGGGTGGGTCAGCGGAGGCCATCGCCGAGGTGCTGGGAACGGGCTTCCAGCGGGGCCTCGGGCTTGCCGCGGCAACCAAACTGGCCGTGCAGGCCCTCGGCTCCGACGGCGGCGCGAACGGCAAGTCGAGAACATTGGGGGTGGACGCGCTGGAAGTGGCGATCCTCGACCGGACGCGGGCGCTGCCTCGGAAGTTCCGCCGCATTGCGGGCGACCGGCTTGCGGCCCTGTTGACCGAGGACGTCGAGCCTTCAGATCCGGGTCACGTCCAGCCGCCCACCCTGCCACCGGAACCGGCTGTAACGGAAACTCAACTACCGTCGACCTCCGGTGCCGACCCGAATTCGGTTGACGGTCAACCGCAAGAGCCACAGAATCCTGGCCCGTGACCGTTACGGCAACAGCGACCCCCGACGAGACCATGGAAGGTACCGCAGGGGAGCCGGACGTGGCTGTCGTCATCGGGACCGGCCTCATCGGCGCGTCCATTGGTTGCGCACTCACGGTCGCGGGCTATCGGGTGCACCTGCGAGACCACAAGATCAGCCACGCACGCGTCGCCGCCAGCCTGGGTGCGGGTGTCATCGAGGCGCCGCGCACGGCGGAGGTCGGTGTGGTCATCGTTGCTGTTCCACCGAGCTCGATTCCGGACGTGGTCGGCCACGCGCTGCGCACCTACCCGGCGGCGGCCGTGACCGATGTGGGATCGGTAAAGGCCGGCGTCCTGCATACGCTCTGGGAACGCGAGATTCCTCTCGAGCGGTACGTCGGCTCTCATCCGATGGCCGGTTCTCAGCACTCCGGCCCAATGACGGCCCGGTCGGACCTGTTCGAGGACCGTAGCTGGGTCGTCACGCCACACCGCCGTTCGCTGCCCGCCGCGGTCGAGCGGGTTTCCCGTGTTGTACAGGCGTGCCGGGCGCGCCAGGTGGTCATGGACGTCGATGATCATGACGCAGCGGTCGCCAGGGTCTCCCATCTGCCGCATCTGATGTCAGTGCTGATGGCGGGCCACCTGAACGACGTCCCCGCGGAGGATCTGGTGCTCGCCGGCCAGGGCTTGCGTGACATCGACCCGGATCGCCGGAAGCGACCCTGACCTGTGGGAACAGATTCTCGGGGCCAACTCCGCCGCGGTGCTGTCCGAACTGCACCAGGTCCGCGATGAGCTCGCCGTCATGATCCAGGCACTCGAGGCCGCGCCAGGTTCGCAGTCTCTTCGCGCGCAGCTGGAACGAGGAGTCGCCGGGATGCAGAAGATTCCCGGCAAGCACGGCGCCCGCCCAGTCACGTACAGCCAGGTGGTGGTGGAGATTCCCGACCAGCCTGGCGCACTGGGTCGTTTGTTCTCCGATGTGGGAGCTGCGGGAGTCAATGTGGAGGACATCTCGATCGAGCACGACCAGGTGCGCCAAGTGGGATATCTGGCACTTGTCGGTCACTCCGGACCGCGCCGAGGACTTGACCCAACTGATGACCAGCCGAGGCTGGAACGTCGCCTGACCGACGTGCGGCGAGTGGCTGCGGCTGCGCGGAGGTGTCTGGTGGGCTCGGTAAGGTGTCCACGTGTCTGAGCCGCAGGCGGCCAAGGTGATCGGCGACGGTCGCCTGCCTCTCGTCGTCGCCATCGACGGACCGAGCGGCTCGGGCAAGTCGAGCACGGCGCGCGGGGTGGCTCGCCGGCTCGACTTGCCGTTCCTCGACACCGGCGCGATGTATCGCGCTATCACCTGGCTTGTGCTGCAGGAGGGGTTCGACAGCAGCCGATGAGCCTGCCGTCGCCCGACTGGCTGCGCGAGGCTGAGCTGGCCGTCAACACTGATCCGCGACGCGCCCACCGTAGCTGTCAACGGACACGACGTGACCGACGCGATACGGGATCCGGACGTGTCAGCAGCGGTGAGCGCGATCGCGACCAATCTCGACGTCCGCCGAGAGCTGGTGAGCCGGCAGCGTGAGCTCATCACCGACGCGCCGCTCGGGCATCGTCGCTGAAGGTCGTGACATCACCACCGTCGTGGCTCCGGACGCGCAGGTGCGCGTGCTGCTGGTGGCCGATCCGGCCGCCCGGGTGGCCCGTCGCCATGCCGAGTTGGGCGAGCGGATTGATGCCGCCGCGGTGACCGACCAGGTGATTCGGCGGGATCATGATGATTCGACCGTGGCTCAATTTCACTCGGCTGCGCCCGGAGTCGTCGTTCTTGATTCGACTTTGCTCAGTCTCGAGGAGGTCATCGACGCGATCTGCGCGCTCGTCCCGGAGTCGCACGCGCATCGTCTCGACGCCGCGAGTCTGGCCGGGGCTGCGGAGGACGTGACACGGTGATCGCCGGGGTCAGCCCCGACCTGCCGCACACCGCACATCTGCCGGTCAGCAAGGAGCTGGGCCTTCACCTCATGAAGCCGGTGGCGGCAGCCATTCATCCGGAGCTACTGGAAGGTCCACTTGCACGGCGAGGAAAACGTACCGCCTACCGGTCCGGCCATCCTCGCCGCCAATCACATCGGCATACTCGACGGCCCAGTGCTCGTGGCGCTGACATCAGCGACTGACGTTCGCTCTCGCCAAGAACGAGTTGTTCACCGGTCGTGCTCGGTCGGTTCCTTGCCCATGTGGGCCAAATCTCGCTGAATCGGCGTGCGATCGACACTGCCGCGATCACCCGGGCCATCCAGATCCTTCGCGCCGGCGACGTGCTGGCCGTCTTTCCGGAGGGGTCCCGCACCGGCGGAGAGGTGACCTACGCGCGGGGTGGCGCGGCCTACCTGGCGATGGTGACCGGTGCTCCTGTGGTGCCGGTTGCCATACTCGGCACTCGGGAGGTCGGTCACACCCGCGGTCAGCTCCCGCGTCGTCGCCGACCGATCCACGTGGTGTATGGGGAACCCATGGCCGTTCCGCGTTCGGACTGGCCTCGACGCAAGGCCGCGGTCGCGGAGTGGACCGAGCTGTTGCGGTCACGGCTGGCCGGCCACGTCCTGGCCGCCCAAGGGCTGACCGGACTACCCTTGCCGGGGCCGGCACTGCGCAAGCTCTAGGCTTCGCTGCGACCCTACCTGTCACATCGACCGAGGTGATCAACGACGTGCGCTTGTCATCCGAGATTTCGACCGACTTGACCACCCCACCGGTGGTGGCTGTCGTCGGCCGGCCGAACGTCGGCAAGTCAACGCTGGTCAACCGGATACTCGGTCGCCGTGAGGCCGTCGTCCAGGATGTTCCCGGGAGTCACCCGGGACCGGGTCTCCTATGACGCCAACTGGAACGGCCGATCGTTCGTGGTCGTCGACACGGGAGGGTGGGCACCGGACGCCAAGGGGATGGCCGCCCAGATCGCCGAGCAAGTGGAGCTCGCGATCTCGGCTGCCGATGCCGTCGTCTTCGTCGTCGATGCCACTGTCGGAACTCAGGACGTGGACGAGGCGGTGGTCCAGGTACTTCGACGCAGCAACAAGCCGGTGGTCTTGGCGGCGAACAAGGTCGACGACCAACGGACCGAGGCGCGAAGCGGCGACGATGTGGAACCTCGGACTGGGCGAGCCGTACGCCGTGTCTGCCCTTGCACGGCCGGGGGAGTGGGGACCTGCTCGACGCGATCTTGGCCGCTCTGCCGGAGGCGCCGCGCGAACCTGAGAAAGCCGAACACGGTCCACGACGCGTCGCCATCGTCGGCAAGCCCAATGTCGGAAAGTCGAGCCTGCTCAACAAGCTCGCCCGTCAACAGCGGGTGGTGGTGGACGATGTCGCCGGAACCACGGTGGATCCGGTTGACGAACTGGTAGAGGTCGACGGCACGATCTATCGATTTATCGACACAGCGGGCATCCGTCGCCGAGATCAAAGAGGCCTCGGGACACGAGTACTACGCAAGCCTGCGCACTCACGGCGCGATCGAGCGTGCCGAGGTCTGCGTGGTGGTCATCGACGCGAGCGAGCCGGTGACCGAGCAGGACCTGCGCATTCTCAGCTCCGTCGAGGAGGCCGGTCGGGCGCTCGTGATTGCGTTTAACAAGTGGGATCTGACAGACGAGGAGCGACGTCGCTATCTCGGTCGGGAGATCGAGCGCGATCTCGTCCAGTTCGAGTGGGCGGCCAAGATCAACATTTCGGCAACCACGGGCCGGCACGTCGACCGGCTCGGCGCGGCGATCGAGGAAGCGTTGCAGAGTTGGGAATCGCGGATCTCGACGGGCAAGCTGAATGCGTTCCTCGGCCGCATCGTCGCTGCTCATCCGCATCCTGTCCGAGGCGGCAAGCAGCCGCGCATTCTCTTCGGCACGCAGGCTCAGACCGGACCGCCGACCTTCGTGCTGTTCACTTCTGGCCAGGTCGAGGCCAGGCTATCTCCGGTTTGTCGAGCGGAAGCTCCGAGAGGAGTTCGGCTTCGTCGGCACGCCCGTCCACGTGGAGGTTCGCGCCCGCGAGAAGCGCAAGGGCCGCTGACGGCATGGATTGTCAGGGGATTCCCTGAAAATTGACCACGAGCTGCCCGTCTGGACACGGCGTGTCGGGCGCAGTCGCACGCACACTGGTCACTTTTCAGGGCGCACGCCGTCCGTCTTGAAGTCATACGACACCTCAAGCCACTGGCCGAGTTGATCATCGACTTGCTCCGGGCCGGTCAGATTGATCAGGTGCACAATGCGGTCCGACGCCGGTCGTGAGCACGCGGGCTACTCGAGGATCATCAACCCGCTCCGGCCGGTAAAGCGAATCTGCACCGACCGTACACGCGGGCGGACCTCGGCGATCTTGCGATCGCTCTTGAGGAAGATGCCGACGTTGACCGCGTCCTCATAGATCGGTCCGAGATGGCGAAGACGACCGACCACCGCCGAGTAGATGTCGTGCAACCCAGGCGGGATGTCGCGCTAGCAGCGCGTCGACCGTGATTCCGGGCACACAGGTGTGCGCCTTGTTGGACCGATCCGAACTCACGCTCGCAACGCGGACGGTCCAACGGGTCACACCACCAAGTCTGCCCAACGGAGAGGGCGTTGGCAGCTGATTGGGTGTTTCACAGCGAGGTGGTTCGAATCAGCTGGGTTCCGACGCTTCATCCGTCTAGTAGAGTTCCCCCTCGTGGCTGCTGCTGATCGGAGGCAGCCCAGCGGGCTGTGGCGCAGCTTGGTAGCGCACTTGACTGGGGGTCAAGGGGTCGCGAGTTCAAATCTCGCCAGCCCGACAGTGAAAGTACCTAGTGACAGTGCTGTTTCGGCATCGGAGCAGCGAGTCTCGGGATCTTCACTGCAGTAACGACTGCAGTAACACGGCTCACCACGGGAACAGATGGCTAAGCCGCTCCGCCGCTTCGCGCTGCTGCTCCATAGCCACATGGCTGTAGATGTCGGCGGTGATGCCGTACGACGAGTGTCCGAGCAGCTCCTGCACCACCTTGAGGTGAGCGCCGGACGCGATCAGTGCGCTCGCGGCCGAATGCCTAAGGGTGTGCAAGCCAACACCAGCCAGCCCAGCGCGGTCAGCAATGGTCGCGAATGCTCGAAGCGCATTCCTGGGGTCTGTGGGTGTCCCAACCTGCTTCTATTGCCACCTGAAGGGGCTGCAGGAGGATTTGTCGCGGCGTCCACCGGCTGCGGTGGCTGATCGGCCGGAGGATCGTGACCGGACGGTGAGGGCTGCTCTGGCGGCGTTTGAGCAGGCTTTGCGGGAGTCTGATGCGGTGACGGCGGAGTGGGAAGCTATCGCCCTGGCCGGGTATCAGACGCGGGCACGTCGGGCGACTGACAAGCAGGTGATCTTGGTTGCCGGCGAGTTGCGGGAGATTCTGCCGCCAGGGACTAGCGATGCGGAGATTAGCCGGCTGCGGGAATCGGAGGAGGCCGGCTGAGGCGTGTCACGTGGGGACCTTCGGCCGGGCGGCTGGCGGGCGAGCAGCGCTCCTTGCGGGAGCGCCTGAGCTGTGAGCACAATTTGCGCGTGGCCAAACCTTGGAGGTGTCGCCTTCGGTTGCACGATTGGGATGATCGGGAGAACCCAGAGACCCATGAGCATTACGAGGTGTGCCTGCGCTGTAATGCATATCGAGAAAAAGGACGTGCTGCACCCGGCGCAGGCGCGGCTCGGTTCCTCGGTTAGGACCTGCCGGTGGGTCCGTAGGGTTCGGCACCGGCACGGCCGCGTTCCCATCCGGTCCCAGTCCGCACGCGATATGAGTGAGGCAAGGGAAACCTCTAGATATACGACCCTGCAGAAAGGCTTAGATCGGAACGGGTCGCCCGAGTAGCGTTTCCTCAAAGGGGGTTGCCCGATGATTCCGCCTCGACTCGTCTGCCTTGTTCGCACCCATAAGTGGCACCAGGGCTGGGACAACGAACTGCGCGCGCCGGTTTGGACTTGCGACCGCTGTGGTCGAACGAGAGTCCGCCTCGGCGAAATGAACCCTAACAAGCTCGGCTGGGGGGCCTGAGTTATTCGACGAACGCGACGCCGTGTAAGGGCCAGGGGCAGCCAGCCTGGGAGCCCGCTGCTAGCTGGTCTGAAGTAAGCTTGTGATTAGCCCAGTTCCGTGCGCGTCGATCCCGGGTAGGCGGAACTGGGCCTCACTACGTCCGGGGCGCTTACAGGCTCGTTAGGGTATGCCACCGTGAGAAGCAAGGCCAAGGAGGGAGACGACGAGCTACTGGCTCGCCATGTGGTGGTGATGGTCCTCGCCGTGCCAGTCGAGCGTTTCGATTACGGAACGGCTCCCAGACAGGTTGACGCGCTGGTGCATTACCCCGACCGCGTAGCGGCGCTGGAGGTTGTGGGCGATCACGACCCGAAATTCAGGAGGCAGGAGGAGGCGCTCACGCGCGTCAAGCACCAGATCGACGTATCGGGGCTTCGGAAGTCATGGATGGTTCTACTGACCCGCAAAGCCAACATCAACAAGGTCAAAGAAGCACTCCCTACGTTGCTCCTGGATTTGCAGCACAACCCGCCCGCAAGGCGACAACCCTGGGACATCGAGCCTTCGGAGCTAGACCGACTCGGCATCACGAAAGTTTGGCTCAACGAGCGCAGCACTGTGTCAGGTCGTGTCTACATTCTTCCCCAGGCTTGGGGCGGGTTCGCCGGCGACGAGCACACGGTTGGCGAATGGGTGGCGGAAGTCCTTCGCGACCAGGATGACGTGCCGAGGAAGCTTGCCGATCATCCCGATGTCGAGGAGCGACACGCGTTCATTTGGACCACAGTTACCAGCGACATGGCGGTGCAGTTGCAGCTTCAGCCGGCCAATGAGCACCCCTTTCCCACGACGGCGCCGACACTGCCAGAAGGCGTAACACACGTATGGGTTGCGGGTAGGTCTATATCCCAAGGTGCGCTGGCCTGGTTTCCAGACCGGGGGTGGTGGCGGACTCCATGGAGGTGGCCTTCGGAAGGTTCGGTAAGGCTGAGCCACGAGGAGAGCTTCTAGCGCTTGGGTAGTTCGCTTGGACATCCTCTGAACAGTGCTGCCTACGGGCCGGTGTCCGGGGGTCAGCCCTCTAAGCGCTCTGGTTCCCCGGCGCCCCGCCGATAGATTCTGTAGATCTCTTGACGCGATAGCCCCGCCAGCAGTTGGGAGGCCTTGTGGGCTTCCAGGCGCCGAGTGCCTGCCTCGAATAGCACCGTCCGGATGCGGTCCTCGTAGCTCAGCGATGGTGTGAATCCCCAGGTTTCGGCATTGGACTGATCGCCAGGTCCCGCGGCCATTGAATGCCTATGATCGTCAACCGGCGATCCCCAATCATCACCGCGCAGTTCGGTCATGGTTCCTCCCATGGTTATGTCTCGCATCCAACTCCGTCCCCGTCGCTATCGAGGTGGGAGCCATAGCCGGGGTCACCGCGGTGAATGGGCGCTCTCCCGGCTTCCCTCACAGCGTCACAGTTCTCGTAGTACACGTCTTCGTCATGGCTTGGCGTCTTCGTCCTGGTCGTCGGGGTCACTGCTGTGACGTGGCCAGTTTCGGGGTCAGCGTCCAGATTGCGAGCGTTCCACACGGCGGTGTCGCCGAGCCCGTTCGAGTACTTGATCTTGCTGGGACTGGCCCTGGTAGCAAAGGGAATCCAGCCCTCCCAACTGATTCGCGTTCTGTCGCCCTGTGGGTCCGGCGGCAGCTTTTTGACGCAGACCTTCGCTAGGAGATTCACCCGGCCGCCGTCTCGCTCGAGCTGGCTGACGGTGACGGTGAAGTTCTTGAACTTCGCGGTACTGCCCGAGGCCTTCGGCTTGGCCTTCGTACTCGTCGAGGCGCTGCCTAGTGGGGAGCTGCGAACCGTTGAAGTGGGGGACGCTGCGGCGGTTGTAGGCGCCGCCACAGTAGACGTCGAGCCGGGTTTCACCTGCCCGACCGAGCCTTGATCATCGCTGCTGCACGAGGTGGCTCCGACGAAAAGCAGCAACGTTCCAGCGATGGGCAGCATGACGTGTTGCCTGCGCCAAAGCGCGTGCCGGCGGCTCGAAGGCTCCGGGATCGGCACCGCTACAGCATCTCAGACGATCTTGGCCGCGATCACCGAGCGGCAACGGTGGCGGGCAATACCGGGCGGCTGTGGATACGGTTTCAGCAACTGGCCCGCCGAATGAAACAGGTGTGCTGCTCGGCTGAAGGTTGTTGACCGCCAGGGCCGGAGCGAGGAGTCTGGGAGCAGAACAGAGGAGCCATGATGAAGGTTCGTTGCCTCCTGGGCCGGCACAAATGGCAAGTGGACAACAGTGACCCGGAGGAGCCGGTCGAGGTCTGCGCACGCTGTGGTCATTACCGCAATGATGATTCCTGGACTGATCTGACCGGTGCCGCAAACATGCGTCCCATGGACCCATCTCCAGGTGGCAGAGGATTTCCCGTGGACCCATCTCCAGGTGGTGGCGTCGGAGGATTCTAAGCAAGCCCAACACTGTTCTGAAGCGGTCACCGGCCGCGCGCAGGTTCGGCGCATGGGAAGCCCTGATCAGATTCTCTCGGCTCGGATTCACGGTGAAGCACTCCTACGAGCCCAGCGCCCCGGAGTTGGAACCACTTATGGCCGAGCTACGCGAAATTGCTGTGGGCCGGGGATGACATTCGGGTGGAGTGCGCCGGCACCATCGCAGGATCGTGGTTCGGCGCACCGGGCATGAAGTACGGCCATGAGTTGATCGCTGCCGGGCTGCTGCTAGTAGCTGGGCCCGTTGATCGGGCTTTCGAAGCGGTGGGTTCGGACCGGTTACGAGACCGGGCAGAGCACTTGGCTGGGATACGGGCCGTCGTCTTGACTCGCCTCTGGGGCTCCGCCCTTGACGGCCTGCAGTAACGACTGCAGTAGTTGGGGAGGGTTCAGGGACTTTCGCCAGCGTTCGCTTCAGTTCAGATTTCCGTCTGACCAGGGGAGACGCACTAGGACGACTTTCGGTGAACGGATTGCCGATGACTGGGGGTCAAGGGGTCGCGAGTTCAAATCTCGCCAGCCCGACAAGTGAAACGCCTTGTCAGCGCAGGTTTGGATGCTTCTGAGCAAGAGCTCCAAGCCTCGGCTAAATGGATTTGACCCCGCGGCTGACCGCGCGAGATCACCTTCGGTGTGATCGCCGGCCTTGATCTTTCGGACTTCGGTGGTGAGACCGGAGGAACCATGGCGGGCCGTCGTAGGAAGCGCTCGGACGGGCGCTTTTGCCTCAACATCACTGTCGAGAACGCGGACGGAACGAAACCGACTGGGCGCTCGCCCATGATCGGCGGCGGCGAGTTCGGCCGAGCGGACGTCGATCGCCCGCCGGCGAGACGACCAGCGGCCGAGCAGCGCCGGGTCCAGTCCCACGATCTCTCGGACCGGCCGCTTGGACCGGTCCCGGCTGGGAGGGTCCGCGAACCGCACCCCGATCTGGTGGGTGAGGCGGGTTTCCAGGGCGGTGTTGCAGGTCTCCGAGATCGCTGTCGCCGCCGCGTGCAGGACCCGTCCGCCGATCGACAACCACCGACCCTGCAGGGTCCGGACCTTGTTGGCGACGTGGGTGTGCAGATCCGGGTCGCCCGCCCGGCTGTCGCGGTGGGTGAACGAGGCGGCGACCAACCCGGTGACGTCCACCTGACGTACCCCTGCCGTACCCTCCCGGCTGAACAGCGCGCGCTCTTCGCCCAGAGCTTCGGTGACGATCAAGCTGAACAGTCGAGCGACGATCGGCGACTCGGCTACATAGGCCCGGGCCGCGCCCAGAATGATGGCGGCAGCCTCCGGCTGGGTGGCGGCAAGCGTGCCCGCAATCATGTCGAGGGTGACGGCCACTCCGACACGGTCACCGCTCCGTTGGAGGGCGCGGATGGCACGGCTGCCGGGTCAACACGATCAGTCCGGGCTTCATCTTCACGCCGCTGGCGAAGGACGAACTGACTGGGCCGCGTCGAGAGGGGTACCGGCCCATGATTGAACTGTGCCCGGTCTGAGGGGCGTTACGCCCGATGAGGTCGGTACCGTTGGGGCGCTGCTGATGGGGCCCGAGGGCGGGTTCATCACCGGTAGCGACTTTCTGATCTACGGTGGCGTCACGGCTGCCTACCGATTTGGTGATCTCGCTCCGAAGTAGGCGAAACTGTCGCGTCACCAGCATGCCTTTAAAGGGAATTTGATGGAATATCACATTCTCGGACGCACCGGCGTTTCGGTCAGGACCTGTGCCTTGGGGGCGATGATGTTCGGCCCGTGGGGTGATCCCCGACCATGAGAACGGGATCCGCACCATCCGTCGCGCGCTGGACCCGGGGATCAACTTCATCGACACGGCCGACGTCTACTCCCAGGGGAGTCGCAGGAGATTGTCGCGAAGGCGAAGAGCCGACGATGAGAGCCGTGATCGGTCGTGCGCGTATAGCGGGTTCTTGGGTTCACTGTCAGCGGGCGCTGACTTCAACCAGGACCTTGCCAGAGATTTCGGCGTTTGCGGCGATGGTGAAGGCCTGGTCGACGTCCTCGATCGGCAGCACGTGAGTGACCACCTGCTCGATCTGCGGGTTTTGATCGAGGAGGGTGATGGCGCCGTCGATCTCGTTGTTGAAGCGAAAGGTGCCCCGCAGCTGTATCTCCTTTGACACTAAGGGGGCCAGATTGACCGGTCGGGCCACGTCGGGCAGATTGCCGACCTGGACTAGGACACCGGCCCGGCGAGTGGCCAACAACAGCCCGTGGAGCGCCTGAGGAACCCCCGCGCACTCCAGAGTTATGTCGAAATGAGAGTCCGGCAGCTCCTCGACGCCGATCTGGACGGTTCCGATCGGCACCGGGCTGGCTTCGCCCAGCAACCGGGCACGCTGTAGCGGTCCGGCTAGCAGGTCGGCGCAGATCACCTCGGCCGCACCCCCGGCTGCAGCAGCAGCAGCGGTTAGCAGTCCGATGGGGCCCGATCCCGATATCAGCACGTGCCTGCCTCGAATATCGCCACCGACCGCGAGGCCGTGCAGGCCAACGGCCAGCGGCTCGGCCAACGCTGCTCTCTTGACCGGCAGCGTGGCCGGCAACGGGCGAACTTGGTCGCGGCGAACGACCAGCTGCTCCGCCAGGCCGCCCGGTGTGTGTGGCCATGTCGAGGCGCTCCCGAGATATCCGCCACCCGGCCAGAGGTTTCGCTGCTCGTCAGTCAGACTGGCCTGCGGGGTGCCCCAGGTGGCCGGATGTACCGTCACCGGCGTCCCTGCCTCGAACACTCCCGTTGGGTCCAGATCAATCACCCCGGACACCTCATGGCCAGGAATCAGTGGCTCCCTGATAGCAAAGATGCCTGCAGCGCCATCCTGAAAGTAATGCAGATCCGACCCGCAGATCCCGACGTAGCCCACCCGTAACCGAACCTCATCGGCAGCTGGATCGGGACTAGGGAGTTCCTCGGTCCGCATGTCCTGCTTGGCATGAATCCGCACTGCACGCATGGGGTCAGCCTCTCATTTCGCCGGGTCTCGGACGAGCTCCCGTCGCGGTCAGCGTGACGGGACTCTGTGGTCGCCCGCAGGGCGCTTGGTCGTCTTCCAGGCGCTCTCGCGCCAGGTGCTCGCGGATCCTCCCGAGCGGCGACCGGCGGCTCAACAACGGCAGCACGACCCCTTCCCGGGATGATCCGTGGTGCGTTTCACCCGACGGGTCGCAGCAGGCCTCTGTGTTCGAGAGCGGCCCATAATTCGTCGGGTACGTGCTGGGCGTATGCGGCAAGGTTGTGGTCAACCTCCTCCGGGCTCCGCAGACCCACCACAACACTGGCCACGGCAGGGTGGCGGAGCGGAAAGTGGATCGCCGCTGCCGGGAGTGTCGTTCCGTGTTCGCGACAGACCGAGGCCAGCAGTCGTGCCCGCTCTAGCACGTCGGGCGAAGCTTGCTGGTAGTTGTACGTCGCGGTTTCCTGGACCTCCTCCCGGGCGAGAAGGCCGGAATTGAACACAGCAGCCGCAATCACCGACCGGCCGTGCTCGAGCGCTGCCGGCAACAGGTCGTCGGCCGCCCCCTGCTCCAGCAGCGTGTAGCGCCCGGCGAGCATGACAACGTCCACGTCGGTCTGCCGGATGAAACGAGCCAGCATCCCGGACTGGTTCATGCCCACCCCGATCGCGCCGACGACGCCGGCGTCGCGCAATTCCACGAGCGCGGGCACCGCTTGCTCCGCCGCCTCTGGCCAGTGCTCGTCGGGGTCGTGGATGTACAGAACATCGACGCGGTCGAGGCCCATCCGGTTCAGCGTTGCCTCCAATGAGCGCAGAACACCGTCGCGGCTGTAGTCCCGGCGACGCGTCAGGTCACCCGGCACGTCGAACATCTCGTCGTCGCGCGCCACCGGCGGTGTGCGCGGGACCAGCAGGCGGCCAACCTTTGAACTGACGACCACGTCGTCCCTCGACCTATGCCGCAGCGCCTCACCCAAGCGTCGCTCAGAGAGCCCGAGGCCGTAGTGCGGTGCGGTGTCGAAGTAGCGGATGCCGCCTTTCCACGCCGCGTCGATCGTGGCGCGCGCGCTCGTTTCGTCGACGGCGCGATAGAGGCCGGCGATGGGGGCGGCGCCGAAGCCCAGGGTGGTCACGTGTACGCCGGTGGTGCGGATTTCACGACGTGGCAGGGCAGCGGGAGTCATGGTGCTCATTCGGCTATTGCGCTGGCGGCAAGACGAGTGAGTGGGAGCCGCCATCGACCTGCAGGACGGTACCGGTGGTGGCCCCGGCGAGAGGACTGGCGAGGTAGCACACGGCGTGGGCGACCTGTTCTGCGGCGACGAGCCGGCCGGTGGGCTGTCGTGCCCGCAGTGCAGCGAGAGCAGAATCCGGGTCGGGCGTAGCGGCCAGCAGCCGCTGGACCCAAGGTGTGTCAGCAGTTCCGGGAGCAACGGCATTCACGCGTATGCCCTCGCCCGCCCACGAGGTCGGCTGCCATTGCCAGGACGAGCGCATGGAGAGCGCCCCTTGCTGGCGCTGTACGCGGCTCGCTTGACCAAGCCGGTCCAGGCGGCGAGTGAGCCGGTGCACACAATGGCTGCACGTCCGGTCGGCGCCGACTGGCGTAGGTGGGGCAGTGCGGCCCGTACCAGTCTGGCCGTGCCGACGACGTTGATGTCGAAGATGTGGTGCCACTCTTCGTCCGTGACGTCCTCCACTCCGCCGGTGGAACCGATGCCGGCGTTGGAGACGACGATGTCGAGGCCGCCCAGTCGCTCTGCGACCTCCGCCGCGACGTCGGTGGTGAGGTCCACCCAGCCGACCACCGCGACCACCAGATCGTCGTCTGCGGCCGTTGCCAGCAGCCGCTCGCTCTCGTCTGTACGGGCGACCGACTGCACGAGCACCGTGGCAGTTACAGGCCGCCCCCCGACCCCGCCACGTACCGCATCGTGCAAGTCCTGTAGATCGAAGGGACGTCGGATGGCGGCCAGCGCGGGGTCGGCCAGCCAGCCCTGCCCGGGGTCGCTCGGGTTCCATAGGTGGTGATGGGCGTCAACCGCGCCACTTGCAACCGCCGCGCCCCTGCTGCTGATCACGGCCGCGATGCCACCATTGACCGGTGAGCCCCACAGACGCAAGCCCCAAGCCCTCCGACGCTGCTGATCGGGGCACGCGCCGCAAAGCCACGGTCATCCGCCTGAGCTCGGAGCACGAAGTCGAGTACCGGCGGCTGCATGCGAACGTCTGGCCCAGCGTGCTGGCCACCTTGCGTCGCGTCGGTGTGCGGAATTACTCGATCTTCCTGCGCGATGGACTGCTGTTCAGTTACCTCGAGTACACCGGGGACGACTGGGCTGCAGCGCAGGCCGAGATCGCCGCCGACCCCGATACCCAACGGTGGTGGCAGCTGACCGACCCGATGCAAGAGCCGCTGGCGACGGCCGCCGAGGGCGAGTGGTGGGCGCCCGCCGAGGAGGTCTTCCATCTGGACTGATGTCCCCGTTACAGCACCGGTCGGACCCGTCATGCCGTTCCCGATCGGCGGGTCGCCCAGACCGGGCCGACCGGATAGTTGTGCTGGGCCACGGAGGCCGCGAGCATTTCCCCGCTGCCGCCGGGCGTCAATGGAGCGCGGTAGCGGCCGCGCTCCAGGTGTACCGGGTTGACGAAATGCTCGTGGAGATGGTCGACGTGCTCGATGACCCGATCCTCCCAGGTTCCCGAGACGGCGACGTAGTCAAACATCGACAGGTGTTGGACCATCTCGCACAGGCCGACTCCGCCGGCGTGAGGGCAGACCGGAATCCCGTTGCTGGCGGCCAGGAGGAGGACGGCGAGGTTCTCGTTGACGCCAGCCACGCGGGCCGCATCGATCTGGACGATGTCGACGGCGTCGGCCTGCAGCAGCTGCTTGAACACGACCCGGTTCGCTACGTGCTCGCCGGTGGCGACCTTGATCGGGTGGATGGCGCGACGGATGACCGCGTGGCCGAGCACGTCGTCGGGGCTGGTCGGCTCCTCGATCCAGTACGGGTCGTACGGCGCCAGTGCGCGCATCCAGTCGATTGCGGGTCCGACGTCCCAGCGCTGGTTGGCGTCGACGGCGATGCGGATCCCATCGCCCACCGCCGCACGGGCCACCTTCATCCGGCGTACGTCGTCGGCCACATCGGCGCCCACCTTGAGCTTGATCAGGGTGAAGCCCTGCTCTACGGCCTCACGGGCGAGCCGGTCAAGCTTGTCGTCGGAATAGCCGAGCCATCCGGGCGTAGTCGTGTAGGCCGGATAGCCCTCGCTCAGCAGCCGCTCTTCTCGCTCGGCCCGGCCCCGTCGGGCGCGCTTCCAAAATCTCTAGCGCCTCCCCCGGCGTCAGGGCATCAGTCAGGTAGCGGAAATCTACGAGCGACACCAATTCCTCAGGCTCCAACCGAGCCAGGTGCTGCCACAGCGGCTGCCCGGCCCGCTTGGCGCGCAGGTCCCATGTGGCGTTGATCACCGCACCGGCGGCCATATGCACAACGCCCTTCTCCGGACCCAGCCAGCGCAGGTGCGGCTCGTAGATCAGCTCCTTCGAGAGGGCGCCCATATCGCTCAGAACCTCGTCAACGCTCCGGCCGACCACCCAGTCGGCAAGCCCTTCGATGGCCCTCGTCTGCAAATCGTTGCCGGGTCCGGTGGTGAAGGCCAGCGCATGGCCCTCGAGGCCGTCGCCAGCATCGGTGCGCAGGACGGCATACGCGGCCGAGTAATCGGGATTCGGGTTCATCGCGTCGGAACCATCAAGGTTGTCCGACGTGGGGAAACGCACGTCGTAGACGTCCAACGCGGTGAAGCGCGCAGTCACAGGCGACACAATCCTTCACGGCCCTCGCAGGAGGCTCACCAGGAGTGTGCCTCCGGAGAACGTCCTTGGCCGATTCGGCGCCCATTGTTGATGTCGAAGATCTCGTTCAGCCGTTGCGAGGCTGCTTCATCCAGCTCCAGTTCGGCAGCCCGATCGAGCCCAGCAAGCTGATCGACGGTCCGAACGCCGACAATTGCGGAAGCGACCGCGGGGTGCTGGAGGACCCAGGCGGTCGCGACGACGTGCTCGGGTTCCCCGAGGTCGCGACAAAGCTGGGAGAAGTCTCGGAACTGGCGGTTCTCGGGACCGATCCGGATCCCGTACTCCTCCTCCACCTGACGGGTCCGGCTTCCGTCGAGGGACTCGGTCTTGCCCGCCAGTAGACCGCCCGCCAACGGCATGTAGACGATCACCCCGATCCCGAAGTCCTGCGCCGCCGGAAGAACCTCCATCTCGGGCACCCGGCTCAGCAGGTTGTACTGCGTCTGCTCGGATACGAAGCCCATGAAGCCACGCTGCCAGGCCTGCATCTGCCGCTTGGCCAGACCCCAGCCCGAGTAATTGCTCGAACCCGCGTAGAGGACCTCTCCGTCGGCCACGATGCGCTCGTACGTTCCCCAGAATTCTTCGGCGGGCACCCGTTCGTCGATGTGGTGGACCTGGTAGACGTCGATCCGGTCGGTTTGGAGCCGTCGCAATGAGTCCGCCAGGTGCTTGCGCACCTTGTACGACGAGAAGCCGCGGTTGTTGTTGGCCGGACCCAGATCCCCCATCGCCCCGTAGACCTTGGTCGCCAGCACCACCTCCTCACGCACGCCCGGCCGGGCGGCAAACCAGGTGCCTATGATCTCCTCCGAGCGGCCCCGAGCGGTCTCACCGCCGTAGACGTTGGCGGTGTCGATAAAGGTGATGCCCATCGAGAGCGCCTTGTCCAAGATCGCGTGCGACTCCTCCTCCGTCGCCTTCGGACCGAAGTGCATCGTGCCCAGACAGATCTTGCTGACGTTCATTCCGGAACGACCCAGTTCGCCGTACTTCATGTGATCTTGCCTCCAAATCGATTCTCGTTGAACTCACCGCTTGGGAAGGAGCACGGCGCCCGGGCCGTCGCTGAGCTCGTCTACGTTCACCCGCACGCTGCCACCCACGACTCGCACAGCCCCCGGCGCAGCTCGCACCTCGGCCTCACCCGCAATCACCGCGTCCTCATCGACATCGAGTGTCGTGTCGCCTGTCTGATTGACCAGTGCAACAAGGTGGTCCGGCGTGTCGAGCCAACGTACCCATGGTTCGTTCGCCGGTCGAGCCGCGCTGCGGGGCGCCGGGTGCGACGCCCGGATGACATCGCCGACCTCTGCCATCCAGCGGCCAAGCGATCGCAAGGACTTCTGCTGCAGCTCCGGTGATCTCCCCTTCAGCGGTGGGCCCGACATTGAGCAGCAGCCGTCCGCCGCGGGACACGACGTCGGTCAGGTGGCACGCCAGCTGGCGGCCGGTCAGGATCTGTCGCTCGTCCTCTGCGCGGTTGTATCCGAAGGAGAAGCCGATCCCGCGGCAGTTCTCCCACCCCGGTTCAGCCTCCTTCTCACTCCCGGCCTCGTACTCGCTGGTGCGGAAGTCCCAGTGGGTGTCGCCCCATCGGTCGTTGACGACGCCGTCGGGGTTGCCGGCGTAGTAGTCGGAGAAGAGCTCGTGCAGCGACCAGGATCCCGTCCGCTTCCCTGCGTCGGGCCAGTTGATGTCGTTCCACAACACATCCGGTGAGTACCGGACGATCAGATCGCGCACGTGAAGGCTCGCGTAGACGTTGTAAGCGGGATCTTTCGGTCGCCAGGCCGTGAAGTCGGCGTGGCTGGTCAGCGGGGGAAAATCGGTAACGCCCCAGTCCAGGCCGCCGGAGTAGTACACCCCGAATCTCATGCCGGCCTGACGGACGGCGTCCGCGATCTCACCGACAAGGTCGCGCCGCGGGCCGCGGTGGACCGTATTGCGCGTGCCAGTGCCGGGCGCATCCCATAACGCCACCCCGTCGTGATGCTTGGTGGTCGGGATTACGTAGCTGGCGCCAGCCTCGGCGAACAGCCGGGCCCACGCCGCCGGATCGAACTCCGACGCGGTCCACTGGTCGAGGAAGTCGTCGTAGGGGGCGTCTGAATAGACCTCGTGATGATGCTGGGCAGCGGGGGTGCCCGGAATCCGGATCGTGTTGGCGTACCACTCGGCGTAGGGGTTGTGGGGAAACCACTCAGCCTCCGGCACAGCTCCGAGAGCGCCGGTAGGCTCCGCCCACGCCGGCACAGAGTAGGGCCCCCAATGGATGAAAATGCCCAACTTAGCGGTCGCGAGCCAGGTCGGGAGGGGCCGAGCCAGGTCGGCCCACATTCCGCGGTCCCCGTCGGTCGTCATGTGGTGGTCATCGCCTCTCGTGGAGCGTGTCGGGGAGGTGGGTTTTGGTATCTCCGAGGTCAGTTCCGGAGCTCGTACTTGCGGGCGTTCGGAATCCGGACGGCTGGTGTGACCCGCAATACCGGCAGCACCGAACCACTAGTGGGTTTCGGCAGCGTCACCGATAGGCCGTCGGCACGCCGCTCGAACGCCAGCGGTTTCTCCTCACCGATCAGCTCCACGGATGCGATGGGCGCCGGAAAATGCGCCGAGCCTTCCGCAAGGGAGGTGATGAGCAGTCGTCCTCGGGGCCAGTCCAAAGGCGTGGCGTAGACGATGTCGGCGCGAGTGGTGAACCGGATGTCTTCAGCGGTGAAGTCGGCGCGGTCCGCGTCGCTGAGAAAGGAGTCGATGACATTGGTCGGACCCTCGCCACTGACTGCGAACGGACGCGTTCCGTAGATGGCCTCGCCGTTAACTGCGAGCCAGTCACCGATCCGGAGCAAGAGCTCACGTTCCTCGGGCTCGAACGAGCCGTCCGGCTTCGGGCCGACGTTGAGCAGCAACGCGCCATTCTTGCTCACCACGTCCAGCAGATCGCCCAAGATCACCCGGATGTCCTTGTACTTCTGGCCTTCGATCCAGCCCCACGATTGCACCGCGACGGAAGTGTCGTTCTGCCATAACATCGGCCGGATCGCTGCATTCTGGCCGCGCTCGACGTCGTACACGGCGGCGCCCGATGGGAAGGCGTCGAACTTGTGGTTGATCGCCACCGGACGGTTGCGGGCGATGCCCCGGTTGTAGTACCAAGCCGCGAACTTGGCCAGCCAGGGCTTGAACACGTCTTGCTCGATCCACCAGTCGAACCAGACCAGCTGTGGGTCATTGTGCTCGACGAGCTCGACGGTCCGGGCGAGCCAGTCCTCGAGGAACGCCTCCGACGGTCGGATCTCCTCGCGCTGCGCGGGGCCGTAGAAGTCGGCGAAGTCGGGATCACGGACATCGGAGTCGAACTTCATGCCGCCGTTGAAGAACCACCAGTGCTCGGCGCGATGGCTCGACGCGCCGGGGATCATTGACTGCGCCCGAACGGCATCGGACAGCTCCTTGACCACGTCCCGCTCTGGACCCATCCGTGCCGCGTTCCATCGACTTAGACCCGTTGCGTACATGGGAAATCCGTCGTGGTGCTCCGCCACCGGCACGACGAACTGAGCACCTGCCCGGCGGAAGAGGCTGGCCCACTCGGCCGGGTCGAACGCCGAGCCGGTGAGCTGGGGGATGAAGTCCTTGTAGCCGAACTCCCGCTGCGGGCCGTAGGTGCGGCGGTGGTGTTCGTACACCGCAGTGACCGGGCGGTACATCTCGCGCGGATACCACTCGTTGGAGTATCCGGGGACGCTGTACGGCCCCCAGTGGATGAAGATGCCGAACTTGCCGTCGACGTACCAGTCCGGCACCCGGTAGCGGGTGGTCAGGGAGTCCCAGTCGGCGCTGAACGGGCCTTCGGCGATGCCAGCCTCAACTCGGTGCAGAATCGCAGCACGCGTCTGCTCGATACCCGCTGATTCGGTTGCCATGGTCGTCCTTCCTAGGTGCCGCTGGTCGGCACCATGATGATCGACCAGACGCCTGCCCCTCCAAAGTCATCCGATCTTTGAGCCATTGTGTTCCCTACCCGGCGCCCGCCACAAGGTGACGCAACGGGCCGTGCCACCTGTCGTTAACCGGCGATTCCGCCAACTACATATCGCGATTCGGCGCACTCGGAAATTTAGATCAGAAGAACGTTGACATTGCAAGACGCTTGAGACGACGATCAGACCTACGAGGTCTTGTGCTCCGAACATCACTCTCGGGCTCAATCTGTCATCGTCGAAGATGACGTCATCCCTAGGAGTACTATGCGCACTTTTCGTCTCAACAAGTTTTTCGCGGTGGCTGCGGCTGTCGTTCTCCTCGCTGCCTGCGGCGGCAACAACGGTAACTCCAGCTCGGGTAGCTCCTCCGGCGGTCCGGTGACCCTTACCTGGTTCATGTGGTCCGGTTCCGACGTCGAGAAGAACGCCTGGCTGCACGTTGCCGACATGGTCACCCAGAAGTACCCGAACATCAAGATCCAGTTCGAGACCACGCCGTTCAACAGTTACTGGACCAAGCTGACCACCGAGGCCGCCAGTGGCAAGGCCCCGTGCGTGATTGGCCTGCAGGGTCAGCGGGCACCGCAGTTCGGCAACCTGCTGGTGCCGCTGGACGACTACATGAGCAAGGCCGGGATCAAGGCGGCCGACTACGTGCCGAGCATCACCAAGGGCCTGCAGTTCGATGGGAAGCAGGTCGCTCTGCCCTACGATGTGGGTCCGTTCGTGATGTTCTACAACAAGGACGCCTTCAAGGCCGCCGGGTTGAAGGAGCCGACGACGGGCTGGACGACGGACGATTTCATGCACGACGCCAAGGCCTTGACGAAGCCGCCGAAGTACGGATTCTGGGCGCAGAGCGACATCGGCCAGCTGCTCCCGTGGGTGCTGAGCTCCTCCGGCAAGTCGTTCTTAAACGCCGAGGGCAAACTGGACGTCGACAATCCCGAGTGGCACGCCTCCGCGCAGTGGTACACCGACCTGGTCAGCAAGGAGAAGCTTGCCCCCCAAATTCCCAGCGCCAACTCCTCCACGGCCAGCGCCAACCAATTCCTGGCCGGCAACACCTACATGACGCTCGATGGTCCCTGGGACCTGATCAACGCCAGGGAGCAGGCTAAGTTCAAGGTAGGGATCGCTCCGATGCCGGCCGGCGCGAGCGGTTCCAAGACGTGGTCCGATGGTTCGGGCTTTGGAGTTACCCACGACTGCAAGACTCCTGACGAGGCATTCAAGGCCGTCAGCGTCATGGTCGGCCCAGAGGCGGAGGCCTATCTGGGCGATCAGGGCCGCGCCTACCCGGCCCTGATCTCCGCGCAGAACTCCTGGTATGAGGGCAACAAAACCCAGGACGTCAAGCCGGTCATGGACGCCTCCTTGGCTAGCGCGACGCCATACATCACGATCCCGACCTGGCAGCAGGTCGTGACGACCTTCTCAAAGCAGGCCGTGGCTACGTACAACGGCCAAGGTTCCGTCGATGACCTCCTCAGCCAGACCCAGGCCCAGGGCGGTTCGTGACCTAGACGGGAGTGGGGTGCCGCCTGCGCGCCGGCACCCCAAAGCCGCTCTCAGGAAGGAGGGCCTATGACTGCGCTGCCCGCCGACGTCACCGCCGCGGCCGCCGCGACCCAGGTCGGGCGAAGGAGACGGGGTGACGGCAAGGCGGCGACCGGCTTCATGGCCCCTAGCATGCTGGGCCTGCTCGCGTTCACCGCGTTTCCGATTGTCGCGTCGCTCATCATGGGCTTCTACAACTGGCCCGTGATCGGCAGTCACACCTTCATCGGTCTGAAGAACTATGAGAACTTGCTGACCAGCAGTGAGTTCCATACCGCGGTTCTCAATACCTTCGTCTTCGTCCTGTTGTATGTCCCAATCAACATCGTGATCTCACTCGGTCTTGCGGTCTGGATCGGTTCGAAGGGGATCAGGCTTCGCGGTCTCTACCGCACGATCTTCTTCATCCCCGCGGTCACGCCCGTCGTTGCCAACGCCGCGATCTTTGCGCTCATCCTGTCGCCGAACGGGCTGATCGACTCGCTGATGCAGACCTGGTTCGGAGTCCAGGCCCCGAACTTCCTGGGCTCGAAGACCTGGGCCATGCCCGCCGTGGTCCTGGTATCCATCTGGCAGGGCTTCGGCTACAACATGCTGGTGTTCTCGGCGGCGCTCGACGCCGTTCCCACCAGCCTCACCGAAGCTGCGGCGATCGATGGGGCGAGGACCGTGGCACGGTTCTTCCGGATCGTGCTGCCCCTGATCACGCCGTCAATCTTCTTCGCCGTGGTGCTGACCCTGATCTCGTCCTTCCAGGTCTTCACCCAGGCCTACGTCCTCACCGGAGGAGGTCCGGGGAACGCCACCACCACGATGGTGGTCTACCTCTACGAGCAGGGTTTCCAGTTCTACAAGTTGGGCCTCGCCTCGGCCGTCGCCTGGGTGCTGTTCATCATCATCCTGGTGATCACGGTCTTCCAGTTCATCGGACAGAAGAGGTGGGTGCACTATGACCAGTGAGACTCCGACCTTCACTCCGACACCGGCGTTGGGTGCTGCAGCGGCCGCAACCACCCCACACCCGAGATCCAGAGCGCGGAAGGGCATGTCGCGGGTAACGCCGGTCGTCTCCCAGATCCTGCTGTCGCTCGTCGCCCTGCTGTTCCTTGTGCCGATTATCTGGATGCTGGTGTCGGCCCTCAAGCCGAGCGCCGAGGTCTTCACCGTCCCACCCAAGTTGATTGGCTCCGAGGTCAAGTTCAGCAACTTCGTCGAAGCGTGGAATTATCTGCCGTTCGGTCGGTTCATCCTGAACACCCTGTTCGTCGCCGGGATCGGGACGTTGATCACGTTGGTGGCGTCGACGATGTCCGGGTATGCGTTCGCACGGTTGAACTTCAGGTTCGCGGGCGGGCTGTTCGTGCTTTACCTCAGCACGCTCATCGTTCCTCAGGAGGTCATCGTTATCCCGATGTTCCTGGTCATGCAGAGACTCGACTGGGTGAACTCCTATCAGGCCCTGATCCTGCCCTGGGCGTTCACCGCATTCGGGACCTTCCTGCTCCGGCAGTTCTTCCTCACGATCCCGCGGGAGCTGGAGGAAGCCGCCAAGATCGACGGTTGCGGGCACATCCGCATCCTCCGCAGCGTCATCATCCCCATCTCGGCTCCCGCTATTGCTGTCTTGGCCGTCTTCACCTTCATCAGCTACTGGAACAGCTTCCTGTGGCCGTTGATCATCATCAACGACACCGATAAGATGACGGTCCCGCTCGGCTTGCAACTCTTCCTCGGGCAGCAAGGCCAGCGCTGGGAGCTGCTGATGGCAGCCGCCACAATCTCGATGGTGCCGACGGTGATCCTCGTACTCGCCCTGCAAAAGTACCTTGTCCGGGGCATCGCCTTGTCGGGTCTGGGTGGTCGTTGAGCGTTGATCATCAACCGATCAGCCACCGGAGCGCCGACCACCGATCGGTCTCTGGCGGCAAAGGCAACCGGCCGACGAAACCGGATGAGTGTGACCGACGACGCGATCACCAGCATCCGGCACATGATTTTGACTGGTGAGTTGGCGCCGGGTGACCGGCTACCTCCCGAGGCGGATCTCGCTGCCAACCTGGGACTTTCCCGCACTTCCCTTCGCGAGGCCGTCCGGGCGCTGACGATGCTGGGCGTGATCGACACCCGACAAGGGGACGGCAGCTACATCACCGGGTTAGGCCCCGAACTGCTGCTCGGTGCCCTCGGCCTGGCCGTTGACCTGCAGCGTGAGGACGCGATTCCGGACCTTGTCGCCGTCCGACGGATCCTCGAGCCAGCCGCCACCGCCCTGGCCGCCACCCGGGTCAACGCCGTAGACCTCGAGGAGATCCGCTCCTACATCCGCTCAGACCTCGACCAGGTCGGTGAGTACATCGAGCTCGACTGGGAGTTCCA
Organism: uncultured Actinomycetota bacterium; assembly: GCA_963754965.1. Taxonomy (GTDB): domain Bacteria; phylum Actinomycetota; class Actinomycetes; order Propionibacteriales; family Propionibacteriaceae; genus Microlunatus. The sequence continues at coordinate 410,712 of CAVWIA010000004.1, forward strand.
CCATGCCATCGCTCGCGCTGCGGGCAATCCACTGCTGTCGGTACTGCTCGACGGCCTCGCGGCGCCGACCGTCCGGATGCGCGTATGGCGGGGACAGACCCTGCCCGGCGTGCTCGAACGCACCCTGGAGGAGCACCGGCTCATCGCTGACGCGCTGGACGCCCACGACGCGGACCTCGCCTACGCGGCTGCAACCGTCCACATTGCCGGCGTGGAGGCCTGGGTCCGTACCCTGAAACCCGGGTGGAGCACCCTCGCCGCCCAGCATATCCACGCCCACGGCACGCAGCTCGGGAGCCTCGTCGAGAAGTAGGTGCAGCGGCCCGTACTCGAAGCAAGCGTCATGAGCGGCTGGGGCTGCGGCACAGTGGGCCGCTGGGCCGGCCCTCGAGCCGCTCAGCCATCTGCCTGGTGCGCATGTCGCGCAAGACCTTCTCGCCGTGGGGGAGAGCGGTATGACTCGGCGTGACTTCGCTGTCTTCGTTTCGGTCACAACGAGCTCGCCGTCCACTCGGGCCAAGGTGCCACGTACTCTCAGCAGCTTGGCGCCGAAATCAATGTCGGACCAGTGGACGGCCAGCGCTTCGCCTCTCCGCAAGCCGCTGTTGACCAGCAGAGCGAAAATTAATCGCATGACCAGCTCCTCGAAAGGCCTGCGGCCGCCGAGTGCATCACAGTTCGTGGGATCGGCCGCGGTCAGTTGATGTTCACAGCCGATGCTGGCATGTCGAACGCATTGCCGACGGCACATTTTGGGAAGTCAACCACTCAGCACCGGTCAGGCAGATTGCCGACAGATTGGAGCTGATCAACATAGGCGCGCAGATCAGAGCTCCGCACCAGACGAATGCGATCAATCTTCACGGATTCAAGCTCGCCCGAAGCGAACAGCTCGTACACCTTTGATCGGCTGATGTTCAAGATCAGGGCAACCTCGGGAACCCGGTACAGCAGCCGGTCCTCCATCGCGCCACCTCGATTCTTGAAATGCCTGTCCCTAGCCGATTCCCTAAGACCGTCAATCCCGGGCTGGCGATCATTGCGGGAAGCCAGAAATAGAAAGCGGCGAGTGAAGTGGCTCATCGGTGCGGCGGCCAACCTAATCGTCACTGATGTCGGATGGGTAGAGGAGGCAGGTAAGCCCGCTCAACACACCAACGTTTTACATCGAGATGCTTCATTCGCAGATATGTGCCGGCGTCGAGCCAGCGGCTTCCGGCGGCGACTCTGTCGGTTGCGCGCCGTCGTGTCGTAGGTTGGGTCGGCCGGGGTCGGCGGCCGAATCCACTAGCTCTTGCCTGAGTGAACGGATGGGCCGGCGACGGACGGGTCGCGGGCTGGCACAGAGCTGCGGCTCATGAGAGTCGGGGAGAACGAGCATGACCTGGAGTAACCGTCTCGGCGCGGTTGGCGTCTGGCGCGGGGTTAACGATCTCGACCCGGCCATGGCCGAGGCCATTGAGGAGTTGGGTTTCGGCACGATCTGGCAGGGCGGGTCGCCGGGCTCGGATCTCCGCGCGGCGGAGGATCTGCTCGATGCGACCGAGTCATTGCAGTTGGCGACGGGCATCGTCAACATCTGGAAGTCGGATCCGGCCGAGCTCGCCGACTCCTATCACCGCGTCGAGGCCAGATATCCGGGGCGGCTGCTGCTTGGCATTGGGTCCGGTCACCGTGAGGCGACACCGGAGCGGGTACGCCCGCTTGATGCGATGGCCGGGTATCTCGACGTTTTGGACGAGCACGGCGTGCCGCAAGAGGCCCGGGTGCTTTCGGCGTTGGGTCCGCGGATGCTGGATCTGGCGGCCGCACGGAGTGCCGGCACGCATCCGTACCTGACCGTTCCGTCGCAGTCTCGGGAAGCTCGGAGGATTCTGGGACCGGACGCATTGGTTGCTCCCGAGCAGACCGTCGTGTTCGATGCCGACCCGGATTCGGCTCGGCGTACCGCCCGCAAGTTTCTGCGCCGGTACCTGAAGCTGGCGAATTACCGGACCACGATGTTGCGGGGCGGGTTCAGCGAAGCTGACCTGGCTGGGGAGGGCAGCGACGACCTGGTGGACCGACTGGTCGCCCATGGCGACGCGGCGGTCTTGGCCGCCGCGGTTCGGGCGCACCTTGATTCCGGCGCTGACCATGTGTGCGTGCAGGTCCAGCCAGTTCAGGGCGACATCATTTCGGCGTTGCGGGCGATCGCGGGCGAAGTTGGGCTGGCATCCGCACCTTGACGACCGGCGCGCGGCGGCTGACACGGCCTGGTATGTCGGCGGTCACGCGCTCCGTAGCGGGCTTCCCGACGGGCGTCTTTCCCCAGCTGCAGGACTGGATCGTCGGGGCCGGTCGCTCGGAGCAGCGGCGCGATGACTATCCGGAATGTGATCGCATGACGAGCAGTACAGACGCGCAGGAAATGGCCGAGTCTGGGGTGGCGGCGCATGCCTTGCTGTTCGAACCGCTGACCTTGCATGATCTAACGGCGGCGACCTGCCGGGTCAGATAGTCATACCCGGACCCGGCTGTGAGCTTGTGCATGCTCATCGTCACACCCACCCAAAGGGGTACATATCGCCGGGGCGGTCACGCCGACCCGGGCGACTTCCGGCGGTGCATCAGATGTGTCGCACATGGGATTTTGAGGTCGGTTGGGGGTACGTGAACCAGGTCGCCATCGTCGGTGATGACCGCTCGAGTCGTCGGCAGCTGCTTACGGCTGAGTGAAAGGCCGGTGTCGATAGGGGAGATGCGATGTGTCAGCAGTCGGTGAGGCAAGCGGTGCGGCGCCCAGCGTTAGATGCCCGGGCGGCAATGCGCACATACCGTGCCGACCGAGACGCCGCCTCGAAGGTCTGGCGGCCGCGGTGCTGACCGCTCGGTGAACGTGATGCTAATGGTCCGGGAGGCTGAGCGGCGCGCTGGCCGGGCGCTACTGGCGATGACCGACGACGAGGGTCTTTCGCTGCGTGGGGCGGTCGACTGGTGCGGCAACGGCGTCACCGTGCGGAAGATGACCCGGCTGCGCCGCATGGCCCAGGAGGATCCCGGCGCGAACGGCCCGATGAACGCTCGACATGTCACTGTGGGCCCGCAGCGCCGCGTTGTGCGAACGTGAACCCCGGCGACAGTGCAGCGGTTTCGCTGAAGGTTGGTCCAGGTGCCGGGGGTTGGGTTGTGTGTCACTGTGCTGTGTAGCCGCCGTCGACGGGGAGGGCGACGCCGACGACGTATCCCGCTCCCGGGCTGCACAGCCAGAGCACGGATGCGGCGATCTCTTCGGCCGTGCCGAGTCGGGCGATCGGTGTCGCCGCGGCGGCTTCGGCCCGATCGAGCTCGCCCTTGGTGATCATGTCGGCGACCATCGGGGTCTCGATGGTGCCGGGGCAGACAGCGTTGATGCGGATCCCGCGGGGCGCGTATTCCAGGGCGGCGCTGGTGGTCAGCCCGATCACGCCGTGTTTGGATGCGTGGTACGCGGCCCGGCCGGGGAGTCCGACGAGACCACCGAGGGAGGAGCAGTTCACGATCGCGCCACTGCCCTGGGCGCGCATCTGAGCCAGCTCGTGTTTCATGCAGGCCCACACCCCGCGCAGGTTGACCGCGTTGACACGGTCGAAGATTTCGGCTGGTTCGTCGGCGGCATCGCTGGGCGGAACCTGAATGCCGGCGTTATTGAACGCCATGTCGAGCCGGCCGAACGTCTCGACGGTTGCGGTCACCATGGCAGCCACGCTGTCTTCGTCGGACACGTCACAACGAACGCCCAGCACCTGGTGGCCGATAGCGGTCAGGTCATCGGCAGCTGAACTGAGCGTGGTCTCGCTGATATCGGCGAGGACGACGGCGGCCCCGGCTTCGGCGAAGGCGCGTGCAGTGGCAAGGCCCATGCCGGAGCTGGCACCGGTCACGAGTGCCACTTGCCCGGTGAAGTCGTAGATCGGGTTCACAGTGTCAGTTCTCCTTCTATGTGTTGGTGAATGGTCGATCCGAGGAAGTCGGAACGGAGGTCCTGCCCGGACAGCCTCTGGGGCGGCGGTGGGAGTGGCAGCACGCCCTCGTTACCTCAGGGGTGATCAGGCGCGTTCGATGGTGACCTGGAAGTTGTCATGTTGGTGTTCGATCAGTTCCATCGTGGTGTCGAATCGTCCGATGCGAACGATGCCGTTCCAGTAGCCG
>CAVWIA010000005.1:0-34461 GCA_963754965.1 uncultured Actinomycetota bacterium
CATTCACGCTCGATCTACTGATCTTGTGGAAGACATTCTTCGCCGTGCTCACCCGTCGCGGAGCTCATTAGCTAGAGAAATCGGAACACTTCATGTCCTATCCCAGCTGCCGACTCTGCTCGGCTGAACTCCGGCATACATTCGTCGACCTCGGGATGTCACCACCGTGCGAAAGCTATCTGGATGCCTCCCAGCTCGACGCCGGTGAAACCTTTTATCCGCTGCACGTCCGTGTCTGTGAAAAGTGCCTCCTGGTTCAGCTTCCGGCATACATCCCGCCCGAGGACATCTTTTCCGACTACGCCTACTTCTCGTCGTTCTCCGACTCGTGGGTCGCGCATGCGCGGTCATTCGTCGACCAGTCCGCTGATCGGCTGAAGTTAGGGGATAACTCCTTTGTCGTCGAGGTGGCCAGCAACGACGGCTACCTGCTGCAGCACGCAGTCGCTCGCGGCATCAGATCGCTCGGCATCGAGCCGGCCGCCAACATCGCTGAGGTCGCACTGGGCAAAGGAATACCCACCGAGGTGCTATTCCTCGGCGAGCAGACCGGCCTGGACGTCGCCGCTCGGCACGGCCGAGCGGACCTCGTCGTTGCCAACAACGTCTTCGCTCACGTCCCCGATATCGTCGACTTCAGCAAGGGCTTGCGGGCCCTGGTGGCGGACACCGGCTTTGTGAGCATCGAGATTCCGCACCTGCTCAGACTTATCGAGGGCAACGAGTACGACACCATCTACCACGAGCACTTCTCGTATCTCTCTCTGCTGACCGCCCAGCGGGTCCTGGCCGCCGCTGATCTCACAGTGGTCGATATCGAGGAACTTCCGACCCATGGCGGCTCGATGCGCATCTGGTCAGTGCCATCCGCGTCCGCAGACAGGTTAGCGCCTCGGTTGCGCGCGTTCTCGCCGACGAGGCTGCGGCCGGCCTCGATACCGTCCAGGGCCATGACGGCTTCGCGGCACAGGTGGCTGCGGTCCGCAACGACTTCGTCGAGTTCCTCATCGGTTGCCAGCGTGCCGGGAAGCGCGTGGCGGGCTATGGCGCTCCTGGCAAGGGCAACACTCTGCTGAATCACTGCGGCGTCCGCGCGGATCTCATGGAATTCACCGTCGATCGGAATCCGCACAAGCACGGGCTCTTCCTTCCCGGCACTCACATTCCGATATATCCAGTGGAACGATTGGCCGAGGAGCGCCCTGATTACGTCGTCATCATGCCGTGGAATCTCCGCACCGAGATTGCCGCCCAACTTGACTACGTGAGCGACTGGGGAGGCAAGCTCGTCGCTTGTCTCCCGAAATTCGAAGTGTTTTCACCGATTTCTGCGAGGAACTGAGATGAAGGTAGTTCTATTCTGCGGCGGGCTCGGCATGCGCATGCGGGCAGACAACCAATCGCTTCCCAAGCCGATGATGCCTATCGGAAGCCGGCCAGTGCTCTGGCATGTCATGCGCTACTACGCCCACTTCGGCCATACCGAGTTCATTCTCTGTCTCGGGTACGGCGCCGAGGCGGTCAAGGACTACTTCCTTAACTATCGGGAGACCACCTCTAACGATTTCGTGCTTCGCAAGGGCGGCGACGACATCGAATTGTTGGATACCGATATCAGTGACTGGAGCATCACCTTCATCGACACTGGACTCGACACCGCGATCGGGGAACGGCTGCGGAGGGTGCGTCCATATCTCGGCACGGACGAGATCTTCCTCGCGAACTATGGGGACGTCTTGACAGATGCGCCGATGCACGAGCTCATTCGACGCAGTTCACGAAGAGCGATGCCGTAGCGCAGCTGCTCGCGGTGAAGCCGCAAGACTCATTCCACGTACTGGAGATGTCGGACGGCAGCCGCGTAACGGGTTTGACGCCTGTGGCCGATATGTCGATGCGGATCAACGGCGGCTACTTCGTGCTGCGGCGCGGAATCTTCGACTACCTGCACGAGGGCGAGGATCTGGTCATGGACGGGTGCCGGCGTGCCGCCGCCGACGGTCGAATGCGTGCCGTGCAGTACGACGGCTTCTGGGCGCCCATGGACACGCTCAAGGAGCGAGCCGCACTGGAAGATCAATACCGCCGAGGCATCAGTCCCTGGGCGCTCTGGCGTGAGGGACGTCTGCAGGAACGCAGGCCCGTCGTGCTGGTCCCAGAGATCGATCCGGCGCTTTAGTGAAGGAGACTCCCCGCGGGCACCGGGCGGAGTCGCAGGTCAGTCAGATCCAGCCGGCCCTCGTCGGCAAGGCGCTGGATCTGCCGCAAGCGAACGAACCGTGGACCCTCGAAGTCGTCGACGCTCAGCCCGCGCTCGTGGGCATCCGTCCAGATCTCCTCGATTCCCTGCGGGATGGTCCACTGCGGCTCGAATGCGGGAATTTGGCTTCTGATCTTGGTGAAGTCCACCTGATAATTGCGCGTATCCGGTCCTGCGCCCTCGGCAAAGCTGACTGGGGCGCCGGTGATTTCGCTGACCTGCTCCGCAATGGTGCGAATCTGCACGACATCCTCGTCACGGCCGACGTTGAAGGCCTGGTTGTGGATCACCTCGCGGGGCGCCTCAAGCAAAGCGACGAACGCTCGGGAGATGTCTTCGATGTGCACCAGCGGTCGCCACGGGCTCCCGTCCGACTGAAGACGCACACTGCCCTGAGTGAAGGCCGTTCCGGTCAGGTTGTTGACCACAATGTCGGCTCGCAACCTCGGCGAGGATCCGTATGCCGTGGCGTTGCGCAGATACGTGGGACTGAAATCGTCGTCGGCCAGCTTGGCCAAGCCCTCTTCAGCCATGGCCTTACTTTCGCCGTACGGGGTCACCGGGTTGAACTGAGCGGTCTCGTCGACCGGCTTGTCGCCGGCCGCACCGTAGAGAGAGCACGAGGACGAGAACAGGAAGCGAGGAACGCCGGCCGCCTTGGCCATCGAGGCGATATGGACGGTGCCGTGCGCGTTGACCCCATAGGTTGCCTGCGGGTGAAGGTGACCGATTGGATCGTTGGAGATCGCCGCCAGATGAATCACGGCGTCGAACCCCTCGAGGTCGTCGGGCGTCACATCGCGGATGTCTCCGGTCCGCTGCTCATATCCGTCCGGCTGGGGCCCGAAGTCGCATCCGTCGTACCAACCGACATCGAGCCCGACGACCTCGTGTCCGGCAGCTTGAACGAATGGGACGAGCACAGCACCGATGTAGCCGCGGTCGCCGTCGACGAGCACTCGCACAACAGCCTCCTCACCGTGTTGTACACGGGTCCTGATTCCTGGGCCGTCGAAGATCTGCTGGAAGCCGAATCCGTATCTAGGCCACGAGCAATATACTTCAGCGCGGTCTCGAGACCGGCCGTTATCGAGAACCGCTCTGTGCAGTCAAGTCATGCCCATTGTCAGCGAAACGAAAAGGCGCAGTCCCGCGTGGAGCCCGGTCTGCACGCCGTCATCGAAATCGCTGCAGTGCGCGGAATCTGCCGGGAGCAGCCATAATGGAAGTGACGACCGTTGAGATTCCCGGCCTGCTCGTCTTCACTCCACGCCCTCACCTCGATCAGCGCGGCTTCTTCAGCCGAACCTTCGATGCGGAGATTGCGCGACAAGCGGGCCTCGACCCCTGCGCCTTCGTTCAGGACAGCATGTCCCGTTCGGTCGGCGGCGTCATCCGCGGCTTACACGTCCGGGTCGGTCGAGGCGAAGGCAAGCTGGTCCGATGCTCCGCAGGAGCGATCTTTGATGTCGTTGTTGATCTACGGCCCGGCCTCCGCGACCTATGGACGCTGGCTGTCTTTCGAGCTCAACGGCACGGACCAGCGCTCGATCTACGTCCCACCCGGCTGTGCCCACGGCTTCCAGGTCTTGACCGAGACGGCCGACACGGCATACCGAATCGACAGGGCTCATGACCCGTCGGAGGACCTGACGATCGCCTACGACGATCCGACTCTGGCCATCCCTTGGCCGGCTGAAGTGACGATCATGTCGGATAGCGATCGGATGGCCCGGCCACTGCGCCTGCTGACGGCCGAACTGTCGCAAATCGGCGCTTGATCCGCCACTGGCCACTCCCCAGTCAGCTCGATGTCGACCCCACCGGCCGCGGGAACCGAGGTCTCAGGCAAGGGCCAGATCGCTGCCGGCTTCGACACCATCTGGTGGTCCAGCGCCCGACGAGCGCCGGATCCCGGACCCACCATGCTGCATTACCGGCACCTGTGAGCCATAAAGTTGATCTTGATCGAGACCCGCTGACCAGCTCCTGACACTCAATTGGCGCGGCGAAGGCTGAAGGGCCCCAACATAACGAGCGGATTACAAGGTGCCGGAAGCACCAATCCGGTTCAGTTTGATCTCCGAATGTAATCACGATTGGGCATCGGCGATGGGAAGTGGGCAAGAGTCAAGATACCGTCGTAGTGCCAGGTCCTAGCAGCGATGCAGACACGGGCACGGCCGGAGGCCTCTTCCCCGCCGGGCACGATGCTGGAACATTCTGGGCCTGGGTTCGGGGCAGTGCTCCGCTGGGGGGCGGTTATGGGCACGGGGGTGTTCGGGGGAATGGCACAGCCAGTTCGTGTGGCGCGTCTAGAGGCGCACCCGCAGCGCAGATCGGCCGCGGCTCGACGTCGGCACGATCTGGCGAACCGGCGCGGATCAGAGTCAGTAGGCGGGCGGACAGACAGACCTTCAGCCGGTGCGCCATGACGGACTTGGCGGCGTCACATTCCCTCCGGTCAAGCTCAATGGCACCTGCCCTGGCCCGATCAGGCAAACCTTCGGGTCGCAGGCCACAGCGCTGTGCCGACCGAACCGTTTGGCCACACGAGACTCCGCCGACGACAGCTGCGATTCTTGTCGCACGTCAGAACGAATCGACGATCCGTCGCGCGCCGCACGTGCAGATCATTCGATGGTGCATCGCTATCGACGCCTTCATTGCGTTGGCCATTTCTGTCCACCTGGGGCTAGTGCGCACGTATGACCTGATTGTCCGTCCATGGGCCCGGCCTCATGACGTATGGGGAACTGGCCAACGGACATTGGGGGTCCACTTGCTGTCACCAGCTTGCTGGCCATCACCGCTGCCTTTGGTTGGAGTCGTTGGTCGCAGGGCCAATTGAGAAACGATCAAGGTGGGAAGCAATGAGGATCGCCGTCTTCGGCCTGGGCTACGTCGGCACCGTGACGGCGGCCGGCCTGGCTTCACAGGGTCACGAAGTATGTGGAGTGGACGTCGACGATACAAAGGTCGACCAGATAAGAGCCGGGCACAGTCCGGTCGTCGAGCCCGGCGTCGACGACCTGATAGCTGCTGCGGTCGATCGTGGCGACCTCCGGGCGACCACCGATCCGGTCGTGGCACTGAACCGGGCAGACGCCTCCTTGCTCTGCGTCGGTACGCCCTCTCTATCACAAGGCGGCACCGACCTGACCTACCTGCGACGTGCGCTGGCCGACATTCGACGCGGAATAGCAGCTGCCGCACCGCCTTCATCGGGTTTTCACGCGGTCGTCGTGAGGAGCACCGTTCCGCCGGGAACGGGGGATGGCTTGGTCAGCACCATCCTTGCGGGAGCATGGAAGCCGGCCGACGGTTGGGCTCTGGGAACGGCGATGTGCCCTGAGTTTCTCCGGGAGGGCTCAGGGGTCACCGACTTCTTCAACCCGCCCTTCGTTGTCCTCGGAACCGTGGATCAGCGCGTTACTGACCTGATGACCAAGATGTTCTCGTTCCTGGACCGCGACATCAGGCTGGTGAATGTCCGCAGCGCCGAGGCCTTGAAGTACGCATGTAACGCATTCCATGCGACGAAAGTCTCCTTCGCCAATGAGATGGGGCGCATCTTCCGCCTGTACGGGGTCGACTCCCGACAAGTCATGCAAGTCTTCAGCGAGGACACGCTCCTCAATATCTCCCCCGCCTACCTGATGCCCGGATTCGCCTTCGGCGGCTCTTGCCTTCCGAAGGACCTACGGTCATTACTCGACATGGCTCGGGTGAACGCGCTGGACGTGCCGCTGCTCGCCGGCATTGCCCAGACCAACGAACGGGTGATCGCCGACGTCGTGGACCGGCTCATCGCCACGTCCATTCGCAAGGTCGCCATGCTCGGACTGAGCTTCAAGATGAACACCGACGACCTGCGGGAGAGCCCGAACGTCGAGCTGACCGAGCGGCTCATCGGCAAGGGCTTCGAGGTCCGGATCTACGACCCGATTGTCAACCCCGAGCGCCTGATCGGCTCCAACCTTCAATACATCGAGAGCCGCCTTCCGCACTTGCGTCGATTGCTCTCTGCGACGCCGCGCGACGCCCTCCAAGGGTCTGATGCGGCAGTGGTCGCGACGTCTGATCCGACGGTCTCGAGCGAGCTGCGCGCAGCACCACCTGCCTGGATCCTCGACCTGCACGGGCGCCTCGGCGCTGACATCGAACGCCTGCCCGCTTATGAGGGAGTCGGGTGGGCGGTGTGACTGACCAGCGCGAGGCGAGTTCGCGACCACGGACTCTCATCATCGTTCAGAACTTGCCGGTGCCCTTCGACCGTCGGGTGTGGTTGGAGTCCAAGGCACTCACCGCGGCGGGCTACGACGTCACAGTCGTCTGCCCGAAGGGAAAGGGCGACTCTGGGTACGAAGTACGCGAGGGCGTGACGCTGCTGAAGTACCGTCCCTACGCGCCGGGGGGCGGGGCGCTCGGCTTCGTGCTGGAGTACGCGTACTCGTTTCTGGCGACTGCCGCGCTCGTGCTCCGTGCTCGTCGCGAGGGCAAGTTCGACGTGCTGCAGGCGTGCAACCCCCCGGACATCTTCTGGCCCATCGCCGCATGGCTTGCGTCACCGGGATGGCTCGCGGTTCGTATTCGATCACCACGACCTCTGCCCTGAGCTGTACGACTCCCGCTTCCCGCGACAGAGCGCTTTGCCCCGACGAGGACTGCTGGCCTTGGAGAAGGCGACCTTCCGCACGGCGGACCGCGTCGTCTCTACGAACGCGTCCTATGCCGAGATCGCGGTGCGCCGAGGTGGTAAGGCACCGGCAGATGTCACCGTAGTGCGTACGGGTCCGGACGAGGAGCGGCTCCGCCAGAAGGCCGCAGTGCCGGCGCTACGACGCGGGCGTCAACACTTGGTCGCCTATATCGGCGTCATGGGGCCCCAGGACGGCGTCGACCTCGCGATCAAGGCCGCAGCACACATCGTCCACAACTTGGGTCGTCATGACATCGCATTCACGTTCATGGGCGGTGGCGACAGCTATGACCAGATCGTGGCTTTGCGCGACCAACTAGAACTGAAGGATTACGTGGAGCTGCCCGGCCGGGTTCCGGACGAAACCGTAGTCGACGTACTGTCAACGGCCGAGGTAGGGCTCTCTCCCGACCCGAAGAACCCGCTGAACGACGTCTCCACGATGAACAAGACTTTGGAGTACATGGCCTTTGGATTGCCGGTCGTGGCGTTCGATCTCAAGGAGACGCGAGTATCGGCCGGGAAGGCTGCGTCATATATCCCCAGCGGCGACGTGGCGGGATATGCCCGGGCGATCGTTGAGCTGCTCGACGACGGCACCAAGCGAGAAACGATGGGTAGGACAGGACGCGCTCGGATCCAGGAGGAGCTTGGCTGGCCGTACCAGCGGGAAGCATACGTCGGCGTCTTCGACAGACTTACGGGCCGACATCGAGTGCGTGCCTGACCTTGGCAAAGTGTGTGAAGACTTGGCGTGGCGCTGCACCGGCCCGGTCTGACCCCGGCCAAGGTGTGACCACGGTGTCCTGCGTTCGATTTGTCGGCCGGGCTCTGGTGCAGCGCCGTGGCGCGCACCGGCCAGACGGAACTGACCTGATAGGAGCTTGGACTAGAAGCCCCGTCACAGACTTGTCGCCCGTCCGGCCGGTTCGCCCCATCCGTCAGATCAGCCCTAACGGAGGAGCGAATCCCAGCATGACAACGCACCAGCGAGTGTCACCGTGATCGGCGGCGTCGACACCCACAAGCACACCCACTACGCGGCCGCGATCGACGATCACGGCCGGCTGCTGGGCCACCGGGAGTTCCCGGCCAACGACGCGCGGCTACCAGCCGCTGCTGGCCTGGATGCGCAGCCACGGCCAGGTCGCACGCGATCGGGGTGGAGAGCACCGGCTCGTTCGGAGCCACCTTGACCCGGGCGCTCACCAGCCGGCGAACGGGTCGTCGAGGTGAACCGACCCAACCGGCTGGCCCGGCACATGGACGGCAAGTCCGACCGGCTCGACGCCGAACAGATCGCCCGAGCCGTGCTCGGTCAGACCTCGACCGCGACCCCCAAAGCCAAGTCCGGGATGGTCGAGGTGATCCGCACCCTGCGGGTCACCCGCACCAGCGCGGTCAAGGCCCGCACCCAGCGCCTTCAACACCTTGTGGGGCGTCATGATCGGCGCCCCGTCACCGCTGCGCGACGAGCTGGTCGTGCTGACCAAGCGGACCCTGGTCAACCGCTGCCTGCGGCTGCGCCCCGAGACCGACGACCTCCTCGCTCTGGCCGGCGACCCCGATCGGCTGCTGCTGGCCGGCGTCAAGACCGCCCTGCGCGACCTGGCCCGCCGCTGGAAGGCGCTCGACGCACGAGATCAAGGCCCTCAACCACCAGATCGAGGCCCTCGTCCGGGTCGCCGCCCCAGACACTGGTCGAGCTGCACGGCGTCGGCGTCGAGATCGCCGGCCAGTTCCTGGTCACCGCCGGCGACAACGCCGACCGGATCCGCAACGAGGCCGCCTTCGCCAAACTCTGCGGCGTCGCCCCACAGCCGGCCAGCAGCGGCCGCACCAGCGGCCGGCACCGACTCAGCCGCGGCGGCGACCGAGCCGCCAACAGCGCCCTCTACATCGTCACCATCGTCCGCATGCGCCACCACCAGCCGACCCGCGACTACGTCGCAACGACGCACCGCCGAAGGCCTGAGCAAACGCGAGATCATCCGCTGCCTCAAGCGCTACATCGCCCGCGAGATCTACGCAGCGCTGCCCAGACCCAGTTCGCCATCGCCAACCGTCCTGCCGATCCCCGAACCCACCACTCAATCGGTGTGACCCGTGAAGCAGCTGCTCCCACCTCCGCCGAACAGCCCCGCCCGCAGCCGGAGTCAAGGCTGGCCGCAGGCCACCCGAAGGGCCTCGGCCTTGACGCCGGCGAGGACCGTGCCATCCTGGCGGACCAGGGGGCAGCTCATGCTGCACCGCAGTCGCAACTCGAGTCCGCAGTCAATCAGCAACGCATTGGACCTTGACGAACATAGGAGCATCGATGGTGTCGCGTCGGGGTCCCCGCCGATGACGAACTCGTAGTGCTCGGCCAGCATGACCATTTGGCGTTGTCCTTTCGTAATCTGATCTTGGACGGCACCGGCCTGGAAGAGGTCACCTGTCGTGGCAGCACTGTGAAGGGTCACGCCTCAAGGCGGACAAGCTCCTGATCAAGCCTAGACGAGTGGGCCAGGTCGGTGTCGGCCACTCGAGGGACGTGTCCAACGCAAGGCACACCTACCGGCGTCCAGTGTTCTCGAGAGTCACCTCATGCGGCCGGCACCAGCCTGCCGGACCAGCCCGGTCGGACCACCACAAGACTCGCAGTGTTCTCATTCGAGCCGCGCTGCCACGGCGAGTGGGCGTCGCAGAAGAACACCCGAGTGCCGGTCTGGGCGCTGATGTGTTGGTGCATCGCCAGTTCCTTGCCCTGATCCCAGGTCAGCGTGCGGCGCAGCGGGGCGGGAGTTGTGCCAGCGCTGCGATGATGCCCTTCCGCATCGCTTCGGCGGTCAGTCTGCCGGTCGGGACATGGATGAGGGTCAGGTAGCGGGTGCGCCGCTCGACCAGAGTGCCGATCGCTGACCGGTTCTGGGCGCCCATGATGCAATCGCCCTCCCAGTGCCCGACCTGGATTCGGTCGGCCACCTCTGCCGGACGGTCGGCGATCATCGTCATCGCGGCCAGCCGGCCGCAGCGTTCCCGGCCTTGGACCAAGCGCCGCCGCCGGCGTCGGCGGCGGCGCTTGGCCGGCCGGGTTACCGGCGCGTCGGGGTCGTAGATCGCCTGGTAGATCGACTCGGTGCACAAGCGCCGGGCAGGCTGGTCTGCGAACCGTTCGTGCAGCTCGTGCGCGATCTGCTCCGGACTCCACCGCTTGCCCAGCAGATCCACCAACAAGGCCCGCAGCTCGGTATTGACCATCACCCGTCGGGCACGCGGCCGTACGATGCGTTCGGACGCGGCCCGGTCCGCAATGCAGGGCAGATAACGGCCGAGGTCGTCGACGTTGCGCCGAAGCTCCCTGCTGACCGTCGCCGGGGAACGACCCAACTCTCGCGCGATCTCGCGCACGGTGCGCTTCTCTCGCCGAAGGTCAGCGATCACCATCCGCTCATCCAGCGACAAATACCGAGGGTGCCGCTTCGGCGGCGTCAGCATGCACACGGGCGGATAGTGCACTGCCTTACCCGCCGTCGTTCGGAATCTGCGCCCGAGCCGCCAACGTGTCCCGGTCCTGCGATTGATCCCGACGATCCGGCACGCCTCCCGATTGCTCACTCCCTGCCCGACCAACCGAACGAACCGATCCTGTTTCTCCGTCAGCGCACGACCCGCATGCATTGCCGCGAGATGGTTCCATCGCAACCTCGCCTAATTGTCAGGTGTTGCGACGTTCACTGGAATCCGCCCGGCATGCTCAGGGCCAAATTCGCAGTTGTCGTGCGACCTAAAAGCATCCTGCTTGCATCGTCGTCTTCGGGACCGCCTCCAGGCATGGCCGATAGTCCACCATTCACAGGGCCGACCAGCCTGACTGCCGCAGTCCGATGACTGAGGCGCTCGGAATCGATCCCCTGCCGCAAGTCAAGTCCCGCCCAATGTGAGACCAGGCGCCCCTTCAACCCGAGCCGGCTCCCCTCCGGGAGGCGCAAAGGGTCGAACATAACCTGGATGTGAGCCCGTGACCCGGTGGGCCCAAAGTTATACGGTCCTTCCAGAGGCGACCGCTTGCGTTCGTGCACGGGCCGCTCGTTCGATGTTCCGCTTGAGTACGGCCAACGTCCGTGCCTGCATAACCCAGACAACCGGGAAATAGGAGGAGAGGCGTCCAAGCCATCGAGGGCGGATGGCTTCATAGCCGCCGATAACGAGACGTGTGCGCCCGCCAGGGAACTCGTTCAATAGGTAACCCCATAGTCCTTCGGTGTAGCACGATGGCCGCGGCTGCTTCGGGTCGAGGTTGCGCAGTCGCAGATCGGTCAATCCATACAGTCCTAAGAATCGGTTCGGTTCAAGTGCTGCAACTTCCCAAGCGCCCCTGGGGCCGTAGCGGCGTGTCCAGTAGTTTCACGTGGTCCCCGACAGCGAGGTCCTGCCACTCAGGGTGAATCCTTTGGGCACTTGGGCGGCCGGCGTTGTCGAGGCGGTCCAGGAGTACCACCAGCCACGGTCCCCCCCATCTGAACGAGCCACGGCCAGACCTGATCCGGCGGCGCGTCGATCGTGACGGCCATTGTCGGCCCCCTTTCACCGTCGAGGACCACCTCGGCACCGGGGTACCGCCCGGCGACTTCCTCGTCGCTTGCGCCCCATCGCATGAGCCGAGAGCGCACCCAGGCTCCGTAGACGACAGCTGCCGTCCCGACAATGCCCGCGATCTTGCGTGCAAATGCCATATGACAAGCCTCAGACGGTCTGTAGCGCCTCGCAAGTGACCAACGGCACCATGATCTGCATTGGGCGCCACTTCCCATTTAACGGTCTCAAGTCAGCGCGTCCAGGACCAAGTAAGGGTCCGGCGCCGCTCACACTTCCGCTTGCCCCCGTTCCGGCGGACCTCAAGAGCTGTACAGGACAAGTAGGCCGCCGATCCGGACCCTCCGGGGGCCATTTGGGCCACGGTCGAGAGGTGCCGAAGGCCACAAACGCACCGTGCTGTGGGTGCGCCTATGTGCGCTCATTGCCGAGACTGGAATTCGGTCTGAGGGAGCGCTGAGGAGACCGGGCGGCTGCCTGGATGGCGATAAGGCGGCCCCATGAGTGGCCCAGCAGATTAGACCCTGTCCTGGTGGAACCGATGCCGAAGGCAGTCGGTAACCGCAAGTGTGTCGGAGACGAACTTGCTCGATCGTCATCGTCTCGGGCGGGATGCCGGGGTTATACGACAATCCGGTTCCCACCCTGATCCCACCAGACCACGGTGAAAAGGTCTTCCAGGCTGGTTGGGTACTGCTCCGTCAAGAAGTAATCGGGCATGCCAGGCCCACCGTGCCCGCAGAGCAGCACTGGATTGTTCTGGTTGCGGCCGCGGATGACCATGTCTTGCTTGACGCCGTTGATAGCCCACGTCTTCTCCGAGATGCTGGCAGCGACTGCGCGACCGGCGGAATCCAGGAAAGGCCGTGGAGTCCCGGAGCTCCATAACCGCAGCAAACCCGCCAGTGCCAGTGTGCAGATCAGCACGATCACGACTCCCCCCAGCGCAGTACGCCTACCATCGGCCCGTCGAACCGGGGGCGTGCTGCAGCCGCCGCTTCACCGCGGCGGCCAGTTACGGCTACCCTCATGAGGGAAATCGCGGCATGAGAGGCAGGGACATTGAGCCGAACCAACCCGCTTGACGATCCGATGGTCGCACACCATTACCGCGTGGAGGTCGCCCTGGCGGATCGGCTGCGCAACTCGACGAAGGCTCAGCGCGCCGAGCTCTACACAGCTGTCTACGAGGAGCTGTTCCGTGAGGTGCCGTACCACGTTCAGCTGACGAACAAGGAGGATCACGACCATCGAGATGAGATGATCCGCGAGTTGATGGACACCCTTGCGCCGTACCTCACCAGCGAGACCATCTACGCGGAGATCGGCTCGGGCGACTGCGCTCTCACGATGCAGGTGGCTCCCCTGGTTCGCAAGGCGTGGGGGATCGATGTCTCTCCCACCGTGATCCAGGGCGCCTCAGCACCCAACATGGAGTTGGTCCTGTCCGACGGCGTGTCGATTCCGGTCGAGGCGACTCTCATCTTCTCCAACCAGCTCATGGAGCACCTTCACCCCGACGATGCGCGCGAGCAGTTGGAGAACGTATTCAAGGCGCTGCTGCCAGGTGGACGGTACTTCTGCATCACGCCGAACCGACTGAACGGACCACACGATGTCTCTCGGGGGATCGACGCCGTCGCTCGCGGATTCCACCTGCACGAGTACACCTACGTGGAGCTGGACCGCCTGTTCAAGGACGTCGGCTTCACACGGACTCGCGCGCTGATCCGCGTGCGCGGACGTCAGTTCGAAGCGCCGACCTGGCTCGTCGCGACGTTCGAGCGCGCGATAACGGCGCTGCCGGGCACGCTCCGGCATCGTGTTGCCAGCCTTCCGGTGGTCCGCCGGCTGCTCGACGTCATGCTCATCGGCATCCGGGACTGATTCAAGAGAGGTCAGAGCGCAACATCGGCGGTGAGTATCCCGCCGGATCCAGCGGCACCCGCTGCCAGGTCCAACCATCCCCCGGATCGGCCCCTTGACGTGGCTAGTGTTCGAGGACCCGCGCGGGCACGCCTGCCACGTGGACGTCGTCCGGAACGTCCTTGACCACCACTGCGCCCGGCCGGACCTCGACCCGATTGCCGACCTTGACGCCTAGGACCAGGGAGTTCGGTCCGAGGAACACGTCGTCGCCGATCACCGGGTCCCGATCGCCTGCGCCGTTGCCGATCGTGACGCCCTGGTGGATGCGGCAGCGCGCCCCGACCTTCGCGCGGCCGTTGACCGTGATGGTGCCGACGTGCGCGATAGAGAGTCCTGGGCCGAAGACGTTGCGCGGGATCGTGAACCCCATCCGCTCACCAAGCAGCTTCGTCCGCATCGCATACCACGCGAACACGACGCGGCCGAGGGGGTCAGCCCTGACGTTGGCCCAGTACTCGGACTTGCGGAGCAGCCGCTGGAAGTATGCCTCGCGCTTGGTCAGACGGTAGTGCAACCGCCAGCGGTCGAGGTCGTGTCCCGCGAGGTCCTCGGCCAGGTAGCGGCGCAGTTCCGCCTTCGAATCGAATCACCGAAACATGATCGCGCACTACGATTTCAAACGATCGGGAGGGCCTGACGGATGAGCGGGCTGACCTTTGTCGGGCGGGAACTGCCTGGTATGACTGGGGGCGCCGACTTTGGATCGCAGTCAGGCTGCGGACGATCGACTGGAAGGCTCGCGAGCACACTCGTACGCCACCGGGCTGGCCCTTGTTGCACAGGGAATCGCCCTCCTGCCGGCATCCTTACATCCCGATGTGTTCAGCGTGTGCAGGTCAATTCGTACACGCGGCAGGCTCAATCCAACGTCCCAAGATCGTAGAAACGTCGCTGACTACGTGCATCGTCGTGGAGCGGATGACATGGAGCGGATGACGGTCTAAAACTGACGGAGGTTGTTGACAGTCTGGGTCTGAACCGCACTGGGTTTAGTGAAGTCCGGTTTATGTGGCACCGGCCAGTGCCGGCTGCTGGTGATCTTGATGGTAGGCGGTTTCGTACTCGGCTGGGCTCATACCGCCCAACGCGGTGTGGAGGCGTCGCTGGTTCCACCAGTCGACCCATTCCAGGGTGGCGAGCTCGACCTGCTCGACGCTGCGCCAGGGCCCACGGCGTCTGATCAGTTCGGTCTTGAACAGCCCGTTGACGGTCTCGGCGAGCGCGTTATCAAAGCTGTCCCCGCGGCTGCCGACCGAGCCGGTGACGCCGAGCTCGGCGAGCCGGTCGGTGTAGCGCACGGACAGATATTGACTGCCCCTGTCGCTGTGATGAATCAACTGATGAAGGCTGCCCACCCGTGTCCACGCCGCAGTCTCCAACGCAACCAGTGGCAGGTCCTCGGTCCGCATGGTGGAGGAAGCGGCCCAGCCGACGATCATCCGTGAGAAGACGTCGACGACGAACGCGACGTAGCAGAACCCGGCCCAGGTGCGCACGTAAGTCAGGTCGGCCACCCACAGCCGGTTCGGTGCAGCGGCGGTGAACCGACGCTGCACCAAGTCGTCGGGACGCTGGTCACGATCATCGGCCCTGGTAGTGAAGACTTTCCGGCCACGCACGACGCCGCGCAACCCGGCGGCCCGCATTAGCCGAGCGACCTGGTCGCGGCCAACCGGGTGACCCTCCCGGTTGAGCAGCCACCACATCTTCCGCACGCCGTAGACGCCGTAGTTCGCAGCATGCAGGCGCTCCAGAACCGGCAGCAGCTCGCGGTCGCTGAGAGCGTGCGGGCAGCCGGCTCGCGGCGTTTCGCCGGCCAGTACCCAGATGCGGTGAGAAACCCGCAGGCGAGTTGGGCGCCCAGCACCCGGCAGATCCCCTCGACCCCGAAACGATCCTTGTGCTCATCGATGTAGCGGATCATCGCGGTGCCGGCCGGTCGAGTTCGGCCGCGAAAAACGCCGACGCCGTCCGCAGAATCTCATTCGCCCGGCGCAGTTCAGCGTTCTCCTTCTTCAGCCGACGGATCTCCACCTGCTCCTCGGTGGTCACCCCCGGCCTGGTGCCGGCGTCGATCTCAGAGCGGCGCAGCCACTTGCGCAGCGTCTCGCTATTCACCCCCAGCCGGGACGCGACAGCCTGGATCGCGGCCCACTCCGTTTCGTACTGCTCCTGTTGTCGAGCCTCACCCAGCAGCCGCAACGCGCGCTGCCGGAACTCGGCTGGAAACTGCCTCGGCATGCTTCATCCTCCGATAGAGGACTTCACCAAAGCCAGGACGGTTCAGGCTGTCAGCGCGGCGAACCTGTGCACGACCTTAAGCCGGGGGTTCGGCTAGCCCTCGACCCGGCAGGCTCATCATTGACCGCGGACGCTGCGGAACCCTAGCCTTGAATATCACTGTGAGGTGGTCACATGAAGGATCTGCGCTGCTTTCTCGGGCGACACAAGTACCAAGAGCGACACACACCCGACACCCATCCGCCAAACAACGAGGGCTTGTACATGGAGTGCTCTCGCTGCGGCAAGCAGACAGATGCGCCGACCGTCGGGATACCGGGACGACCCGATGGCGCCGGCGGAATCGCGCTGGGTGGTGGCTAGTCAGCCACACCGTTGGCGACCCCTGGGACAACGCCGTCATCGAATCATTCTGGGGACGGATGCAAACCGAGCTGCTGAACAGGAAACGCTGGAACACCCGCGTCGAGCTGGCGAACGCCATCTTTGAATACATTGAAGGCTTCCATAACCGCCGCCGACGCCACTCCGCTTTGGGCTGGCACACCCCGTTAAAGTTCGAAACCACATCCATGCCAAGCAGCCCAACTCCTCACTGACGTATCCACGAAACTGGGTCAAGATCAGTCCGGGAAACCGGGAACAGCTCAGACTCCTTATTTCGCCGGTCCGTTCTTGCTGTGTCGGTGGTTCTGCGTCGGGCTCGGAGGTCTTTGGGTACGGGTAGCGTTCGGCGATGATCTTGCGGGCGTGGTCGATTGTTACTGGAGTGTCGGCGACGTCGCGCAGCACCTAGGGCCGTCCGGTCCGCCAGCAGGCGACGATTCGGGTCAGCAGCGTGGTGGCGATGTGACAGAGCGCGGAGTTGTGGTGTTTGCCGGCGTCGAGCCTGGCACTGATCACCTCGACTTGTATCGCGGCGGACCGGCAGCAGTGGAACCCAAACTCCGCGACCGCGTGCTCGCGGTCATCTTCGATGGGCTTCGCCGCCGTTGATCTGCCGCCCGCCCCAGCTGCTGGCGGGCTGCCGCAACAAAACGCACCGTCACCCACGGCAACGATTTCTCCGGCGCTGGGGTGGAAGATGCCTATGTCGAGGCCATTGATCAGCACCAGGGGGTTTGGGCGACGCCGATGTGGTGTAGCCAGCGTGTGGGAGTCTCCTCGACCTCGGAACCCCCTCAGCGGCCGAAAAGCTCATGCTGTTCCAAAAATGCAGCGAATGATTTAGGAATGTCCCGCCACAATACCCGCAGGATTTGATCCAATAGGCATCGAACTATTGAGATGCAGGAGGAGAAGATGGAAGCTGCCGCCCATGCAAACGCAGCATCTGAGACCGGGAAGCAGTATTCCCTTGGCAGAATCCTGGGCATCTGGGCGCTGGCAGCCGTGCCGATGGGTATCCTCGGCTGGATCATTTTCCCTGCCGTATCACCTGATTTCAAGTCGGATCCGCTGGGAGCGGGCGTCACCCGATTCGTGCTGCTCTTGATCGGTTTGATCTGGCTGTTCGTTCTTTCCATGATCATCGTCCGCCAGGAAGAGGGCGATCTCCGCTGGGCGACGGTCAAGCGCAGGTTGCGGCTCAACACGCCGCGCGATCCGAAAACCGGTGAAACCCGCCGCAAGTTGTGGTTGTGGGTGATCCCGTTTCTGATCGGGATTATCGTGTGGGAACTTGCCCTTACGTCTTACGTCGATGGCCTGTGGGTCTCGCTCTTCCCCTTTTTCGCCGAGCCTCCGGGATATAGCCTGGGCGCGGTTTTTGAATCACAGGAAATGCTTGACCGACTGGTGGGCGCCTGGTGGTTCCTTGCCCTGTTTGCGGTCAATGCCATCTTCAATACGGTTCTGGGAGAGGAGTTTCTGTTTCGAGGTGTGTTGCTGCCCAGGATGGAGGGCGTATTTGGCAGGTGGAGCTGGGCAGCAAACGGGGTGCTCTTTGGTTTCTATCACCTTCACCAGCCTTGGGGTATCCCTGGGTCTGTCGTTAGTGGTGTCTTCCTGTATGCATTTCCAAGCTGGCGATTCCGCAGCACTTGGATGGGCGTTATCGTCCACTCTGCTCAAAGTGTGTACTTTGCTTTCTTGATCCTTGGAGTCGTATTGGGTTTGGCGTAGGCGTGTGGGGGAGATAGATTGGAGTCGTGTTCCCAGGCCGGCTGCTTGCTGTGGCCAATGCTAAATGAGCCCGGCCTTCACCCCGCGGTCCATGGCAGGCGGTGTTGCTATAGGTCCTCTTCGCGTATCACGTCAAGGTTTTGGAACGCCAGGGGTGCTTCGGAGATCTCAGCGAGGAACGCAGCGAATTCCGCGGTCTCCGGGCGGTTGGAGTTTTCCATGCCGCTCTCGTAGGAGGCGAATTCCACTATCAGCAGGTATCGATCCTCTGTGTCCCGGTCCCGGCTCAGGACCGCGTGATGCGGGATGCGGCTGCCTGTGGTTCTGCTTATCCAGGCATCGAGGTTGCTGTTGAAATCGTCGATCCGTCTGGTTCTGAATTCAATGATCTGCGCAAACGTCATGACGCTGTTGCTTCCAGCACGATATTGAATGGTGTTTCGGCGACCCGGCGCAGTGTTGTGAATCCGCCGCCGGTGACGATCTCACGCAATCGGGCCTCGCCGGCTTGCGCACCGAGCGCCACGCCCACCTCCTGAGACAGTGAACTCGGCGTGCAGAGCAGGGTCGAAAAGCCGTAGTAGGCGGCGCCGACTGGGTTGAGGTTGTCGCTCAGGTCGTCGTTGGCGAACGGTTCGATCAGCATGAGCGTGCCCCCGGGCGCGAGGTGGCCATGGACATGGGCGCATGCACCGGTGGGATCACCCATGTCGTGTAGGCAGTCGAAGAAGCAGACCAGGTCGTAGTTGCCACCAAACGTCGTCGCGGCAGCGGTCTCGAAGCGGACCCGGTGGGAGAGCCCGGCGTCGGCGGCTCGCTTGCGTGCGGCGTCGATGGAGCCCGGATCGGCGTCGAAGCCGACGACGCTGGAGGCCGGGTACGCCTCGGCGAGCAGCAATGTCGACGCGCCGTGGCCGCAGCCGACGTCGGCGATCTCTGCGCCGGCTTTGAGTTTGGCCTCGACGCCATCGAGTGCTGGGATCCATGCCCTGGTGAGGTTGTTGAGGTAGCCGGGCCGGAAGAAGCGTTCGCAGCCGCCGAGGACGTGGGCGTCTTGCGCCCCCCATGAGAACCCGGTTCCGGTACGGAACCGGTCAGTGATCGTGTCTGTCGCGTAAACCGAGCCAAGAGCGATCTCGAAAGCACCGATCACACAGGCCGGGCTGGTCTCATCGGTGAGCGGGATGGCGTGTTCGTCGGGCAGAGAGAACCGGCCGCCGCCGTCGTAGGAGAGGTAGCCGCGAGCTGCTTGGGCGCTCGACCACTCCCGCACGTACCGCTCGGCCGTCCCGGTGCGGCTGGCCAGTTCCGCCGGGGTCAGTGGTCCGGCTCCTGCCATCGCGCGATAAAGCCCGAGCGTGTCGCCGATGACTACCATTGCACCGCCGAGCAACGCTCCAACGTCGTTGACCGCCTTCTCGACGAATTCCGTCATCTTCTTTTCGTCCATTGCCATATTCCTTTCTGGATGCTTTTAGGACCTGCACGAGTTGGTGATGATCTCGATTTCGACTTTCATCGCCGCGGTTGTGACGTCGAGACAGGAGGTCGTCGCGTCGCTGACAGGATCCCGAAATTGGAAACGAGAAGCGGAGTCAGATACGTCAGGACGGCCTTGATCCAGACCGCGGCGGTTGCGCGGCCATCGAGGATGACGCCTAGTTGATTCATGGTGAAGAACACCGTGCCGACGATCAATGCGACGGACAGTGTCCGCTTGAGGTGCCGCGGTGCGAGGACTACCCGGACCAGCTCACGGTGCGTCGACCACGTTGGCGCTATCCCGTTCATCTCGCCCTCCAAACAAAGGCTTTTCAATGAACTTAGGAGCGCTGGAGAGGAGATACCTCCGTAGTGATACGGAAACCTGATCTTGAGCTTGGCTAGATCCCGAACTCTGCCGCCCTGCGAATCAGCTCCGTCTTGGAACCGATCCCCAGCTTCTGGTAGACGCTGACCAAGTGGCTCTCCACAGTGCGCTTGCTGACAAAGAGATGGCTGGCGATCTCCGTCGCCGTCGCTCCTTGCGAAGCGAGCACCGCTACCTCGCGCTCACGCCGGCTCAGCGCATCCACGCCGAAGTTCGCATGGCGGCGAGGCCGGCTCTTGCGGCCGGTCATGAAGACCTCGACCGCGTCAACGATTGCGTCGGCGTCGCCGAGCCATGGCCGGTGGTCAGATCCTGGTAGCTCGACGTAGGTCGCCGACGGAATGTGTTCTGCGAGGTAGTGTGCGTGACCGACGTCGATCCAGGTGTCGCCAGTCCGATGGAGGATCAGCGTCGGCTGCTGGATCGTCGGAAGCAGGTCCCGTATGTCCATCCGCATGTTCATGCGAATGACGTTCTGCGCCATGGCTGGGCTTGCCGCAGTCCGCAGGTAACGCGCCCACCAGGTGCGGTGCCGCTCGTCGTCGGTCGGGCTCGGCCGACCTCCGTCCCACCATTCGCCGGTGGCCCAGGCCCGGTCCATCCCGGCAATGACCTCCTCAAGCTGCGGAGCCGAGGGGCCGTAGGGGTAATCGGGGCCAGCGAGGCGGCGGGCCCAAGACCCGTAAAGGATCAACGCCTCCGCCCGCTCCGGGTGATCATGCGCGAACAGCACGGCGAGGGTGCCTCCCTCGGATATTCCGAACAGAGTGCTTCGGCGCGAGCCGACCGCGTCCATCACCGCGCGGATGTCGTCCATCCGCTGGTTCATAGATGGGGGACTCTCGACCGGATCAGACATGCCCGTACCACGCTTGTCGAACATGATCAGGCGCGAGAAGGCGGCGAGCCGGCCCAGAAAGTGGGCCAACCGCGGTTGTTCCCACGCTAGCTCCACATGCGAGACGAAGCCCGGCACCAAGATCAGGTCTGTGGGTCCCTCACCGACAACTTGATAGGCGATGCTGACCCGGCCGCTCTTCGCGTACTGCGTCGCCCGCTGCTCCACCCTGCGCTCCAGCCGCGATCCGCCCAAGCCCGCGACCCCATAACTGTAGAGCCGGAAACGCCCCACGGCACAGCCGAATCATCAGCGACCGCGGGTCCAGAAGGGAGGAGCGATGATCGTGCAGGACGGACGCCAGCCGCGGGTCGACTTGCATCTCTACAGGGTCGATTGGCTCGACAGTCGAGGCACCACGCAGCCGGTCTCCGGCAGCGGTCAGGATCGAAGCCGGCATGGGGATGCTGGTGTAGGTAGATTGAACAAATGGCGGCCGAGGGCACCCCCGAACGAGTCCGCGCCGTGCTAACCGGGGAAGGTCCCGGCCTAGCCAGACAGCGAAAGGCGTTCCGACGAATCCCGTCCTCTCCGCGCTGCAAGCTGTGCGCGGCTCCATTCGCCGGGGTGGGTGGCCTCATCTTTAGCCAAGCGGGTTACCGGCGATCCCCCGGCAATCCCGCTCTCTGCACCAGATGCGTATCCGAGCTTCGCAAACATCAACTGACCGGGGTAGAGATCCCGATCACCCTGCTGTTCTCCGATATCCGCGGCTCGACAGCCATGGGAGAACGAATGCGGCCGGCCGACTTCCACAAGTTCCTCGATCGCTTCTATCGACTGGCATCCGATTCGATCGTTGCTCATGACGGCATCGTTGACAAAATCGTGGGCGATGAGGTTATTGGGCTCTTTTTCGGTGGGATCAGCGGGCCGCACCATCCGGCAGTGGCGATAGCAGCCGCCATTGACCTGGCTGAGCGAGCAGAGGCCAGCGGCACACCGTCGGGGTCCATTCCAGCGGGGACGGCTGTCCACACCGGCGTGGCATTCGTTGGGGCGACCGGGCCGGGCACCACCGTCGACGACTTCACCGCGCTCGGTGATGCCGTCAACATCACCGCGCGACTCGCATCCGCTGCGGCTGCGGGTGAGGTGATCGTTAGTGTGGCAGCGGCCGAAGCCGCCGGCATGGCGACCGGCGACCTCGAGCGGCGCACCGTTGAGATCCGTGGTCGCCAAGAGCCGATCGAGGTGATTGTTCTCCCCGCGGGCAGACAGAAAGGTCCGCCAGGTCAGCAGTATGTCTGACGTAGCGGAAACGATATTCGGACCCGGACATCGCCAGTGCACCGCTGATGGAATCGGTCATCGCCGGCTTCCTCAAGTGCGACTGTCCGCGATCGAGCGGCGCGACCGCCAGGCCGTCAGCCGGTTCACGTCGCA
Organism: uncultured Actinomycetota bacterium; assembly: GCA_963754965.1. Classification (GTDB taxonomy): domain Bacteria; phylum Actinomycetota; class Actinomycetes; order Propionibacteriales; family Propionibacteriaceae; genus Microlunatus. The sequence goes on from CAVWIA010000005.1 coordinate 21,986, forward strand.
GGCACGCCGAGGAGCTGACATCGGGATCAGCGGCGGAATCTGAACGCCCGACCGTCGTCGGGGTCGTGATGGGTGGTGCGAATCTTCGTCACCTTCTCCGGTGATGACACGGCCAACCCAGCCCGGGGTCCCGGCGCGTACAAAGCGGTCGCCATGTCAAGGCTGGGGCGTCAACTCGGGAGATGTGCCAGTGCCCTCCGAGGCGGGCGGCTTCCGGTTCCCTGAACTGACCGGAGCGGTTGAAGCCGAAACTTGCAGCCGCCCCGGCAGTTCTTTGCGGCCCTCTTCCCCCGGGTGGGCGACCGCTGATCGCATCGTAAACCCGGTTCGGGCAGCCGGACTGCATCCCGGATTCCGGCGATGCCTCCACGCCCGAGATGAGCTCGGCATCTTCGCGCGAGACTCGTCTACTACATCAGCGCCGACGACGGCACCGCGATCGCCGCGCCGTGCTGACCCGTCTCGCAGCGGCCGGGTCACGGCCCCGGGGTGGCGGCATACCGCGCACCGAGAAGCCACCGTCACACTCGACGACGACACCTGTGGTCGCGGCAGCGTTCGCGCGCGAGGCGAGCTGGACGTAGTGACCGGTGTAGTCGGCCGGATCGGGCAGGAAACGCAACGGAAGCAGCGCGCGGGCTAGCTCGTCCAAGTCAGGCATGGAGTCAAGGGTCCTGTCGGCCAGGCCGAGAGCGCGCGGACCGCGGATGTCTGTGCGCATGAAACCTGGGGCTACGCCGTTGACGCGCACGGCAGGCGCCAGCTCGAAGGCGAGTTGCTCGACCAGTCCCACGACGGCGTGCTTCGAGGCGGTGTACACCGCTCCGCCCACCCCAGCGTTTCGCGATGACAATGAGGCCGTCAGCACCACGTTGCCGGAGGCTGCGATCAGGGCCTCCACCGCCGCTTTGACACCTAGCAGGTACCCCTTGACATTGACCGCGAAGAGTTCGTCGAACCCGCGGTCAAGCGCCTCTATGGGCGTGTCCACCAAGCGCGCCCCGTAGTCGAATAGGCCGGCGTTGCCGACAAAGGTGTCGAGCCGCCCGAAGGCCGACAAGGCTCGCGCCACGGCCCGCTCGTTGTCCCCGGCAACCGTGACGTCCCCCACGACGCCCAGAACCGTCCCGTCGTGGTAGCCCTCCACGGCGGCTATCCGTTCGGGGCTCCTGTCGAACGCGACCACTCGTGCGCCCTCGGCCACGAAGCGGTCGACCAAGGCTCGACCCAGCCCTGAACCTGCACCCGAGATGAGCGCAACATCACCCTCGAGCCATCCCATGTGTCGTCCTTTCTCGCTCAGCCAGTCCGCGTGTCGCGCGAGCCCTCGATCTCGTCGAGCGCACGCAATGCACGGGCCTACTGCGAGCTGCTTCGTCGTCGGACCCCGGGTATGCCGAGCGCGTCTTTGTGCTCGCCCAGGAGCGTCCGGACGGCTGCGACGTCGTCGGCCTGGCGTGGGGTCACCACGGCGCCCAGCTCGGTCAGCAACCTCAGAGCGGCGCCGACAAGGGCACCCGCCGTAGCCGGATCGGTGCTGGCGACGACGGCCGCCGCCGCGATGAGCGACTCGGCGACGCCCAGGTGGTCGCCAATACTGCTGCCGCAGGGCAAGCGCCTCGCGGTGCAGACGGGCTGCGTCAGGGATCAGTCCGGCAGTCCTGCTGACGCAGCCCAGTCCCCACCGGCTATTGGCCAGGTGGCGGGGAGCGGCCTCGGCGGCACCACCCAACGCCCTGGCCCGATGAACTGGTCGGCGGCGGTGTCCAGATCCCCGCGAGCCAGGGCGACCACGCCCAACACCCATGTTGGCCAGGTTGACCGCATGGAGTGACCCAGGGACGTCATGGCGAGGGCGGTCTCCGCCAGCCGGGCGGCCTCGGTGAAGTGCTGCTGCTCCACGGCAGCGCAGGCCTGGGTGCACATCACACCGGCGATCTCGGCGGGTGCGGCTAGATCCTGGGCCACGGCAAGTGCGCGACGCAGGTCGGTTGCGGCTTCGGGGAAGCGGTTCTGACGCAGCAGCCCCTCCGCTCTCAATCGCAAAGAACTGGCCAGCGTCCTTCGGTTGCCGAGTTCATCGGCGAGGTCGGCTGCCTCCGAAGCGAGCCGATGCGACCTGACTAGATCGCCGCTGAGGAGGGCCACCCAGCCGAGCTCGGACAGCAGTAGCGGGCGCGCGGAGAGGTCACCGATGGTCGAGGCCAGGTCGAGCGCCTGGCCGTAGAGGTTCTGCGCCCCGTGTATCGGCCCAGCCACAAGTCGATCTCTGCCCTTGAGCCGAGCAGCAGCCGCAGCAGTTGGTCGTCCCCCGCCTCATCGGCCGAGTGGATCGCTCGGTCGAGGAGTCGGCCGGCCGATAGCTGGTCGCCGCGGCTGCCAGCCGCGATGGCGAGGCTCCGTAGGATGCCGGCAGCCACGCGCTCATCACCTGCCTCTTCGGCGTGTGCCAACGCATCCTTCCAGCGCCTCTCAGCCTCCTCGATGTCCGAACTGCGGAAAGCCACATACCCCAGCCCGGACAGAGAACGAGCCAGGGTGATCTCGTCTCGGTCCACGAGGGAGAGCTCGTGCGCCTTGCGGAAGCGCTCTTCCGCGTCGGCGGTATCACCACGCAGGAGCAGGAGGTTCCCCAGGGCAGCCAGCGCACGTCCACGGGCGAGACCGGTCCCGTTCGGCAGCGAGAGTGCGTCCTGGAGGTGGCCGATCCCCGCGCTCCAGTCGCCGTGCGAGATCCAGAACGGCGCCATGGCTGCGGCAGTCCGCAGCACGTGGTCGCTGTCGCCATCGGCCACGCCGGTTGCGAGAGCGTGCCGGATGTTGTCGAGGTCCGCCAGCAGACCGGCCACGACGTCGCCTCGATCCCGGAGGCCGACGTCTGGGCCGAGCGACTCGGCGCGAAGCGTGAACCAGCCCCGGTGCCGCTGAGCCAAGTCCTGCGCCTCGCCGGTTTTGGCCAGCTCCTTCAGTGCGAGCTCATGGACGGAAATGAGCATCGTCCACCCTTCGGGATTTTCCCGAGCGGACAGCAGCGACGCGCGAATTAGCCGTCTGACTAGCCGCGGGACCGAGGACTCGCTCAAGGGCGCCGCGCCGCAGACCTCCCGAGCCGCGTCGATGCTGCCGGTCCTCGCGAACGTGGCCAGACGACTGAAGAGCAAGCGTTCGTCGGGTTCGAGGAGGTCCAGGCTCCACTCGAGGGCGGCCTGCAGGGTCTGATGACGCTCCGGCGCGGTCCGCCGCCCGTAGGTGAGCAGCGAGAACCGGTCGGACAGACCTTCGAGCAGACCGGTGACCGACCTGTCTGCCAGCGCCGCCGCGGCAAGCTCGATAGCCAGGGGCATTCCGTCGAGTTGCCACACGATTTGTGCGACCTCGTTTGCGTTGTCGTCGGATATTTGGAAGCCGGGGCGGACCATTGCTGCCCGTTGCTTGAACAACAGGACGGCGGGCTCCCCTGCTACGTCGCGTGGCCTCCGCGACCGCGCCCGGCTCGATCACCGGCAATGGTTCCAGCCGCCAGATCACCTCTCCATCGATGGCGAGCGGTTCTCGGCTGGTAGCGATCACGACGACATTCGGGCTGCGCCAAGTCAGCTGCTCGGTGAAACCGGCTGCCGCTTCGAGCACCTGCTCACAGTTGTCCAGCACAATCAGAGCGGCCTTGTCCGAGAGGTGGTCCAGCACTACCTCCTCGAGGCTGCGTCCCCGCACCTCCGCAAGGTGCAGGACCGCCGCCACAGCGCTGGCGATGCCTCGCCGGTCCGTGGCGGAGGCGAGCTCGACCAGCCAGGCACCGTCGTCGAAGTCGTCCATGACGTCAAAGGCGACCTGCACCGAAAGGCGGGTTTTGCCAACCCCTCCAGCTCCGACGACCGTCACGAGTCCGGTCTGACGGATCAGCGTGGCCAGCGCGGCCCGCTCCTCGGTACGGCCGACGAAGCCGGCCCGGTGGAATGGCAGGTTGTGATGGACCACCCCTTGGACTCGCAGCGGTGGGAAGTCGGCTGGAAGCTGTGGGTGGAGCACCTGGAAGAGGCGAGCCGGCGCCGGGAACCCGCGCAGCTGGAAGAAGCCCAGCGGGGACAGGCTCACATCGGCTGGGAGTCGTGCCCTCACGGCGGACGCGGTCGCCTCGGAGAGCAGGATCTGGCCGCCGTGCGCCCCAGCACAGATCCGTGCCGCCTGATGCAGGCCAAGTGACACATAATTGTTGCCCGTCGGCACGGCCTCGGCGTTGTGCAGGCCCATACGCACCCGGATCGCGGCTCCCGGAGGCCACGGGTGGGACATCAGCGCGAGCTGGCCGGCCAGGCATCCGCGGACCGCATGCGCGGCATCGTCGAAGACGACCACCAGTGCGTCACCCTCCGTGGCGATCTCGACGCCTCGGTAACGCTCGAAGGCCTCGGTCAGGAGGCTGCGGTGGGTTTCGAGCAGAGTGACATATTCATCGCCTCGTTCGCCGAAGAGCCGGGTCGAGCCCTCGATGTCCGTCATGAGGAACGTGACAATGCCAGTCGGCAGTCGAAGCGCCGTCGGGTGCCTGCACCACGATCAGGCCTCTGCGGGTCCGCCCGGCGCAACGACGGTCCTCACCAGAAGCCGACGCACACCGTCAGTGTCCGCCGCCAGCGGCATGCTCGCCAGGTAAAACGGATTCCAACTTCCGCGAGCCGGCGGCGGCTCACGCAGTGGCGGGCAGCGACACGAGAAGGAAGCGGGTCGATCATCCCGTTGGCCTGCTCCGCGACGAACAGCGTGATGAAGTGACGGCGTGCACAATTACAGACACGCAGCGAGGAGAAATCAGCTCGGTACAGGCCCGGAGAAGGTGCTCAGTGGGAGTCGCTTGAGGCCGAGCGCCAAGCCTGTGCGCCTGCGCCGGCCGCCTCCTTGGCCTGCCGCCATCGCCTGGCAGCCATCTCGCGGCGGCACCTCCATGTGCCGTAGGAAGTCGCGTGCGGCCAAACACAGCTGTCGCCCCGAGGGCCATCCCGGCGAATGCGACCGCGCCGCCGATGGCGGTCAGAACCGCACCGGTAATCAGCAGGCTTTTGTCGACATGCATGCGGTAAGGCTCAACCTGATCATCGGCTGTCATCTCTTCACAGTAGCGTCCGGCGCTCTGGCGCGACAGCAGGAGGCCCGACTCGCCCGCATGGCTTAGCGGGCGCTCCGCGACGTCGCAGAGCGAACACGGTCGAGATCGGGGAGTTGACCACGGACCAGCACACCGTGACTCTGCACTCCGCAGGCCGCCGTCAAATGCCTGACGATCAGCCCCGAATGAAATCCTCGACCAGTTCCCGCGCCGTGGAGTCGTCGTACTGGACGGGCGGACTCTTCATGAAGTAGGAGCTGGCGCTCAACACCGGACCCCCGATGCCGCGATCCATCGCGATCTTGCACGCCCGGATGGCGTCGATGATGATCCCGCCGAGTTGGGCGAATCCCAGACCTCGAGTTTGTACTCCAGCTGTACGGGCACGTCGCCGAAGCCTCGTCCTTCCAGGCGGACCAGGGCATGCTTGCGGTCGGCGAGGAAAGGGACATAGTCGCTGGGACCGATGTGCACATCGGCATCGCGCATCTCATGCGGAACCTGCGAGGTCACCGCTTGAGTCTTGCTGATCTTCTTCGAGTGCAATCGCGACCGCTCCAGCATGTTCTGGAAATCCATGTTTCCGCCGAAGTTGAGTTGGTACGTGCGCTCCAGCCGTACTCCACGATCTTCGAACAGCTTCGCCAGCACCCGGTGGGTGATCGTCGCACCAACCTGGCTCTTGATGTCGTCGCCGACGATCGGTACTCCCGCCGCCTCGAACTTCGCGGCCCACGCGGGGTCGGAGGCGATGAACACCGGAAGCGCATTGACGAAACCAACGCCAGCGTCTATCGCGCATTGCGCATAAAACGCATCCGCCCGCTCTGAACCCACTGGCAGGTAGGAGACAAGGACGTCAACCTGAGCTTCTCGAAGGGCAGCGACAACGTCGACGGGCTCCGCATCCGACTCGGTGATCGTCTGCCGGTAGTACTCGCCGAGTCCGTCGAGTGTCGGTCCGCGCTGCACGACGACGCCGGTGCGCGGCACCTCGGTGATGGTGATGGTGTTGTTCTCGCTCGCGTTGATCGCATCGGCGAGGTCGAGCCCGACCTTCTTGGTGTCGACGTCGAATGCCGCCACGAACGTGATGTCACTGACGTGGTAGTCGCCGAACTGGACATGCATCAGTCCCGGCACGTCCTCGTCGGGAGCGGCGTCGCGGTAGTAGTGGACACCCTGGATGAGGGACGACGCGCAGTTACCTACACCGACGACAGCCACTCGGATCGCAGTCACGGCCTGCACTGTAGCCGCATCAGGGCCGGTACGGGCAACCGGCGCCATTGGCGTTCACCGGGGGCGCTGCCCTGCTCTCAAGTCAGACTTGACCCAGGTCGGTCAGGTCGTCCGGCCCCCCGTCCACGCCCAGATCGCGGTCGCGATGAACAGGACGATGCAGATGATGGCCAGCCACAGCAGACCCTTGACCAGGAAGCCCAGGACGGCCAGGACAAACCAGATCACGAGAATTGCCGCGGCGATGAGCTTCATGACGTGAGCCTAGCCCCACTCCGTTGAGACAGGCCCGCGCAACGAGCGGGCTTGCGGCAAAGGCTTCGGCATTCGACAGTGAGAGCGAACCGAACGTCTCCCACACCACCGACCTGAAGGGAATGGTGCAAGCATTCTCAATGCCCGCATATCACGGGATCGTTGACGAACAACCGAGCGGAGGTGACGGGTGACTTCCCTGAGACGCAGAATGATGCGCACGGCAATCGGATCGGTGTCTGGCTATACCGGGTGTCGGATGGACGACTCGGGAGCGGCCGCAAGGGCGCCCGCGTACTCATGATCACGACACCCGGCAGGCGAACGGGAATCCCGCGCACCACCTGCGTGCGCTACTTCGACACCGCTGATGGCTTCGCTGTCTGGGGTACCGGCTCCGGCTCCAAACACGATCCTGACTGGTTCCGTAACCTGCGCAGGGCTAGCGTCGCGGAAGTCCAAGTCGGAGCTCGGCGGTTGCAGTGCCGGCCCCGTGAGCTGGTCGGTGACGAGCGTGACGCGGCCTGGCGTGACGTGGTGCTGGCGCGAGCTCCGGAAGTCGCGAGGTACGCCCGCAAAGCGGGTCGAACCATTCCCGTGGCGGTGCTCGCACCACTCCAAACCTGATCAGTCCACAAATGGACCGGCCGGGTCCTCTGCCGAGCTCTGTGGAGCGTGAAACGTCAAAATTGCTCAGAACCCGCTGAGGCGCACTACGAGGTGGTCTCCCACAAGCCCAGCACGTTCCCCTCGGGATCCTTGAAGTAGGCGTACGCGCCCATACCCGGGATCGGTGTCCTCGGAGTGACAGTGTTGCCGCCCTCGGATTCAACCTGCTTCAGCGCGTCGTCGATCGCCTCGACATCGATCGTGATCACAGGCGAAGGCGTGGTTTCTGTGCGCTGCATCATGCCGCCGTTGATCGCGCCCGGCTCCGTAGGCGACTGCGTCTGCTGGTCCACCGGCGTGGTGACCACGCTGGTGTACTCGCCCCCTGCATCGGCGTCGTTTGCAGTTGCCAGCCAAAGACCGAGCCGTAGAACCTCTTGGCCCGATCCACGTCGTCCGCCGGAATCTCGAAGTGGACCACCTTGCCCATAGTCATCCCCCTTCTGGATGTGATCTATTCCTTATCCACCCTCCGACCGTCTCCGGTTCCTGTCAAACCCCGATTCGACTCAGGGCCCCGGACGCGGCCGATCGGCGTCAGTTGCGCGGCACGGTTCCCAACACACGGGCGAGAACATCCGGCCGGTCGGTCATGATTCCGTCGACCCCGAAGCCCAGCAGCCGTCGCATTGCCGGCTCGTCGTCGATCGTCCAGACGTCCACTCGCAGCCCTCGCGAATGGGCATCCCGTACGAAGCGGGGAGTGACGACTCTCAGCACTCCCTTGTATTTCTCAGGCGGCTGCAGAGCCTGGAACGGCGGGTCGTACAGCTTGCCGAGACGCAGGAGATGCAGCACCCAGAAGAGCAAGAGTTCGACCGTCGAGGCAGCGGTCGCCACCTTTCCTTGGCTGGCCTTTCGGAAGCGCTTGATCGTGCCGACATTGTCCGAGACGACGATGGTCCGCTCCGCCGCATTGGCCGCCGAGATCTGTTGCCAGACCGATTCCTCGATGCCGGCCCGTTCCCCCTTGATCTCGATGTTGAACGGCGCCTGGGGAAACGCGGCGTACAGCACTTCCAACGTGGGGATCTTGACTCCCTTGTCCCGCCAAGGGAACGTACGCCCATCGGTGGTGAAGCGGTAGCCGGCGTCGAGGCGTTGTAGTTCTGCCAGCGTCTTTTCCACGACGGGCCCGGTGCCATCGGTCGTTCGATCGACGACATCGTCATGGGTGACCACGATCACCCCGTCGGCCGAGGCATGCACGTCGCATTCGACGACCCCACCGCCCATAGCGAATCCTTCGCGGAAGCCCTCGATGGTGTTCTCCGGTACGACCTTCGCCCCTCCACGGTGCGCGAAGTTGATCGGCCACCCGCGCGGCGTGGGCGGCTTCGCCGCGCCATTCTTGGTCGCGAGCCTTCCCACCGCCGCCGTCACGAGGGTCCCGGTCAAGGCACCCAGAATGAAGGAGCCCGCGCCCAGCCGGAACTCCCAGATGTTGTCGGCGACGAGGGGCGAGTCTCCTTGCTGCTTGATGATCGCGTTACTCATGTGCAGCCTTTCCGGACGATATGGGTCTTCTGCCAAACGTAGAGCCGGACGTGCTGCTAGGGATACGCCCTCCGTCGGTGTCGTTTCGCGAGTTTGGCGCCGGACCTCATCGGTGCAGGCCGTCCACCGTCCCCCTGACCTCGCATCGTGCGGTCGATTACACGCAGCTTGGCTCGACCGACCTGACCGTCAGTCCCACCACCTTCGGTCCGCCGTCCATGCCGGCGAAACGGCGGCTGATGAAGAATTGATCAATGAGCTGCTCGCTCTGCGTCCTCGGCCGGAGGAGCGCATATGGCCTACTGGCTTATCCGAGAACAACGGGTAGCCGGGGCGGCGCTGCAGTCCGAGGCAAAATGCCGCGGATCTACGCCCGACCAGCTCGCTGGTCGCTACGGGCGCCTCGGCTAGGCCGGATTATCAGCCACACTGATTCAGATCAGGCGCCGATATCGCGGCGTCGCAGCCCGACGCCCGCCACCGCCAGCAGGGCGATCACCAGCGCGCTGATGATCAACAAGGGCGAAGCAGTCAGCTCGTGCCCGGCACCCTCGGCAGATTCTCGAACGGGGAGACCTTCAGCGCCGCGTCCGGGAGGCCGAGCGCTGCTCCCAACCAGGTGATCGCCAGCGCCACGCCGGCCGCCGCCCAGCCGAACCCGGTAAACCTCGGCGCGACACCGACAAGAGCGGCGGAGATGGCAATGATCAACCAGGTCGCCGGTATCTGGATCAGCGCGCCTTGGAACGCCTCCCAGAAGCCGAGCGCCCCATCAGGAACGGTCGCTGAGGCCACTGCGGCGATGGCGCCTCCGCCCAAGATCACCAACAGCGCAGATCCGCCCAGCGCCATCAGCAGGTGGCTTCCTAGCCAACGCCAACGGGTCACCGGAGTCGCCAGCAGTGGCTCGAGCCGACCCTCGGTCTCCTCGGTCCGAGTACGCAGGATGGCGGCCACGCCGTAGAGCACGGCGATCACGCCGATGATCGGCGTGATGGCGGCGACGTAGAGGATGGACAGCTGGCCCGTGCCGCCCATCCGCTCGATGATCTGCTTGGCCTGCTCGTTGTCACCGATCAGCTCGTCGAATGCGGTGGCCAACGAGCCCAAGATCACCCCGAAGGCGACGAAGGCCACCGCCCAGCCAATGAGCAGCCCGCGCTGCATCCGCCACGCCAGCCCGAACACTCCGTGCAGCGTGACGGGCGCCTCCGCGCGTCCTTCCCGCGGCTGGATCAAGCCCATGCCCATATCTCGACGCCGGACAAGCAGCGCCGCAACGCTGAGAAGAACGACGAACACGCCGGCGAAGAGAGCAAAAACCTCCCAGCGATTCCCCGCGAACGCCCTGACCTGGCTGACCCATCCCATCGGCGACAGCCACGACGCCCACGGGTGATCAGTGGCGTCGCCCCAGCCGCGCACAACGAACGCCAAGCCCAGCGTGCCCAGCGCGATCCCGTTCGCCGCCCGCGAGTACGACCCCAGCTGAACAGCCACCGCAGCCACAGCCGCGAATACCATTCCGCAAGCGGCGACGGCTCCCGCGAAGGCGGCAGAACCTACGGCGTCGGCTCCCGAGCCGATCAGACCCGCGACCATGAGCAGGCCGGCGACCACAATCGTGCCGGCGACGACGCCCAGCGCCGCTGCGAGCATCGCATACCGGCCGACGACACCGCTGGCCAGCATCTCCGCTCGTTGGGCGTCCTCCTCGGCCCGGGTCTGTCGGACCACAGTCAAGATCGCGAAGATCGCCAACAGCAGAGCTGTATAGAGCCCGACCCGCCAGGCGATGAACCCGCCCGCGTTCATGAGATCGAACGCTGGTCCGTACAGCAGCGCCAGGGAGGGTGAGGCGCCAAGCTGCGCTTGCAAGCCTTGCCGCGACTCCATCGTGGGGTACAGGCCCTCGTACGCGCTGTACGTGGCGGTGCTGATGACCACCACCACTGCAATCCAGATGATCAAGCGGAAACGGTCGCGGCGAACGACGTGCCGCATGAGCGTGACGGTGCCGGCCAGGCGGCGGCCTTGCGCCTGTCCATCGCAACTCGTCCGCGTAGTGCCGCAGGAACAGTTCTTCCAGGGTCGGCGGTTCGGCCTTCAGCGACTCGACTCCGTAATCGGTCAGGACCTTCGAGCAGCCCGTTCATCGCATCCGACTCGACGCTGAAACTGATCTTGTTGCCGTTGACGACCAGATCGTGCACTCCGGGGCCGGCCTGGAACTCACCTGGGTTGCCGCTCAGGACCGCAGTCACCGAGGTGCGGGTCAGGTGCCGCAGTTCCTCGAGTGTTCCGGTCTCCACCGCGCGGCCGGCGCGGATGATGGTGACTCGGTCACATAATGCCTCCACCTCCGACAAGATGTGGCTCGACAGCAAGACGGTGCCGCCCCTCCGCCTTGATCTCGTGAATGGTGCGCTGGAACTCGGCTTCCATCACCGGGTCGAGACCCGTGGTGGGCTCGTCGAGGATCAGCAGCTCGGCGTCGGACGCCAGGGCCGCCACGATCGCGACCTTTTGGCGGTTGCCCTTGGAGTAGCTGCGGCCCTTCTTCTTCGGGTCGAGTTCAAAGCGCTCGAGCAGCTGGTCGCGCCGCTTTTTGTCGAGATCACCACGGAGCCGGCCGAAGAGATCGATCACTTCTCCGCCGGAGAGGTTTGGCCAAAGGTTGACCTCCCCGGAGACGTAGGCGATGCGACGGTGGAGCCTGGCGGTGTCCCGCCACGGGTCGCCGTGGAGCAGCCGGACCTGGCCGGCGTCGGCCCGCAACAGCCCGAGTAGCACCCGGACGGTGGTGGACTTCCCGGCGCCGTTCGGCCCGAGGAAGCCGTGTACCTCGCCGGCTTGCACTTGCAGGTCGAGCGCGTCGAGGGCGTGAGTCTGGCCGAACCATTTGTGCAGTCCGGTCACCGAGATGACGGTAGACATGTCTCAACGGTACGCTGTCTTTCATGAAGTTGTGAATGGTCAGAAGCTTCAGAATATGTATGATGCGTCACATGGTGGTAGTCGAAGACCAGCAGTTGTCCAACCCTGCCGTCCGCTCGTTCATCGAGCGCTTTGCGCTGGTTCTGGCCGCTGCCGGGATGCAGCGGATGGCGGCGCGGACATTCGCCGCACTACTGGTCGCGGAGGACGGCAGCTTGACGGCGCGCGAATTCGCCGAATTGCTCCAGGTCAGTCCCGCCGCGGTGAGCGGTTCTGTCCGCTACCTCGAGAATGCCCGGATGGCACGCCGTGCCCGCCGACCAGGGGAGCGCACGGACCATTGGACGCTGGGTGGGGAGTCTCTGGTACGAGACTGTGGGCACCCGCACCGACATCATCGACGCACTGGCCGCCGCTCTCGACGAAGGCGTGGCCGCGGTGCCCGAGACTAGCCAGGCCGCCGAACGCATGTCAGAGATGCGCGACTTCTTCGCGTTTCTCTCCGAGGAGATGCCGCGTGTCATTGCCCGCTGGCGTGCCCACCGTGCGGGGACGGGCAATGACTGATGCAAACCTTCACTCCGTACAGCGACTTCCAAGCCTCAGCGCGCGCTCTCGACACCAAGCGCCTGGGCAAGCAGCGGGTCGAGGTCATTCAGATCGTACGAGCCATCACCGTGCCGGGGTACGCCTGGAGCTCGCACCCCGCGGTGCTCATGTGGAAGGGATATGAGGAGGCGCTCGGCCGCTACGGCCTCACCATGTGCGACGT
>CAVWIA010000006.1:0-179447 GCA_963754965.1 uncultured Actinomycetota bacterium
CATGGCCACTGCACGCGAGATCATGACGTTCAACGCGGAGTGCGTATCCGTCAACGAGACGCTGATCGACGCCGCTCGGAAGCTTCGCGATCTCGACGTAGGCGCGATGCCGATCTGCGGCGAGGACAACCGGCTCAAGGGCATGCTCACCGACCGAGACATCGTGGTGAAGTGCATCGCGGAGGGCGGCGATCCGGCCGCGACGAACGGCGGGTTGGCTGCGGCGACGAAGCCGTGACGATCGGCGCCGACGACTCAGTCGAGGAGACACTGCGATGATGAAGAACACGAGGTCCGCCGCCTCCCGGTGATCGACGGCCACGATCTGGTCGGGATGGTCAGCCAGGCCGGACGTCGCCCGCAACGTCTGCGACGACGAGTCGGCGACGTGGTCGACGCGATCTCGTCGGCGCCGGCCAACAACTGACCCGCCGGGCCATTCCCGAGCGGCACATAGTTCGGTACGGATCATGGCTACCCCTGCTGGGGTAGCCATGGTCACCCCCACAGAGGGACGTCGATCGCCCTTGTGATTTCTAGCGTGGACGGCAGCTCAGCAGATCGCAGGGAGGCCGCCCATGAGCACCGTCGAACGCACTACCTACCGCACCACCCCCGACCGTCCACGGCCGCAGGGCCGCCTCGCGCGGCGGCTGGCCGGGCCCGGCTGGGTGATCATGACGTTGGCCTGCGTCTACATTGCGACCTTCTTCGCGTCGCCCTACCTGACGTTCAACCCCGAGCTGTACTTCCAGCGCGAGCCCTACCTGCAGCACGAGTTCGCCCTCGGCGTGCATGTGCTCAGCGGCATCCTCGCCTTGTTGATCGGCCCGTTCCAGTTCGTGCGGCGGCTCCGACGCCGGTTCGTCGCGTACACCGATTCATGGGCGCGACCTACGTGGCCAGTGCCACCGCGCTCGGAGTGTCCGGGTTAATCCTTGCTCCGACGGCCTACACCGGCCTGGTGGCATCCGCCGGCTTCACCGTCTTGGACCTGGCCATGCTGTTCACGACCTGGACGGCCGTGCGGATGATCGTGGCCGGCCGCTACGGCGAGCATCGGCGCTGGATGATCCGCAGCTTCTCCCTGATCATGGCCGGAGTCATGTTGCGTGTATGGACTCCGATCTACGACGGCCTGGCCGCGGTCGGGATCCTCGACTTCTCCTTCGAGACGGCGTATGCCGCGATCGCCTGGCTGTGCTGGGTGCCAAACCTGATGCTCGCGATCTGGTTCACCCGCCACCCAGCGGAGGTTGCCAATGCGGCGTGAGCCGCTGGTGGAGGCGCCTCGTTCGTGCTGTTCTAGTCCCGGTGCCGGAACTCACGCCCGGACACCTCCAGAAGGAAGTGATCAGTGGGCTTCGAAGGGCTGACCGGCGCGCTGGGTCGCTTCCGCCGTGTGCCGCCGCCGGTGGTGGATGCGGGGATCGCCCTGATCTTCATCGTCTTGGTGGCGGCCGAGGCGGTCCGCCTGCCCATGTCCGGCGGCAGGACTGCTGTCTTCGCGGTTCTGACCCTGGTCATGGCGGTCGGCTTGGCGCTGCGGCGCAGGTGGCCGTTGGCCGCGCTCGCGATCACGACTGCGGCGCTCGTGGCGGAATCCTTCCTGCACGTGGCCACCGACTTCGCGCCGCTCGCCACCCTGGTCGGCGCCTACTCCGTCGGCCTGTACGCCTCGCGGGCCCGCGCTCGATGGGGAGTACTGATCGTCATCGCCGGGGTCGTGGGCTACTTCGCCGGCACACCGGGGCTGCAGCGCATCGACCCCCTCCAGCTCGTCTATGTCCTGCTCATCTGGCTGGGAGGCTGGGGCTTCGGTTACGCCACCGCGCGGCGGCGAGAGGACCAGGAACGCGTCCGGCGAGCGCTCGAGCGTGAGGTGATCGCCGAGGAACGGGTACGGATGTCCCGCGAACTCCACGACGTCGTGGGACACACCGTCAACCTGCTTGTCGTCCAGGCCGGGGCCGCGCGGATGGTTTTGGACCACGACCCGGTCCAAGCCCGTGACCTGTTGAAGGGGATGGAGGACACCGGCCGGGAGACCCTCACCGACCTGGACCGGGTGCTCGCGACCTTGCGCGACGACACCAAGCGTGGCGAGGACAGGGGGACACGGCCAACGGGGCACCCGGGTTGGCTCGATTAGCCGACCTCGTCGGACGGTTCCACGACTCGGGTATCGACGCCAGACTGACGATTGACCCAGGGCTTCGGTTGCCGCGCGATCTGGACCTCGCGGCGTACCGGATCGTCCAGGAGGCCCTCACCAACACCCTCAAGCACGCGGCCCCCTGCTCGGCGACGGTGGAGGTCGAGCGGAGGAACGGGTCCATGATCATTCAGGTTTCCGACACCGGACCAGGCGTACGCCGAGCCGATCCCCACGGTCAAGGTCTGGTCGGCATCGCCGAACGGGTTTCCATGTGCGGCGGCATGCTCGAGCACGGCAACGGCCAGGACGGTGGCTTCCGCCTGCGCGCTGTCCTTCCGTTGCCATGACCATCCGAGTGCTCCTGGCCGACGACGACACCTTGGTCCGCGCCGGGCTTGCGGTGGTTCTCGGCACCGCGGCAGACCTGGACGTGATCGCCGAAGCTGCGGACGGGATCGAGGCGGTTGATCTGTGCCTGCGGCACGCACCGGACGTGGTGCTCATGGATGTTCGGATGCCCGGCATCGACGGTATCGAGGCGACTCGGCGGCTGGTGGCCGCCCGCCCGGACATCATGATCTTGATCTTGACCACGTTCCCGGACGACGAGTACGTCTACCGCGCCTTGCGGGCCGGCGCCAGCGGCTTCCTGCTCAAACGCGCCTCGCCCGAGCGCCTGCTCGAAGCTGTGCGTACCGTGGCGGCCGGCGAGGCCCTGCTCGACCCGTTGGTCACCCGCGGCCTGATCCATCGGTTCCTGTCCACGGGCGGATCGACGGCGCCACGACCGTCTGCTGAAACGCGTCGCCAACTCGACCGCCTCACCGAGCGCGAGCGGCAAGTGCTGGTGCTGGTGGCGCAGGGCCGATCGAACGCCGAGATCGCGGACCTGCTGGTGATCGCTGAATCGACGGCGAAGACCCACGTCAAACGCGTCCTGTCCAAGCTCGACGTGCACGACCGAGCCCAGGCGGTCGTCTTCGCCTACCGCAGCGGACTCATCACCAACGGCAACCTCGACCCCACCTGAAGTCACACGACCGCTACTATCGCCATCCCGATCGCTCCCTTTAACGGGCGTAGCGTGAAGCTCTGGGACGGGTGGCATACACGGCTGAACAGCGCCCGGGTCTTTGACGGCCCCGGAATCTGAGGTGAGGTGATCACGATGCGGGTGTACGGAACTCATGGCGCGCGTGCAAGAGATCGAAGCCGCGGCGTCGAGATGACGGATCCTGACGCGAGATCCTGGGCAGGGTTATCGGCGGTCGCGCAGTTCCTGTCGTCCCCGGCGGTGAATCTCCCGCGTGGCGTGCCCTGGCGGGAGCGAACGAGCGGGCAACGCCTGAGGATTATTGTCCAGGCGGGCGTTCAGCTGGGGTTGCTGGTGGCGGCGCTGTACGACCTGCGTAAGCGCCCCGCAGATCAGATCAGGGGACCGAAGCGGATATGGGCGATGGTCTGCGGTATCAACTATCTCGGCCTGGGACCGATCGCCTACTTTCTGATCGGTCGCCGCCGTCCGCCGCGATAACGGGTCCCCTCGCCAGACATGATCCATGAGCCGCCCGGCGTTCATTGTGCTGGACGGCGGCTTGTCCAATGCCTTGGTGGACCGCGGGCACGATCTCACGGGTGACTCTGGCCAGGCGACGACACGGTAGAGGCGTCAGGGGCCCCGGGAACTCCCTTGTGCTCTTTTCACCCTGGTCGCTGGGCCGTTGGCCCGCGTAACTCGACTTCGAGCGGCGGCCCAGCGGAAGATGAACGTGTGTTGCTCATACGAGTTCAGCTGCTGAATCGACCGGGAGCACTGGGCGTCGTCGCATCCGCCTTGGGTGCGATCGGCGCCGACATCAACCTCGTCGAGATCTTGGAGAAGCGCGGCGACATTGAGGTCGACGAGTTCATCCTTGACCTGCCGCCCTCTCAGACAGTCGAATCGCTGGTGGCGGCATGCGACAGCCTCGACCAGGTTCACGTCGAATGGGTCAGGAACTATCCGCGCGGCGGTGGCATCGAATACGACGTAGAACTGCATCGACGGATGGCCGCCGATAGCTCGCGGGCAAGCGAGATCTTGGTGTCGGCTGCCCCACTGGTTTTTCGGGCTCAGTGGAGTGTATTGCTGAAGCTGTCGCCAGTACCTCGGGTGGTCTTTGGCACTCCAGGTGCCCCGAAGCTTGACAGCGATACCATCGGCCGCTTCCAGCCCTTCGACGTCATCCATCGAACCGTCCTTGAGGCTGGCTGGTTCGCGACGTGGGATTCGCACCATGCCGTGGTTGCACCATTCGGCGAGCAGGAAGGCGTGATCGTCGCGCGCCGCGGCGAGCCGCCGTTCTTCCGATCAGAGGTGGCCCGTCTGGCTTACTTGATCGGAGGAGCTGACACCACCGACAACTCCGACCAGCTGTTGCCCACAACGGGCCGACAACTGGGTCACCGCAGACCGGTGGCGGCTCCGCTGTACGCACGCGAAGCCACGTGAACCGCCGACCTTGACCGAACGGTCATCGACGGTGCCTGTCCACAGCGCCAGCCGGCGCGGGCGGAGGCCAGCCCAGCCCGGGCGCGTTCGGAGATGAGTTTCCGTCCAAATTCGGCCAGGGCGGCGAAGGCCGCGAACCAGCTTCCCGGCGGCGGATTAACCCTTCACGACGCTGATACTGAACGAGGCTTCCGCCACGAAGCCAGCAACTCGCACGATGCCGCCATGGTCGCCCGGGCCAGACTTAACCTATGAGCCGCTCGGCGATCATGGTGCTGGACGGCGGCCTGTCCAATGCACTGGAGGACCGCGGGCACGATCTCAGCGGGTGACTTGTGGACGGCGCGGCTACTGCGGGACGCTCCGGAGGAGATCGCAGCGGTTCATCGGGCCTATTTCGCTGCCGGGGCGCGGGTGGCGACGACGGCGAGCTACCAGGCCAGCATTGATGGCTTCACCCGGCTGGGCCTTAGCGGCGCTGATGCTGAGGCGTTGATCGGGCGCAGTGTTCTGCTCGCTCGCGAAGTCCGCGACGAGCTCGCTGGGGACGGAATCGAGCGGTGGGTGGCGGCGTCGGTCGGTCCGTACGGTGCCGCGCTGGGGGACGGCTCGGAGTATCGCGGGCGGTATGGCGTAACTGCTGCTTACCTTCGCGCCTTTCACCGGCCCCGGTTGGAACTGCTCGCAGCTGCCGGTCCGGATGTCGTGGCCGTGGAGACGATCCCGGATGTCGACGAGGCCGCCGTGCTGGTCGAGCTGCTGGACGAGATCGGTCTGCCGGCCTGGTTCAGCTACTCCGCCGAGCGCCTCAAGACCCGGGCTGGTCAGCCGCTCGACGGAGGCGTTCCGTCTCGCAGCCTCGGCCAGGTCCGTTGTGGCGATCGGCGTGAACTGCTGCGCCCCCGGCGACGTGGTGCCGGCTGTGCGGCTGGCCGTTGAGACCACGGGGCTGCCCGCGGTGGCGTACCCCAACCGCGGCGAGTCGTGGGATCCGATCCGGCACACGTGGACCGGGCCGGGCGGCTTCAACCCGGACCTGGGGACCGCATGGGTCGACGCCGGCGCGCAGTACGTCGGTGGGTGCTGCCGTGTCGGCCCTCGCGACATCACCGCGCTCGCCAACGCCGTTCTCGGCTCACCCGACCGGGCGTCGCATGTGGCCAGCTGACGCGAACTCGCTGATTGCCTATCAGCAGCGACTGGCGACCGCGACCCCTGAGCCTAGGACCTGCGACGCCAGCACGGCGAGGATCGGCGGCTGCTGGGTGTGCTTTCCGCGCGGTCTTTCGGGCCCCGGCACCGATCACGACCACGCGTGGTCAGCGGCAGTGATCATGCTCACCGGCCGCGTGCAAGAGCAACAGGCCGTGACCAGCACCGCCCGAGCTCCGTACGTTCCGGGGCTGCTGGCGTTGCGCCTCGGCCCGCTCATGGAGGAGGCGGTACGCGGGCTGGGCCACGTGCCGGACATCTTGCTGCTGGACGCCACCGCCCGTGATCATCCCCGAAGGGCCGGGCTGGCGCTCCATTTGGGCGCCGAGCTGGACATGCCCACGATCGGCGTGACGCATCGGCCTCTGATCGCCTCCGGAGAATGGCCTGACGACGAGCGGGGTGCGGTAAGTCCACTTCGGATTGGCGAGGCATGGGTTGGCTGCTGGTTGCGCACGCAAGCAGGCGTTCGGCCGCTGGTGGTGCATCCGGGCTGGCGGATCGATCTGCCCACTGCGGTCGACGTGGTCATGAGCATGACCAGCCAGCGCCGCACACCCGAGCCGCTGCGTCGAGCGCGTCAGCTTGCCCGCCGTACCCGCAACCAAGCCGACTGAGCGCCTCCTCGCGTCGCTCACCAGTGGTACCCCAATTGGAACCGTGGGTACCGATTATCGGTCGATCCGCTCGCGCGATCTGAAGGTGCGAGATGAGAACGACAATGCCTGCTGCGGTCAGCGCTATCCAGGCGGGCAGCACGGAAAGATCAACCTCTTCGCGGGACAGCAATGCCGCTCCAATAAAGAGCGGAATGAACCCGACGCCGAGCAGCCAACCGGACAGATGTAACGGCCACCAGAAGAACTTGTTGATCTCGTCCTGAAACAAGCAGGCGGCGGTGATGATCGCCACGACGGCACCGATCTGGTGAAGGGACGGACCTGCTGCGATGACATTGAGCGCGAACACGATTCGTGAAGCCCTCGGACCCGGCGAATAGTTCGGGAGGTCCAGCGGCTCAAGCCCGCCCACGAAGTTGGCCGATGGGATCAGTGATCCGCGGAAGACGACAATTTCGCTCGCCGCGTTGAACCAGACCATCGTCAGGTACGGCAGCACCATGCCGACGATCGCCAGGACGACGATCGCGCTGATCTGCAGCACGCGAGCTCGGCTGAAGGAGAATCCCCTGAGTCCCATGCAGTCTCCTGGCAAAACGAGGCTGTTTGCGGCAAATAAGCTTGGCGGTGCGGGTGGTCGACAGAGTGTTTCACACCGGCCTGGTGGGTCCAGAGATGATCACTACGGGACGGGAAGGATGCCTGCCAGAAACTGTCTCTTAGGCTGCGGGTGTGCGGCGACGACGAAGCACGCGGGAGAGGTAGACCGCTCCCGGTGCGTCGTCGGACGAGGCCGCGATGTCGCGCGGGTTGGAGATTGCGCAGCGGTCGAGGGAGAGGCAGCCGCATCCGATGCACGAATCCAGCCCATCCCGCAGCTGCTCCAAGGCCCGGATCTGCTCGTCCAGTCGGCCGCGCCAGTGCTGAGTGATCTGCTGCCAGTCGGCCCGATTAGGTGTACGCCCATTGGGCAGGCGTTCGAGCTCGGTCCGGATTTCGTCAAGGGTGAGGCCGACATTGCCGGCGGCGCGGATGAAGGCGAGGCGGCGCAGCACCCCACGTTCGTACCGGCGCTGCCCGCCGCCGCTGCGGGTCGCTTCGATCAGACCCTCGCTCTCGTAGTAGCGCAGGGCCGATGCCGCGAAACCGCTGCGGCGGGCCACCTCGCTCACACTCAGAACGTCCCGACTATCCATCCACAGCTACCCTTGACTTCAAGCTAACTTTAACTTGAATACTGTCAGGTATCGGCCGTCGAAGCAATATCTGGCGGCTATGACATCGCAGAGGAGAAGACGTGTCTGTCGCTTTGATCACCGGAGGTTCGGCTGGGCTTGGCCGCGCCTTGACCCTCGCCCTCGCCGACCGGGGTTGGACGGTGGTCACCGATGGCCGCTCCGCCGATCGGCTGGCCAGGCTGGACAGCGAGCGGGTAGTGGCCGTGACCGGCGACATCAACGTTTTCGAGCACCGGGCGCGGCTGGCCGAGGAGGTCGAGCGCCTTGGTCGCCTGGACCTGCTGATCCATAACGCGAGCACGCTCGGGCCGCTGCCGCTTCGCCCGTTGCGCTACCTGTCGGCGGCCGAGCTCGAGGAAGTGTGGCGCATCAATGTTGATGCCCCCTTGGCGCTGACCCAGCTGCTGGTGCCGGTGCTGGAAGCGTCGGCAGGAATCCTGATGACCATCTCCTCCGACGCCGCCGTGGAGCACTACGAGACCTGGGGCGGCTACGGCGCGAGCAAGGCGGCCGCGGACCATCTGACCCTCACTCTCGCCGCCGAGGAGGGCTTGCTGGGCTACGCGTTCGACCCCGGCGACATGCGGACCCAGATGCAGGCCGACGCCTTTCCTGGTGAAGACATCTCCGACCGGCCCCTGCCGGAGACAGTGGTACCGAAGCTGCTCACCCTGCTCCGGGATCGACCCCCGTCCGGCCGCTACCGGGCCGCAGACCTCGAGGCCGGCGACCTTCAGCCCGTGACCGCGGAAGCCTGACGTGGCCCTCCTCACCGAGCACCCCAGCATCGTCTTCGCCGCCCAACCAAAGGCGTTCGCGCCTGCTCCGCCGGAGCAGCGCGGACTCCGCCGAGACGAGGTACGCCTGCTCGTTGCAAGCCCCGACGGGATCACTCACACCCGCTTCAACACCTTGCCTGAGCACCTGAAGCCTGGCGACGCCGTGGTGATCAACCGCTCAGCCACCGTCGCCGGCGCGTGGGACGCGCACTCCCGCCAGCATGGCCGTGTGGTGCTGCATGCGGCAACCCGGCTCAGTCGTGCTGCCCCGGCGGTGGACGGTCACGGGCGGCCCGCCGAGGACTGGGTGATCGAGGTGCGGACGGCGCCCGACGCGGTCCGATCCGTACTGGACGCCGAGCCGGGCGAGTCGTTCAGTGCCCGCGGCCTCACCGCGACCCTGGTCGAGCCGTACCCGGCTTCGGGCTCCTCCCCGACGGGCCACGGCAACCGGTTGTGGCGGGGCAGGGCGGATGGAGATCTCAGGACTTACCTGCGGCGGCACGGCCGACCGATCGCGTACGGCTACCTCGACCGGCGCTACCCGCTCAGCGACTACCAGACGGTCTTCGGCACCGTGCCCGGCAGCGCGGAGATGCCCTCAGCCGGCCGCCCCTTCACGCATGCACTGATCACCGCCCTGGTTGCGCGAGGCATCGCAGTGCTGCCGGTCACGCTGCACACCGGAGTCTCCTCCCAGGAGGCGGGGGAGGCTCCGCAGCCGGAGTGGTTCGAGGTACCGGCGAGCACTGCGCGCCTGCTTGAGGCGACCCGCGCCGGAGGCGGCCGAGTGGTGGCCGTCGGCACGACCGTTACGCGCGCGCTCGAGTCGGCGGTCAACGATGACGGCCGGCTCGAAGGGCGGAGCGGTTGGACTGAACGGGTGGTAACGCCAGCCGAAGCGCCCAGGGTGGTCACTGGACTGATCACCGGCTGGCACGACCCGCAGGCCTCGCATCTGCTGCTCGTCGAGGCCGTCGCCGGCCGTGAGCTGACCCAACACGCCTACGACGAAGCAGTCCGCCACGGTTACCGCTGGCACGAATTCGGCGACTCGGCTTTGCTCTTACCGATGTAGGTGCAAGGCCACCTGAAGAGGACCGCTTACCTGAGTCTGGCTACTCACCGATGGTGAACTGGGCTATTGGATCATCGAGCGGCACCCCGGTTCATCGACGGACAACGAGTCACCGACCAAGAGCGCGATGCCGACGAGCAGCCGTTTTGCGGAAGCGCAACTCCGATGAGTCGGCGGAATCGGCCCCGATCGACAGAACGCGATCTCCCAGCGCGGCGATCATCACGGGCGAGCGTAGTCGAGGATGGGCCTTGGACCTTCGGTCACGTCCGTCATGACGCAGCGCGTCCACAGGTGCGCCCTCGGGAACATCGCAACCTTGGCGAACTGGCTCGAGACAGAGAGGGGATCAACATGACCCACCAGGTCTCACTTTTGATCGTAGGCGCGGGCGACCGCGGGCAGCGCTATGCCGACCTTGCCGCCCGTGATCCGCGTGTTCGGATTGCCGCTGTGGCTGACCCCGACGAAGGACGCCGAACCGCCCTCGCGGAAAGACACGACGTGCCACCGGCGCGCCGGTATTCGGACTGGCGCGACGTCATCGAGCAGCCGCGGATCGCGAACGCCGCCGTGATCGCGACCCTCGACCGGCTGCACCATGAACCTGCCCTGGCGCTGGCCGAACAGGGCTACCACCTGCTGCTAGAGAAGCCCATGGCCGTGACGCTTGCCATGTGCCAGTCAATCGTCGATGCGGCACGGGCGGCTCAAGTCACACTCGCCGTGTGCCACGTTCTCCGCTACACCCCATACACCCAGATGCTGCGGCGACTGCTCGACTCGGGGGTCATCGGTCAGATCGTGTCAGTGCAGCATCTCGAGCCGGTCGGCTGGTGGCACCAGGCGCACTCCTTCGTACGGGGCAACTGGCGACGCACCGACGAGTCGACGTTTATGTTGATGGCCAAGAGCGTGCATGACATCGACTGGCTCAACCATCTGGTTGGGCGGCCGGCCCGTCGGGTGTCCTCGTTCGGTGGCCTCTACCACTTCCGTCCCGAGCAACGCCCCTCCGCTGCCGGTGAGCGCTGCATCGACTGTGCCATCGAGCCTGATTGTCCCTACTCGGCCAAGAGGATTTATCTGGGCTGCCTGGGTAACCCCGCTGCCGAGCGGTGGCCCTTGCAGGCTGTGACCTCGGCCCGCGCAGAAGAGGGAGTGCTGGATGCGCTGCGGACAGGTCCGTATGGTCGCTGCGTCTACCGGTGCGACAACGATGTGGTTGACCACCAGGTGGTCAACCTCGAATACGAGGGCGGCACGACCGCGTCGTTCACGATGACAGCATTCACCGACTTCGCCTTTCGTCAGACCAAGATCTTCGGCACCCACGGATGCCTCGAGGGCAACGGTCGCGAGGTCGAGGTGCTGAACTTCCGCACCGGAAAACGTGAGCGGCACCTCATCGAAAGCTCCGACGAGCAGGACCCGCATGCCGGCGGCGACACCGGCCTCATCCACGCCTTCGTTGAGGCGCTCCTCTCCGGCCGGCCCGAGGACCATCTCACCAGCCCCGAAGAGAGCCTGACCTCACACCTCGTGACCTGGGCTGCCGAAGAAGCGCGGCTCACCTCCACTGTCGTCCACCTCACCTAACACCCAAGATCACCAATTGTCACCGCAAAGATGTCTCAGGTCCTCGAGCCGATCGCCTCGTACATCGACCCAGCCCCGCGTCGACGCAGAGCGGACGATCTTCCCTGCCGATGAGTTCTGGACCCGGCCGGAGTCCAAATAAGCATCGCTAAGGGTAGGCGCCACGTTCGGCCTCGGCGATGGCACGACACCTCAACCTGTCCGACGAGGAAGGAACCTGCTTGCGATGGCACTCTCCGCGCTGAACGGCATCTCGATCTCTCGGCTGCGTTCGCAGGTGAGAGGCCGGGTGGTGACGCCGGATGATCCCGGCTACGACCGGGCGCGCACGCCCTTCTACGGTGGCTTCGACCGTCGTCCTCAAGTGATCGTCCAGGCCGCCGACGCGGCCGACGTCGCCCGGGTCGTCGCGCTGGCGCGCGACACTGGGCTGGAGCTGGCGATCCGCAGCGGCGGTCACAGCCCTGCCGGGCACTGCGTCCTCGACGGTGGGATCGTGCTGGACCTCTCGGCCATGCGGGCGCTCGATCTCGACACGGAGGCGCGCACCGCGTGGGCGGAACCCGGCCTGACCGCCGGCGAATACACCACTGCCGCGGCGGCGCGCGGCCTGGCGACCGGGTTCGGGGATACCGGCTCGGTCGGCATCGGCGGGATCACCCTGGCCGGCGGCGTCGGCTACTTGGCCAGAAAGCACGGCCTGACCATCGATGACCTGCTGGCCGCTGAGGTGGTAACCGCCGACGGCCAGTTGGTACGTGCCGACGCCGAGGACCACCCGGACCTGTTTTGGGCGCTGCGGGGCGGCGGCGGCAACTTTGGTGTGGCGACAAGGTTCCAGTTCCGATTGCACCCGCTGGCCCAGGTCGTTGGCGGGATGCTGCTGCTGCCGGCCAGCGCCGAGGTGGTCGCCAACTTCATTGCCTTGGCCGAGGCGGCCCCCGAGGAGCTGTCGACCATCGCCAGCGTCATGCCAGCGCCACCCATGCCGTTTGTTCCTGCTGAGCACCACGGCCAGCTGATCATCATGGCCCTGATGGTTTATGCCGGCGAGGTCGAGGCGGGGCAGCGCGCGATCACGCCGTTTCGGTCGCTGGCCACACCGCTCGCCGACCTGATCAAGCCGATGGCCTACCCGGAGATCTACCCGCCCGAGGATCCCGAATTCCACCCTGCCGCAGTGGCGCGCACGATGTTCGTCGACCAGGTCGATCACCAGGCAGCAGAGACGATCATCGAGTACCTGCAGGACTCGGATGCAAGCTTGCGAGCGGCGCAGCTGCGGGTGCTTGGCGGGGCGATGGCGCGCGTACCCGTCGAGGCGACCGCGTTCGCCCACCGCCGCTCGCCGATCATGGCCAACGTCGCCAGTTTCTACGACGGGCCCGCTGATAAGCCGGCACGCCAGGCCTGGGTTGACGAGTTCGCAGAGGCTTTGCACCAGGGCGACGACGGCGCGTACGTAGGCTTCCTCACCGACGAGGACCCGGCACGCGTCCGCCAGGCCTACCCGGGGTCGACGTGGGACCGCCTGCTCCAGGTCAAGGCCCACTACGACCCCACCAATCTGTTCCACCACAATTACAACATCCCGACAGCGATCAAGAACCGCCAACATTGACGGCAGACCGCCACTAAGCGGCCGTGCCGCTAATGATCAAACATCGATGCGGGTAGCGAACAGTGAGGCCATCGAAGGGCCTCGACAGACGCTAAAATCGGCCCGTGGTCCGGTGTCCGACCTGTGGGGAGCAAAACTCCGACACGGCTCGGTTCTGCCAGAACTGCGGCTCGCCGTTGGTCCGGGCCGCTCCTCGCTCCTGAGGAGCGCAAGGTCGTCTCGATCCTGTTCGTGGATCTCGTCGAGTTCACCTCCCGGTCCGACCAGGCCGACCCGGAGGATGTGCGGGCGATGCTCCTGCCCTACCACACCAGGGTCAAGTCCGAGATCGAGTCATTCGGCGGGATCGTGGAGAAGTTCATCGGGGACGCCGTCATGGCGGTGTTCGGCGCGCCGGTCGCGCACGGCGACGACGCTGAGCGGGCGGTCCGCGCGGGGCTGCGGGTCCTCGAGGCCATCGAGGAGCTGAATCGCGAGCAGCCCGAGCTGGACCTCACAGTTCGGGCTGCGGTCGACACGGGCGAGGCCATCGTGGACGCCCGGTCCCAGCCCGATATCAGCGAGGGCCTAGCCCACGGCGACGTCGTGAACACCGCCTCACGTATGCAAACGGGCGCCCTGCCCGGGACCCTGATCGTCGGCGAGGAGACCTATCGGGCCACGCGGACGGTGATCGAATACCGGCCGATCGAACCTGTCGTGGCGAAGGGCAAGCGGGAGCCGCTGGCGGCCTGGCAGGCCATGGGCACTTTGACCGGGCCCGCCGAGCGGGCGGTCTCTGCTACCCCGATGGTGGGCCGGGACCGCGAGCTGGGCCTGCTTCGGACCACCTGGGAGGCCGTGCTCAGGGAACGCCGGCCGCACCTGGTCACCGTGGTGGGTCCGCCGGGCATCGGCAAGACTCGCCTGACCCGCGAGGTCGTCCAGCTGGTCGAGGAGACTGGGCGGCCGGGTCCTTGTCGGACGGTCCCTCCCGTACGGCGAGGGCAGCGGGTACCGGGCGTTCGCCCGGCAGGTGAGGCTGGTCGCTGGCATCTTCCAATCCGATTCACCGGACGAAGCCCGTCGAAAGCTGACGGCCACGGTGGGCGAGCTGTTCGGAACCGAGGAAGCCTCGGAGGTTGGTGAGCATCTCGCCATCCTGACCGGCCTGGGGACCGAACAAGTGCCCGACCGCCAACCGCTGTTCTTCTCGGCGCGGCGCTTCGTGGAGCAGCTGGCGAACAAGCAGCCCCTGCTCATGGTGTTCGACGACATCCACTGGTCCGACCCGAGCCAGCTGGATCTGATGGAATCCCTGGCCTCCAGGGTCCGGGACGCGCCGGTCATGTACCTTGCGCTGACCAGGCCGGACATCGTCGACGTCCGCCCAACCTGGGGTGCCGGCGTCCCGGCCGCCACCACCATGGAACTTCGACCTCTCTCGACGGAGGACGCGTCGCGGCTGGCCGAGCGGCTCCTGCCCATCAAGGAGGGAATGACCTCCGCCGTCCGCCGCCTGGTGGCGACCGCCGAGGGAAACCCGCTGTTCATCGAGGAGCTGGCGGCATCCCTGACTGAGCGGGTCGAGGGTGCCGCGGCCGCGCTTCCCACCAACGTGAAGACCACGATCGCTTCTCGATTGGACGTCCTTCCATCGGAGGCCCGCTCGGTGCTCCTCGATGCCGCGGTCGTCGGCAAGGTGTTCTGGCGCGGAGCTCTGGCGGCGATGGCCGACCAGCAGGATCGCACCCGCCTAGAGGATGCCCTCGATCTGCTGGAATCCCGCGATTTCATCCACCGGGAGCCCACTAGCCAGATCCAGGGAGACCGCGAGTACACCTTCAAGCACATGCTGATTCGCGAAGTGGCCTATACCACGCTGCCCAGAGCGGCTCGGCGCGAGCGCCACGCGGCGGTGGCTCGGTTCTCACCGACGCCGTCGGCGAGCGGGTGGCGGAGTCGGCGTCCCTGCTGGCCCATCACTGGCGGGAGGCTGGCGAGGACGACCGGGCCCGGGAGTCGCTGATCATGGCCGCCGAGCACGCCGCTCAGGGTTGGGCCAAGGGTGAGGCCGTTCAGTCTGTACGAACAGGCGTTGGGGCTGGTGCCGCAGGATCGGGCCGATCTCCGCCGGGCGATCAACCTTCGGCAGGCCGAGATGCTGGTCGGACCTGGGAGACCTACCCCCCGCCATCTCGATCTTGGACGAGCTGCTGCCGGAGCTGGATGGCCATGACCGGCTGTTTGCGCTGTTGGATCGCGGCTACGCGGCGTACTGGTCCATGGACGCTGCCACCACCCGCGTGAACGCCCAGGAGGCCCTGGAGCTGGCGGAGCGGCTGAACGATCGGGAGATGATCGGTCGGGCCTACTCCCTGGCCAGCTTCGCCGCCAGCATGCAGGGCGATATGGACAAGGCCTTCCAGTTGAGCGACCGGGCGTCGGACACGTGGGTCCCGGGGCTAAGGAACCAGGCGCTGGCCGTGCACCTGGACCAGCGAGGTCTCGATCACTACTGGACCGGTGACTACTCGGAATCCGAGAAGGCGGCCCGCGGGGCCATGTCCGTCGCCGAGGAGGTGAGGAGCACCGAGTCGCTCCTGCGCAGCGGCGGCGTGGTCGGTCTCGCCCTGATCGGCCAAGGCCGTCATGAGGAAGCCATTGCCATCTTTGACGACGTCATCACCCGTGGCCGCGAGACCGAGTTCGTCCCCCGGTGGACCGCCAGGACTCTCAACATGTCAAGCCTGCCCTTCCGGGAGCTCTTTGACCTGGACGAAGCGCGGCGGCGGAACGAACAAGCCTCCGAGCTCGGCGCCCAGGCCGGGTTCGCGATGGCGGAGATCCAGTCCGGGATCGACCAGGTGTTCTTGGATCTGCTGGAGTACGAGCCCGGACGGGCGGATTCGCGGATGCCAAAGCTGACAGAGCAGGCCGAGGCGGCGAAGGGGTGGCACCAGTGGCTCATAAGGGGACGGCTGGCCGAGGCGTCGGCAGAGATCGCCCTCGCCAAGGGTGACGCCGAAGCGGCGGCGACTGCGGCGTACAGAGCCATCAAGGAGGCCACCGCTGTGTCACGACGAAAGTACGAGACGGCGGCCCGACTGGTGTTGGGAACGGCCCTGCTGCAGATGAACCAGCACGACCGGGCGGAAGCGGAGCTTCGGGCCGCTCTGGCCGGGGCCGAACGGTTGACCCATCCCCCAACGCTGTGGCGAGCGTGGTGGAGCTTGAGCCAGGCGTTGGCCCGGAGCGGAGACGATCGGGGCGCGGGCGAAGCATACGAAAAGGCCGTTGGCACCCTTCGAGCGTTCGCCGGGCGCCTGGCGCCTGAGCGAGCGGAACGATTGCTAGGGGCCGGTCCGGTGAAGGAGATTCTCAGCTCCGGATGACGCCTCCATTACGCAGCACACGCCTCGGCACGCGTCGGGTCGATGACGTCGGTGGCTAGCGATCGGAGAATGACAGCCGGGGCCGAACGAAGTCCAGCCGACGCAGGACGCCCACAATCAGATTGAGCGTCATGAGCGTTCCCAGTCCGGTAGCAACGATCATCACCGAGATTTCGTGGGCAAGCACTGACCAGGTAACCCAGATGCCCTGATTCACGACGCAATAGGCCAGCCACCACAGGGAGACCCCGTGGATGCTCGGCGACACGACAAGCGAACGCAACTGGGCTAGCTGAGACAGTGCAGCCGGTATGAAGGCGACAACGCCGAAGGCAACTGGTCCAGAGAACGTGTCCACCGCCACCATCAGCATTCCGACGAGAGCTCCGGGACCAAAAAGTTGCCAGTGGCGAATGCCCCGGTGACGCCGAAGCAAGATCAAGATCGTCGACGTGCACAGCGCGTAAATGATGTTTGACACCACAATGTTCGGGTGGTGGGTGACCACGCCGTGTGTCATCCAGGCCAGATTGACTCCCAGCAGTAGCTGCCAGGTGAGTGGCGAGACACCCGTTGTCGCGTTGGTTCGCAGGATGCGGACGACCTGTGGCAGGGCGACCAAGGCACCCGTAACAGCACCAATCCAGCCGAGAATGTCGACGAACACGATCAAAGACCTTCTGCGGCTCAATGCAGCCGCACATGTAAATCAATAAGTCAGGCGGGACAAGGTCGCCAGCCTGCGCGGCCCGCCGTTGGGCCGCCGGACTGATAGGTCCGCTATGCATTCTAGCTTGTTTCAGCTCACACCCTCGCCGTGGCATGACGTCCTAGCCCGCGCTCCAGTGCGTAATCGTGGCGATCGTGATGGGGAGGTGTGGGTGGCTTACTCCAGGGCGGTACTGCTCATCCGTGTCACGGCCGCAGTTCTGGAAGTAACGCCAAGTCGCTCGTAGATGTGGTTCAGGTGCGTCCGGACGGTGCCCTCGGACAACCCCATCCGTCGGGCCACCTGCGTGTTGGTGTACCCCTGTGCGACGTACTGCAGGAGCTCGACCTGCCGCGGGGTCAACGCCGCCGGTGCCCGACGGCGGCGCTCGGCAGTGCGATAGGCGGCGATCAGGTGCGGCCGCAGCAGGGTGAGCAGGAGCCGGTCACGCTCGCTGAAGTCTCGGGTGCGACCCCGCCAGAGCATCAGCCGCATCCTGTGCCCGGGCTCATCGGGGAAGTAGACCGCCATCTCCCAGGACTGCCCGGGAATGCCGAATTCACGGTTCATCGGGCTGGTTCGCCACTTCTGGACGGAGTAGAAGTCGTTCGGCTTCAGCACATGGCACCGCGCATCGCTCAGCCGGACCGGACATGGGCTGGTCGCATTATTTACGGCCTCGGTCCTGCTTGCACCCAGCGCGGCTTTCGCAGCACCGGCCCAGGACGTACGGGGACAGTCGACCGTCAACTCGACGTCCGGCAACACCGTGGCGAACTGGAACGCGTTTCTGGACGATGCAGGTATCTCGGGCTGTGCGGGTCCGACGGTCCAGGGCCGGATGGCGGCGACCATGAACATCGCCGTATCCGATGCGCTCAACGCCATCGCGCCGCGCTCGCCGCAGATCGCCTTCCACGGTCGCGAGCTGGCCGCCAGCCCCCGGTCTGCTGTCGCATCAGCGGCAAGCACGAGTCTGGTGGAGGTGCTCCGGTCCGCTCCGGGAATTTCGGTGGATTGCCGCCGGACAAGCATCGCTTCTGTTGAGCGAGCTGCCGCGGCGTCGATGGCGGCTCTGCCGGATCGGCCGGGAAACTGGATCGGCGTCGCACTCGGCAAGGCGACGGCGAACGCGGCGTTGTCCTGGACGGGCAAGCACCCGGCTGTCTACCACCTGGTCCCCATGCGCCTCGCCCGTGTTGAGGCCGACGAGCACGGTCTGACGATGTGGGAAACCGCGGCCCTGCTCACCGATGGTTGATCTCGCAGCAGGGCAACGCCCCAGCAGTGCTTGAGCACCGCTGGGGCGAAGGCCTATTGACGATCAGCGGCAGTGTTATGCCACCGGACGGAAGTAGTGACCGAGCGCCCATTCCGCTACCTGGTCGCCCATCTGAACACCGCGGACGTCGGCGGTACGGAAGTGGATGCCTAGCCACACCCTGGCATCAATCACTTCATTGCGCACCTCGCTCGCAGAGTCATAGACCCGGGTGGTGTTCGGTACGGCGGTAGAGGTGAAGGTCAGCTGCAAGTGCTGCGTCTGGACAGCGCCTTGCAGGGCACGCGTAAAAGCGCCTGTGACCCCGCAGTATCCACTGACGTAGTCCGGATACGGAGGCGTCGCGGGCATCGTGCCCAAATATGGCTCCCAACTCGGGTCGGCGGTCGTCGCCGGATTGCCGTCGGTATCAGCTAGCTGGACGGCCGTGATGGGTCGCCAGAAGGCGTAGTCATATTTCGAGCGCCAAACCGAAATGATGCCATCGGCGACGCTCATGTCGACGGCAGCGAACATGCGGGCCGCGTCGACGATGTCCAACTTGCGCACCATGGCCTGATCTCGCAGTGCGGTATTGAACTGGACGAAGGCATTCCCGGAGTAGAACAACGCGGTGGCAGTTTCCTGCGCATCTCGTGTCGTCGAGTTCTTCGAGCCCTTGTTCTTGACCTCATTGAATTCCGTCGTGTAGGCGTCAGACGTCAACGCGGGTGGTGGCCCGGGTTTGCCGAACTGTGCACCGCTTTTGACCAGCAATGGATCGACGAATCCTAGCCATGGGACGAGGAACGACGTCCCTGCTGCTGTCGGTCGCCACACTCCGGCTGCAGGCTGTTTTGTGAAGAGGATTTTCGCATCGTTGCGTCCGTCATCGGCGCGTTGCGCTATCAGGGCGCTAGCGGCCATCTGGCCGAACTTGACGCCGGCCGTCTTGGCCTTGCCGTCAGGGACCTTCGCCAATGATTGGGCGTACGCGCTGTCGAGGCCAGCGTGCTGCGCGTCCGGCGAATAGGTCAGAAGGATCTTGTAGGCGGCCGCTGCCGCTGCCGCTTGCGAGGACGCCTTCGGTGCACGAGCCGGGAAGCGATAAGGCTCGTATCGACCCTCGATGCCGACCACGGCGTTGTAGACGGCCGCCTGCACGAATCCCATATAGAGGATGTCTTCGGGCACCGACGTGGCCGTATTGGCGGTGAGCGTCGCCTGAGCTATCTGGTTCCACTCTGAGATCACAGCGGGGTCGCGCGACTGGTTGGAGGCGGCGTCCTCAGCGGTAGCGGTCACAGCCGTCGTGACCAGAAGCGACGTCAGCCCGACGGCCGCCACGCCCTTGGCCAGCCCGCGAACACGTTTGCGGCCAACAGGCATCACTGTAAAGGCAGCAGTCCGAAACACTGTGCCCCTATTTCTCCATCTTTCCAACATTGTTTCTCCTTGAATTTTTCTGTGTTTGCTCTTCCCGGTCATGACAGATACCGAACGGGTTCCCGGTCTGGCCATCCATCACTCTTCTTGACTAAATTGCTGCATGCGGCTTACACCCCCAATTTTCGTTTGGACTATTTGCGGTTCGTATAGGAGCTAAGATTCCATGGCCATTTCTTCTTTCTGTGCATATTGGGTGCCGCATGAGGGCGCGCACAAATCTAAGGAACGAACCTATGTGTTGCGAAACTCCGTTACTTGGTCGGTAAAACGTTCATATTGAATCGGAATATGTTGAGGGGTCGTATTGATCCTTGACGGCTTGGAGGCGGCCGTAGTTCTCCGGTGGATAGCTGGCCCGACGACTGCCTTCCCCGCCATCGCTGGCGAAGTTGACATACATTTCGCCCTTTCCGTACGCCGCCATGGCGTTTCGGGCTGTTCGGGCCCAGTCGACATGCGGCGAAAGGTCCGCCGGATCGGACGTACGGACGGCGCAATTGACGAGGAATGGTGAGCTGCGGTCGGTGAATGCGGTGCTTCCAGCCGGAACTCGTGCTATCGCGCCGCCGAAGTGATGGATGTGCAGCTCGGCCAGGACCGGCAGGTCGGCTGAGCTTCGGTGGAAGTCGGCAAGGGTCTGGGTGGCATCGTCTGGGAGCCGGTCGAGGAATGCCGAGGTGTAGTAGTTCCCGGCGCCTGCTTCCCAGACCGGGTCGACAAGCTGCTGTAAATCGAGGTAGGGCATGGGGCCGAGCAGGTCGGTGATGGGAGTGCCGAGTGAGCGCAATGGCTGAACGACTGCTTCTGCGTCTGCTGGGTCGCCGGCCCAGCATGCGACGACGATGGCGACCTTTCTGTTGTGCCATTCGTCGGGGATGAACGGTGCTGGCGGCGCCGTGGCGAGGCTGACGAATGTGGAGAGCTCATCGGGCATGTTGTGCAGCTGGTCACGCCAGCGGTTCATGACCTGGATCGCCTGGTCGCCGGGGTAGAAGATGAGGCCGCCGAGCACGATAGGTCCGACTGGATGCAGGTCGAGTTCGAATCTGGTGACTACTCCGAAGTTGCCGCCGCCGCCTCGCAACGCCCAGAACAGCTCCGGATTCTCCGACTCGGAGGCATGCACGACCGATCCGTCAGCGGTGACCACATCAGCGGAGAGTAGGTTGTCGCAGGTGAGCCCGTACTTGCGGACGAGGTGGCCAAAGCCGCCGCCTAGCGTCAAGCCGCCGATGCCGGTGCTGGAAACCAGGCCGCCGGTTGTCGCCAGTCCGTGCTGCTGAGTGGCCGCGTCGAAGTCCTTCCATCTGGTGCCGCCGCCGGCGAACGCCCGCCGGGACTTCCCATCGACCTGGACCGTCGTTCAGCTGCGCGAGGTCGAGAACGATTCCGTCGTCACACGTGGAAAAGCCGGCGACACTGTGGGCACCTCCGCGTACGGCGATCGGCAGTCCTTCACTTCGGGCGAAACGAACGGTCCGCGCCACATCATCGGTGGACGCCGCCCGTACGACGAGAGCGGGCCGTTTGTCGATTGTGTGGTTCCACACACGACGGGCCGTCTCGTAGCTCGGATCCCCCGGCCCGACCACGGAACCGGTCAGGTCATTTTCGAGTTCGCGGATCGTCGCCTCACCGAGTACGCCGGTCATGATGTTGCTCATGCGGACCGAAGTCATAGAGGAAGGCTAGGAAGACCGTCTTTGCAAATCCTTTGCACAGCAATGCTGAGCTGGCGCGCTTTGTGGCAATCAGGCCTCCGGGTATCCGCCGGAACCGAGCCGACCACGCTCTGCTTCCGAAGACCCGGTTAATCCCAGCCGGCAGACCGGCCGCCAGGTGGAGAGGGCTAGCGCGGGATATGTTCCCGGTGTTCTCGCTCGAAAACCTCTAGCAGAGCCCGCGCATCTCCAAGGTCGCGTGTGTCGAGGCCTTCGGTGAACCAACCGTAGGCTCCCGTCGAGCATCCGGTGAGATTCGGCACTTCTGCCCTGCCTTAGCCACAGCTTAGCCAGACTGATCGTTGCGCGCAGCTCGAACAGCTTGGCCTGCTGTTTTTGCGCAATCTGTATTGCTCGACGATAGGCAGTCTCAGCCTGATCTGTGTCATGACTTTGTGCCAACAACGTGCCCTTGAGCCGGTGCAGTTCAGCATCGCACCAATACGGATCGTTCTGTGTGCTGGCCACCGCCTCATTTAAGAGCGCTAGGCCACGCTTGATCTGGCCAATCTTTGCGAGCTGTTCCGCAAGCAGCGATGAGATGAAGGGCTGAAGGAAAACAGCACCCGTTGCTTGTATCCGCTCAGCACCTCGCTGGATCTCTGCGATGCCTTGCTCGGGCTCGCCGCTTTCCGCCAGCGCCCAGCCGCGTAGGACCGTTGCCCATGACGACCATAATCCGAAGTGATGTTCGTCGCTGAGCGCAAGAACGGCTTCCGCCGACTGGAGCTGCAAATCGACGTCACCCAGCTCACCCAGAAGCATCGCATCCCACGTCAGCGCGTACGCCAGGCTGAATGGATGTCCCAATTCTTGAGCCTCGGCGACTCCTCGATCTTGGGCCGCCTTGGCTTGGTCCGGATATCCCAAGCACCACAGGTCGAACGCGAGTCGGCACTGGCAAACCACGCTCGGGTTTTGTGAATATCGTGCGATGTGGATATGTGAATGCGCGGATTGGTAGTGAGCAAGCGCTTGTTCCAGGTGGATGCGCGATCGGGTAAAGGAGCCTGCCCAGGAAAGCGTCACCCCTAGTACGTAGTGACCCTCGACCAGCAAAATAGCATCGCCTTGCTGATCCGCCAACTGGAGTAGCTGATCACCAAATCCAAGTCCGTCCTGGAGCTTGCGGGTGTTGAGGGCAGCGATCGCCGAGGCCCGCAAAAGCAGGGGGTCGGGCGGTTTGCCTAACTGTTGATTCAACTCCTGCGCTTGGGACAAGGTATCCAACACCTCATATGCGCCGTAACCCCGAGTTGCGACCAACGCGAGACTCAACGATCGCAGCAGGCTCAACCGTTGTTCGTCCCGCCACGCTTTGCCCGGCACGTGGTGCAGCAGCCCCAAGCCGCGTCGAAGGAGTCCGATGGACTCCTCGTAGGCATACCTGCCCTGCGCAACATCGGCCGCGCGCTGATAGTACCGAATCGCACGTCCGGCCTCGCCCGCCTGGTCGTAGTGAGCCGCCAACTGCGCGCTCAACCGGATCAAGATTGGTGCCGTGCACGACTTCCAGCGCCTCTGCGACACGCAAGTGCCAATAGCGCTGTTTCATGGGACTGAGTTCGGCGTAGGCGACGTCGCGTATCTTGTCGTGCGAGAAGTCAAAACTGTTTGCGCCGGAGCTGAACAGCTCGCTGGTCGACATATCGTCAGGGCTCGATGCGGGCAGCTGAACAGCTCGCACGATGCGGCGCTGCCACAACTCGTCCAACCCAAGGGTCAGGTTGTCTTCGTCGGCGCCAGTGGCCTCGCGCAAGATCTCGATCGTGAAGACTCGACCGACGCTCGCAGCAAGGCCAGCCAACTCGTGCGCACCTGGCGATAGTTGGGCGAGCCGACCGGCGATGACTGCGTGCATGTCGAGGTGGCAGATTGGCAGTAGAGAGCCGAGGAGCAGAGAAGTCAGGTCCTTCGTTCCCTCCTTCTTGGTGTCCCGGGCCAAGCCCAGCACTCGCCATTTCCACCACGAATAGCGGGTTTCCCTCGGTTTCGCGATACAGCCGCAATGCCGATTGGTCGTTAAGCTCGCGTTTGCCTACCTGTACGGCCAGCTGAGCCGTCTCGGTCGGCATCCAACGGATCAAGAGCTAGCTCGATCACGTTGCCATCGCTGCGCAGCTGTGCAAGCCATTCAGCGTCCGGGCGTCCAGGCAGCAGCTCTTCGAGGCGCGCGGTCCCTATGACGAGCACACGTTTCCTCGGGTCGAAGCGCAGGAGGAAGTGCAGCCACTGCAATGTCTCGCGATCACACCACTGCACATCGTCTATCAGCAACAGCAATGGCTGCGGTGCCGCGAGCACAGCTCGGGCAAGCGCTTCGAAGAAGCGTTGACGCTGACCGAATTGCGTCATTGGGTCGGGTCGCGGCAAGTTGTGCCGCTCATCCAGAAGTTCAGGGAGCAGGCGCGCGATCTCGGTAAGCCACACGTCGGCGAGCCGACCCAAGGATTGGCGAATGTCGTCGCTGCGCAGCCATTCGGTCACAGGGGCCAGCGCCAGGCGACCTTCGGCACCGTAGGACCGCGTCCTGGCAGTGGCAATGCCTTGCTGGTCCGCCCAGGTCATAAGCTCCTCGGCCAGGTGCGTCTTTCCAATGCCGGCTTCACCGCTGATCAAGAACAGATGTGATTCACCGGCGCAGGCGCGCTGCCAGGATGACCACAGTTGCTCCCACTCCGGCTGTCGTCCCACGAGCGTTTCCGTACCCGGGCTGGGCCGCTGCTCTGCATCCAGTGACTGAGCGTCACGGATGGGTTTCCCGCTGGTGAGCAAGCGGCGGTAGAGGGCCTTGGTTTGCGGGTTCCGGTTCGGCCGCATACGCGTCGTCGAGGGCATCGCGTAACCGCTCGTACGTCTCGATCGCATCCCAGCGTCGACCGAGGCCCGCTAGCACGTCGATCAAGACCCGGTGGAGTTGTTCGTCGAGGGGCCGGGTGGATGCGAGCGGTTCCAGCAGGGCCAGGGCGGCTTCTCGTTCGCCCAGCTCGAACAACTTCGATCCGAGCATGGTCGCCACGGCCGCATGGGTATCAGTGAGTCGATCCCGATGCTCCTCCACCCACGCGGCGTACTGGTCTTCGGGGAGCAGTGGGCCGGTCCATCGATCAAGCGCATCTTGAAGGTCAGTGAGGTCACCGGTGCTGCGGGCATGGGCGGCGGCGTGCTCGAACGCATCGACATCCACCGTGAGGCCGCCCGCGGGGCAGAGCCGTACCACGTCGTCGGTGACTGCGATGGATTCTGTGCCCATCATCCGCCGGATGGAGTGCACGAGCTGATGCAGATTGTTGGCAGTCGCCTGCGGCTCAGCGCCTGGCCACAACGTGTCAACCACGATGTCGCGGTGCAACCGATGTCCGGGGGCGAGGGCGAGCAGTTTCACCAGTGTCTTGGCTTTGCGGAGCCGCCAGCGATCTGGAATCGGCTGTCCGGCGACGCTGACGGAGAAGCCCCCCAGCAAGACGATGCAGGTCTCCGCTGGAGAGGTGGTCTCTCCCCATCGCCGCATCTTCTCGCGCCGCGACGGAAGGCGAAAGGCGTTTGTAGTGGCGAATGGGAAAGTCCGCCGGTTTTCGACTGAGGAACACTATGGACCATGACGGAAATCGCGGTACGGCTACTGGATAAGTCTGAGTGGGCGCTGTACCGCGACGTGCGCTTGCGGGCCTTGGCGGAGTCTCCCGATTCGTTCAGCGCGACGTTGGCCGATGAAGCTGAGCGTGACGAGCAGTTCTGGCGTGACCGGATGACGCGGTCGTACCGGTTGCTGGCCGAGCGAGGCCCGGTAGCGCAGGGAATCGTCAGCCTCGGACCGTACGAGGAGGACCCCTCGGCGGCGGAGGTCTTCGGCTTGTACGTCGTCCCCGACGCGCGGGGTACCCGCGTCTCCTGGCGACTCGTCGAGGCTGCGGCGGCTCTGGCAACCCGGCAGGGTTACCTGCAGCTCTACTACTGGGTGGGGACCGACAATGCGCGAGCGATCGGCTTCGGTAAGAATTTCGGGTTCCGCACCACCGGCTACCGCCGCCCCTCGCGGGGCTCTGACCGCCAACGGGGCGATGAGGAGATTGCGCTCGTGATGTCGTTGGAGCCCGACGCCACGGCAGCGCCGAACCCCACGAGCAGGCGGCGCAGCGACCCGCGAAGGCCCGCTCATCTGAGTCGCCGGCCGAACAGAAGACTCCGGCACGCGATGGCAGTTGCGGTCTCGCGCCGCAGGGTCGGCGTCCACGTAGGCTGCCAAAGTAGGCGAACTCGACGTCAACAAGGAAGGGCCAATGGATACCGTTCTCGTGACGGGTGGCACGGGACACCTCGGCAGGGATCTCGTCGCTCGGCTCAAGGGCTCCTATCGGGTGCGCGTTCTTGCTCGGTCGCCCGGATCAGATCCTGAAGTCGAGTGGGCTCGCGGCGATCTGGCCACCGGTGACGGCATCGCCGACGCTCTGGCGGGGAGCCAGACGGTTATCCACGCCGCGACGCTCTCGCCTGCCGCCCGTCGCGGCTACCCCGTGCCCAAGGACCTGTGGTCCAGCCCCGCCGAGGTCGATCGCGAAGGCACGGCCCGGCTGCTGGAAGGGGCCGCGGCGGCCGGTGTTGGCCACGTCGTCCACGTGTCGATCGTTGGTATCGACAAACCGCGGATTCCGTACCTGCGTCGCAAGCTGGAGGCTGAGAACCTGATCAGTTCCAGTCCGCTCCCGTGGTCGATCGCCCGCGCCACCCAGTTCCACTGGTTGCAGGATCGCCTGCTCGGCAGCATGGCTCGGCTTCCCCTTGTACCGCTGCCCGCCAACCTGCCGATGGAGCCGGTCGATACGACCGATTTCGCCGACTACCTCGTTGAATGCGTCCGTAACGGGCCGGGCG
Source organism: uncultured Actinomycetota bacterium (assembly GCA_963754965.1). GTDB lineage: Bacteria > Actinomycetota > Actinomycetes > Propionibacteriales > Propionibacteriaceae > Microlunatus. The sequence continues at coordinate 26,183 of CAVWIA010000006.1, forward strand.
GCCGGCTAGCCGATTTCGGCGGCCCGCAGGTCCTGACGTTCGCCGAAGCATTCGACCAGTGGCGACGATATCCGGGAGCGTCGCGTACGCACTCTGCGGTTTCCTCTGCCGGGGCCCATCAGGAACGCTGCTGCCGCGATGTCGCTCACCGGTCCCGGAAGCAGGCGCGGCACCGTTACCTGGTCCGATTGGCTGCGCAGCCACGACCCGGAGTGATTGTCCGACGCAGCAGCATCTGCCCGCTGTTGCTGAGGTCGTTGGTCGATAGGACCTGGCACTTGATCATGTCGCCTCGGGCAGGCATCGAGTGCAGTCGTCGCCGTGCGGCCGGAATTCCCCCATCGCCACGCAGCTGTCTACGGCGTCACGTTTTCGGCCCCTGATCGGCTACTGCTTTGATGCTTGCTAGCAGCAGAAATCGGCAGCTCCAATTCCGCGGAACGGATTGGTCGGCTTAGCCCAGCTTCGCTGGCCTATCGACGCGCGCCTCGACTCGACGGTGGGCTCGTTCTCTCAGCGCAACAACTGTTGCTAGTGGATCTGAGTTCCAGTAGTCAGGATACAAACCAACGAGAGTTGCTGTAGATTAGCAGTCGAAATCCTCATGTTTGTACTGGAATCTTCAGTGTCAGACGGGATCCGCTTGGCAATGATGCCGGAACCAGTTAGTTTGAGGTCTTTTTCGCTGAAGATGGTGGCGCTCGCCCGTCCCTGCGGATTATTCGCATAGGCCGCGGCGAATCGTTCGCCGGAGAGTTGCGCGTATATAGCGGTTGACCAGGATAGTGCTAAGAGCAGGCCGGCCCCGATCAATAGACGACGGGCTAGAACTGCCTTGTCGCGAGGGGCCGTGCCAGCATAGTTAAGTAAAGACGCGGCCAACTCGGCTGCAATCACACCGAGAGCCAGCGCGACGGCGGCCCAGAGCGGCCTTCGCACGTGAAGCAATCCAAATAAGACCGTGATTCCATAGAGTACTAGGCCGGCGGCCAAAGTGAATAAGAGCACAGCAACGGGTTTGACGAGATTTGGTCGGTTCGCGATGCGCGCAAGGCCGAACGAAACAGCGATTGACGTTGCCACGCCCAGGAGAAGAAAGGCAAAGGGCCGGAATGCGACACCGGCGCTTCTGAGAAGATAGTCGTCAACGGAATAAGCCAAGACGCGTTGATCGACGCCGAAGCGGCCGAAGACAGCGCTGGGTCGAACGCACCCGAAATAATAGAAAGAGCCGTAATCACCGTAATGGCGGCGATGATTCGACCGACCGTTTCCAGTATCGACTTGACGGTGTCCTTACCTTCGGTCATTGTCACCACCGGGGAGGGCCCGGCAGAAAGGAGTCCTCATGAGTCCCGTGATCATCCGTCCGCAATTACAACAAGAGCTTCGTCGAACTTGTCCCCGGCGTTCGATGAAACCCAGTCATAGCCTTTCAGCGATGAGACCTTCTCCGGGAAGGACGAGGGAAGCGAGTACAGAAAAGTCAACCTATCGTCTGCGTCTGGCGGCGGATTGGCTTGGATCTCAGTCGTCTCGAGAATCGACAGCCGCGGTAAGCAACGCCATGGCCTCAGCTGGCAAGATTGCGCTCGGCTCGGATGACACTCCAGGAATCTCCTCGCCCGCTCCTGGCGGCGCGGGACTCCGAGTCGGACCAACTCCAGGTATCTCTCAGGAGGACACCTGGCAGATCGACTCCAGGTAGCTCGAGGTGGAACCTCGACGTAACTTGGGCCGGTTCGCCATCGTGACCGGTGCCTCGGAGGAACCGGTATCGACATAACCCGACAATCCGAGGGCCAAAATCAGGTAAAGCACGCCCTGTAGTAGCAGGACAACGGTCGGCCGGGTGAACGACGTTGGTGTCGACTGCCGCAGATCGTGGCAGCGTGAAGCACTGCACACGTGGCTGCTGCCTACACCGCCACCGGGTTCTTCCACGTCCCTCTAATGCGACCGTTGCCACGGCGGCTGCCCTCCTTAAAGAGCGCGGCTACCTAGCAGCACTGACCGCCGGCTGAGGTGTCGACGTCATGCCTCAACGGTAAAGAAGGGCAACTGGATACCGCCGGCATGTGCGCTGTCAACTGACAAATCGCGGGTTAGCTATGCGTAGGAAACGCGGGCAAGAACACCTCCGGCTGCCTGCAAGGTGCCATTACGAGATATGGGTAAAGGCCCAGACGATGTAATCGGACGGAATGCGCGTCAGGCGCTGTCGTCGCTTCAGGACTTAGCTGCCCAGGTGGTTGGTATGTCGGCGCCGCCCTCACGGGAAAGTCGCTGGCCGAATCGCACGTACATCGGGTGTGGCACGAACTTGCCGGCGACCAGGCTCTCACCTTGTCGGAAGGTGGTGGCTCGTTGGATGAGCCCGGCTGGAACGAAGGAGAAAACCTCGCGGAGGTGGCTCAGGTCGGCCTCGGAATTCATCCGCATGAGCAGGAGGTTGTCGCATTGGGACAACACTTCCTCATGGACCTTCTGAGGGCGCTGCGTTGACGTGAGCAGGTAGAGCCCGAACTTGCGGCCCTCTGCGGCAATCAGGGATGCGTAATTGGTGGCGAGTGCCGTGAGGTCATCGGTGGGCTGTGCCGGGCAGACGTTGTGAGCTTCGTCGATCACGATGAGGCATGGCTGGCGGCTGGACCGGTTACGCCACAGTGTCGAGAGCACCGTTTCGGAAATGAGACGCTGCTCGGCGCGGGTGCCGAGGGAGCCGAGGTCGATCACCAGGCATCGCGCAGTAGGGCTCTCCAACTCGTCAACAAGTGACCTCACCTGGCCACCGCTCCAGATGGACCAACCAAGGACGCCGAGGTTGGCAGCGCGCATGCCGAGTCGGCGGATGTCGAGATTGTCGGACGAAGCCAACGCGTCGAGGCCGCTGATCACTGGACGGCCCTTTTCGCTGGCGGCAAGGATGCCCGACAGGGCGGCGTACTCCTCCCGGTCGCGGATCGGGTCCAGACCGAAGACGGCGGCCTGTGCAGCTGTATCGATGTCGAGGAATTGCAATTGAAGGGGATTTGTGGCCGCTGGGCTGTTTTGCCAGACCGCAACCTCGCTGGCGGCCGCTACATAGTCAGCGGCGATCGCGGAATCCGCATCGTCACGAACGTCGCCTAGGCGGACGTAGTCGGAGTTGGGATCGAGGATCACCATCCGCAGACTCGTGCCAAGCAGCAGTTGCTCCAGTACCAGCCCCAGCGAGTACGTCTTTCCCGATCCAGACTGCCCGCACATGAAGGTGTGTCGGTTGAAGCCTCCGGCATCAAGGTCGGCAGGCACACCGGGTGCGAGGAGCAGCTCGCCGATGGTCAGAGGGGAACGCCGCGAACGCAGGCGTTCGAGCCAATCGGCCACTTCGCCAGGTTCGGCCGGTCGGACCTGAGCGTCATGGAAAGGCAGAGAGTCGCCGTCCAGGATGACACCGTCGCCGCGGGCAGCGCGGATCCGTATGCCGCTGCTGGCGTCTAGGCCCATGTCGGCTGCCGTGGCGGCGGCAGGCTGCAGCATTAGGACCTGGCCGAGCCTTTTCTGATCTCTAACCTCCAGAACGACGAAGCCGCCGGTTTGCAAGCGCAAGTTGTGCAGGGACGCCTGGAACGTGAACTGCCGCCCGTCCACCGAGCTGGCCAGCGGCAAGACTCCCGATTCCAACTCGTCACGAGTTCGGCGAAAGTCGTCCAGGAGATCGCTCAATGGTTCTGCCCCGGCGGTTCCGGTTGACGAGCCCAGCACTGCATCGGACATAGGACTCCCACTCCTTCAAACCTATGGTCGCTCGCGCCAGCAGCTCGAGAGCGGACGTGGACATAGCGACGCGGATCTCTAGGTCGATATTGCCCACCCAACTGCCCGCCCGTCCTCACCCCGCTGGAATGAGATCCCAGCCGGGGTACGCCCGACAAGTCCCCCGTAGTTTGCGCTTAGTCCTTGGGGCTCCCGATGCGGATGCGGTTGCCATCGGGGTCGGTCACCGCGAACTCCCGCAGTCCGGAGGGGTGGTCCTCAAGCGGTCCGATGCCCGCGACGTTGCGGCTCTTGAGTTCCTTCCAGAGCTTGCCGGCGCCGGAAACGTGCAGAAACGCTTGGCCAGGCGCCGAGGCGAGGTTCCCGCTGGTGAAGTGCAGCTCGACAGGGCCCGCGCCCATCACCAGGTACGTGTCGTGTCGTTCAATGATCTTGAGCCCAAGCGGAGCGTAGTACGCGGCAGTGCGGCCGAGGTCCGTGCTGGAGAGGATGGGGATCGCCATGGTGGCCGGTCTCGCGCTCGGGGTGACGCGATCCCGCAGCCACCTCGCAGCGAGCCGCGGGTCGAGGCGTACGACCGGAGCGTGGCTCGATCGGCGGGCGGCCCACAACGCGCAAGTGGTGCAGATGAACACTCCCGGCGTGGATCCGAGTTCCGTAAGCCGGCTGACAGGCAACGCGCGGCCGCAGCAACCGCAGCGCTGGGCACCCGTCGACTGTTCGATGTCAGGCGCCGCTGTAGTCATGACCTGCTGCTCTCAGCAGGAGCATTAACCCGTTCCTCAAGAGCGGGTGACCCTCGCCGTTCGTCCTCACCGTTTGGTTGGCCCAATCTGGCAGGCGAGCCTTGTGTTAGCTGACTCACGGGAGCTGTGGCTATCTGCTCTGAGTTGGGTTCCGGTTGGGGCTGTTCCTTAGCAGACGGGTTTTGTACGGCGGGCGCCGCGGTGTTGCGTTCCAGGAACCGAAGCAGTTCGACCGGAAATGGCAGCACGAGGGTCGAATTCTTTTCCGCAGCGACCGAGACAATTGTCTCCAGCAGCCGCAGCTGCAGAGCGCCCGGCGTATGGGCCATGGCCTCGGCGGCCCGCGCAAGCTTGTCCGAGGCCTGGAGCTCACCATCGGCCGAGATAACCCGGGCGCGTCGCTCCCGTTCGGCCTCGGCTTGCCGCGACATTGACCGTTTCATCGCGTCCGGAAGGGCAACGTCCTTGATCTCGACCCGGTCGATGTGGATGCCCCAGTCCACGGCAGGGCTGTCGATCATCAACTCCAAGCCCTCGTTCAGCCGTTCCCGGTTCGTCAGCAGGTCATCGAGATCACTCTTACCAATCACCGATCGCAGCGAAGTCTGAGCGACCTGCGACATAGCGAACCGATAGTCCTCGACACCGACAATCGCCCGTACCGGGTCGACAACGCGGAAGTAGATGACCGCGTCCACTTTGACGGTGACGTTGTCGCGTGTGATGCCATCCTGGGCGGGCACAGCCATCGTCACAATCTGCAGGCTCACCTTGTGCAGCCGGTCAACGACGGGCACCAGCATGGTGAGGCCTGGTCCCCGTACGCGGTCGTGGACACGTCCGAACCGGAAGATGAGCCCACGCTCATACTGCTTGACAACCCGCAGGCTCAACCCCACAACGATGAGGGCGACGAGTGCGATCGCCACGAGAATTTCGAAAACCATCTCAGGCCTCTGTCCGGTCCTGGCGTGGTCTCGAAGGGGTACTCGGACTGAGCGCCGCGGCGTTCGAACGCACGTCCACGACCACTGTCCAGCGTAGGTCGCGCCCTCGGGATTTAACAGTTGCGGGAGCGTCAGCGCTGCGGTGGGGGCGGCCTCACGAGCCAGACTCTCCCGGCCCGACTGTGCCAAAGGGCTGCCAGCCGCTCACGGAGCTCCACAGATCGGCCCCCGCCCCGAGCTGATACGCCGCGCTGCCCCACTGTGGGCGTGGGTTCGGTGAACTGTCCAAAATGAGAGCGAATCGCGCATCTAAGCCGCACGATCAGTGTAAGTTCCCGCCCATGACTGCTCGGGGCCGCTTCGTGGCGCGTCTGGTGACCATGCTCATTGCTTTGGCTGGGTTCGTGACGGTCGGCGCGCTACCGGCTGCCGCCGACAATTCCGCCACGATCCAATACGTGGCGCTGGGCGACTCCTATGCCGCTGGACAGGGCGGCGGGCGACTACCTCAACGATTGCCTGCAGAGCCCGAACGGCTACCCATATCTGCTCGACGCCCAAGAAGGCGGATCGATCTCCACGCCAACGCCGCGTGCACCGGCGCGTCGACGTCTGACGTGAGCAGCACGCAGCTGTCGGCGCTGAAGCGAAGACACAAGGTTGGTGACTCTGACCGTTGGCGCCGCTGATTTGGATCTCTCCGATGTGCTGACCGCGTGTACCGCCGTACCCCCAGTCGACTGCCAGAGTGCCATCAACGACGGCACGTGGTCAGTTGCCGTGGGCTCGGGAGCAGTCTCATCAACCTGTACGCCGCGGTGGCCGATGCGGCGCCCAATGCGCTCATCGTGGTCACTGGCTATCCGTACCTGTTCGAGATTGACCCAGCGGATCCGACCGCGGCCCTCAAGGACCAGATCAACGACGCAATCAGCGCTCCTCAACACCACCATCCAGCAAGCTGTCGCCGCTGCGCAGGCCACCGGTATCAACATCGTGTACGTCGACGTGACCGACAGAATTCGCGGGTCACGGTATTGGCAGCGAAGAGCCCTTCATCAACGCCACGGGAGTAGACGCCTACCACCCGAATGCAGCCGGCTACCGTGCCTATGCCAAGGCCATCTTCGCCGCAATACGGAGCGCCTGGTTGGACGACACAAGCAGGTGGCCTACACTCGGTGGCTGACGTCGGAGTCAACGTCGAACCTGGCTTGCCAAAACATCTGGTCTGTGCGAAGCGTGACCCTTAGCCGCTAGCACTCCAGGGTCGTATCCGGCCAGACCTGACGTGCGTTGCTCAGCTGGCGTCCGTGGGCAAGGCGCCACGGACGTGTGCTTCCAATACTGGGTGCTTCAATTCGCGGGCAGGCGTAGTGCCCGGTTCGCGGGATTAGGGCTCATTGCTCACGAGGCTGGCTGAAGCGCAGCATGTTGCCGGAAGGATCGCGGAAGGCGCAGTCGCGGACGCCGTAAAACTGGTCGGCGGGCTCCTGCAGCACCTCTCCACCCGCGGCGCTGATGTGCTCGAAGGTGGCGTCGCAGTTGTCGGTGCTGAAGATGACCCCCCGAAGCAGGCCCTTCGCCAACAGTTCCGCCGCCGCGTCCTTGTCGGCGGCCGAGGCGTTCGGGTCCGCGACGGGCGGTTCGAGGACGATGTCCACATCGGGCTGCGACGGCGGGCCGACTGTCACCCAGCGCATTCCCTCGAACCCGACGTCATTGCGCACCTCCAGACCAAGAACGTCCCGGTAGAAGGCAAGCGCCTTGTCGTGGTCGTCGACGGCGATAAAACACTGTGAAAGCTTGATGTCCATGCGTTCCACGCTACGGGCGTGGCGCTGGTACCGCTTCTCCATTCCTGACCGGTCGCGTGTGGATCTTGGCGATACAAGCCGGGATGGCGGCGCCCTCGTCATGGCGGCGGGCCCGGTACGAGCTCGGACTCTCACCGACCAGCTCGGTGAACCGCGAGCTGAACGACCCCAACGACGTGCAGCCGACCGCGAAACAGACCTCAGTCACCGTTAGGTCACCCCGCCGCAGCAGCGCCTTGGCCCGCTCGATCCGGCGGGTCATCAGGTAGCTGTACGGCGTCTCCCCGTAGGCAGCGCGGAAGCTGCGGGAGAAGTGGCCTGGAGACATGAAGGCGGAGTGCGCCAGTGCCGGAACGTCGAGCGGCTTCGCGTAGTCGCGGTCCATCAGGTCACGGGCCCGGCGCAGCCGGACGAGGTCCTCCAACCTCACACCGCCACCATCCCACATCGCTGGGGACTGCCGGTGTCGGCGCAGTAGAGGCCCGGCCACTCGAAGCGCGCTCTAGAGGTCGCCGAGAAGCCATCGGACTGACCGGCGGAGGAGTTCGACGTGCCCGGCGCAATCGTAGGAGGCGGCATCGTGACCGAGGCCGTCGTAGACAACGCGGCCTTGGCCGGCTCGCCGAGCCCATACCAGCGGATGGCGGAGACCGTTGTGGCTGTGTTCGTACAACACGCTGACGTCCGGCCGGGTCTGCAAGTAGCTGTAGCGCTCATCGAAGATCACGAAGTCGGTCAGCCCGTTGGTGATCGGGTGGTGGCCGGTGCTGTGCATGATGGTGCCCTCACTCTGGGGCGGATGCATGCTGCGCCCGCGAAGCCAGGTGCCGCCCAGGATCGCAGGCCATTGGGGCATAGTGGTCAGCGAGGTGGCGGTGGAGTGGACGCCGAGGAGGGCTCCTCCACCGGCGAGGTGCTCCTCGATTCCGCCGCGGGCTGCATCAATCAACTCAGGCGGGCGCGGGTCCGTCGGATTCCCGATGTTGACGACCAGCAACCGGCAGGCTCCTGGCTCCGCCAGCCCACGCTCTACGTCCTCGGTGACGTCGACGGAAAGTCCGAGGTTCTCGACGATGCCGGCGAGCCGTGCGGAGGTCGCTGAAAAGTCATGCCATGCATCCGCGTACGGTCCGTTGCCGCTGACCAGCAAAACGTCAGGCATGACCTGTCGTGCCCTCCAGTTGCTCGCGTCCTTGTCAGCATGTCATATCCATCGCCAAGGTCGGCCGGCTGCTAACTGCCTTGAGGGATACGCCACCGGTCTGCGAGAGGCGCAATGGCTACGGGCTCAGCAAGAGCGAGATTGCTGGCCCACTCTTCATCTCGGTCAGAACAGTCGAAACTCCGTCAGCAGAATGCTGCACAAGAGGACTTAGAAGCCGCGGACGGTGAAAGGGCCTTTAGTCCGGTGCCTAGAACGAGAATGGTTTGCCATGCCCTCGACAGCCTGAAAGAGCCTGAACAGTTGGCGCGGATTAGCACCAACGCGCCCACCACAAGGAGCGTACGGCCATCCCGACCCTGGATCGCATCCGGAACTCAGCTCACGACTGAAACGTTCAACGCCCGTGGCAAGGATCAGCCTCCACATAATGGCGCTTGCCGTTGCCCTGACCGCGGGCTGCGGCGCAACCGGTGTGGAGGGCACCACGGTCGTCGATGAAGGATGTCCCGTTGTGCCCGTGGGGTCGCAGTGCCCGCAACGGCCGCTGCCAGCTCGCGTGCTAGTTCTCAACCAGCAAGGCGCCGAAGTAGCCCACACCGACACCAACGGGAAAGGTGAGTTCCGGATCCGTCTATCCGCCGGCGACTACGTTCTTCAAGGACAAAATCTCACCGGAGCACCATTACCGGCCGCCACACCCGTTCCCGTGAACATCCAGGATGGGCGGATGCACGTAGTGACGATCCAATTCAACTCAGGTGTGCGCTCGACGTCCACCCCTTGACCGGAGGAGCTCGCTCCGCAGAGCTGATGGCTCCATTCCGGCGTTAACTCCTGCGCCGAGTAACAACACAACGGTCCCAGCCTTCCGGGCGCCGGTCGTCCTCCGAGGCGAAGCTGCCCCAGGTGACCCTGAGTCAGCAGTCAAATCTCCATAAAGCGGGAGCGTGCCCGGACTCCATATCCAACCGCGCGTGGCATCTGGCATGGCTGTGCACATCGGATCGACCCGATCACTCAACATTGCGGCGTGTTTGGGTGAAAGTCCCGTCATTGTGTCCTTGTTCGCCGACTGAACCCCGGAGTACGCTCCGGGATGAGGGTCGATCCCAGGCCAACACCCCTACCGTGCGAAGCGTGCGCAAGCTCATTATTCCCGCGACCAGCGTCAACCACCCGACGGTGCTGCGATTCTCGTATTTATTCGCCTGCTTGATACCTCATTGTCGTCAACCACATTCGAGCTGAGATCGGAGGAGGACCCGCCATGGCAGAGGAAAACTCGCGTCGCTACTGCATGCTGCTGATGCCCGGAGAATCAGAGGGCAAATCCAAGGCAGCGTTGCTCAGCCAGTTCAAGTGGCAGCCCGGTACCCAGGTCACCGTGCGATTCTTGGAGGGAGATCCAGGCCTGCAAGAGCGGGTCACCGCAGTCGCGAAAGAATGGACCGGCCCGCAGATGGCGAACCTCAGCATGAAATTCGTCGACACCGGCGATGCAGACGTCCGGGTGGCCTTCCAACAGGGCGACGGCTCATGGTCCTACCTCGGCACCATGTGCCAGCAGATTCCGGTTGCGGAGCCGACCATGAATTACGGCTGGCTGGAGCCCGATTCAGATGACGAGGAGTTGCGTCGGGTCGTACTGCACGAGTTCGGTCACGCGGTCGGCCTGATCCACGAACACCAGAATCCGAATCGACCGATTGCGTGGAACCGGGCCGCCGTCATCGCCGACCTGTCGGGCCCTCCTAACAATTGGGATGAAGCGACAATCGAGAACAACATCTTCAAGCGTTACGACCCGGCTGAACTCGCCAGCACTCCGGTGGACGCGGATTCGATCATGATGTATCCCATCCCGGCTGCCTGGACCACCGACGGGTTCTCGGCGGCGATGAACCGGGCGCTGTCGGAGACCGACAAGAACTTCATCCGCGACGCGTATCCGTGGTGACAGGATCGTTTACCGGGCGGCTGGTGCGTCGGTCCCGCTGAGCCGCCGTCTGACGAGATGTAGGCGACCGGTGAGCGCTGTGACGCCAGGCAGGCACGGGGAACCGGGCGCAAGCAGCGAACGGGAGGCGCAGTGACGGATTTCGCGGTTGTCGTCGGTGTCGCCCGGTATCCGGAGTTGTCGGCCGAAGGAGTGGCGGTCGATCTGGACGGCCCGAACAACGATGCGCTGGCCGTCCGCGACTGGCTGGTCGACCCCGACGGCGGCCGTCTTGAGCCAGCGAACGTCAAGCTTGTGCGGTCCGCCGACTTCGACCCCATAGATCCGATCGATCCACAGCCAGCAAGAGCGCGGATCGAGCGCGAGCTCAAGTGGGTCGAACAGCAGACCGAGACAGCTGCTGGAAACCGGCTTTACCTGTACTTCTCCGGACACGGATTCTCGCCTGTGCTCGAGGAAGGTGCGCTTTTTACTGCGGAGGCAACGCAGACCAGCCCCGAATACGTCTATGCGCACGCCTGGATGCGGTGGTTCCGCAAGGCGCAGCGATTCCGCGAGACCGTGCTGTGGATGGACAGCTGCATGAATTATGAGCAGTCGATCCCGGTCAATGAAGTGTTGATGCGCCCAAAGATCGGCACGGGCGTCCCCGGCCCCGCCTTCATCGCACTCGCAGCACAGACAAAGAGCGCGCTGGAGCACTTGATGCCGGATGGCCAGGTGCACGGCGTGTTCACCTGGACCTTGCTGCAAGGGCTGCGCGGCGGGGCAGCCGACGAGCGTGGTCGGATAACCGCGGAAAGCCTCCGCAACTTTCTGTACACAGTGATGCCCGAATTCCTGCCAGCTAGTGCGCGAAATTCCTCCTCGGTGGACCTGCAGCCGTTCGTTCGGGCTGACGAGGGAATGGTGTTCCGCCGACTGCCAGCCCGGCCCAAGTACCCGGTGCGGCTGGTCCTTCCTGCCGCATCCGTGGGCACCGAGCTGCGCATCTGGACCGGCCGCCCACTCGCCCAAGTGGCGTCGGAGGTGCTGTCCAGCGCCGAATGGACGGGTGAGCTTGTACGCGGGGTGTATGTGGCAGAAGTGCCGGCGGCAGGACTACGGCATGGTTTCCAGGTGAGCGGAGCCGGTCCGGTTGAGGAGGTGGTCAGCCGGACGGGGTCGGCAGTCGCGGTGCCGGATGCGTCGGAACTCTTCACACTTAGCGTCGTCGCGAGCAATGCGGCGGCTGCGATCAGCGTGATGGACTACCAGTTCGACCGCATCTTCAGCGAAACTGGCGAGCTTCATGAGCGGGAGATGCCCGGGGTTTACAAGGTCCGGGTCGGGTTTGGCAGGGACATCACAATGATCTCCGACGACGAGTTATTGCTCGACCGTGACACCGTGCTGTCCGGTCCCGGGCCCGAGCGGATGCTGTCCTCGCCTGCGCCCGTACCGGGTGCTGCATCGACCGACGAGTCACACGTCGCCCCGTTCGAGAAAGCCGCCGATCGCAGAGGCGCGTTTTCCGGACCATCTGCAGGCCGGTCGATGATTTCGCTGCTGGCCAGGTTCTGGACGGAACCGGGTGACCCGGCGACGGCTGCGGTTGGCTCAGCGCCGCCGCCTCCGCACCCGCTGCAAGGCGTCCGGTTGGTCGACGTGGCTGGGCAACCTGTCGCTGATCTTTCGCGGGAGAGTCGGGTCCTGGGCAACACCGAGACTGACACGGCAGCGGTTTGGGAGCAGGAAGTGCCGCCCGGAGCTTACTTCCTGCGGCAGGCCCTTCCCGGCGGGCGGCAATACGAAGGCGCCATCAGCGCCTCCACTGACTGGGTCACCCAGGTAGCGATACAGCGCGCAACTTCAACCGGCGCCCCAAGCAGTGGGGCGGGCCGGGTGGAGGCGATCAGTGACGTGGCGGTGTTCATGCGACGACAAGGAGTGGACCGCACGCCTGATCAGGATGCCGTCATCGAGGGGGCGCGGATCGCCTTGACGCAGGGCCGAAACCTCTTCGCTGACGGGCGAGGAGCGCAACTTGCCGAGCTGCTTCTGGCTGAATCTGCCGACCCGATCGCCGGCATCATCGGCGGCCATCTCTTGCTGCAAGCGATAGACGAGTCCCCAGCCGATCCAGTCCGGACCGAGCAATTCGAGTCCGCGGTGACCAACCTGCGTTCGCTCGTCGGCCCAGACCACCCAGATGTCGAAGCACTGTCCCTGCGCTGCACCAACGTCAGCTTGCGAACGACGCGTCCGTTTGTGGCGCCGCCGATGTTCCGGCACAGCTGGCAGCTGATCACTGCGGCCAGCTACCAGCGGCCAGAGCTGGTACCTGCTGAATTGTGGGCGCGCGTCCATGCCTCCGTCGCGCTGGGTGCGTTCTTCGTCTGGGCCACTGACGAGCCGACCCGAACGGCGCACGCAGACCAGCTGTCCCGCTGGATCAGCCAGTACGCCGACAGCGGCGCTGCGTCCGCTCCGGCAGCGGAGGGCGCGACTGAGGAGACGCCGCTTCCTGAGGCGGCCAGCGAAGGCGCCTATCGGCTGCAGGTGCCGGCCGGCGCGGCGGCCGCGCTATGGCGAGAACGGAAGTTACCTAAGCAGCAGGACCCGGCGAAAGACTGATGTACGAGTACGCACTCACGCGGTCGATGTCCATCTCCTTCCAGCGCTTTCCCTACCCGCCTACCGGCCTCGTGACGGTACTGCCGACGAGTTGGGGCGCGTTACCTTTCCTCCCCAGCGCGCCCGGCGAGCTCGTCATGCCCTGCCCCCAGGGTGAGGCATTCTGGATCGGGCTCGTCCCGTCGGGCCAGTCGCAAAACAGTCTGCGGGTAATCGTCTTGTTGGCGTCCGAGCACAGGGTTGACGCGCTCACGGGCGCCCCCGCGGACGACGTACAGCCAGCCGACGTCGACATCGCCGCGCCTCGGAATGGCATCCCCGGCATCTACCAGGCCGACGGTAATTGGTGGGCGTTCACCCGCGACACCGGCGACACGACCGCCCCTGCCTGCCACCAGATCGAGCTGCTCTGCCGGTCCGTTGAGGCAACAGAATCTGTCCGTGAGACCAAGGATCCGGGCCGACAGCACGCCGGACCGGGCCATCGCGCTGAGTCGCACCAGCCCCCAGCGCCAGAGTCACAACCATCGGTGAAATCGCCAGCCGAGCGTGAGAGCAGCTCATCCGTGCGGGTCGATGTCGTTGGGCCAGAAGACTTCCAGGCGCTCGGCGGCATCCGCGTGCAGCGCCTGGAAGAGACCAACCACTATGGCGGTTGGCGATTGCCCTGACTTGGTGAACCCATGGTCGTCGGCGCCGAGTGACCAATCTCGCCCTGGCTCGGCTCGTTGTCCGTGGTCAGGGGCAGCCTTCATGATCGACCGGAAACCCTTCCCACAGCCGCCTGCCTGGCGCAATGATTATCACAGCGAACTCTCCCCAAAGCGGGACAGGGGTCATAGAAGCTTCGGAAGGTGAGGCATCACGTGACCAGCCAAAACGCAGCGTTTGAACCCACCGGCGAATTGCATGTAACAGACGAGCCGGTACGGCATATTCGTGGCGAGGCTGAGGGCGGGCCCGAGACGGGCACCGCGCTCTGTCTGTCCGGTGGTGGCTACCGGGCGATGATGTTTCATCTGGGCGTCCTGTGGCGCCTGAATGAGGCCGCGTTGCTCCCCACGCTGGACCGGGTTTCCAGCGTGTCCGGAGGATCGATTACGGCCGGAGTGCTGGCAATGAATTGGGCGCAACTGGCGTTCGACGAAGGGGGAGTTGCCAAGAAGTTCGTTTCTCGAGTTGTGGAACCCATCCGTGCAATGGCTGGGACAAGTGTCGATGTGACGTCTGTGCTGGTGGGGGCGGTGCTTCCGTTCACTTCTGTTTCCGACCGGGTCGTCAAGGCCTATCGCAAGCATCTCTTCGCCAAGACGACACTTCAGGATCTGCCCGACCGGCCGAGGTTTGTGATCAACGCAACGAATCTGGGGTCGGGCGTGCTGATGCGCTTTAGCAAGCCCTATCTTGCCGACTATCGGGTGGGTCGAGTCGACGAACCCGACCTTCCGCTGGCGGTGGCCGTTGCGGCGTCGTCGGCGTTCCCGCCCATACTTTCTCCTTGCACCGTTGATCTGGAGCACGAGCAATGGATCAGCGAAGAGGGCAATGACCTCACTGGTGAGGAGTTTCGGAACCAGATCCGGCTCACCGACGGTGGCGTTTACGACAATCTTGGGCTAGAAACCGCGTGGAAGAGGTATTCGAGGATCCTGGTGAGTGACGCCGGCGGCCTCCTTGGACCGAATCCTGATCCGCCGCCAGACTGGCCCTTGCAAACGGTGCGGGTATTGAAGGTGATTGACAATCAGGTCAGATCGCTTCGCAAGCGGCAGGTCATTGAATCGTTTAAAAGCAATCGGCGCAGCGGGATGTATGTCGGCATTCGCAGCCACCTCACCGACTATCCATTGGCCGATCGGCTCCCCGCAGATGTAGCCGTGACCATGGAACTCGCAGCAACACCAACCCGGCTTGACGCGATGGACGCACCCTTGCAGGAGCGACTGGTCAACTGGGGCTACGTGATCTGCGATGCGGGACTGCGGGCGCACGTTTCCAGCGGCGCGGCACCCGGCCACTTGCCGTATCCCGGCAGCCCTATCTCGAGCGATGCCTAGGTTCCGTGCAGATGGTTCTTTGGCGGCCAGAGGCCTTGCAGGCAGCGACGCAAGGTGCGCAGGAGCTGCGTGATTTTGCCTACGTGGTGGTGGAGGAGTCCGTCGACAGACTCGTCGTGCTCATGACGTGGCCGTGGCCCGAGGCGGACGACCAAGGCCGAGTCTTCTGGCCTGCCGAAGCCGAATCCGACTACAAGACTGCGGTGACGACGCGAGATCTGCTGCGGGACCAGCTTTACCGACCCAGTCGGCTGGTGCGCTTGCCACGTCTCGGTGATGTCTATGCAGCAAGGCACCTCGGACCGGGCTGGCAAAGCCCTGGTGTGGTCACCGATGTGCGACAACTGTTCGACGGGGACGTATACGACATCTCCGCCGACGCGCGGGAGGCGGCAAAGCTTGCCTATCAAGGCGCCGCAGCATCCGTTCTCACAGCGAATGCATCGGATGAGCTTGACCGCCGGCTGCTTTCCGAAGCCGCGAAGCGCCGGGGTCGACGCACAGTGAAGAAGCTCACGATTGCCCCACCCCCATCCCGGGCGCGTCGCCCATGAGCTCGCCGCCTATGGGGTCACCGGCTATGGGGTCACCGCCTATGGGGTCACCGCCTATGGGGTCACCGCCTCATGGGGTCACCGGTGCCAATCATCAGCCCGGTTCCGGACGACACGCTTGGACCTCAGGCCGAACCACCGGGCAGTTTCGTCCAGGCTCTGCGCGCTGATCCTCAAGCCCTGGTTTACATGCTGCTCAACGTGGGTGACGGGGACACGCAGCTCATATTGCTCCCGGCCGACGAAGCCGGGCACCGGCAGCTGGTCATCGTGGACGTTGCCACCCGGGGCAAGCTGCCCCGGTTGCTGAATTCACTACACGATGAGGGCTTCGTCGAACCGCCGGGCACGCACGGACAGGTGCGTCTGCTCGTAGCAAGCCACCCGCACCACGACCACATTGGTGGAATGACCGAGCTGCTGAAGCGCTTTGCGGAGCCAGGATCTATCGACCAGCTATGGGAGCCTGGATACTTCTATCCCAGTCCTTCCTTCCACAACCTGATGAAGCAACTGGAAGGGCGCAGCGACATACGGTGGTTACAGCCCACCTCTGGCACGAGCCTTTTCCTCGGTCCGGTCCGGTTTACCGTGGTCGGGCCAGGTGTTGGTCTGAAGTACCGGTTCGATACCTACGGTGTCAACGTCAACGATGCTTCAATCACGCTGATGGTCGAGTATCCGGCGACCAAAATTCAAGCTGAACGCGACCCAAACAACCACGCACGCATCAATCGGCGCGTGGTGAGGCGGAAGACGCGTCGACTGTTGCTCGGCGCGGACGCCCAATTCACGTCGTGGGCGCAGGCGACCGTCGATTTTCCCAATCTGGAGCAGGAGTACAACCCAGTACTCGCACGCGAGCTGCGGTCGGCCACTGGCGGTGACTACCTGAAAGCCGACCTCATGAAGGTGTCGCACCACGGCTCGAAGCACGGGGTCAACATCGAGTTGCTCGAGCGTGTCGCTGCTCCGACAGTTCTGGTGTCGTCCTTGAGCGGCGGTGGAAAGTACAACTTCCCCCACCTGCTCGCCATGGAAGCAGTTCGGGAGGCACGTCAACCATCGACCACGTCCTCCGCCGATAGAGAGCCCGACTATGCACTCGGGGTTCATGTCACCGGCGGGAGATTGGAATCCGGCGAGGAGATGGGGTCGATCGCTGCAGTCATCGGCTCCTCAGCTACGGCACCGATTCGCCTCTTCCGTCTATTCGACGCCCCAGAAGCCGACATCGAGCTGCACAAAGCACGTGAAGCGCGTCAAGTACCGCGCCCAAGGCGACGGGGCGTTGACGGGCGCTGAGGAGGGGAAGAGAATGAAATCTCGCCACCCTATCTAGCGCCATTGGTTGACGTCACGCCACAAAAGATCGATCGCTTGGAGGGAAGAATGAGTCAGGACAGCAGCGGCACCCCAATGGAAATGGCCGAGAGCGCTTCCGTAGCAGACGCGGGTGAACCGCAGCGCTTAGAGGCCGGCGGCCCGCAGGAAGACCAGGCTCCGCCCAGCCCACAGGATCTCGACGCGCGCGATGAGCAGTTCAGCCGTCCGCGCAAGCCCATGGGGCCGGTCGAAGGTGCCAATCCCGAGACAATTCCAACCGAGGAATAACCAAGTAGAGCGAGGAGGTTCGCCGTGGCAACAGTGCGGGTGATCCGCAATATCGGCTTGGGCGACCAGGCCACGAGCAGCCAGACCTCTACGGTCGATGAGCCGACCGCGGCCGCTTCCGGAAACAACATCTTCGTGACGGGCAACTGGTTTGCCAGTAAGAGCAATGACGGTGGGAACAACTGGTCCCTCGTCGATCCGTTCACTCAGTTTCCCTCAGCGGCCGGTGGATTCTGCTGCGACCAGGTCGTCATCTACGAGCCAAGCAGAGATATATGGATCTGGATCCTTCAGTACGTCCGCAGCGGCGGCAGCAATATCTTCCGTGTGGCGGTGTGCCGGGGGGCGACCTTCGGCTCCTGGTACTGGTGGGACTTCACTCCAACAGCGCTGAACGCAGCGTGGACGGACATGTGGTTCGACTACCCGGACGCAGCGACCAGCAGCAACCATCTCTACATCACCTTCAACGCCTTCAGCACCGGGGGCTCCTGGTTACGAGCATTCGCATTCAAGTTGCCGTTGAATACTCTGCGCGACGGCACGAGCCTTGGTTACCAATGGTGGTCCACAACGACTCACGGCTCGCTGCGCCTCACTCAGGGGGCGCAAAGCTCCATGTTCTTCGGGAGCCACAATGGGGGACGCCAACTGCGGATCTTTGGTTGGCCCGACACATCGAACTCGATCGGCACGATCGACGTCACGGTCGGACCTTGGAGTGCCGGGCCGTACTCCGCGCCCGGCCCAGGAGGGGTGGACTGGCTGACCAGGACGGACTCCAGGATTACAGGTGCCTGGGTGAGCGGAACTCGCGCTGGCTTTCTCTGGACCGCCGCCGCCCGCACGGGGCGTCCAATGCCGTACGTGAAGGGCGCGCTGGTGGACACCGCCACGCGGGCTTTGGTCGAGGAGCCTGAGATCTGGAATTCGTCGTCGGCGTTCGCGTATCCAGCCGCCTGTCCAAACGCCAGTGGTGTACCGGGTGTCTCCCTCTTCTTCGGAGGCGGCCCCCGGCACCCCTCTCATGTGGTGGGCTTCCGTGATGGCGCCGAATGGCGTCTCGTGGTTACCCGGGCTGGAACGAACGGCCCACCCAACGGCGCCTGGGGCGACTATCTGTCTTGCCGCAGATTCGCTCCAGGATCATCAGAGTGGGTGGCTTCCGGATATACGCTCCAGGGCGGCACCAATCGTCAAAATATCGAGCCACAGTATGTTCAGTTCGGGATCGGCTAAAGACCACTAGTCAACGTCCAGTCTGCTGCGCATCCTACCGACTTCCGCGCACGAGGCAGGCACGTAGGAAGCTCACAACAAAAGGAGGACGCGCATGAACGAGTTGTTCCCGATCGTCGCAGGACTGCTTTGCGGCTTACTGCTCGGTTCCCTTACCGCGAAGCGCAGGATATTCGTAGGCCTAGCCTTCGCGTTGGTTGCAGGCACATTGGCGACGATAGTCTCTGGTGAGTGGCGGATGAGCTGGGCGTTCCTGCTGATCGACATTCCGCTCGTAGCCATCTCTTCCGCCACCGGCGTCCTGCTTTCACGAAAAGTCGTTCTTTCACGAGCGAGTCGGTGATCATCCTCATCGGGATGTCCGGCGGCTGACGCTCGCTTATCGACGGCTACACACGGATTCCGGCTTCGGGGCAATTTCATTCACATGACCACTGACCCAGCGGTGAGCGCGCCCTATATCTCCACGGGGAATCTTCCGCCGGCTGAGCATGTGCGTCTGTTGGTGAACCAGGCCTATGAGCGCTTCCGGGCCAACGCCGAGGGCAAGTTGTCACACGTGTATCCCTCGCTCGCGACCGTTGATCCTGACACGTTCGGTATCTGTGTGGCCAACACCCAAGGTCTCACCGCCACCGCGGGAGACGCGGACATCGAGTTCACGATTATGAGCGTCGCGAAGCCGTTCGTGTTCGCCGTGATGTGTGGTGTGCACACTCCTGACACCGTTGCTCAGTTTGTCGGTCTGAACGCGACCGGCAGGAAGTTCAACTCCGTGGCAGCCATCGAAGACCACCCCGACGGCAGGACCAACCCCATGGTCAATCCGGGGGCAATCGCCACCACGAGCATGGCCCCCGGCGCCAACACAGAAGAAAAGTGGCGCTTCATCCAAGGCGGTTTGTCACGTTTTGCCGGCCGCGATCTCCTGATCGATGAGGAGACCTTCGCCTCTGCCTCGGCGACAAACTCAATCAATCGCGCCATCGGTGACCTGTTGCGCGGCTACGGAAGGCTCGCCACCGATTCCGAGGAGACAGTCGATCTGTACACCAGGCAAAGTTGCTTGAGAGTCACGGCTCGCGACCTTGCCGTGATGGCGGCGACGATCGCCTCAGGCGGCGTCAATCCCTTGACTGGCGAGCAAGTTGTTGATCAGGTGAGCTGCCGGTGCGCCCTAGTGGTGATGGCAACAGCCGGCCTGTATGAGACCTCCGGCGAGTGGTTGTACACCATCGGGTTGCCCGGCAAGAGCGGCATTGGTGGGGGAATAGTCATGGTGTCGCCCGGCAAGGGTGGCCTGGGTACGTTCGCGCCGAGGCTCGATGCTGCCGGCAACAGCGTGAAGGGCCAGCTCGCCGCTGCGTTCCTGTCGCGCCAGCTCGGTCTGGACTTATTTGTGTCCGCGCTCTAGACAGCCGGAGTTGGCCTCAGCTGCCTGCCCGGCTGGACAGCGATGAACCGTGGACCGCTTGGTGGGCACGGGGCACACCAACTGGCTTCGTGAGGTGGTCGCGCTCGACGAGCGTTGGTTCGTGCTGACCGGCCGCCGCTGTCGTTCGAGACCAGTGCGCCGGGAGTCTTCGCCGCTGGGGACGTTCGTTACGGGTCGGTCAAACGAGTGGCCGGTGCGGTGGGCGAAGGCTCGGTCACCGTCGGTTCTGTCCACGGCTATCTAGCCGAAGTGATCGAGCAGGTCCGGTAGCTTGATCCTCAGCCGACTGGAGGGGCAATGTCATGGCAAATGGCGTTGAAGTCATTGTGGAGCGGGTGGAGCCTTCTGGACTTCCGGTTGAGCGTTTGCGCGAGTGGCTTGCGGACGATCGCGGCTTACACGAGGTGCTCGGTGACGTCGACATCGGGAGTCTGCTGTTAAGCCAGCCGGAGATCCTTCAACGCGAGAGGAAGGACCATTCGCCGTTCATTGCTACGGCCTTTGATCCGCAGCAAAACCGTGCCGTGGAAGTGTCCGGATTCATGGATCAGCCAGAGAGCTTGCGTTTCAGGCCCACGGCTTACCGGCCCCTGCCGACTCCCACTGAGCTCAAGACCGCGTTGGACATCTTGCGGGCCGACAATCGGTATGCCTCCCGGGCGGATCGCGAGGAGCTTGTCGTCTATCAACCAATGCCGCCGTTGGCAGATCTTGAGCGGGATGATGGCTCGGTCGTTCGTCGGCCAACCCTAGGTATCTTCAGTCCGTCTGAAAGCCCGCGACACCAGATTGTGGCAGTGGATTTGGCAGCGCGGGACATTGACTGGGCGCCAGCTGAGGTGGATCACGCGTCCGACAGCGACTGCGAGGGCCACCTTCCGGTCGGTGTGGAAAGCCTCCCCGACACAGGTGGACCGGACTCAGTCCACGTACGGGTTATTCGCAACGGCACAACCTTGTGGAGTCTGGAGGTGGTTCGGCCGCGAAATTCCTCCCCCACCACCTACGGCAAGGGCTCCGGTGTGGAGCTGCGACACGTCCGTTACCGCGGCCGGCTCGTCCTGTGGCGCGCGCACGTGCCGATCCTGAACGTGCTCTACGACGACGGCGTGACATTCCGCGATTGGCAGAATCAGGAAACCCCGTTCCTCGCTGTGGGTACGGACCCGGTTGGACCGGGGTGGCGGCTGTGCACCCAGCCGCCCGCCACGATCCTCGAGGCCGGCACTGACGCAGGCAATTTCCAGGGCGTCGCCTTGTGGTACGAGGACGGTGAGCTGCGGCTGGTCAGCGAGGTGCAGGCCGGGTGGTATCGCTATGTCTCTGACTGGCGCCTGCGCGACGACGGCACCATCCGGCCCCGATTCGGCTTTGCCGGCACGCGCAACCCTCGGACCTGCATGCGGCACCAGCACCATGTGTATTGGCGTCTGGACTTTGATATCGATGGCGCCGGCCGAGACGTCGTCCAGCAGCAGGGACTCTTCTTCCCGGGGAACCCACAGTGGTTCCCGATTGTCCGGGAGACACAACGGAAGCGCTCCAGCTTCGCTCGGCGTTGGAGGGTGGTGGACCGCGATACCCATCGCGGCTACCGAATTGCTCCCGGCCTAGGCGATGGGACCGCCGATGCCTTTGGTGTCGCCGACATCTGGTGCCTGCGATACCACGGCGACGAATTGGATGATGGCGTCTCCGTTGTCGGTGGAACCTCCGCAGACACGCAAATTCAGATCTCCAAATACATCAATGGCGAGGCGATCAATGGAAGCGACGTCGTGCTGTGGTACGCAGGCCATTTCGTTCATGACGAGAATTCGCCGTCACCCCATCAAGGCCACATCGTCGGCCCAGAACTAAGACCCGTCAATTGGTAGGGCGATCCTGACGCACGCAACTGGTTCACCGCCTTCTTGATCACATCGGGCTTGCCCAAACAATTTGCACCGTCTGCCGTTAACCCTGCCCTCTCCGAGGGCCGATACCTGGAGGGGGTATCGTTAGCCCACCGAAGCCCCCCAATCGCGAGGAGATCACCATGGCGCGTGTGCTGGAGATGTTGGAGTCGCACCCGGGGAACTGGGGTGGGCTTGATCGCGGGAAGCTCGCTGAGTGCATCCAGGCGTGCTTTGACTGCGCTCAGATCTGCACAGCCTGCGGGGACGCCTGTCTCGCCGAGGAGATGGTGTCCGACCTGGTGCAGTGCATCCGTAGCGACGTGGACTGTGCGGACATCTGTGCGACAACCGGCCGGGTCCTGTCGCGCCATGGCGGTGCTGATGCGAGCGTCACCAAGGCGCTCGTCGAAGCGTGCCGGGCGGCATGCCGAGCGTGCGCGGCCGATTGCGAAAGCCATGCCAGCATGCACGAGCACTGCCGGATCTGCGCCGAGGCGTGTCGCCGCTGCGAGGCGGCCTGCGATGACCTGGTCAGCGCCCTGGGCTAGCGGGACCTGGAGTTTTTGAGCGTTCAGGCCGGTTCGCCGCCGTCTCCGACGGTGAGCCTCGACGGCCGTGATTAGCGCCGTCGGCGGTGGCGCCTCTCGACTCGCCTGCGGCCGGTAGTCGTAGTCGTTTGAGCAACAGTGCGTTGACCGCGACCAGGAAGCTGGAGCCGGACATGGAGAGCGCCGCAATCTCTGGTCGGAGCACAAGACCGAAGGCCGGTTCGAAGACACCGGCGGCGATCGGCAGGGCGATTGCGTTGTAGCCGATCGCCCAGCCAAGGTTCTGCCGCATCTTCCGCAGCGTCCCTTTTCCCAGCCGTAGAGCAGTCGGCACGTCGAGCGGGTCGGAGCGCATCAGGACCACGTCGGCGGTCTCGATAGCCACGTCGGTGCCCGCACCGATGGCGATGCCGAGGTCGGCCGCAGCCAGCGCGGGGGCATCGTTGACGCCGTCGCCGACCATGGCAACCCGGCGCCCGGTGCCGTGCAGTTCGGTGATCTTGGCCGACTTGTCGGCTGGCAGCACTTCGGCGATGACGGTGTCGATGCCGAGCTGGTCGGCGATCCGTCGCGCAGTGGCCTGGTTGTCGCCAGTCAGCATGACGACCTCGATGTTCATGTCTTGCAACTCGCTGACCGCCGCCGGGGCACTGGCCCGAGGTGCGTCAGCGAGGGCGAGCACGCCCACGGCCTTGCCGTCGACCGCGACTAGGACGGCCGTACGGCCGGCCGCAGCGAGCTCGTCTCTGCGCTGCCCCAACCAGCTCAGATCGATCCCTTCAGTCTCCATCAGCCGGCGATTGCCGACCAGCACGCGTCTGCCATCGACGTCCGCCCCGGCCCCGTGACCGAGAACGTTGCGGAACCCGGTCGCGGTCAGCTTCGGCACGCCAACCTGTGCCGCGTAGCGAGCAACGGCCTGAGCGAGCGGATGCTCGGACTCGTTTTCCACTGCGGCGGCAACTGAAAGCAACTCAGAATTGGTCATTCCCTCGGCCACGACATCGGTGACCTCCGGCTCGCCCTTGGTCAGGGTGCCGGTCTTGTCCATGACGACGGTGTCGATATGGGCGGCGGTCTCCAGAGCAGTGGCGTTCTTGAACAGCACGCCCCGTTTCGCGCCCAGGCCGCTGCCGACCATGATCGCGGTCGGTGTGGCCAGCCCCAGTGCGTCCGGGCAGGTGACCACCACCACCGTGATCGCGAACAGGAGGGCTTCGGTGGTGGGCCGACCGACGGCGAGCCAGACCAGAAATGTCACGAGGCCCCCGACCAGCGCCACGAGGACTAGCCAGAAGGCTGCCCGATCGGCGAGCCGCTGTCCGGGCGCCTTGGAGTTCTGTGCCTGCTGGACAACAGCGACGATCTGAGCCAAGGCGGTGGCCGACCCGACTCTGGTGGCCCGGACCCGGAGGGTGCCGGTGGTGTTGACCGACGCGCCGATCACCTCCGAATTGATCGATTTGGACACCGGAAGACTTTCCCCGGTGACCATCGACTCGTCGATCTCGGATTCACCGTCCACGACCCGGCCGTCCACCGGGACCTTCGCGCCGGGCCGGATCAGCAGCAGATCACCCACCTCCACCTCTGCGGTGGGCACCTCGACGGTTTCGCCGTCACGCAGCACGACCGCCATCGGCGGCGCCAGTTCGAGCAGCGTTCGGATGGCATCGTTCGCGCCACCGCGGGCTCGCATCTCGAACCAGTGGCCCAGCAGGACGAAGGCGGCGAGGACGGTCGCCGCCTCGTAGAACACCTCGCCGCCCCCGGTGAGCGTCACGTACAGGCTGTAGAGCCAGCCGGCGCCGATCGCCACCGCAACCAGAACCATCATGTCCAGCGTGCGCGCCCGCAGCGCCCTCCAAGCGCCGTCGAAGAAGACCCAGGACGAATAGAAGATCACCGGAAGGCTGAGGATCAGCGAGAAGATGTCGTCGCGCAGCCCGAACGGGGCAGGAGCGTCGAACCCGATGACCTCGCGCCCGATCGGTGACCACAGCAGGACCGGAACCGACAGGAGCACGGCCACCAAGAACCGGTTCCTCATGTCGCGCACCATGTCGTCCATCGACATGCCCGCGTGGTGACCGCCGTGGCCCATGGCCTCCTGCGACGTCAGCGGCGCATGACCAGCATGGACGCTGGCCGCAGGGGCGGCCTCAGCAGCGTGATGGTCATGGTGAAGGTCAGTCGGTGGGCGATCTTGTCGCACATCGACGACCATCCCTTGCCGATGATCATGGTGATCATGATCATCTTCGCGGGGGTGGTGATGAACGTCGAGGCTGGCCGTCGGCTCCAGCAGGGGATCGCAGACATGCTGGGGCACGGACTGGCCCGCGCAGTGATACCCGCAGTCGCGGACCCAGCCGGCCAACTCGGCCACCGACGTGCGTTCCGGGTCGTACGCGATCGTGGCCGTCTGCGCCACAGGATTTGCGTCAACTCCAAGGACGCCCGGGCGGCGAGTGAGCACGGCTTCGGCCACGTTCTTCGATGTCGCCCACTGCACTCCGGACATTTCCAGAACGGCGGTCGATCGCGATCCCGACATTTGTTCCTCTACATTGCCAGCTCGGACGCTCAGTCAGCCGGGCTCGTGATGGAAGGCCCAATACCCTCCGGGGGTATCCTATCAGGACTGCGAATCCGCTCCATGAGGTAGTCCTCGTTGACGTCGATACCAATCTTCATCTCGTGTTAGCGGCCCTCAACGACTACGTACGTCGGTCGCCCGGTCTCCGCCCAGTCGACGATGTTCTGAGCTGCCTTGCGCCGTAGCTCAATCTCGGCCTCGGTGGAGTACCAGGCAACGTGCGGAGTGATCAACGCGCGTGGATGGGTGAGCAGCGGATGGCCATTCGGCGGCGGCTCCTGGGGCAGCACGTCGAGAGCGACGCCGGCAAGCTGACCAGCTTCCAGGGCTGAGAGAACCGCATCAAGGTCGACGAGACCACCCCGGGAGGTGTTGACCAGGTACGACCCTGCGGGCATCCGCTCGATGAGGTCAGCCCCGACGAGTCCCCGGGTGGCGTCGGTCAACGGCAGGTGCAGCGTGACTATCGAACTACGGGCAAACAGCTCGGCCAGGTCGAGCCGCTGGATGCCGTTCGGCCAGGCGTCGTCCGGTAGGTACGGGTCGCAGCCGACGACCGTGCCGAACCACGGTCCGGCCCGTTCCGCAGTCAAGCGTCCGATGCGGCCTAGCCCGATGACGCCGAGGGTCAAGGAGCTTGGCCGGCGGAGCGGTCCTCCGAGCTGGTAGTTCCAGCGTCCTGCGCGCACCTCGCGGTCGTGCCCGGCGAGATTGCGCATCAGCGCGAGCAGCATGGCGGCGGCGTGCATCGCTACTTCCACTGTCGCGTAATCCGGCACATTACACACCCACACGCCGCGCTCCGATGCGGCGGCGGTATCCACGACGTCGACTCCGACGCCGTACCGGCTCACGAGTCGGAGCTGTGGCAGTGCCTCGAGCACGTCAGCGGTGATCGGTGCGTACTGGACAAGCAGCGCGTCTGCACCAGCCGCTGCTTCGATGACGTCCTCCGGCGTCCTGCAGGAGGCGACCGCCAGCTGATGGTCTGCGGCGGTCAGGACATCGACCTCGATATCGAGCGAGGCGTACTCGGCGTCGGTGACCAGCACTTTCATCGCTGCAAACTGTCCTCGGCGACTCGCCCGTCCGGCCTGGACAGCGCCAATTCGACGGCTGCGGCCGCGTCGAAGGACGGCTCGATCGGCACCAGCGGCGGCCGTACGGTGCCCATCGGGTGTCCGTGCCGCTGCTGAGCGACACGTTTCAGGATGCCGGCGGACGCGTACTCCTTCGTCATGGCACGGACGTGCTGCAGGTGCGCCGACAGCGCCGCCGCTTGTTCAGCGCGGCCCTCCCGTACGTGCGAATACAGCGCGACAACGTGCTCGGGCACGATGTTGGCGAGGCCGGAGATCGAGCCGTCGGCTATCAGCAGCCGGGCTGGGAGGTCGTCCTCGGTGCCAGCCAGGACGCCCTTCCCAGCAGCATGGACTGTCTCGGCATAGCCCGCCTCGCCGCCTGAGTCCTTCACCCCCCAGACGGGAAGGGACAGGACGAGGTCGGTAGGGACTGGGACCGCATATTTGGGGATGTGATAGATCACGACGGGGTGGCGGGTGGCCGCCAAGACCCGCTCGAAGAAAACCCTCAAGCCTTCGGTCTGCACCGGCTTCCAGTAGTACGGCGGCATCACCAGGACGGCCCGTACAGGAAGGTCTTGCAGGAAGCTGAGCTGGTCGAGGGTGTCAGGCAGGTTCCCCTCAGCGACCGTCGCGATGATTCCCAGATCTCCGGTGCTAGCCGCCAGCGCTTCGAACACCGGTCGTTTCTCGTAAGTCGCGATCGACGGCCCCTCGCCGTTGGTGCCGAACGGAACGATGCCGGCGACGCCTTGCCCGGCTAGCCATTCGACGTGGCCAAGGTAAGCCTCAAGATCGATGGAAAACCGATCGTCGTCCACAAACGGGGTGACGTTGGCGACGTAAACGCCGTCGAGATTGGCCGCTGGCGGTTCCGATGGCATGATCATCTCCCCAGGTCTGGAGTTTGTTCGAGGAAAGCGTTGAGTTCACGGCCGCTGGGCAAACCTTCGTAGTCGCCGAGGTGCTGTACGCAGAGAGCTCCCATCGCGTTGCCCGTACGCAACCGTTTCTCGGGCGCCCAGCCCCACAGCGTGGCGGCGAGGTAGCCGGCGGTGAAAGCGTCGCCGGCCCCGATCGGGTCCCGCTGAGCTACGGCGAAGCCGGCGGACGTCAACCATTCGCCATCGATCAGCGCAGCGCAACCCTTCGCTCCCAGCTTCAGCACCACCTCCTGTGGTCCGACCTCCGATAGGCGGTCGAGGGCAGCATCGGCCTCCCAACCCCAGAGCGCAGTCGTCTCCTCTTCGCCGACGAACAGCACGTCGACGAGGGGCAGCAGCGCCTCCGTAGCGGCCCGGGCAGCCGATGGTGGCCAGAGGCGGCTGCGGTAGTTCACGTCGTAGCTCACCCGCACTCCTGCATCGCGGGCGGCCGCCGCGGCCCATGGAAGAAACTCGGCGCTTTCTGGCGACAAGGCCCCGGTAATGCCGGTGAGATGCAGGAAAGCGGCACCAGTCAGGATGCTGGGGTCGAATGCACCTGGTGCGAGGGTGGCCGCGGCCGAGCCGGCGCGGTAGTAGTACACCCGCAGGCGTCCTGCGACCTCCTCGCGGAGGTATAGGCCGGTCGGCCGGTCGGAAGTTCGCCGTACCGCACCGGTGTCGACACCCTCGGCTCTGAGCCGGCTCAGGACCAGCTCGCCGAGTTCGTCGTCGCCGAGCACGCTGATCCAGGTCGCAGGAATCCCGAGGCGGGCCAACCCGATCGCCACGTTGCTCTCGGCGCCGCCGATCGAGAGCGAAAGACTGGTGGCGTGACGGAGGCGGCCGGGACTGGCGGGTACCACCAGTGCCATCGTTTCCCCCGCGGTAACTACTCGACGCTGACTCGTGGACTTCGGTGTCGTAGCCGCTGACGGGTCATGGAGGGTCTCGGGCGCCGCTTCGCCGGTCACGCCGTTGGCGCCTGGCCCGGCTTGATCAGCAGGTGGCCGTCGAACTCGTGGCCGAGGGTGATGCCGGGTTGGGCGCGCACATGCTCACCAGCGGCGATATGGAGGTCGCTGCCGCAGATTCCCGCGTAGGCGACGTCCACCGGCACCCAGCCCGAGCGGGATTCGGGGACCGGTACCGGCCGGACGGCGACGTCAGTGCCGCCTTCCCAGACCAGCGCGTTCTGCTCAGCCATATTTGCGTCCCGTCGCTCGTGGTGCTCAGTGCAAAGGTACGGTTCCTGATCTGAACGGCGACGAGCGGCCCATTGGGGGTGCCGTAACTGTCTTTGTCCCAGAAGTCTCGGTCCTGGTCTCGGCCAGGCGAGGTTACTGAGTGGAGTGACAGATCAGTCTTTGCGGCGACCCCATCCGATGTCGAGAATTTCGACTGTTGGGGATTGCGCCGAGTAGCCGTTGACAGCCGGAACCCTCCATAGTCGCTCCACCTGAGACTCGTCCCACGAGTCGACGGCCTGGGGCTGGAAGCTGATCGGGAACACGTCAGGGATGCGGCGAAGCTCATCGAGGAGCTGGTCGTAGGCGAGCCGGTTGCCGCGCTGCCGCGTGGCGGACATCCACATATCGGTAGCCAGGAGATGCTCGACACGGCGAAGATCGGCGGAGAGTTTGTCTCGCTTGTACATGAGCCACAAGTCTTCGTCGTCGCGGCCGTCCACTCGTCTGCTGCGGGCTGTCGCCCAGTCTTCGAAGCGGGTGTTGAGTCGCGTAAGGACTCGCCAAGTCCCAGGTCTGCTCAGAAGCGGCAGAACGACGAACAGCGTGAACGCGATCAAGTACTCGTCCAGGTGAAGCATGTCGATCACCGCCGTGTGGCGTCACCGCGAGCCCGCTGGGAGAGCGCAGGCCGCTCGCGCCAACTACATAGTAGTCGAAGCTAGGAGCCTCCCTCCGCGCCGAGGTGCGGCAACCTCGGTGGGCGGGCGTGCTGGACTGTCAGCTCACCTCGTGCCGAGGAGGTGTTCGAGGGCGAGCCGCTGGATGCGGGCGAAGCCGTAGCCCTGGGTGCGGGCGCGGTCGATGTCGAAGTCTTCGAACGCGTTCCGGTCCTCCAGCAGCTGGGAGTACGTCTCTCCATCGGCAAGGGTCGGTTGAGCCAGTTCGGCAACCCGGCCAGCCGCGACGGCTTCTTGGACCTCGGGGTCGGCGCGGAACGACCGTGCCTTCTCCCGCAGTGCGAGGTAAAGCTCCATGTTGGCCCGGGCCGACTCCCAGACGCCGTCGATGTTCTCGGTGCGCAGCGGCTTGTAGTCGAAGTGCCGAGGGCCGTCATAGACCGGACCGCCCTCCGGGGCACCGTTCTCCAGGAGATCAACGGTGGAGAAAGCCTGCAGCAGGTCGCCGTAGCCGAACACCAGGTCCTGGTCGTAGCGGGGCCCTTTCTGCCCGTTGAGATCGATGTGGAACAGCTTCCCGGCCCACAGGGCCTGGGCGATGCCGTGGGTGTAGTTGAGGCTGGCCATCTGCTCATGCCCGGTCTCGGGATTGATGCCCACCATGTCGGCATGCTCGAGCCCGTTGATGAAGGCCAGGGCATGCCCGATCGACGGCAGCAGGATGTCCCCGCGGGGTTCGTTGGGTTTCGGCTCGATCGCGAACCGCATGCCGTAGCCCCGGTCGATGGTGTACTGGGCCAGGGTGTCCAGCGCCTCCCGGTAGCGGTCCAGCGCCGCCCGGACATCCTTGGCGAAGTCCACCTCCGAACCTTCTCGGCCGCCCCAGAAGACATAGATCTGCGCCCCGAGCTCGGCAGCCAGATCAATGTTGCGCATCACCTTGCGGATCGCGTACCGCCGCACACCACGGTCGTTGCTGGTGAACCCGCCGTCCTTGAACACCGGATCGTGGAACAGGTTGGTGGTCACCATCGGCACCACCATTCCCGTCTCCTCGAGTGCGGCCCGGAACTCGTCGAGAATCCGCTGCCGGTCGGTGGGACTGCTGCCGGGCGGGATCAGGTCATCGTCGTGGAAGGTGATGCCATACGCCCCCAGTTCGGCCAGCCTGCGCACCGCCTCAACCGCCGCCAGCACAGGGCGGGTGGCCTCACCGAACAGGTCCCGTGCCTGCCAGCCCACCGTCCACAGGCCAAAGGAGAACTTGTCGTCGGGAGTGGGTGTCAGGTCCATCGGAATCTCTCCTCGCCGTTGCGGAAGGTGGGGGTTGTGAAAGGTGAGTTCCGAAATGGCGAAGAGAACAAGTGTGCCGGTGCGTGGCTTTCTGGGTGCCGGCCCAGAGAGGCAAGGGCTCCATCACAATCGGCTCTAAAGTCTTTCGAGAGTTTCGGACCAATCCCTTCGTCTTGCTCACAGGAGAGTACTCGTGACGATCCCCCCGCCGATACCGCCCGAGGGCCATCCGGTTGCTACTTGGAGGGACACGGCACGGCCTCTCGACGAGCGCGTTGATCTTCTTGTTGCAGAGATGAGCCTCGAGGAGAAGGTGGCGCAGCTGGGCAGTCGCTGGGTGGGCAATGACCTGCCTGGCGGTGCTGTGAGTTCCCCGGAGGGGCCAGAGCCGGATCGCCAGGAAACTCTCAACGTCGCGCCGATGCAGGACGTGTTCGCCGCGGCCGGTTCCCCGTCGCTGGAGGAGGCGAGCCGGCATGGGCTCGGCCATCTGACCCGCGTCTATGGCAGTGCTCCCATCACCGCGGCGGAGGGCGCGGCGGAGCTGGTGAGGCAGCAGCGGATCGTCCTGGCGTCCTCACGCCTTGGCATCCCGGCGCTGGTCCACGAGGAGTGCCTCACTGGGTTCACAACGTACGGTGCGACGGTCTTCCCGGCGGCGATCGCCTGGGGCGCGACCTTCGACCCGGACCTCATCGAGCGGATGGCAGCCGCGATCGGTCGGGACATGGCTGCATTAGGCGTCCACCAGGGGCTGTCGCCGGTGCTGGACGTGGTGCGGGACTACCGCTGGGGTCGGGTTGAGGAAACGATGGGCGAGGATCCGTACCTCGTCGCGATGCTCGGCGCCGCGTATGTCCGGGGCCTGCAAAGCGCCGGCGTCGTAGCCACCTTGAAGCATTTCGCCGGATATTCCGCCGCCCGCGGCGCCCGCAACCACGGTCCGGTGCCCATGGGACGCCGGGAGCTGATGGAGGTGATCCTGCCTCCGTTCGAGACGGCGATCAAGCTCGTTGGGGCCGGCTCGGTGATGAACTCCTACTCTGACGTGGACGGGGTGCCGGCGGCCGCCGACAGCTGGCTGCTGACCGGTCTCTTACGCGGCGAGTGGGCGTTCGAGGGGACCGTCGTGTCGGACTACTGGGCCGTACCGTTCCTCGCCACGATGCATCGGGTTGCGGCGGACTTTGATGAGGCGGGGGCTTTGGCCCTCGCCGCCGGAGTCGACGTCGAGCTACCCGACACCATCGGTTTCGGTGCCGGGCTCACCGAAAGGGTGCGGCGGGGCGAGCTGGCGGAGGCCATGGTCGATCGTGCGGTGCGGCGGCTCCTGACCCAGAAGGCGACGTTGGGGCTCCTCGACCCGGACTGGACCCCGGAGCGGTCGGTGGCCGCCGCTAGCGACACGGACCTCGACGCGGCCGACAACCGGGCGCTGGCCCGAGAGATCGCTGAGCGCTCGATCGTCCTGCTCGATCCGGGAACCGCACTTCCGCTGCTCGGAGAGGGGCGGCCCGCGCTGCGCCGCGTGGCGGTGGTGGGGCCCTGCGCCGCCGACCCGCGCACTTTCATGGGCTGCTATTCCTTCCCCAATCACGTGCTGCCGCGCTATCCGGATCTCGGGCTCGGGGTGGAGGTGCGGAGCGCACTCGACGCGCTGCGCGTCGAGTTTCCGGAGGTCGAGGTGGTGCACAAGCGCGGTTGCGATATTCAGGGGGACGACCGGTCCGGCTTCGCGGGTGCTGTGTCCGCGGCCCGGGAGGCCGATCTGTGCGTCGCCTTGGTTGGCGATCTCGCCGGCCTATTCGGCCATGGCACGTCTGGTGAGGGCTGCGATGCCGAGGACCTGCGGCTGCCGGGGATCCAGGCCAACCTGCTCGACGAAGTGCTGGCCACCGGCACACCGGTCGTTGTGGTCGTGGTCTCCGGCCGCCCGTACGCGCTGGGGGACGTGCACGGCCGGGCCGCGGGCCTGGTTCAGGCGTTCATGCCGGGAGAGGAGGGCGGTCAGGCCATCGTTGGTGTGTTGTCCGGCCGGATTCAACCAAGCGGTCGGCTACCCGTACAGATCCCCAGGCAGGCGGGCGGCCAGCCCGGAACCTACCTGCAGCCGCCCCTCGGTGCGGAAAATACGGGCACGAGCAACCTCGACCCGACACCACTATTTCCGTTCGGGCACGGCTGCTCCTACACCACGTTCGAGGTCGACGGACTCCGCCTCAGCAGTGACGAGGTGCCGACCGACGGCGAGTTCACCGCATCCGTACGGGTCCGCAACACCGGACCGCGCGCTGGTGACGCGGTGATCCAGCTCTACCTGCACGACGTCGTCGCGACGGTCACCCGACCAGTCAGACAGCTCGCGGGATTCGTCCGGGTTCCGCTAGAGCCAGGTGCCGCCGCGGACGTCTCGTTCTCGATCCACGCTGATCGGACCGCTTTCGTCGGCCCGAACCTCCAGCGGATAGTCGAGCCCGGGGAGGTAGAGGTTCTCGTCGGTACTTCCGCCACGGACCTGCCGTGTCGAGCAGCGGTACGGATGACCGGACCGGTCCGCGTCGTTGGCCGCGATCGGCGCCTCGTCACACCGGTGGACGTCCACCCAGCCACTCCGGAAATCCAACGCTCGACAGGGCGGACGGGCTGATTTCTCGGCGTGTCGCCCAACGAACATGGTCGAGCGTCAGATTTCCTGAGTTCACCATTCCGGTGGAAACCGTGGCGTAGAGCACACGAAAAATCTGGGCGACACGCGCGCTGAGATGCGCCATCGCGCCGCCATTCGTGCTTCCGTCTACTGGAGTCCATGCACCAAAAGGGAGGGGAACCGTTGGTGCGTGTATCGCGGAGGATCTATGCCGCGATCAAGAGGGCGAAAACCGTCACGAGGAGCCTTCTCCAATGAGCATTGAATCTCCAGCCGCGAACGACACCGAAACGATTACCCGGGATTCGCGCGGCGGTCATACGGAGAAGAGGATCACCAGCCTGGGTCGCTCGCTGGAGAAGAGGATCACCAGCCTGGGTCGCTCGCTCCGTTCCCGGATGCTTTCCCTGTACCAACGATCGCCAGGAGTCGTTAGCGCTGGATCCATCGCCGTGCTGTTCGCGGCTGCATACCTCCTCGCTCCGCCGATGGGCCGGGATTATTCCGCACAGTTGGCTCATGCCCAGCTCGCCGAGTCCCATTGGCCTGCACTACTGGACTTGCGTTGGTATGGCGGGTTCAATCCTCTCGGCTACAGCGTGCTGTCTCCTGCGGTGATGGCGCTGCTCGGGGTAGGCCTCACGACGGCGCTTGCCTACGTTGCCACCGTCGTCCTCTTCGCGGCGTTGTTGGAGAACACGGGAGTGGCCCGACCGATCGCCGGTGCGATCACCGGGGCGATCTGCCTGGCCGGGAATCTGGTCATTACACGGACGACGTTCGCGCTGGGTCTCGCGTTCGCGCTTGCTGCGCTGTTGGCACTGGTTTCGAGACGTCCGTGGGTCATGTTGGCGATGTCTGTCCTTACGGCGCTTAGCAGCCCCGTAGCTGGCTTGTTCCTCGGCGTAGCTGGCGGCGCACTCTTTCTCTCCGGCCGGCGCCGAGTCGGCCTAGCACTTGCCCTCACTGCCATGGTCCCGACCATCGCCGTCTCGCTTGCGTTTGACAACGGTGGGCGGCAGTCGTTCGGGCAGCGGTACGCCCTGATGAGTTTTCTCATCTGTCTTGTCGTGGCCGGACTGGTTTGGCGTCGCCCGGTTATCCGGTGGGGTGCCCTGTTAGCCGCGGGACTCATCGTTGCGGCATATGTGCTGCCGACGCCCGTGGGTACGACAGCGGCACGTCTTCCTGAGTTGTTCGCCGCGCCGATCATCGTGGCGGCCGCTACGGTCCGCCTGATCGCCGTCATTGCCGCGACCGCAGCCGCAGTCGTGCTGGTCCCTCCGCTGACCCTCACCGAGGTGTTCAAACGGGGCGATCCCGCACTCAGCGCGGAGTTCTATGCGCCGCTCCTGGACGAGCTGGTCGCGCGTCGGGCTGTCGGTCCAATTGAGGTTGTTCCGACACTGCGGCGGGGCGAAGCTGCCACGGTTGCACCGGTAGTTGCCATCGCGAAAGGGTGGTCGCGACCGCCCGACATCCAGCGCAACCCCATCTTTTACGACGGAACGCTGAACGAGAAGACGTACCGTCGATGGCTCCACGACAACGCCATCTCGTACGTGGCGGTCTCTAAGGGGCCATACGACTGGGCCGCGACTGATGAAGCGGCCTTGGTGCGCCGAGGCTTCCTGCCCTATCTGGAGCCAGTGTGGTGGGACGCCACATGGACCCTCTATGCCGTCAGGAACGCGCGGCCGGTCGTGCAACCACCGGGGCGAGTTATCGCTCGTGACGCCGTTTCCCTAACCCTGGACTTGCCCTCGCCGGGTGAATACCAGCTACGCGTGCATTGGTCCCGCTACCTGTCCGCCTCCAATGGCTGCGTCCGACCGGCCGACGACGGGTGGACGACGGTCGTCGCTGACCAGCCTGGCACTGTCAAGATCGAAGGCAGTTGGATGCCACGCCATTGTTGACCCGGGCAGGAGCGTCACTTTGCACACCAGCCGATCGGGATTTCCGACACATCGGGAGGCAATGGCAGGCTCCATCATTCCGGCCGCTGCGCCTTCGTTTCACCGAAGAATGCGGGAAGGTCCGGGAACAAGCGCAAAAACGCCTGCCCGAATTCGTTGAGCCGAATCCCTCCGTCATCTCGGACAGCCATCGACTCGTAGAAATGTTCCATGCTGACGAATGGAAATTCGCGCGCCCGGATGCCGACGAACCCCGCGGCTCGCATTGCGCGTTTCGTCTCGCTTAGGGTTGGAATCCGGCACGCCCAGAGCTCGTCGAATGCTGCCACGGAAAGGCGTTGTGGTTCGGTGAGCGGATCCTCGCCACGGAATATCTCCTTGACGTAGAGGGTGCCACCCGGCCGGAGGATTCGCGCCGACTCCCGGTAGAGGGACTTCCGGTCGGGTGCATAACTGGTCACCTCGAAGTACAGGGCCACATCGAAAGAGCCCTCGCGGAACGGGAGCTGGTGAAAGTCGGCAACGTGCACCCGCACCCTGTCAGCGAGTCCGGCCTCCGCTATCAACTCGCGAGCAAGCCTCGCTTGGACCTCGGAGACAGTCACCCCGTCGATGACAACGTCAGGGACGGCTCGAGCGATGGCCATGGCCGGACCCCCAACCCCGCATCCGGCGTCGAGAATGCGATCGCCCGGCGTCACACCGGCCAGTTCTGCGAGATACCGCGTCGAGGCCTCCGGCGTGGTGGCTGCTTCGGCCGACCTTTTGATTAGCCCGCCCTGTAGCGTCGTACCGGCCGCCTTGACCATGACGGGAGTCCAGCGGTCGTAGAACCGACGAGCCTCGCTCTGCCAAGGAGACAACCGGGTTAGGCCATACCGTTGATGCCCGCCCCTTTGAGGGCCCGCAACGCCTCCCGGAAGCTCATACCAGCGATATCGTCAAGAGCCACACGGAGGGGGCCTAGCTCGTCCTCGGTAAGGTCAAGTCCTGGCTCGCTGAGGGCGTCCTCCCGAGTTTCCCGGTTCAGCAACCGCAGGGCGAAGTCCATGTCCTGCTCGGCCTTCTCCACCACCCGCTCCGGAATGTCGCTCAGATACCCGTATCCCTTGGGCTCGGTCGTCATTGTTGTCATCCCCCTCCTTGGCCTGGCCGCGACCGCGATTGCTTGGGTCGAGCTGGCCCTGATTCTGCCATCCGCTTGACGAAGGTGGCGAGCAGATTCTCCCGGAGGGAACCGAGCAAGCCCTCCAGCGCGGCTTGGCGGTCCGTCAACCAGCTTTCAGCGGCCGTCAGCTCCATGGCCTGGGCGGCCCGAGCGGATCGTTCGTGGAACACGAGGGCCGTGCCGATCCGTTCCTGAAGTTTCCCTTGCTGCTCATTCCGCGTGCTTGCCAATTCCAGCCAGAGGTCCTCTGCTCCCGATTCCCCGACGACATCAGTGGTCCAGGTCCGTTGGCCCATCCGACGGTCACGGTACAGGTCGGTCACGTCGTTGAAGAGCTGAGAGCTGGCCGTCGCGGTGAACACGAATTCCTCCAGGTGATCACAGAGCTGCCACCTGTCGGCACGGTCGAGAAGAGCCGCCGAAGGGATGATGAGTGGCCTGGACTGTGCCAAAAGCCGCTCAAAGGTCGAACGGGAGATAGGCGCATCTGTCCTTCGAACCTCTACAGCATCCAGAAGTGACTCTGCGTACGCGTTCATTACCTGTTCATAAAATCGCCAGAATTTTGCCGACGTGCCCACGACCGAAGCCAGCAGGCGGCTACACACGGCTATGAGAGCTTCGGCCACAGCAATGAGCATGGGTTCCTCATTGGAGCCCGAGTCGAGCCAATCGTCCTGAGCTCGGGCGTGGAGATATCCCAGGGCGCTTACCCCGAGGAGGTCCGACAACTCCTCCTTCGGTATGTCGATCCCTTCGTCGATCAGGCGTCGGGCGACCCAGACCGGAAGCTCGAATACCGGATGTCCAAGGGGACGGAAGTACTGCGCAGAGTCGGGGGAAAGAAGATGGCGTTCCTGGACAAGCCTGTCGAACGCACTCCTAACGCGGGGCAGCATCGTTGCCCGTGCTTCCAAGAGATGCCGATCGACATGTAATTTGACTTCGTGGCGGTCGAGCACACAGCTCACCGTACCGGTGACGGAGCTGCAGGGCCTGCTCTAGACCTTCCCGACGGAGTCGCATCGGTTGCGAGTGATCCGCTGGCGGGGTTCGTGCCAGATTTGCTGGCACGGCGCATCACTGAACGCTCGGAGCCCGTCCAGGGTTGTATCAGCGAAGCTTGTGAGCTGGCGGTTCTGGGGCTCGATATCTCCGAGTCCACCTCGATCATCGAGGACGCCGTCAAGTGGAGCCCCGACGGGTCGGAGCAAATCGCACGTGCACTGAACACCGTTTTCACGCTGCTCTCGGAGGTGATCACTGAGCACGGCGGCTCGGTGACCACCCTCGCGGGGGATGAGATCGTGGCAGTCTGGCCGACAGATGAAATGGGCGGACCGGCCGAGTCCGTCCTGTGGGCTGCCCGCGCCGCAATGGTTATCCAGCAGAAGGCGAGCGATCTCGCACCTGTCGGCGGTTACCCGATCCGCCTGCGAGCCGGGATCGGTGTCGGCCCAGCCTGGCTGCTTGACATCGGAAGCGACCACGGGCAGCGCATCTTTGTTCCAGTGGGGCGTGCGATTCAGGAAATGGCCTCCGCCCAGAGGGCCGTAGGAGCATCAGAGACAGGCGTCAGCGAGGCCGTACGCTCGCTGCTCGGGGCCGCGGCCAGGACCGAAGCGGCGAGCAGTTGGTCAGCCGCGGGCCGACTCACTGCGGTCGATCGCCCGCCCGGTCCACCACGTGCCCCTGCCCAACCCCGGCCCAGAGTGTCGTTGGTGCCGGCAAGCAGATATGTGCCGGACCTTGTCCTGCAACGGATCCGTTCGGGAAAGGGTGAACTCCATTCGGAGTTCGCGCCGATAACGGCGATGTTCGTCACGTTCCGCATCGCGCGTTGGGACGAGGATGCAACGGGTCTGCTCAGCGAGGCGGCGCTCCAAGTGCTCGACGTCCTGAACAGTTATGCGGGGACAC
This sequence comes from uncultured Actinomycetota bacterium, assembly GCA_963754965.1. Lineage (GTDB taxonomy): Bacteria > Actinomycetota > Actinomycetes > Propionibacteriales > Propionibacteriaceae > Microlunatus. Next base: position 63,953 of record CAVWIA010000006.1, read on the forward strand.
TCGTCAGCGCTCGCCAGGATCTGGACAGTCTCACGTTCGTTGCGGGCTTCGGGTTGCCGCCCGTGGTTCGGGAACGCGAAGCCGTGCGCGCCAATCTAGCCGCGCTGGAAATCAAAAGGGAGATGCAGGACTTCGTCGAACACGGAATCGGGGTCGCCACTGGCCATGCCCTCTGCGGCGTTTTCGGCAGCCCTGCCTATCGCCAGTACACGATGGTTGGACCAGCCGTGAACCTCGCCGCGCGCTTAATGCAGCGTGCTCAGAACGAGGTTCTCTGCGATCAGGTCAGCCAGCATCTCAGCCAGGATCGACTACGGTTCTCGGCTCGTGGCCGGATGGAGGTGAAGGGTTTCGCGGGGCCAGTAGAGGTCTACCGGCTCGAATGGCATGAAGCGGATCCCGGCCTGCCGACGCTGCGGCGGCTCGCGGGTGAGTCAACGGAGCAAGTAACCAGGGGCCGCGACCTGGAGCGAGAGGAGTTGGCGGGCCGGCTCGTGGCCCTGAGCCTCGGAACCTCCACCGCCGTGATCGTCGAAGGCGAGCCAGGGGTGGGAAAGACGCACTTGGCTCTGGATCTTCTACGAGCAAGCGAGGGTTATGGCAGCATCACCGTTCTCGTGGGCGGCGGTGATGACGTCGATCCGCGTCCCTATCACGCGTGGAAACGAGTGCTTGCCAGGGCACTCGGTCTCACCGCAGTTCGTGATCCCACCAAGCGAGCAATGCGAGTCAGGGAAGGGCTTACGAAGTCGCCGGAGCTTATGCAATGGGCCCCCCTGCTCAATGAGCTCTTCGATCTCCGACTCGACGACTCGGCGCTGCGGGACATGACGGGTCGGGCCCGGCGAGAAAACACGCTTCGTCTCGTCGTCGAACTTCTCGCCGACACGGCGAGCAGGACGCCACTGCTGATTGTCCTCGACAACTGCCAGTGGATGGACTCGGCATCCTGGGAGCTGGTCAGGGCGGTCCAGCGGAGTGTGGCGCCCGTCATGATCGTGCTGCTTGCGCGTCCCATGGCCGAACCTCCGCCGCCAACGGATGCTCAGACCACCGATGACGCCAAGGCTCCGGGCCGCGACGAGGGCGCCATTTACGCAGCGAGCGCCGTCAAGGCGTACCTTCGCGAACGTGGTGCCAAGGAGCTTTACCTACAGCCGTTGCCGCCGGACATCACCGAACAGATCGCGCGGGACTTTCTCGGCGTCGACACGATGGACGAACCCGTCCGATCCCTTTTTCGAGGAAAGGTTGATGGCAGCCCGCTTTTCACGGTCGAACTTGCGTTTCAACTTCGCACGGATGAGCTCATCTCTGTTACAGGAACAAGCGAAAGGGCGCAAGCTCGCCTCACGATACCCGCCGCTGAGCTTGATCGACTTCGGCTTCCGGTCCGGGTCGAGGAAGTTTTCCGAGCCCGACTGAGCGCTCTCTCGGAGCGGGAACGAACAGTGATCAGGGCCGCGAGCGTTGTCGGGACAAGCTTCGATGAAAAGCGGATCATGGCCGCCGACCCCCTCCTGGACCCGAGTGCGCTTCTCGATGACCTTCAGGATCTCGAGCGGCAGAAGGTGGTCGAGGTACGTCAGGACGGCTGGCGGTTTGCCCACACCTTGATACGTGACTTGGCTCGACAGTCGTTGCTGCCCTCCGAGCTCAGGCAGCGACATCGGGCCCTTGCGGAGTGGTACGAGACACATGAGATGCAGACAGCGGCCTATGCGATCATCGCTCGGCACTGGGCCGCGGCTGGTGAGCCGGCGCGAGAAATCGAGTACCTGGAGGCGGCCGCGACCAGTGCCCTGGCGAAAGGTGCCGAGGAGGAGGCGGCATCACTGATAAAGACTGCTCTGGCGGTCGACGCAAGTCACGGGCGCTCTCTCGCAACGGTGTCCGACGGGAGAAGGGCCTTCTGGTACAGCCAGCTGGGAGATTCTCTGGCCGACCAGAACCGACTGGACGACGCCATTCGCCAGTTCGGGACGGCCCTTCGGCTACTGGGCCGGCGTGTGCCGAAGACGGGCCTTGGCTGGCTCGCCAATCTCATCTGGGAGACCGCAATTCAGGTCTTGCACATGCTGCCGGGCCTGGGCCCCCGTCTAATGAACCGTGGCGACACCAAAGTCTTGAGTCAGGCGTCCTGGACTTCATCGAAGCTCGCGCAGGCCTATTACTTCAAAGCCCAGACTGTGGCCTCGATGGTCACCGACCTGGCGGCGATCAATTTGGCGGAGAAAGCCGGCGACCGGGGTCTCGCTGGCCTTGCGTACAGCGCGCTGGCCTATCTGGTCGGAACGATGCGCCTCCACCGTCTTGCTAACCGATACCTCCTCCTCGCACGCGAAAAGATCGTGGCGGAACCGTCAGGAACGGAGAGCCGCCTCACTCTGGAGGTTCTACCCGACTTGGCTTGGGAGCACGGCCTCACGGCTACCGTCACGGAGGCTGTGTATCTCCGTACCATGAACCGGGCTGTGAACGTGACTCCGATGCTTGACGAGGCAGTGCAGCAGTTTCGCGAGTTCGGGCAGAATCAAGCTCTTGAAATCACTTTGGCCGTCCGAGGGTTTTTCCACCACGCAGACGGCAAGCTCCGTTCCGCACAGGCCGATTTCGAGGAGCTCCTCGTCTCAGCGCGGCGGCGAGGTAATGCCGACCACATCATCTGGGGAATGACGCTGCTGATTCCGGTGCTCATGAGCCTCGACAGGACCAATGACGCCGTGGCTCTAGACGCCGAGGCGGTGGAGCTGTTCGAGGAGCAGGACAAGCTGAACGGACCCAATTTTTACGGCAGCCACGTGCAGGTGCTCGGGGCACAGCGATTGACCACCGAAGCGGTCGCCTATGCCAGCAAAGCGCTGAAGACTCTTGGGCCGGTGCCGATCTGGTTCCACCTGGGAGGTCTGACGGCGATGACGCAGGCGTCCATCGACCTGCTGGAGAGGCAGCGCGGCACGACCTTGGAGAAGGACGCTCGCACCGTGGCCCAGCGATCCCTCCGGGCGCTGAGGGGTTACCCCCGCGTGTACCCGTTCAGTCGGGGCCGCTATTACCTCTACCTCGGAATGTTCCGAGCGGCCGAGGGCAGGAATCGCGCTGCCCTTCACCAGTGGACACGAGGTCTGCACTTCGCCGACCTCGCGGGCCTCCAGCTTGACGGTGCTCGGATTCGGCTGCTTCTGGCTCAACGGCTGCCGGACGGATCTCCGGTTCGCGCGGAGCACCTGCGCAAGGCACGCCAAACGCTCGATGAGCTGGGCCTGCGTCGCCTCGAGGCATTCGAGCGGTCTGCTGCATAGCTTCCGGGTCGCTGGCGCCTTGTCGACCGCGCGCTCGAGCACCGTCAGGCTGTGCGCGGAATTGTCCGGCCGGAAGGCGGCGTGCAGGCCTCCTCGCTGAGACGGACGTCGCCGAATCGTAGAGCCGAGTGACAACGCCATCTGGCCCAACCACCATGATGTCCAGGTGGAGGGACTATCACCTGCCGACTGGATCCTCCTGGCTCTCGGCGCGCTGCTGATCGGCGTTGCGAAGACCGCGATCGGCGGCGTTGGGTCCATCAGCGTCGCGCTGTTCGCTGCGGTGCTCCCGGCTCGTGAATCAACCGGCGCCTTGCTCCCCCTCCTGATCGTCGGAGACGTCTTCGCACTGCAGGCCTACCGGACGCACGCCAAGTGGGGCAGGCTGCTCCGCCTCTTCCCCTCGGTCGCCGTCGGGGTCGTGGCCGGAGTGGTCTTCGTCTCACTGGTCGATGACACCACCATGAGGCGGACGATCGGAGCAGTGCTGCTGGGGCTCGTCCTGCTCACGCTGTTGCGGCGCCGTACGGGAAGCTCCGAGGACGATGAATCCTCCGGTGCGCCGAGCACTGCTGGGGGTCACAGATGGCCCGCAGCACTCGGCTACGGCTCGCTGGCCGGATTCACGACCATGGTGGCGAACGCGGGCGGCGCGGTGATGTCCCTGTACCTGCTGAACGCACGGCTGGACAAGCTCGCTTTCCTCGGCACTGCAGCCTGGTTCTTCTTCCTCGTCAACGTTTTCAAGGTGCCGTTCAGCATCGGGCTCGGCCTCCTGACCGTGGACTCCCTGAAGTTGAACGCCGTCCTGGCGCCCGCGGTCCTCGTCGGGGCCCTTGTCGGCAGGGTCGTGATCCGCCGGGTGAACCAGGACCTCTTTGAGCGGCTGGTCATCGTGTTCACCGCATTGTCGAGCATCAACCTGTTGCGGTGAGCGGCCTCGCCCCTGTCGTCTTGGCGCAGCGAAGGCAGCGCGCACAACGCTCTGTCAGTGTGCGCCAGTGTCGACGCTCAGGCGATCTGGATGACCTCGTCGCGCCAGCTGTGCTCAGGTTCGTAACCGAGCACGCGCCGCGCCTTCTCGATTGACAGCAGGGTGTCGTGTGGACCGGGGTTGCCGCGGACCTCCACGTCTGGAAAACACTCCGCCAGCAGTTCGGCGTTGGGTCGTTCCATCACGGTGTCCGCATTGGCGATGACGAAGATCTCGCAGCCGGTGAGCTCGGACTCCAACGCGAGTCGGACCGCCTGGGCGCCGTCGCGCGCGTCGATGTAGCCCCAGAGGTTCCACTTCCGCTGGGTGGCGTCGTCCTGGAAGCTCGGGAACCTTGCGTAGTCCTCAGGCCGCATGACGTTGGAAAACCGAAGGCCGATCATCTTGAGTTCGGGGTTCCAGCGACACAACTGGGCGGCCATGGTCTCTTCCAAGGTTTTCACCAGCGAGTACGTCGACTCGGGGCGCGGCGGGTAGTTCTCGTCGACCGGGACGTACGGCGGCGGAGTGTCGAACGGGAGGCCCAGTACCGTCTCACTGGAGGCCCATACGATGTTGGTGACTCCCGCCCGTTGGGCCGCGCTGACCACGTTCCATGTGGTGTTCATGTTGTTGGCGAAGGTGGTGTGGTTGGCCACGATGCCGGGCGCGGGGATGGCCGCGAGGTGGACCAGCGCGTCGACCTGGTCGTAGCGCTCCTCAACGCCGATCATCGCGTCGAGCACCTGGCCATAGTGGGTGAGGTCGACTGGGATGTAGATCCCGTCGTGGTTCGGTTTGGCTCGGTCGAACACGACAACGTCCCAGCCGCTCTCAGCCAGGTGCGCCACGCATGCGCCACCCAACTTCCCGGATCCGCCGGTCACCACCACTGTGGGCATCTCTTCGCCTTCCCCGTAGCTACCTCAGTTGGATTGACTCACCAACCTAATCGGGAACCGCTGCCGGTCAGGTCGGCACCACCATGCGTCCTGCTCTGACCGCTCATACCGCAACATCGATCGCCGAAGTGCTCCCCCGGTGGAATGCCTTGCGGTGTGGCGATGTTGCCCGAAACGTGAAGAAGATCGGGTTCCTCTCGTTCGGGCACTGGACGCCGTCGGATCAGTCGATGGTGCAGACGGCCTCCGACGCGCTGTTGCAGTCGATCGAGCTCGCCGTCGCGGCGGAGGAGGTCGGCGCGGACGGGGCGTACTTCCGGGTGCATCACTTCGCCCGCCAGCTCGCCTCGCCGTTTCCGCTGCTCGCCGCGGTCGGCGCTCGGACGAGTCGCGATCGAGATCGGCACCGCCGTGATCGACATGCGTTACGAGAACCCGCTCTACATGGCCGAGGACGCCGGCGCCGCGGACCTCATCTCCGGCGGCCGGCTCCAGCTCGGCATCAGCCGGGGATCGCCCGAGCAGGTGATCGACGGCTTCCGCTACTTCGGCCACATCCCGGCGGAGGGACAGTCCGACGCTGACTTGGCTCGCGAGCACACAAAGGCGTTCCTCGACGTGCTCTCTGGGCAGGGGTTTGCGCAGCCGAATCCGCGACCGATGTTTCCGAACCCGCCCGGTCTGCTGCGCGTCGAGCCCCACTCGCCGGGCCTGCGTGACCGGATCTGGTGGGGTGCGGGCACGCGCGCCACTGCCGAGTGGACCGCCGAGCAGGGTCTCAACCTGATGAGTTCAACACTGCTCACCGAGGACACCGGCGTACCGTTCCACCAGTTGCAGGCCGAGCAGATCCAGCGGTTCCGCGAAGCGTGGAAGGCCGCCGGGCACGACCGCCAGCCGCGAGTTTCTGTCAGCCGGAGCATCTTCCCGATCGTCAGCGAGCTGGATCGCCAGCTGTTCTGGCGGGAGACGAATAGCACGGACCAGGTCGGCTGGCTCGATGGCGGCGGTGCCCGGTTTGGCAAGACCTACGCCGGGGAGCCCGACAAACTCGTCGCCGAACTTGCCGAGGATGAGGCCATCGCGGCCGCGGACACCCTGCTCTTGACCGTGCCCAATCAGCTCGGCGTCGACTACAACGCCCATCTCCTCGACAGCGTCATCGCCCAGCTCGCACCTGAGCTGGGCTGGCGCTAACCCCAGTCGACGATTGAGGCCAGGGATCCCTGCTCTGCATTGTTAGACCTGCTGGAGCAAGCCAGTCGGTGCGCGGAAATAGATGTGGACCTTTTGAATGGTCCTGCCTCGCGGGAGTCTGACACGCTGACACTGTGCGGGCGGCAGGCTAGGCCGGGCCGCAGCTTCCTGTGGTGAATCGTTGCACGCACACCTGCCATCCCCTCGCTAGCCGGCTGCCGCCGGAGCGTTCGAATAAGGTCGCAACCAGGTCCAAGCCCGTGGTCGAACGGGATTCGAACATCACGACCGGCCTGAGCAGTGGTCGGACCCGGTTCCGCTTGGACGAGCATGGGTCATCGGCCGATCAGCCACCACGCAACGTGTCGGACGTGCCTGGTTTGGGCTCCAGGACCACCACCGCGGTCTCGGTCGGCCGCCGTGCCGCGTAGCCGTCCAGCTTCGTGTCGATCTCGCGCCAGCGGGCCCACAGCCGCACTCGCTCGTCACCTGTTGCAGCGTGACCCCGCACCAGCCGCGGCCCGTCGACCAGATCGACAGTTGCGTCCGGGTGCGTCTTCAGGTTGAGCCACCACGCGGGCTCACCCTCACCCCACCCGTTCATCGCCAGCGAGACCAGGTTCGGACCGTCCTCGATGTACCCGATGATGACGCTGCGTTGCTGGCCGGTGCGGCGACCGGTGGTGGTCAGCCGCAGCGTGCCCCAGCCGTTGGCGCGTGGTCGCCACAGTCCGATCCGGCCGCCAAAGACCCGGTACACGCCCCGGTGCACCGACCAGGCCAGACGGATGAACCAGCGCGGCGGGACCCAGGGATATCGCATCGCCGCCATCCGCCAATGGCTCCGAGCGTTAGGAGACACGGCCAAGCTGGCTGCGGTCACCACAGGATGCTAGCCGCAGCCGCGGGTGGCGGGCCGAGCCGAGGGGCCCGTCGATGCTCCGACTGCATTACCTCCTCGCCGGGCGCATCGATGCCGCCGTCGATTAGTACGCGCCCTTATCTATGGGGTGGTCAAACGTCCGCTCTGCCGCGATCCGGCTTTGACCCATGCGAGCATGTCAAGCTCCAACCTAGGCACCGAAATGTCCTTCAAAGCAGCGTCAACTTGCACCGGCACGGATCTATCCACTCGGGCGAATGATGCGCTAACGTTCGCGAGGCGGCGGGCTTGCCGCGGCAGCTAGCCGCGGCGCGGCTTGCGGCGACTGAGGCGCATTCGGAATCGGGGGATCATGAATCGTCGATTGGTGACGGTGCTGTCAGCGGCGTTGCTCGCTGGGCTGGGACTGGCAAACGGGGATGCGGCGGCGGCCGGTCCGAAGCCGACGCCTGAACCCAGGGCAGACTCAGAGTTGTCCGTAACGACGCGGTTGGCGGATCGGCGTGAGGTAGCCGCCGGTACCCGGGCGTATTCGCTCGGATTCGAGGACGGAGGGTTTTACGCCAACGGCTGGCACATCACCGGCGAGATGGGTGGCGTGTGGACGCCGCCGGTCAAACTAGTCGACGGTGTCTGGTTCGGTCTGGACGACCAGTGGGTGGGCCCGGCGACGAAGTTCACCAGCGGCTGGGGCTACACCCGCTTCGACCTGCCGACCACCGCCGGCCTGCGCGTGTCTCGTACGGACTTCGTGCCGGACGGCCGGCGCGGCGCGCTCTTCGGCCTGACCATCACCAACCCGGGCGGCGCGCGTACGGCCAAGCTGACCGTCGACACGCACTCGGAGCTGATGGGCCAATACCCGTGGGGCTTCACCGGCGTGACCCCGAACGCCAGCGACAACATCGCGGACAAGGGCAGCTACGACGGCCGGCGGCTGGTCTTCACCGACGACGGTGCGTTGCCCGGTGCGCCGGCGCACCACTACGCCGCAGCAGTGGGCACGGCGCTGAAGCCGACGTCAGGATCGATCGGGCAGGAGTTCTGGGGCCCGCAGCCAGGCCATCGCTGCACCGGTACCGAAACCGGTGCGCCCGCCGATCCCAAGCCGTCTGAGTGCGATGACGGACCGTTCGGAAAAGGGACGGGCGGTCAGCTCAACTATTCGCTGTCGCTTCCGGCCGGGGGATCCAAGACTGTGTGGCTCGGGGTCGCCGGCTCGGATGAGGGTCGCGGCGAAGGCTCAGGGCGAGCTGGCCAAGCTGCTGCGCAACCCGTCTCGGGCGCTGGCCGAGAAGGTGGCCTCCCGCCAAGAGCTCGCCGGCATGACTCGGTTGTCGCTGCCAGGAGATCCGCTGGTGGAGAACGCGATCGAGTGGGGCAAGCAGAACATCGCCGATCTCACCCTGCAGGCCAGGGACCTCGAGATCCGCTGGACCGACCAGGGCAAGCAGTTCCCGGCTCCGTCCGGGACGGTCAGGAGGGCGACCTGGATCGGTGCGGGCTATCCGGACTACCCGTGGATCTTCGGCACTGACGCGGAATACACGGCGTTCGCCGCGGTCTCGGTCGGCCAGTTCGACGCGATCAAGGGGCATCTGCGCGCACTGCGGGAGATCTCCGACATCCTCAACGACCGGTCCGGTGTGGTGACGCATGAGGTGGTGGCGGACGGGTCGATCTGGTTCGGGCACGACTCCCGGCACACCAACCCCGACGGCACGATCGCGTACGACTTCAACACCGACGAGACCGTCAAGTTCCCCAGCACGGTGGCGCTGGTGTGGCGGTGGACCGGTGATCGGGCGTTCCTGAACGAGAACTACGACTTCACCGTACGGAACCTGCGTTACGTCGTAGAGCAGCTGGACGAAGACGGTGACGGCTGGCCTGAGGGCCTCGGCAATGTCGAGCGCTCAGGTATGGGTCCGGAGAAGCTCGACAACACTGTCTACTTCATCCGCGGCCTGTACGACCTGGCCGACATGGCGCAGTACAAGGGCGACGAGGCGACCTACACCTGGGCGACCGGACCTGGCGAAGTCACTGCGCGCACCGGTTCGACGACACCTGGTGGTACAAGGCAGCGTCGCAGTACGCCGATTCGCTGATGGAGCCGAACGACACCCAGTCGTTCCAGAAGCACTGGATCGGTCAGACGCCGATGGAGTCCGAGCTGATGATCGACGGTCAGGTCGTTCCCGGGCTCGCTCCTCACGGACATGGCACGACCGCGCTTGGCCGGGCGCGAGGATCCGTGCTACAGCGGCGAGCATCCGCTCAACCCGGGCCTCTTCCACACCGGTTGCGGCGGAGGGCCCGAGGGCAAGGGCGAGCTGGTCATCTTCGGCCTGACGACATCGATCCAGTCGATCGGCGAGGGCAACTACGGGCGGCTCGGACCCGGTCAGCAGCAGCGCTACACGCACGCGCTGGCCGAGACGATGTTCTCCGAACCGGCCACAGGCGGTACGCCGGACGAGCAGCCCGGTGCGATGCCCGAGATCTTCCCCTCCCCAGACCAGGGTCCGAACATCGACCGCTGCTGGACGTGCCGGTCCATGTTCATGCAGGCCTGGGGGAACTACGGAACGGCCTGGGCGGTTGTCCACCAGTGGCTGGGCGTTCAGCCTCAGCTCGGGCGAGACGAGATCGCGATCGTTCCTCAGGTTCCGCAGGGCCAGAGCTTCAGTCGCCGGACGCAACATCCGCCTCGGGAAAAGGGATCGGTGGACGTGGCCGCCAGCCACACAGGCAGCCGGTACACCACCAAGATCGATGTCCAGGTAGGTGGGGTCAAGAACGTCGTGATCGGGCACACCCTTCCGCGCGGAGCGACGATCGACTCGGTGTCCCTGGACGGCGTGCCGATCTCGGATTTCGTGACCCGAGACGACGAACCGAGGCATCGAGGTGACAGTGCCGACCGACCGGGGTCGACACATTCTCGAGATCACGGCTGGCTAGCCCAATTCAGGGCGTCGACCCACAGAGGGCTTCTATCTCTCCGGTTCGACGGGCACGCTACGGGCCGGCGAGAGGCCCGCGAGCGGTCCATCGGGTCGGGCCCGGGGCAGCACAGGCTCTTCGGTGGCGTCCCCCGCGCGGCGCGCCAGCTCCTGTTCGAGCTGCTCGGTCAGAACGGTGGTGCTCGCCCGCATAGCCTCCACCATCCAGGATGCGACTTGCTCCATGATGGCGCGCTCCTTCGGCGTCTTGGGCGCTGCGAACCGATAGTGGAGCATCGTCCCGGTGGGCGTGGGCTCGAACTCCGTCGTCGCAAGAAAGCGGACAGGCCCCATCGGCGTCGGGACGGTGTTGCGATAGGTGAAGTAGTCGTAGGGCCGCCAGTCGAGGAGCTCCTCGATGCTGGCGTCCTTGCCATGCGTGCAATGAGTGGTGGCCCCAACTCCTCGGCGGTTGCCCTTCGCGATCACATCGACCCCGGTCACCCCAAGCTGCCAGTTGATCCGTCGGCCTGGTGCCGTCACGAACTCCCAGGCGACCTGCGGGGGGGCGGAAGTAGGCGTGTCCATTCGATAGACCGCCTCGCGCTCGTCGACGATGACGCGCGTGCGCGCCTCTTCCTCCTCCCAGCGTCGGGTGAGGTCGTGGACCCAAACGGGTACGGCGCCGATGTGCTCGTAGCTCTCGCTGGAGGCGCGCATGCCGAGGGCGGACACATCGACGTCCATCGCGTCGATGCACTGTTGGCTGAAAAGTGCGTATGCGTCCAGGCCCATGGACGCGGTCACATCGTTCTTCAGCAGGCGATGGACGACGATCACGTCAGGTCCGAGCAACTCGTCGTGGCCGGCGACCCGCTGGCGCAGGATTGTGCCTTGGTGGACGACGAACTTCAGGTTGAGGTCGGGAATGCGCATGCACGCGTTGCACTCGCACGATGTCGCCTGGCGCACGTCGCGGCGTCGCCGTCGGAAGCCGAAGTAGCAGCGCTCGATCGTGTCGAGGAGCAGCGACCCATCCAACTTCTCGGTGATCGCGAAAGTGAATGCGGCGTCGCCCTCGAGCTTGGCGAGCCGGAAGGCGGGTCGTAGGGCAGTGACGATCGTGCCTATCAGATCAGCGAGGATGTCCTGCGCGTGATCGAGCTCGACGCCGCCCAGGTAGTCCGTGTAACCCGAGATGTCGGCGATCAGGAGACAGGCCGACTCAGTTGCCATCGGCGAACTCTCTGGAACCGGGAGGGCGCCTGCGAAGAGTGAGACCTGCTCGGGGACGCATCACATTCTCCTCGACCAGGGTTAAGAGGCGGCAAATGGAGGGCTTGACAGCGACCCTGGAGCCCGACTGTCGGAGGGACCCGCCCTCCCGAGGGCAATCTATCTCGCTTGGCGCCGTAGATCACACAGCCAGAAGCCGGCCTCAGGTCCAGGTGCTTGCGGTCCGCGCCCAACACCGCCGCCACGATGGCCAGGCCAAAGAGCGACTAAAGGCCGCACTTATTTACCGCCCCAGTGACCGGTCCGGTATCCCGTCGTCGCCGGTCCGCTCTGCGACCCCGCTGCCGCGGTCACGAGTAGAGGACCGTTCGGTGAACCCAGGTTCACATCACTTGCGATGTCAAAGCGAAGGCCATGCGGCATTCGGTATCTATGAGGGAAGGCGACTTCATCTATACACGGCTCCAACGCTCCTTGTACTTGGTGGCGGCTGGTGACAGGGTGGCCGAAACGTTTCCGCTACGAGCGGTACCGCGCGCCCCAAATCCCAGGGAGGCAGCATGACGGCCAGAGCGGCAATCATCTCGTCCTGCGCATTGCTCGGATTGGCAGCATTCGCAAGCCCGGCGGCTGCGGCGCCGACCGGAGCGGGACTTGACACGTTCGAGGCAACTTGTGAAGGCCTGGGCGCCGTCACCGTGACTGCGACTAGGGGCGCGTCAGCCTGGATGGGTGGTCAGCACTACGTTCTGACCTCTTTCAACGACGGAACATCGACGTTCAACTACGGTCACCGAACCGGCCTGCAAGGCACCGAGATCCAATGCACAGCCACACGCGACGGGGTCTTGGTCACCGCGACAGTGGTCGCTGTGCCCTAGGGCGCGGTTCGTTCGACTTGAGAACGCCTCGCCGGCCGCGTCTCGTCGCCGAGGCCGCGACCGCGGCGTTGCAGCTCGTTTCCCCGGCGAGGCTAACCGCGCCTGCCGGAATGGGGCTCGCCGGCTCCGCGGAAAACGACCAGTCGTACAAAGTCATCAGCCGAAAACGGTCGGACCGGCCTTCATCGGCGTGATCCGGATCAAGCAGCGGCGCTGTTTGATCATGGCGGCGCGATAGTCGTCCCAGTCTGGGTGCTCCCCGGAAATCGAGCGGTAGTACTCGACCAGCGGTTCCAACGCATCGGGCATGCTGACGACCTCGACGGCGCCACTGAGCTGCACCCAGTCGCCGAAAAACCTGTCATTGAGCATGCACAACCAGGCTCGGGGGTCGCGGCGGACGTTCAAGGTCTTCATAGCGGATTCGCGGGTGCTGACGACCAGACGATCCTGCGAGTCGACGCTGACGAGTACCGGTGACATCTGAGGCGTGCCGTCGCGTTTCATGGTGGCAAGAACGGCACGTGGGTTCTTACCGGCGAACTCGAGTGCTTCTGCGGCATCCATCTCGGCGGCAAGTCAATCAGAATCGTCGACGATGCCGCCTGCCGGGGCGACGATTGGTCGAACCGGTCGGCAGTCCACCACGTCGTGATAGTCATATGGCCTGAGACGCCGACTGCGGCCGATCCTCGCCGCTGCGCCCAGAGTCGACCCATAGCAACCGCGTGGCAATATCGACAGATCACGCTTTAGTGTTGACTCCAGGTCAGCGGAGAGGCGGACCCGTGTCCGATGCCGGGGCCTCGGCCCAGACGCTCACGATCATGATGACCGACGTGGAGGGCTCCACCGCCCTCCGGCGGACCCGCGGCGACCGGCTCGTCAATGAGATCTTGGGATTGCACGGTGCGATCGTGCGCGATCAGATCGGTACGTGCGGTCGGGGATCAACAGTCCCCATATCGTGAAGCCGGCGACGGCGTCGGCGCCGATCCAACCTCACTGGTAGTGGGGGAGCCACCCGACGATCGGCACCCAGCGCGCTATGTCGCCTCCGAGCCCGGCTCTTTCAGTCACACACTCATTCTTGTGCCATGCACACCTTTAGGCAGGTACGCCGTCAGCGCGCCAGGCGCGCCTCATCCCCTCCCCAAAGGCGAACTCGTCGCTGCCGTGGTGGCTACTGGAGACATCATCAGTTGAGAACGAAGGCGATGTCGTCGGGGTAGCAGTAGCTCCAGTCCTCGTCAGGTTCGGCGGAGCGCACGATGGGGTGGCCGGTGTCACGGGCGTGCGCGGAGGCGTGCCTACTGGGGGAGGCGTCGCAGCAGCCGATGCGGCCGCACCACTGGCACATGCGTAGGTGCACCCACCAACCGCCGCTGGCGAGGCAGTCCTCACAACCAGCGATCGTGTCGGGCAGCTCGAGGAAGTGGATGGTGTCGAGATGCGCGCAGCTAGCGGTCACCGTGCAAGAGCCTCCAGTCGCACCTACTTGACGACCCGCTGATCGTAGCCCGTACGAGTGTGCCTTCCGACTTCATCGCCGACGCGCCTGTCGTATTCAGGAGTCAGCCTTCCAGCTGTGTCCGGTGCCTGTCGGTGAGCTCGCGCATCGATTCCAGCTGCCGCAGCATCTGATCCAGGTCCGGCGTGCGCAGTCGCGCGAGCAACTGCTGGCCCTCCGTAGCTAGCGGCCCGTAGAACTCCCAGGTCCGGGCCTGGCCTTCCTCGGTCATCTGAACCAGTACCTGACGCCGATCCGTGTCGCTAGGCACCCGCTCGACAAGTCTTTTCGCGACCAGCCGGTCGATGAGCGCAGTGGTCGCCGCTGGCCGCAGGCCGGTTGCCTTGCTCAGCTGCCCCGCGGACTTCGGTCCGTCGGCGAGCCAGTCCAGGCACCGTACGTCTGAAGGACCTAGCCCCAGGCGCCGTCCCACGGCGTCGTCAAAAGCCTGGGTGCTGCGCTGGTAACGCTGCACGGCCAGCCCCAAGGCCTCCACCAGCTCTTGACGGCTTCGTGTCACAGCGATAACCTTTCGAAAATCAAAATATTCGATATTCGTAAGGAAGGGTACCAGGATGAAGGCACTTGTCGTGGGAGGTGGCATCGCGGGACCGGCGGCGGCGCTGGCCCTGGCCAAGGCTGGCATCGAGTCCGTGGTTCTGGAACGGCGGTCAGTGGTGGATTCCGAGGTCGGATCCTGGTTCACGCTGGCCTCCAACGGGCTTGATGCGCTTCGGTCCATCGACGCGCTGGAGATGATCCAGAACGCGGGAGTCCGTTCGCGCGCGAACGTCATGTATGGCGCGACCGGCCATCGGCTCGGCCAGGTGAGCCTTGGACGTCCGCTCGACAGCGGCTTGGTCGCGCTGACCATGAAGCGCTCCGTGATGGCGGCCCTGCTCGAGCGGGAGGCCGAGGGCCGTGGCATCCCCGTGCGGCTCGGGGCGGATGTCTCTGCCGTCACCGACGCCGGCGACCACGTGCAGGCCACCTTGACTGACGGCACCATCCTCACCGCGGATCTACTCATCGGTGCTGATGGCGTGCATTCCCTAGTCCGCCAGGCCATCGACCCGCAGGCGCCCGCAGCCCGCTACGTGGGCCTCACCAACTTCGGGGGGATTACCCGGAGCACTCCGATGGCCGGCGACCTTGAGCCGGAAGCATGGCATTTCATCTTCGGAAGCCAGGCGTTCTTCGGCGCACATCCCACACCTGCCGGCGATGTGGTCTGGTTCGTCAACGTGCCGGAGCCGGAGATCAGCCGAGAGCGGCGGCGTGACACAACTGAGCAGGAATGGGTTCGCCGGCTAGCGTCCCTGGTTCGTCATGACGCCGGTCCGGCGGCCGCGCTGATCCGTACCGGTCGGCTCGAGCTTGCGGGGGACAACACCTACGACCTGGGCCACGTGCCGACCTGGTCCCGTGGCCGCGTGGTGATCATCGGCGACGCCGCACACGCGCCGTCGCCCAGCTCCGGCCAGGGTGCGTCAATGGCCCTGGAGGACGCGGTGGTGCTTGCCCAATCCCTGCGCGATCATGCTGATGTGCCGGCGGCATTCGCCGGATACGAGAGCGCACGGCGGAGGCGAGTGGAGAGAATCGTGGCTGCGGGTGCGCGGAGCAGCAGTTCGAAGATTCCCGGGCCGGTCGGGCGACGGTTCCAAGAGCTGATGCTGCGGTTTGTATTCCGCTACGTGGTGACCGACCGCAGCATTGCCTGGATGAACGGCCACAGGATTCAATGGGAGGACCCGGTGGTTCACCTGCCCGCCGACGTCAGGGCCCGATGAGCGATACCGGCCCGCCAGCGGCGCCAGCCGAAACCCGCTAGCCGAAAATACACGCCCAGGGAGACCCCCTTGGCGCTTTCAGATCTACGACGGGTTTCTGCGGTCTCCCGGATCGGGCCACTTCCTACACCGAGATGTCGCTCTTCGTGCTAAGCGGTGCGGCGAGGTGGACCTTTGGCCCTGCTGTTTCGGCTAGCGCCGCGCCAGGCTGTTGGACAGAACGCAATACCGCGGTAGAACCGTGGCCGTTCGGAGGTCACCATGGCAAACCAAACACCACTACCTCAAGTCACTGCCTGGGCGTCGGTCGCCAGGTGCGTGGTCACGTCGGTACGGCTGCTGGCCGCTCGCCGAGTGCACTTGCGGCGTACCCACGTCGGCCAGGTGTTGGGCTTCGCTGACGGTTCCACCTCGAGGGTGTACCGGGAGACCGTCGTTGACGGGCCTCCGCCGTCCGAGCCAGCCGTGCTGGTTGTCGGCTTCCGGCTCCGCCTCGTACGTGGGCGGGCCCACGATCTGTTCCGCGCCGAGAGCCTGCTCAACACCCCTCTTTTCGTGGGGTTTCCCGGCTTCATCTCCAAGCTGTGGATGGCCAACGACGAGCACGGGGTGTATCGAGGGTTCTACCAGTGGGACCGAGCCAAGCAGGCCGAACAGTACGCCCGCGCCCTTTGGCGGGTCCTGGCACTGGTCAGTGTTCCGGGCTCCATTCACTACCACGTGCTGCCTGGGCTGGTGCGCGACGATCTGCTCCGCGACCCGGGGCTGGCGACCGCCGACGAAGCAGTTTCCTGGTGGCGGCTAACCGCAGTTCCAGCACTTGTTAGCTGAGCCCCGCCAATCGGTATCCCGTCGTCCAGCCTGCAGGCGGGGTCGCTGTTATCACGGATCAATGCCATCCTTCGCACTTGGCATCGAGAATTTCCCGAACCGTCACCGCCCGGCAACCAGCCCGGAACGTCGGTGCGGGAAAAATGGGGATTTCTAGAGATTCGGAATCTATGCAGGGAGCGCCGAGATGACCAGAGGCCGCCCACCCATGCCGATTGATCACGGTAGGCATCGCCGGCCAGGTGGGAACCACAGGAGTGACGGTCGTCCGCCACACGCTGCCCACCTGGCGACTTTCGAGACTGCTGAGGAAGTGCCACCGCCACCCGCTGATCTTGGTGCGACTGGTCACGCCTTTTGGGAGCGGATCTGGTCTAGCTCTGGCTGGATTTCACCAGTGGCCGACTATGCCATCGTGGCCGAGACGGCCCGGCTGATCGACACTCAGGAGATCGCGCGCTGCCGAGCTACCCGCACAGGGAACCCGCGAGATCGCCGTGCGGTGCTCGCTGTGAGTCGGGAGCTCTCGTCGGCACTGGCTGGTTTGGGATTTAACCAGCAGGCCAGAGCAGGTCTCGGGTTGGACTGAGTGCTCCCCGAAGACTCGATCAGAGACCCGCCCACGACGTGCTCGACGCTGCCCGGGAATGGACTTGATCGGGCAACGGTTCTCCTCGACAACAGCCACCACACATGTTTCCAGGGGGCAGATGATGGCAAGTGAGCAGCCGACCGCCGCACCGAACGGATCGACGATCACAGAGCACGAATTGGAGGAGTGCAAGAAGGCCAATGCCACCGGTCGGCAACCAGTGGTCTTCGTGCATGGTTTGTGGCTGTTGCCGAGCAGCTGGGATCGTTGGGCGGCGCTGTTTGAGGACAACGGCTATGCGGCGTTAACGCCAGGCTGGCCCGATGATCCAGAAACCGTCGAGGAAGCCAACGCCCGTCCGGAGGTGTTCGCCGGCAAGTCCATCGGCCAGATCGCCGACCATTTCGAGACCATCATCCACGGCCTGGAACGCAAGCCCGCCATCATTGGCCACTCCTTCGGTGGCTTACTGACCCAGATCATGGCCGGACGCGGCCTGGCCGCCGCATCGGTGGCGATCGACCCGGCACCTTTCCGCGGTGTACTGCCGCTGCCGATCTCGGCGTTGAAATCCGCGTTCCCCGTGCTGGGCAACCCGGCCAACCGGAACCGAGCGGTGCCATTGACCTACGACCAGTTCCGCTTCGCCTTCGCCAACGCCGTCAGCGAGGACGAAGCTCATCACCTGTATGAGACATATTCGGTGCCGACCCCGGGCAGGCCGCTCTTCCAAGCCGCCACCGCCAACGTCAACCCGTGGACCGAGGCCAAGGTCGACACCGACAATCCAGACCGTGGCCCACTGCTGATCATCTCAGGAGAGAAGGACAACACCGTTCCCTGGGCGATCGCCAACGCCTCCTACAAACAGCAGCATGACAACCAAGGCGTCACCGAAATCGTCAAGATCAAGGACCGCGGCCACGCCCTCACCATCGACAGCGGCTGGCGAGAGGTCGCCGACACAGCCCTCGCATTCATCAAACGATTCGCCTAACACATCGAGACAGCGGCATCGCGCGCGGTTGTGGCTGCACTCGTTGCGGGTCCTTCGTGGGATTCGTCTTGCATGACCACGCTGAGAGGGGCATACGAGCCTGGATGGTCTGTGCACGGCTACGACCTTGAACAACAGGGTTAGGGAGAGTACAGGTCACGGCCGATCAGGTATACGCCTACTGCGATCTCAGGAAGCTGTTGATTGTCGTCAACAGAGCATGCCTGGGTGATGTCGCCCCGAAACCGGGTGACCAAGGAGTCTGATGGAAGGCCTTCGCCGCCGTCCCACCTCTTTCTGGCGCTGGTCAACATGTCGGCCGCCGCCCCCCATTGCTGGGACTCGGTCATTGTGTCGTTCCAATCTCCGCATGTGGTCAACCCGTAGCTCTTGGTCCAGGTTTGGTTGTACATGGTGCCTTCTGGAGCATGGGTCGTCTCGATGCTTCCACCGCAGGCGGCGCACATCACGAGCCCAAGCCCAAGACAGAGCCAGGACACGGCCTTGCGGACTGCAGGGAGCATGCGGTCAGGGTACGTTCCAACCGGCTTCCCAATAAGTGCTCGATGGAGATCAATCGCTTGACAACCAGCAAGCCGAAGACGGTTCGGCCAACTTGGCGCGTGGTGTTGTCGGCCTGGTTCTACGCTCCGATCGCATCAGTGCAATCGGAGTGTCTCCGCCCGATACGAATCTCGGCGGACACGCAACATGCGCGATCTGTCGTGCTGCCCGTCTACGAGTAGATTTCACCGCACGGAATCACCCAACGAGATTTGCAATACCTGCCCAGCTGCTGATTGAAGCAAGACGGCTTACGTGGCCGGAGTGTCATTAATAGGGTCATTGAGGCTTCAGGAACCTGAAAAAGAACGCCGCGAACACCAGAACAATTCCGACGTTTACTAGCAACCGCTCCCAGAACCGGTTTCTGAAGAACAGGACGTCCACGCCGACCACGACGGCTATTAGCGCCAGCACGAAAAGCATGACGCCTGCCAGCCTTCCCATCATTCCAATGTACTCACACACCGGAGAATTAGCCTTGCCGGCCGGATCCTCCAGGAGGTCCTTGTGGAGGCAGGAAACTCGACGCAGCCATGCCGGAGGTGTCCCGCGCGACGCTAGAGCGGGTCCACCTCATAGCGTCCGGCGTCTTCGACGACCAGTACTCCCTCTCCTTTACCGAGCGGGGTGATGACCTGATTGGTCAGCCCGCAGACCGCCGCCTCGTTCGTCGGACTGTGGCCGACAACGAGGGCCCGGCCATCGTCCGGCAGACTCTCGACCACCCGCTGCAGCGCCGCGCCGAGCAACTGAGACTCCTTCTCGACAAGATCAGGATCAACCGACCGAATCTCCTCGAGTGAAGCTCCCTTGCCGGCAGCCTTTGCCGCTTCGCGCCACCGATTCTCGACCACTGAGCGAAGCCCGGTCTCTATGGTGATCGGAATCTCGTCCTGACCGGCGGCTCGCCGCAGAATGCTGAGCATCTCGCTGGCGCGCTCAGCACCGGTGGAGATGAACAGCGCGTAGGGAGGATGCACTCCGGCCTGGCCGATGGCCTCAGCGTCGGCGACGCCCTGCTCGCTCAGATGGTCGCCGTCATTGTCGGTGTGCCGGCGCAGTTCGACGTATCGCATAGCTCCATCCTGCTGCAGCACGTCGTGGACAGAAGAGGGCAGGCACCAACTGGCCTGGCCGTTTGAGCAGGCATTTGATCAACGCCGACATCGCCAGGCCGAAGCTCCGCCGCGTCCTGGAGCGGGCCACCTGGCACCGCGCTCATCGGCGTCGCCGTGCGATGCCGGGCGTTGCATCACCAAAAAGTGATATATTTATGATATCACTTTTAGAGAGAGGGCTCGCATCATGAGTACCGTGGCAGCTTCGGGCAACCTCGCACCGGTCGGCCATCAGGGCGCCCGCGTCGACATCACCCAACGCCCTGCCCTCGCCGTCAGCGGCTGGTTCGGGGTCTTACTCCTTGCGGTATCCGCATGGGGCATATGGTTTTCGGTCAAAGACGACCGCGGTCTGCTCTGGTTGCCCATTGTGGTGTTCGCGTTGGTGGCGACCTCGCTGGTGATCGTGCCGCCGGGACAGACATCGGTGCTCCAGTTCTTCGGCACCTACGTCGGCAGCGTCCGTCGCGCCGGGTTCTGGTGGGTGCTGCCGCTGACCATCCATCGTCGGGTAAGCGTCCGGGTCCGTAACTTTGAGACCAACCGCCTCAAGGTCAACGACGCGAACGGTAATCCGGTCGAGATTGCGGCGATCGTTGTCTGGCAGGTCGCCGACACCGCCAAAGCCACATATGCCGTGGAGAACTATCAGAACTTTGTCTCCACCCAGTCGGAGGCGGCGCTGCGCCACGTCGCGAACAGTCACCCCTACGACGAATACGACGGCGAGACAACCGCGTCACTGCGAGGATCGACCGACGCTGTGGCCGGCGAGCTCGCCAGCGAGGTGGCCGAGCGTGTGGCGATCGCTGGAGTGGAAATAGTGGAGGTGCGCATGTCACACCTCGCGTACGCGCAAGAGATCGCCCAGGCCATGCTGCGCCGGCAACAGGCCAACGCCGTTGTTGCCGCCCGCAGCCGGATCGTCGAGGGTGCGGTCGGGATGGTCGAGCTCGCCCTCGACCGTCTTGCTGCCAACGACGTCGTCGAGCTGGACGAGGAACGCAAGGCCAGCATGGTCAGCAACCTGCTGGTCGTCTTGTGCGGTGATCAACCACCATCTCCCGTAGTCAACGCCGGATCCTTGTATACGTGACCGCCCGTCGGCAAGTGCTTCTGCGGGTCGATCCAGCGGTTCACGACGCGCTCATCCGTTGGGCCAACGATGAGTTCCGTAGCGTCAACGCCCAGGTGGAGATTCTGCTAAGGCGGGCGCTCGACGACGCCGGCCGAATGCCCAAGAAGGCCGGACCGATTCCGAGCCGTGGTCGGCCGCGCCGGGAGACGCGGGTCCCCAGCACGAGCTGACGCCCCAAGCAGTTTTCAGGCGCACCCGCCAAGATGATCGCCGAAGGAGAACAAGGGGTTGGCGCTGACCGGTGCAAACGGCCTTGCGGAAGCAGCCCTCTACCCTGACCCATCAAAGCGATCAGGATTTGCCTGGCCCGACTTCGTGAATAGCTCTCCGACGTTGGTGGGGAGGTCGGCCTCCGCCAGAACTACGACGAGGTCGCCGGCTTGCAGCCTGGTGTCGGCTCTGACGGGCACAAGCTGGCTATCGCGAACGACCAGACTGATCCAGATATCGCCGGCCACGTCGGCGACCTGTTCAACGGTACGGCCGTCGACCACCGAGCCCTGGCCGACCGAGAACTGGTGCGCCCCCTCGGGTTCTTGGCGCAACCGCACTCCAACTCCCCACGGCTCCGGCTCACGGTTGCGCATCGGAAGCCGCAACGCATGCCCAACGGCGGGCACGAGACTGCCCTGGACCAGTACGGAGAAAATGACAACCACAACGACGATCCCGTACAGCCGCTCCGCGTCGGGTCGGTGTGTTGCCCTCAGTAGCTCTCCAAGCAGGATAGGAACCGCCCCCTTAAGGCCTGCAAAGAGAACGAAGGCCCGCTCATTGCGGTCGAGCCGGGCAGGGATCAAGCACAAACCCACGAACACCGGCCGGACAATAAGGGCCAGCAGCAGACCAAGGACAAGACCAGGCACCCAGACGTCGCTACGTGCGAGCACCGTCAGGTCGATGGTGAGACCCAGAACGACGAAGGCAACGATCTCCGCCAGACCCGCCAGCGCAGAATGGAAACGCTCAATCTCTAGGTGGTATGGCGCGCGGCGCTGACCGATCACGATCCCAGCGATGAAGACCGCGAGAAAGCCAGACCCGTGTGCCAGGGTCGTAACCCCGAACAGCAACAGTGCACAAGCCAGGGTGCGCACCGGATACAAGCCCTCGCTTGGCAACGCCACCCGGCGCATGAACCACAGGAGGGCCTTGCCCCCAGCGATGCCGAACGCGGCTCCAACCGCAATCTGCAGAGCAAATTCCACACTCACGTGGCCCAATGCAGACCAGCTCAGCGTCCCGGCGGCGAGCAGACCGCTCATCAATGCGATCCCCACGGGATCGTTGGCACCCGACTCGCCCTCCAAGATGGTGCCGCTACGGCCGGCGATCTCACGCTGGCCGAGGACGGAAAAGACCACCGCCGGATCCGTGGGGGAGACGGCGGTCGCGACGAGCACCGCCACATACCAGGAAAGTCCGAACAACGCCTCCAGCACAACGGCGCCACCAGCCGCTGTCAGAAAAGTGCCGACCACTCCGACCAGGACAATCGCACCGGCGGCGGGTCGGAAGCGTGACCAGCCGATATGCATGCCGCCATCGAACAAGATCAACACCAGCGCGACCGTGACCACCCGCTCAACCGTTCGCTCGGCAGGGGTCGGCAGACCGGGAAACACTTCAGCGGCGACGGCAGCACAGACCAGCATCACCAGTGGCACAGGTACCTTTACCCGGGCCGTAAACCTGTTCGCTAGCACTGCCGCCAAGGCGACCGCGCTCGTCAACGCGACAATCAGCGCGTATCGATACGTATCGGACACCAGGTGCTCCTCGGAAGTTCGGCGCGACCATACTGCGCCGACCAGGCTTCCCGGCTCACCGACCTCAGCCTATCGGCACCCGTTCGTCCTGGCGCCCCGAGGCAACCGGCTCACGTCAGGATGCAAGCGGTGGCGACGACTTCCGGTCTCCGGTTGATGATGAAAGGCACGTGATCGCTCGTTCAGGAGCGGAGGGAGAGAAAGGCCCGGTTGGCGGCGATCCACTCTTCGACGACCAGCAAGTCAAGCGGTCCGGCTAGCCGCTTCACAGCCGCTGCCCCCGTCCGGGTCCACGTCAGCTCGGTCGAGCAGCCGGAGGCGTCTGCAGTCAGCCGCACCTGCCGGGTCTGATACCACGCTCGGCGGGGATCGACCTCGATGATGATGGCACCGCCGGGGGCCAAGAGGGCTCGGCAGCGTTGCAGCAAAGCACCGACGTCGCCACCGATCCCGATGTTGCCGTCCATGAGCAGGACTGTTCCCCAACGACCTTCAGCGGGTAACCGCTCGGCCAACCTCGCTTGGATCGCGATGGCCCCTCGGGATCTCACGCCTTGCACAGCCACCGCGGACATGTCGACTCCGAGCGCCGGTACGCCCGACTCATTCAAGGCCTGCAGCATCCGCCCGGGACCGCAGCCGAGATCCAGCACCGGACCACGGCAACGCGACACCACTAACTGGTCCACACCGTCGGCGCAACCGGACCAGCGCACCGCCTCCAGTGGAAGCACACGTTGGTCCAGAGCGTCGCACCGCACCGAACTCCCGGCATACAGGTGGTCGAAGATCACGTCGGGTCGAGACGTGCCCAGAAGGGCAGCATGGCGCCGCGAAAACTCCAGGCGTGGGAAAGTGATCGGCGACATGCGCGGCGTCGTCGGGCTCGTCGATGTCGCGCAGCGGTGGCAGCAGCTTCACGGATCGACCCAGGCTGAGCAAGCGAGCCAGTTGGGCCGAGCCCGTACGTGGTGTCGACATCTCGATTCCAGCGAAGACCCGGGCGGGGTCCGGGGTCCGTAGCCCGATGGCCCAAAACCCTCCGTCCTCACTCAAACCGAGAACGGCGTCACAGTCGTCCCAATCGGTATCGAGCAGGACGCTGTCGATCTGGGGTGTGTCCATACCGATCAGCAACACCCGCGCTGAGCCGTTTCGCCCGATGTCGTCAAAGGCGCCGGCCAGCCGGTCGTTGAGGGCACCGGTCCGCTGCGGTACGACTTCGAAACCGTCTGCGAAGTCCGCCGGATCCCCGTCCCAGCAGAGAATTCGTCGGTGGGCGCGCGACGCACGGACGGCCCGCTGGGTGTCGCGGACGGCCGCGGCCGCCAGCTCGGCCGCCTCGTCGGCACTGAACCGGGTCTGCAGCCGCGTCTTCACCAGTCCGGGTTTGGGCTCCTTGGCCAAGATGGCAACGATCTCGGCCCGTTCGATCATCGGACGGTCCGCTTCACCCGATCGAGCGCTCCGAGTGAGTCCCGGACGGCGCGGACGGCGCCCAGTGGAGTGCCCGTCACCTTCGATCGTCCTCGTCGGGGCAGGTACCTGACGTCAACCTGTCGCACTCGGAGACCCGCGACCGCTGCCTTCACCAGCGTCTCCACCGGGTAGCCGGAGCGGCGATCCTCAACGTCAAGCCCGAGCAAGGTAGTGCGCCGGGCAGCACGTACCGGTCCACAATCGAGGATTGTCAGGCCCGCCTGGCGCCGCAGCTGTCGTGCCAGCGCGGCGTTGGCAAGCCGAAGCGTCCATGGATACGCCCCTCGCTCTCGAGGCCTCCGCCGTCCGACAATCAGGTCCGCCTCGCCGGCCTCGACCGGCCGAACGAGAGCGGGAAGATCAAGGGGATCGAGACTCCCGTCGCAATCCATGATCACTACCAGCTCAGCCCTGGCCGCGATCAATCCGGCATGGCACGCTGACCCGTAACCGCGCTGCTCGACGCCGAGCGTACGGACACCACGCTCCCGCGCAATCTCCGCCGAGCCATCGGTAGAGCCGTTGTCGACGACGAGGGCCTGGTATCCGGCCGGTAGGCGATCGAGCACCCAGGGAAGAGCGGACGCCTCGTTAAGGCACGGCAAGATGACCTCGATCGTCATGTCCGTGAGGCTAGATAGCCGAGCCCGACCCGGCTAGCCCGGAACGCTTGCCGTTCCCTTACGCATCGTCAGGCCCAGGTGACGCCTGCCGTGCACTGTGTGGAATCTGCCTACTCTGTTCGCGTGAGTGCACGAGTCCTGGTTGTCGAGGACGACAAGACGATGGCCAGTGTCTTGTCGGCGTACCTGGCCCGGGCCGGTTACGAAGCCGTCTGGGCGCCTGACGGGATCGAGGCTTTGAGCGCGTGGAGCCGCGAGAAGCCCGATGTCGTCATCCTCGACATCTTGTTGCCGACCATCTCCGGACTGGAGGTGCTAAGACGCCGCCGGGCGTCGGGGGATGACACGGCCGTGATCGTGTTGTCCGCTCGCGGCGAAGAGGAGGACCGTTTGATCGGGCTGGAAACGGGCGCCGACGACTATGTGGTCAAGCCGTTCAGTCCGCGTGAGGTGGTGCTGCGGGTCGAGGCGCTGCTGCGGCGAGCTGAGCGCCGCACCGGCAACCGCCTGCTGACTGAGCACTTGTCAATCGGCGATCTGACGATCGATTTAGCTGCCCATGTCGCCACCCGCGGCTCGGCGCAACTGTCGTTGACCAGTCGCGAGTTCGACCTGCTCGCCTTCCTCGCCGCCAATCCCGGTCAGACCTTCAGCAAGGCGGATCTGCTCCGCCGGGTGTGGGGGTGGGATTTCGGTGACACGTCGACGGTGACTGTGCATGTGCGCCGGCTGCGCGAAAAGTTGGAGGACGATCCCTCCGACCCACGCATCGTGGTCACGGTGGGTCGTGCGGGTTACCGCATGGTCCGTGAGGCGGAGCTGACATGAGCGACCTGCTGTTGATCACCGGTTTGACCCTGGGCGCATGTCTCGGGGTCGGCTTGCTGGGAGCCGTGCTTCTGCGAGCGATTCGTCGCTCGTCCCTCCGTTACCAGGTGGCGGTCGCCACCCTCATTCCCGTGGTGGCGGTCGCGGCCACGGTGGTGATCAACGTCGAGCTGATGTTCCTTTCGCCCCACGACACGACGGTGATCCTGCTGGCTCTTGGCATCGCCCTTGTCCTCGCCGTGGTCGGCGGATGGCTGGTGAGTCGTCGTTTCCGCCTGGCCTCTCGCCAGCTCGAGGACACCGTCGGGCTGCTGGTCAGCGACTCCCGAGGTGCGCCCACTACGGAGGTCCAGCAATCTGACGCCCGGGTGGCCGATCTCAGTCTGCCGGTCGAGCTTGCTCGGGTCGAGCTGGAGCTCGCCGAGGCGCGCCGAACCCTAGCCCAATCGCGGCAGCGCGAACGGGCCGCCGAGCAATCCCGCCAGGAACTTGTGAGCTTCATGTCCCACGATCTCAGGACCCCGCTCGCGGGCCTGAGGGCGC
Source organism: uncultured Actinomycetota bacterium (assembly GCA_963754965.1). Classification (GTDB taxonomy): domain Bacteria; phylum Actinomycetota; class Actinomycetes; order Propionibacteriales; family Propionibacteriaceae; genus Microlunatus. Next base: position 90,063 of record CAVWIA010000006.1, read on the forward strand.
TCGCCGAGGGCCTCGAGGACGGTGTGATCACCGACGTACCCGGCACACTGCAGCACTTCCGGAGCACCGTAGCCCGGATGTCTGTCATGGTCGACGACCTGTTCGCGCTCTCTCGGGTCCAGGGGACGCCTGAGCCGCGCGAGCTCAGCCTGGTGGCACTCTCCGAGCTGGTCTGCGACGTCACATCGGAGGCCGAAGCAACCGCGCTGTCGGCGAAGGTGCGACTTGAAGTGAATGTTCCCGCCGCTGACAATCTGGCCGTGCTGGGGCGGCACGACGACCTCAGCCGCGCACTCGGCAACCTGGTCAGTAACGCCATCCGCCATACCGAGCCACAGCAGACGGTCCAGGTCTCGGCCGACCGGGCCGAGGACGGCTCGGTGCGGGTCGCGGTCAGGGACGGCTGCGGCGGCATCCCCGACGCCTATCTGGATCGGGTCTTTGCCACAGGATGGCGTGGCAGCCCGTCCCGCGGCTCGGCCGATGCGGGCGCCGGGCTCGGCCTGGCCATCGCCCGGGGTGTGGTGGAATCCCATCAGGGCGAGATCGCGGTTCGCAACACGGAGACGGGTTGCTGCTTCGAGGTCGCCCTGCCGCAGGCGAACCGAAGTGTCCGCACGTGAAAGTACTGCTCACCGGCGGAGCTGGCTTCATTGGCCGGCCGAGCGCAAGAGCATTGCGTCAAGCCGGCGCTGACGTTACGGTCTTCGACCGGGCGCTCGACGCACGGGACGACATCACCGACCTGGAGCGCGTCGAAGCGGCGATGCAAGGTTGCCATGCCGTCGTTCACCTGGCAGCCAAGGTCGGTCTCGGTACGAGCCTCGACGACATGGACGACTACGTTCGGATCAACGACCTCGGAACCGCGATCGTCCTGCGGGCTGCGGCGGCCGGAAAGGTCCAGCGGCTCGTATATGCGTCCTCCATGGTCGTCTACGGCGAGGGCGCATACGAATGTCCCCGGCACGGACCGAAGGCGCCGCCACCTCGCACGCCGGCAGATCTGTCCGCCGGTCATTTCGATCTGCAGTGCCCCGCGTGCGGCGACGATCTGGTCCCCGGACTGGTCCCGGAGTCGGCACCGTTCGATCCTCGCAACACCTACGCGGCGACCAAGGTCCACGGCGAGCACCTCGCCGACTCATGGGCCCGCGAAACCGACGCATCGGTTGTCGCGCTGCGGTTCCACAACGTCTATGGCCCGGGTCTGCCCGTCGACACTCCCTACGCCGGCGTGGCCGCGCTCTTCCGTTCCCGCCTGGCGCACGGCGATCCACCCTTGGTGTATGAGGACGGCCGGCAACGGCGGAATTTCGTCCACGTCGACGACGTCGCCCAGGCTGTGGTCGCGGCTACGATCGCCGCCCTGCCGCCCGGCCGGACCGCCCTGAACATTGGCACGGCCCACGCGCATACCGTCGGTCGTATGGCTGAGCTGATGTCGGCGGTCGTGGGTGGGCAAGCGCCCGTCACTACTGGCCTGTACCGGCTGGGCGACGTGCGGCACATCACCGCCGACTGCTCGAAGGCAGATCGAGTACTGGGTTGGAGGTCACGCATAGTGCTCGAGGACGGCATAGCTGACTTCGTGCGTATCCGGGCTTGAACATGGAGGCACGGCGGTCACATTGAGCGTGCCAGCCCCGGTCCCTTGCCGCAAGGAGGACGGTGTCCTCAGCTCTAGTTGATCTTGGAAACTCGGTGAGTGTGCGGATCGATAAGTGCGGGTGAGTGAAGGCGCCGACGCCACGGCATCCAGGGGACCGGGCGAACAAGGCCCGGGTGTGAGCGACCCGTAAGCGGCCCTGGGCCGGTGCCCGGTTCCAATTTCTGGTCGGCTTCGGGAGGCTGATTATGTGGTTCAGCAGCGCCCCCCGTGGTGGCCGCGGTTCAGCAGCACACTCAGGTCAACAGCCGTGACCGCGAGGGTTGGGCTGACGCTCGGCATCGCGATCGCGGTGCTCTTCGTTACGGGGCTGCTCAGCCATTACCAGTACGAGCCGTGGTCGTGGCTGCCCGAGCCGGCGAAGCCCGTCTGGGGCTACCGGCTCACTCAGGGCATCCACGTCGCCACCGGCATCGCGACCATCCCGGTCCTGCTGGTCAAGCTATGGACCGTCTATCCCAACCAGTTCCGCTTCCCTCCGATCGGGTCGATCAAGCATGCGATCGAGCGCCTCAGTGTGGCGATCCTGGTCTCCGTGGCGCTCGTCCAGGTCACTACCGGGTTGCTCAACGTGCTCAACTGGTATCCCTTTCCGTGGTATTTCGTATCGGTCCATCGCTTCCTGGCCTACGTGCTGGTGGGGTCGGCGCTGCTCCATGTCGGGGTCAAGCTGCCTGACATCGCGTACGGCCTCAAAGCCAAGGTCAGTGAGGCGGACGTGCTCACCGAGATCCCGTGGAATGAGAACCCCGAGTCTCACAGCAACGCCGGAACGCTTCCCGATCCGCCCACGCCGGGGATCTCCCGCCGCGGCATGTTGACGGCCGCCGGGGCAGGTGTAGGCGTCGTCGTTCTCGCCTCAGTCGGCCAGACGGTCACCCCGCTCGAGCCGCTGGGACTGATCGCCCCTCGGCAATGGACCAAGGGTCCGCAAGGTGTCCCGGTCAACCGGACGGCCGAGCAGGCAAAGATCGCCGCGGCCGCCACGTCGCCGACGTGGTCTCTTGAGGTAGTGGGTCCGAAGGCCGTATCGGCTGACGCTGGAAGACCTCGGCGCCAGGGCGGTGCGCGAGGCACGGTTACCCGTCAATTGCGTCGAAGGCTGGAGCGTGGGAGCGAACTGGCGCGGCCTGTCCCTGCTCGAGGTGGTTCTGCAGGCCGGCGGCACCGCCGAGTCCCGAATCCAGCTGATCTCGCTCGAGCAGGACTGGGGTCTCAATCACTCCTTTATGGAGGGTCCACAGCTCTCGGCTGCGCTACTCGCAACCCATCTCAACGGGCAGCGGCTGGACATCGACCACGGTTACCCGCTACGGCTGATCTCTCCCAACCGGGCCGGCGCGCTCAATACCAAGTGGCTGGGCCGGATCGAGGTGCTCTCGTGAAGGCCTGGCGCATCATCCTCGCCGTTGCCGGTGTCGCTCTCGCAGCGTTCGGAATCTTCCGGCTGGTGAGCGAGACGCCGCTATACAGCTTGGTGGTACTCGCACTGTGGCTGGCCGCCGCGCTCGTTCTCCACGACGCCATCCTGGCCCCCTCCGTCGTCGGCGTGGGCTGGCTGCTGCGGCGATTCGTCCCCGACCGGGAGCGACGCTTTGTGCAGGTCGCGCTGATCATGATCGCCCTCGTCGCCGTGATCGCTATCCCGATGATCTTCCTCCGCGGCAGCCAGCCGGCAGTCAAAGCTCTCCTCCTGCGCAATTACGGAGCCAACCTGATCCTGATCATCGGTGTCATTGCGGTCGTCAGTCTTCTCTTGTACGCCGTACGCATCGCCCGAAACCGGAAACGCCAGCCGGTTCAGGACGGTTCGGCTCTCGACACGGCGGCAGCGGGCTCCGCGGACGACTGAACGGCGCTGCGGTGCAAACCAGGCGGAGAGGAACCGTCGTGGACGTCGCGGACTCCACGATGACAGTTCCTCGTCCGGCACCGCGCCCGAGCGACCTCCCCGACCCGCCGACGCCGACGTGGCGGTGGAACGACATGGTGGCCCTCGCCGTCGCGCTGGCCCTGATCACCATGGCGTCGGTCGTCGGCCACGAGATGAATCGGCGCGGGCTCCCGATTCTCCTGCCGCGCCCGCCCCTGCTCGCCTTTTGGCATCCGCACCTCGGCTGGGGAACACCGTTAGCCGTGTCGTGCGTGCTGCTAGGGCTGCGGTTGCAGAAGGTGGCGGACGGAATGCCTTGGCGCCTCCTTCTGCTCACAGGTTGGCTGCTGAACCTCGCCTGGATGTGCTCGTTGACGCTGGTGGACGGGCTGCAACGAGGGTGGATCGACATCCTCCTCAATCCGAACGAGTACCTGCACGATCTGCCGCGAATCTCAGACCCGGTTGCATTCATGTCGGGCTTCACCCATTTCATCGCTTTCAGCCCCGGAGTCGACGGCGCTACGGTGTGGACAACCCACGTCGCAGGCCATCCACCTCTAGCAACGCTGGCCTTCTGGCTGCTCGCCCGGGCCGGGCTGGGTGGTGGATTCTGGGCCGGGGGACTGTGCATACTCGTCGCCTCGGCGGCCAGTGTCGCGCTACCGCAGACCATTAATGAGTTTGGTGCCGGTACAGCGGCCCGGCGGATCGTACCTTTCGTGGCGCTCTTCCCCGGTGCGGTCTGGATGGCAGTGTCGGCAGACGGCCTGTTCGCCGGTGTGGCTGTCAGCGGGCTTGCGCTGGTGAGCATCGGGGCTGCACGCGGCCGGATCCTGGCCAGCCTGATGGGCGGTCTGCTGCTCGGTGCCGCCGTGTTCTTGTCGTACGGACTGCTGCTCTTCGGCCTGGTCGTTCTCCTCGCCTTGCTCTTGACCGTCCGTCAAAGCGGTCTGCGGCAGGTTGTCGGGCCATGGTTGATCGCCACCGCAGGGTTCATAGCAGTCGTGGCCGTCCACCTGGTCCTCGGCTTCAATTGGGTGAGCGGATTGATGGCCCTCCGCGTCCGCTATTACCAAGGCATCGCAAGCCAGCGCCCGTTCTCCTACTTCGTTTACGCCAACCTTGCCGCATGGCTGGTCAGCTGCTCGCCGCTGCTGGCAATTGCCGTGTCAAGGTCAATCGCGGCTCTCATCCGAGGACACTGCGGCTCCTGGACACAGGACCGGGTCGTGGCCCTGCTGGCGCTCTCCGGCGTCCTCGCGGCGCTGGTCGCCGACTTCTCCGCTCTGTCGAAAGCCGAGACCGAAAGGATCTGGCTGAGCTTCGGCCTGATCGCCTACTCGGGTCTGGCGCTGCTCCGGGGCCGGAAGGCAGCATGGGCCCTGGCAATGAGCGCAACATGGGCGCTGTTGGTCAACCATTTACTCAACACGGGATGGTGAGGGCTGCTCCTGGCTCTGCTGTCGCCCGCCGAGAGGCGCTCGGAAAGCGGCAGTCGGACCAACCGTGAGTTGGCGATCGCTAGCCTGAGCAGTGGATCAAAGTGGTCGATCAAGACAGGAGATTCGAGTGACATGACGCTGCCGAAGAGTGTGCTGGGGCGCACGGGACTGTCGGTAACCACGCTGGGCTATGGCGCGATGGAGGTGCGTGGGCCACGAATTTGGGGCGGGCGGACTATCGAGGACGCCGAGGCTGAGCAGATCTTGAACGCGGTCGTCGACAACGGCATCACCTTCATCGATACAGCCAACGACTACGGGCGTAGCGAGGAGTACATCGGCCGGTTTTTGTCGGGCCGCCGCGATGATTTCGTCCTGGCCACGAAGTGTGGCTGCACGGTAGTGCGCCGCGATCAGAGCACTGATGACACTCCCCATGTGTGGACCAAAGAGAACTTGTTCCGCGGCCTACACGAGAGCCTGGCACGGATGCGAACCGACTACGTCGATCTGATGCAGCTGCACAACCCCAGCGTGGAGCAGTGCGAGAGCGAAGACCTGGTCACAGCCTTGCAGGAGATGAAGGCGCAGGGCAAAGTGCGCTGGATCGGTATCTCCGCGACGCAGCCGGACCTGGAGACCTATATCGGTTGGAAAGTGTTCGACTCCTTCCAAATTCCCTATTCGGCTCTGGAACGCCAGCACGAGGAACTGATTCAGGCTGCGTCGGACTCCGGAGCGGGCGTCATTGTTCGAGGCGGTGTCGCCCGCGGAGAACCCGGCGCCGGCTTGGGCAACGAGGAACGCTGGGCGATCTGGGAGGCAGCCGGGCTAGACGACTTGCTCGACGAGGGCGAGACCCGGACAGGGTTCCTGCTGCGGTTCACCAACGCCCACCCCGGCATGAACACCAACATCGTCGGCACCATGAACGTTGATCATCTGAAGGAAAACATCGCGGCCGCCTCCCGACCGCTGCCGGCCGACACCTACGCCGAGGCCAAAAGGCGCTTGAACGGCATCGCGACTGATCATTGAGGCGATTGCCAGCCTCCGGCTTCGACCCCGGGCCGGCCTACCAGCGCGGCAGTTTGTACTTCCAGCCCGGCTCGACTTTTTGCATCTCGATCTCGTCGTCGCGATGCCCGATGCCGGCCGCCAGGTATTGCGCGTGCATGCGCTCGAGTTGAGCGCGATCGAGCTCGACACCCAGGCCGGGGCCGGTAGGTACCGGCAGCGTTCCGTCCTCGAAACGCAGCTTCCCGCCGACGACGATCTCCTCAGCCTGCCACGGGTAATGCGTGTCGCAGGCATAGGTGAGATTGGGCACCGCGGCGGCCAGGTGCGTCATCGCCGCGAGCGAGATGCCCAGGTGCGAGTTGCTGTGCATCGACAGCCCGATGTTCCAGGTGCGGCAGACGCGCGCCAGCTCCACAGACGCGCGCAGGCCACCCCAGAGATGGTGGTCGCCCAGGATGATCGATACGCTGCCCAGCTTGATCGTGCGCGGCAGGTCGGCGAAGCTCACGCAACACATGTTGGTGGCCAGCGGGATACGGCAGGCGCGCGCCAGGGCTGCCATATCCTCCTTGCCGGCAACCGGGTCTTCGTAGTACTCGAGCAATCCTTCGAGCTCGGAGGCGTAGCGGATGCTGGTTTCGAGCGACCAGGTGGCGTTCGGGTCGAGGCGTAGCGGGACATCCGGCCCGAACGCTTCACGCAGCAGCCTGATCGTGCGAACTTCCTCGTCCGGCGGCAGCACCCCTGCTTTGAGCTTGACCGAGCCGAAGCCGAATGCTTGGACCATCGCCTGTGCTTGTGCCACAAGCGCGGGCGCTTCGAGCGCTTCGCGTTGCCTGGCAGCGTCCCAGCCGGTGGCCGACGGATCGACTTCAAAACCTCGGGCGCCGCCGGCGCCGCGCTGTTTGTAGAACAGGTAGGCGCTGAACGGTACTCTGTCGCGCACGCGCCCGCCGAGCAGATCGCAGACCGGGCGTTCGAGTGCTTTGCCGAGCAGATCGAGGCATGCCACCTCGATCGCTCCAAACGTCCGCGTCGGCGACGAAAGCCGTCCCTCCCACAGCGCCGGGCCCGTGGCGCGGCTGATCGCGCCGCCTGAGCGGCCGGCGAACAGGACGTGCTCCAGTCCGGCCAGCTGAAACGGATCGCGACCGACCACCAGATCGCCCACTGCCAGCAGATCCTCGACCACCACGCTGCCCCCGTGTGTCTCGCTGACGCCGCTGATGCCGTCGTCGCTGACGACTTCCACGATCGTTCGCAGTGCCCAGGGCGCGTGCAGACCGGAAGCCGCTCGCAGCGGTGGGTCGCTGAATGCGATCGGTGTGACACGATAATCGACTATTTCCATTTTGCAGCTCCCCGGGTTGCCGAACATGTGGGCCGTAACAGGCGCGCCTGAAGCCTTCCCGATGTGCTGTAACCGTAAGCGGCCTGACGGCAACGCTGGTCTTAGTCAGAACGATAGTTGCGGGCTCTTCGGGGCGCGAGCCGCAGGTAAATTCGCTTTCCGCCCTTACGTGCGACCGGCAGCCGGTCCCGGCAGGACCCATGTCAAGCCCTCGCGCAGTCGGTCGCGCCAATTCTCCCAAGTGTGAGCGTCCCGCGCCTCGACATAGCGAACACGCATGCCGACGGATTCGAAAATCGGCACGATGGATCGGTTCGGAATGATTAGCGGCTCATATTGTCCGCAGCTAACGAAAAGCCTTTCCGCAACATGGCGTGGCTGAGCACGGTAGCGATTGACGAATCGCACGACGGGGTCAAACTCCGGGCCACCGCCATGGTCGGTTTCCGCGTCTGCAAACACGAATGACCCTGACATGAGGACAAGTGATCCGTAGGTGCGAGCCGAGGAGTAGGCGGCTGACAGCGCGGCGATCGCCCCAAAACTGGCGCCGAGGAGAACGCGGCCGGATCGGTTAGGTAGTAGTGGAAAGTCCGTCTGCAGAAGCGGTAGAAGTTCGTTGCTGAGGAAGCGGGCGTGCTGTGCCGAGTTGGCATACTCGACAAGACGATTCCCCGGGTGCAAGAAGGCGGCAATCGAGGGAGCGATTTCCCCGCGGTGGATGAGGTTGTCGAGCACCACCTTGGCCGCGGCGTACTGCAAGAAGTCGCCGCCATCGTGTACGACCAGCAATGGGTACGCAGCGTCGCGCCGGAACCGAGCCGGCAGATACAGGGTCACCCGACAATCGCGCTGCAAAGCGTGGCTTTCGACCTGAAGTTCGGTTAGCTCGCCGGGAGTTGCATCGGGGTCGGGAGCGGTCCACTCGGGCGTTGTGTAGCCGAACGTGAAGCACACCGAGATGGCACCGAATGGGCTATGTGAGTGCTTTGGATTCAGCGGATCATTGACGCGCTCGACGTGCTCTCCGCGCCTGACCTCGATCTGGTAGTTGATCCGCGATCCTTGAGGCAGTTCGAGGACCACGTACCACAACCTTGTCCCGGCAACTCTTCGCATCGGTAATCGGCTCGGAAGGCCGAGAATTCGCTGGGCCAGATATACCTCGTCGGCCTCACCCCGGAACAGGAATGTGCAGTGGCGGCCTTCAACAATGGGGACTTCGCGACCCGCAAGGAACCGGTCGATCACGGCTTCGTCGACGAATCCCTGCTGCAGTTGGTTGATGGCGAGGCGACTCGTGCCGCTCCCGGCTGACCACCGATCGCGCCCGGGGGCGGACCCGCTCATTGCGCGTACACGTGAATGGTGCGGCCGACATCGTCGAGCAGGCCGCGAAGGACGTCGTAGTCAGGGTGACGCATGCGGACGTAGGCGTTGGCCATGTATCCCGCTTCCACGGGCTGTGTCGGGGTACCCGCCGGAGGCAGGTGCGCGTCGATGACCCACTCGCCGGAGCGAGCCTGCATCTCCTCGACACCGGAGTAACCGGTGATGTTGCCGTCATGATCCGGCCGTAGTGCCACGATGCCGGCGGCATAGCGTCGGGACGGCCGGGCGGCGATATGGTCGTGCACGATCGCGTTCGCCCATTCGCGATATAGGTCGAAATCATTGGCAACCGAGTACAGATCCCAAGCGCCGACTCCGGGCGGACGACAGCCAATTTCGGAGAACCGCAGTCCCTTCGGCCCGAAGAACCACTCCATATGGGTAGCGCTTGTCCCAATGCCGAGAGCCTCGTTGACCCGTGCGCCCAGCTCACGGAGCTGGGTGTAGTCCGATACCGATTCGACGCGATTCGTGGCGATGAACTGTGGGGAGATCCACCGCGCACGCATCGCTTCCAGCACGTTCGGGAAGTAATGCGAGGTGAAGTCCAGCGAAATGTTTCCGTTGACGCACACCGTGTCGTAGAAACCTTCGTGGCCTTCGACGAACTCTTCGACGGCGATGGATGCGGCGCCTTGGCCGCCGAACCGGCCCAGCGCAGAGTCCAGTTCGGCCTTGTTGTCCACGCGGATCGTGTCGAGTGCACCTGCACCGGTGCGTGGTTTGAGGATGAGTGGAAACCCAATCGCGTCAGCGAACTCGTACACTTCAGCGGCGTTGTGCGCTGCCGTCGACGCGGCGGTCGGAACACCTGCCGCCCGCAGCGCCTCCTTCATCGACGGCTTGTCTCGGCACAGCCAGGCCGTACGAACCGACGTTCCCGGGATCGTGCAGCTCTCCCGCACCTGGGCGGCCGCGAGCGTGTGCGCCTCGATCGTCGCCTCCAGCCTGTCAACCCACACTTGGCCCTGAATCCAGCGCACCGCGTCGGTCATGACTCCCACATCGACAACCGACGGCACTTGGTGATAGTGGGTCATCCAGCCTCTGAGCTGTTCGTCGAGCGCCTCGGTCGACGACTCCCCTATCCCGATGACAGTTGCGCCAACCTCGGCAAGCCCACGTACGAAATTGCGCTGCGTGGGAGGAAAGGACGGCTCGACGAACACGACGTTCACGCTCCGGCATGCTACCTGTCGACTGGCAGACCGGCCTGATCGAAGGCGAGTAGCGTCCGTCCCATGGTGGTCGCCGTCTTTGTTGCGCCCTTCTTGCTGCCAGCAACCGCACGGTTCGTCGCGACGGCCGCCAAGCTGCCCGACGTCAGCCTCGCTGTCATTACTACCGAGCCCGTCGAGCACCTGCCGCCCGAGCTGAAGCAGCACCTCGCCGGGCATTGGCGGGTTGACGACCCGTTGGACCCTCGGCAACTGGTCGAAGCGGTCCGCGGCCTGAGCCGGCAGTTGGGTCCGGTGGAGCGACTCGTCGGGGCCCTCGAGCAGTTGCAGGTTCCCATGGCGTACGTCCGTGAGCAGCTCGGCATCGACGGCATGGACACGCAGACGGCTCTCAACGTGCGTGACAAATCCCGCATGAAGACCGTGCTCCGCGCGGCAGGCATACCGTGTGCCCGGCACCAGCTGGTCACCAACGCGTCGGAGGCTTTCGCCTTCGCCGAGGCGGTCGGCTTCCCGCTCGTGGCTAAACCTCCGGCCGGAGCGGGCGCGCAGGCAACGTATCGGCTCGATGACGCCGCAGCCCTTCAAGGTTGGCTGGTGGCGATTCCTCCGCAGCCGGATGCACCGGGATTGCTCGAGGAGTTCCTGACCGGCGAGGAGCACACATTTGACAGCGTGACGGTCGGAGGCCGGACCGTGTTCTCCTCGATCGCCGACTACCTCCCGACACCGCTGGAGGTGCTACGGCAGCCATGGATTCAGTGGACCGTGGTCTTGCCACGGAAACTCGACGATTCGCGGTACGACGGCATCTGGGAGGTCGGGCCGGCAGCGTTACACGCCCTTGGAGTGCGCGACGCGCTGACTCATATGGAGTGGTTTCGCCGGCCGGACGGTTCAGTTGCTGTTTCGGAGGTCGCGGCACGGCCGCCTGGCGCGCAGATCACGTCGATGCTGGGGTACGTGCACGACGTGGACTTCTACCGGATCTGGGCGGAGTTGGTCATCCTCGGTAGGTTCGACCCGCCCGAACGCCGCTACGCCGCCGGGACTGCGTATCTGCGTGGTCAGGGCCGCGGCCGGGTCGGCTCCGTTCATGGGGTCGACGAGCTGCAGCGCGAGATTGGGCAACTCGTCGTCGAGGCCCACTTGCCCGACGTGGGGCAACCCGCCTCGTCAGGTTATGAAGGTGAGGGGTACATCATCGTCCGGGATCCTGATACCGAGGTCGTCCGGGATGCCCTGCGCCGCATCGTCAGCCGGGTCCGGGTGGAGCTCGTGGAGGCGCAGTGAACATTGTGATGATCTCGCCCGGTTATCCGGTGGAGATGGCGTATTTCACTCGAGCGCTTTCGGCCGTGGGTGCGACGGTTATCGGCGTCGGTGACCAGCCGGCGTCGGCGCTGCCGGACGCGGCCAGGGATGCGATCGCCCACTACGAGCACGTGACGCTCAGCGATGAGGGCGCCGTGTTAGGCGCGCTCCATGGTCTCGCCCGGCACGTCTCCATCGACCAGGTCGAGTGCCTGTGGGAGCCGTACATGCTCCTCGCCGCGCGGATCCGCGAGTCGTTCGGGGTGCCCGGCATGACGGTCGAGCAGACTGTGCCGTTCCGCGACAAGGAACGAATGAAACAGGCCATCGACGCCGCCGGAATCCGTACCCCGTGGCATGTCAGCGCGACCACTGTCGCGGCCGTGTGGGAGGCCGCGGAGCGGGTTGGCTATCCACTCATCGTCAAGCCGATCGCCGGTGCTGGCTCGGCCGACACCTACCGGGTGGATTCCGCCCAGGAGCTGGCGGACGTGCTGCCGTTGCTTCGGCACGTGCCGGAGGTCAGCGTGGAGGAGTTCATCGACGGGGAGGAGTTCACCTACGACACGGTCTGTGCGAACGGATCGATCTTGTTCGAGAACGTCATGTGGTACCGGCCGCGGCCGTTGCAGATGAAGATGCACGAATGGATCAGCCCGGCGTCGATCGTGCTGCGTGACCTCACCGTCCCGGACCTCCAAGCCGGCCGTCAGATGGGCGCTGACGTTCTCTCCGCATTGGGCTTCCGTACCGGGTTCACCCACATGGAGTGGTACCGCAAGTCCGACGGCGAAGCCGTTTTCGGTGAGATCGGAGCGCGGCCGCCGGGCGCGCGAGTGGTTGATCTGATGAATTACGCCACTGACGGGGATCTTTACGTCGGCTGGGCTGAAGCTGTCGTTCACGGGCGGCTGTCAGATCCACTCGATCGCCGGTACAACTCAGGTTGTGTGTTCAAACGGGCCAAGGGAGTTGGCCGAATCACCCACGTGGATGGGCTGGAGGCGTTGTTGACCGAGTATGGCGAGGATGTGGTGCTTGTCGACCTGCTCCCGGTCGGTGCCCCACGTCGCGACTGGCGCGCCGTTCTCATCAGCGACGGAATGATCATCGTGCGACATCCCGAACTGCAGCAGGTGATCGAAATGACGGAGCGATTCGCCGCAGACCTGCACATGTACGCCAGCTGATGGTCCCCGGCCACCCCTGTCCACCCGGGACGTCCCGCCCGAGGTAGTTCTATTGCGCTGACACTGACAGGGCGCCTTCATCGCGAATCCACAAGGCGAGCAGGCCGCGGAAGTGGTCGATGAACCGGTCGTGCTCCTCTGGCGGATAGGTGCTGCGCACCATGTCGATCAGCAGCTGATCGAAGTCTGGACTGTTCACCCAGTCGAACGTGATCTCGTCCAGATGCGATAGCCGACTCGCGCAGAAGTCGAGGTAGCGGTTGGTCTCGAAATACTCGTCCGCCAGCCGCCGGTAGCGCTCCAGCTTGTCTTCGTATGACAGATCCTCTCGGTCCGCGATGTCGAAATAGCGGCGCGTATCGAGGTCGTACTGGGGCAGCCTCCCGGTGACGGTGCAGAACACGGTCCACTTCAATAACGTCTTCATGGCCCACGGGAAGTAGTAGTGCAATGAGGTCAATGCCACGTCCGGACACGCATTGGCATAGTCGATCGGATAGAGGTCCGACCCGTGCACCAACATCTCGCAGGAGTTGAACTCCCACCGGAAGAACGCGTTGACCAGCCGCGAAATCGTCACCGCTTCATGACCAACGGTCGGCGTCAAGAACCCGTGGACAACCTCGTATCGGTCATGCATTGGCAGCTCCGGTCTGAACTTCATGACCAACGTTTCAGCGCCGATCGACAATGATCGTGCGAACACGTCATAGCCCTCTACCGACTTTTGCAAGTGCATGAGCCGTTGACCGGATGTGTCATAGGCCGCATGCAATTCGTCGGGGTTCCGGATTCGGGTCACTCCAACCCAAGCCCCGCCGTCGTACGGCTTCATGAACAACGGATAGCCCATTCGTTCCGCAATGGCGTCGAGGTCGAACGGCTGGTTGTAGCGACTGGCGGTGTACGCCCACTTGGCATTATCCGGTGGATTCTTGTACGGCACGAGGACTGTGTCCGGCACTTTGAGCCCTAGGCGGATCATCGCGCAGTACGCCGCGTGCTTCTCCATCGACTGGAAGGTGAAGGGGCTGTTCATCAGGTACACGTCGTCCATGAGCGCGATCTTCTTAAGCCATTCGCGCGGGTGGTAGTACCAATACGCCAGCCGGTCGATGACCAGCTCATACCGAGGCCTGGAGCGCAGGTCGAATGGCTCAATCGTTATTCGCTCGACGTCGTGTGTGTGTTGGTGTCTTGCCGAGTCCGTCACCGGTCCCAAGCGGCGTAGCAACGTTTCGAAGGCCGCCGGCCAGTCCTCTTCGGTGCCGAGCAACAGCCCAATCAAGTGTTTTTCCATGCCAGCCTCCTCGTTATTGGTCAGCAAACCGTGGCATATGGTGTCCAAACTGTCGCCGCCACCATGGCCAGTCGTGCGCTACGTCGTAGCCCCATAAATCCACCTCATGAGGGATGCCTTTGTCGGCGAGCAGCCCGCCCAGAGCTTTGGTGCTTGCCAGGGCGCCAGTGGTGTCCTCCCACATCCCTTGTCCGCACACCAGGAGCAGGAACACCCGCGATCGCAGCCAGTCGAGGTGGTCGCCTTGCATGTTCACTACGTAGCTCAGCGGAGTGTTGAAGTACATTGCCTCGCCGCGATCGCCCCAGCCGTACAAGGAGCTGAGGTCGTAAATTCCGGACATGCACAGAGCTTGCGGAAAGAGGTCGGCGCGCTTCAGGGCAAAGTTGGCGGCGTGATAGGCACCCATGCTGGCGCCCGTTGTGAGGATCTCCGCTGGTCCTGCACAGTCGTCGAAAATCCACGGCACGACTTGATCGACGATCCACGACTCGTACGCACCGTGTCGACGAGCGCGTTCCTCGAGCGGTATGCGCCTATTGGACCAGGTTTCCCCGTCGTAACTGTCCACACAGTAGAGCTTGACCCGGCCGCCGTCGATGAGATCGGCCACCACGTCGACCATGCCCCACGATTCGAAGTCTTCCGCACCGCCATTCTCATGCGGGAAGACGAGAACTGGACGACCCCAGTGCCCGTACGCAATAACAGTGCCAGGCGCTCCGATCGCCGGCGACCAGAGATCGACCGTGCGGCGCCTCATGGGAGATCCTTCATGGACGAAATAGGCGACAAGTACGAGCAGCACCTGCGCCCGACAGCTTAATGGCGCCTGGCTAAGGTAACCCGTCAGGCAGGCTCACCGTCCGAACCCGGAACAACCTCCTTCGACATCACAGCCGGCCTTGGAGCCAAGGCTCGACGAGCGCCTTGAGGTCGGCCACCAACTCCTGCTGGAGCCTGGGTCCGAAGGTGACCCGATGAACGCCGAGCGACTGCAGGTCGGCCAGCGAACCTGCGGTCGAGCCGCTGCGAGGGTGGGCGATCACGTTGACGGGACCGGACAGCTCGTTGAGCAGGGTGCGCAGGGTCACCGCGTCGGGCAGGCCCACCGGATATACGCACCGGGCGCCCGCCTCCTCGCAGGCCCGGAGCCTGGTGATCACCTCCGCGACCGGGTCCTCAAAGGTGCCGGCCTGCTTGAGGAAGACATCCGTCCGGGCGTTGATGACGACGTCGACGCCCGCATTGTCGGCTGCCTGCCGCAGCGCGCCAATGTAGTCGGCGTGCTCCTCGACGGACCGCATCCGCCCCTCGGAGTGCACCGTGTCCTCGACGTTGAGGCCAACGGCGCCGGCGTCCAGCATCCGCTCGATCAGCATCGCGGGTGCGGTGTCGTAGCCCGACTCGAGGTCGGCCGTGACCGGCCGGTCCGACGCGGCGGCGCAGATCCGGCGTACCCCGTCGAGGGCGTCGTCGAGCGACATGTCCTCTTTGTCGCCCTGCCCGCGGGAGTCGGCGAGCGGGTGGCTGCCGATGCTCAGTGCCGGGAAGCCGGCCTCGATCACGACCTTGGCCGACCAGGCGTCCCAGACGGTGGGCAGCACCAGCGTGCGGCCAGTGTGGTGAAGGTTGAGAAGGGTGCGGGCGCGGGTCGCGAGGTCCATACGCTCAGGCTGCCACGCGACCGGGGGCCGGGCATAGGCCGACCGCTCGGCGTTGACCCGGCGTGGGTCCTGCGAAGAATGTCTGGATTTGGTCAGGCAACATGATCGAGCTTGCGCACCTTCGGGACTCCTGTGGCGCGCTCGGCGGCAAGGTCGTGCGCGGACTGCATGGCCAGCCACGCCCGGGCGGTACCCACGCCGGCTTCCTCCAGCCGCACGGCGAGGTTGGGGCTGATGCGGGCATGCCCGTGCAGGACGCGGCTCAACGCGACCCGAGAGATGCCCAGTCTCGAGGCGGCCTCGCCCACGCTCAGCTCGAGGTCGGCCAGCACGTCCTCGCGCAGGATCTCACCGGGATGAACCGGGTTCTTCATCGGCATAATCCTCACCTCCTGTTTAGTGGTAGTCCTGGTAGTCGACCAATTCAACGTCGGTCTCGTCGAATCTGAACGTGATCCGCCAGTTGCCGTTGACCCAGATCGACCAGTGGCCGGCAAGGTCACCTTTGAGCGGGTGTGTTCGAAACGACGGGATCGCGAGGTCGTCAGGGCTTTGCGCCACGTCTAGGAGTGAGAGGATGCGCAGCAACTTCGGGACGTGCGTCGGCTGGACACCCTTCTTCGACCCACCGCGATACAACTGCTCCAAGCCCTTGTGGCGGAAGCCCACGATCACCCTCCGCAGCGTATCGCGTATCGCTACACGATACAATACAGCATGCCCGACAATCCCGTTAGCTTCGAACAGGTAGCAGTCGAGCTGTGGCGGATGATGACGGTGGGCCGGATGGACATCACCGTTACCCGCCCTACCCGCGACGGAGGCCGAGATGCTTTTAGGTAGCTTCTTCTTGGGCCCGGCTCACGACCAGATCAACCTCGAGTTCTCGCTAGAGGCGAGTGCTGCCGCTTGGATCACGGGGTCGGTGACCGCGATGTCAGTCGCCTGTCTCTCGGATCCGGCATCGCGAGTTCGGCGTCCTCGTCACGACCTCGGTCGTCGGCATCCTGAGTCGTCCCGATGCCTCGCCACAAGCACAACCTTGTTCCGGAAGGGCATACCGCTTATGCAACGGCCTGGAAAGACAATCTCTTGTTCTATGAGTACTTTCACGGCGACAACGGCGCCGGCCAGGGGGCCATGCATCAGACCGGTTGGACGGCCCTGGTGGCAGATCTGTTGCTGGACCCGCCGCGCCGGACGCGCCGGATGATCTTTTACGACGACAAGACGGCGAGGACTCGCGCAGAGTCCCCAATCGCTGCCGGCCCAGCTGGCTAGCAGTAAGGATCTAGAACAGTTCATGCCATCGAAACTTTCTCAGAACTCACAACCCTATCTCTACGAGATCAACACCTGGCCCTGGCTGGAAGCAATCAGCAGGACCGAAGGCAGGCCTATTGATCTTGGGGCGGTTCCCGACCGCTACTGGGAGGAGATTGCCGATCTTGGATTCGACGGCGTGTGGCTGATGGGAGTTTGGCAGCGCAGCCCCGCCGGCATCGGGATCGCGCTGACCAATGACGACCTGCGGGTCAGCTTCGACGCGGCTCTGCCCGATTGGCAACCCTACGATGTTGTGGGATCGCCCTACTGCGTACGCGGCTATGTTGTCGATGATCATTTCGGGGGCCGAAGCGCGCTCGCCAGCGCTAGGCAGGCGCTTGCGGCGCGGGGGTTGGGCTTGATCTTGGACTTCGTCCCCAACCACGTGGCTCCTGATCATCCGTGGACGTCGGGCAAGCCGGAGCTGTTCGTGGCCGGTACGGCCGACGAGCTGCGAACGGACCGAAAGTCCTTTGTTGAGATTGACGGTCATGTCTTGGCCAATGGCCGAGATCCTTACTTCCCGGCATGGCCGGATGTCGTTCAGCTGAACGCCTTTGCTCCGGCCTTGCGCGCTGTTGTGATCGAGACGCTCAGCGAGATTGCCGAGCAGTGCGACGGTGTCCGTTGCGATATGGCGATGCTGGTCATGAGTGACGTTTTTGCACGAACCTGGGGTGATCGCGTCGGTTCCGCGCCAGAGTCGGACTATTGGCCGACAGTGATCCCCGCCGTCCGCGAGGCGTATCCGGGATTCTTGTTCCTCGCCGAGGCTTATTGGGATCTGGAGTGGGCGTTGCAGCAGCAGGGCTTCAACTACTGCTACGACAAGCGACTGTACGACCGGATTTTGCAGGGTCCTGCCGAGCAGGTGCGTCTTCATCTGCTGGCCGACGATCAGTATCAGCACGGCCTCCTACGGTTCGTGGAGAACCACGACGAGCCGCGGGCTGTGTCGGCATTCGGTTCGGCTCGCTCGCGAGTCGCTGCCGTGACGGCGCTGACCCAGCCCGGCGCTCGGCTGGTTCACAACGGCCAACTGGACGGAGCGACGGTGCACCTTCCGGTGTTCCTTGGCCGATACCCATCCGAGCCGACCGATCCAGATTTGATCACCTTTTACCGCTCGTTCTTGACGGCTGTGGCCGATCCGACCTTCAGAAACGGTCGCTGGCAGCTCTGCGACCGATCAGGTTGGCCTGGAGATGACAGGTATCAAGATCTCCTTGCCTGGTGCTGGCAAGGCGACACGCGGTGGTTGATCGTGGTTAACCTCAGCGATGGCACGCGAGCCGGTGAGGTGCGAACACAATGGGCCGACCTCCGGGGCCGTCAGTGCCATCTCACCGACCCGACGCAGAACATCGCGTTCGTACGCTCAGGTGATGATCTTGTAAACGGGTTGTTCGTCGAGCTTGATGCGTGGAGGTGGCACATGTTCCGCGTAGAGCCGCGCTGAAATGTGTCGAGACGCAGCCGGCAGCTCGCCGGGTCAGGTACCGCGCGCGAAGTGGCGCAATGCCGCTCGTTTGCCGGTGCAGTGAGGGGCTCGGCGACCGCCGTTCTCATCCGCCCTGTAACCAGAAGAAGGTACGCGGTGCAATATGAAAATGAATGCCTTTGACCGCGGCAAGGTTGAGCGCTTCGCGACGCTGCCGCCGGGTGAGGCATACCCGGAAGGGATCGATGCGGACGCCGAGGGCAATGTCTACGTAGTCACCGTAGGAGCGAATAAGCCGGACACGAGCCCAGGAAGTCTCTTTGTGTTCGACCCGAACGGCAAGCTCCTGCGGACCCTCCACACGGAGGGCACCAGTCCTTGGCTGCTTGACCTGCGTTTCCAACCGAAAACGGGCAAGCTGCTCGTAGTCGATTACCAAAACCCGAAGGTCTTCGCCGTCGATCCGAAGACGGGCGCTACCTCGGTGTTCATGACCGTTACGGGCGAGCACCCCGGCCTCGACGGGTTGACGTTCGATGCAGATGGCAACGTGTACGTGACCGACGCGCACCAGGGAATAGTCTGGAGAGTAGGCAAAGAGGGCGGCGCGGCAACGGCCTGGGTAACGAGCCCGCTTCTGAAGCCAACGAGGCCGCCCCCCGCCATCGGCGCAAACGGACTGGCGTTCAACAAGGAGCACACAGCGCTGTTCGTCGCCAACACCGCGCAAGACACTATTGTTAAAATCTCGGTGAGCGGCTCACCACTCGAACCCGGCACGCCCGAGGTCTTCGTCAACCGCGCCGGCGGCGGACCGGACGGCATTCTCATTGACGAGCACGACAATCTCTGGATTGCATGCAATCAATCCGACGAGGTCATGGTGGTCGAGCCGAAGCAAGGCCGGGTGATCGCAAAGCTCGGCGACTTCGGCGGCATCGACGAGGATGGCGCGCCCATCGGCTTTCTCTGGTCGAATAGCCTCGTTTTCCACGGCGACGACGTACTCGTCACCAATCTCTCGGTCGATATTTCCGCCGCTATGGGCCTAAGTATGCGGACTGTCGATAGCGCATGGGCGGCCGAGGTGAAGCTCCACACGGTATCGAAAATCAAGAAGCGTATACCTGGCTTTCCGGAATGATCGGCATGCGCTTTCAGATTGTGGCCTGGAGAACCAAATGAACAAATGAGTCAGAGCAAGTGCGCGACGAGAGCGATACAAGCCAGCTCAGGGAACTCCGCGTGAAACCTTATCGTGAGGAGGAGGGCCTCCCTAGGCCCGATGTGTCTACCAACCGGAGTCGTCCCAATTTGGTTTGAAATCCTTCATTCTTGACGATTGAGTGGATCATGGACAGGAGCTTAAGCCTCGGCAACAGGTGAACTTTTGTATGAGCGTGTATTTTTATAGCTTCATGCCAGGACGGACGAGAGGGAGGTGATCGCGAGGGTGATTATTGAAAGGCGACGGCGACGGAGATGTTTGTCCCGGCGATAACCGGCGCCGCCGGATAGTTGTCGAGTGCAAGCTCAGCCAGACCTCTGGCCTTGCTGCGGCGGCTCGCAGGGGACTATTTGATCTCTCCGCCTATCGGCGAAACCTCGATCAAGGACTAAAGGACTCCGGCCAACCGTACGGGCTTGGAGTCGTGTGGGGATCGGGACTTTGCTCCCGACTGGGAACCTGTGGGAGTCTCACTCACCAGAACTGGTGTGATGAGGAGCCACGCCCCGTTTATCGAATGACGCCGCTCACTGTGCCGGTAACCGTGAGGCCTTCGGGGGCGGTCCCAGGCGTTAGGCTCACGTCGCATGTGGTCATAGTGCCCTGGAGGGGAGCTGGCTTTGTCTGTGCGAAATGGAACGATTCGGCGTCGAAGCTGATGGTGAGGTCAACGACGTAGGGGATGAACACGTCGTGGGTGCCCACGATGAAGCCGGGCGTCCAGGTGTTCATGGCCTTCTCGTTGGCGGTCTCGTTGTCGGGCGTCGGTGTGGTGGCGATTTGGATGTTGCCAACCTCGCCCCCGCAGGACAGGTCGAGGAAGAGATCACCACTTTTTGGAGCGGCTTGCGCGGCTGGTGCCATCAGGCTCACCGTCGCTGCTCCGGCAGCAGCCGCCACACTAAACCGACGTAACTTCGACATAGCTGGTTCCCCCGTCTCTGCGTAACGATTCTTGAGGAACGTACCGCAAGATCACCGCTTCTGCGGTGGACAGGGAGCATTTGTAGGGCAGAACTGAGACCTGAGCCGAGCAACATGCATCTCCAGTCGGCGTCGATGTCGACGAACTAGCCGGCGCCGGCCGGGTGGCGGCCGTCCTCGACCAGCGCTCTCCACATCGGTCGCTCGCGTTCGTCACATGACCGAACACCGCAGGATGCCAAGCCGGAAACAGGAAATTGAAGGATTGACGACACTCTGATCCGCCATCGGGTCGCCTTTGGTGTCCCGGTTGCTGACCTACGTCACCCCTCGGCTTCCTCTCTGCCCGACATCACAGGGTGGAGCCAAGGGGACTCGAACCCCTAACCCCTTGCTTGCAAAGCAAGTGCGCTACCAATTGCGCCATGGCCCCGCGATCACTGTTTGGCCTTGTCGGAGGCCCCTCGCGCCGAGATTGTCCGCCGCATGGGGTGTCAACTCCCCAGGGACACCGTCGCGTCCCTGATCGTCCGATACGACGGGCCAGTTTATCCAGAGCGCCGGGAGCGGATCAAAATCGGTGGTGACCTGCTCAACGTGACACCTGAGCAGGAGCGGCGGACGAACACCGAGGAACGGCTCCGAGCGGTGGGGCAGCACGGTCGACTCATCACCCGCTGGCGTGCACGCTGGACTGGACGAAGAATGAGTTCGACGGTTCGACGTTGTAGGGGACGGCTACGCGTGCCGGTCTCTTACCCTGGCTGGTCTAAAGAACCCAGGGCTGCCTCGAGTTCGGCGGCAATCTCGTTCAGCGTTGGCAAGATGGCCTGTGGGTCTCCAGATTGGAGCAGTCCCTCCATGCGTCCACGTGACGCTCGTACTGCATCTCGCAGGGCGCGGGTCCCAGCTAGAGCAGAGTCGTTCGGTGCCGAAGCCTCGAGTACGGTCAGTCGATCCTCGACAGCGGCTACGCGGTTCGCGCCGACGGTCCAGCCGCCCTCGACCAGATCAAGAGAGCCTGACTGACCCAGCTCAGGGATAAGCACGCGGGCAAACCACGCCACCTCTTGCTCGGCCGTTGCAAAATCAGCCGTCCAGACTCGTCGCCTGTGTGCCCGCACGAGAAGGGGAGTCGCGATCGCGGCTGCAAGCAATAAGCCCGCCAGCACCCACCAAAGCCAGGAAGCCGCGCTTGTTTCGGCAGATTCGCCTGCCGCAGATGAGGACGGCGATGGGCTGGGAGTCGGCGACGCGCTGACAGTCACCGACCGTGTGACAGTCGACGGACTCGGTGCTGAAGTCACTGTCTGGGTCGCGGTGGTCTCCGTGCGGATTGGTGACCGCGAGGGATTCTTGGTCGCCGATGGCGTCGATGTCGGTCGTTGAGGGGCTGTCGACTCCTCTGTTGGCCGGCTCGACGAGAGTGCCGGACTCGGTTTCGTCGGCGTCGGACTGGGAATTTCCGGGCGTGTAGGCGACCTCGTGGGGGCCGGCAGGGACACCGTCGGCGTGGGCACTTGGCTTCCTGAGCGTGATGGCGCTGCCGACCCCTCGATGGTCCCACCGCCGGCGCATGAAGTGAGCACAGCGACGACCACACTGAGGCCAGCCATTTTCATGACCAGCGGCAGCCCAAAGCTGCCACCGGTTCCAGCTCTCTTGCGCACCTTGGCCCCCCGATGCAAGCTCTATTCGAAACTGGCCGCACTCCGGCGCGGTACCGGCGTCATATCGTAGCGTCGTTTGAGTTGAGCCATGTCGAACCTGAATTAAGTCCCCAGACAGGCAGCCTCTATAGCGAGTCCGCGGTAGAGGCACGCGTGCGTCAGGCTCGGCGGGTCGACGTGGAGGTCGCCAGAGCTGTCAACCGGCCAATCGCGCGGGATCGACCCGGACCCGCCTCGCCACGTACTCTTGTTTGCCATGTGGTCGCAGCGCGAGGTCATCGACTATGCGCTGCAACGTCGCTCCACCCTTGAGGCGCTTAAGCGCCCCGGCCGCTCGCTGGCCCGCCATGACGCGTGTGATGCCGACCCGCTGCTGATCCGCGCGGCGAAGTATCACGGCGAACCGGCCAGCGGCCCGTGCCCGGTATGTGAGTCGACCGAGATGGTTGTACTCAGCTACGTCTTTGGCGACCAGCTGGGCCAATACTCCGGCCGGATCAAACGGACTGCCGAGCTGGAGGAGATGGCGCACGAGTTCGGGGAGTTCAAGGTTGTTGTCGTCGAAGTCTGCCCAGCGTGCGGCTGGAACCACATGATCCTGTCGTACCTCCTGGGTGATGGTCGCAAGCGCAAGCCGCCTCGTCGCCAGCAGACCGTCGAGGACATTTATGGTTGATCCCCGGTGGGGGCCGGTGGAGCAACACCCCCAAAACACTGCAGCGCGCCCTCGCAGGGCCGGTGGCGGCCCTCCGTCGGGCCCTGATCGTCCGCATGGCCGGCTGAGCAGCTGGCTCACCTGGACCGGCATCATGCTCGGTGCGCTCATCCTTCTCGGCATTGTAGGCACCACCGCCACGATGCTCATGGGCTACGCGAGCACCGCCGTGCCCGAACCCAATGCGGAGTTCAAGACAGCGACCACATTCGTTTATTACAGCGACGGCAAGACCGAGCTCGGCAGTTTCGCCATCCAGAACCGGCAGCCGATCACGCTGAAGCAGATGCCGGACAACATCAAGCAGGCCGTGGTGGCTGCCGAGAACCGCTCATTCTGGACCGACAAGGGCATCTCCGTCCGGGGCATGACTCGGGCCGGCTGGACCATCCTCCGCGGCGGCACCCTGCAGGGCGGTTCCACCATCACTCAGCAGTACATCAAGGTTCTCTACCTGAACTCCGAGCAGACCCTCGCCCGCAAGTACAAAGAGCTCTTCCTGGCCTACAAGATCAACAAACAGCTCAGCAAGGACAAAATCCTCGAGGGTTACCTCAACACCATCTACTTCGGCCACGGGGCCTACGGGATCCAAGCCGCCAGCAAGGCTTATTTCAACGTGGAGGCGAAGAACCTCACCGTGCCGCAAGCCGCGTTCCTGGCCGCCGTCATCAACAGTCCGGCCGCCTACGACCCGGCCGACGAGGACAATCTCCCCCGGCTCAAGGAGCGCTACACCTACGTCATCACGTCCATGGCTGAGACTGGCGCCATCACACCGGAGGAAGCGGCGAAGTATTCCGCGAAACTGCCGAAGTTTCCCGCTGTACCGGCAAACCAGCGCTACGGCGGTCCCAAGGGCTTCCTGCTCAAGATGGTCGAGCGCGAACTGTCCACCGCCGACATCGACGCCTCCCTGGTCCGTGGTGGCGGACTCAAGATCGTCACCACCTTCGACAAGGACGCCCAGGACGCCGCGGTCAAGTCGGCTCAGAAGTACACGAAGCAGGCGGCCGAGGCCAGCGGCCAAAAGTCCTCCAAGCTGCACGCGGCCATCGCCTCGGTCGATGTAGGCAGCGGGGAGGTGATCGCGCTCTACGGTGGTCCGGACTTCGTCAAGAGCTCAAGGAACTGGGCGACCACGGCGCGGCCGACGGCTTCGACCTTCAAGACCTACGCCGTGGCCGCGGGCCTCAAGGACGGCTTCAGCCTGTACACCCGTCTCAACGGCAATACCTTTATCCCACCGGGCGAATCAACTCCCGTGCGCAACGAGTACTCGCATCAATACGGGCCCGCCGTCACCCTGACCAAGGCCACCACGGACTCGATCAACACCGCATTCGTCGACCTCACCACCAAGATGGAGGACGGGCCCGGAAAGATCATGAAGATGGCTCAGGCGGCGGGCGCCCCGAAGGGCGCCGGCTGGGACAAAAGCTCCCGGCTCCCGCTCGGCACCGCCGAGGTCAGCCCATTGGCTCAGGCCGGCGCGTACGCCACTTTCGCAAACGACGGCACGTACGTGGCCAATCACGTGGTGAAGGAGGTCCGTGACCCCAGGAAGAAAGTCATCTACGAGTCCGACCCGGACCACCGGCGCGCGGTCAGCGAGGACATTGCGCACGACGTTACGTACGCCCTCTCCAACGTGGTCGAGCAGGGCACCGGCCAAGCGGTCTCGACGCTGAACCGTCCGGTCGCTGGTAAGACCGGGACCAAGGACCGGGAAAACGCAGACGGCAGCGGTGACATCGTCTCGGCGTGGTTCGTCGCCTACACCAAGCAGATCTCAACGGCGGTGATGTATGTCGCCGGCAACGACGGTAACGGCGACCTGGACAAGTTCCGGCGTCCGGGCGATCCCACCTTCTTCGGTGGGACCTATCCAGCACTGACGTGGGCGGACTACATGGCGAAGGCGACTGAGGGCCAACCGGTCAAGCAGTTCGCCTCGCCCGCCTACGTCAACAAGGACAAATTTCCCGCGCCTGTCCCGACCCACACGACCCAGCCGACTTTGAGTTCGGATCCCGCGACGGAGCCGACGGCCAGCCCGACCAACACAGCCAAGCCGACCGAGACGTCCAAGAACGGCTCCAAGCCTAAGCCGACGAGCCCGACGAGTGCGACGACCACGGCGTCGAAGGCGCCGCCGTCCACCAAGCCGACCGGAGTCAAGACTCCGGGCGGACATGGAAGCAAACGGCCTGGTCAGGGGTGAGCCGGTGTCGGCTCCAGAGCTGATGACCGACGTCCCGTCCAGGTCGGACCGGCTGATCCGTAGCCTCAGCGAGGGCGTGGGAGGTCCTCTCGGTCGCCATGCCGTTCCCGGTCACCGCTGGTGGAACCCGGCTCGTGTCTCCCTGCTCGTCGCCACCTGTACCTATCTCGTCGGCGTTATATTTCGGCTGCCGTGCCGGATCACCGCGCCGGGTCAGGTCGTCGACAGCTACAAGCTGATGTGCTACTCCGACATCCCCCTGCTGTATCCCGGCCGCGGATTGCTCCAGGGCAATACCCCGTACCTCGATTCTGGCGATTACGAGGTGTTGGAGTACCCGCCGCTCACGGGCTGGTTCCTCGAAGCTGAACGGCTGATCAGCAAGCTGCTGGGCGCGCCGCAGGGTCTCGGCCTCTCAGAGCTGGAGCAGGTCCGATCCACACTGCTCTTCCTCGATGTCAACATGGTGTTGCTGGGCGCACTGTTCTTGATCACGGTGTGGGCCCAGGTCTACACCGTGCCGGAACGCCCGTGGGACGCACTGATGCTGGCCGCCTCGCCGTGTGTGGCAGTTGCTGCCTTGATCAACTGGGACCTTCTCGCGGTTGCCCTCACCGCGTGCGGCCTACTGCTCTGGAGCCGTCGGCAGCCGGCTCTGGCCGGACTGCTGCTCGGGTTGGGCATGGCGGCGAAGCTGTATCCGGGTCTGCTTCTCGGACCGCTGTTCCTGCTCTGCCTGCGGTCACGGCGGATGGCGGACTTCTGGTCGATGCTGTCGACTTTCCTGATCGGCTGGCTGGCCGCCAACCTGCCGGTGATCATCCTGGCCCCGGACGCGTGGCGGAGCTTCTGGCAATACAACTCCGGCCGCGGCGGCGATCTCGGCTCCGTCTGGTACGTGCTCTCCCTCGCCGGCCACGAGCTGGCTCAGGTGAACCTCATCAGCCTCGGACTCTTTGCCATCGGCTGTCTCGGCATCGCGGCCTTGATCATCTTTGCCCCTCGGCGGCCTCGGCTGGGCTCGGCCGCCTTCCTGGTGATCGCCGCCTTCTTGATCACCAACAAGGTGTACTCGCCGCAGTACGTGCTGTGGCTGCTGCCACTGATGATCTTGGCGCGGCCCCGGTGGCGCGACTGGATGATCTTCACCGCCGGCGAGCTGATCTATTTCGGCGCCATCTGGTGGCACCTCGGCGGGTACCTCACCCCCGGCAACAACGGGGCCGACCGGATCTACTGGCTTGCTGTCGCGGTTCGGATCGCGACCCAGTCCTGGGTCGTGATCTTGGTAATCCGGGATGCTCTGCTGCCCGACCGGGACCCCGTACGAGTTGGAGGCGCCGATGATCCGTCTGGCGGCCGGCTGGACCGAGCAGGTGACGCCCCCTGGGTTCGGC
This sequence comes from uncultured Actinomycetota bacterium, assembly GCA_963754965.1. Lineage (GTDB taxonomy): Bacteria > Actinomycetota > Actinomycetes > Propionibacteriales > Propionibacteriaceae > Microlunatus. The sequence goes on from CAVWIA010000006.1 coordinate 116,387, forward strand.
GACTCCATGGCAAACCGGTGGTGCCGCACCGTGCTGCGTGAGGCAGCCCGGGTGCAGCTGCATCCGCTTGATGTCCGGTCGGGGCGGTTGGTCGTCCAGGCCTGGATTGCCAGCCGTGGACTGATCGCTGCCGTCGCCCTGCTGCTCGCCGTGCGGCAGGGCGGCAGTCTGACCAAGATGGTCAGCAACTGGGACGTCAATCACTTCACCAGTCTCGCCCAGGGGGGCTACTACGCCGAGCCCCGCGGCATCCTGATGGCCTTCTTTCCTGCTCTGCCGGTCATCCTGCGGGCAGGCCTGGAGCTCGGCGTGCCGATCGCGATCACCGGCGTCGTCTTGTCCATGGTTTGTTCAGCGGTGGCAGCGGCCGCGCTGATCAGGCTGGGTGGCCCGTGGGCCGCCATCGCTTGGCTTTTCGCACCGACGGCGGTGTTCACCACGGTGCCCTACACCGAGGCGCTGTTCTGCGCGGCCGCCTTCTGGGCGTGGGAGCGGGCGCGGTCCGATCGTTGGCTGGCGGCTGCCTTGATCGCCGCGGTGGCCTGCACGGTTCGGGTGTCGGGACTGTTCTTGGTGGTTGCCCTGGTCGTCATGATCATGACTACCCGCGACCTCGATTGGCCGACTCGTGGTCGGCGACTCGCGTTGTTGTTGATTCCAACGGCGGTACTGGCAGCGTTCGTCATCTTCTTGTACTGGCTGACGGGCAGCTGGACGGCCTGGTACTCAGCGCAGTCGACGGGCTGGGTGCGTTCCATAACCTGGCCATGGCAGTCGTTCCTGCACACCATTGATGCGATGAAGTCGGGAGCGTTCCCCGACAAACCCTGGGTGACGGCGGTCTTCCGGGCGGAGATGGTGGCGATGGCACTCGGGATGCTGGCCACTGCCTGGTGTCTGACCCGGCGGATGTGGGCCGAGGCCACCTGGGTCGGCATCCAGGTGCTGGCCTTCTCGGTTTCATACTGGTTCTTCTCCGTCAATCGCGCCACGCTGCTCTGGTTCCCGCTCTGGATGATGTTCGCCGCTTGGGGCACGAGGCGACCGGAGCGGCGCGGTCGGCGGATCGCACATCGCTGCGCGGTGATCATGGCGTTCAGCGCGAGCGTGGTCTTGATGCTCTGGTGGTGCTGGCTCTTTTTCACCGGGTACTGGGCGAGTTGAGCGGTCGGGCGAGCTGAGCGGTCGGGCGAGTTGAGCGGTCGGCGGTCGCAAGCCTGACGACCTACACTGAACCGGATGGATCGGCTGTGGATCGAGATGGACGGGCTCGCCAACCTACGAGACGTCGGCGGGATACCGACTGAGGAAGGCGGCAAGATCCTTCCCGGCCGGTTGCTCCGCTCGGACAACCTCCAAGACCTGACTGAGCGCGATGTGGAGGTGCTGCTCGGACTCGGACTCACCGACGTGGTCGATTTACGCAGTGACTACGAGATCGAAGTCGAGGGCCCGACTCGGTTGACCGATCACGGAAGCGTGCGGATACACGCCCACTCCATGTTCCGCGAGTGGCGGGAGGGAGTCGGTGAGGACAAGCCGGACACCCGCCCCGAGGTGTTGCCCGCGGAGGCGCTGCCGTGGGTCGATCTGGAGCCCAGTGTCGCCCTCGACAATGACATGGCGGCCATTTACCTCTCCTACTTCGTCGACCGGCCGGACTCGGTCTTGGCCGCGCTACGGGCTATCGGTGAAGCATCCGGCGCCGTACTGGTGCACTGTGCCGCCGGTAAGGACCGTACGGGCACGATCGTTGCGCTGGCGCTGTTGCTTGCCGGCGCCGAACGGGATGCAGTCATCGCTGACTATGCGGCCAGCTCCGAACGGGTCGAAGACGTTGTCAACCGTCTGATGGCCTCGCGCACCTATGTCGACAACCTCCGCGACCGCCCGCTGTCCAGCCATCTGAGTCGGCCGGAGTCCATGAACGCCCTACTTGATCATGTCGAGGAGAGCTACGGCGGCGTGGCAGAGCTCCTCTCCAGGGTCGGCTGGACGGAGGACGACACCGACCGGATCAGGGCCAAGCTTCGCGACTGACGACGCACCTCGTGCCGTTCGACACGCTCAGGTAGGCGGACCAGCGAGGGTGTCGACAGGGCCCGAATCTTTCGAGCGACCCGCGTAAGCGCATCAGCCGGTGACTATTTCGTCCACCGTCGCGGTGGTCAGGCGCAGCTCGACCGGTACCTCGTCGCCGATGGCTGGTGGCTTCTCCTTGCGGGGCAGGAAGATCAGGCTGGACAGCATGTGCGGCGGTTCCAGAAACCAGCGCTTCTTCCCGTTGATCGTGTACGGGCTGAGCGCGAGCCCCGCCGCCTCCAAGGAACCGGTCGCCATGGCGATCGCCCGCTGCCGCAGGGTGGTCGCCGAGGTCGGCGCCTCCATCCCGATGCCGTGTGCCGTGCCACCGGCGATCACCACGATCCAGCCGTCTGCCGGACACAAGCGCTGTCGATAGCCAGCGCGCTCGCCCCGCCGGATCGGGTGCACGTCCAAGACCGTCGCCGTGGTCTCGCGGGTGGATTTGTCGCCCAACCACAACCGCGTCCCCATCCGCAATCGCACCGGCACGGGGTCGCTCCCGGCGCCACCGAGTTGGCGAGCCAGTGCGCTGGTCTCCTCCGGAGGAAGGTGGGAGAACCAGAGGGGGCCCGGCGCCGCCCCCAGAGCGGCCCGAGCGAGCCGCTCCGCTTCGGCATAGCGGCCCTCGGCAAGCAGGGGCAGGTGGATGGTCCAGCCCTCGAAGCGCAGACGGCCCAGCAGGGCGGGCACCCGTTCAAGATCATCAGGCCGGAGCCCGTGGCGCTGCATCGAGGTCAGCACCTCGATCAGCACCCGCGGAGCCGATTCCAGCTCAGTAATCCGCGCAAGATCATCGGGTCGGGACACAGTCGTGATCACCCGGTCGTCGGCGGCGAGTTCCCGCGCGACGTCGCTACTCGCTTCCCACGGGTGCAAGATCACGATGTCGCCCGGGAACTCCTCGCGAACCTCTGACACCTCTCTGGCCGCGCCAACCGCGATCGTGTCGACGCCTAGCTTCGCCGACTCCTGCGCGAGCCGCCGCAATCCGTAGCCGTAGCCGTTGCCCTTGATCACTGGCACCAGTCCCGGTGCGGCACCGGCCACCGTGCTTAGGTGCTCACGCCAGCGTGGTCCGTCCAGCCGTAATGTCACCCCCGTCATGACCGGCGTCACCTACGCCGCATGTAGAGGTCGAACGCCTTGTACAGAACGGCATTGAGGGGCAGGTCCCATTCGCCGAGGTACTCCACCGCCTCGCCGCCGGTGCCGACCTTGAACTGGATCAAACCCAGGTGCGGGTCGTCGGCGGCAAGAGCTTCCGTGATGCCGCGAAGATCGTAGACCGTGGCACCGGCCTCCACCGCGTCGCGAATCATCTGCCATTGCACAGCGTTCGAGCCACGGACCTCGCGCTTGGTGGTGGAGCTTGCACCGTAGGAGTACCAGGCGTGCTCACCCACTCGTACCCACGTCGTGGCCGCCACCAGCTCACCATCGTGGTGTGCCAGATAGAGCCGGATACGGTCTGGGTCCTCGTCCAGGAGCGCTTCGAACATCGTCTCGAAGTAGGACAGGGGCCGAGGAGAGAAGTGGTCACGTGCGGCGGTCTCCAAGTAGAGCAGATGGAACTGCTCAAGATCATCGATGGTGCCTTGCCGCACGGTCACTCCCTCCTTGGCGGCCTTCTTGATGTTGCGCCGCCAGAGCTGGTTCATCCCGGCAAGCAACTCGTCCGCAGTCTTGCCCGCGACCGGCAGTTGAAAGACGAACCGCGGCTGGCCGGCAGCAAAACCCTCGTCATCAACCGGCGGCCGCCAGCCCAGGGTGCGCATGGCGTTGCGTAGCCGAGTGGCTTGATGGTTGATCATGTCCGGCATGGCCTCGCTGAGGCTGTCGACCTGCTCGTCGGCGATGGCGACCTTGATCGTCTCGGCGCGCCATTTGCGGGCGACGACCGGCGCACCGATGCGGACGCCGAAAGCGCCGGCGTCTTTCACGTACGCGGCAAGGGGCTTCAGCCAGGCGGCGATGTCGTCGCTCTCCCAGTCGATCACCGGGCCTTCCGGCAGATACGCCAGATACTTCTTGATCTTGGGAAGCTGGCGGTAGAGGACCAGCCCGGCGCCCTGGATCTTGTTGTCCTCGTCGAACCATCCGATCGACTCGCTCTGCCATTCACTCTTGACCTTGGCCCATGCCGGAGTCTGCAGGAAACTCACCCAGGGGCGGGTCGCGTTGAATGTGATGTGCTCAGCGGCGGTGATGGGCTGCACGGTGATGGCCACCCGACGAATCTAGTGCCAACCCCGCGTACGTCTTGGCTTATCGCGGCAGCCGAGCTAGGTCTGGGACCCGGGATAGGCGTCCACAAGGGGAATAGCCTTGGCCGCGCGGGGAACGCAGACCCGGCGATGCGGCCGGCCTATCCCGGGAGTCGAGGGCCACGGCCTCACGGTAACGGAGGTTGGCTCCCGGCGGGCCGACTTAGCCAAGCCGCCGATAACGATCTGCAAGTCTCGGCTAGCCGTCGCTTACTTGGCGACGATCTTCCCCGGATTGAGGTTCCGACCGGGATCCATGGCGGCAAACAAGCCGTCGATCATGTGCACGCCGGGGGCGGAGATGTCCTGCTCCAGCCAGGCGGCGTGCTCGGTGCCGACGGCGTGGTGGTGCGACAGCGTGCCACCGCAGTCCACGAAAGATTGTTGAATCGCGCCCTTGACCAGGTCGTATTGACCAAGCGGATCGACGCCGTCGTGCCGGAATGCGAAGGTGAAATAGAGGCAGGCTCCGGAATGGTACGAGTGTGACAGGTGGCACATGATCCAGCCGGTCACACCGAGTTGCGCGTAAGCCTTGTTCGCGGCCGCCACGGTGTTGTCGTAGAGCGGCTTCAGCTTCGACCAGGGGGCGGCGGTATCCGACACGTCAGCCGCGGCACCTCGATCCAGCAGGAAATCCCGAATGTAGGGAGTATCGAACTTCTTCTGGTCGTAGAGCTCGCCAGGGCCCTTGCCCAGCACGATGCCCCCATGCTTGCCTACGATGTCCTTGACAATCGCCTTCTGCCGTCGCACGTGTGCTGAGCCGCCCTCATAGCCAGCGAACGACAGGCAGACGGCATCGAGATCCCATCCGCGCCGCTCGAGGACCTTCATCAGGCCCTTGCTGACCAGCGACGAGATCGAAAGTCCGCGAGACTTCTTGCGAGTGGCGAAGGAGAACGCCGTCTCCCGCGAGTCGGACACCCGCGTGATCGACGGATGGGCGTCACTGGTGGAGATCTCCTGCATGGCGGCCAGGCCCGCCTCCCAGGACGGGAACAAGTAGCCCAAGATCAACCGCTCTTCGGGGATCCGGTGCACCTGCACGGTTACTTCGGTGATCACGCCCAGTCGACCCTCCGAGCCCAAGATCATTTCTCGGACGCTCGGTCCGGTCGACGTGCTGGGCAGCGGCCGGACGACCAGCACCTTGCCCGGCATCACGACCCGTAGGCCGCGAGTGATGTCGCCGATGTCGCCGTACTTGTCGGACTGCATGCCCGACGATCGCGTCGCTACCCAACCACCGAGCGTGCTGTGGGTGAAGCTGTCGGGGAAGTGGCCAAGCGTCCAGCCCTGATCGCCCAGCTGCCGCTCGATGTCAGGCCCGAGGGTGCCGGCCTGGATGCGGGCCAAGCCGGATTCGGCGTCGATCTCGACCACGCGATTGAGCCGACCCAGGTCGACCGAGACGATGGTCCGGGTCTCCTCGGGCGCCGCCTCGAGGCTTCCGGCGATGTTGCTGCCGCCACCGAACGGGATCAGTACGGCGTTCGCGGCCACCGCGTGATCGACGATCAACTGCACCTCGTCCTCGTCGCCGGGATACACCACGACGTCAGGGATTCGTGGGATATCACCCGCCCGCAACCGCAACAAGTCGCGCAGGCTCTTGCCGTAGGTGTGCACGATCCGATCAAGATCATCGGAATGCACGTTGTCGATTCCGACCGCCTCGGTCAGCTCCTCCAGCAGCTCGTCGCTGATCTTGGGGGTCGGGATCGGCAGGTCCTCCAGCGTCATTGGAGGGACGGGCGGGGTATTCAGGTCCAGATCGACAGCCTGCTGCACAAACGGACGGAGCTTCGGCTTGTCCTCATGGTGGAAGCTGACGCCTTCGACCCCCCAACCCCACCACTTCATGTGCGCAACGGTTGCCATCTCAACTCCTTACTGGGCCGGCCGCGGCCACTTACGAGTGTTCTGCGCGGTAGGACGTGGCCTCGTCGTACAGACCGCTGACTTCCTTGGCGATGCGGTCCGAGAACTGCGACGCCGTCTCGCCGTCTTCCGGACGCAGTGGCTCGCCGAAGATGACCAAGATCGGCGGCCGCCCGCGTTCCGGCCAGTACTTGCCGTACGGCATCGCCTCACTTGCGCCAACAATGCCCACCGGTACGCAAGGCACGTCGCGGCTGATGCAGAGGGCTGCCGCCCCTGGTTTGAACGCGCCCATCTCCCCCGTGCGCGATCGGGTGCCCTCGGGGAACAGCAGCAGCGGTATGCCGTCGTCCAGCAGACTCGTCGCCATCCCCTTCCGACCGCGCAGGCCGGTGCGATCGACGGGAAATGCGTTGAAGAACAGCGAGGTCAACCCTCTACGCCACCAGACGTCAAAGAAGTAGTCGGCGGCAGCTCCAGCTGCGACATACCGGGCGAGCTTCCGCGGCAGCGAGCCCAGGATGAGCGGGGCGTCGAGATGACTGGTGTGGTTCGAGACCACGACGAAGGGTCCGGACAGGCCAGCCAGCCTCTCGGCTCCCAGCACGGTTACCGTCGCCAGCCGCCACACCAGCGGTTTCAGCAACCCCCGCTGTGCCATGAAGCGCGCACCCGCATGCAGCGGCGAGGTGTAGCGGCTCCGGCTGGGCACCCGATCAGCCTATAGCCGGAACGCGCTAGTGGCGTCCAGACGTCAGCAGCCGGGAGGCTGCGCGGATGATGCTTCGCGGCGCATGCCGAGCACCCAGCATCAGCATCTTGTAGCGGAACGACGGAATGGAGATGACCTTGCCAGCCGCCACATCCTCGAGACACTCAGCCACCAGAGCGTCCGCGTCGAGCCACATCGGTGCGGGGATGGAACCGGTCCGGATGGAGGCGCGTTGATGGAATTCCGTTCGCACCCAACCTGGGCAGAGCGCGGTGGCGGTGACCCCTGAGCCGGCGAGCTCAACGGCCAAGGACTCCGTGTAGGTCGTGACATATGCCTTGATCGCGGAGTAGATGCCTTGGGTCATGAACCCGGCCGTGCTGGAGACATTGATGATGGTGCCAGTGCCGCGCCGGCGCATGACTCGACCGGCAGTCGCCGACAAGATCATCACCGCCCGGACCATCACGTCGAGCGCCTGCTCCTGCGGCGCTGTGTCCTCGGCGAGCACCTTGGCCTTGACGCCGAAGCCGGCGTTGTTGACCAGAATGTCGACGGGCTGGTCGGCGCTGGCCAGCCGATCGGCCACTCGCTGAACATCATCACGCTCGGCCAGGTCGGCGGGGATCGTCTCGACCGCGGCTTGATAGCGGTCCTTGAGGATCGTGGCCGTCTGGTCCAACCGGTCCGGGTTGCGTGCTACCAGCACGAGGTCGTAGCCACGGGCCGCATAAGCCCGGGCGAACGCCGCCCCGATCCCTGACGTCCCCCCGGTGATCAACGCCGTAGCCATGCGCCCACCCTATGCGTAGCTGGCGTGCTCATCTCGCCGCGCGGCTCGCTCGACGCCTCTCGGAATCAGAAGTCGGTGCCACCCGCCAGCAGGGTTGCCGCCTCGCGGGCGATGGCCAGTTCCTCGTTGGTGGGAATGACAGCCACCCGGGTGTTGGAGCCGTCCGGAGAGATGACTCTGGCGGATTTGGAGGACGCGTTGTTCAGCTCCGAGTCGACGGCGATGCCGAGCCCGTCCAGGCCCTCGGCGACCGAGGCGCGGAGCGCCGGATTGTTCTCCCCGACACCGGCAGTGAAGGTCAGCACGTCAACGCTGCCCAGGATCGCCAGGTAGGCACCGACATAGTGCTTCAGCCGGTGCACATATACCTCGAACGCCAGCCGAGCGGTCTCGTCGCCAGCCGCACGGCGCTGCTCCAGCTCCCGGAAGTCATTGACACCGGCCATGCCCTTCAGGCCGGACTGCTTGTTCAACATCGCGTCAATGTCGCCCACCGACATGCCGAGCTCGTTGTGCAGGAAGGTATGCAGACCGGGATCGACATCGCCGGACCGGGTACCCATCACCAGTCCCTGTAGCGGTGTCAGACCCATCGACGCTTCTACCGCCACCCCGCCGCGCACAGCCGACGCCGAGCAGCCGTTGCCGAGGTGCAGCACGATCTGGTTGATCTCGGCCAGGTCGCGCCCGACCAGTACGGCGGCCGCGGAGGACACGAACCGGTGTGAGGTTCCATGGAAGCCATACCGGCGGATCCGGTGCGTGATCGCCAAGTCGCGAGGGATCGCGTAGGTTGCCGCCGCCGCCGGCAGCGTGGCGAAGAAGGCGGTATCGAAGACCGCGACATGAGGGATGTCGAACTGCGCCCGTGCCGCTTCGATGCCTTCGACGGCACCGGGATTGTGCAGCGGGGCGAGTGGAATGAGGTCACGGATCTCGTGTACCGCGGCGTCGTCCAAGATCACCGGGTCTGAGAAGTCAGGTCCGCCGTGCACGACCCGATGCCCGACCGCCCGCAGTCCGGCCGAGGCAAGATCGATTCCGGCGGTACGCAGCTCTGCCGCCATGGCCTGCATCGCCGAATGATGATTTGCCACGGGGCTGCCGGCCTCGCCGATCCGTTCCACCAGGCCCTTCGCCAACACCTCGGCAGACTCGGGGACCAGGAGCTGGTATTTCAAAGATGACGACCCGGCGTTCAGCACCAGGACCGGCGCGTCACTCATGAGATCGCCTGAGCCTGGACCGCGGTGATCGCCACTGTGTTCACGATGTCCTCCACCGACGCTCCCCGGGACAGATCGTTGACCGGCTTGCGCAGCCCCTGCAGCACCGGGCCGATCGCCACGGCATGCGCACTGCGCTGCACCGCCTTGTAGGTGTTGTTGCCGGTGTTGAGGTCCGGGAAGATGAACACGGTTGCTCGCCCTGCCACTTCCGAATCTGGCAGCTTCGTTTTGGCCACGTCCAGATCCACCGCAGCGTCGTACTGGATCGGCCCCTCCAGCAGCAGATCGGGTGCCCGTTCGGCCGCTAGCCCCGTCGCCGCGCGGACCCGTTCCACATCGGCGCCGGATCCCGACGAGCCCGTCGAGTAGGACAACATCGCCACTCGCGGCTCGATGCCGAACTGCCGTGCCGTCTCCGATGAGGAGATCGCGATGTCAGCCAGTTGCTCGGTCGTCGGCTCCGGAATCACCGCGCAGTCCCCGTAGACCAGCACGCGATCGGCGAGGCACATCAAGAAGACGCTGGAGACGGTACTCACGCCGGGCTTGGTCTTGATGAACTCCAAGGCGGGCCGAATGGTGTGCGCCGTGGTGTTGATGGCGCCCGACACCATCCCGTCCGCCAGCCCTAGATGCACCATCATCGTGCCGAAGTACGACACGTCGGGGATGATCTCCCGGGCTCGCTCGACAGTCATGCCTTTGTGCGCACGGGCCTCGGCGTAGGCAGCCGCGAATCTCTCCACCAGTTCCGGATCGTTCGTTGAGATGATCTCAGCCGCATCAAGATCAAGAGCGAGCGCGGAGGCGCGGGCGCGGACCCGCTTCTCCTCGCCCAGCAAGATCAAGTCGGCAACGCCACGGCGGAGCAAGATCGCGGCCGCCTCCAAGATGCGGTCATCGGTGCTCTCGGGAAGCACGATCCGCTTGCGATCGGCCCGCGCCCGTTCCATCAACTGATGCTCGAACATGAGCGGAGTCCGCACGTTCGACGAGGGGACCGCGATCGCCGACAGTAGCGCGGACTGGTCGACCGACTCGGCGAACACCCGCCGGGCGGTCTCCAACTTGACGGTCGAGGACTTCATCATCGGCCCGCGTACCTTCATCAGGCGCTCAGCGGTCCGGAAGGTACCGAGGTCGGTGAGGACGATCGGCAGATCCTGATCGACACCGTCCGAAAGTCGCCGGATCGTGTCCGGAATGTCGTAGCCGCCGGTCAAGATGATGCCGGCCAGCGCCGGGAACGTCCCGGATTGGTGAGCGAGCATGAGTCCGGGCAGCAGGTCTGTCCGGTCACTCGGCGCGATCACAGCCACATCGGGACTCAACCGGTCGAGCACGTTGGGCAGGCTCATGGCGGCCACGATGATTCCCAGTGCCTCCCGGTCCATCCACGAATCGGCACCGAGCACCAGCTCGGCGTCAGCCGCCTCTGCCAGAGCGCGGAACGTCGGTGCGGACAGGATCGGACTCTCCGGGACAGCGGCCACCATCACATCGGAAAGGTCGGCGAGCGCTCGCCGCACACTCTCCTGGGCGTTGTCCTCGACCCGGTTTGCGATCACCGCCACCGTCTGTGCGTGATTCGCCTGAAGCTCTGTAATCGCGCTGTCCGCGGCCGCCCGGACCTGGTCGGGCGCACGATCGCGCCCGTGCACCACCAAGACCACGGGCGATCCAAGATTGGCCGCGATCTTGGCGTTGAACGACAGTTCCGTGCCCGTCGCCACGTCGGTGTAGTCGGAACCGAGGACCAAGATCACTTCGAACCGGTCGACCAGCTGGCCGAAGCGTTCGACGATCTCGTGCAGGGCTTCGTCGGCGTTCTCCCGGGCAGCCTCGTACGTGACCCCGAGCGCCTCGTCATAGGTCTGGTGGATGCCCGGCTGTGAGACAAGCAGGTCGACGATCAGGTCCCTGCCCGATGCGCCGACGGCAGTCAATGGCCGAAACACGCCGACCGACCCCACTTCACGAACCAGCGCATCGAGCAGGCCGAGTGCGACCGCCGACTTTCCGGTGAAACCCTCGGGCGACGCGACATAGACACTCCGGCTCACAGCCGCAGGCTATCGACCCCACCCGCCGAACGTAAGGTCGCAATTGCGTAAGGCACGGGTGCAAACGCGTGTCTGGCAACTTTCGTCACGTCTATCTTTGAGCCAAATGATCAGCGCTCCCCCCGAGATTCCGGGTCTCGCCGAGTGGCGACCCCTGGCTCAAGGTGGGTTCTCGACGGTCTGGCAGGCGCGCCAGGAGTCGCTCAACAGGTTGGTCGCGGTCAAGGTTGACCAGCGCAAGCTCACCTCGGAGACGGAGCGGCGACGCTTCCTGCGAGAGGCCGGCGCTGCTGGCCGCCTCTCGGGTCATCAGGGCATCGTGACCGTGCACGACGCCGGGATTCTGGAGGACAACCAGCCGTACCTGGTCATGGAGCTGTGTCCCGGCGGCTCGCTCTCGAAGTGGTTGAAGCCTGAGAATCGACAGTCGCAGGAACGTGTCCGCGATGTCGGCGTACGGATCGCCGATGCACTCGCTGCGGCGCACGCTCGTGGCGTCCTGCACCGCGACGTCAAGCCGGCGAACATCTTGATCAACGCCTACGACCACCCGGGTCTGGCCGACTTCGGCCTGGCGGCCGTGCCCGAACCCGGTAGCGAGATCTCGGCGACTCTGGAGGCCCTCACCCCGGCGTACGCGCCGCGAGAAGTGATCTACGGTGAGGCACCCACAGAGTTCAGCGACGTCTACTCTCTGGCTGCCACCCTGTATGCCCTCCTCTGCGGCAAAGCGCCTCGCTACCCTGAGGGTCGCCAGCCGACCCTGCTCGAATTGATCGAGCTGCAGGACGAGCCGATCGAGCGAGTGCCCGGAGTCGATCGCGACTTCATGGATCTGTTGCTGAAGGCCCTTTCCGACGATCCGGCCGAGCGTCCAACTGCCGCGGACTTCAATACGGCCCTGGCGGCGCTGAAGTTGCCCGCTGAGGGGGATCAGCGCGCGCCGGCCGACGACAGCAACGGTCGTGCCGCCGTTCCGGTGATCAATGTCAAGGGGCCAGTGCGGGCCCTGCGCAATCGCAAGCCGGTCGATCCCGAACGGAGGCGGGTGGCGCCCGCGCTGCTCGTGGCTGCGTTGGTGGTGATCTTGGTGGCATTCGTAGCCGCCGTGTTGGCGATGCAGCCGGACGGCATTGTGTCCTCGCCGCCGACGACCCCATCGGTCACGGCAAGTCCGACCACTGCGCCGACGCCGACGCCGACACCGAGTCCAAGCCCCACCTCGGAAACCCCGACCCGGCAGCTGGTCCCGGCTCCCCGAGGTTTCACCGACTGCTCGGACGCGCTCGGGCCGAAGAGCTTTTGCGTCACCGAACCGGAATGCTGGAACGGCATCGAGTCCATGGGCGACGCCCCCTGGCTCGGCGACCTCGCCGATTGCAACGAGCTGCACATCTATCAGGTTTTCGCCGCCGGTCAACTGCCCGGCCCGGTGATCTTGCAGTCACAGTTCGAAGCAAACAAGCAGGTCCGGAGGCTGTGCTCGGAAGGCACATTGGCGAAGGTCCTGCCATCCGGCTCGGTGCGCAAGGACTGGCAGATCGTGCCGCTGCCACCGCAGATCCAGATTAGGGATGACACGCTCTTCCGCTGCATGGTGAGCTTCAGCGAGGAGCGCGACTACCCCATCGAGCTGAAGGTTCCCTAGTCACACTTGGCGCCCCAGTTGTCAGTGGTCGCGCCTAGACTCGCGGCCTGCGCGGCGCGAGAGGGGAATCGGACTAGTGATCCATACACGCCAGTTGGCAAGGCATTTCGTGTCGAAGAAGGAGACGATCGAGGCCGTTCGGGGCGTCGATATCGACGTGGCTCCCGGCGAGCTGGTGGCCTTCCTCGGTCCGAATGGTGCGGGTAAGTCGACGACGCTGCGCATGCTGACCACGTTGCTGCCACCAACCTCGGGGACGGCTGTTGTCGCGGGCGCCGATGTCGCCACCGACCCGGCCACCGTACGTTCTCGGATCGGCTATGTCGGTCAGGCCAACGGAGCCGGGCACAGCTTCCGGGTCCGAGATGAGTTGGTCAATCAGGGCCGCTTCTACGGAATCAACTCCACCGATGCGGGCAGCCGGGCCGACGAGCTCCTGACAAGCCTGGATCTGGTGCCCCTAGCCAAACGCCGGGTCAGCACACTCTCCGGCGGCCAGCGCCGCCGGCTTGATCTCGCCCTCGGTCTCATGCACCGCCCCCAGCTGCTTTTTCTCGATGAACCGTCAACGGGAATGGATCCACAGAACCGGGCCAATCTGTGGGATCACATCCTGCGCCTGCGCGCCGAGCACGGGACCACCTTGGTGCTGACCACGCACTACCTGGAGGAGGCCGACGCCCAAGCGGAACGTGTGCTGGTGATCGACCACGGCTTGATCATTGCGGACGACACGGCGGCGAACCTCAAAGCCGATCTGGCTGGCGACCGCATCACCGTCACCGTCGATCCCAGCGACGTGGCAGCGGCACGCTCAATAGTGGCCGAGAGCGGACGGGAGCTCACCGAGTCGCCCAGCCAGCTGGGAGTCGTGCTGACTGCGCGTTTCGACCGCGGGCAGCAGGCCCTGCCTGCGCTGCTTCGGGAACTCGACCGCGCAGGGGCGACCGTGCGGGCAGCGGACGTCTCGGTGCCCACGCTGGACGACGTGTTCCTCGGCTTGACCGGGCGCAGTCTCCGCGAGGACGAGGCGGTGGCAGCATGATCGAGCAGGGCGAAAGAAGCGCGCTCACCCCGCCGCGTGCGGCGAGCAACAGCCTGGTCGGCGACACCCGATCGGTCTTCGTCCGCGAGATGTCGTTGATCCTGCGGGATCCCTTCTCGTTGATCTTCTCCATCGTCCAACCTCTGGTTTTCCTCGGCCTCTTCGGCCCGTTGCTGGCCGGTTCAGTCGATCCCCAAGCGATCGGCGGCGCCTCACCGCTGCAATGGTTCCTGCCCGGCGTCATCGTGATGATCTGTCTCTTCGGCACGTCGACGGCAGGCTCGAACCTGTTGTTCGAGATCAGCCTGGGCAGCTACGAGCGGGTGCTGGCCAGCCCGATCCATCGCTCCGCGATTTTGATTGGCCGTTCGCTGAAGGAACTGGCGCCGCTGGTGGTACAGGCGACCCTGATCACCCTGGTGGCGATTCCCTTCGGCTTCCAGCTGTATCCGGTGCACGGCTTTGTCGGGGCATTGCTGCTCGGCGTCTTCGGGGTGGGGATGGGAGCGTTCTCCAACGCGTTGGCGATCGCCTCGCGGAAGCGGGAGTGGATGTTCTGGGCGGTCCAGCAGTCCTTGCTCTTCCCACTGTTGATCTTGTCCGGGATGATGTTGCCGCTCGAGGCTGGACCGGAGTGGATGCAGATTGTCAGCCGCTTCAACCCGCTGACCTACATCGTCGACGCCGAACGAGCACTGTTCTCCGGAACGTTCGCCGACCGCTCGGTGCCGCTCGCGGTCGTGGCCGCGCTGATCACGTGCGCCGTCGGCCTCTGGGTCGGCGTTCGCCAGGTCGCCAAGAGCACGACCTGACGGCGGCGCGGCTCAGACCTTCTCCTTCAGCCACGCGATGTCGTTGCCCTGGCCTTCCCGGCCGCCGGGCGTTTCGACAACCACAGGGGTTCCGGCCGTACGGACCACCTCGACCAGAGCATCGGCGGCCACCTCTCCCGCGGCCAAGTTGGCGTGCCGGTCGGCGCCGGAATTGAACGCGTCGCGGGAATCGTTCGCGTGCACGAGGTCGATCCGGCCGGTGATTGCCTTGACCCGGTCGACTAGTCCGACGAGATCCTCACCGCCCGCGTGTGCGTGGCACGTGTCGAGGCAGAAGCCGACCGTCTCTCCTCCCTTTGCACCGCCGATCGCGTCCCATAACTGCGCGATCCGATCGAGTCGGCGGGCCATGGCGTTGTCGCCGCCCGCGGTGTTCTCGATCAGCAGCTGCACCGGCATCTCGAGTCGGTCGATGCATTTACGCCAGTTGTCGAAGCCGATCGCCGGATCGTCGTTCTTGCCCAGGTGACCGCCGTGCACGATGACCGCCGCTGCGCCGACCTCGGCCGCTGCATCGAGATATTGCTGTAGGAACTTGCGGCTTGGGATCCTGATCCGATTGTTCGTAGTGGCCACGTTGAGCACGTAAGGCGCGTGAACGTACAAGGTGATGCCGGCTTGCTGTGCGGCGGCCTTCAGGGCTGCCGCGCCTCCCTCGTACGCAACCTCAGGCCCCTTCCAGGCCTGGGGGTCGCCAAGGAAGAACTGGGCCAACGTCGCGTGTCGGGCCTGCGCCTCGGCTATCGGATCAACCTGGTCGCCGTGGCCACCGATCGTTATTGCGCTCATCGTGCTGACCGACATTCGACCGTTGCGACCCGCCTCGCAACCTCAACCTGCTGCTGCGCCTGGAGCCGGCGACGCTCGATCCCAGCGGAGATCCACGCCTTCCGTCGGCTCCGCGCCTCGCTGAGCGCAACGCTCCGGTGCTCTGTCGTCATCTGTCCACTCTGGCAGCTCGCTCTGACAATCGGGTGAGCTGAGCGTGACCGTTAGCTATTGCCGAAAAGGCCAGCCAGCACGCCCGTGAACTGCAAAATCAGGCCAAGGGCCAGCGAGGCCGCGCCGACAATGATGCCCGCCATGGCGATGTTGTTCTTGAAACCCGCCTGCTGGGACTGCCGGTAGGCAATGATGCTGAGGATCAGGCCGACCAGGCTGCAGAAGAAGGCGAGAATGAGCCCGACGATGCCGAGCGTCCGGCCTGGATCGCTGGGCGCCGGAGCTGGTGGGTAGGCCTGGTACTGGGCCATGGGGAACTCCTCGCAATGAAAGGTGGCTCGAACAGCCACGAGCGTACTGGGACGGGGGAGTCGCCCGAGCCTCTGCGTGAGTTTGCTTGCGTTTTCACGACTCCAGCGGCCGGGCGTCGGGCGGCTGACCAGCGCGAAGCGCTCCGCTAGATTGATCGGATAACGGCGGGAAGCCGAGCAGTTCGTCCCGCGCGACGCAGCGGGTCGGCCCGGCTCGGGACAGCTCGATGCACCGCATTCACGGCACGGACAGGCAGCTAAATGACCATCAATACCGCCACGTCAGGAACCGATCGGCAAGAGCCACTGGCTCCTGCAGACCTCGACGAGCTTCGGCGCAGCGTCACCGGCCGTGTCTCCACGTCCGCCGATCCGGACTGGGATGCGGTTCGAACGCCATGGGCTGCGGCGATACAGCAGAACCCGCTGGCCGTGGTACCGGTCGCGGACGCCGGCGAAGTCCGCAATGTCGTCCGGTGGGCGGCCCAACATCAGCGCCCGATTACGGCCCAGCCCACCGGGCATGCAGCCACCGGGCCACTGGATGGCGTCGTGCTGCTGCGCACTCATGCACTCGACGCCATCACCATCGATGCAGTGGCCCGTACGGCGACAGTGGGGGCAGGAGTCAAGGCCGGTGAGCTGCTGGCCGCTCTCGAGGGC
Source organism: uncultured Actinomycetota bacterium (assembly GCA_963754965.1). Classification (GTDB taxonomy): domain Bacteria; phylum Actinomycetota; class Actinomycetes; order Propionibacteriales; family Propionibacteriaceae; genus Microlunatus. Next base: position 132,859 of record CAVWIA010000006.1, read on the forward strand.
ACCGGACTCAGCTATCTGGCCGGCAGCAACTCCGATCCCTCGGTCGTGGGTCTGACCATCGGTGGGGGCATGAGCTGGTTCGGCCGGAAGCACGGCTTGGCGGCGAACGCGGTTCTCTCGGTCGACCTTGTCGACGGCTTCGGGCAGATGCGTCAGGTGACCGCCTCCAGTGATCCTGAGCTGTTCTGGGCGCTGCGCGGCGGAGGGGGTGACTTCGGCATCATCACCGCGATGACCATTCGGCTGTTCCCCGGCGCCGCGTTGTACGGAGGGCGGCTGTTGTGGCCGATCGAGCAGATGCGGGAAGTGCTGCGGGCGTTCCGCAAGGTCACCGAGTCGGCACCTGACGATCTCACCGTCTGGTACCACACCTATCAGTTCCCACCGCTGCCCGAACTGCCGGAACCGGTCCGCGGTCGAGGCTTCGCCTCGGTGGCGGCCACCTTCCTCGGCGCTGCGGACGAGGCCGAGCGGCTACTGCTGCCGTTTCGCGCAGTCCCGGGCATCGTGATGGACCTGATGCGTCCAATCCCCATGAATGAGCTGAGCACCGTCGGCGAGGAACCCACTGACCCGTTGCCCACGCTCGACTACTCCCTCCTGCTCGATGACCTCGACGACGAGGTGGTCGAGAAGCTGACCACTATTGCCGGCGCCGGGAGCGGGTCGCCGCTGATGGTCTTGCAGATACGCCATCTCGGCGGCGCATTCGAACGACAACACCCCGATGACGGGGTCGCCAGCCGCATCGACGCGCCCTACCTGATGTTCGCTTTTGGCGTGCCCGTCGCTCCTGAGGTGACCCAGGGACTGAATGCCACGTTCGCCCGGCTGGGCTCCGAGCTGTCCGGCCACTCCGACGGGACCACGGTGTACGGCTTTCTTGGCATGAGCAGCGACGTCAGCCGCGTATGGTCTCCGGAGACCCGTACGCGGTTGGCGTCGATCAAGAACGCCGTAGATCCGAAGTCGATCATCCGCAGCAATCGTCCGGTCGTTGCTTGAGGCCGGCCGGGTCACGCACCACGCTGCGGTGAATTTCACTGCCGGTGTCGCAGCGGGTAGTGTTGACCCTCGGTCTCACGCCTTCTGGCGCGCGGCCACCGCCCGGTCTGCCGGGCAGCATTCGCCCTCCTGCTGTGGGGCCGTCCCACAGCCGCTCTAGACCAGAGGAGGTGGAGTTCGCGCATGCGTCCCTATGAGGTCATGGTCATCTTCGACCCTGACACCGAGGAGCGTTCGGTCCAGCCGACGCTCGAGCAATATCTGACCGTCATCACCAAGGGTGGTGGCACCGTGGACAGCCTGGACATCTGGGGTCGTCGCCGCTTGGCGTACGAAATCCGCAAGAAGTCCGAAGGAATCTACGCGGTGATCAGCCTGACCGCCGACCCCGCCGACGTCAAAGAGCTGGACCGCCAGTTCACCATCAGCGAGCAGATCATGCGGACCAAGGTCATCCGTCCAGATCTGCACTGAGCTCGATCTCTTCGAACTGGTTTATCCACAGATCACAACGATGAAGTGCCAACGTCAGTCCGAGCTGGCACGCTAGCCCCTGACTTCGGCTTCAGATCCAGGGCCTCTTCGGAAGGAAACGGCATGGCAGGCGAAACAACCATCACGCTGGTAGGCAATCTCACCGCCGACCCGGAGCTCCGCTTCACGCCCTCAGGTGCTGCGGTGGCCAACTTCACTGTCGCGTCGACCCCACGCACCTTCGACCGTCAGACCAACGAGTGGCGAGACGGCGATGCGATGTTCCTCAACTGCGCGGTCTGGAGACAGGCGGCGGAGAACGTCGCGGAGTCGCTGCAGAAGGGCATGCGGGTCATCGTCCAGGGCCGCCTCAAGTCCCGCAGCTACGAAACCCGAGAAGGCGAGCGTCGTACGGTCTTCGAGATCGACGTCGACGAGATCGGGCCGGCGCTGAAATACGCCACGGCCAAGATCTCCCGTAATGCCAGTGGGGGACAGGGCGGTGCCCGCAGCTCCGGCGGCGGAACTAGCGGCGGCGGAGGCAACTACGGATCCGACCCCTGGACGACAAGCGGCTCGGGCGGCGACAGCGGGGGAGCCCGTCCCCAGCAGACCTCGGATCCGTGGAGCACCCCTCAGTCGGAAGACCCCCCTTTCTGACCAACTACTAAACGTGCCCCGACTGATCGAAGGGGCGATCCATCTCAAGGAGAGCACCAACCATGGCCAACGTTCCGCCCGCGAAGCGCATACCGAAGAAGAAGTCGAACCCGCTTCGCTCCGGCCAGAACATCGATTACAAGGACACCGCCACACTGCGGAAGTTCATTTCTGAGCGCGGCAAGATTCGCGCTCGCCGGGTGACCGGCCTGTCGGTACAGGAGCAGCGCAGGGTCGCCATCGCCATCAAGAACGCCCGTGAGGTTGCGCTGCTGCCGTACGCCTCGACGGCTCGCTGAGCCAGGAGATCGACGACATGAAGCTCATCTTGACCGCTGCGGTCGACAAACTCGGGCTGGCCGGTGACGTGGTCGAGGTCAAGGACGGCTACGGCCGCAACTACCTCGTGCCGCGCGGTTTCGCCATCCGCTGGACCAAGGGCGGCGAGAAGCAGATCGACGGCATCAAGCGGAGCCGTGATGCTCGCGAGATCCGCGGCCTGGACCATGCCAGCGAGGTCCGTACCCAGCTGGAAAGTCTGGCGATCGAGCTGCCGGTGCGGGCCGGTGATACCGGACGGCTCTTCGGTGCGGTCACCGCGGCTGATGTGGCGGCCGCGATCAAGAAGGCCGGAGGTCCCACGGTGGATAAGCGAAGCATCGAGATCGGCACTCCGATCAAGTCCGTGGGTCCGCACACCGTCGGCGTGAAGTTGCACGATGCTGTGACTGCGCACATCCAGCTGGACGTGGTCAGCCAGGCCTGACTTGGTGCGCGCTCTGAGCAGGTCGAATGGCTCGGCACACCCCCCGTGACGCCACGTAAGGTCGATGCATGATTCTGCCCGACCCGGCCATACAGGCTCAGCGCCGCCGGAGCTTCTTGATCCGGTTGGTGCCGATGTTCCTGGCGCTCGGTTTGGTCATCGCCAGTGTGGTGCTGCCTCACATCAGCGTGGAGGGCGCTACAAGCTTTAGCCGGTCGCTGATCTGGGCCAGCCGCTTCTTCGTCACTGCCGATGCGAGCGCCCCCGGCTTTGGACCGGTGACCAATCGGTTACAGCTTGGTGTCGCCCTCAATGTCACTTACTTGGGTCTGGCCGCCCATCAAATCGGCGTACTGTGCGCGCTCGGATCCTTCTGGGTCATCGCCACGGAGGACGTCGGACGCTGGTTGCGGCGCATCCTGATGGTTGGCGGCTGGGCGCTCGCGCTGAGTGCGCCGCTGGTCCTCACCGGCTATTCGCTGCTGATCAGCGCTGGAGTCCAGGCTTCGTTGGGCACCGCCTGGATTGCCGCCCTCCTGGCCGGGTTGATCATGATCGTCGGAGCCTTGGCGGCGCGCAAGCGGTTGTCGAGCACCTGGTATTGGACCAGACCCGAATACACTCTTTGATCCTGCTTCCGCGATTCGCCGTGGCAAACCGGTCATCATTTGCCACCATAGGGGCGGGTCTCCTGTCCGCTCCGTGCGGTTTGGACTCTTCCCCCTGGCGCCGACCGATCGTGGCGTGACAGGAGCCCATATGACGTCGCTGTCCACAGTAGTTATCCCCAGTGTGGAGAATCACATAGCTGTCATTACGGCGGCGACTACTTCCAAAGGGTCGCAATGCCGAATGCGGCGGCCATGGCACCCATGCCGATGAGGATGTTCCAGTTCCCCAGGGCGCTCATCAGGGGAACTGACTGGCCGGCCACGTAGTACACGATCAGCCAGGCAACGCCCAGCAAACCGACGGCGATGAAGGTCGGTGGGACCCAGCGACGGCTGGACGGGGCCTTGACCTTCTTCGGCTTAGCGGCCTGCCGCGACTTGAGCCGCTGCTTTTCCTCAGCGGATTTCCGGGTTCTCGACTCGGGCACGATCTCTCCCTTGCTGGTTGAGTAGGTAGCGTAATCAATCAACGATCGCCGGAACGATTTCGGACCGCCGGCGTCGAAAGGAACTCGTTGCCTTTGACTTCTGCTGGCGGATTGTGGCACCGGGTTCTGGGCGTCTTGGCCCGAGCCAGGGAGGCCCAACGTCGGCGCGATCAGAGGCGGCGACCGCTCGGTAGGGCACTGACCGGAGCCGTCTGCGTCCTGGCTGGCCTGATGATCATGGTCAGCGCCTGGAACGCTCAGGGCAGTGACCTTCGCCCGGGCCGCAACACCGATCTGGTCGGCCTTATCCAGGATCAATCACGGCGGAACGCCGAGCTGGTACGCCGGCTAACGGGTGTCCGTGAAGAGGTCGACAGGCTGAGCGCGGCGGAGAACGAGCCCGATCTCGCGCCGCTGCGGGACCACCAGGCGGTTGCGGCGGGACTGACCGCGGTCGTCGGACCTGCAGTGACAGTCACCTTGAGCGATGCGCCGGCCTCAGTGGCCGCCGACGGCATCGACCCCGACCTGCTCGTCGTCCACCAGCAAGACATCCAGGCGGTAGTCAATGCGCTTTGGGGCGGCGGCGCGGAGGCCATGACCATTCAGGGTCAGCGCGTGATCTCCACGACGGGTGTCAAGTGCGTCGGCAACACGGTCGTGCTTCACGGCGTCCCCTACGCGCCGCCCTATGCCATCAGCGCCATGGAGACCCTGCCCGGCTGCACGCGGCGCTGGCCAGCTCCGAGCCGATCCAGATCTATCAGCAGTACGTGCAGGCATACGGGCTCGGCTATCACGAGCAGGAGCTGCCGAAGGCGACCTTCCCGGCCCATGAGGGTGCCCTCGACCTGCCCAACAGCCGTCCACTCGGAGGATGACCGGCGCTGCCGGGCGCCCATTCGCTGACTCGGCCCGCGTTCCCGGGCCGGTGGTGAATTCTGCCTCGTGGCGTCCATCGATTCGCCCGTAAGATCCCGGCGGGGAACAATAGGCAGGTGCCGCGACCGAAGATCCTCGTGATCGACAACTACGACTCCTTCGTCTACAACCTGGTGCAATACCTCGCTCAAATCGGCGCTGACGTCGAGGTGTGGCGCAATGACGATCCTCGGTTCGCGGACCCTGAGTTCTCGTCCCGGCTTGACGGTGTCCTGCTGTCTCCTGGGCCGGGCATTCCCGAAGAAGCGGGCGTGTGCATCGACGTGGTCAAGTCGCAGGCCGGCCGGGTCCCGATCTTCGGCGTCTGCCTCGGCCTCCAGTCCATCGGCGTCGCGTACGGCGGCGTCGTCGATCGGGCTCCAGAGTTGCTACACGGGAAGACGTCGTTGATCCATCATCACGGCGCCGGAGTGCTGGCGGGACTGCCCACTCCCTTCACCGCCACGCGCTACCACTCGCTTGCGATCGAGCCCGCCACGCTCCCCAGCGAACTGGAGGTCACCGCCACTACCGCCAGCGGAGTGATCATGGCCATTCGCCACCGTGAGCTGGCCGTCGAGGCGGTGCAGTTCCACCCTGAGTCGGTGTTGACCGAAGGTGGATACCAGATGCTGGCGAACTGGCTCGCGATCTGCGGCGACGCGGACGCCCCCGCCCGAGCGGTTGGCATGGCTCCCCTTATGTCTGCGCGCTAGCTCAGCGGGGTCACCTTCGCCGAGATATCCCCGGATGACTGACCCCGGAGCCTGTCCACAGGCGTTCGATGGCTCTGATCCGTCATCCACAACTCCACATTGAGCCCGTCCGGATTCGGCCTCAGATCCGCATAGTCCAGGGCGTGTACGCACGCCGCGAGATCCCCCTAGACCTCAGCGCACTGGCCGAGACTCAAGGCGGGGTCGTATCGCATCGTCAGGTGATCGACCACGGACTCTCACGCGATGTCTTGAGCAGACTCGTCAACGGCGGATCCTGGCAGCGGCTGGCCCACGGCCTCTCTTCACGCTGCCGACAGTGCCGCCATGGCTCGCGATCGCCTGGGGTGGGATATTGCTGGGCGGCGCAGGATCTCGGCTTGGGCCCAGTCGTCGGGCTTCCTCCACAAGTTTTCGTCGTGCCGCCCGAGGTTATCGACGTGCTGGTGCCTCGTGTCCGCCGGGTACGCGCTGCCGGGCCGTGGCGCTTTGTTCGGGAGCGACCGACATCGCGATCACCAACAACGATCGGCGCGCCACCACCGCGGCTTGCGGATCGAGTCGTCGACGGATAGTCGATCTGCAGCGGCTGGATCGGTCTCCGATGTCGTTCGTCTCGTGACTCGGGCGGTCCAGCTGGTCTTCACCACACCCTCACGGCTGCTTGCCTGCTTGGATAACGAGACCAGCATGCTCCATCGGCGGCTGCTCGCCGACTTCCTCGCGGATGTCGCCGAGGGCGCCGAGTCGCCACTTGAGCTCGGATACCTCCGTAACGTCGAGCGGGCTCACGGGCTGCCGCGTGGCCGGCGGCAGTGTCAACGGGTGGGGCAGCGTTACTACAGCGACGTCGGCTACGACGCGTACCGCTTGCTCGTCGAGCTGGATGGACGGCTAGGCCACGAAGGTGATGGCAGCTCCGGGACATCGAGCGGGACAACCGCTTCGTTCTGGCGGCGATGGCCACGCTGCGTTACGGCTGGAGTACGGCATCGAGACCCGCCCGTGTGCAGTCGCTGCGCAAGTGGCAGAAGCACTGACGAGCCGTGGCTGGACCGGTCAGCTGAGGCCGTGCAGGCGCTGCACTCCGCGCGATTAGCTCAGCGGGGTCGCTTATCGGGGATCTGCCACATACGTGACCCCCGGAGAGCTACCTCCCCTCCCTGCCGGCCGCGGCTGGCCCGTCCAGCCGAGCCCCACGGACGCAGAGTGCGCCTAGCGGACCCCACGGGGCCGGAACTGGATGCTGATCCGCGGGCCCACGGGCCGAGCCGTCTTCGGCACGGCATGCTCCCCAGGTGCGCTGGCAAGAACCACCCCCATCACGAGCAGGTCGCCATGGCCGACCTGATGCTTGATAGTGACGCCACCACCTACGCAGCCAGGAGGCAGGAAGTTGCGCGCGAGAGAAACCGCAGAGGATGGCAACGATCGTGTCGGTCGATTTCCCCCGGCCGATCGTGTCGCCGTGCCAGGCCGCCGAATCGCGGCCGTCCCGGTAGAGGCGCATTCCCGCCGTACGGAATGGCTCGCCAAGCTCCGGCTCGTAGTGGGCGTTCAACGCATCGCGCGCTTGGGTGAGAGCAGCATCGGGCAGCACCTCATCCTCGCCATAAAAGCGCAGTAGCCGTGGCACGAGAACGACCCGTTCGTACATCTGGCGGCGCTCCTCGGTCCAATGGACGGTTGAAAGCAGCGCATCGAAGAGGGCATCGGCGCCCGTCATCCATCCTGGCAACACATCGACCCAGGCGCCGCGGCCAAGCTCCTGGCGTACCAGACCCCCGCTCAGCGATCCCAGTGCGACTTCTGGGGCACCATCAAACAGGGATGTCTGGATCGCGATAGACATGGGCTCAGCCTACCATGGATTAGATCATGCGTTCTATTCGTCAGTGACTGCCTGAGGCGACGAGGTCGTCCCTGTGTCGACGCGCGGCAGTCGAAACCCTGAACCCCCGCAGGAAGTCTGTCACCGTCGCCCAGGCCGAGCCGTTGCCTGATCCCGACCTTAACTTCCTGCTTAATCCGGTTTTCGAGAGGCGTTGCTCTGGCTGAGGTGGCGGCTCGCGGAGTCTGGGCCGCTCGCCGTCTCCGGTTGGCTGACATGTCTCCCCCTCGTCGAAGACTGTCGCGAACCGCAGAACTCGCGACGATTACTGCCGCAGCCGCGTAGATGCTACATAGAGAAGCGACGCGTGACCGATCCAAGTTGCCGAAGGATCTTGCTATGCGCCAGATGCTGAGGCCGCCGAGGCCTGCTGTTCGCTCTTGTCGCTGCCTCGAGATAGCGCAACCGCCATCGGGCCTCGGCGCGCGGATGCCAGTGCGGTTCCTTCTGCGCGATCAGCACCGTCAGGTCGAGTGCCTCAGCGAGGGTGACCCACCTGATCTCCTTCCCGGTCGCCTCGCGACGAGCAGGTCGAGCGCACGGCGGAAGACGGTGCGCGGGTAGCCTGCGAGGTCGACGCGCTCCTCCTTCCGGGGGCCGAGCGGCCTCACAAGTCTACGACGGCCGCAACCTTGCAATCGTTGTCACATACAGAGCGCCGTGTCGTCTGGAGGCCCGCGTTAGTGGCGCGTTAGAGGCGATCGCGAGCCTTGCTGCAGACACCTCGTATCGACCTATGGTCACGAAGGCAGGCAGGGAGGTCAGGTATGAAAGGACTACTTCTTACCGCAGTCGCAACGACGAGCGCTTGCCCTTCCAACCCCGGCGTGCTCCGTCGCGGCGACCTCTTCTACTCGCTCACCCTCGCGTTGACTTTCGTGGCCCGCAGTAGGACACTTTCGTCGTTCGGCCGCAGCGGAGAAGTGGTGGCAGACGGTTAGATCTGGCCCGTCAGACCGCCCGCTCCTCTTTCCCTTCGCGACTGGACGGAACCGGTCAGAGGAGGCTCGGATGAAGGTCAAACTCACCATCGGATTGGCGGCCCTCGTATGCGCATTGGTCGTGCCAAACGCTGCGATCGCACTAACTCCTAGCACGACCATCACCGTCAACACGACCGCGGACGGCACTGGCGGCCTGGACTGCACGCTTCGCGACGCAATCACGGCGGCAAACAGCAACACGCCCGTAGGAGGCTGCAATGCGGGCCACGGCGCCAACACCATCGCCTTCAGCGTCAGCGGTCAAATCAATCTGGGAAGTACCCTGCCCGCCGTCGCGAGCGACCTCACGATCGACGGCTCCAGCCAAAGCATCATCGTTAGCGGTCAAGGGACGGTGCGCGTCCTCGAGGTCGGCGCCGGCGCCTCGCTGGCCCTCCACAGACTCACCGTCGCCGACGGCGTCGCCGCGAACGCCGGCGGCATCCTTAACGGCGGCACCCTCGTCGTCACGAACAGCACGTTGTCGGGCAACAAGACAGGGACCTTCGGAAATGGCGGCGGCATCTGGAATACGGCTGGAGGCACGCTCACGGTGCGACGCAGCAGCTTTTCCGGCAACGGCGATGGCAACCTGACGCTGGGAGGCGGTATCTACAACGATGGAAGGGCGGTCGTCAGGAAGAGCACCTTCTCCGACAACAATGCCGACCACGGCGGCGGCATCTTCAACGCGGCCGGCGGCACGCTCACCATCAGGGGCAGCACCTTCTCCGGCAACGGCGCCGGCGAGGGCGGTGCTATCCACGACATCGCCGCCGCCACCCTGAGCATCGCGAACAGCTCCTTCGTCGGGAACTTCACGACCGAGGGGTCCGGTGGCGCCATCTCCAGCAGGGACGGCACCACGGTCAAAGTGGCAAACAGCGTCTTCTCCGGGAACGGCGCCGCCCAGGGCGGAGGGATCTCCAGCGAAGCCACGCTCATCGTCGAACACTGCACCTTCTCCGCGAACGGCGCGGACGAGGGAGGGGCGATCTTCATACTCGGCACGCTCAGGGTCGTGGACAGCTCCTTCTGGAGTAACGAGGCCCGCGGCGGCGGCGGCATCGACCTGATCGGCTCGGGGACGATCCGACGAAGCACTTTCGCCGGAAACAACGCTGAGGACGGAGGTGCGGGCATCGCAAACGGCGTGGGCACGCTTACCGTGTCGAACAGCACCTTTGCCGGCAACACCACGATGGTCCCATTTGGGGGCGGACCGGGCGGCGGCATCGGCAATGTGGGCACGCTCACGGTCAAGAGCAGCACGCTCTTCGGCAACAGCGCCACGGACGGTGGCGGGATCTGGAACGTCGGCGCCGCGACGCTCAAGAACACGATCGTCGCCGGCAGCAGCCAAGGCGGAAACTGCTCGGGTGTGCTCGACGCCTCTAGCACGAGCAACATCGCGGACGACTCGACCTGCGGCCCGGGCTTCACGCAGGTCAGCCTGGCCGACCTCAACCTCGGGGCGCTCGGCGACAACGGTGGACCGACGCAGACGATCGCGCTCGGGCCGGGCAGCGTCGCGATTGACGCGGGCGACAACGCTGCGGCCGTGGGTCTGATCACCGACCAGCGTGGCCCGGGTTACCCACGGATCGTCAACGGGAGGGTCGACGTCGGCGCCTTCGAAGTGCAACGCCGCGGCAATGCCGGTTGAACGAGAGACGACGCGCGGCGAGTAGGCGGCTCGATTCCGCCGACAGGAGAGGGGGCCATAGGGACCTCGCACGACCGGACGCGCTCGTCCCGTTCGGACGGCAAATCGTCAGGCTCGAGGAGCTGGCTGTGCGCGGGAAGCGAGGGGCGGCTACGAAGCGGCAGCCGCCCCTTCGAACGATGATCAGCAGCCGAAGCAGTCCTCGGGCGTGTCGCCACTGATCGTAGTGCCGTCGAGCGTCAGCGTTCCAACATTGAAGATGCCGCCGCCTTCCCCCGTTGTCGGCGCTGTTGTGGTGACCGTGCTGTCATTCAGAGTCGCAGTGCCACTGTTGAGGATGCCTCCGCCAGGGGCGCGTCAGCAGCCCTCGCTCACGATGCCCCCGCCGCCGTTTGGCCGAAGCGTCCCAGCGCCGCGAGCCGAGAGGCCACAACGGCGGCCTCATTTGCCGGCGAAGGCGACGGCTCGCGGGCCTAGCGCTTCCCGACGATCTTCACGGTCGCGTCTGCGCAGTTGTTCTCGGGGTTCGGAACGTAGATGACTTCCGTCTGATCGACCATGCATCCGGTGCCGAGCGCGAGCTTGTTGCCCGTGCCGAGGACCTCCGCGACGACTGTCGTGGTCAACGTCACCCCCGGCTCGACGGTCCCGAAATCGACGCTCAGGGCGACGCGTTGTTCTTCTCCTTTCCTCGCGCACGGGATGCCGTGAATGGCGCCCTCGCCGCGCAGCTGGCGCTGGGTGCCGAGCGCTGGCCGGGCGAAGCCGAGGTCAAGGTTCGAATGGGTTTGCACACCGGCGAACCGACCCTCGGGGAAGAGGGCTACCTCGGGCTCGACGTCGTCCGCGGTGCGCGGATCGCTAGCGCTGCCCACGGCGGTCAGGTGCTCGTCTCCGAGACGACGCGCGCACTGCTTCCTGCCGAGCTGCCCGGCGGCGCGGAGATCATCGATCTCGGTCAGCACTCGCTCAAGGACCTGGAGCGGGCCGAGCGCCTGTTCCAAATAGTTGCGCCCGGGCTTCGCTCAGACTTCCCGCCGCCGCGCGCCGACCCAGCCGGTGGGCACAAGGAAGACCTCGAGAGACGGATCGACGAGTTTGTCAACCGCGGACTCTCGTCCGTGTTCGAGAGGTTCGACCTCGAGAAAATGGAGTCGGGACGCTGGCTGTTGCGGCGGCGTGACGATCGCACCGATTGAGAGAGTTGTCGCTTGCCACTCGGCAGCAACTCGTTCCGGATTCTCTGCGGCGGCAGGCAGTTCGGAAGCAGGAGAGAATCTATGCGGCGTTCGTTCCTGCTTACGAGCAGGAGGTCGCTGGTTCGAGCCCGGCTCCGCCGTAGTGCCTATTTCCCTGTTGGCCCCTCATGAAAGCACGAGCGTGATTCCGAGACCGAGGCCGATAGCGAGCGCGGCCGCGACTCCCCCGTACAAGAGGGTCTCACGTCGGTCCTCGACGATGACTGCGACAGATCTTCGCATCACCCTAGCCGGCGTCAGCGCAACTGCAACGACCATCAAAGAGAGCCCGAGCGCGATCCCTAAGACGAGTGACAGCAGCATCGAAGCCGCTCGACACTAGCACTGGACATCGACACGGAACGCGTTAGCGAGCCGGGTTCGGCTCAACGGAGCCGGGGCGACGAACCGCCCGGTGTACTCGCCCAAACCCTAGTCGTTGACGAGCGAGCTCCGCCGGACGAACGAGTAGAAGACCAGGTAGCTCGCCAGCAGAAACGAAGTGAACAGGATCGTCACCGCGATCGGATACGGGTGACTCAGCGGATGAAGGAGCCCGCGGGCGAGGTCGCCGAACAAGGAGCCGGGCCGAGCGAAGACGTCCCAGGAGTTCCAGCGCTGGACGCGCCCGAGATAGATCCCAAAGGAACTCAACGCGACCGCGCCGACCACGAGCGCCCAGGCGTTGAAGGCCGCCAAGCAGGCGCCGCGCGACGACGTGCATGAGAAACAACGAGGTGAGGCCGAGGAGTAGCCCGGTCGACGCCGCCGAGGCGAGGAGCACGACGTTGTAGACCGCGGAAGCGCCGCTGAATCCGTTGATGTACTTCAGGTCCGTGACGACGTAAGGAGCGTTGGGCAAGAACAACAGCCAAAGCACCGCGGCAACCCCAAGGGCTGGAGGCGAGGCGTGCGACCTGCCCCGGTCGTAGATGACCAGCGCCAGCACGAACGGAATCCAGGCAAGGAACAGGTTCCACGCAATGGCGAGGTTCTCCGGTTTGCCGGCGTAGTTGGTCTGAAAGGCGATCATCGCGATCACGACCATCGAGAGACCGCCCAACGAGGCCACGATTGCGATTCTGCGATCGCTGAATGAGCGGCGAAGGCGGACCAGCATTGTGTGAGCTTAGCCCCAGGACTGATCCGGGACTTCAGTGGCGCATTCCCTAAGCGGCCTCGCGCGCAAAGAACGCGATCAGCCAGACAAGCGCCGCCGTCACGGCGACGACGAACAATAAACAGGCGTCTGCCCCGCCTCTCGACAAGGCTGCGTGGCCCCTCGTCGTATCCCGCCGCAATCAGTTGGCCGGGATGCCGTCTGACCTGCCGGTCGGAGGAATAAACGCAACGGGAGGCCACAGAGGGACTAGGTTTCACAGGGCCGTGGGCGATGCGTATCGTCGGGGCGGCGAATGAGCTTCGGCCCGCACCAAGACCTCGTGCTGCTGGCGCTGCTGGTCGCGATCGCGGCGCTGCTCGTGCTTGCGCCCTACCTGCGGACTCCTTACCCGATCCTGCTCGTGCTGGGCGGGCTCGCGCTGGGTTTCGTCCCTGGAATTCCGACGATCACGCTGCCGCCGGACGTCGTGCTGGTCGGGATCCTGCCGCCGCTTCTCTATTCGGCCGCCTTCTACACGTCGCTCCGCGACCTCCGGCAGAACGTCATTCCAATCTCGGCACTCGCGGTCGGCCTCGTCGCTGCGACGACGGTCGGGGTTGCGATGGTCGCCCATGCGTTCATCCCTGGTGTCGGCTGGGGGCCGGCCTTCGTGCTCGGTGCGATCGTGTCGCCGACCGATCCCCTAGCCGCGACGTCGATCGCGGTGCGGCTCGGAGTGCCGCGACGGATCGTGGCGATCGTCGAGGGAGAGAGCCTGGTCAACGACGGGACCGCGCTCGTCCTCTATCGCGTCGCGGTCGTGGCCGTTCTTTCCGGCAGCTTCTCGGTCTGGGAGGCCGGTTGGCGGTTTGTCTGGACTGCCGTGGGCGGGGTCGCGGTCGGGCTGGTGATCGGCTTCCTGATCGCCGCCGTCCGGCGGCGGATCGACAACCCGCCGGTCGAGGTGACGATCGCCCTGCTCTCCGGATACTTCGCCTACCTGCCCGCCGCCGCGCTCGGCGTCTCCGGCGTGCTCGCCGTGGTGACGGTTGGTGTGTACATGGGCTGGCGAACGCCCGAGCTGACCAGCGTGCAGACGCGGCTCGACGGCGCCGCGATGTGGCAGATCCTCACCTTCGTCGTCAACGCTCTCCTGTTCGGCCTCGTCGGGTTGCAACTGCACCACATCCTCGACACGCTCTCGAGCCGCTCTGCCGGCGAGCTGCTGGGCGACGCCGCCCTGGTCGGCCTGGCCGTGATCGTGATCAGGATCATCTGGATCTTTCCGCTGTCGTACGTACCCTGGTTTCTCTGGGGGTTGTCGGAGAGGCGTGATCCGGCACCACCCTGGCAGCGCCCCGCAGTGGTCTCGTGGATGGGGCTGCGCGGCGCAGTCACGCTGGCCGCAGCGCTCGCGCTCCCGCTGACGACGGACGCAGGCGACCCGTTTCCGGACCGTGCTTTGATCATCTACCTCGCGTTCGCGGTGATCGTTGCGACGCTTGTCTTCCAGGGCTTGACCTTGCCGTTCGTCATCCGCGTGCTCGGGGTGGAGGCCGACAACCTCGCCGAGAAGGAGGAGTCCAAAGCCCGGATCCACGCCGCCGATGCGGCACTCGCGCGGCTCGAGGAGCTCGCCGACGAAGACTGGGTGCGCCCAGATACGGCCGACCGGCTTCGCCGCCAGATGGACTTCCGGCGCAACCGCTTCGTGGCTCGCTTCTCAGAGGACGACGACGGTGCGATCGAGGAGCAGTCGCAGGCCTACCAGCGCCTGCTCCGCGAGCTGCTCGACGCCGAGCGTGCAGCCGTGGTCGCGCTCCGCCGCGAAGGCCGGATCAACGACGACGTGATGATCCGCGTTACACGAGACCTCGACCTCGAGGACGCACGACTGGACGCGCAGTAGGTCGCAGCGCTGCTTTCTTCTATGCTCGCGCTTCCGATGAGCACGCTGTCCGATTTGATGACGAGCGACGTCCTGACCGTGGCCCCAGAGGACACGATCGGCGAGGCCGCACAGAAGATGGTCGACCGCGAGGTCAGCTCCGCGGCGGTCTCGGATTACGGACGGCTGATCGGAATCCTGACGGAGCGCGATCTCACCCGCGCGGTCGCTGGGCGAACCCACTCGAGCGAGGCGCGCGTTCGGGAGTGGATGACGCCCGATCCCATCACGCTGGCACCCTCGGCGTCGCCGAAAGAGGCGGCCGAGATCATGCTCGAGCGCGGCTTTCGCCACATTCCGGTGGTCGAGGGCGACCGAGCGATCGGAATCGTCTCGATCCGGGACGTCGCGCGCTGGTCGACCGAAGAGGACTAGCGCGAGAAGCGCCAGCTGCCGGTGGTCCTCCAGCCCTGAGACGGCGACGCCGACGAGCCTGAGCGCGCCGGGCCGATCGGCAAGCGCGCGGTCGAGCAACCCGCAAGCGAGCTCGGCGAGGCGGCGCGCGTCGTCGGTCGCGACCGGCAGCGTCGTCGAGCGGCTGCGGATCGAGAAGTCGGGATAGCGAACCTTCGTCGTCACCGTCCGCGCCGTCTGACCTCCCTGCTCCAGCAGCTCGGCAACCCGCTCTGCCATCCGCTGTACCTCCGCCTTCAGCTGCTCGACGTCGGCGATGTCGCGGTCGAAGGTCTCCTCGGTCGAGATCGAGACCGTCTCCGAGGTCGTCTCGAGCGGCCGCGGATCGATCCCGCGCGCGCGGGCGCGGAGCAGCGGTCCGACTTTCCCGGAAGCATTCGCTTCAGCTCGCCGTCCGGCAGCGCGGCGAGCGCACCGATCGTCTCGACGCCACCGCGGCGCAGGCGCTCCTCGGCGCGCGGCCCGATGCCCGGCAGGCGGCGCACGGCGAACGGTGCCAGGAACTCCGCCTCGCGGCCCGCCGGCACGACCGTTAGCCCCCCGGGCTTGCGGCGGTCGCTCGCAATCTTGGCGACCACCTTGGAAGTCGCGACTCCAAGCGAGCAGGAGAGGCTCGTCACGCCCCGCACGGCCGCCTGCACCGCCTCGGCCACGACGCGCGCCCGGGCGAAGTCCTCCGCCACTTCTCCGACGTCGAGATAGCCCTCGTCCAGTCCTGTGCGCTCGACCGTGGGCACGACCTCGCGAACCGCAGTCCAGACGGCCCGCGAGTACTCGCGGTAGAGGCTGTGCCGGGGCCGGACGAAAACCGCTTGCGGGCAGCGACGAAGCGCCTCCGCCGCGGCCATCGCCGAATGGATCCCGAACTTCCGGGCCTCGTAGTTCGCCGTCGCAACCACCCCGCGGCCGTGCGGGTCGCCGCCGACGACGAGCGGCTTCGAGCGCAGCTCGGGCTGTTCGAGCTCCTCGACCGCGGCGAAGAACGCGTCGAGATCGAGGTGCGCGACGATCATCGTCCGTAGCCGATCTGCACGACGACGAAGACGGCGTAGAGGGCGACCATGAGGGCGCCTCCCCCTCGATTCACCCCGCGGACGAGCAGCGCCAGCACGACGAGCGTCATGCCGATCAGCCACGCGAGATCGAAGGCGACGAGACCCGAGAAGCTCCCCAGCGAGAGCACGAGCGCCGGGATCGCGATTCCGGCTACGAGGTTGATCGTGTTGCTGTTGAGGGTCTCCGAGAGCAGGGCCGAGCCGCGGCCCTGGAGGCCGAGCCGGATCGCCGTATACGCGTTCGGAAGGCTCGTCAGGATCGCGAGGACGAGCACCCCGACGAGAAACTGGGGCACCGACCAGCGGTCGCCCAGCCGCACTGCCGCCTCGACCATCAGCGCGCTGCCGGCGACGATCAGCGCGAGCGCGGGGATGAGCAGCATGGCAGA
Source organism: uncultured Actinomycetota bacterium (assembly GCA_963754965.1). GTDB lineage: Bacteria > Actinomycetota > Actinomycetes > Propionibacteriales > Propionibacteriaceae > Microlunatus. The sequence continues at coordinate 149,186 of CAVWIA010000006.1, forward strand.
CCCTGTGATCGCGCCCTCGTGACGCGCGCGGCGATGCTCCTCGCCGAACATTCGGTGCAGGAACCCGCCGCCCGCGAATCGGCAACCGCTCGACGCCACGTGGGCCAAGCGCGAGCACGGTCACGTACGGAACGAGCACGACCACGATGATCGCGACCGCCGCGGCCGGAGGAAGGCCAACCGACGATCAGCGCCGCCGCCACGAGCAGCACGGCCAGGCCGACGGCGCCTTCGACAACGAGCGACTCGCGGCGGACGCGGACCAAGCCGGCCAGGATCGCGCTCAAGCCGATCATTGCCGCGAGGTTGAAGACGTTCGAGCCGACGACGACGCCGACCCCGGCGCTGTGCTCTCCCTTGAGCAGAGCTGCGATCGCCGACGAGACCTCCGGCGCGTCGGCGGCCACGGCCGTCAGCAGACCGAGTAGCGTCTCCGGCAGGCCGAGCCGCAGGCCGACGCGGTCGAGCCGGCGGGCGAAGAATCCCGCAGCTGCGAGCGTGACGGCGAGGGAGCCGACGAAAAGCGCAATGAGCGCCGCGGTCACTCGTCGACGGTCAGAGCCTCACGGGCGGTCCGCGTCGCGCCGGCCGCGATCTCCTGTGCGCGCGCCAGCCGCGGGTCGTCGGCATGCATGGCGAGGTTGACCTCGACCAGCTTGGCCGCCGCCCATGCCGCTCCGAGCGCGAGTGCGGCAGCCGCGGCTGCGTCGGCGCGCAGGTCCGGGTTCGCCCGTGCTGCTGCTTCCGCGGCGAGCGCCGAGACGTTCTCCGCGTGATCGGCGATCTCGAGGGGAATGTCCGCGGCGCGGGCAAGCGCCTCGCCGAGCGCGAAGTCGTCGTCGTGCTCTCGCAGCTTGGCGACCGCGGCCTCGTAGGCCTCGGCGTCCAGGCGCGCAAGCGGGACCAGGCGCTCGCGAAGCCTCCGAGCCTGGGCAGCCGCCCCCGCGGCCTCGGGCCACTGCTCGAGCTCCGTAGCGCGAGCCGCGAGCTCGACCAGAGCGGCGGCGCTCGCGGCGCTGAGCGCAGCGATCGCGCCCGCGCCGGGCCCGCCCCGCTCAGTCACGGACTCGAGCAGCTCGCCAAGCCGCAGGTCGAGGTAGGGCTCGTCCATCAGCTCGCCGCGAAGAAGAACTGCTTCCAGGCCGACCACCAGTCATCGGCGCGAGAGACGATCGTGCGGTCGTCGAGGCGCTCGACCCCGGTCTGGAAGCGCAGCTTCTGCGGCGGCGCGGTGTTCTTGTACTCGACCTTGATCTCGCACGGCTTGCCGGGGTCGTACGGGGCGACGGCCTTCAGGTCGGAGAGCGCGCGCTTCGCCCCCTCCTGGACGAGCTCGCGCGCCCGCTTCGGGGTCAGAAGCCGCGCGGTCTTCACACCGAGCCCTTCCTTCACCTCGACGGTGGTCAGTCCGTCGCCGAGTAGCGCCTTCGCCTCGCGACCGGCCGCCCGATCGCCCGTCACGAGGAGGACGGGGCACCCCCACGTCCCGCAGAGCGCCGCATTGATTCCGGTCTCTCCGACGAGTGTCCCGTTGAACCACAGGTTCTGCCAGTCGACACCCGAGACGGTGTGGTTGAGGACGCCGTCCGCGGTGCCGGCCATTGCGTGCATGCCGACGAAGAGCGCAGCGTCGCAACCCGCTTCGAGGAAGGCCGTGTAGCCCGTCCATTCATCCTGTACGACGAACTCGCAGTCGGGGTCGAGATCCTCGGGGATCAGGGAGTTCCAGCTGTACCCCTCGCCCGCGCCGTGGCAGTCCATGACGACGATCTCGGTGGCCCCGCCCGCTTTCGCGCCGCGAACGGCGGCATTGATGTCCTCGGTGTAAAGCTTGCGGCCTTCGTCGAACTGCGGCTTGGTGGCGTTCGTCTGCTCCGGCTTGACGATCCCGGAGATGCCCTCCATGTCACTGATGATGTGAACTCGCATCCCGGTAGCGTTTCACGGATGGAGACCGGGCTGGCGGGAAAGCGCGTGCTCGTCACCGGCGCCTCCGGGGGAATAGGGTCGGCGTGCGCCCGCGCCTTCGCCGCCGAGGGCGCTGAGGTGGTCGTCCACTACCACCGCGGGCGCGAACGGGCGGAGGCGCTAGCGAGCGAGCTCGGAGATGCTTTGGTCGCGGGCGCGGACCTGACGGATGAGACGGAGGTCGACGAGCTGTTCGCGGCCGTCGGGCTGCTCGACGTCTGCGCCGCCGTGGCCGGCATCTGGCCGCGGGAGGACGTTCCGGTCTGGGAGTTGCCGCTCGAGCGCTGGCGCGAGACCGTCGACGCGAACCTCACCGCGAGCTTCTTGACCGCGCGCGGCTTCCTCCGCGGCGCGGCCGAGCGCGGTCACGGCTCGCTCGTCCTCGTCGGCTCGACGGCCGGGATCTTCGGCGAGGCAGGACACGCGGACTATGCGGCCGCGAAATCGGCCGTCATCCAGGGTCTGCTGTTGAGCCTGAAGAACGAGATCGTCCGGGTCGCCCCTCGTGCGCGCGTGAACGCAGTGTGTCCCGGGCTGGACGTATTCGCCGATGACCCGCGGTGAGGTCGACGACGAGGTGCTCGAACGCGTCACCGCCACGATGGCGCTGCGAAAGATCGCGGAACCGGAGGACGTGGCACGGCAGGTCGTCGTGCTCGCCTCCGACGAGCTCTCCGGCCACGTCACCGGCCAGGTGGTCGTGGTCGCCGGCGGCATGGAGGGGCGCCTGCTCCATCCCAAGTAACAGTCTGTTGCAAAGTTCGACACGCCCCAGGGAGACACTCGACCCCGTGGAAGCGCCTAGTCAAGCCGAACCGAGCAAGTAACAGTCTGTTACAAGGAGAAAGTGAGGCGGCGGCCCGAAGGCCGCCGCCGGTGAGCTCCAAACGCAGCCGCAGGATGATTGCCGTCAGTCCCCGACTGGAGGAGTCGTTCACTCGGTATCGGCCGAATGCGGCCAAGGCTTTACCGGACCAAACTTCAGGCGGGACCGCCGCCCCGGCCCCGCCTGAGTCTCCCGTGAGAGAGCCGCAGTAAATGTCTCCGTAGCCCACGCCGCATCGGGGCCTCGGGGACTGAGTTCCGGAGCGCCCCCGCCGCATCGGGGCGCCTCTCGGAATGTGATTTGAGTATCGCGTCGGGCCGCTACTTGACCTATCCCCCATCCTCGGTTGACTGCCGTGGTTCACTTCCCTGGATGCCGATTCGATTCGAGAAACGGCTTGAACATGGGCCTCCGGTAGTAACCGACGGAGGGATGGGCGTGCTGATCTCCAGCGCCGTCGCCGGCTTGCGCTGCCCGGAGGAGGCCAATCTCCGCTCACCGGAGAGCGTCGTCTCGCTGCACACGAGCTTCATCAGCGCCGGCGCCGAGCTGATCGAGACCAACACCTTTGGCGCGAATCGCCACAAGCTGCGCTCCCGGTTTCTCGAGGAAGAGCTCGAGGCGATCAACGAAACAGGCGTCAAGCTCGCCAGGGAGGCGCGGGACGTGTCCGGCAGGGACGTCTTCATCGCGGGCTCGATCGGGCCGCTCGGCGAGCTCGGGGCCGTCGCTCCCGTCGGAGCGAGGGCCGATCTTCGCCGAGCAAGCAGCGCTGCTCGAGGGGCGCGGCGTCGATCTGTTCATGATCGAAACCTTCTTCGAGCTCGAGGAGCTGACAACGGCGATCGAGGCGGTGCAGACCGTCTCCCGGCTGCCCATCGTCGCGATGCTCACGTTCGACGAGGACGCGGAGACCTTCGGAGGCGTCTCGGCGCGCGCCGCCTTCGAGCGGCTGTCGGGCTACGAGCTCGCCGCGGTCGGCGCCAACCACGGCGCCGGCCTCCACGCGGCCCTCGCCGCGCTCGAGGCGATGGGCAACGGGCGGCCGCTCGCGGCCCTGCCGAACGTCGGCCTGGCCAGCCTCTCCGGCGGCCGCGTCATCTATCCACATGCCACGCCCGAGTACTTCGCGGAGTTCGCCGCACAGGCCCGCGCCCTCGGCGCGCGGGTGATCGGCGGCTGCTGCGGGACGACCCCCACCGAGATCGCCGCGATCGCCCGGGCGGTCGAGGAGGAGCGCCAGCCGACCGCCCCGTTCGCCGCCGCGGAGCGCGAGCTCGTCGTGGCCGCCCACGAGCGCCCGGAGGAGACCGAGCTTGCGCGAAAGCTGCGCACGGGCGAGTGGGTCACGTGCGTCGAGCTCGACCCCCCCAAGGGCGGCACCTACGACGCCATGCTCGCCGTCACCAAGACGCTGAAGGATTCCGGCGAGGTCGGTTTCGTCGACATCAACGACAACCCGATGGCCCGGGCCCGCGCGAACGCCCTGATGGCGGCGGTCGCGATCGAGCGCACCTGTGCAATCGAGACGATTCCGCACGTGACCCCGCGAGACACATCCGTAATGGGCCTGCAATCCCAACTGCTCGCCTCCCACGCGGAAGGTGTCCGAAACGTCCTCGCAGTCACCGGCGATCCCCCGCACGTCGGCGACTACCCGGGCTCGCAAGGCGTCTACGAGGTCGATTCGATCGGCCTCGCGCGGGTCGTCTCGCGCCTGAACGCGGGCGAGGACTTCAACGGCGAAGGCGATCGACGCACCAACGTCGTTCTTCCTCGGCGTCGCCGTCAACCCGTCAGCCGACGACCTCGAGACCGAGCTCGACCGCTTCCGGCAAAAGCTCGACGCCGGGGCGCAGTTTGCGATGACGCAAGCGCTCTTCGACCTCGGCTACCTCGACCGCTTCGAGGAGCTGCTCGGCGGCTGGCCGATCCCGGTCCTCGTCGGGATCTTCATGGTCCGCTCCCACCAGCTCGCCGTGCGGCTGCACAACGAGGTCCCCGGCATCGTGGTTCCGGAGCACGTCCAGAACCGGCTGCGGGACGCCGGCCCGCGTGCGGCCGAGGAGGGCCTCGCGCTCGCGAGGGAGCTCTATGCGGAGGCCCGCGACAAGGCGGCCGGCGTCTACGTCATCCCGCCGTTCAAGCAGCCGGAAGCCGCGCTCGAACTGCTGGGAAGCCGAGTGGCCGCGCCGCCGTTTAGCTAACCAAGCGCGAATCAGGAGTTTCTTCTAAGGCGCACAGGGCCCGGTCGAAACCGGGCCCTTCGCGCTCGCGAGGGCCTTCCTCACCGCAGAGGTGGGCACCCCGAAGCCACTGCCCCCGCCCACTCGCGCGGCGAAGACCGTCGTCTCCACGGCTCCGCTCGCGTCGACGGCCGGACCGCCCGAGTCGCCGTGGCGAACGGTGCCGCGTAGCGTCGTCACGGTCCGCGGGAACGGCCCGCGTCCGTAGGCATCGTTCATCAGCGCAAAGATCGTCGTCCCGATCCGAGCGGGGACCGCATCGAACGGACCATCCTCGGGGTAGCCAAGCACCGCGACCGAGGCGCCTGGACGCGCGTCGACGAGCGCCAACGGCCGCGCTCGCAACCCGGCCACGCGAAGGACCGCCACGTCGTTCGTCGGGTCGAATGCGACCACGCGTGCCGCGAGCTCTGCCGTCGAGCCGAACGGATTGACCGTGGTGTCGTGCTCGCCGGCAACGACGTGCGCCGCGGTGACGACCGTTCCGGGCGCCGCAACCCATCCCGAGCCCTCGATGCCGAGCCCGCACGCCGTCCCGAGGATGCGGACGACGCTAGGCGCCGCGCCGCGAACGCCGGGCAAGCGCAGGACTTGGGGGTTCGGCGGCGGAACCTGCGCGAGCGGGCCGCCGAGGGCCGGAAACGGATCGAGCCGCGCCAGCGCCTGCAACACCGTGGAGGGCGGCAACAGGCTGTTCAGATGGCGGAGAACGAGCGACTGCTGCACTTGTTTTCGCAGGTACGTCTGGCCGGGGAACTGGAGCGCGACCACCCCGAGCACCCAGGCCAGAGCAAGACCGGCGGCAGCGCCCAGCAGGAAGCCAGCGACCGTGTCGAGCGAACGGAGCGGCGGAATCCTCAGCACCTCGCTCCTGAGCGTGAGTCCGATCCGAAGGCCGAGCGACTGGAAGAGGACGACGAGCAGAATGCCTCCGCCCAACGCGATCAGCGGTGCGTACCGAGAGTGACTTCCGGACTGGAGCACGGCGGAGGCGAGCCGCCCTCCGACGATCGCACCGGCGACAAGCCCGATCAGAGCAAGTGCCCCCGCGATGAATCCCTGCTGGGCGCCGCGAAGAGCCAGCAGAGCAGCGAATCCGACGACGACCCAGTCCACCCAGGTCACGAGCCCTTTAGGCTATTAGCTTCGTGAACGGCTCCGAGCTACAGGAGTTCATCGACCGCTACAACGACGCGTGGAATGCCCACGACGTTGACGCGATCGTCGCCATGCACACGGAGGACTCCGTCTTCGAGAACCATGTCACCGGCGACCTCAACGTCGGCCGAGAGCAAATCGGCAACGCGATCCGGGGGATCTTCTCGGTCTTTCCCGATCTCAACTTCGAGGGTCGCCGCCAGTACATCCGCGAGGACCTCGTCGTCCAGGAGTGGACCGCCCGCGGAACACACGAAGGCATGATGACGCGCGGCGGAGTCAAGGTCGAGCCGACCGGTAGGCAGGTCGAGTACAAAGGGATGGACGTGATCCCGATCGAGGACGGCCTGGTCGCCCGCAAGGACGTCTACTCGGACTCGATCACGCTCCTGCGGCAGTTGGGCCTTACCGAAATCTCCTAGCTAAACTCCGGAACGCCCTGGGGGCGTAGTTCAGTTGGTTAGAACGCCGGCCTGTCACGCCGGAGGTCGCGGGTTCGAGTCCCGTCGCTCCCGTCAAAGTCCCTGCAAATCAGCATATTGTGTTGTCGGTTCAGACGCCAGATCAGAGTCGACTACACACACTTTTCTCTAAGCGACTGCGACACGGCCAAAAAAGTCACGAAACCCCGTTCGGGACCCATGATTTCAAGCCGATTTTGGCCGACGCCAGGTCAGCCGCGAAAGCGGCGTGCGACTACACGAAATCGCCGGAGGTCACGGTTCCGCGAATCGTCTGCGGAGGCGGCTCACCATAGTCCGCGCCATAACCCGCGCGCCCCGTGCAGCGCGCATCGACTCTGCGGTGGGTCGAGAGCTCATGCTCCTCTCGGTCCTTGTACCGCCGGTATACCCGGAGTTGTATCATCGCTATAGGAGTGGGGACGACATCAGGAACAAGCGCCGATCGCCGAGATTTGGCCACCCGCGACCGGTTGCTGCTCGCTGCCACCCAGTTGCTCGACGAGGCGGCCGGCGGGCCGGTCTCGACCCGCGAGATCACCGAGCGGGCGGGGGTGCGAGCACCGACGCTTTACCACCACTTCGGCAGCAAACAGGCATTGCTCGACGCGGTCGTTAGCCACGGCTTCACGGAGTTCCTGAGGAGCCGCAGCACCAGCAGCAACAACAGCGACCCGCTCGAGGACATTCGTGCAGGCTGGGACAGCCACGTCGCGTTCGGGCTCGAGTACCCCGGCGCCTACGCCCACATCTACGGCAACGTCAAGCCCGGCGTCCCCTGCGGCGTCACCGAGGACGTGCGGGCACATCTGCTGGAGGCGCTCCAGCCCGCCGCGATTCAGGGGCGGCTGGGCGTGTCGCCTGCCGAAGCGGCCACCCGAATCCTCGCCGCCTGCTCCGGTGTCACGCTGACCCTGATCCAGCAGCCCGCAACCGAGCGCGATCTCGGCCTGTCCGAGGGGATGCGCGAGAGCGTGCTCGCCTCGATCAGCGACGTGTCGACGGAGATGGCGGCTCTGCACACGCCCGGCGCGCGTCAGGCGGTCGAGTCGGTTGCGGCGGCGATCGACGAGGCCGGGAGCCCGCTCACGATCGGCGAGCGGGCCCTTATGCGCGAACTCCTTGCGCGCCTCGCCGATGACTAGTAGTACACGCCCCCCAGCCCAGCCGCACCGCGCGCCGAAACCAGACCTGACCGACCGCGCCTCGCGGGCCGTGCGCGTGATCGAGCGTGTCCGCGCGATCCCGGAGGGCTACGTCCGCACCTACGGCGACATCGACGCACGCGCGCCTCGCCTAGTCGGGCGCATCCTCGCGACCAATCACGACCTTCCCTGGCACCGCGTCGTCCGCGCCGACGGGACGATTCCCCAGGGACAGCCGCAACGAGAGCTGCTGCGCGCGGAAGGTGTCCCAATGCGCGGCGCCCGGGTCGACCTCGACCAGGCGCGGCTCCCCGTGGAGCTCTAGCCGTGGCGCCAGCCATCCCTCTGCTCCGACCGGGCAGCACCGAGCGCGCACTCCGCTGACCTCGCCGCCAACTCCCACCAACCAAGGAGGACACATGCCCACCAACCTCCCCGACGTGATCTCGCGCTACTTCGAACGCGATACCGATCGCGACATCGACTCGATCGTCAACCTCTTCGCCGACGACGCCACTGTCATCGACGAAGGCGAAGAACGCCACGGCACGGCCGAGATCCGGGCCTGGCAGACCGGCGCAGCCTCGAAATACACCTACACGACCGAGATCACGGGTACCAAAGCACTCGGCCCCGACCGCTACCTCGTCACCGGCCGTCTGACCGGCAACTTCCCCGGCGGCACCGCCGACCTCAGCTGGGACTTCACAATCGCCGGCCAACACATCACGCGGCTCACCATCGCCCCATAGCCGCACCGCCGAAGCGAGATAGTTGAGCGAGGCGACGCGAGCGCGTCGCTTTGAATTCACTTTGGCCTAGACCGAGACGCGCCCACCCCTGCGCAGCTCAGAAGTGATTCGTGTACGAGAGCAACTGCCACCCCTCCGCGGTGCCAAGCAGCTGGTAGCTCGTCCAGGTGTCTCGGACCACCTTCTCGTTCGCGTCGAGAGCATTCCAGTGGACGCTGGCGAAGACTGACTGCTCGCCGAGCTGGCGAGTGTCGGTCTCGAGCCGGTTCCATGTCTCAACACCCGCCGCACGCCGATACGCGCCGATGGCCGCAGCGAAGTGATCCCACACGGCGCCGCTGTCGGGCATGTGGATCGCCTCTCCTCTTCGGACCGCAAGGAACGGTACGTGGCAGAGGTTGGTCACGCCTCTCACATCGCCTGCTGTGTAGCGCCGGATGTACTCGTCCAAGAACGCGTCAACCGTGGCAGACACGAAAAGCACTGTGGCAGCCGTAGAGGCGCCGGTCAATGTCGAGATAACCTCCTGCGCACGCTCGGTGCCGACGGTCAGGCCGGAACTGGTCTGCGCCACCCAGGCAGCGGGCGCGAGGTTCACGTAGCCGTGCAACTGGGCGACGCAGTGAGCGGGTGATGGGCATCGCCAGCTGCCGGGACGCCGCGCGTCGACGACGGCGTCACGTCGGTCGGGCCGCTCTCGCGCCAGGTGGCTGCTCGACGTCGGCCTTACGATCACCACCGCAACGCGCTGCTGTCACGCCCTCCGTCGACGGCGAGATGCGACCGACTCCGTCAGCGCCGATCGGGCGGGCAGCTCCGGTCGCACCCCGTAGACGCCCTGCGATCGCGTCGATCGAGGATGATCGGCGCGGCTCGATCCGTCCTTGACGGTCAACTCCGGATCGTCGGGTCACTCCGAGCTGCGGTGATGGCGTTTCGATCAGCTCGCCACTGCTTCGTGGATTCGCGATTGAACTCGTCGCCCCGCACGAGGTAGTTGCGCTTATAGACGAGCGGATTCGCCGAAACGAGGCTCAAGACGAACGGAACATGGTGATTCTCGTAGTAATCGATTAGCTCCTACGTCTCGAGACCTTTCCGCTTGGTGAGGAAGGCGAGCACCTTCAGCATGTCGATCGCTCCTGTTTCGACGTTGACCCCAGCTTCGAGCATGAACGTAGCCGGGCGGGTCAAGAGACGGCGGATTGCCTCGCCTCGAGAACGTGCCCGCGTTTGAGAGCGACGCCGCAGCAGGCGGGAAACCGTCATCGTGATGCGCCGCCGTGCGCAGCCTCACGATGAACGGGCAGGCGTGCGCACATACTTTAGACCAGTCTCGCCAGCTCTTTTCGTCTACGTAAGCGCCCTTGCGCCATCCTCGATTGCTCGCCTTCCGTGCGCAGCCCGCGCGGCCGGCCAAGAACGCGAGCATCGGCGCGCTAGCTCGCCCGCGCAGGAGCGGCAATCGAGGTGGGGCCCCGCCCGCGAACGGCTGTATATGGAGAAGCGAGGTCCTCGAGCGCACGCCGCTCAGCCGGAACCGCGAGAAAGATGGCGATGACGCCGGCGGCGAGCATGAGCCCTGCTCCGATCAGATAGCCGTAGTTCACGTTCGTCCGGCTCGCCGATTGGATCAAGGCACCGAAGAGGGTCGGCGCGAACGCCGCCAAGCCCGGTGCCGAACGCATAGAAGAGCGAGATCGCCATCGCGCGCGCCTCGAGCGGGAAGAGCTCGCTCACCGACAGGTAGGCCGAGCTCGCACCGGCAGAGGCGAAGAAGAAGATCACGCACCACGCGATCGTCATCGTCGTCTGGGTGAGCACGTCGTGGACGAAGAGCTCGCCGGTGGCGATCAGGAGCAGCCCCGAGGTGATGTACGTGAACGGGATCATCACGCGGCGCCCGAGCGTGTCGAACAGCGGCCCGAGCAGGAGCGGGCCGAGGAAGTTCCCGACGGCGAAGGGGATCAGGTACAGGGGAGCCGTCTTGGCATCGACGCTGAAGAACTTCGTCAGCACGAGGGTGTACGTGAAGAAGATCGCGTTGTAGAGGAACGCCTGGCCAGTCATCAGCGCGAGGCCGAGCAGGCCTCGCTGGGGGTAGTTCTGGATGACGTACCTGGCGATCGAGAGGAAGCTGAGTCGTCGGCGCTGCTCGATCACGATCGGCGCGCCCTCCGGCTCTGGCAAGACCGGGTGCTGTTTGCGGACAGCGGCCTCGATGTCGTCAACGACCTGCTCTGCCTCCGCCGCGCGTCCGTGCGTGAGCAGCCAACGCGGGCTCTCGGGGATGAAGCGGCGGATGATGATGATTCCGAGCGCGAGGGTTGCGCCGACGAAGAATCCAAGGCGCCAGCCGATCGACTCGCGCAGTCCGTGAAGCAGGACGTAGGAGAAGAACGCAGCCCCCGCGGTCCCGACCCACCAGCTGCCGTTGATCGCAAGCGCGACGCGACCGCGGACGCGCGCCGGGATCAGCTCGTCGATGGCGGAGTTGATCGCGGAGTACTCGCCGCCGATGCCGGCCCCGGCCAGCAAGCGGAAACCGACGAAGCTCCAGTAGTTCCACGCCAGGCCGGAAGCGACGGTGAAGACGAGATAGATCGCGAGCGTGATCGTGAACAGGTTCTTCCGTCCGAAGCGGTCGGTGAGGTAGCCGAAGATGAGCGCGCCCGCGATCGCGCCGACGAGGTAGAAGGTGCCGGCCGAGGCCGCTTGCCGGGTCGTCAGACGAAGCGCGTCCGTGTGGGTAAGCATGCTCGCGATCGCGCCGACGAGGGTGACCTCGAACCCGTCCAGAATCCAGGTGATGCCGAGCCCGGTGACCACGAGCCAGTGCCAACGGCTCCAGGGCAGCCGGTCGAGGCGGCGCGGGATCATCGTCTCGACGACCTCCCCGGTCGCGCGCATCCTGCCGCTCCAGGCGTAGCCGTTCGTCACCGGCCCCGCCGGCTCGCTTCCACCACAGCCGGGCTCCTGGCCGGTTTCGTCGAGTACCCCGCTCGTCGCGTGGACGGGTCGCCGACGCAGGAGATGGCTAGACCGGATCTCCCCGTCGCTCATCGCCGACCCCGCGACTCGCCGCGGCGCGGGCGTCCTTCTCGAGCCCGGACGGCACCCGCCATCCGGGCGGCACCGGCCAAGACGTTCACGTTCTTGAAGCTAGCCCTCGGCGAGCGGGTGGAAACTGTCGGATCTGCGACAGAAGCGCGCGACGGTCGCAAGTCCCGCGGGGCCTGGCCCGGCCTCAGCGCGGAAGATGTTCGCGCAGCTTCTCGAGATCGAGCAGGCGGACGCGGCGGCGTTCCGGCTTGATCGCGCCCTCGCTCGCCAGGTCGTGAAAGGCGCGCGAGACCGTCTGTCGGCTCAGCGCCAGTGTGGCCGCGAGCTCTTCCTGTGTTATTTCGAGCGTCGGCTCGTCGCGCTCCGCCGACTCATGCAAGAGGAGATGACTGACTTGCTCAACGGCTGACCTGCCGGCCAGTTCCAGAAGCCGCTGGTGGGCACGGTCAAGCGCGTGGGCCAGCAGGCCGAGCCAGCGGAAAGCGATTTCAGGAAAGAGCTCCTCAAGCGCGCGGATCGTGTCGAGACGGAGGCGGAGGAGCGTAGCCTCGCTCAACGTGACGGCCGAGTAGGGATAGGGGATGCCGAGAAGGATCGCGAGATGATCGACGCTCGAGCCGGCGTACAGGATCTGCACGACGAGCCGCTCGGAGCGCGTCTCGTAGATGAGCTCGAGCTCCCCCTTTTCGATGATCAAGAGCTCCTGCGGCCGCTCGCCCTGGCGGAAGATCGTCGTTCCCCGTGGATAGTTGCTACGGGTGGCAAAGCGACGAAGCGCCTCGACGTCGTCCCCGGGCAACCCTTCGAAGTCCCCCTGTGTCATCGTCGCGCGCAGCCAGGGAGCGAAACGCGGGCTGTCGGCCCGCGGCTTCCGTTGGGCGAGGGAAACCGAGCGCGCGATTCCGGCACTGTCGCAGATCCGACAGTTTGTCGGCACAGGCTCCGGCTAGACATCAGATAGCGGATTCGTGCCGCCAGGTGTGGCACGGACCGGAACCACCAAGTACCAAGGAGGCAGCTGATGTCGCAGACTCTTCCTGAGCGTCGTTCCACAACCGAGCCGCAGCGGTGGGAGCCGCTGAGCGAGCTCGAGCAGATGACCCAGCGGATGCGCCGGATGCTCGACCAGACGTTTGGCGGGTTCGGCTTGCAGTCGCCGCTGATCACCGAGGGAGCCGGCTGGGCGCCGCTGGTGGACATCGAGGAGCAAGACGATGCCTACGTCCTCGAGGCGGAGCTTCCGGGGGTCAAGCGCGAGGACGTGAATATCGAGGTCGCGGGCAACGAGCTCTCGATCACGGGCGAGATCAAAGAGAAGGAGCGCAAGGGCGCCCTCCGGCGGCGGACACGCCGCATCGGGCGCTTCGAGTACCGCGTCAGACTCCCGGAGCAGGTCGACGCCTCGAAGATCGAGGCGAGCCTCGACCAGGGCGTCCTGACCGTCCGCGTTCCGAAGTCCGAGCGCGCGCAGCGCCAGAAGATCGAGATCAAGTCGAAGTGAGGCGAGGGCGCTGACAGTGCCGGTCGCCTCGTGTGCAACCCAGATCACTGACCTAGCGACAGGGGGTTGAGATGGCCGTCGAGCACCTTTGCCAACGTCACGGGCGACCGGCAGTCGCGTCCAGGGTCCGGCTTCGTCCGGACGGGACGCAGGAAACCGAGTATCTCTGCGAGCTCGATCTCGCCGAAGAGCGGATGTCGAGCCGCCTCGGCGGCCGCAGCCTGTTCGACGAGTTCTTCTCCGACTTCTTCGGCCAGACGCCATCGACGGGGCGGGTCGCGGCACCCGCCGCGGCAGGTCGAACGGGTCGACGTCACCCAGTTCTTCAGCGACGCCACCCGCGAGCTGCTGCAGCGCGCGGCGCAGACGGCGCTCGAGTGGGGAAGCCTCGACCTCGACACCGACCATCTGCTTGCACGCGGCCCTTCGGACGACGTCGTCCGCCACGTGCTGCGCGAGGTCGACGCCGACCCGGACGCGATCGCGGCCCAGGTCGAGGAGGAGGCCGAGAAGGCGCGAGCGGACGGACGTCGCGCCCTCGCTCTCCCCTGACGCGAAGGCCGCGCTGCTCGCTGCCTACGACGAGTCGCGCGAGCTCGGCGCCTCGTACGTCGGGCCCGAGCACGTGCTGCTTGCGCTCGCGCGCGACAACGACAGTGAGGCCGGACGGCTGCTCGAGCGCTTCGGCGTCTCGCACACGAAGCTCCGCGGCGCCGTCATCCGCGGCGTCGAGCCGACAGGAGGTGCCCGCGAGACGAGCCGGACGCCGAGACTCGACGAGTACGGCCGCGATCTGACGCAGGAGGCACGCGAGGGCAAGCTCGACCCCGTGATCGGGCGCGCCGACGAGATCGACCAGACGATCGAGATCCTCTCGCGCCGGACGAAGAACAACCCGGCCCTGCTCGGCGAGCCGGGCGTCGGCAAGACCGCGATCGTCGAAGGGATCGCGCAGCGCATCGTCAACGACGAGGTTCCCGAGACGCTTGCCGACCGGCGCGTCGTCGCACTCGACCTGGCCGGGATGATCGCCGGGACGAAGTACCGCGGCGAGTTCGAGGAGCGGCTGAAGACCGTGATCGACGAGATCCGGGGCGCGTCCGAGGAGCTGATCGTGTTCATCGACGAGCTGCACACGGTCGTCGGCGCGGGCGCCGCCGAGGGGGCGATGGACGCCTCGAACATGCTCAAGCCCGCGCTCGCCCGCGGCGAGCTGCACGTGATCGGCGCGACGACGCTCGACGAGTACCGCAAGAACATCGAGAAGGACCCGGCGCTCGAGCGCCGCTTCCAGCCGGTGCTCGTCCGCGAGCCGACGGTCGAGGAGACGATCGAGATCCTCCACGGCCTCAAGGACCGCTACGAGGCCTTCCACCGCGTGCGGATCTCCGACGAGGCGATCGTCGCCGCCGCCGAGCTCTCCGACCGCTACATCCGCGACCGCTTCCTGCCAGACAAGGCGATCGACCTGATCGACCAGGCGAGCGCACGCGTGCGGCTGCGGACGAAGACGAAGGACGACGACACGCGGTCGCTCGAGGAGGACCTGCGGCGGCTCGCGCGCGAGCGCGACCAGGCGACCGCGGCCGAGGACTACGAGCGGGCCAGCGAAATCAGAGAGCAGGTCGAGTCGCGCCGGCAGGAGCTCGACGAGCGGCGAACTGGCCGCCAGCGGGCCGCGGAGGTCACGCCCGAGGACATCGCCGAGGTCGTCTCACGGGCGACCGGCATCCCCGTCTCGCAGCTGACGACCGAGGAGCGCGAGCGGCTGATCAAGCTCGAAGAGGAGCTGCACGGCCGGATCGTCGGACAGGACGAGGCCGTCTCCGCGGTCGCCGAGGCGGTCCGGCGCTCGCGCGCCGGGTCTCGGCGATCCGCAGCGACCCGTCGGCAGCTTCCTCTTCCTCGGCCCGACCGGCGTCGGCAAGACCGAGCTCGCCCGCGCGCTCGCCGAGGCTCTGTTCGGCGACGAGAACCTGATGGTCCGCTTCGACATGAGCGAGTTCCAGGAGCGGCACACGGTCTCTCGCCTCGTCGGCGCGCCGCCCGGCTACGTCGGCTACGAGGAGGCAGGGCAGCTCACCGAGCAGGTGCGGCGGCGGCCGTACTCGGTGCTGCTCTTCGACGAGATCGAGAAGGCGCACGCCGACGTCTTCAACATCCTGCTCCAGATCCTCGACGACGGCCGCCTGACCGACGCCCAGGGGCGAACGGTCGACTTCAAGCACACGCGTCGTGATCATGACCTCGAACCTCGGCGCAGCCCGAATCCAGGACTACGCCCGTCGCGGCGAGTCGTTCGAGGAGCTGAAAGCGGAGCTGATGGAGGTTCTGCGCGGCAGCTTCCGCCCGGAGTTCATCAACCGGATCGACGAGATCATCGTCTTCCGGGCGCTGACGGACGAGCAGCTCGTCGAGATCACGAAGCTGCTGCTCGACCGGCTCGTCCGGCGCCTGCACGCCCAGGGGATCGAGGTCGTCTTCACCGACGAGGCGGTCGAGTTCCTCGCCCACGAAGGGTTCGATCCGGAGTTCGGCGCGCGTCCGCTGCGGCGGACGATCCAACGCCTGGTCGAGAACGAGCTTTCGCGGATGGTGCTCTCCGACACGATCGGTCCCGGCGACCGCGTCACGGTCGACGCACTGGAGGGCGAGCTGCGCTTCGACGTCGACACGGGCGCGGCCCGGGAGCCGGAGGAGGCCGGCGAGCGCGAGGTCAGCGCGGAGCCTGCCCCGCGCTGACGAGGCTCGAGTCGTGGAGGCGGCGTCGACGAAGCCCGAAGCCGCTTCCGCGGACCGGCACCGCGCGGAGCCGCAGCCGGACATTGCCCTCGGCGTGATCGTCGCGCCGGGTCTCGCGCGCGACGTCACCGCCAAGATCGCCAGCGAGCTCGCGCACGACCTCGAGGCGCTGGACCTGGGCGTCGAGCTGGCGGACCGAGCTGACGGTGGACCGCCTCGTCGCGCCTCCGGCTCAGACGACCGAGATCATCGATGCGGCGCGGCGCAAGCTGCTGGACGCGAACTGGGATCTCGGCGTCGTCGTCACCGACCTCCCGCTGCGGGTCGGCCGCCGGCCCGTCTCGCGGCAGGTCAGCCCGACGCACGGCATCGCCGTCGTCTCGCTTCCCGCCCTCGGCGCGCTGCACCTCGCGCCGCGCTTGCGGCGGACGCTCCTCGAGCTCGTCGGCGAGCTGGTCGGCGACGGCGGCGGGCAGTGGAGCGGCGACGGTGCGCTCGCGCGCCTGAGACGCCGTTGGGGACGCGGCGTGCTCCAGGAGCTCGCCACCGACACCGTGGATCGGCCGGGAGCGCTGCGATTCCTCTTCGTCCCGGAGGTTCTCTTCGGCCACCTTCGCCTCCTACTCGGAATGGTGCGGGCAAACCGCCCCTGGCGTCTGGCGGCCCGCCTCTACCGCGCCCTGCTGGCAGCGGTCGTGGCCGGCGCGTACGGCCTCGTCACCTCAGACATCTGGCGGATCTCCGCGACGGCGGGGTCGACGCGACTCGCGCTCGCGTCCATCGCCTCGATCTCTTTCACGAGCGGAGCGGTGATCGTCGCGCACGGCCTCTGGGAGCGAGCGCCCGACCGACGCCTGCGCGACCAGGTGATCCTGTTCAACGTCGCGACCGCAGCGACGATCCTGATCGGGATCGCCACGCTGTACGCCGCCCTCTTCCTCCTGATCTTCGCTGCCGCTGAGCTGCTGCTCAGCCCGGACGCGCTCGCCTCGGGTCTCGGGCACTCCGTCGGGACGGCTGACTACGCCACGCTCGCCTGGTTCACCGCCTCGCTCGCAACGGTCGGCGGCGCTCTCGGCGCGGGGCTCGAGTCGGACGAGGCCGTGCGCGAGGCCGCCTACGCCTCTTCCAACGACAGTGACGAAAGAAAGGAGTCGTAATGGGTCTGTTTCGCCTCTCTGGCACGAACAACGATCGGACTGCTCTTCGTCGGCCACGGCACGCAGAAGCTCTTCGGCTGGTTCGGCGGCGGGGGTCTCGAGGAAACCGCTGGGTTCTTCGAGCAGCTCGGCTTTCGGCCGGGGCGCCGCTACGCCCTGGCCGCCGGTGCCGCCGAAGCCGGCGGTGGTCTTCTCTTCGCCCTCGGCGCTGCCACGCCACTCGGCGCGGCGGCGGTCTCGGGCTCGATGATCACTGCGATCAAGACCGTCCACTGGGAGAAGGGCGTCTGGGTGAGCGCCGGTGGCTACGAGTACAACCTCGTTCTGCTCGCCGCGGTCTTCGGCCTGACCGAGAACGGACCGGGCAAGTGGTCGGTCGACGGCGCGTTGGGGAGAAGCCACTGGGGCACGGGTTGGGCGCTCGCGGCTCTCGCGCGGGAGCGGCCGGCTCGGCAGCAGTGCTCTCCGCGGCCGAGCAGGAGGCGGAGAAGGAGGTGGAGCACTCTGCGGCCGACCGCGAGCCCGTTACCGCTGCCTCGTAGCCGACGCCGGCTCGGCTCGGGTAGGGAGTGGCCGCAGGCGGCCAATGCGGCGCGGGCCAGTGATTCCCCGGCTATCAGTGACTGCAATCACTCATTGTGTCCGGCGGAGACATCGTGGCTCGCCTGGGCCAGCGTGCGGGAATGTCACCCGAGCATTCGGAAATAGCGGGCGATCGGGAGCAGCGTGAAGCCAGCGGCTTCGTATGCCGCCCGCGCAGGCGCGTGGCCGGGATCGCCGCCGGTCTCGACGACCGCGATGTCCATGCCGCAGCGCAGCATGTGCTCGGTGGCGTGCTCCGTGAGCCGGGAGCTGATCCCGCGCCGCTGGTAGTCGGGATCGACACCGATGATCGTCGATCACGCCCATGCCTTCGTGGAAGGCGTTCAGCGCGACGGCGGCGAACCCGACCGGCCGTCCGTCGGCGACCGCCACGAAGACGTCGCGCTCCTCGCTCAGGCAGCTCGACCTGACCGCCTCGGCCTGGTTGGCGCGCCAGTCGGGGTGCAAGCGGAGGAAGATCTCATCGCCGAGGACTTCGCGAAGCGAGTCGAAGACTGGCTCCCAGGCGCGGAGCGAGAACGCGACGACGGCGTCAAGGTCTCCTTCGCGGAACTCGCGGATCTGAATCGCGTCCTCGGTCATGGTCCGGCGGGTCGCAGGTTGGGCCGACGCTAACAGGGCTTCCGTGGCGGCGATGGCGTTTCCAAGAAAGCCGTCGTCGTATCAGCCTCGGCTGGGCCAGTGTGCGGGAATGTCCCGCTGAACGGCTGGAATGTGGAAGGCCGTGGGTGCTACGTGCCGTAGCGCAGGATCTCTCGCGGTCGGAGGCCTTGCCCGCGCAAGTGCTGCTCTCTAGGGGTGGATGATCTCGTGGACCGGGAACTCTTTGATGTCCGGTGGCCCCTGCATCTGCACCCTTGACGCGGCGATCCCCGGCTGGATGTTGGATTCGAGGTGTGCGTCGAAGTCTGCCCGCGACTCCCAGAAGTCGATCACTCCCCGAGCCGCCGTCGATCGGCCCGGACGAGTGAAACAGCAGCCCCGGCCACGGGGAGCGATCCGGGTTGATCTGGTCGTGTGCAGCGTCGAACTGTTCCTGTGTCACACCTGGAAGCTTGATTCGGATACCGACTGCCAAGACGACTCCCTTCCACGGGTAACGGGACAGCGAGATCCTAAGGCGAGGGAGCAGCCGTTGCCCGAGTGACGCCACCACCGCATGGGCCGGTGTCTCGGAATGTCACCAGAAGACTGACGCTCGCAGACCGCTACACGACCGGGCTGAGGATGTCGGCATGCTCGCTTTCAGGCGGATAACCGTAGGCGTAAACAATCAGATCGTGGTCTCCGTGGTTTGCCGCCTGAAGCGGTGTGCCCGGCTCGATGTGGATCACGCCGCCGGCGGGAATGTCCTGTCGTTCAGGTGGATCGCCGACGTACATCGACAGCGTGCCGGCCAGGACGACGAACGTCTCCTCCTGGGAACGGTGTTGATGGCGACGCCCTCTCGCGCCTGATTCGTAGCGCCAGACGTTCGCGCGCGTGTGCGCGAACCCCGCAGCTTGTTCAGTTCGGCCACGTGCCTAGCCGCTTCGCCAGGCTCGTGTGGCCGGGTGATCCAGTCGAACGCCGTTGCCTGAACGACCCGGAAGCCCACGCTGGCCACTCTACGACGAGATAGCTAGCCGCGCGTCGCAAAACCTCGCCTGGACCAGCGGGCGGGGATGTCACCCGAGCGAAGCTACCGCCCGGATGACCGTACCGCCGCAAGAATGGTGGTCTTCGAAGCGAAGGGAAGGCATGATGAAGCGTTCTCTCCGGTCCGCAGCGGCGCTCTGCCTTGGCATCTTTGCAGGCCTCACCCTCAGTCGCAGCTGACGCAGATCGCTCAGCACCAATGCGTGGCGTAGCAGTGACTGGTGGCTGTCCGCAGCACGTCATACTAGGCATTGAATTCCGGCCGGCCCGCTGGGCGGCTGTGAGCAGCGCGCTCAGGTCCGAGGTTCCGCGCGTGTACGCAAAGCTGAGCAGCATGGGCCACAAGGCATGGCCCCGCTTCCAGATCCGAGCGCTCATTGGTCCCCTCAGCGGAGGACCGCTCGGGGCTGATTTTGGTCCGCCTGTCCGCGGCTTCAAGCGCTACTCGGCGCTCGCGGCGCGTGCCTGCGGTCGGAGCGCAGCCGACAGCTCGGTGCTCGTATTTCTTGAATTTCCGAACTGCCAGTTGCCGTGCGCTTACTCGTGGGCTTACCTCACGCTCACGCGCAACGGATGGCCTCTCTGGACTTCGTACCAGGTGTAGGTGGGCATCTCTGGCCCCGGGTCGTCTGGCATGGGCCAGCGTGCCGGAATGTCACCCGAGCGAAGCGCTCATGACCCAGATGCCTCCGACCAGACATGGAGGAGGTACGCGATAGCGCCGACGACCGTCACCCCAAACGCGAGAGCGGTATACCTCAGCGCCCGAACTGCACTGCCCGTGCGGCGGTAGCTGACGAGGGCAACGATCACGAGGGCTCCCAGCGGCAAGACGGTTGGAAGCACCGAGTTAAGCAGGTCACTCGGTACGTTCTCCGGCGCGACGGCGTCGTCGAGCACAGGGCCGAAAAGGAAAGCAGCCAGAGGAAGGGCCGCAAGGGCCGCACCACGCAGGAGGTCGGACTTGGACGACATGTTCTTCTCGCTCATCGACCGATCGCCGGTGTAGCCCGAGCGCCATCGGGTGGGCCAGTGTTCGGGAATGTCCCCTGACGAGTACGAGCCTGCCGCGCACGCGGGCCGTGCGCGATGATGCCGCAATGGCTGGGGCGTCTGGCACGCACACGGTGGCGGCCGCCGATGGGCGGACGCTGACGATCGCCGAGTGGGGCGACCCGGACGGGTTCCCGGTGTTCTCGCTCCATGGCACGCCGGGCTCGCGCTTTGTCGGGCAGGCGAACGCGAGCGCGTATGCAGATGTCGGAGCGCGCGTGATCACCTACGACAGGCCCGGCTACGGCGGCTCCGATCGCTTCCGCGGCCGGCGGGTGGTCGACTGCGTCGCTGACGTTTCCGCGATCGCAGACAGCCTCGGTATTGAGCGGTTCGCCGTGAGCGGCGGCTCCTGGGGCGGCCCGCACAGCCTGGCGGTTGCCGCACGTCTGCCCGAGCGGGTGACGAGATCGGCCTGCGTCGCCGGGGTCGCGCCGTTCGACATGCCTGGCTTCGACTGGTTCGCGGGCATGGACGCGGTCAACATCGAGGAGATCGGCTGGGCACTGGAAGGCGAAGACCTCCTCGCTCGCGAGATCGACCGAATGGCGACTGCGTGGCTCGAACGGCTAGCCGACGATCCTTCCAAGGCGGGCGAGGTGGAGTTCTCTGACGCTGACCGTGCTGTAATGGCGAATCCCGAGCGGCAGGCGGTGGAGCGACGGATGCTTAACGAGGCGTTTCGTCAAGGCGTCTGGGGCTATGTCGACGACGCCCTCTGTCTGATCCAACCTTGGGGCTTCGACGTGACCGAGATCCGCGTGCCGACCCGCATCGCTTACGGCCTGACCGACGTGCTCGTGCCGCGCCAGCATGGCGAGTGGCTCGCTCACAACGTGCCCAACGCCGAGGTCGTTATCGATGAACAGGGCGGCCACTTCTCGGCTCCCAACCTCGTCACGGAACGATTCGGCTGGCTCGTCCAGCCGGTCTGACGCTCTTTACGCCGCGCGACTCAATATGACGAGGCTGCTCTCCCGGCTCACGAGTGGCCTGGGCGAGCGTACTTTGCTGGCAGCCGATTAGCCACGGGCTGCCAAACGTCGCCGCTGCCGATTTTTAAGCGGTTCTGCTCGTTGGCGTTAGTCACTGGACTCCGTGGTTTGCACCCGCTTCTTCCCAGTCACTTTCCATCACGAACCCAGCGAAGTGCGCGAGCCGCCATGCGTACGCCGGCCGTGCTTGCGTTCGAACGCTCGTGAGCGCATGATGTTCAAGTCCTCGCGCGGATCTGCTGCGGCCCGAACGAAAGGACTGCGATGGCCGACAGCATGACGGTTCTCCGGAGGGCGGGCCCGACGGGGACGAAGCGCAACATTGCGGTTCTGGGCGATGGCTTCGCTGCGTCCGACCAAGCGGCTTATAACCAGTGGGTCGATGACACGCTGATCAAGGGCGTCTTCGGGCATGACTACTACTCCGAAGACGCCTCGGCGTTCAACATCTTTCGTGTCAACTTGGAGTCGGTTGACAGCGGAGCCAGCGTTCGGACATACGACGAAAAAGGCACCGTCGATCCGAGCGACGACACGGTCGTCTCGGAGACCATCCGCAACACGGCGCTCGGCATCATCTTCAGCGGCTCGTGGTCTCACTGCTGGCTCGAGTACGGCCCGAATACCGAGGTGCTTCTACAGGCGGCACTCAACACGTGGGTTCCGGATGCCAACGAGATCCTCGTCGTGCTCAACAACCCGAACTACGGCGGCTGCGGTGGTAACGGTCGCGCGCATGTTCCGATGGGTGTCAACTGGACCGTCATCGCCCATGAGTTTGGCCACGGCATCGGTGGGTTCGCCGACGAGTACTCCGTAACCGGCAACTACACGGGCGGCGAGAAGGGGTGGATCAACCTCACGACGATCACCGACCGGGCCACGACGAAGTGGAAGCAGTTCATCAACCCGACAACCCCTGTCCCAACTGGCGTTGGAGCCGCCGCGAACTACAACCAGGGCACGCGGCCGGCCAACTGGAGCAGCAACTTCGACGTCGGGCTTTTCGAAGGCGGCGGCACGTTCAACACGGGGATCTATCGGCCCGTCGAGGACTGCCGCATGAACTCGAATAGCCCGGAGTACTGCCCCGTCTGCTACACGTCGATCAAGCGCGACCGCGATCATGAGACGGAGCATCGTTTCCGTGGGGCGCATGCCGGTCGGTTCTATGGCGGCCCCCGGAGCGACGTGCTGTTGCACCATGGAACCTCGATTCAGTTGTTTCAGAACAACGGGGCGGGTTTCACGCACCGCTTCAGTGGCGTTGAGCGAGTCCCGGGGTCTTGGCAGTTTCAAGCCAACGACCAGATTGTGGTTGGCGACTTCAACGGTGACGGTGTCGACGAGGTCGTCATCTTCAACGGCGTCGACTGGGCATTCCCGTATCTCGGCCTCCTCGTCTCGGATGGCACCGGCGGGCTGAGGCTCATCGCACGGTACGACGGCGACATTCCGGGCTGGGGCGGCTTCAGGTCCAACGATCGCTTCTTCCGCGCGGATCTCAACGGAGATGGCCGAGACGACCTGATCGTCTTCAACGGCGACGACTGGTCGATGACGTACGTCGGCCTCCTCCGCAGCACGGGAAGCGGCTTCTACATGACCAACCGGTACGACGGCGACATTCCGGGGTGGGGCGGGCTCGCCCGGCACGACGAGCTCTTCGTGGGAGATCTAAACGGCGACGGGCGCGACGACCTCGTCGTCTTCAACGGGCGGGACTGGTCGATGGCGTACGTGGGCCTCTTCCGGGCGCAGTCGTCCGGGCTTTCAATGACCGCACGGTACGACGGGGACATTCCAGGGTGGGGTGGCCTCGCGCGCAACGACAGGCTGATTCTCGGCGACTTCAATGGAGACGGACGCTGCGACGTCTTCATCTTCAACGGCGACGACTGGGCGATGCCCTACCTGGGCATGTTCCGCGCGAGCGGAAACGGTCTCGCATACGTCAACCGCTACGACGGAGACGTGCCCGGCTGGGGTGGACTGGCGCGACACGACCACTTCTTCGCCGCTGACATCGACCGTAACGGCCGGTGTGACCTCTGGGCGTGGAACCACGACGACTGGGCGGAGGAATACCTGGGTCGGATGATCTCATCGGGGTCCGCCCTAAGCGCCAACTTCATCGGCGACTGGGTAGGGGAGTGGAACCTCGGTCCCTCCGATCAGTTCGAAGTCGCCAACTTCAGAGGGCGACCGCGTCCGTGGCCGGACAAGGTCAGTGGAGGCCGGGGCCTGCAAACGTCGGCGCGCGCCGGGCGGGGGCCGAGCCGTGGGCCCGTTCCACAGGGACCCGTTGCGCAAGGAGATCTCTACGTACACAACACCGACTGGTTCGGCGTCATCAGCGGTCGCGCGGGGTACAGCCTCGAACGCATCTACTACCGCTGGATTCGCGACTACCGGTACGGCCGGAACTGGTAGGGAGGCATCATGGTGAGGAAAGCAAAGCGACTGGCAGCGATCCGCACGGACAAGAGCAAGCCGCTCAAGGCGCCCGTTCAAACGAAGCCTGCTGAAGCCCAAGGTGATGTGGAGATCCGGAAGTACGGTGGCACGAGCAAGGGCGACAAGCCCGATGCCGCGACACAGTCGCGCAAGCGTGGTCGAGCCAAGGCACGGTTCGATCGGAGCGCCATCCGCCGACCAAGGCAGAAGGACGTTTTGGACCTAGGCGACCAGCGCGCGAAGGGCGGCCGCAGTCGAGCATCGTCCAGCAGGGAGGAGTACATCCGGCTGCGCATCCGGGTCCGCGACAGCCGGTTGAAGATCCTCGACAGTCACCTAGTGGATGGCCCGCTCGCGCGACCGACCGGATTCCCGGCCGGCAACGCCTACGAGGTGACGTTGGATGATCGGCTTCTTCATGCGGAGGCGCTGCCCGACCTCGGGGTCCAGCGATCGTTCCCCAACCCGAAGGGTCCCGAGGAACAGCACGGCCACTACATCACGGAGCAGCGTGCGCCCGAGTTCTTCGTACGCATTTCGGCAGACGAGGTGAGCCCCGATACGATCGGAAAGATCGTGGTGCGGCTATACCGGGTAAAGGAGGAGGTCCGCGCCGACCGGTTAGAGGATGCGCCGCTTGCTCGCCAGTTCGAGCGCGCAGTGCGTCCGGTTGCCGAACTCGTGGGTCTCCCCGACTCCGTCCTGCCCGAGGCTATTGAAAGGCGTGGCGGCCGCACGCCAAGCGTCTAGGAGTTCAGAGAAGCCCTCTTCCGGACTCGAACCGGAGACCCCCTCCTTACCATGGAGGTGCTCTACCAACTGAGCTAAGAGGGCGCGCCGGGCATTGTAGGCGCTCGCCGCCCCCTCGACTGTCGCGAAGGGGAGCGGCGATGTGCCGGTCTACGCCCTCGGTTACGGGAGGTAGTAGTTCGGGTTCGGCATCTTGAACGTCTTGTCCCCGAAGCCGCCCAGGAGATCGCTGAACTGGTCGCCGAAGTTGGCGACGATGTCGTAGCCCTGCGACTCGATGTACGCGCGGGTGCCCGACTTGTACGGGATGGTCGCGCACGACGCATTGGCCGCGATGGCCGCCGCGCAGTACTGCGGCTGGTTCAGGTACGCCGGGTACGAGCCGATCGCCGGCTTGGTGAAGAGGCCGTCGGCGAAGTTCGGCTGGCCAGGCAGGCCGTGGCCGCTGTTGAGCGGCGTGGGCGCCTGGTAGTTGGCGTCGACCTCAGTGATCGTCTTCCCGGAGATGGTCACGGTGGGCGTCTCCGTGAACCCGGCCGCGGTGTCGTTGATCAGGTTGGCGATCGTCGCCTGGTGCTGCGAGTCGCCGCGCCCGGTGAGGAAGAAGATCGCGTAGCCGTAGCCCTTGGCCTGGTTGACGAGGTCGATCATTCCCGGCGTCGCGGGGAACGCGTTGCCGGTGAACGTGCTGCCCGTCAGTCCGACGAACTGGGCATTCGTGGTCGGGTTGAAGTCCCAGTTGCTGTAGAGCTCGTAGTTCCAGGTGGTGAGTGTCGTGTCGTCGACGTCGAGCACGATCGCGCGGTTCGCGACCTTCCGGTGCGACTTCAGCCAGTGCTCGCCCTTCGACGCGACGTCACGCGCCTCGTTTGCGTAGTTGCTGGTCTGGTTCAGCGGCGCGTCCCACGTCGCCGTGGCGCCGAACCGGTGACGGCGCTCGGAGCGCCGTAGTAGTTCTTGGCCCACGCGCGCCCGACGTCGATGTTCTGCATCTGCCGCTCGCTCTGCGGTGTGAACGTGAGGTCCGCCGGCCCTTGCGCGGCGATGGCCACCGCAGCGGCTGCTGCAGCCACCGCGACGATCACAAGTCCCAGCCACAGCGAGCGCCGCGGCCGCATACGACCCATCATGAAATCCCTCCTTGATCGACTCCCCTATACCTCGATCGGCAACCCTACAAGGCGAACACGCTTCGTGGAACCCTGAGAGCTTCGCGGAATCCCCCTTTCGTGGATCAGCAAGCGCGTTCTCGGGGCCGAAAACGCAGAGGTGCGCCTACCGTGCATCGGACCGGGCGGGTTCGACAAGCCCTCGGAAGGCCTGCTGCGCGGCGTCGAGTTCATTGCGACGTGGTTCTCGTACGCGATCGCCTCTCCGCAGGAGGGTGGCCATGTGAGCCAGCCGAAGCGGCCGATCGCATACTTCGAGATGACGCCGAGGAAGCCGACCGCGCAGACGACGGTCACCTTCGACGCCGGCTTCAGCCGCACGAAGAGCGGCTCGACGGACGACCTGACGTACTACTGGGACTTCGGGGACGGCAGCCCGATGGTGAAGACCGAGAACCCGTTGATCCAGCACACGTTCCCGACCCAGGCGGCGTGGCGTGACGTGAAGCTGCTCGTCGCGGGCGCTGGCCAGTGGAACGACCCGTCGAAGTTCGCCTCGTTCCGGCAGGTCGAGCCGATCGACTTCTTCCCGACGTACTACCCGGCGCTCGCACCGCCGACCGAGCCCGCCGCGCCCATGACCGGTTCGGCGGCCGACCCGTGCGGTGCGCTGACCGCGCCCGAGCAGGCTGCGTTGATCGAGGAAGCTCGCGACGCGAAGCGGGCAGATGGCTCGAGCCCGACGCTGGCGGACATCGCGAGCGTCGCGCTGACAAGCGGCGCCTCGAAGAACGACGACGCGGAATCGCCGTAAGCGAGACACCGAGCCGACGACGAGGGCGCCGCGAGGCGCCCTCGTCGTTCTGATTGGCGGTCGGCGAGCCCACACCGATCCTGTCGGCCTGAGCGTCCTAGCCGTCCGGCTAGGTCCGTGGCCTCCGTGGGGAAACCCGTGGGGCCAAACTCTGCCCGAAAGGCCGTCGAAAACCGGCGGCGTGCCTCCGTAGTCTGAGTTGTGGCGTTCTAGAGGCGCCTTCAGACCCAAACAGCCGAAGGGAGGTCGGTGTCGGTCGTTCACACGTCCGATGAGGGTCAAGACCACGCCGTTCGCAGCGCGTCTTTCGGCCGTCGGATTGGGCTGCTGGTCTGTCTGGCGCTGCTTGGAATCACCACGGCCTACGCGTTCTGCGGATCACAGGCGCTCGCGGGCGGGCCAACGGTTCCGAATCCCGATCCGCCACCACCGCCGATTCGGCATCCGCAACCCCCGCCGCCTCCACCCCCGCCGCCGCCTCCTCCTGTGCAGACGTATCAGCCGCCGCCGCCTCCGCCTCCGGCGCGGCAAGAGAGGGCGCCGAAGCAAAAAGTCGTGGCCAAGCATCAGCGCCGGCAGCCGAAGCGCCAGCGCCCGAAGGCTGCACCGGCCGCCAAGGCAACATTGGTCCTCCGACCGGAACGACCGGGCCGCTCGGAGATCCTCGGCCGCTCGCTCGTGCCGGTCGCGGCGAGCCAAACCATCTCGCTGCCGGCCGCGCTCCAGTTTTTCCTGGCGTTCATGATCGGCGTCTCGGTGCTCGTGGCAGCGCTCGCAGTCGCGCTCCCACGGGCCTTACCGCGACCTCTTCTCGGCGTAGTCGGCGGCCAGCGGGAGCTCCTGTTCGTCGCCATTGCGCTTGACGCCGCTGCCGGGTTCGTCCTCCTGGTGTACGTCCTCGCCGCTTCATGAGCCGCGCATACCTCTACGCCGTGATGCTGGCGGCCATTTTGCTCGCCGTCCCGCTTGCCTCGGGGGCGGCTACTGACCTGCCGCCTACGCCGACGATCGACTCGGCGCCGCCGAATCCGAGTGCAACCAGCACCGCGACGCTCTCGTTCTCTGACGCAGACCCACTCGTGACCTTCAGGTGCCAGATCGACGGCGGCGCGTTTTCGCTCTGCACCAGCCCGGCGTCCTACTCAGGACTCGGTGACGGGTCGCATACGTTCGGGGTGAAGGCCGTCGACGTCCTCCTGAACGAGAGCGACGTCGTCTCCTACACATGGTCGGTCGACACGACGCCTCCGCCTGCTCCTACGATCACGGCGCAGCCCTCGAATCCCTCGAACGACTCGAGCCCGGCCTTCGAGTTCACTGACACCGAGGGAGGGATCAGCTTCCGGTGCAAGCTCGACTCGGGCGGATTCGCCACCTGTGCGAGCCCGGTCACGTATAGCGGGCAAGCGGATGACAGCCACACCTTCACCGTGCAGGCGACCGACGCTGCCGGCAACACCTCCTCGACGAGCTACAGCTGGACGATCGACACGGTGGCGCCTGCGGTGACGCTCGGCACCAAGCCTCTGAACCCCTCCAACGACCCGACGCCGAGCTTCAGCTTCTCGGCCGGCGAGACCAGCACCTTCCAGTGCCAGCTCGACGCCGGCGCCTTGCTCGCTGCACGAGCCCCGCCACCCTGGGATCAATTGCCGACGGAAGCCACACCTACACGGTCAAGGCGACGGACTCAGCCGGCAACGCGGGGCAGGCGGCTATCTCTGGACGATCGACACAGTCGCTCCCACGGCGACGCTGACCGCCAAGCCTGCCAACCCGTCGAACGACCCCACGCCGAGCTTCAGCTTCTCGGCCGGCGAGACCAGCACCTTCCAGTGCCAGCTCGACGCCGGCGCCTTCGCTCCCTGCACGAGCCCCACCACCTTGGGCTCAACTGCCGACGGAAGCCACACCTACACGGTCAAGGCGACGGACACGGCCGGCAATACCGGGCCGGTGACCTCGTATGTCTGGACGATCGACACGGTCGCGCCGACGGTCACCCTGAGCATCAAGCCCCCGAATCCGACGAACGACACGACACCGGACTTCGCCTTCAGCGCGAACGAGACGGTCCCCGCAGGGTTCCAGTGTCAGCTCGACGCAGCCGCCTTCGCCGCTTGCACCAGCCCGAAAGCGCTCACTACGACGGCAGACGGGTCGCATACCTTCACCGTCAAGGCAATCGACGCGGCCGGAAACACCGGGCAGACGAGCTACACCTGGACGATCGATACGGCGGTGCCGCAGATCACCCTGGGCACCAAGCCCACGAATCCCACAAACGACACGACTCCGGACTTCGCCTTCAGCGCGAACGAGACGCTCCTGGGGGGCTTCCAGTGCCAGCTCGACGGTGCCGCCTTCGCAGCGTGCACGAGCCCGAAGCACTTCCTGCAACCGCGGACGGGTCGCACACGTTCACGGTCAAGGCGATCGACACGGCCGGAAACCCGGGACAGACGAGTTACACCTGGACGATCGACACCGATCCGTCGACGATCACGCTCACCCAGACGCCGTCGAATTTCTCGAGTGACTCGACGCCGACCTTCGCCTTCACCGCAGACGAGCCCATCCCCGGCGGCTTTCAGTGCAGGCTCGACGCGGGCGGGACCTTCGCGCCCTGTTCCAGCCCGACGACCCTGAGTGCAACCGCTGATGGGCCGCACACCTTCACTGTCCGGGGGAGCGACGCGGCCGGAAACCTCGGGCAAACAGCTACACGTGGACGATCGACACGGTCGCGCCGGCTCTCTCGCTCACGGCGAAGCCACCGGATCCGAGCGGGGTCTCCACTGCGCACTTCGAGTTCAGCGCTACTGACCAAACGAGTGTCACCTATCAGTGTCAGCTCGATGCGGGGGCGTTCCAGAGCTGCACATCGCCGAAAGACTTCTCAGGGCTTGCGAACGGGACGCACAGCTTCACCGCGAAAGGAACCGATGCAGCCGGGAACACGGGCAGCGCGAGCTACTCGTGGTCGGTCGACACGGCCTTCCTGTCGTGACCATCACCCCGGCGCCGCAGAACCCCACCAACCTAACCGGCGCGACGTTCGGCTTCACCTCGAACAAGAGGAAGCTTGCCGAGCACGTTCGAGTGTCGGCTCGACGGAGGCGGATTCAGCGTCTGCACGAGCCCCAAGACCTACGGGCCGCTTCTTGCGGGCGCCGATTCGTTCCAGGCGCGAGCGACCGACTCGCTGGGTCATACGGGCCCCGCCACTACCTACTCGTGGACAATCGACCTGACACCTCCGCCCACGCCCTCGATCAGCTCCGCTCCGGCAAGCCCGAGCAACAGCAGCAGCCCGAGCTTCGTGTTCACCGATGGCGAGGCAGGCGCCAACTTCCAGTGTCAGCTGGACGGCGGCGCATTCGTTTCGTGCGCGGACCCAGGGCCCATTCGGGCCTCGCCGATGGGCCTCACAGCTTCAACGTCAAGGCCATCGATGCTGCGGGCAACCAGAGCGGCCCGGCCGGGCACACGTGGACGATCGACACGGTCGCGCCGACGATCACCCTGGGCACGAAGCCCGTCGATCCCACCAACGACAGCACGCCGGACTTCGCCTTCAGCGCCAACGAGACGATCTCCGGCGGCTTCCAGTGCAAGCTCGATGCCGGCGCCTTCGCCGCCTGCACGAGCCCGAAGACACTTCCGGCAACGGCCGACGGATCGCACACCTTCACCGTGAAGGCGAACGACACAGCAGGAAACGCGGGGCAGACGAGCTACACCTGGACGATCGACACGGTCGCGCCGACGGTCACCCTGAGCATCAAGCCCCCGAATCCGACGAACGACGGACCGACTTC
>CAVWIA010000007.1:0-793081 GCA_963754965.1 uncultured Actinomycetota bacterium
AGCCGGAACCGGCTCCGCGGGGTGACCCGCTCGCTACCTCCACCGCAGCGTGAAGCCTCTTCCGAACCCGACCGGGGCGCTTGCGAGCACGATCGTGGCGACGGCCTTCGCGGTGTCGTTGCTCTGTGTCCATGCGAGCTTCGCGGCAACAGCCTCCGAAGGCCCCAAAAGGCGTCAAAGGCGTCAAAGGCGTCAAAGGCGCCGAAGGGATTCTTCGGCGTCCACGTCCGGTCGCTCGACGGAGGCGACTTCGACCGGATGCGACGGGCGTATGTCGGCGTGGTCAGGACGGGCTTCACGTTCTCGACGGCCAAGTCCCGGGAGAACGACGAATACGACTGGACGCGGTTCGACGGCTTCGTCGCCTGAACCGCTCGGAACGGGATCGACCTGCTGCCCGTCCTGCACGGCCTGCCGCCCTGGATACCGGCGAGATCGTCTGGAAGCTCGGCGGGACCGAGACACCGGAGAGCCTCGAGGTCCGCAACGACCCACATGGCGACTACCCAGCTCGGCGGCCAGCATGACGCCCGGGTGCTCTCGGACGGCGACATCACCGTCTCCAACAACCGGACCGACCTCGACGACCCGCTACCGCGCGCCGACCGCTATCGGATCGACGAGGATGCGGGCGCGGCGACCCTGGTGGAGTCGGTCAGCGACCCGAAGGTCCCGTCATCGTCGTGCTGCGGGTCGGCGCGGCGCCTCGCGAACGACTCCTGGGTGGTCGCGTGGGGTCGCGCCGCCATGGTCGGCGCGTACAAGCCCGACGGCAAGCCGATCTATCGACTGCGCTGGCCGGGCGACGGGATCACCTACCGCGCGAACCCGCCCCCGAAGTTCGTCGGCGTCGGCGACCTTCGTCGCGCCATGGACGAGATGAACCGCTGAGCGTGTCGGCCGACGGAGCCGTTTTGAGCATTAGTGAGGTCGCCGCTTGGTGAGTCAGCCGGCTGCTACGTCCGTTCCCGAGGATGCGAGGCGAACCGGCTATCTGGCTGCAGGGGTCACCGCGGGGCTCGCGCTCGTCGGTGCACTCATTCTCGCTCCATCGATCGGTCATTTTCTCTTTCCAGCGCACCCGTTCAGTTTCTTTCCGAGCGAGCGGAGCCCGCAGTTCAACCAGCCAGAGCCGACCGAGTTCACTCGCTACGCGTTCGCTGCCGCGGCGCCGGTCTTAGCCGCAGCCGTGGTTGTGCTCGTCAGCCGAAGACGAGAGCACGTTCCCGACTGGGTCCGGCGTGCTGGGGGTGTGTTATCGATCGCACTCCCCGTCGCTGTTGTCGCCGCGTTGGCCTTCACCTGGCCCGAGCGGGATTTTGTCGAGCCCTTCTTCGGACAGCGCTTCGGTTACTTCAGCAATGTCCAGGGCGCGCTGGCGCTCGTCCTTGCCGCGGCGAGCGCGCTCGCCGCGTCTCATCCGACAGCGCGGCGCCTCGCATCTCGTGCTGCCGGCAACCGCATGCTGATCATGCTCGCCCCGGTGGCGGCGTTGCTGGTCGTGATCCTGTTCCTGCTCCCGGTCATCCAGACGGAATCCTCCTTTCCGGGAGTGGCCCCGTTCGTCAGCTGGCACCTGGTGAGCACCATCGCCGATGTCCAGGCAGTGGTCAACGGGGCAACGCCCGGGGTCGACGTCGCCGCCCAGTACTCGAACCTGCTGCCCTACATCCTTGCGCTGCCCTTCGAGGTAACGGGCTTCGAACCCGGGGCGGTAGTGGGGATTCTGACGCTGCTCACCGGTATTGCCCTGCTCGCGTTCTACCGGGTGCTTGTCGGGGTAACCGAGTCATCCCTTTCCGGGCTTGCCCTCTTCATCCCGGTGGTCGCGTTGAGCCTCACGCCGACCGGCGGCGCAGGAGCGCTGGTGGAGAACAACGCGAACGTGTTCCAGATCATGCCGATCCGCTACGTGGGCCCGGCGGTGGTGGCCTGGCTCCTGGTTCGCCATCTCGGCGGTAGGCGCCCGGATGTGGGGCCGCGCGGCATCTTCTTCGTCGCCGGCCTTGCCGCGATCAGCACGCCGGACTTCGGCGTCGCGGCCGCCATGGCCGCCGGCGCTGCGCTCGTCCTCTTGGCGGCTACCGGTCCCGACCCGCGGGGACGGACGCCCCGAGTCCTCCGCGACGCGCTCGTCGGAATTCTCGTGGCCGCGGCAGTCTTCGCCCTGATCACGCTCATTCGCAGCGGCTCCCTTCCCGATCCTTCGGTTCTCTCCTACTACCCGGACCTCTACGGCTCGAAGGGCTTCGGTCTGATCCCAATGGAAACGATCGGCTTCCACTGGTTTCTATATGCGACGTTCGCGGGAGCATTGATCCTGGCCGCGGTTCTCGCGGTGGGCGCGGAGCCGAATCGGGTGCTCGTCGGGATGCTTGCATTCTTCTCCTTGTTCGGCCTCGCCGCGGGCGTCTATTACGTGGGCCGCAGCAACCAGGTCACACTGGTCGCGCTGTTTCCGATCTGGGCAATGACGCTTTCGCTTCTCTCCTGGATAGTCGTCCGGCGCGTTGCCGGGCGCCCGGCCGGTTTCGGAGCATTACGTTCGGTCGGGGCGCTCGGCTGGCTTGTCCTCTTCGGACTCGGCTTGGCGATCACTGCGACGGGTTGGGTACAGGCGCCATGGAAGCAGGTCGACCGGCTCCTCACCAGCGTCGACGGGCCAACCGCATTCGCAATCGAACCGGCCGTGGACTTCATCGAGCCGCGCACCGATTCGGGTGAGAAGGTCGCATTCATCTGCCGTGATGGCTATTTGATGGCAGAGCGCGCCGGGGTGAGAAACGTCTCACCGATCGCTGACCCCCAGGCCCTCGTTGGGGACGCTCAGGTCGGTGAGGTGGTGGACGCTCTCCGTGCTGAGGGCGGCAACAAGGTGTTCTCCTGTCAAATCCCGTCCTTCCCGCTACCGTCCGAGATCGAGGCCGGGCTCGCCGCCCGCGGCTTGACGAAGTCGGACACCGACGAAGCCGTCGGAATCACAGAATGGACCTTCTCACCGACGAATTGAGCGAGTGTGGCAGGAGTGCCGATGATCACGCATAGCAAAATCCTGATTGCTTTCGAAGTATTCTTACGCGGTGTCAAAGCAACCAGCTGAGGGGGTCGACCCGGGGGCCCCCGGAGACATGTCGGCGTTGAATCCCCGGGTTCCCGGGCTCAGCATCATCCTCCCGGCCTTCGACGAGGAAGCAAACATCGGGCCGATGATCGCGGCCTCCCTGGACATCCTTCCAACCTTGGCCGAGGACTACGAAGTGATCGTCGTCGACGACGGCAGCAGTGATGGGACGTCCCGCGTGGCGAAGGAATGGGTAGAGCGGTCCTATCCTGCCGCCCGCCTGTTCGTTCACGATCGCAATCTCGGCTACGGCGCCGCCATCCGTACCGGCCTTCAGCATGCGGAGAAGGGTCTGATGTTCTATACCGACTCCGACCGGCAATTCGACGTCTCCGAGCTCGTCTACTTCCTACCGATGATTCGCGATCAGGACCTCGTGATCGGATTCCGCGTCTACCGCTACGACACGGTCCTTCGCTCGTTGATCTCCTGGGCATACAACCGCCTTGTCGCGGTCCTGTTCCGGGTCCGCGTCCGCGATGTCGATTGCGCCTACAAGCTGATGCGGGCCGAGGTCCGGGACAAGCTGCCGCTGCAGACCGACGATTTCTTCATCGACACCGAGATCGTCGCTTGCGCGCGGAAGTGGAACTTCAGGATCGGCGAGAAGGGAGTCCGCCATTATCCTCGGGTCGCCGGCGAGACGACCGTGGCCCCGGGCGATGTGCTCCGTACGTTGAAGACGATCGGGCGGATGTGGAGACGCATCTACATGCCGAACATGAATCAGCGACGCGAAGCGGAGGAGATCACCAATCGCGTCGTCGCCAGTGAGTATTTGCCGGCCGCGGCCGGCCGCTCCTAATGCGCGAGAGCTTTTACGACGAGTACTTCCGCCTCGAGGATCGCCACTGGTGGTTTGTCGGCAGACGTCAGATCATCCTCGCGGTGCTTGCCGCCCATTTGGATCCGATGCCCGCTGGGGATCGGCGGATCTTGGACATGGGGTGTGGAACGGGGGCCTCATTGCGGCACCTCCGGCGCTTTGGTGGGGTGGATGGGGTCGATGTCGACGAGCGGGCCGTGGGGTTCTGCCGGGCACGTGGCGAGGACCGCGTTCAACTGCTCGAGTCAGACGTGCTCCCATTCCCGGACGATTCGTTTGACCTGCTCACCGCGCTCGATGTGCTCGAGCACATCGATGATGATCGTGGGGCACTGCGCGAGATCGGACGTGTCTTGCGACCCGGGGGAATGCTGCTGGCAACCGTTCCCGCCTATGGCTGGATGTGGGGCCCGCAGGATGAAATCAGCCATCATTTCCGCCGCTACGGCACCGCCGATCTGCGGCGAAAGATCATCGAGAGCGGCCTGGAGCTGCAGCGGATCAGCCATTTCAACTCAATCCTGTTCCCGGCCATTGCGTTGGTACGGGTCGTCCGGCGGCTGGGTCCAACGCCGGGTGAGGTGCGGTCCGATTTCGAGCTCACCAAGGAAGGTCGGGTCAACAGCATGCTCGCCAGGGTCCTCTCGTCGGAGGCTGGTTGGCTGCGCCGTCGGCGCAATCTGCCGGTCGGCGTTTCGATCATGGCATTGGCGACTGTTCCGGAGGCGTGATGGGGCGAATCGTGCTGCCGGCGCTAGATGATCTCGGAATCGATCTCGGAGCTCTCGACCAGGAAGGCTACGCGGACGTGGGCCCGGTACTCGTCGAGGTTCTCGCCGCGCAGCCCGGTGCTGACGATGTCGACCGCACGGATGTTGCGGATCTTCCGCTGGGCACTCTTCAGCGCCTGCCGGGCGGCGTCGTCGGTCGAGACCTTGGAGCTCCCGACCAGCTCGATGATCTTCACCACCGCCATCCGGTCCTCCTCTCCGGCCCGAAGGCCCGCTTCGCGTCGACCCCCTCGACAAGGGCCGCCCGCTGCCACGGGTTCGTGGCAACGATGGGCTCCGGTCCGGGAGCGGTGTCGGCCAGGAACTGCTCGACGGCCGCGATCACGGCTGCGGCCTCGCGCGGCGCTGGCCCGGGGATCTCGATCTGCGCTCTCCGCGTTCGCCTGTTGCCGTTGCCCGACACGGTTGCACCCTATCGACGGTTGGACCGGCATGGATGTCCCCCGGCCTGCGAAACGTGGGAGTCGCCGAGCCCGGTGCCGCCGGGAACCGTCAACGTCGCCGAACTGCGCGACGCGATGGACCGGATGTGCGGCTAACGTGTCTTCGATGAGGCTCTGTGACCTTGCGAGCTTGACCTGAGCGGCATTTCTACAGATTCGGGTATCGCGGATCCGGAGAGAGTGTCGGCGCTCCGTCATCCCCTGGTATGGCTGGCCGGTTTCGTTCTCCTGGGCGCGGCGATCCGCATCTTGGAAGCGGATCAGAGCCTGATCGCCGATGAGATGTGGAGTTACACCGGGGCGACGAAGCCGGACGTCGGTGCGGTTCTCGATTACGTGAGGAGCGATCAGGAGATCACCCCGCCGCTCTTCACCTTGCTGGCTTGGCTTGCCGGACGATTGAGCGATGCAGCCGCGGTCCTGCGGATTCCGTCGCTTGCTGCCGGAATCCTTACCGTGCCACTCGTCTACGCGATCGGGAGGCAAACGGTGGGGCGAAACGTTGGGCTCCTTGCGGCGCTGCTGACTGCCCTCAGCCCGTTCTTGATCTGGCAATCTGTGGAGCTTCGTGCCTACTCCCTCGCCGTGATGCTCGTCGCGGCGTCGACTCTTTCATTGTTGCTCGCGGTCGATCGCCGTGGCTGGGGATGGTGGTTTGCGTATGCAGCCCTCAGTTGTGCGGCGATGTACACGCATTACACGGTGATTTACGTACTCGCGGCGCAGGCCATCTGGGCTTTGGTGGCGCACCG
Source organism: uncultured Actinomycetota bacterium (assembly GCA_963754965.1). Classification (GTDB taxonomy): domain Bacteria; phylum Actinomycetota; class Actinomycetes; order Propionibacteriales; family Propionibacteriaceae; genus Microlunatus. The sequence continues at coordinate 5,934 of CAVWIA010000007.1, forward strand.
ACACATCATCGTGCGCATCCTGATTGCGAACGCCGTGGCGGCTGTGGGTTTTGTCCCGTGGCTACCGGCGCTCCGCGATGACCTCGATGCGACCTCCCAGGCGGCAATCGGGGCGCTCGCGCCATTCAACCTGAACAACGTCACGGATTTCACAGCCCGCTTTCTCTTCGGATCCCCCGCTACCGGAATGGAGAGTTTCTACGGGCCGGTGTTGGAGGCCGGCTTGGTCGTTGGCCTCTTGATCGCGGTGATCGGGCTTGGCATCAGGTTCCTTGGCGGACGTGCATCCGTGTCCGGGCTCGAGGTTTCGAGGGCGAACCTCGCGCTGCTGGCGGCCGCGGCGCTTGCTGCTCCCGTGGGCGTCGGCCTGGTCAGCCTCCTCGGCGACGATCAGTACCTGTCCCGGAACCTGGCGACCTCGGCGCCTGCCGCCCTGATCGTTCTGAGTACGCTGCTTCTGGCTGGCCCCAAATGGAGCCGGATCTGCTCGGTCGTATTGGTCGTATCCGTTTTCGCGTTCGGCGCAGTCCGCACGACCGAGGCGCGCTTTCAGCGATTTGCGTATGGAGACGCCGCTGAGTTGATCGATGAAACGGCGCGACCGGATGATGTGGTGCTTGATGTCGGGCTCTTCTCGCCGACTTCGCCACCGGCGTTAGCCCTGGATATCAATTTCACTGTTCCTCACCCGGCTTTCAACTTCTCGAGCCCCAACGGGCCCGAGTCCGCAATGCGTGCGGCAAGAGGCAATCGCCTCTATCTCGTTGGCCCGAGTCAATTGGTCACCATTGAAGAGGAGAGGCTGGGCCTCGATGGGAAGGCGACCAGCGAACAGGTGTTCCCGGGAATTCTTCCGCTGACCGTCGCAACCTATGCCATACCAGAGTCGTAGTGTTGGCGGTGGGTGCAGCCCTCTTGCCTGCCCCCTAGAGCGGGATGTTGCCGTGCTTGCGCTGCGGCTGGGCCACCCGCTTGGTCTGCAGGGTGCGCAGCGCCCGGATCAGCTTCGGGCGGGTCTGCTGCGGCTCGATCACGTCGTCGATGTAGCCGCGCTCGGCCGCCGAGTACGGGTTGGCGAAGCGGGCCTTGTAGTCGTCCATCAGCTTCTGGCGCCGTTCGTCCGGCGTCGGCGACTGCGCCAGATCCTTGCGGTAGATGATGTTGACGGCGCCCTCCGGCCCCATGACCGCGACCTCGGCGGTCGGCCAGGCGAAGTTGAAGTCGGCCAGCATGTGCTTGGAGTTCATGACGTCGTAGGCGCCGCCGTAGGCCTTGCGGGTGACGACGGTGAGCTTCGGCACGGTCGCCTCGGTGAAGGCGTAGAGCAGCTTCGCGCCGTGGCGGATGATCCCGTTCCACTCCTGGGCGGTGCCGGGTAGGAAGCCGGGGACGTCGGTGAACGTGACCAGCGGGACGTTGTAGGCGTCGCAGGTGCGGACGAAGCGGGCCGCCTTCTCCGACGACTCGATGTCGAGGACGCCGGCGAGGTGGGCCGGCTGGTTGCCGACGATCCCGACCGGGAAGCCGTCGAGGCGGGAGAAGCCGCAGATGATGTTCTTGGCGAAGTGCTCGTGGACCTCGAAGAAATCGCCGTCGTCGACGATCAGGGAGATCACGTTGCGCATGTCGTAGGGCTTCTGGGGGTCGGCGGGGACGATCCCGTCGAGCTCGGGATCCATGCGCTCGGGGTCGTCGTAGGGCTCGACCCGCGGCGGCATCTCGAGGTTGTTGGAGGGCAGGAAGCCGACCAGGTAGCGGACGTCCTCGAGGCAGCTCTCCTCGTCCTCGGCGGCAAAATGAGCAACGCCCGACTTGGTGTTGTGTGTCATCGCGCCGCCGAGCTCCTCGAACTCGACCTCCTCGCCGGTGACCGTCTTGATCACGTCGGGGCCGGTGATGAACATGTGCGACGTCTCCTTGACCATGAAGATGAAGTCGGTCATCGCCGGGGAGTAGACGGCGCCGCCGGCGCAGGGGCCCATGATCACGCTGATCTGGGGGATCACGCCCGAGCATTGGACGTTGCGGACGAAGACGTCGCCGTAGCCGCCGAGCGAGACGACCCCCTCCTGGATCCGGGCGCCGCCGGAGTCGTTGATCCCGATCACCGGCGCGCCGACCTTGGCGGCCATGTCCATGACCTTGACCATCTTCTCGGCCATCACCTCGCCGAGCGAGCCGCCGAAGACCGTGAAGTCCTGGCTGAAGACGAAGACCGTGCGGCCGTCGATCTCGCCGTAGCCGGTGACGACGGCGTCGCCCCAGGGCCGGTTCTTCTGCATCTCGAAGTCGTAGGTGCGGTGGCGGACGAAGGTGTCGAGCTCCTCGAACGTCCCCGGGTCGAGCAGCTTCTCGATCCGCTCGCGGGCCGTGAGCTTGCCCTTCGCGTGCTGTTTGTCGATCGCCGCCTGCGAGGCCGAGTTGACGGCCGCGTCGCGAAGCTCGCGCAGGTAGCTGAGCTTCTCCTCGAAGGTCTCGGGACTCTTCTCGCGCATCGGCGCGGCAGTCTAAAGCCACGGCTCAGGCGCCATACTTGCGACCATCCGATGATGTCCGGCTCCACCCACCACCGACCCTCCAACGAAATCAAGTTCGAGACCGGCAACCCGGTCGTCCAGCGGATGATCGGCGGCTTCTTCGATCACCTCCGCGAGCTGATCGGGCCGCTGGAGCCGGCGCGGGTTCTCGACGCCGGCTGCGGCGAGGGCGAGACCATCGCCCGCCTCGACGGGCTGCTCGGCGACCGGATCGCGGCCGTCGACATCTCGACCTACTGCGTCGACCGCGTTTCCGCACGCCACCCGCAGGTCGACGTCTCCCCGGCGAGCGTTACCGAGCTCCCGTTCGCCGACGACAGCTTCGACCTCGTGCTCTGCCTCGAGGTGATCGAGCATCTCGCGGAGCCCCACCTGGCGGTTCGGGAGCTGAGCCGGGTCGGCACACGCGACGTCGTCATCTCGGTTCCGTACGAACCATGGTTCCGGATCGGCAGCATGATGCGTGGAAAGTACGTCCGATCGCTGGGCAACCACCCCGAGCACGTCAATCACTTCAATCGCGGGAGCCTTGCGGCTCTACTGGACCCGGTGCTCGAGGGAATCGAGATCCGGGTTGCCTTCCCGTGGCTGATCGCCCACGGACGGATCCGTGACTAGTCCAGCGGACAGACCTTGATCCGGGCCGACGGGGGGACGGTCACCTTCCAGGGGTCCGGTGCAGCGTCGAGCGGGATCGCGAACGACGTCCATCCGTCGGCCGGGAGGTCGCCGAGCGGGAACCCCGGGGGATCGCCGAAGCGGCTCAGCGCCAAAGGAACCGGCGCTGCCTCGGGGCCGGCAGGACGCAAGTAGGCGCCGCCGGCGGGAAGCGCGAACGCCCCACCCGAGCCGAGAGCGGTTACGCAGTCCTGGCGATCTGTTGGGGCCTCGGTGGGAAGGAGTAGGTCGAAGTCCGTCTGTTGGAGGGCGACGTCGGCGACCGCGCGATCGGTAGCTGGGAGTGCCCTGATCTGCTCGAGGTCGAACGACGGTGATCCATAACGCTTAACTGCCGCTATGTACTCGACCTGGTCCAGGGCGGTGTCGAGATGCGGAATGGATGGCTCTCCCGGTGATTGGACCTCGCCACCCGGAGCCGCCCTCCCTTCGCCCGGGAGCAGGCCGTTCCCGAGCTCCAGCATCGCGAGGTCAGTTCGGCTGGTAACCGACAGCTGGCGCATGAATGCCGCTCCGTCGCGGAGGAACACCAGGTTCATGGCCAGGCTGAACAGGAATACCGTCACAACGACGACCGCTGGAAGACCACGAAACCGAGCCCCTTGCGCGGCGGCGACCAAGACCAGAAGCAGGCCAATCGAACTGGGGTAGACATAGCGGACGGCGGTAACGGCCGAAGCGGAGGGGAAATCGGCGAGCGCGGCGGCGAGCCAATAGGTCGCGAGGATGCCGATCGACGCGTAAAGAGACCTCGGCACGTTGCCCCGGATGATTCGCCAGATCACGACGACGAGGATCAGCAGAGCAACCAGCCAGCCGAGTGGGCTCGCCGGAGCCTGGGTGACCGAGTCGACACTGCCAAACCGTGACCATGGAATGTTGACGCCGGTGATTGCTCCAGCGTCGATTGCGATGGAGTCGGCAAAGAACTTGCCGACGTGGAGGAGGTTCGACGCTTCGACCCGGCCTTGATCGAATTGTTGGGCCCAGAACCACCATCCGGCGTAGAGCAGCAACGGAACGAGAAAGATCCAGGCACGCCGTAGGCGATCTTGGCGCAAGAGGACCATGATCCCGACCCCGACGAGGTAACCGAGCCCAACGGTGTATGTGAAAACCGAGAGGCAAACGAAAGCGCAGGCGAGAATGTCGCCCTTACGATCGTCCCGTTCAAGCGCTAGTAGGGCGGCGAGTCCAGCAGCGATGCTGAAAGTGACCGTGAACCCGATCGGGACCACCACGTGTTGCCAGGCGGATCCCAGAAAGAGGAGCAGGATCGCCGGCAATAGCGACCAGACGGGCCCGATCCGCCGCTTGGCCCAGGCGTAGAAGAGACCAGCGCAGAGCAGCACACTGAGCACACCGACGATCCGAAAGATCAGATAATCGGGACCAACGAGCTCGTTCACTGCTAGATACAGCAGTCGCGTCGTCCCGATCAGGTGCGAATTGTGGGGGTGGACGATCGAAGACGGGTCGTTGTCGCCGCCCAGGTCCGAGAACCAGAGGATTTCGTCGATGAAGAAGGATGTGCTCCGGTTGAGCCAGAGCAGGAGCGTCGCCGATGCCGCTCCCGCCAGGATCAGAACCGCGGCGCAGAGGCGCTCGTGCCGCTGATCCTCGACCGGCCCCACCCGCCCGAGTTGGCTTCTCAGGCCGGCCAAGGAATCAATCGCCTGCGCGTTCGTAGCGCATCGCAACGAGCATCTGTGCCAGCAGGCCAAACGTGAACAACTGAATCCCGACGAGGATCAGGAGGGCTCCGAGCAGCAACAGCGGGCGGTCTCCGATGGACGCTCCCGAGAGCTTCTCGACGGTCAGCCAGAGCTCGATCGCCAGGCCGGAGACGAAAGCGATCGTCCCGAGTCCACCGAAGAGATGGAGCGGCCGGGTTCCGTAGCGGTCCATGAAGACGACGGCAAGGAGGTCGAGCAGGCCACGCGCGTAGCGCTCGAGGCCGAACTTCGTCCGTCCATGCTCCCGCCGTCGATGGTTGACAGGCATCTCGGTTACCGACCAGCCCCGCTGTGCGGCCAGCACCGGGATGAACCGATGCAGCTCGCCATAGACCTGCAAAGAGCGGATCCGCTCTCCACGGTAGGCCTTGAGCCCGTTGTTGAAGTCGTGCAGTCGAACCCCCGAGATCCGCGCGGTAACTCGATTGAAGAGCCGCGAGGCGCCGCGTCGCACGATCGGATCCTGACGATCCTGCTTCCAACCCGAGACCAGATCGTAGCCTGCGTCCAGCTTCTCCAGCATCGCGGGTATCTCTGCGGGGTCGTCCTGACCGTCGCCGTCGAGGGTGACGACATACTCGCCACGAGAACGAGCGAATCCGGCCGCCAGAGCACCTGACTTGCCGACGTTCCGGCCGAGACTGATCAGCTCGAGATCAGATCGCTCGGCCGCGATCCGACTCAGGTAATCACCGGTCCCGTCGGTTGAGCCATCGTCGACGAAGATCAACTCGTGGTCGCGGTCGACCGTCTCCGTCACCTCGTCGAGCTCGTCGATCAGTCCGGGGAGGGCCCCCAACTCGTCCAGGACCGGGATCACGATCGACAATCCAGGCCGAGGTGACTGTTGCTGTGTTTGGGCTGCGGGCTGGTGCATGGGTCGGCCTCTAGATCGGCCATCTAGGCTCATCGTATGCGTGGGCGGGCTGAGAGGGAAGCAGGGGCCGGCTATCGACGCGGGGCCGCCCTGCTGTCGATCGGCGTCGGTGCGAGCGGACTTCTGACGTACGCGTACTTCGCGCTGGCGAGCCACGCGCTGGGACCGGACTCCTACGGGAACCTGGTTCTCCTCTGGTCGGTCCTGTTCATCTCCGTTGTCACGCTCTATCGGCCGGTCGAGCAGTTCGTCTCACGCAGCCTGGCCGAAAGCGGTGCTGCCGGCACCGAGCCTGGGAGCGCGATCAGGATCGCGGCTCTGATCCAGGTTGCGCTTGCTCTGGGCTACGTCGTGATAGCCCTGTTTCTCCGCGGGCCGATCGAGGATGGACTGCTTTCGGGGGACGAGACCCTCTACAGGATCCTGATCCTTGCCGCCCCCGCCTACGCGGTCAGCTTCTTCGCCCGCGGCTACCTTGCCGGAAGCGGGCACTTCGGGCTCTACGGGGCGATGCTCCTGCTCGAGGCGGGTTCCCGCTTCGCCATGGCGGTGGTCGTCACGATCGGCCTGGCCAGCGGCGGATCGGTGATCGCGTTCGGGATGCTCCTCGCGCCGCTGATGAGCCTGACGGTGGTCCCGCTCGTCGCCTTCGGGCGCGGGCGATCCGGACCTCGTGCGCCGCTCGAGAGCGAGGTCGATCCGATCGGGGAGGAGCCGGAGTCGCCCGTAGCTGCAGGAATGAGCCTGGGGAGGGGCAGCTCATTCGTCGGATCGGCTTTCCTGATCATGCTCAGCGAGCAGGCGCTGCTCAACGCGGGAGTCCTCGTCGTCGCCGCGACCCTGGACGCCGCCGCCGCGGGCGTCCTCTTCAACGTGATGCTCATCGCAAGGGCACCGCAGGTCCTGTTCGGAGCCGTCACGACGAGCCTTCTCCCCAGTCTCAGCCGGCTCTGGGTCGGTCGCGACCGAGACGGCGGCCGGGCGTTCAGCCGCGAGGTATGGGCAACGGTCCTGGCCGTGACCGCGTTCAGCGCGGCTGCGGCGGTCGTCGTGGCGGTCGTCGGTCCCGCCATGATGCAGCTCACGTTCGGCGACGACCACTCCTACGACCGCGTCGGCCTCGTCGTCGTAGCCGCAGGCATGGGATTCCACCTGACGGCGCTGACGTTGACGCAGTCGCAACTCGCCCGCGACCGGGCACCGTCGGCCGCCGCCTGCTGGGTCGTGTGTGCAGTCGGGTTCATCGGCTTCTCCTTCCTGCCGATTTTCGAAGAGGTGCTGCAGGTCGAGGTCGGATACGCGTTGGCGACCGCGACGCTCAGTGCGTTGCTCATCTGGCTGTACGCACGGACCGGTGCCGGCGAACGCTCGAACCTCGATCGCACCGTCTTACGCAGGTGGGTTCATGACGGGCCGAGTGGGGAGAAGGGAGGCTAGGTACGCGGGCGACTCGTCCTCGGCCGAACGGGATTAGGACAGTCCGCAGATCACCGCGGATTTCCCGGTGGTCAGCTTTCCCAGCCACGGCTCTGGCGCCGGGTCAGATGGGATCAGAACGCGGAACCATCCAGCACCTGGCTCCGCTTGACCGATCGCGGCATCCGGCATGTCGGCGAAGCGAGAGACCGCGAGGGTCACGGCCTCTGGTCCGCGCGCTTTGACGTAAACCCCACCGATCGGATCGTCACCAACCGGAAGCTCAACTGGTGATTCGCCGGCTGATACGACCTGGCAGGTATCTCTCGACGCCGGCGGGTCCGACGGGTTCAGCCCCATCGAGTAGGTCACGACGAGCGCTTTGTCCGCTTCTTCCCTGTGAGCGAGAGGGAGATCTCGGATCTGATCGAGATTGAAGGCAGGCGAGCCGTACTGCGCGACGACGGCGAGATAGTCGTCTCGATCGGGTCCGCTGGCGAGGTACGAGATCGTTGGGGCGACCTCGAACCGCGCTTCACCGGCGTCGTCTCGGGGCCCATCGCCCGGCAGCCAACCGTTGCCGAGCTCGAGCATTGCAAGCTGTGTTCTGACTGTGGTCGAATGGGAGCGGAGGTAGGTCGCCCCGTCCCGTAGGAACGCGAGGTTCATCGCCAGGCTGAAGGCAAAGACCGCAATCAAGGCGATTGCCCACCCGCCCCGGATCCGGATCCCTCGGCCGGCGTCGATGAGGACCAGCAGGACTCCGACCGATCCCGGGTAGACGTAGCGGACGGCGTCAGCCTGAGTGGCGAAGAAGATCGGATCGGCGAGAGCGCCTGCGAGCCAGTAGGTGGCGACGATGCCGATCGATGCGTAGATCGTCTTGCTCGCTCCGCCACGGCCGATACGCCAGATCACGAATGCCGCCAACAGCGCCCCGGCGATCCAGCCGGCGAAATGGGGGCTGGCTTTGGAAATCGGGTCGCCATCGCCGAACCGGGAGAACGGAATCGACACGCCGCTCAGAGCTCCGCCGACGACGGCCATCGACAGCGCGAAGAAGGAAGCCACGTTCCCCGCATTGGCGATCGTGGTCCGGCCTTGGTCGAACTGCTGAGACCAGAGGTACCACGCCACGTAAAGGAGGAGCGGGACCAGGAAGATCCAGGCCCTCCGCCAACGGCCCTTGCGCATCAGCACCAGGATCGCGACTCCGACCAGGTAGCCAAGACCGATCGTGTAGGTGAAAACGGACAGCGAGACGAAGACGCAAGCGAGGACGTCTCCCCTCCGATCGTTGCGCTCCAGCACCAGTAGGGCAGCCAGGCCAAGCGCAATGCTGAAGGTGATCGTGAACCCGATCGGCCCAGCGACATGTTGCCAAGCGGAGCCGTAGAAGAGCAGCAGAATCGCGGGAAGCAGCGCCCAGGCCGCGCCGATTCGCCGCCTGGCCCAGACATAGAGCAGCGCGGAGCTGAGCAGGACGCTGGCCGCTGCGATGATCCTGACAACGACGTAGTCAGGGCCGAAGAGCTCTGCGATCGCCAGAAACATCAATCTGGCCGTCCCGATCAGGTGGGAGTTGTGGGGATGAAGGATCGAGGCGAGGTCGGCCGGACGGGAGAGGTCCGAGAACCAATTCATCTCGTCGAAGTAAAAGGTTGTGCCGCGGTTCAGCCAGAGCAGCAGCGCAGCCGAGCCGATAGCCGCGATTACGAGCACAAGCGGGTAGTTGAGGCGCGTCTGTCGCAAGTCGCGCAGCAGTGTATTTATGGCGCGCGGTAAGCCGGTGCTACCTCTGGCCTCCGGCTCGGGTAGAACACACTGCTGATGTGGAGCGTCACCACCGCAGAACGTCGGGCACCTCGCTGAGCCACGAGCCTGGGACAGTCGGCCCGCTGCCCCGGGCATCACTCGCGGACACCGCCGGCCTAACGATCGTCTCGGTGTTGGGAGCGTTCCTGCTCCTGGCGCCGGTTGCATATCTAGCCGTTCCCGAGGTGGAGCTGCCGCCGCCGTTCGCCGACCATCATCAGCCTGGCGAGACGCTCCTGTTCCTCGCCAGCTTCGCGATCCTCTTGCCGCTCGCGATCCGGTTCGTATTGCCGATGGCCGACCGGATCGCCGCTGGCCCGCACGGAACGGCCTTGTCGGGCATCAACGCGCTGAGCTGGGCATCCATGCTCGGGCTGCTGGCCGCGGTCAAGCTCTCGGAGCGGCTGCCGTGGGGCGGTGGGCTCGCGGTCCTTTTCGTCGCGATGCTGTTCTGGTGGTTGCTGAACGGTGGCGTGATTCGGAACGCCCTTCGGCCTGGGTCGGCCCGGCGAATCGAGGCCCTGGCCAGCGCCGCACCGGTCCTCTGGTGGATCGCGGCAGGCTTGCTGCTCATCACGAGCTTCGCCTTCGCATTCCTGGAGTCGGTCTCGGCGGCGCCACTGCTGATCGGCGCCCTGGTGGCGGCCGCGACCCTGATCGCCTACCGCCGGGTTCGGCTGCCGGCGCCAGGGCGGTGGGGGCCGGCAATCGACCTCGCGCTCGCCACTCTTGTTTTCCTGGCGGTTCCCAACCTCGTGATCCTGCGCCCCGAGGTTCCGTCGGCAGCCTTCGAGACCCAGATCCTCCACTTTCATCAGGACCTCTTCCTGGGCCCGGCGAGTCATGTGCTCAATGGTGGGCCGATGCTGGTCGAGACGGTGTCGCAATACGGAGTCGGCTCGATCGACTTCGTCGCTGGTTGGTTCGCGCTCGTCGGCGCCGGCAACGGAACCTTGGGCCTCCTCGAGGGCCTCCTCGAGGGCCTTGTTTTCGTCGGTGCCTACTTCGTGATTCGTGCGGCCGGTACGCGCCGCCCGCTTGCCGCAGCGGGCATCGTGTTCGCCATCGTCACGCTCGTCCTCGGGCTCGTATTCCCGGTCGGTGGCCTCCTCCAGCACGGAGCGATCCGGTTCGGGATGCCGATGGCCGTGCTCGTCGGCGCCGTCGCCGAGCTGCGCTTCCCGAGCTTCGGGCGTCCAGCTCGGGTCGTGATGTTGATGTTCGTCGGAATCTCCTCGATCTGGGCGCTCGAGGCCTTTGCCTATTCGTCCCTCACCTACCTCGGGATCCTCGCCGCCCAGGTGCCGCTGCTTCCCCGGGGTGAGCGGGGGCGCTGGTTATACCGCCGGGTGGGCGCGGCCGTGATCGCCTGCCTCGTTGCCCACATTGCCTTCGCGGCCGGCACGCTGATCGGCACGGGAGAGCTGCCCGACTGGGGCCTCTACCTGAGCACGCTGCGTGCCTTCCTGTTCGGGAAGATCGGCGACATCACGTACGACTTCTCGACCTGGTCGCCCGGCCTTGCCGTCGGGGTCCTCTACATGGCCTCGGCGGCCGGCACGGCAATCCTCGTGATCCGTCAGCGCGGGTTTGCGAAGCGCGAGCGGGTCACGATCGTCGCGCTGGCCGGCTCGACCATGTATGGGATCGCGCTGTTCAGCTACCTCGTCAACCGTTCCGCGATCACATCGTTCCCTACGTCAGCCTGCCCGCGGTGATGCTGGTCGCAATCTGGCTCGGACTCCTGTTGCGCTCCCCAGACGCCGGTCCTCGCCTGCGCACCGCGGCGCTCGGAACAACCCTCGGGGTCGCAGCCCTGATGGTCGCGGTTTCGTGGTCGTCGTTCGACCTGCGGTTCTCGCAGTCCGCATTGGCCTACGTCGTGCCCGGCGGCAAGTCAACGAGCGAAGCGATTGACCGGTTGCAGAACCTGCCGCCGATCAGCCGGGGTGCGGATACGGCTGAGGACCTGCTGAACAGATATTGGCCCGGCTGGACGAAGCGCTCGTGATCGTCGAGCCTGACCTGGGCGTCGAGGCCCTCGCTGCGACCGACCGGACCAACACCCTGCCGCTCAGCGACCCGTGGGAGGACAGCTTCGTCGCCGAACAGCGGGTCGACGGTCTCGACGAGTCGCTCGCGGATCTCCAGTCCGGTGAGCGGATGCTGCTCGATGAGAATGCCCTTGGCGCGTTCAAGACCTATCGCCGGCATCCCGAGCTTGATCCACTAGCCCCCCAGGAGAACCAGACACTCGTCCCGACCGGTTTGGCGACGCTCCAGCAGTACGCGCTCTACGAGATCGGCGAGCGGTTCAGGCTTCACATCGTCGAGCGCGACGACGGGCTCCTGGTGGCTGAGCTGGTTTCGCGCTAGAGCCTGTACTTGCGCGACGGCCAGACGCCGGCGCGATGGAGAACGAGTCGAAAGCCCGCCCACAGCGTCTTCAGGCCGTAGACGACGCCGGTCTTGAAGCCGACCGAGGACGCCTCCTCGAAGTAGCGGCACCGCGCCGGCACCTCCTCGATCCGGAAACCGAGCTCGGCCGCCTGGTAGAGCATCTCCGAGTCGAAGCTGAAGTCGAGTGAGTTGCGGAGGAAGGGGACGGTCGAGCAGCAGCTCTCGCGAATAGGCGCGGTACCCGGTGTGCGCCTCGGTCAGATTCGGGTGCCCATGATCCGGTTCTGGATCGTCGTCAGGAACCGGTTGGCGACGTACTTCCAGCGCGGCATCCCGGCCGCTAGCGCCGCGCCTGGGATCGCGAGGCGTGAGCCCAGCACGAGGTCGGCCTCGCCGGCGAGGATCGGAGCCACCATCTCGGGGATCAGACCCGGCTCGTACTGACCGTCGGGGTGGAGCATCACGACCACGTCGGCGTCGTGGTGCAGCGCCTGCATGTAGCAGGTCTTCTGGTTGCCCCCGTACCCGACCTGGTGAGGATGCCAGACGACCTCCAAGGGCAGCTCGCGGGCAAGCGCGACCGTCTCGTCGGTCGAGGAGTCGTCGACGAGGATGATCTCCGAGACGTTGCTCGAGCGGGATCTCGGCGAAGGTCTCGCGCAGGGTTGCCGGCCGCCTGGCGGGCGGGCATGACGACGACGACCTTCGGCTTCACGCTCGGTGATTCCGCCATCGTCGGGGCGCCTCTGGAGTGGTCCTCGGCAGATCGCGAACGAGGTCCAGGCACCTCGAGAGCCGGTGGTGCGCAGCTCGAAGTCGTCGATCCGGATGGCAGCGGCTCGAGGGTCGTCGTCGACGCCGTTGCCGCCGTAACTTCCAGTCGTAGAGGCGCTGCTTCATCCGCATCGGGATCAGACGGCGAAGCCGGAGAGGGTCCCGGCGCAGCAACCGGTCGAGAGTCTGCCGCTCCTCGTCGAACAACTCGATGTAGCGAGCCGAGCCGAACAGCCCGTGGATCTCGACCGTCCCGAAGCCTGCCCGGCAAAGGGAGCGCAGCTCCTCGGGGTCGAACTCGACGTAGTGATAGGGGTCGATGATCTCGTCGGGTCGGCCGAACGTGAGCCGGTTCGGGGTAACGAAGACCGTCACGCCGTCGGGGGCGATCACCCGCGCCGCCTCGGCGACGACTCGCTCCGGATCCGGTACGTGCTCGAGGGAGTGGACGGAGAGCACCGAGGCGAACTCGCCGTCGGCGAACGGAAGGTCGCGCATGTCGGAGACGACAGTCTTCCGATCCTGGCCGGCGAGCGCAGCAGGCTCGATGTCCACGCCGACGCTTTCGCGTGGCGCCAACCGAGTGTAGCTGTGCCCGATCCCGCATCCGAGATCGAGAACCGTGCCCTCCGGCAGGAATTGTCCGGCCAGCACGTATTCCGCCGCGTGGCGCTGCCAAGCCGGGTTGAATCCGCCTTCCGAGGTCGTGACACGTTCGCCCGTAACCACCGTTGCAGCCGGGCCGGAATTCGGCTGAGCGGCTGTGGTCTCTCTGTTCATGGCGGAAATCCTCTCAGTCCTGCGCAGCACGGCGCTCGACGAGGGCAGATCGAGATACCCTTTCCTTCCTCGTCCGTTCCAGGCGAATGACCATAATCTCATCGATGGCCAACGTTCCTACATCCGTTCCCGACCCCGATTTCAACCGTTCATGATCGCCTTCGGCTGCGCGATAACCGATGATGAGACCTATCGCCGCTGCGCGGCGCCCGGATTCGAGCTCGCCGCCGAAACCGATACGGAGATCCTCGCACGGCTTGCCGTCGGCTCGATCTTCCGCAGCTACAACATGCTGCTCGACTGGGCCAAGGAGCATTACGACCTCGAGGCGCTGGTGATCGTGCATCAGGACGCCGAGATCGTCGATCCCGACTTCATTCCCAAGGTGCGGAAAGCACTGGAGAGTCCGGACGTTGCCCTCGTCGGTTGCGCCGGAGCAATCGACGTTCGCAGCATTGCTTGGTGGGAAGGTTCGGTGACTTGGGCTTCCTTCGTCCACGTCTTCGAGGACTTTGGCGGCGGCGAGATCTCCGGGTTGAGCTGGGCACCCGAACGCCTCCCCGAATACGCCGAGACCGGTGAAGTCGACTCGCTCGACGGTTTCGTTTTGGCGTTCTCACCATGGGCGATCGAGAACCTGCGCTTCGACGAGACGATCGGTGGGGTCCTGCACGGCTACGACTTCGACATCTGCATGCAGGCCCGCGCGGCGGGCAAGAAGGTCGTGACCGCTCCTATGCGGGTTGCCCATCACCACTCGCTCAACCTCCTCACTGAGGCCGAGGGCTGGATCGCCGCGCACATGAATCTGACGGAGAAGTGGCATGAACAGCTGCCCGTGGTCAGCGAGGACTGGCGGACTCGAGCGCGCCGCGCCGAGGCTGAACTATCGGCAACACGCCTCACCGCCGGGGCAGGGCGCTTGATCTGGGAGCTCAGGCTGGACGAACTGGAGCGCAAGATCGAGCAGCTCGAGAACCGGAACACGGAGATTGAGAACAGCACCTCGTGGCGGTGGACGTTTCCGCTGCGGTGGCTCGCCGGACTCTTCAGGGCCGGCTCGGCGGGGGCACCTGCGGGGTCGGAGGACGACGAAGCCGAAAGGTCAAGGCTCTCCGTCAGCGCTGCACCGGATCATTCTCGGCCTCGCCGTCGGCCAGCAACTCTCGCACTTCCTCCCGCGAGAACGTCGGCTTGCCGCGCTGACGGAGAGCTGAAATCCGCTCCGCGATCCCGAATGCACCCGATTGCTCGAGCTTCGCCAAGAGCTCCTCCTGGCGAATGTTTCTCCGTTTCACCTCTTCATACTCCTTCCTCAGCTTCTCGAGCTCGCGCGCGCGACCCTGACCGGCGACCAGATGCTCGACCCGGTTGGCCTCCAACCGCTCCATCACCCTGTTGCGGTCGAATGGGGCGATCACCTCCGCGAGGGCCGCCGACCACGGGGCGTCCTCGTGCCAGATCAGACCGAAGCCGAAGAAGGCCGGAACGACCGCGAGTCGCAGGCCGTCCCGGGTCGCCATGAAGTCCTCGATCGCCGTCATCGTCCCGTTGGCGGGCCCGCCCTCCTTGAGCGCCGCCCAGATGAACGGGAGCCCCATCTCGGCGACACCTGGGTTACCGGGCGCGAGGCCGACGTTGTTGCCGATCGGCTGCCGGTGCTCCTCCGGGATCCGCTCAGGCGCGTAGTAGGTATCGCGACGGGCGTGCGGCCAAAGCACGTCGTGGAAGAGGAGCAGCGGCATCGAGCTCCCGGGCGCGATCCCGGCGATCAGCTCGAGCTCACGGCTGAGCGTGTAGTAGTTGTGATCGCCGTCGATCACCACCGCGTCGGGCAGTGAATCGATCTCCGCGAGATAGTCGTGGCTCGTCGCCTCGATCAGGTCGAGTTCCGGCCGGCTCGCGCCCAGCTCCCTGAGCCGGTCGGGCGGCAGCGGATCCATGCCCGCGACGGTCGCTCCCGAACGCTCACCCCAATCGAGCAGCTTTTCGGTCAGATCCCCCTCGTAGGCGCCGATCTCGAGCACCGACGTCGCCCCGATTGCATCCAGGCATGGAATCAGGATCTCGCGAACATTCGCAAGCGAGTACCCCCATTGCAGGGGGTCTTCGACACGTGGGGGTTCGGGTTCGCTCAACTGGGCCTCCAATGGCCCAATCTATCGGTCTTGTTCTCGCGAGCGGGGTTCGCGGGCGCCGGCCGGCGGGTTTCGGATGTGCCCGTGGGCGATGCGTTCGACTAGAGTACGGGCAGATGGGTGGGTAAGGTTCGGCCCGTGAGAGCGGGCGTTAGATCAAGGAGGACAGATGATCTTTGGAGGCAGAAAGCAGCGCGGCAACGGGGCTGATTCAGCGGGCGCCGGAGCCTCCGGAACGGGCGCTGTCGCGGTGTCCGAGCGCGGTGGCGACGCCCGTTCCACCGAGGAGATCCGGCGCGAGATCGCCAGGCTCATGGCCGCGAACCGGGAGGCGCCTGACCGCGAAACCGAACGCCGCTTGCTCGGGCTGCGCCACCTCGCGGGGATCAACGCCCTCGACCTGGCCGGAGCACGAGCCGATTATGCAGCGGCTGACGAAGCAGCGCTGCCTCCGGGCCCGCTGCCGTCGATCTCCCCCGAGGACCTGACTCCGGGGCTACTCCGGGCCGGCATCCTTCGCGACGGTGCGTTGCTGGTCCGCGGCGTGGTGACCCCCGAGGTCTCGCTGGCCCTCGCGCAGGGCATCGAGCAGGCATTCGGCGATCGAGCCGCCTGCAATGAGGGTAGCCCGCCCGATGACTCTCTCTACGAGGAGTTCCAGACCCAACCCGGGTTCTCGCAACTCTCCGAGCGGAAATGGATCGAGGCCGGTGGAGGCGTCCTCGCAGTCGATTCGCCTCATCTGGCGTTCCAGATGTTGGATGCGTTCGAGCGGGCCGGCCTCAGCCGGGTGATCGAGGGCTACCTCGGCGAGCCCGCCGCGGTCTCGGCCGAGAAGTGCACGCTGCGCAAGGCGGATCCTTCAGTCAGTGGAGCGTGGCATCAGGACGGCAACTTCATGGGCGACGTCGCGGCCCTCAACGTGTGGCTCTCGCTGTCGCGCTGCGGCGACGAGGCGCCGGGCCTGGACATCGTCCCCAAGCGGGTCGATCACCTCGTCGAGGCTGGTACCGACGGGGCTCCGCTCTCCTACGTCATCTCGCCGGCGAACGTCGAGGCGGTGGCGGGGGAGACCGGGATCATCCGGCCGATCTTCGAGCCGGGTGACGTCCTGATCTTCGATGATCTGTTCCTGCATCAGACGGGCTCAGATCCCTCGATGCCCAACCCCCGCTACGCCATCGAGAGCTGGTTCTTTGGCGCGTCGGGCTTCCCGTCCGACTACGCGCCGATCGCGATTTGACGAACGAGCCGGGGAAGGCTCCTCCGGGGGTCGGGAAGGACGACCTCTGGCTCGACGTTGAACATCCCCTGCCGTCCGCTCTGCCGGCCGGCAGAGCGGACGCTGTCTTCGTCTTCGGGACATGCTTTCATCGGCGGGCCGACCTGATCGGGTTGGAGATCCTCGTCGATGGCGCCCCAGTCGACGTGACCGACTTCGGGTTGCCGCGACTCGACCTTTTCCGCAAGCTCCATCCGGCCCTCGGCGGCGGGGAGCCGCCCGTGCCCCCGGACGACCCTGACTCGCCCGGGGACCCGGAGGTCCGTTGCTACCGGAGCGGGTTCTGGGGGACCGTCACCTTCCCGGCACCGAGGATCGGAGAGACAACGGTCCTGGCCGTCCGCGCCCAGCTCGAGGACGGCACGACGGCCGTTCGGGAATTCGCCAAGATCGAAGCCGTCGAACCGGTGCTGGCGCCACTCGACCGCGGCGGGGATCTGATCGCTGTGGCAATGGCGACCTACAACCCCGACATGGACCTGTTCCGCGCCCAGGTGGAATCGCTACGGGCGCAGACCGACACGGACTGGACCTGCGTCGTCAGCGACGACCGCTCCCGCCCGGATCGGTTTCGGGAGATCGCCGCGGAGCTCGCCGGCGACGATCGCTTCGTTCTTTCCCGGTCCGAGCGCCGGCTCGGCTTCTACCGGAGCTTCGAGCGCGCGCTCGGCATGGTGCCGGCCGACGCGGGGCTCGTGGCCCTCTGCGATCAGGACGATCGCTGGTACCCCGAGAAGCTCGCGACGCTTCGAGCCGAGCTCGGCGGCGCGAAGCTGGTCTACAGCGACCAGCGCCTCGTCGACACCGGCGGTCGGCTCCTTGCCGACACCTATTGGACGAGCAGGCGCAACAACCATACGAATCTGCTCTCGCTGTTGATCGCGAACACGATCACCGGCGCAGCCTCCCTGATGCGCCGTGAGGTAGTCGAGCGGGCGTTGCCCTTCCCGGAGGTTCCAGGCGAGCAGTACCACGATCACTGGCTGGGGCTCGTCGCGATGACGCTCGGCGACGTCGCCTACGTCGACCGGCCGCTCTACGACTACGTCCAGCACGGCGGAGCGGCGCTCGGGCACGCTGCCGCCAACGCGGGGGTCGCCGGCGGGGGCCCGATGATCAAGCGCTTCCGGCTGGCCTACTGGCGTGGCAGGTTCGCCAATGCGCATGCCGCCTACTTCCGGGGGTACGTTCGCCTTGACGTCCTCGCCCAGGCACTCCTGGCTCGATGCGGCAACGCCGCCCGGTCGAAGCGCGCGGCGCTGAAGAGCTACGTCCGCGCCGACCGATCGCTGCTTGGCATTCCGCGGCTGTGGCTGCGCTCGCTGCGGGCGCTCGCGGGGCGCGGCGAGACCCTGGGGGTCGAGAAGATGCTCGCCGAGAGCCTCCTCTGGCGCCGCGGGATGGAGTACCACAGCCGCGAGTGGGTGCGGCCGATCGGGTCGCCGTTCGATGCCAGCATGCCGCCCTCGCCCGGTGATGTCGCGGTCGAGGCCCATCCTGACCCGGAGACTGCTCACATCGAGCGACTTCTCGCGCCGCTGGAGCTTTCGGTCTCGGCGCGGGAGCCGCAGCGGGTCAACCTGCTGATGCCGACGATCGATCTCCAGCACCTGTTCGGCGGCTACATCGCCAAGTTCAACCTCGCCCGCAGGCTGGCCGAGTCCGGGCACCGGGTGAGGATCGTCACCGTCGACCCGACGCCGACATTGCCCGACGATTGGCGGGAGCAGGTCGAGGCCTACAGCGGGTTGGCTGGGGCGCTGGCGCAGATCGAGGTGGCGTTCGCGCGCGATCAGGGCCGTCCACTGGCGATCAATCCGGACGACCGGTTCGTGGCGACGACGTGGTGGACGGCCTACCACGCGCGCAATGCCCTCGAACGGACCAGCGCGGACCGCTTCCTCTATCTGATCCAGGAATATGAGCCGTTGACGTTCGTCATGGGATCGTGGGCCGCGGTCGCCATGGAGACCTATTCGTTTCCTCACTACGCCCTCTTCTCAACCGAGTTCCTGCGCACTTACTTCGCCAAGCATGGCCTCGGCGTCTACGCCGCCGGGCCCGATGAAGGGATCCGCAACTCGGTTTCCTTTCAGAACGCGATCACGGCCGTATCGGTCCCGCCGGCCGCCGAGCTTGCAAAGCGCGGGAGCCGTCGGCTGCTGTTCTACGCGCGCTCTGAGCCGCACGCGAAGCGGAACATGTTCGAGCTTGGTCTGATCGCGCTCTCACGCGCCATCGAGCAGGGCGTGTTCAGCGACGATTGGGAGTACTTCGGGATCGGTTCGGTTTCAGGGCGCAGCCGCGTCGAGTTGCCGGACGGGGCGCAGCTCGAGATCCTCTCGAGACGCAGCCAGAGCGACTACGGCGAGTTGCTGACCTCCCACGATGTCGGCCTGTCGCTGATGTTCACGCCTCATCCCAGTCTCGTCCCGATCGAGATGGCCTCCGCCGGCCTGCTCACGGTCACCAACACATTCGACACGAAGACCGCCGAGAACCTTGGCGCGATCTCCCCCAACCTGATCGCCGCCGAGCCGAGCATCGAGGGCGTGGCCGCGGGTCTCGGCGAGGCGGTCGGCAGGGTCGGGGACCTCACCGGGAGGGTCAGCGGAGCGGAAGTCAATTGGAGCAGCGATTGGGAGGACTCGTTCAGCGAGCCCGTGATGGAAGAGATCGCCGCACTGCTCGGCCGGTGCGCATGATGCTCCCGGGGATATGATGGCTTCCTTTGTGGTGATCGAGAACGATGAGTTTGGAGCGTTGACCGGGTGATCTTTCGGAGAAGGAAGGGTGGAGGCACGGCGGTCGCGAGTCGCGAGCAACACGCGGCCGAGATCTCAGACGCGCGGGGTATGCTCGATGAAGGCAGATTCTTCGAGGCGATCGACCTACTCAACGAAGCAAATCGCCGCAGATCGCAGCACCGAGACCGAGCGGGAGATTCGGCGAATCCGGCACCTCGCCGGCATCGCCCTGATCGAGGAAGAGCCCGGCGATCCTCGGTACCCCGAGGCTGCCGTGAACGTGCCGGCGCCCGACCCCAGTCCCGGCTCCCCGAGATCACCCCCGAGCAGCTCACCGCCGGAGCTCCTGCGAGCCGCGATCCTGCAGAGTGGCGCTCTGTTGGTCCGCGGGCTGATGGACCGGGACAAGGCGGAGCGGATCGCGAGGGACATCGACCGCGGCTTCGAGTTCCGGGCTGCCCACGGCCGGGGAGCTTCGGATCCCGAAGGCCATTACGACGAGCTCGAGCCAGAGCCGCCGTTTCTGATTCAGCGATCCTGGATCGAACAGGGCGGCGGCGTCCTCGCCGTCGACTCGCCGCGGCTGCTGTTCGACATGTTCGAGAGCTTCGAGGACGCCGGCCTGCGCGAAGTGATCGCCTCGTACCTCGGAGAGCGCCCGGCGATCTCGGCGCAGAAGTGCACGCTTCGCAAGGCCACACCTGATACGGCCGGCGCCTGGCATCAGGACGGCGCATTTCTGGGCGAGGTGCGGTCGCTGAATGTTTGGCTGTCGCTCTCGCGCTGCGGCGACGTCGCGCCGAGCATGGACGTCGTTCCGCGCCGGATCGATGACTTCGTCGCGACCGGCACGGAGGGAACGTGGTTGGACCACCAGGTCTCGGAGGCGGTGGCCGAGGAGGCGGCGGGCGACGTCGGCATCGTGCGACCGATCTTCGATCCCGGCGACGCACTGCTCTTCGACGATCTGTTTCTGCACCAGACGGGCTCCGATCCGTCGATGCCGAACACACGCTACGCGATCGAGAGCTGGTTCTTCGGCCCGTCCGCCTACCCGGACGAGTACGTGCCGATCGCTTTCTGAGCGGGCGATCGTCGGACTTCAACCGATGACGGGAACGGTGGTTTGAAGCAACTGTCTGCTGCCGGCCGCCAGGTGATCGCGGCGGTGGTCGCGATAACCGTGATCGGCTTCGCGCTGCGGCTGGCCCGTTACGAGCAGTCGGTCTTCGGCGACGAGACGTCGACGCTCTACATCGTCGACGGCCGCAGCCTCTCCGATCTGATGCGCCTGCTCTCGGGGGATGCGGAGATCTCCCCACCGCTGTTCTTCATCCTCGCCTGGCTGTCCGCGAAACTCGGATCGATGCCGGAGCTCGTCCGGCTTCCGTCGCTGGTCGCCGGGACGGTCTCGATCCCGCTCGTCTACATGGTCGGCGCGCGGGCGGTAAACCGGCCGGCCGGGCTGATCGCGGCATCGGTGATGGCGCTGAACCCGTTCATGATCTTCTACTCGGGCGACGGTCGCGGCTACGCGGTGGCGATCGCGCTGCTACTCGGTTCGACGCTCGCGATGCTCGCTGGGGCGCGCGACGGGCGGACCCGATGGTGGGTCCTGTACGGGGCCCTGTCATTGCTCGCGATGTACACGCACTACACGTCCGCGTTCGTCCTGGTCGCGCAGTTGGGATGGTTGTTCTGGGCATATCCGCAGGCCCGAAAGCCCGCCGTGATCGCGAACCTGGCCGCTGCCGTGCTCTTCCTCCCGTGGGTCCCCGAGTTGATCGATGACCTGAACTCGCCGACCGTCGACATCCTCTCCGCGCTCCAGGGGGACGGCTTCGGGGCCAAGCGACAGGCGATCGAAATATGGGCGGTGGGCTACCCGTTCCAGACCCCACACCAGCTCCCCGGGGTCGTCGCCATCGTTCTCGGCCTGGTCGGATTCGTCCTCGCCTGTGTGACCGGCGTGTTTCGCCACCTCCGCGCCCGCTCGACCCTGGCCGGCCGCGACGCGGTTCCGCTGCTCAGCAAGGGGATGACCCTCGTTCTCGCTCTTGCGGCGGCGACGGCTGTGTTCGAGTTGCTGATCCTCTTTGTGACCGGCAACGATCTGCTCGGGGCCCGGAACCTCGCGACCTCGTCCGCCGGATTGGCGTTGCTGATCGGTGCCGTGCTCGCTTCGGCCGGACGACTGGTGGGAACCATCTGCACGGTTGCAGTGCTCGCGTGCTTCGCGATCGGCGCGATCCAGACCCTGGGCTCTGATGCTCAGCTTCCGAACACGAAGTCGGCCGCGGCATACATCGACGAGCGGGCGGAGACCGGAGATGTTGTACTCGACCTTCATACATCGCCCCTCGTCAATCCTGTGCCCGTGGACGCTTTCACCCGCTACCTGGCCTCCCCCGCGGACGTGGCGACGCCCTTCCTGCCGGTGACGCCGCCGCCGCTCCTCCTCCCAGCCACGGCGTCCCAGGTCGAGGGCGACGTCCATGGTGCGGTTTGTGACGCTGCCGGAGGCAGGCTGTTCGTCCTCGACGGCGGCGAGCGGATCAAGCTGAGCGACGGCAGGATTGCGATATCAACCGAACCTCCGAGCCTCGACGGTTCTGATTCCGGGCCGGAGGCGGTGGCGGCTCCGCCGGGGTCCGAGATCCTGGCGAGGACGCGATTCAACGGCGCCGACGCGCTTTTCGTGTCGGTCATCGGCATCCCGCACGGTGAATCGGGTCGGCTTCCTCCCTGCAACCGCTAGATTGGCGGGCCGTGTTCCGGATCCACAAGCAGGACGACGCCAAGCAGCGGTTCATGCGGTCGCTGCAATCCCGACATCCGGGGTTCCGTGAAGCGGTGCTCGCCGACGCTCAAACCACCGCTGTGAATCGCGGCGAGCGGTCCGACTTCCGCTCGCGGATCGATGCGCTCGTCCAGATAGTCCGGCTCTGCTGGGTGGGCGATGCATTCGCGGCACAGGTTCTGTACCGGCTCAAGGCCCGGATGCAGGCGAGGCAGGTGCCCATCCTGCCCCGAATCGCGCATCGCTTGGCGATGACATTGGCTCAGGTTTCGATCGGCGATCCGGTCGTCGTGCATCCCGGCCTCTACATCGTCCACGGACAGATCGTGATCGATGGACTGGTCGAGATCGGACCGGGCGCGGTGATCTCGCCCTGGGTCACGATCGGCCTACGGGCGGGGAACGTCGAAGGCGCAACCCTGGAACGAGACGTTCATGTCGGAACCGGTGCGAAGATCGTCGGGCCTGTCCACATCGGAGCGCGGGCGCAGATCGGGGCTAATGCTGTGGTCGTCGATGACGTGGCCGCATCCGCAACGGTAGTCGGCGTGCCTGCGTCCGAACTTCCCCGGTGATGCGCAACACGCCCCTGACGCCGGACCCGGTTCGCAGCCCTCCGCATCCGCTTTCCGAGCATTTCGATGCGATGCGTGAGCGTCGCCGCCGCCGATACGAGGACGTGGATTGGACTGCGGGCCGCCGAAAGCGCCGAGCGGTGTTGACGATCGTCCACGACGAGTCGGTGTTCTTGCCGATCTGGCTGCGTTACTACTCTCGCTTTTTCTCCCCCGCCGACATTCACGTCCTCGATCATCAAAGCTCGGATGGTTCGACCGACGGGGATGGCTTCGTTCGGGTGCCGGTGAGCAACGATGGGGTGAGTCACCGCTGGATGGTCGAGACGGTGCAGAGCTACCAGCACGAACTGATGAAGGACCACGATGTCGTCCTCACGGTCGACGTCGACGAGATCGTCGCCCCGAACCCAGAGATGGGAACCCTCGGCGAGTACATCGATCGCTTGGATGAGCCCTGCGTGAACTGCCTCGGTTACGAGGTGATCCACATCCCTGACGAGGAGCCGCCGCTCGATCCTTCGATGGCGATTCTCGAGCAGCGGCATTACTGGTTCGCGAACGACGGCTACGACAAGCCCGCGTTGGCCATGGAGCCGATGGATTGGGTGCCGGGCTTTCATTCGAGGGCCGACCATCACTTCTTCCTCGACCCGGACCTGCGGCTGATTCATCTACACCGGATGGACTACGGGATTTGCAGGGCCCGGCATCGCCTCCGCGGTCAGCGCAACTGGGGTCCCGAGGACGTCGAGCAGGGCTGGGCGGCGCATAACCGCCTTTCCTCCGGCGAGGAGTTCGACCGCTGGTACAACAACGAAAGCGGCTCGATCGGCGTCGATGTTGTGCTCGAGCGGATCCCTGATCAATGGCGAGGCATAGTCTGATGGTCCCAGCACCGATTGCGACCAGGATCGTCGGGGGCGGACGACGTCTCATTCGCAGCGCCGATCGGACGTTGTTCCCTGAGGCGACTGAGCCTGCGGAGCACTGGCAGCGCATCGTCATGAACGACGCGGTCGGCGAGCTCATCCGCGATCTCGGTCCAAGCAGCCTCTCGGCGGCCGAAATCAGCGGCGACAACCACGTATCCCGCCCCTGGAAGACGTATACCTCACTCGACTACCCAGCCTTCGACATCTGCGCGCCGCTCCAAGGCAGCGAGACATATGACGTCGTGATCTGCGAGCAGGTCCTCGAGCATGTCGTTGATCCGCGGGCCGCGGCGCGCAACCTTCGGGCGCTCTGCTCGCCGGGCGGTTGGGCGATTGTCTCGACCCCGTTTCTGATCCGCGTCCACGAATTGCCGATGTACGGGCTCAAGGACTACTGGCGATTCACCCCCCGGGGCCTACAGTTGCTGCTTACCGACGCTGGTTTCAGCAGCGTCGAGGTTCATTCCTGGGGGAACCGCGAGTGCATCCTCGGGAACATGAGCCGCTGGGCCCGGTTCCGCCGCTGGATGCCGTTGCGCAACGATCCCGATCTGCCCGTGCAGGTCTGGGCCTACGCCAGGCCATAGCGATGAGTGCTGGGAGCGGTACATCCAACTCTGGGCCGCAGTCGGAGCTGGTCCACCACGATCCCAGGCAGCTCTGGTTCCAGATCGCCGAGATCTTCAACGAGCGGACCTACGTTCAGCATGGCGTGGACGTGACCCGAGGGGACGTCGTCTTCGACCTGGGAGCCAACGTCGGCGTGGCCGCTACGTTCTTCGCTTCGGTGTGCCACGCCAGGCGGGTCTACAGCTTCGAGCCGATCGAGCCGATCTTTGAGCTGCTGCGCGAGAATACGAAACCCTACCCAGGCTGCATCTCGAAGATGCGCGCGATCGGCAACAGGTCCGGAAGTCATGAGATCACCTACTACCCGAATGCCGATGCGATGTCGGGTCTCTACGCCGAACCCGATCGTGACGCGAGCCTCGTCGATCGGGTGCTCAGAAACCGGGGTGTGGCCGACGACGAGAGGCGTGATCAGCTGCACGGGAGATATCGACCCGTACGCCTCCGATGCGATATGAGTACGCTCAGCGAGGTCATCGATGAGAGCGGGGAAGCGTCGATCGACCTGCTGAAGATCGACGTCGAGCGTTCCGAGCTCGATGTGCTTCGAGGCCTGTCCGACGAGGACTGGCCGAAGGTCAGACAGATCGTCGCCGAGGTCCATGACGAGGCCGATAGGGTCGCCCAATTCGACCGGATCCTCGTGGACTGGGGCTTCGTGACGACCTGGGATCAGGCCGTCAACATGAGGGGAACCGGAGTTTGGGTCGTGTACGCGAAACGGCCGGCATCATGAGCACCCCGAGCACGGTGGCGGATGTTGAGTCGCGATCCAGCGAACGCCGCCAGGAGACGCTTGAGCGCGCGCCGGTAGTCCTCGATGCAGACGGGATCTCGAAGGCGTTCTGGATCCCGGACCAGCGGATCGACTCACTGAAGGAGCGAGCGGTTCATCCCTTCCGGAAGCAGCACTTCCGCCGGCTGGACGCCCTGCGCGATGTCTCGTGCAGCGTCCGAAAGGGGGAATTCTTCGGCATCGTCGGCAGAAACGGATCCGGTAAGAGCACGCTCCTCAAGATCCTCGCGAGCATCTATGGGGCGGATGCCGGAACCGTCAGGGTGGCCGGACGCATGGCCCCGTTCATCGAGCTGGGAGTGGGTTTTGATCCGGATGTAGATGCGCGGGAGAACGTGATTCTCAATGGGGTGATGATGGGGTTGACACCTCGAGAGGCCCGCCGCCGCCTCGATGCGGTCTTCGAGTTCGCCGAGCTCGAAGACTTCAAGGAACTTCGGCTCAAGAACTACTCATCGGGGATGGCGGTGAGGTTGGCATTCGCGGTGATGGTCGAGGCCGACGCTGACATCATGCTGGTTGACGAGGTTCTGGCGGTTGGGGACGCGGCCTTCCAGCAGAAGTGCGCCGACGTCTTCCACGCGATGCGCGACCGGGGCAAGACCGTGATCCTGGTCACGCACGACATGTTCTCGGTCGAGACGTACTGTGATCGCGCGATGCTCCTTCACGACGGCGAGATGATGCTGTCCGGAACACCGGAGGAGGTGGCGAAAGAGTACTACCGCCTCAACTTCGAAACCGTGCACACCGCCGACGGCACCGCGGTGGCAATCGACCTCCAATCGAAGGTCCTCGAGTCCGATCTGCTCGACGGTAATGGCGATCCGACCACAAACCTCGAGGCGGGTGAGCCACTGCGTTTCGTCGCATCGGTCGAGACGACGGTGGACATGGTGCGA
The DNA here is from genome assembly GCA_963754965.1 of uncultured Actinomycetota bacterium. Lineage (GTDB taxonomy): Bacteria > Actinomycetota > Actinomycetes > Propionibacteriales > Propionibacteriaceae > Microlunatus. The sequence continues at coordinate 31,752 of CAVWIA010000007.1, forward strand.
CCGGTGTTCGTGATCATGTGTATCGACGACGAAGGCAAGCACATCTTCGGCAACTCACAGGACATGGTGGACGTCAATGGGGAGGCCCGAGACCTTCGTGCGGGAGAACGGATCCGACTATCAGGCGAGATCGAGAACCGGCTGACCCCCGGCAAGTACCACCTGTCCTGCTGGATCAAGCGGGAAGGCGAGCATGGAGGGATGTCGCTGCAGGCGCTCCCACTCGCTGAGTTTGTGGTCTACGGCACCGGGCAGAGCTTCGGCGTCGTCAATGCGGATGGGAGCTTCGAGATGGAGATCGGGGCGGGTGAGGCGTGAGATGACCACTGAAGAGGGCGCCGCGCCGGAGCTCCGCGTCGTCAGGGGACCTGGCGCGGTCGGCGGCGGCTGGCGAAGGTTCCTCGACCTGCTTCTCCTGATGGCGGCGACTGACTTCAGGAAAGCTTTCTTCGGGACAGCCCTGGGCTATGCCTGGTCGCTGTTGCGCCCGTTGATGCTCTTCGGTGTCCTGCTTGTGGTATTCACCAAGATCTTCCGCGTCGGTGCCGGCGACGTCGAGCACTATCCCGTCTTCCTGCTGACCAACATCGTGCTGTTCTCCTTCTTCCAGGAGGCGACGATGATCGCCACGACGTCGGTCACGGCGCGCGAGGGCATCGTTCGCAAGACGCAGTTCCCGCGCCTCGTGATCCCGATGTCCATAGTGCTCACCTCGCTGTTCAACCTTGGGATGAATCTGATCGCGGTGCTGATCTTCGCCATCGCGTTCGGCGTGTATCCGATCTGGGCCTGGCTCCTGATGCCGGTGATCCTCCTGCTTCTGGTCGTCTTGACGACGGCGGTCTCGACCTACCTCTCGGCGCTCTACGTACGTCGTCGCGACGTCGCAATCATCTGGAGCGTGGTTGCCACGGCGCTGTTCTACGGCAGCGCGGTCCTCTACCCGGTCAGCATCGTTCCCACCGGGCTTCTCCGCGACGTGATCTTTTGTAACCCGCTCGTGCCCCTGTTCGTACAGACGAACAAGTGGTTCATCGATCCGGACGCTGCGAGCGCGGCCGAGGCGGCCGGCGGCTGGGGGCACCTGATTCCGGCGGCTCTGGTCTTCGTGGCCGCATGCGTAGTCGCGGTCTGGTTCTTCAACCGGGAGGCGCCGCGAGTTGCCGAGGAGCTTTGAGCTCTTAGTCCATAGGACTTTGCTCGCCTACGGATCCTAGGACGGATAGCCAAGGTCGGTAAGCCGGGAGCCGGCGATGGTAACGATCACCTCGGTCTCGCTTTCGTTGAGCTCATCGCGCCACGCCCCCGGCCCTGTCTGGAGGTCGTGCTCCTCGGGTTCGCGGTCCGGTGGGGTGGGGCCGATGGAGCTCCGCTCGACGGCCTCGGCGACCTCCGCCGGGGTCCGGTCGAGGCCGATCCAAGAAAGGGTGCGGGCCAGTTCGCGCTCCGGCTCCGCCACCAAATCCTCGAGACGAAGCCGCAGAGCGAGCTCCGGTTGATGCTCGGCCAGGGTCGCGGCGCAGACATCGAAGGCCATCGCCCACAGCTTTGCTGCGCGTACCGAGACCGCGACTCGGCCTTCGGCAGTCTCCAGGGCACGATCGTCAACGGTGAGCTCGTCGGGTCGTCGAAGTTGTGAGGCGACGACATCGCGCGGGTCGCGTACCAACACGAGAGCGCGGGAGCGAGGCAGCAGGCCCATCACGCGATCGGCGCCATGAGTGGTGAACGATTCCTTGATCACCAGGGGGCTCCCGGACCCGAGATCCCGGACGTGTGCATCGGCGCGTTCGCTCGTGGCGCGAAGCCGTCCAAGCACGAGCTCCCGCATCCTGGGCCGCCAGGTCGGCGCGGCCTCCTTCGACAAGCAGTATGAGGGCCGGCCCTCATTGAGGTTGAGCATGGTCCCTGGAACCCAGCTCTCCCCCACCTGTACGGGCTCGCCGGGCCAGGGAGCAAGGTGGCCGGCGAAGCAGAGCTCGTCCACCGGAATGACGTGGGGCAGCAGCGTCGCCCTCGCCGGGGGCGGCCTGAAGCCCAGGGAGGCTTTGGTATCGGGGCGAAGCGGATACGCGAGCAGTTCGAGTAGTAGGGCGGCTCCCGACCGAGGAGTGGACCAGAGCCAAGTTAGCCGGCGTTCGAGCGCTTCGTCAGGCGTGTCGGTGTCGGGTACGCCCGCCCGAGATCGGCGGCCCAGCACCATCGTCCTCAGTGCTTCCTCAGCGTGATCGCGACTTGGTAGATGTCCTCGGTGACGACCTTGACGTCGAGCAGATCGAAGAGATCGCCCCAGCGCTCGCGCACGTAGGGCAGGCTGATGACGGACTCGCCGTAGGTCATCTCGCCGCCCTCGTACTGGGGGTGGCCGCCTTCGACCGGGTGGGGGACGAAGACGTAGCGTGGCTCGCTCATCGCCTCTGCCGGGTCGCCGAGCCCGTCGAGAGCGTCGTGCATCTTCGGGTCGAGCACGAGATAGGCGGGCGGGCGGATCGTGACGATCAGCAGGCCGCCGGGGTTCAGCGCGTCGTGCAGCGCCCGAAGACAGATCTCGGCGGCGGACTCGGAGATGTGGGTGAAGACCGAGAACGAGTAGGCGAGGTCGATGTCGTCGAATGGAAGCGATCTCGGCAGGAACTCCGTTCGCGCGAGCGCGGCGGGCACCCGGCTGCTGCCGGCAGACGTCGAGGATCTCCACGGTGGGATCGACGCCGATCAGGTTCCGGGTTCGACGTCACGGGCGAAGAATCGTGCAAGCCGGCCCCACCCGAGCCCGAAGTCGAGCACCCGCGCCTCGCTCGAGAGGTGTCGGAGTGGGCGGCAATCATCGCCTTCGCGTGTCGGTAGAAGGCCTTCGCTCTGGCTCAGCAGGGCCAGTCCCGAGGCTCCGTTCCAGTTGATCTGCAACCCGGCTCCGGGACGTCGGGAAGCAGCGCCAGGATGTTCGTGTAGCTCGAGTACTGGCGGCGCAGCAAGCAGCGACCAGAGGTCGTCGTCGAGGTCCGCGGAAGAGCGCGTAGCAATCGGGCCCGGCCCGCCCTGGCCGCGAGCTCCGCGTCGATCCTCGCCAGCGTCTGACCCGTAGAGGCTGGTCAGCCAACCGTCGACATCGAGCTCCCGCGGCGCGATGCTCGCCGGCGCCGGTTCGTGCGGGCTCGCGGATCGCGGCGACGAGGCGACGCCCGGCTCTCGAATGGGCAGCTCGACGCGCCAACTCGAGTCCCTTGCCTTGGAGCTGGGATCTCATCGACGGATCAGTCATGTCCGACGCGTCGCTCAGCGTTCGTTCCCAAAGCCGCGATCTACGCGATCGTGAGCTCGTGGATCTCCCCGTACGCGAGCGCTCGGCCTCGGCCCAGCCCGGGTTTCGCGTGATACATCCGTTTGACATCGTCGGGCGCTGAACGCCCGGCTGACGTTGTGGTCGTAGGGCTTGCCCGACCCAGGGCACCGACGTCGACCGCCTCGCGAGCCACCTGCGGCGACAGTCCCGATCTCGATCGAGCAGCGTCGCTACGTCCTCGGCTAGATGCTCGTGCGGAGCCAACGGTCGACCGCAATTCGTGGCCCGTCGGTCATCCAGCGCAGGGCAGTCGTCGGGTTCAGTGCTGTCGACCATCTCTTCGACGGTCAGCATCGGCAGCGGCTCGAACTCTGGCCAGACCCCGGAGACCACCTTGTGATGGGCGGCGCTGAGGACCCACGAGGGGAGGCGCCGGATGTTCATCGCCCTGAGCTTGCCCTCGATCGCCTCCTCGTGAGCCCAGAATGCGTCGTGCTTGTCGTTGGAGTCGGTCGGAGTCTGCAAACTCGACGAGGCCGGGGACGGCCGCGAACATCTCCTGCGTCGCGGTGCCGGCGGCCTTCGGCAGGTGGGCCCAGGCAAACCGCTCGGCGATCACCATCGACGCAGTTCCGGGCTCAGAAGAAGGCCCCGCCCTGGTATTCGCCGAAGACGTCGCGCAGCGTTCCCGCAGACCTCGCCGATCGAGGCGCCGGCACGCAGCGCCTCCTTCATGGGCGGCAGCAGGTTGACCTCGCCAACGGCCGCCTGCGTGAGCTCGACGAGCCGGTCGTCGACGGCTCCCTGGTCGCGTGATTCCTTGTGCTTCTTCAGCCGCTCGACCTGGCGGCGCTCCGCCTCCGGGTCGACCTTGAGGATGTCGACGTCGTCGATCGTGTCGGTGACGAACTTGTTGACGCCGACGACGACGTCCTGGCCGCTCTTGTAGCGCTCGTGGTAGCTCGACGGCCGACTCCTCGATCTCCTTCTGCATGAAGTCGAGCGAGGTCGACCGAGCCGCCCATCTCGTCGATCTGCGCCATCAGCTCCTTGGCGCGCAGCTCGATCTCGTCGGTCAGCGACTCGACGAAGTAGGAGCCGGCGAACGGATCGACCGTGTCGGTCGCGCCGGACTCGTAGGCGATCACCTGCTGGGTGCGCAGCGCGATCCGGGCGGAGCGCTCGGTCGGCAGCGCGAGCGCCTCGTCGAAGCCGTTGGTGTGCAGCGACTGGGTGCCGCCGCTGACCGCGGCGAAGCCCTGCAGGGCGACCCGGATGATGTTCACCTCGGGCTGCTGGGCCTGCAGGGTGACGCCGCCGGTCTGGGTGTGGAAGCGGATCATCTGCGAGCGCTCGGCTGTCGGAGCCGAACCGGTCGCGGACGATCTCCGCCCACATCCGCCGGACCGCGCGGAACTTCGCGATCTCCTGGAAGACGTTGTTGTGGCAGTTGAAGAAGAAGGCGAGGCGCGGGGCGAAGCCGTCGATCTCGAGGCCGCGGTCGAGCGCCGCCTCGACGTAGGCGATCGCGTTCGAGAGCGTGAAGGCGACCTCCTGGACCGCCGAGCAGCCCTTCTCGCGGATGTGGTATCCGCTGATCGAGATCGTGTTCCACTTCGGCACGTTCTGCGGCAGTACTCGAAGATGTCGGTGGTCAGCCGCATCGTCGGCTCGGGCGGGTAGATGTAGTTGCCGCGCGCCATGTACTCCTTGAGCACGTCGTTCTGGACGGTGCCGCGGAGCTGCTTGGAGTCGACCCCCTGCTCCTCGCCGACCAGTTCGTAGAGCAGTAGCAGGACCGCGGCCGGGGCGTTGATCGTCATCGAGGTCGAGACCTGGTCGAGCGGGATCTGGTCGAAGCAGATCCGCATGTCCTCGATCGTGTCGATCGGGACGCCGGTCCGGCCGACCTCGCCGTCGCAGAGCGGGTCGTCGGAGTCGCGGCCGAGCTGGGTCGGGCAGGTCGAACGCCATCGAGAGGCCGGTCGAGCCGTGCTCGATCAGGTAGCGGTAGCGCTCGTTCGTGTCCTCGGGGCTGGAGAAGCCGGCGTACTGGCGCATCGTCCAGAGCCGGTCGCGGTACATGCCGTCGTGGATGCCGCGGGTGAACGGGATACGCGCCGGGCTCGCCGAGCCGCTCCTCGAGGCCGGGGGCGACGTCGGAGGGGTCGTAGAGCTTGTCGACCTCGATCCCGGAGTCGGTGAAGCGCCGCTCGTCGTCGGGGCCGACGATCGGTGCGATGTAGCGGTATGTCTCACGTTCCTCGGTGCTCACGGGCCCGCAAGCAAGGATAGTCCGCGCGTTGCGGCCACGACCGGGAAGCGGCGGCGGAGCCGCGCCCTCGCGTCGAGGGAAGCGCCGCGGTGGCGAGCCCAGCCGTCAGCTCAGCGCTTGAACCGCAGCAGTGGGCGCTCGACCAGGTAGTAGCTGAGGGAGGCGATCGCGATCGTGATCGTCAGGGTGGCGATCGCGAGGGCCGGCAGCGAGATCTCGTCGATCCTCGTCTCGAGCACGGTGACCACGGCGACGTGCCAGAGGAAGATCCCGTAGGAGATGAGCCCGAGCCAGGCGATCGCCGGATGGCTGAGCAGCCGGCTCGGCAACCCCTCGGGCACCGAGAAAACCGCCGGGATCAGCAGCAGCAGCGCGATCACGCCGAACGACAGGAATGCAAAGAGCTGATCGCTCGCGTCGACGAGGAAGGTGGTGCCGGGGAGCGCGAGGCTGGTCAAGACGAAGAGCGCCGCGGCCAGGAGCCACAGCAGCTGCGGGTGGCCTCGAACGGCCGCGAGTCGGGGAATGGCCGCGTCGCGATCCTCGTGTGCGACCGAGATCAGGGCAAGGCCCATCCCGAGGGCGAACCAGAAGCCGTAGCTGATCAGCGATCCGCCGACCAGCGGCGACGGGAAGCCGTCGTAGATCACGAAGTGCAGGATGATCGTCGCAAGCGAGAGCGTGGCCAATCCGCCGAGCTCGAGGGCCAGCCAGGTTCTCGTGGGCCGGCCCGATGCAAGCCGATCAGCGATCAGTGCGTAGAGCGGCAGGGCGAGGTAGAAGGATGCCTCGATGGCGAGGCTCCAAGTCTGCGACAACCCGCAGTCGTCGCAGACCCAACCCCGTGAGCCGTCGATCATGAACGTCAGCGCATACTGAGGAACGAGGCTGTCGGTCGTCGCCGTCAATCCCGGCACGATGACCACGATCGTGAGCACGAGCCAGTAGGCCGGCAGGATCCGAAGCAGACGCCTTCTCGCGTACCGGGTGGCCCGCGGTGCCCTGGCACCACCGGTGCGATGAGCGATGAAGGGGCGATAGAGGAGGAAGCCCGAGATCAGGAAGAAGATGGTCACTCCGATGTTGAGGTGGAGAACCAGGCGGGCCGGGATCGAGCCGCCGATGCCCCCCGCCACTCCGACATGGACAGCGACGACCGCGAGGACGGCGATCGCCCGCATGCCGTCGAGCAGGGGGAAGCGTGGGTTCCTGGGGGGTGGGGCAACGGCATCGGGGACGTGCACCGCCCCCTGCCGCGTGGGCTCGATCACCGCAGCATCGGGGGCGACGGCGACAGCCGGGGATCGTCGATCCTCCACGCTGGTCACCGACCGCGGCGATCGGGTGAACGCATCGGCGGTGGTTCTGCTTCTTCTCCCCGCTCCCACGACCCCACCTCCCGGTTTCCCCTGGACTTGGGCATGATAGTCATGGATCCGAGAGCCGATCCGCGGCTTCCTCCAGCAGCCTCGCCATCCCATCGCGTCGGGACCAGCAGCCCCTGCGATCCGAACGCCGAAGTGCTCGGGGCGTCGTTCACGCGCTCCAAGGTTCGTTGGGGCCGCTGGCCGCTGGACGCGCGAGCTGGGGCCCCCCCATAGTGTCTCGTAAGCGCCATGGGTCTTCAGCATCCATTGACAGGGAGCACCGGGGGACGCAAATCGAGGGGTGGCACCTTCGTCCTTGCCGCTGCGATCGTCGTCCTGCTCGCGGGCGTGGTGCAGCTCGTCGCCGGCGCCGCATCGGTCGGCGTCACGGTTGATGAGCCAGTGCATGTCTTGAGGATGCAGGGATGGATTGGCGAAGGATGGTACGTCCCGCCCACCCTGCTCGCCGACGGTGATCCGCGTCCGATCCCCGAGGCGAGTCCGTATGTGTATGGCCCGGCGTACTCGGCGGTTGCTCATGCGGCGAACATGGTTTTGGGCAACGAGTCATCCGGCGAGGTGTCCGTCACAAAGGCCGCATGGGAGACCCGCCACATGGTTGTGGCTCTCATCGGTCTGCTGACGGCGGCGGCCGTCGGCCTCGCGGTATGGCTGCTTACGGCATCACGGCGGTTCGCCCTGTGGGGGGCGGCAGCGCTTCTCGCCTTCCCGATCTGGCTTGGCATGAGCTTCTTCAACCCAAAGGACATCCCGGCAGCCGCCGGGTACACACTCTTTACGGTTGGCCTCGTGGTCGCGCTGGGTCGGGGCCGTCGCATACGCTCCTCCTGGAGGAGTGCAGTTGCGGTAGCGGCGCTGCTGGCGGTCGGCATCTTCCTGGGGGCCGGCACCCGCCTTGCCCTATGGGCGGCCCTGCTCGCCTCGGCGGGGACGTTCGGGGTGCTCGTCTGGGGCACCAGACGGTTCGGTGGGGCGGGCCGAGATCGGCTCGGAACAGGGGCCGTACTGGTGGGGATCCTGGTGGGGATCCTCGCTGTGGGGGTGTCCTATCCTGCGGTGTTCTCGAATCCGTTCGACCTGCTGACCCAGTCGATCACCGACTCCTCCGACTTCCCGTGGACCGGAATGACGTTGACCGGGGGCCACCTTCTATCGCAAAATCCACCGTGGTGGTATTTGCCCGCCTGGACTTTCGCGAGTTCTCCGGTGCTCCTACTGCTGTTTGCAGTGATTGGTGGAATCGGCTTCTTGAGCGCTGTCGCTACGGCCCGCCGTCGAATCGACTCAAACCGTTTGCGTACCTGGTTCGGCCGTGATGACCTGGCGATGGTGCTCGTCATTCAACAGGCGCTCTTGCTTCCGGTAGGAAGCGTGTTGATCGGGGCGAGCATGTACAGCGGCCTACGCCAACACCTCTATGTGGTCCCGGCGCTGGCGATCCTGGCCGGTGTCGGCGCGTGCAGCGTCTGGCGGCGAGTCGTCCGAAGCCCCTGGAATCACCGCTGGCGTCGGCGGGTCGCAGCCGTAGTGATTTCGGCAGCGCTGGTGCTTCCAATGGTTGAGCAGACCCTGCTGTTTCCCTACAACTACGTGTACGTCAATCCGGTAGCGGGAATCGGCGGGATCAACGGTCGGTGGGAGACCGATTTCTGGTGGGCGAGCTCGCGCGAGGCCCTGTCGAAGCTGCCTGAATCGGCAGTGCCCTTTTGCGGATCGTTCGATCGGCCGCCGGCGAACGGTGCACCCACCATCACCGAATGCGTTTTTCGGTTTCCGATAGCTCCGTACCTGGACGAACGACAGGGCGTTCCGATCGAAGGGTCTCGGCCTGCCGCCGATTCGATCTGGGTGCTCTCGCGCATCCGAGCTCTGAGCGTGCCGCCGGCTCAGTGCAGACAGGAGCGCAACGTGACCAGGTGGCTTCGTGGTGAGGACGTTCTCATGTCGTATGTGCTGACCTGCGATTCATCGCTGGCCCAGGAATCGACCGCGCCGCCATGAGCGCGCTAACCCGCTGTAAGGGCCGAAGTAGTTCGGCTCCGCGAACTACTCCATCGCCAGCGCGCCGTCAGTTGGACTGCGCAGGGCAAGAAGGACGAGAAGGTCGCTAGGTAGGCGCCGTGCTGGATCACCGCTACGGACCCCCTGTGGCGGTCGCGACGATGACGTTGTGGGCGCAGAGCCGCCGGATCAGTGGCGTTCGTTCGACTGCCCGCTCGACTACGCGCGTCGCCGGTAACAGGGTCGGCGGCACGAAGTCGGGCACGAAGCCGAGCGGCATCGAATAGAGGGGCAGGCCTCCGGCAGCGTGGATCCCATCGAGCACCTCGGCCTCGGGGACAAGCCGCTCGCTGCCGTCGTCTTGGGGGACCCGCGCCATCAGTAGCTTCCAGTAGGGATTGCGAGGGTTGTGGTCCCAGACGACGATCCGCCCTCCGGGGCGGCAGACGCGGACCATTTCGGCGAGGGTCGCACGGACCGCGTCGGGTGCCGCGATGTGGTGCAGGGCGGCGACGGTAAGCACCAGGTCGAATGTGTCGCTCGCGAACGGGAGCTCGTCGCCGGAGCCGCGTGCGGCGACGATCTCAGGATGCTCGGTCCGCATCACGTCAAGCATCCCCTCGGAGGGGTCGAGGCCGGTCATCTCGAAGCCGCGTCCGGCGAGGCGGGCGGCGAGGACCCCGGTGCCGCAACCGACGTCGAGGCCGGCGCCGGATGGGGAGCAACCGGCGATGAACGCCTCCCGCTTGGCCAGGTAGTGCTCGACGACGTGGGCCGGCAGCGATTCGTCGTAGTTGGTTGCGATCCGGTCGAAATTCTCCTCGCTCATCGAGCCTCATCCCCTGCCCGGGCCTCGTGCGACAGGCGCTCGGGCCGGGCGATCCTACGCGGGGTCCGGGCGCGGAAGCGGAGGATCATCTCGATCATCCGCAACCCGATGTAGATCGCGGCCAGCGGGCTGCCGGTCGCCGAGGAGGTTCCGACGCGGGGCAGGTAGTTGACCGGGATCTCGACGAAGCGGGCGCCGCTCGTGATCGTGATCAGCATCATCTCCGGGCCGGCGTGATTGCCGCCGATCCGCATCCGCTCGGCGATCATCTCGGCGACCCCGCGCGTGAACAGTCTGTAGGTGCAGCCGACGTCGCTGAGGTGGCTCGTGTTGAAGAGAACCTCGACGCCTTTCGCCACGGCCCAGTTTCCCCAGCGTAGGAACCACTCCATGTTGGCGCCGCGCCAGATCAGCTCGCGCGTTGTCCGGGTCCCGAACACCGCGTCGCATTCGTCGCTGAAGACGAGCAGCTTCTGGATGTCGCCGGGCAGGAATGTTCCGTCAGGCTCGGCGAGGACGATCAGGTCGCCGGTCGCCTCGCGAAGGCCGCGGCGGCTGGCGTGACCGTAGCCCTGCTTCGGCTCGAACACCTCCCGGGCCCGGGTTTGCGCCACTTCCTCGCTTGTCCCCGACTCGGCGTTGTTGTTGACGACGACGACCTCGTCGACCAGACCGGTCGCGAAGAACCCGTCGATGACCCCGCGGATCGAGTATCGCTCCGCGTAGGTCATCAGCACCACCGAAACCCTGTTGTCGCTCCACATAGGGGTCTGAATCTATCGGTGTATCGACGATTCCCTCGCGCGATGACCTAGATAGTTAGCCGTGCTCGGAGGTTCGGGTGCCTCGCTCACGGGCTCCGGACGACGGTCAGGCCCTCATCGCCGCTACCGCCGCCTGGAACCGTTCGGTGGTGAAGCAGTTCGGCTCGGCGAACTCCTCCATCGCCAGCGATCCATCCCAGCTCGCGTCGGCGCTGGCGCGCAGCAACGGCTTGCTCATCGCGAGCGCGTGCGGGGCGAGCTCGGCGATCCGGTCGGCCCACTCGTCGGCGGCGCCGAGCAGCTCGTCGTGGGGGAAGACCTCGTGGACGAGACCGAGGCGCTTCGCCTCCTCCGCATCGATGTGCCGGCCACCGGCGAAGAACGCGAACGCGCCCTGGTAGCCGAGCCGCCGGGTCAGCGCCCAACTGGTGCCGACCTCGGGGAGCAGGCCGAGCCGCCCGAACGCCGGAACCAGGAGCGCCCGGTCGGAGGCGAGGGCGAGGTCGCAGGTCAGCGCGAACGCGAGCCCGACGCCGGCCGCCGGCCCGTTGATCGCCGCGACCACGGCCTTGTCGGTCCGCGCGATCTTGCGGACGACGGCGCCGAATTGCCCGCGGATCCAGCGCCAGACGTCGGTCGAGCCCTCGGGGCCCTCGATGTTGCGGCAGGCCTGCTCCATCATCGCCAGATCGCCGCCGGCCGAGAAGCCGTCGCCGGCACCGGTCAGGACGATCGTGCGGACGGACTCGTCGAGCGCGAGCTCGTCGAGGGTCCGGTTGAGCTGCACGCAGATCGCGGCGCTGAGCGCGTTCAGATGCTCGGGCTCGTTCAGGGTGACGAGCGCGCGGTCGGGCTGAGGTCGGCGCACGACCACCGCCTCATGGGCTGCCTCGGCTCCACTTCTGACGATCTCCAGGTACATGCTCATCTCGGCTCCTTCGGTTCGCGGATGGTCCGTTTCTCGGTCAGCGCTTCGTCGAGGACGTTCGACATCGCTTCCGCGGCGGCCGGGTAGCTGAAGCGGGCAGCGGCGGCGGGATCCGGGCCGCCGATCCCCTCGCCGAGCAGAGCGGCGAGGGCGGTGGCGATCGCCTCGGGATCGTCGGCGGTGACGATCGGGGCGATGCCGGCCTCGGCGGCGAGGCGGCCGGCCTCGGTCCCGGCGGCGAGGGCGAGGATCGGGACACCCGCGGCCAGGTACTCGAAGAGCTTGAAGTTTACGAGCTGGGAGCGGGCCGGCTGGGCGAGAAGGAGCAGGGCGTCGGCGGTGCGCTGCAGGGCCAGGGTCGTCTCGCGCTCGAGAGAGCCGAGCAGCCTGATCTTGATCGGCTGCAGCTCGGGGCGCTCGAATAACGCCCGCTCGGCGGGCTGAAGCGGGCCGGCGATCGCCAGCTCGAGGGTTCCCGCCGCCTCGGGCGCGCTGCGGGCGAGGCGGGTGAGCGCCTCGGCGAGCGGGGCAGGATCGCGGCCGTAGCTGCCGAAGCGGCCGGTGTAGAGGAGCGAGGTGCGGTTCGGGCCGAGCAGGGTCGCGGCGGAGGTGCGGGCGTCGGGGCCGGGGTCGTCGTCGGGGTCCCAGGCGTTGGCGATCACGGCCGGATCGGCGATGCCGCGGGCGCGCAGGTCGGCTGCGGCGGGCTCGGAGACGCAGACGACCCGGTTGGCGGCGCTGAGCCGGTGCCGCTCGAGCCGCTCGTCGAGGCGGCCCTGGAGCCCGGTCGGGAAGGCGGGCCGCAGCGGCTCGAAGGTCCAGGCGTCGCGCACGTCGGCGATCCAGGGGACGCCGCGGCGGCGGAAGGCGTGGCCGATCGTGTGAGCCGACTCCGGCGGCGACGTCGTCAGCACGCAGTCGAACGGGTGCTCGCGATGGGCGGCGAGCGCGGCGCGCCGGGCAAACGGGGCCCAGGCCACCGCGAGGGGCTCCGGCACGATCAGCTTGCTGAGCGGGTGGGGCTTGCCGCTGTAGCTGTCGGAGTCGAACAGGGAGTCGACCCGGGAGTGCCCCGCCAGCCGGGCTCGCACGGTCTGCAGGTCGCGCGAGCGGATCACGCAGATGGCCGGGTCGCCGCCGGCCGCCGATTCGGCCGATTCGGCCTGCTCGGCGTCGCCGAAGGCGCTTGTCGTCAGCACGGTCACGCTCCATCCGGATCGGGCCAGCCACTTGGCCATCGCGGCCGGCCGCTGCGCGCCGGTGTCGCGGGTCGGCGGGTAGAAGTAGGAGACGAGGAGCAGCGAACGCGACCGGTGAGATCCGCTCACGCCGGCGCTCCGAGCTTTTCCCGCCGGGCCGCGAGCGCCTCCGCGTAGGCCGAGTCCATCCGATCGAGCAGCGCCGGCCAGGCCCAGAGCCGCTCGGCCTTCGCGCGACCCGCGGCGCCCATCGACGCACGTCCGTCCGGGCCCATCTCGACGAGCCGGTCGAGCGCCTCCGCCGCGGCGCCGGAGTCGCCGGCGGGAATCAGGATCCCGGTCCGCTCGTCGACTACCGCGCGGACGCCCGGGTAATCGGTGGCGAGTGCCGGGAGCCCGCAGGCCATCGCCTCGATCAGGACGATCCCGAACGACTCCGGCGGCTCGGTGGTGAGCACGAACAGATCGGAGGCCCGCAGCAGGTTCGGCAGGTCGGCGTGGGGCACCCGATCGAGGAAGTGGACGCGCCCGCCGACGCCGGATGCCGCCGCCTGAGCCTGAAAGCCCGCGAGTAGCTCACCGCCGCCGGCGACGACGAGGTGGATGCCGCGGGCCCGGGTCCGGGCCAGGGCCTCGATCGCGACGTCGAGGCGCTTGAAATGGTGAGCCCGATCGAGGGTGGCGACGAACGCGGCGACGACTGCATCGGCAGGGATCCGCAGCCGCTCGCGCAGTCCGCCGGTGTCGGGGCCGGGCGAGAAGGTCTCGTTGTCGACCCCGTTGGGCATCTCGATGACCCGCTCGGGCGTGTTCTCGAGCGCCTTCTCGAGGTAGGAGACCGAGCGCGCGTGGTCGGGGCTGAGCACGAGGATGCGATCGGCGGCGCGGATCAAGGCCGGGGCGACGGTGTGCTCGTAGGTCTCGAACATCAGACCGCGGGCCTGATTCGCCTGGGACGCGCTCAATACTCCCGCGTGGGATGTTGATCCTCATCGGTATTGCGGCTGCTCTGGTGGCGGCCCTTGGACTGAGGGCGTTTTCCGACGTAGTGGCGCCAATCTTCCTGGGACTCGTCTTGTCGATCACCGTTCAGCCGCTGCGTCGATTGCCCGCCCGTTATAGCCTTCCCGGCTGGGTCGGCACTGTGCTGAGCCTCGTCGCGGTTTACGGCATCGTGGCCGCTCTACTCTTCATCCTGGTCGTCTCGGGGGTCCAGCTGGCCGGATTGCTTCAGGACTACGCCCCACAGTTCCAGGCATTCTTGAGCGACGTGAACAACTCGCTGACGAACGCAGGGTTCGACACGAGCCAGGTTCAGGCTCTCGTGGCCGAGGCGAGTCCAGGCAGGCTGATCGATGTCGCCACCGAACTCCTTGGTGGCGTGGCCGGCATCCTGGGCAGCGTCTCCTTTCTGGTCTTGCTTCTGTTCTTCACGGTGACGGACGCGGGGACCTTCACGAGAAATCTCGCTCGAATATCTCCAGCTGGTCGGCGACTAGCCGAAGCCTTTCAGCTTTTCGCACATGGCAGTCGCAGATACCTTGCCGTCGCCACCGTCTTCGGCGCGGTGGTGGCAGTTCTCGACGTGGTCGCCTTGATGATTCTGGACATCCGCTACGCCTGGCTGTGGGGGCTGCTCGCGTTCGTCACCAACTACATCCCCAACGTCGGATTCCTGATTGGGCTCTTGCCGCCGACTGTCCTCGCTTTGCTTGACCAGGACGCCGCGACTGCCGTTGCAGTAGCTGTGATCTACTGCGTGATCAATGTCATCCTGCAGAGCGTTATCCAGCCCCGCGTGGTAGGCAATACGGTCGGTTTGTCCGGCACCCTCAGCTTCCTGTCACTGATCCTGTGGTCGTCGATTCTGGGCGGGGTCGGCGCCCTCCTGGCAGTTCCCGCCAGTCTGTTCATCAAGGCACTTTTCGTTGATGTCGACCCCGAGCGCGGCTGGGTGAATTCGCTCCTCTCGAACGCCACCGACGAGGATGAGGCGATCGGGACGACGTCTTGAATCCTCAGTCCAAGGCCTCATTCCCTTTGTCAGCGCGGTCATCCGGCTCGGTATCGTCGTTTCCTACGGATAGTGGGCAGCCATGAAACCTGGACTTATTTGCCTGGTTCGCACGCACAAGTGGCAGGGGAGCTGGGACAAGGACCAGCAGAAGACGGTGTGGAGTTGCAGCCGTTGCGGTAGGACGAGGGTTCGCATCGTCAAAACCAACAATTTGACATACTTTCCGCGCGGCCGTTCAGGAGGTGATCGCGGTCATCCGGATGGAGACGAGAACCCCGGGCAGCTCGACGCCGAGTTTGGCTACATAACGGGCGGGCGGATCGGTGGGGAACGCGCGGGCATACTCCTCGTTGAGGCCGGCGAAATCGGCCGGGTTGGTCAACAGGACGCCGACCTCCACAATGTCGTCGTATCTCGCGCCGCCAGCTTCCAGAATCGCCAGGCAGTTGGCGATGGCCTGGCGAGTCTGCTCCTGGATCGTCCCGCCGGCAAGGTCACCGGTCGCCGGATCGGTGCCGGTCATCCCGGAGACGCAGATGTGATCACCGACCCGAACACCCTGACTATAGAGGGACGAGCCGGGGACCCGGTCGGTACGAATCAGCTGCCGGCCCATGCCGGGCATCATCCCAGTGGACATCAGACACGACAACCTGTGGTCGGCAACGCTGAGTGGGACAAGTCGGCATCAGCCCCCTCAACCGACGCGACAATCCAAAGCCCTCTCGAGGCGCGTGCGCGTTTTCATGATCAACTTCGGAGGTGAGAGACCTGGGTGCGGGAGGATGAAAACGCCCTAGAGAGCGCCTGGGTCGTGCTCAATTCGCTCCGTGCCCCTTTCCACTAGCGTTTTGAGTCGTGCCAGCTCCTTTCTGGCCTCCAAGGGGCTGAGGATGACCAGCTCGATGAGCTTGCCGAGGAGCGCACGCCGGTGGGTGCCGGCACGTCTGTACGGGCGCTCGGAGTTCAAGCGTGTGGCCGTCGCCCCAGGCGTGAGCTCCGAGAGATGCGTTCGTCATCACGACAACCCGGTACGCATGCGTTCGCGTGACGGGAGGTACCGCGGAGGGCGACCTCACTAAGCGCGTCATCCAGGAACGCTGGCACTCCGCGTTCTGGAGCAACCCACTCACTGGCAAGACGGTCCCGTATACCCAGACCGACAAGATCACGATCGTTCGTGCGGCACCCGGCGCTCCGCCGGCCGAGACGTACGTTGTGCCGGGCTCGCCGCCGACGCCCGTGACGTCCTCGACCACGGGGGATCCGGTCTGCCAGCACGGGGATCCGTGATGGATCGACGTAGAGGCGCCAAACCTTCTCGGGCGGGCCGCGACCGTATCCAGACCGAGTAATCGGTCGCGGCGATACATCCGTCTTCTGCGGTTGCGCCTTGCGGGGGTAACGTCCAGAAGGTCTCGCCCGGTCGCACGGGAGCGCTTCGTGCGCGCGTACCGTCTGCTTGCGATCGGCCGCACACTCACCGCCGCCGGGAGCACGCGTCCACAGGCCCGGCCAAGGAGTCGTCAAAACCTCAGAACTGACATATTTCAAGCGTGACCCAGGTCACATTTCCAGGTTTCCAGCCTGGAGGCCGTGCCGACCGGTAGCGACACCTGCGACCCCTATTAGTCGCTTGTCAGCTCTCCTGACCACTCCCAATGTCATCCGTCAAGGTGATCTGCGACGTCGAGTGACGACGTCGAGTGACGACGTCGTGAGGACTGAACTCATTCAAGGCTGGCGCTGCGCTGCGGACCGCGCCGACGTAGTCCGTTGTCTCTCCGGCTCACGCCACCGCGGACCGAGTCGTAAGGACGGCAATCGGAAACGTCCGGCCGATGCGAGTCTGCCATTTGTCGAAGTGTGGTGTCATGTGCCAGCGGAGATCGAGCGCCCAGTAGCGTCTCACCCGGCAGCCTGATAGGCGGCCCCTGTCGGTGCCGTCAATGCTTCAGCCGCTTGCAGACCGAGTCGAGGTTAGTGACGCGTGGCTCATTGATCATGATGGGCTCACCGGTCCCAAGGTCGATCTTTACCTGCAGGCCGGTGAACTCAACACTCTTACCAGAGATGCTGATGAGGACCGTACCGTCAGGTTGGACCTCTCTTCGCGTGAGCGAGGCGCTCCGGAAGAACACTTGGTTGGCGCCCGCGGTGAAGATGATTTCGATATTGCCCAGCTCCAGGTTCTGGGGACCAGTGAAGTGCGTGACGGTACCAGTGAAGGTAATGGTGACGTCAAAGTGACATCTATTCGTCAGCATCGGGCTTGGGAACGTACCGGAAACGGTCTCCCCTACCTTTATCATCCGTCCTCCTGACCTAATCTCGGCGCTCCCCCGGATACTTCTTCACTCGACGGTACTCAGGAAGTCGGGCCCCGTCGAGCTATGTTGTGACGCTGCTGTCACCATGGTTGCCGCGTGTAGGGGTCACTTGTAGCGGAATCGTGATTCCGATACCGAAGCGGCACATTGCTTCGCTGTGGCTGATGGGTCTAGGCATGGCGTCCTCTCGTCAAAACCAACAATTTGACATATTTCCGCGCGGCAACGTTGAGGGGACCTTGAACCGGTCTCAGTTCAGGTCTCTTTCGCCCTCAGCGCGCCCCCGCATCCGCGTTCGGTGTTACCACTGACAACCAGCTCTCGCAGGCTGCGCGGCCCGGACGGTAGGAGGAGACGTGCCGCCGAGAGCTACTGCGGTCTACGACCTTTGTGTGACTTCCTGTGGGCGGCGCTGCAGGTACGAACACGACAAGATCGATGGCGATCCATCGAGGAGCGCGACACCCGTGTGGCTTGGAGCGGCCTGATGCCGACTTCTCCCACTCAGCGTTGCCGACCACAGGTTGTCGTGTCTGATGTCCACTGGGATGATGCCGGCATGGGCCGGCAGCTGATTCGTACCGACCGGGCCCCCGGCTCGTCCCTCTATAGCCAGGGTGTTCGGGTCGGTGATCACATCTGCGTCTCCGGGATGACCGGCACCGATCCGGCGACCGGTGATCTTGCCGGCGGGACGATCCAGGAGCAGACTCGCCAGGCCATCGCCAACTGCCTGGCGATTCTGGAAGCTGGCGGCGCGAGATACGACGACATTGTGGAGGTCGGCGTCCTGTTGACCAACCCGGCCGATTTCGCCGGCCTCAACGAGGAGTACGCCCGCGCGTTCCCCACCGATCCGCCCGCCCGTTATGTAGCCAAACTCGGCGTCGAGCTGCCCGGGGTTCTCGTCTCCATCCGGATGACCGCGATCACCTCCTGAACGGCCGCGGCGGCCAGCGGCATGTCCGTGCGACCTAGCCACGTGATTGGTCCTGGGCTTCGAGTTCTCGCGAGCGGTACAACGTCGGGTGGGGTTGGCATGAAGCAGCCCCCGACCCGAGTGGGCCGGGGGCTGCTGTGGTGCGGTGGATCAGCCCTTGTACGGACCGACCAGGGTCACGTCCTTGGCGATGGCAGCCAGTTCCTTGCCCTTGATGCCAGCGTGCGCGGCACCGGAGACGTACTCGCCGTGGTTGCCGGTCACCGTGGCGGGAACCTCAGGCGCGGGGCAGTTCGGGATACCGGAGAACGAGCCGACCACGCTGCCGAAGTTGGCGTCCGTGTGGCCGGTGGTGCCGAAGTTGTAGACCTCGGTGCCGCCAGCGGCGACCGCGGAGGCGTCGGTCCAGGCACCGCCCGGAGCGTACGTGCCGCCGTAGTGCCAGTCGTAGCCGCCGGTCGAACCATCGAAGGCGAAGGTGCCGCCGGTGGCGGTGTCCGGAACGAGCACGCCAGAACCACTGCCGCCGTCGAAGATGATCTGGAAGTTGACCACGGTCTTGCCGTCGGCACCGACGCCGCAGGTGTACTCGTCAAAACCTCAGAATTGACATATTTCCGGAGTGACCCACGTCACATTTCCATGTTTCCCGGACGGGATCTTCCACGGCGCCGCCAGTGGTGGGAAGTTTTCCTGGCGCCCCTACCTAGCAGACGGCTGCGGACGCCATCCGTTGCGGGTCTGGGACCGTCGTCTGCCACCCACATCAAGCACCGGTGCCGCTATGGCTCACGAGCATGTGAAGAAGAACTTATCGATGTCGGCCGTAGTCACGCCGGTGACATTATTAGTGGTCGTGTGCACCAGTGCGTGAATCATGACGGTTCCGATTGCGGTGCCATCGGCCGAGTAGATTGTTCTCGGCTCCCGAACTACATCTGTAAAAATTGTGTGCTCACCGCTAACGACTATGGAGAGGTGGCCATGGGCGACTCCTGTTAGGTAGGAGCCGTCGGGGAAGTCTGTTCGGTAGACGAAGGTGTCGCTCTGGTGAACTGCGAAGCCGTTGTCGGTCTCAGTGATCTGTCCGGATCCTGTATCGGTCGCGTTCGTTACGCCCGATTTGACTACGGGCATGCACTCAGGCGGTGCGTCAGCGAAGGTCTCTGTCTCAGAGAAGGTGAAGCGGGTGACGGTTGCACTGGCCGATGCCACACCAGCCGGTGCGATCAACGCCACAGCCGAAATGCTCGCGATGATTAAACCTCGAAGGATCGAACGTTTGCTCATGGCCCCTCCCGGGCGGGCAAGGCCCACGTGACTCGCGGGACCCCGATGAGCACTCTTCTCCTGGTTGTGACGATCCGCAAGAGACGTTGGGCAGCCGAAACAGGACGACCCCGGCGCCGCCGACGACAACTCCGAGGCCGGTGACAATGCTGCCTTTGGTGATGCCTGAATCTCGGTGGCCTCGGCATGCTGGGCATTGATACCTTGGCGAACAGCGTCGGCGAGTGGTTCCAGATCTTCCTTCACTATGCGGGAGATTGACGCGCTATTGCCGGAGACGAATACCTTGATCTCACCGGTAGCGAGCCCGGACTTGGTTTGCACCGAGGAAATCAGCCGGAGGGGGAAGTCCTCCTTAGCGTGGCTCATCAGTCCATGAAAGAAGAACAACAGCCGACGGTCGGTCAGTACGAGGATGCCCTGATTTTCCTCGTACGTACCCTGTGCGATGAACCGGACAGTCTCGTCTGTATGAAGCTCGCCGGCCAGACTTTTTAGTTCGCGCTGACCCCCCATCCGCCATCCCATTCGGGCGGCCGCTGCCACGATGTCAGGGCGCTCGTCACCGAGCATTTCAGACATCTTGGCTTCATCCTTCTTCAGCTGCTTGGCAGCCTTTTCATCAGCCCGCGCGTGCACCCGGTCCATACGAGTTTCGCCAGCTGCATCGAAGCTAACTGCGGACGGATCGATGCCCGCGGTCTTATTGTGCTCGATCACGGTCCGGAGCCATTCGTGCAAGCTCGTGAACTCGGTCCTTGTCCTTGTGACGGAAGATCACGGTGTTAGGGTCGGACCCAGCTGTTCCCATGTTGAGAACACTTGCGCTGGCTCCCCCGACACCCAAGGTCAACCACCCGTTACTCAGGCGGGTCGCTTCATGGAGCCTGACTCCGGAAATCGCCTGCAGCGGGATCTCTCTCGGTTGGTCCGCATCAAGCCCCCGGCCTTCGCCGCGGCACCCGAGTGCGTGATGGTCAAGCTGTCCTCTTCAACGGAAATAGTTCGGTTGTATCCCTTGTACTCATGGCTCCTAATCATGAGCTGAACCTGGTACGGACGGTGAAGCGGGTGGCGATCACCTCACCGGAGAGGCGATGTCGTCCAGATCGGCGCACCGAATAGGGGTGGGTCGGGTCAGCCCTAGCATCCTGCTGAGCTGTTCGCCAAGCTCGGCCAGGTCTGGCATGTGCTGCCACGGTCGGGTGTTCGGCCCCGGGCCCGTTGAACGGTTTGGACTATTCCTTCGGGGCTGCTCTGCCCAGTACTGCCGCCGTCGGCCTAGAGAGCGCCTGGGTCGTGCTCAATTCGCTCCGTGCCCCGTTCCACTAGCGTTTTGAGTCGTGCCAGCTCCTTTCTGGCCTCCAAGGGGCTGAGGATGACCAGCTCGATGAGCTTGCCGAGGAGCGCACGCCGCCGCGGCCACTCTGTGCGGGCGCTCAGTTCAAGCAGTGTGCCGTCGCCCTCAGGCGTGAGCTCCGAAATGAGGTCGAGCTGCAACCCTAGGTACGCATGCGTTCGCGTGAGGAGATACCGCGGAGGGACGGCTTCCACCACGGTCGTTCGTGCGGCACCCAGGCCCCGCCGGGAGACGTACGTTGTGCCGGGCTCGCCGCCGGCGCCCCTGACGTCCTCGACCACGGGGGATCCGGTCTGCCAGTCGGGGATCCGTGATGGATCGACGTAGAGGCGCCAAACCTTCTCCGGCCGCGACCGTATCCAGACCGAGTAATTGGCCGCGCCCATGCATCCCTCTTCTGCTTGCGCCTTGCGGGGGTAACGTCCAGAAGGTATCGCCCGGCAGGGAGCGCTTCGTGCGCGCTACCGTCTGCTTGCGATCGGCCGCACACTCACCGCCCCGGGAGCACGCGTCCACAGGCCCGCCAAGGAGTCGTCAAACCTCAAAATTGACATATTTCAAGAGTGACCCACGTCACATTTCCCACGTTCCCCGCGGGTTTCGCGCCACATCATCGTCGACCGCACCGCCGGGACCACGTTCCGGGGGCCAGCTCACCCGCGCGGGCCGAACCGATGCGCGCAGATGTGACCTTCGTTATCACGGGCCTGGTAATCATGATCCTCGCGGTAGCGGTGCGCAAGCGGCTGCCGCCGCACAGTCGGGCGCAGGACAGTTTCGCGGTCGTGCTACTCGCCTGGGTTGGGGTGGCGCTGCTGCTGGCCTCGTTGAGGCTCGATACGCCGATGGTGAGTTGGCGGTGATCCCAATACTTGGGGCGGCTGGGTACACGCGCGTTCCTGTTGATCATCGCGATGGGGTCATCGCGCCGAGCAGATTGACCTCGTCCATCAGGCGAGCCTCCGAGCGCTGTTCGGTGCCGAATGGGCCGAGCAGCATGACGCCGGCGTTGTTGACCAGTACATCGGTGCCACCGAGCTCTCGCTGCACCTGGTCAGCCGCCGCGATGAGGGCGTCGCGGTCGGTGACATCGGCTGCGATCGCGACGGTGGTGTCACCCAGCTCGTCGGCCAGCTGCTGCAGCCGGTCGACACGGCGGGCAAGCAGCGCCACCCGGTAGCCGTGGGCGGTGAGGGCCCGGGCGGTCGCAGCGCCGATGCCGGATGAGGCGCCGGTGATCACCGCCACCCGGCTGGTGTCGTCGTTGGACACGGGAATCTCCTGTGGGTGCGAAGGGTATGGGTGGGTCAGTCGGCGAATACGGCTTTGGCGACCTGGATGGCCGACATGGCTCGGGGCCAGCCGGCGTAGAAGGCGAGGTGGATGATCGCCTCCTTCAGTTCGGTCTCGCTCAGCCCGTTCGCTTTGGCGCGGATCAGGTGATTGCGGAGCTGCTCGGTGTTGCCGCCGGCCACCAGAGCGGACACTGTGACCAGGCTGCGATCCCGCTTGGACAGCTCCTCACGTTCCCACACGTCCCCGAAGAGCACGTCGTCGGTCAACTCCACGAGCTTCGGGGCGAAGTCCCCGATGGCCCGTTGCGCAACAGTCAGGTTCTCGTTCTCAGTCATGGGTCACTTCGATCTCTCTTGCTGGGTTGTGGTTGGGGGTGCTCATTTGCTCGGGTACTCGTCACTGCCGACCTTGTCGCCCCACTCCGTGGCAGGCCCGGGTTGGTCCTCGGCCAGGTGTCAGCGGTAGGTCTCGTGACCGGAGCCGCGTGCGCCGGCCACCTCGACCTGGGCGGATCGCGCGTTGATCTCGGCGACCTCGTCGGCGGTGAGGGCCACATCAGCCGCTCGGAGGTTCTCGGTCACCCGCTCGGGACGCCGGCTGCCGGGAATCGGGACAATGCTGGGCGACTTCGCCAGCAGCCACGCCAGGGCGACCTGGCCCGGCGTGACATCCTTGCGTCCGGCGATCTCGACGACAAGGTCAACGATCGGCTGGTTCGCCTCCAGCGCTTCGGGGGTGAAGCGCGGGAAGCGACTGCGGATGTCGTTGGCCGCGAACGTCTCGCCACGAGCGACGGCGCCGGTGAGGAATCCCTGCCCGAGCGGGCTCCACGGGACGAATCCGATGCCGAGCTCCTCGCACGCCGGCAGGACCTCGGCCTCGGGGTCGCGGGCCCAGATCGAGTACTCCGACTGCACCGCGGCGACGGGCTGGACGGCGTGGGCGCGGCGGATCGTGTCCGCACTCGCCTCGGACAGCCCGAAGTGGCCGACCTTGCCGGCGTCGACGAGCTCTTTCACGGTGCCGGCGACGTCCTCGATCGGCACCTCGGGGTCGACCCGGTGCTGGTAGAGCAAATCGATGTGGTCGGTCCGGAGTCGCAGCAGGGAGCCTTCGACGGCGCGCCGGATGTTCTCGGGTCGGCTGTTCAGGCCGCCGCGGGTGGCGCCGTCGTAGCCGAAGCCGAACTTGGTGGCGATCACGATCTGGTGGCGGATCGGTTCGATCGCCTCCCCGACGAGGGTCTCGTTGGCGAACGGGCCGTACGCCTCGGCAGTGTCGAAGAAGGTGATCCCCTGCTCGTGCGCGCCGCGGATCAGGCTGTTCCCGTGTTCGGTGTCGACCGGTTCGCCGTAGTTGGCACTCAGGCCCATGCAGCCCAGCCCGATGGCCGAGACCTCCAGGGCGCCGAGGTTTCGCTTGTCCATGATCATTCCTTTCGTTCGCGCAATGCGCTGTCGTCGTGGGTGGATAGAGCTCGTTTTGGTGGCAGCAGTTCAGGTGTCGAGCAATCGGTTCTGACGGAGCCAGGTCTCTGCGTCGACGCGGTGCTGGCCGACTTCCTCGCCCTGCACGGCCAGGCCGGGGGCGATGCGGGCTCCGGTGAAGGCCTCGGTGTAGACGCGTTCGGTGCTGCCGAGGCCGCTGACGGCGTACGTGACGAACGGGTGCACCGTCCGACCCGTGAAGTCGTAGCTGTCAGCGAAGGTGTTCATGATCATCGGTGGTCGGACGTTCCAGATGGGGCTGCCCACTAGCACTGTGCCGTAGCCGTCGATGTCTGCTAACGGGTTGGCGATCTTCGGTCGTGCATCGGCGTTCTGCTCGTCGACGTTGCGGGTCACGGTCGCGTCGTAGCTGTCCGAGTAGGCGTTTTCGGCTTCGATCCGGAACACATCACAGGCGATCAGCTTGCTGATCAGCTCGGCGAGCACCTGCGTGTTGCCATTCGCCAGGTCCCGCCGCCCGCCGTAGTAGTAGTTCTCCCCCGCCCGGGAGAAGTACGCCAGCAAAACCCGGTTGTTCACGGGTGTGTCACCGCCTGTCGGAGTCGAGTCGGGAGAGGTTGCGGTCCCGGCGGGTGACGGGCCCCCAGCGCTGGCGCAGCCCGCCAGCGCCTGGGTCAGGCCGCCGAGACCCAACAGCAGCCCCGAGCGCAGCAGCGTCCGGCGACTCGGCCGGGGGCGTGGGTCGACGATGGTGTCTCAGTCCTCGGGGATGGGCCGTCCGAACGACTCGAGCGTGATCACCTCGGGCTCGGGGCCGCCGCGCTGGCCCGTGTCGAGGTCGTCGATGGCGGCGAGCTCGGATTCGGTGAGTTCGAAGTCGAACACATCCAGGTTCTCGGCGATCCGGGCCGGCTTGGTCGATTTTGGGATCACCGACCGGCCCTGCTGCACACCCCAGCGCAGCATCACCTGCGCCGGGCTCTTGCCGTGCGCGGTGGCGATCTCCCCGATGGTCGGGTCCTGCAGGGTGCTGGAGTGCTGGCCGTCGCGGTAGAAGGTGATGCCGCCGATCGGTGACCACGCCTGGGTCAGGATGCCGTGCTCGGCGTGTAAGGCCTGCAGGTCGCGCTGCTGGAAGTACGGGTGTACTTCGATCTGGTTCACCGCCGGCACCACGGTGGCCGTGCCGAGCAGAGTGGTGAGGTGGTCGACCGTGAAGTTGCTGACTCCGATCGCCCGGACCTTCCTGTCCGCCAGCAGCGTCTCCAACGCCCGGTACGCCTCCAGGGTCTTGTCGAACTCCGACGGCAGGGCCTGGTGCAGGATCAGCAGGTCGATCTGGTCGATGTCGAGCTTGCGTGCGGACTTCTCGAACCCGTGCAGCGTCTGGTCGTAGCCGTAGTCGCTGATCCAGATCTTCGTTTCCACGAACACCTCGGAACGGTCGACTCCGGAGGCGGCGATCGCCTCGCCGACCTGACGCTCGTTGCCGTACGCGGCGGCGGTGTCGATGTGTCGGTAGCCAGCCTCCAGGGCCGCACTGACCGCGTCCCGGGTCTCATCGGGCGGGGTCTGGAACACGCCGAGGCCGAGGGCGGGGAGGGTGACGCCGTTGTTGAGCGTCAGGGTGGACACGTCGGGCATGGTGCTTCTCGTTTCTCTCGGACAATCTGCCGAGATCGGTGAACGGACGGGACAGCTGATCGGGGTCAGTCGTGCTGGAGGGAAGACGGCGCAGAATCGGATTGTTTCGCTGCGGCGGTCTGGGTCGCGGCCCAGGAGGCGAGCAGCCGGAGCTGGTCCTCGGTCTGCGAGCCCACGTCGGCGGTGTAGGCGATCAAGGTGAGGTCCTCGCCAGGCAGCTCGAGAGCGTTTCCGGTCAGCTCGATCTCGCCGACCACCCGGTTGTGGAGCCGAATACGGGCGGTCCGATGCATCCGGACATACTGCCGGGCCCAGCGGACGACGAACTCGTCGCTGCGGGTCGACAACTCACCGATCAGATCACTCAGTCCCTTGTCACGCGGATCGCGACCGATCTGGACCCGCAAAGACCCCGACCGTGTCGTCGGCCACATGGTCCCAGTCGAGGAAGAAGCCACGCGAGTGCGGATCCAAGAACAGATAGCGGGCCAGGTTCAGCGGCAGCCGGTCAGCGTCGAGCGCGCCGCCGTACAGGGCTCGACACAGCTCGTTGGCCGCGACGATCTCCATCTGCGCCGTGCGCACGTACGCCGGGATCGTGGTCATCCCGGCCAGGATCGAGGTCACCGCCGGCGTGGACCCGCCGCGAGCTTGCTCCGGCGCCGGGAACGGGTCGGGCGGGTCTCGGTGTGGCGGGCCAGGTCGAACAGGTGCTGTTGTTCGGCGTTGTCGAACTGCAAGGCGCGGGACACCGCGGCCAGCACCGACTCCGATGCCCCCGGCCAGGTTTCCCCGCTCGAGCCGACCGTAGTAGTCAACCGACAACCCAGCGAGCATCGCAACCTCTTCGCGCCGCAGCCCCGGCACCCGGCGGTTGCTGCCGAGCTGGTCAGGCCAGCCTGCTCGGGGCTGATCCGGGTCCGCCGGCTGACCAGGAAGTCCCGGACGTCTTTGCGGTGATCCACAATCACGACGCTAGAGCGCCGTCCGGGAATGAACCAGGACCTGCCAGTGCATGGCTCAGCAGGTCCTGCCGCCCGTTCGCCAAAAGATGCTTGATTGAAGTCTCAGCCCCAGCTTCGCCAATTGCGGTCAGATTCACGTGCCACTCACCCGCCGTCCCGCCATCGCTCAGACCCGAACGGCCATTCCTGCGTCAAGTCCGGGGCAGCGGGCCGCGTTGCTGGCAGCCATGCTCGGCTTCTTCGTCGTCGCCTCGGCCGCCTTGGCGGGCTGAGTGTTTTCATCGGGTTTTCGGTCACTTCGTCCTCGTCGACCAGCCAGCTGCAGAAGCGGAACAAGCCGCGGTATCGGATCTTGACCGGCGCTGGCTCGTGGGTGTCGCTGAGCGAGGCGCAGAATCACCGAGCGTTTCCCCAGGTCAGAGCCAGTTGGCCTCGTTCTTGCGGCTCGGCTGCACTCGGGGCGGCTCGCCGGGCATCTTGGGGTAATCCGGAGGATAGGGCATCTCCGCCCCTCCGTACGTGCCCGTGCCAAGGTCACGAACGTCGCGTTCGAACATCTCCAGCGCTCCATCAAGGCTGGCAGGTTCGTCGCTGTAGAAGCCGCTCCAGAGATCGCCGTGGCGCACAAACCGGTCGCGCATGGTGATCACTGTGAAGTCCTCCGGCGCCACATCATTGAGCTCCTCCCAGCTCAGCGGCGCGGAGACCTGCGCATTGGGCGTCGGCCGGATCGAGTAAGCCGAGGCGATCGTGCGATCGCGAGCCATCTGGTTGAAGTCGACGAAGATCCGCCGGCCGCGTTCTTCCTTCCACCAGCTGATCGTGACGTGGTCCGGCATCCGGCGAGCGAGCTCTCTGCCCAGTGCGATAACCGCATGCCGAGCCTCGATGAAGCCGTACGTTGGCTCGACGGGAGCGAACACATGGACGCCACGACCGCCGCTGGTCTTCGGGTAACCCACGAGTCCGGCATCGGCAAGGACCCCGCGAAGCTCGTGCGCTGCCCGTACCGCATCGCCGAAGTCGGTGCCAGGCTGCGGGTCAAGATCGATACGGAGTTGGTCCACGCGCTCCGTATCGAAGCGCTTGACTGGCCACGGGTGGTAGCGCAGCGTGCCCAGATTGGCCATCCACGCGATAACCGCCAATTCGGTTGGACAGACTTCGTCGGCAGTCCGACCCGAGGGGAAAGTGATTGTCACGGTCTCTACCCAGTCAGGCATTCCCTTGCTTGGGGCGCGCTTCTGGTAGAAGGCCTCACCATGAGAGTCAGCACGCGTGCTCAGCTGAACGTCCGGCCGATATCCACCCGGCCAGCGCTCCATGGTGACTGGCCGATCCCGGAGCGCGGCGAAGATCCCGTCACCCACTGACAGCACGTACTCGACCATGTTGATCTTGGTCAGCCCCAGGTCGGGAAAGTAGATCTTGTCGGGGCTGGTCACCCTTACGGTGCGGTTACCGACGCTCAGTTCCACCGCCGGCACGGGCATGAGCGTTAGCTTAGGCGGTTAGCCTGAAGTTATGACCGATACGACGCGCGCTGCAGATCAAGGCAACCCGGCCGCTCAGGTTGGCAAGGTGATCAAGTCGGAGGCTGAGTGGCGGGCGCAGCTCACGCCGAGGGAGTACCACGTGTTACGCGAGGCGGGCACCGAACGCGCCTTCACGGGCGAGTACACCGACACGAAGACCAAAGGTGTCTACCGGTGCCGCGCGTGTGGCGCCGAGCTATTCCGCAGTGACACCAAGTTCGAATCGCACTGCGGGTGGCCGTCGTTCTACGCCCCGCTGGCCGAGGACCGGGTCCGGTACATCGAAGACCGCTCGATTTTCATGAAGCGAGTCGAGGTCCGATGTGCCACGTGCGACTCTCACCTTGGTCACGTCTTCTCCGGCGAGGGTTACGGCACTCCGACCGATCAGCGCTACTGCATCAACTCGATCTCGCTGACCCTGGAGCCAGCAGATTCCTGAGCTGCCACCCAAGTGCCATTCCACACCCCGACTTCGGCCCCTACAGACACGCCTTGACCCCGTCCTTGGGGTCGAGAATGCGCTACGGAGTCAAAGTGTGAAAGGGCTCGCTGGTCCGGAGGTGAGAGAGGCCACGCCTACCAGGAGGTGAGCCTCACCAGGAGTTAACGCGTGCGAGGAAGTGGTGTCACCAGGAGGCAAGGATGTCGGCAAGCTCGCGGCGACGGCCGGTGTAGAAGGGCACCTCTTCGCGGGTGTGGCGGCGGGCCGCAGCGGCACGGAGAGCTCGCATCAGGTCGACGATGCGATGCAGCTCGTCGGCTTCGAACGCAAGGATCCACTCATAATCGCCAAGGGCGAACGACGATACGGTGTTGGCCCTGACGTCGGGATAGGGCCGGGCCAGCATGCCGTGTTCGACCAGCATCGCCCGTCGCTCCTCCTCCGGCAGCAGATACCACTCGTACGAGCGCACGAACGGATAAACGCAGAGGTGGGCCTTCGGCTCCTCGTCGGACATGAACGCCGGCACGTGGCCCTTGTTGAACTCCGCGGGCCGGTGCAGCGCCATCGCCGACCAGACCGGCTGAAGACCGGTGCGTCCGATACCTGACCTCCGCAATGCCTGATATGCGGCTTGCAAGGTTTCCGAGGACGATGCGTGCCACCACACCATCAGGTCGGCATCGGCTCGTAGTCCTGCGACGTCGTACCAGCCTCGGATAATCAGATCGCTTTCGTTGGTGGCCGCGTTGACGGCAGCAATCACCTGATCTGCCGCACTGGTCGGTGGCGGGTCCAGGTTGGTACGCCGGAAGACGGACCACATGGTGTAGCGGATGGTCTCGTTGATCTCGCGCGGCTTGGTCACGCGGTCTCCTCCAGGGACAAGTCGTTCAGTGTGGAACCGCCGAGGTCGGCGATGATCTTCGTGGCCGCGTCGGTACCGGATCCGATGCACGCCGCGACACCGATGCCGTCAAGTGCGGCGCCGCACAGCGCGAGCCTGGGCGTGCTGGCGATCTGCGCCTTTACGTGAGCCACCCGCTCGCGGTGGCCGACCCGATACTGCGGCAGCGCGCCGCCCCAGCGCTGCACGTGGCCGTTCATGAGCACTGCCTTCTCCCAACCTGGAACGGTTTGCGCTTCGGCGAACGTCCGGTCTAAAAGAGCCCGATCGTCGAGCTGAAGGAGGTGTTCCTCACCCAGCCGTCCCACGCTTGCCCGCACCACCGAGGACCCATCCCCCCAGGCGGCTGACGCTTGGTCGGCCAGCCACGGCCACTTGGCCGACGAATAGGTCATTCCCTTGATGCTTGCCAACTCCCCTGGCGGGGCAAGCAGTCCGGACGCCCTCGCGCCAAGTTCGTGGACGATCATGGTGATAATGGCCATCGACGCGTACGTGACAACTGCCAAGTCGCGTTCGAGGTGAGGTTCTGCTGCCAGTAGCCGAGCTGCGACGGGCCATGGGGTGGCGATCACGACGGCGTCGGCGGTCAGTCGGCGCTCTGCCCCGCCGGACGTGCACTTCAGCTCAAACCCAGGCCCCGACGTCGCCAGCTCCCGTACCGTCGTGTCTGGCCAGAGGCCGACGCCCGACGCCATCAGGTCGTGGACCAGAGCATCCACCAAGGTGCTCACCCCACCGATCAGACCCGCGAATACAGGGCCCGGAGGCGCGGCATCTGCTACTGCCCGGGCGTGCTCCACAAGCGACCCTCCGCTGGTCGCCTTCAGATAGAGCGCAAACGACACGGCGGCGAACGACAGCTGGCGCGCGTGTCCCGCGTAAACGCCACCAAGCAGGGGTTCGACCAGCCGGTCGGTGACTTCGGGCCCGAGACGTTCGTCGACCAGCGACCCGATCGCCACATCGGCGGCCGGTCCCTTGGGATGCGCGGGCTCCCGCCGAGCCCGGGTCAACCCCTCGGGAGACAGCAGACCATCCAACTGATCAAGATCGGTCGGCACTCCACTGACCGAGCGCGGCATGCGGTGCAGCCTTCCGCCGACCAACAGGTCGGGTTTGGCGTCGCTCGGGTGAACTCTGCGCTCAGACAGGCCGAGCGAGTCGATCAAGGCGATTGGCTCCGGCCGGCGAGCCAGCAGCGCCTCCGCGCCGGTGTCCAGCCGGACGCCGTCCAGCACGGTTGAGGCGATCTTGCCTCCCCAAGCACGTCCCGCCTCCGCGACGAGTACATCGAGGCCTGACCGGACGAGAACGCGGGCAGCGACCAGGCCGGAGATTCCGCCGCCGATGACGACCACCCGCGTCATCACGCCACCAACCCTTCCGCGCGCGCGCCGGCCCGGAGCTGAGGCCCTTCGGCGTGCACCAGATCTACGATCCTCGCCAGCACCTCAGGATCGGCGTCGGGCGGCACCCCGTGGCCGAGATTGAAGATGTGGCCAGGAGCCGCCGCGCCGGACCGGATCACGTCCCGCACCCGCTCAGCCAGCACCGGCCACGGAGCTCCGAGTAGCGCCGGATCGAGGTTGCCCTGGACGGCGTAAGACGGGCCAATCCGGCGGCTGGCATCGGCGAGCGGTAGTCGCCAGTCCACTCCCACCACCTCGGCACCGGCATCGGCCATCAGACCGAGCAGCTCACCCGTACCCACGCCGAAGTGAATGCGAGGCACACTGACCGACGCCAGGCGCTGGAGAAGTCGGCTTGAATAGGGCTGTGCAAAGCGGGCGTAGTCCGCGGCACTCAGCGAGCCGGCCCAGGAGTCGAAGAGCTGAACCGCCCCAGCACCCGCCCGGATCTGTACCTCGAGGAAAGCCGCGGAGATATCGGCCAGCCGAACGCAGAGCTGGTGCCAGAGCGTGGGGTCGGCAAGCATCATCGTCTTCGTCTTCGCGTATTCCCGGCTGGGGCCCCCTTCGACCAGATAGCTCGCGAGAGTGAAGGGTGCGCCGGCGAAGCCGATCAGCGGGATGTCGCCCAGTTCGGCGACCACGAGCCGTACAGCGTCGGCGACATAGTCGATGTCGGCCTGTGCAAGTTCGGGCAGGGCGACCAGGTCGGCGGCGGTACGGATCGGCTGCGCAATCACCGGCCCCGTCCCCGCCACGATGTCGAGATCGATGCCCGCGGCCTTGAGCGGCAGCATGATGTCGGAGTACAGAATTGCGGCGTCGACGCCGTACCGACGGACGGGCTGAAGCGTGATCTCGGCGACCAACTCCGGACGGCTGCAGCTTTCCAGCATCGACAATCCAGAGCGCGCCCGGCGATATTCCGGCAATGAACGCCCGGCCTGACGCATGAACCAGACAGGCACTCGGTCGTCGTGCTGGTTGCGCCAGCACGCGGCCAGGAAGGAGGAGCCCGAGTCGGTCACCCGGAAATCCTGTCACGCGGCTGGAGCCCGAGCAGATCGGCGCGTCGTGAGGGATGGCTAGGCCCACCGCCATACGCTCATCTGGTGGCAGCGAATTCCGACGCGGCGGCGGCCCCTGACGCCTTTAGGCTGGCGGCTCATGAGCTGCTGACCGCAACCTGGCGACCGGAGCTGGTCGTCGAGGAGATTTCAGCGCCTCAGCGGATCGCCCCTTTTGCGGCTGCCATCGCGGCCGATGTCGTGGTCAACGAGGCCGAGATCGGCAGCGGGCGGCTCGTCCTGCTGCATGACCCCGCCGGGAACGCCGCTTGGCAGGGGACGTTTCGCTGTGTGAGCTTCGCACGCGCCGACGTCGACCCCGAAATGGTCACCGACCCACTCCTTGCGAGCGTTGGCTGGTCCTGGCTGATCGATGCCCTTGCTGCCCACGCGGCCGACTACCTGGCACCGAGCGGCACGGTGACGTCCGTTTCGAGTGAATCCTTCGGCGGAATGTCGGAGGAGCCGCCACGCGCCGAGATCGAGGTGAGAGCCTCGTGGACGCCGCAGCTGTCGGCTGGTGCCGGTCTCTCCGCCCACGTCGCCGCATGGGCTGAACTACTCTGTACCACGGCCGGCCTGCCGCCGCTGCCTGCCGGAGTGGTCCTGATGCCATCTCGGCGTAATCCGCCGACCCGAAACCCGCGGAGACGTTGACCGAATACCCTTCCACGCAACCTGCGACGACCGATTCGGACGTCTCGTACCTCACCGAGCCCGCTGAGGGCGTACCGCCGGTTGTGCAGACTCCTCAGGATCTGGCAGAAGCCATCCAGCAGCTGACGGCGGGAACTGGTCCGGTTGCCGTCGATGCAGAGCGGGCGCACGGGTTCCGCTACAGCCAGCGCGCTTATCTCATCCAATTCCGCCGCGCAGGCGCCGGCACACACCTGGTGGATCCGATTGCGTTCGGTCAGCCTGCCGACTTCTCGGCCTTGTCGAGGGCGATTGCCGATGCGGAATGGGTGATCCACGCCGCGAGCCAGGATCTGCCCTGTCTCGCGGAGATTTCGCTATTACCCCAGCGCCTGTTCGACACCGAGCTGGCCGCCCGGCTGTTGGGTCATCCGAGAGTGGCGCTCGGGACCATGCTCGAAGAGTTGTTTGGCGTACGCCTCCGGAAAGAGCATTCGGCTTCGGATTGGTCGGTCCGGCCGCTGCCGGCAGAGTGGCTGACCTACGCGGCACTGGACGTGGAGTTGCTGATCGAGCTGCGTGACCGGCTTGCCGCCGACTTGCTGGCAAGTGCCAAGTGGGAGTGGGCGCAGGAGGAGTTCGCCGCCTTGGTGGCTGGCGCGGGCAAGGTGGCCGTCCCTCGTCCAGACCCCTGGCGCCGGACCTCCGGCATCCACAAAGTGCGATCAAGACGCGGCCTGGCGTACGTCGCCGAACTCTGGCGAACTCGGAATGCCATTGCCCAGCGGCTCGATCGAGCTCCGGGGCGAATCTTGCCCGATCTCGCCATCGCTGAGCTTGCTGCAAGCGCGGACGCACTTGGCACCACGTCGGCGAGGAGCGCGATTCGGCAGATACCGGCATTCGGGCGGCGGCAGGCGAAGCGATTCGAGGCGGACTGGCAGCGAGCCGTCTCACTCGTCGCGCGGTTGGGTGAGGCGGATCTCCCGCCGCTGCACATTCCCGGTGAGGGGCCGCCACATCCGCGGATCTGGAGCACCAAGAACCCCGACGCCGCTGGTCGACTGACCCATGCCAGGGAAGCGATCGCTGCCAGAGCCGCGGAGCTCGCCTTGCCGGCCGAGAACTTGCTGACTCCCGAGCATGTGCGCCGACTCGCGTGGCAGCCGCCGAATCCGGCCACCGCCGAAGCTATCGATGAGGCGTTGGCGACACTCGGCGCTCGGCCGTGGCAGAGGATGTTGACGGCCGAGCTCATCGCGCATGCCTTCGCCGCCAGCCGCTCGAGCCACTAGTTACTCGCGAGTAATATATGGCCGTGCCTCGCGAGCTCCGTGATGTCGTCTTCGTCGACGGCGTCCGCACCCCCTTTGGCAAAGCCGGCTCAATGTACGCCGAGACCCGGGCGGACGATCTGGTCATCTCATGCATCCGTGAGCTGATGCGACGCCATCCTGAGTTGCCGCCAGAGCGGGTGGACGACGTCGCCATTGCCGCCACCACCCAGATCGGTGACCAGGGCCTGACCATCGGTCGCTCGGCGGCCTTGCTGGCGGGCCTGCCGCCGAGCGTGCCCGGATTTGCCATCGACCGCATGTGTGCCGGCGCCATGACGGCGGTCACCACGGTCGCCTCGGGGATCGCCTTCGGCGCCTACGACGTCGCCATCGCGGGGGGCGTCGAGCACATGGGCCACCATCCGATGGGTGAGGGCATCGATCCGAACCCGCGGATCGTTGCCGAAAAGCTCGTCGACGAGTCGGCTCTCATCATGGGCTCGACGGCGGAGAACCTTCACGACCGATTTCCCAAGCTGACCCGCGAGCGGTCTGACGCCTTTGCGGCGTCCAGTCAGGACCGCGTGCAGCGGGCGTATCAGGCCGGAGTGATTCAGGAGTCGCTCGTGCTCGTGGCCACCCGCAACTCTGAACTGGGCTGGGGCCTGGCGACGGCGGACGAACCGCCGCGACCGGGGACCACAGTCGACGTGCTGGCAGGTCTCCGAACCCCGTTCCGTCCGCACGGCCGAGTGACCGCGGGCAACGCGGCCGGTCTCAACGACGGTGCAACAGCATGCCTTGTCGCCGCGGAGTCGGTGGCTGAGGAGCTGGCGCTGCCCGCCGCTATGCGCTTGGTGTCCTACGCATTCGCCGGTGTCGAACCGGAGGTGATGGGCGTGGGACCGATACCGGCCACCGAGAAGGCGCTGGACAAGGCGGGCCTGAGCATCGACGACATCGAGGCTTTCGAGATCAACGAAGCCTTTGCGGTGCAGGTGCTCGCCTTCCTCGACCACTTCGGCATCGAGGCGAGCGATCCCCGAGTGAATCCGTTCGGTGGCGCGATCGCCTTCGGACATCCACTCGCCAGCTCTGGCGTTCGATTGATGATCCACCTGGCGCGCAGCTTCCGGGACCACCCGGAGGTCCGTTACGGGCTCACGACGATGTGTATTGGACTCGGCATGGGCGGCTCGGTGATCTGGGAGAACCCGCACTACGAGGCGGACGCGACTGCTGAGGGAGCTGCGACGTGAAATCGGAGGACCTTCGGCACCTGATCGACGAGATGTCGGCTGCCGCGGATCAGGAGGTCGTGACCCGAGCGCTCAGCCGGGACGTCGTGCTGCCGCACACCAATCAGACGGCGGTGCTCATCACGTTGGATAACGGTCATGATCACACCCGCCCCACCACGCTGGGTCCGCGCGGCCTGTCCTCGCTCAACCAGGCCCTCGATGCCGCGATCACGAGGACCGACATCGGGGCGATCGCGATCACCGGCAAGCCCTTCATCCTCGCCGCCGGAGCAGACCTGAGTGCCTTCACCAAGATCACCAAGCGCGAGCAAGGCTTGGCGATCGCACGCCTCGGCCACGCGGTCTTCGACAAGCTGCACAGCTCTCCGGTGCCCACGTTCGCGTTCATCAACGGTCTGGCTCTCGGCGGCGGGCTGGAGATCACGCTGCACTGCCACTATCGGACGGTGTCGGCCGCGGCCAGCGCGATCGCGTTCTCCGAGTGTTATCTGGGCCTGTTCCCTGCCTGGGGCGGCTGCTATCTGCTTCCGAACCTGGTGGGAGCCGACCGAGCGGTCAAGGTGATCATCGAGAACGCGCTGAGCCAGAACAGGATGATGACGGCTGCCGAGGTGCGCAGACTCGGCATCGCCGACGCAGTGTTCGACGGGGCCGATTTCCTGGCCCGCTCATTGGACTGGGCCGGTCGCGTGGTGTCCGGCGCTGTCACCGTCTCGCGCCCGGAAATAGACCGCGGCGAGGCCTGGGACGACGCGATTGCACGCGGCCGGAGTTTCACCGACTCGAAGGTGGCCGGCGCGTCACCCGGACCGTACAAAGCCCTCGAGCTGCTTGCCGCCGCCAAGACTGCCGACCGGCAGTCCGCGTACGCCGCTGAGGACGAGGCCCTGGCGGATCTGATCATGGGACCAGAGCTCCGCGCCAGCCTTTATGCCTTTGAGCTGGTGCGTAAGCGAGGCCGCAAGCCGGCTGGTGCCCCGAACTCCATGCTGGCCCGTCCAGTGACCAAGGTGGGCGTCGTGGGCGCTGGCCTGATGGCCAGCCAGCTGGCGTTGCTCTTCCTCCGTCGGCTGCAGGTGCCGGTGCTGATGTCCGACCTTGATCAAGAGCGGGTCGACAAGGGGTTGGCCTCGGTCCAGACTGAGATCGACCGGCTGCGCGGCAAAGGTCGACTCTCCGCCGACGCCGCCAATCGGCTCCAGGCGCTTTCCTCAGGCACCACAGAGTTGGCCGATTTCGCGGATTGCGACTTCGTGATCGAGGCGGTCTTCGAAGAGCTGCCCGTGAAGAAGTCCGTGTTCGCGGATCTGGAGAAGCACGTCTCGCCGACCTGCGTCCTCGCCACAAACACCTCGTCGCTTTCCGTCTCAGCCATGGCGGCGGACCTTAAGCATCCCGAGCGGATTGTCGGGTTCCACTTCTTCAATCCAGTGGCGGTTCTGCCGCTGCTGGAAGTCGTACGGGCGGATGCGACCGACGACGAGACGCTTGCCACTGCCTTTGCCACCGCAAAGGAGCTGCGGAAGAACGCAGTCCTGGTGAAGGACGCCCCAGCGTTTGTGTTCAATCGGCTCCTGCTCCGGCTGATGTGCGAGGTCACTCGAGCCGTCGACGAAGGCACCCCGTTTGCCGATGCGGACGCAGCCATGCGCCCGCTGGGCCTACCGATGTCGCCCTTCACGTTGCTCCAACTCGTTGGGCCGCCCATCGTCTTACACGTCGCCCGCACCCTGCACGCTGCCTTGGGCGAGCGGTTCTGGGTCTCCCCCAACCTGGAGCGGCTGGTCGCGGCCGGACGGCCGGGCCCGTATGACTGGACGCCGGAGGGCGAGCCCTATATCTCCGACGAGACCGCGGCCATGCTCACGGTCGGGGACCGGGCCAGCACGAGCGAGCAGGTCCGTGACCGTGCACTGACGGCGCTGACGGAGGAAATCGGCTTCATCCTGGCCGAGGGTGTGGTGGCCACACCGATGGATATCGACCTCTGCCTGATCTTGGGCGGTGGCTTTCCGTTCCACCTGGGCGGCATCACCCCTTACCTCGACAGCCAGGGGTACTCCGAGCGGGTACTTGGCCGGCGCCTTCTCCCGCCCGGCGTGGCCAGCGTCGCATCCGAGCCCTCCGCAGTCTTTGGCTGACGGGCTGCACGACGTAGTTGTGCCCAACGTTCGGCTGTGTCCAACCCTCGGCTGTCTAACCTTGGGCACCCCTAACCCTGACTTGACACCGTCTGCGGGGGGTGCGAAGTCGGGGTACCGGGTGCGAAGTGGGCGACGCGGGGGTAAGACCGCGTCAGGGCGCGTGGGTTACGGAGCTGCGGCCCGGCTCCGCCTTCTCCCGGACCATCGATTCCACGGCATACCGCGCGATGTGTTGTGGCGTGAGCCGAAGCTCCGCCAGCAGTTCATCCCGACTTCCGTGTTCGATGAAGCGCTGCTCGATGCCGAACTCGCGGATCGGCGTGAGGACCTCGGCCAGGCGCATCTCCTGGGCCAGCCGGGCACCGCAGCCGCCGACGATGCCGTTGTCCTCAATCGAGATGACTAAGTCATGATCAGCGGCCATCCGGATCAGTTCGGGGTTCACCGGCAGTGCCCAGACCGGATCTAGGACTGTCACGCCGATTCCTTGATCGGCCAGGCGCTGACCAACGCCGATAGCCGTCGAGACCATTTCTCCGAATCCCACGACGAGTACTTGGGGATTTTCGGTTTGCAGCACGACATCCATGCCGGCCAGCGACGCTTCTGCAGGGATCTCGTCGGGTACTCGCTGATTGGAGTAACGGATCACGCTCGGTGCGTCGTCGATGGCGAGGGAGGTGGCAAGCGCCTGCCGTAAGCGGGTGGCGTCGCGGGGCGCAGACAAGTGCAGCCCGGGGACAAGCTGGAGTATCGACATGTCCCACATACCGTGATGGCTGGCGCCGTCAGGTCCGGTTACGCCGGCGCGATCCAGCGCGAAGGTTACGCCGCAGCGGTGCAGGGCGACATCCATCAACAACTGGTCGAAGGCGCGGTTGAGAAACGTCGCGTAGACCGCGACCACCGGATGCAGCCCACCCATGGCCAGTCCCGCGGCAGAGGTGACCGCGTGCTGCTCGGCTATGCCAACATCGAAGACTCGGTTGGGAAAAGCCCGGGCAAATCGGTGGAGGCCGGTCGGATAGGTCATCGCGGCAGTGATCCCCACCACCCGCTCGTCGGCGCTGCCCAGTCGGAGCAGCTCTTCGGAGAACACATCGGTCCACTTCAGCGCTGAGGGGCCGGCCAGGGACTCACCCGTAGTGGAGTCGATCTTCCCTACCGCGTGGAAGCGGTCTTCCTCGTGGGCTTCTGCCGCCGAGAAGCCGTTGCCCTTGCGAGTCAGGCAATGCACCAGCACCGGACCGCCGAACTGCTTGGCGTGAAGCAGCGCGCGCTCGACTTCCGCGACGTCGTGACCGTCAATGGGGCCGACGTACTTGAGCCCGAGATCGGAGAACATGCCCTGCGGCGCGAGGAGATCTTTCAGCCCGATCTTGATTCCGTGCAGCACGTCGTACGCGGCGTTGCCGACCAGCGGGGCGCGGCTGACGTTGCGCTTGACCAAGTCCAGCACCTGCTCGTAGCGCGGATTCGTTCGCAGGCCCGAGAGCTGCCGGGCGAGGCCGCCGACGGTGGGCGTGTACGACCTGCCGTTGTCATTGACCAAGATCACCAGCGGCAGGTCGTCGGCGGCGGCAATGTTGTTCAGGGCCTCCCAGGCCATGCCGCCTGTTAGCGAGCCGTCGCCGACGAAGGCCAGTACGGTCCCCGGGCGACCTTGCTGGCGCAGCGCCTTGGCCAAACCATCGGCGTAGGAAAGCCCGGTCGAGGCGTGGGAGTTCTCGATCCAGTCGTGCTCGGACTCCGCCCGGTTGGGATAGCCCGACAATCCGCCGCGCTGCCTGAGGGTGGGGAATCGGTCTTGTCGGCCGGTCAGGATCTTGTGCACGTAGGCCTGGTGCCCGGTGTCGAACAAAATCGGATCGCGCGGGGACTCGAAGGCCCGGTGCACCGCGATCGTCAGTTCGACAACGCCGAGGTTCGGACCGAGGTGGCCACCGGTCTGGCTGACCTGTTCGATCAAGAATGTTCGGATCTCCGCCGCCAGTGCGGGGAGCTGGTCCGCCGGCAGTGCCCGAAGATCCTGTGGGCTCCGGATGGTGCTCAAGAGTCCGGGCATGGCGCAGAGTGTAGTTGAGGTCAAAGCTTGCGCACGAAGGCTTGGCCGCGCAACGCCTGCTCGACAAGCATTACCGCCCGCCTGGTGCGAGCTAGACGGGCGTCTTCCGCCAGCCAAGCCTCGGCGGCCGCCTCGATCACGCCGCTGGCGACCAGATCCTTCAGGCTGGTCCGTATCTCCGCCAGGCCTTCCTGGGTGCACCGATGCTGACCTTCGACGAACCGGGCCGCAAACCTCGCCAGCACGACTGGATGGTTGCGCAGCACCCGGTAGGCGCGGAAGTCGGGCGGGACAGCAGTCCAGTAGGAAGCTGATCGCGGTGGACTCCCAGTCGGAAGCACCCGGAGGACGGACGTCGAGCCGGCCAACCCGGTGGTACGTAGACCAGCGACGTCACGACCGCACTCTATCGAAGAAACGTTCGATTACGCCACCCCTAACATTGGTGCGATGACTGACGTGTTCTGCCAGATCGCGAGCGGCGAGATCGCAGCCTCGATGGTGGCCCGTACTGATGAGCTGGTCGCATTCCTGGACCATCGACCCGTATTCAAGGGGCACGTGTTGATCGCGCCGATCCGCCATGTCGATACCCTGCTCGATCTGCCGTCGGAGTTGATGACTCCTCTGCTCACCCTGGCCCAGCGGGTCGCCGGCGCCTTGGTCGCCAGCCCTGGGTGTTCAAGGCACCTTCGTGGCCATGAACAACGTGGTGAGCCAGTCGGTCCCCCATCTCCACCTGCACGTCGTGCCGCGGACCAAGGGCGACGGCTTGCGCGGCTTCTTCTGGCCCCGCACCCGTTACGGCGCCGGGGAGATCGAGAGGTACGCCCGCTTGCTCTCCGATGCTCTGAACTCGCCAACGGGAAATTTCGGAGACGTCTAGGCCACGTGACTCGCGAAGCGCCGGGCCTCTCCGCCCTCTAGCCGCGCGCGAATCTAGTAGCCGCGCGGGAATTTTCGGTAGCGGCTACGAGGTTTGGTAGCGGCTTTGCGTCGGAGGCTATGGGCATCACACGTCTTGGGTGCTGCGCCAAACTGATGCGCGTGCCTGAGCTACCCGAGGTCGAGAGTGCGCGCGCTGCGATCGAGAAGGCGGGACTCGGCCGCAAGATCATCGATGTGGATGACACCGACACCTGGGAGTGCCGCCCGCACAGTGCCGGAGAGATTCGCGCGGCCCTCCTGGGTCGCACGCTCACTGGTGCCTTCCGGCGTGGCAAGTCAATGTGGTGCGAGACATCAGGCGTCGGCCGATCTCGCACGCCGGGACCACTGCTCGGCATCCATCTCGGTATGAGCGGTCGGGTCCTGATCACCGGTTCGAACGGCCGAAGCGCCGAAGGCGGTGACTGGCTGGGCAACCGCTATGGCCAAGACGACGAGGTGGCTGTCCGCAAGCCGATTTGGGATCGCTTCACTCTGACCTTCGCCGACGGCGGACAGCTGCGGCTGTTCGACAAGCGGCGACTGGGTCGCGTCCGACTCGATCCGGACTTGAGCGATCTTGGGCCGGATGCGGAGCTGATCACTGCCGAGGAGTTCGCCGGGCGGCTTGGTCGCGGCACGGTGCCGGTGAAGGCCCGGCTGCTCGATCAGAGCGTCATCGCTGGTGTCGGCAATCTGCTGGCTGACGAGACGCTGTGGCAGGCGCGCATCTCGCCGCTACGACCGGGTGAGGCGCTGACGGCGGACGATCTGAGGCTGCTGCGGCGCGCTCTTCGCCGCGCGATCAGGGCGGCGATAACGAAGGGCGGCGTGCACACCGGAACGATCATGGAGTACCGCAAGGAGGGACAGCACTGCCCGAGGTGCGGGGCCGAGATGCGGCGATCGACGGTTGGCGGGCGCACCACCTGGTGGTGCCCGGAGGAACAGATCTAGACCTGTCCCTCAGTGGCCTCGAACCCGTTCAGCAAGCACCGTCCACCTGGAGACTCCGGCGACAGCGGTGCCGTCAGATCAATCGTCTCGATCCGGAACCGAGTTCGACGGCAGCGATGGCAACGACCCAAGATCAGCAACGTCTTGCGGACTTGTCATTTCTTGAGCAGTGAGCGTAGGACGTACTGCATGATGCCGCCGTTGCGGTAGTAGTCGGCCTCCCCTGGAGTATCGATACGGACCATGGCCGAGAAGGAGATGTCGCCGGCGGCCACCGTCACCGTTCTCGGAGTCGTGCCCGCATTGAGCTCGCGAACGCCGGTGATCGAGAACGTCTCTTCGCCGGTCAAACCGAGAGACTCCGCGTTCTGCCCTTCGGGAAACTGCAGTGGCAGCACCCCCATGCCGATCAGGTTGGAGCGGTGAATTCGCTCGTACGACTCTGCGATCACGGCCTTCACACCGAGTAGCGCAGTCCCCTTGGCAGCCCAGTCCCGGGACGACCCGGACCCGTACTCCTTCCCGGCCAGAATCACCAGCGGAGTTCCCGCCGCCAGGTAGTGCTCCGACGCCTCGTACACCGTGGTTACCGGCCCGTCCGAAGCCGTGAAGTCACGGGTAAACCCGCCCTCGGTTCCCGGCGCCAGCTGGTTGCGCAACCGGATATTGGCGAAGGTGCCGCGAATCATCACCTCGTGGTTGCCGCGACGGGATCCATACGAGTTGAACTCCTTGCGGTCGACGCCGTGCTCGGTCAGATACTGACCGGCCGGCGAGTCCGCCTTGATCGATCCGGCCGGTGAGATGTGATCGGTGGTGATCGAATCACCCAGCCTGAGCAGCACCCGGGCGGCGGTGATGTCGTCAACCGGCTCCGGGTCGGCGGGCATTGCCTCGAAGTACGGGGGCTTGCGGACGTAGGTGGAGTCGGCGTCCCAGTCAAACACCTGCCCCTCAGGGGTGGGCAACGACTGCCACTGCTGGTCGCCGGCGAAGACGTCGGCGTATGACTCGGCGAACATCTCGGCACCGATCGAGGAGGCGACGATCTCGTCGATCTCCGCCTCCGTCGGCCAGATGTCCTTCAAGTAGACGTCGTGACCCTGCTCGTCCGTGCCGAGGGCGTCGCTCGTCAAGTCGATATCCATGGTGCCGGAGAGGGCGTAGGCGACCACCAGGGGTGGGGACGCCAGATAGTTCATCTTGACGTCGGGATTGATCCGGCCCTCGAAGTTGCGGTTGCCGGAGAGCACCGAGACCACCGCGAGATCGTTTTCTTGCACTGCCACACTGACTTCGGGAATCAGCGGGCCCGAGTTGCCGATGCACGTGGTGCAGCCATAGCCGACGAGATTGAAGCCGAGCTTGTCCAGATAGGGCGTCAGCCCCGAACGCTCGTAGTAGTCGCTCACGACCTTGGAGCCTGGGGCCAGCGTGGTCTTCACCCAGGGCTTGCGACTCAGGCCCCTCTCCACCGCCTTCTTGGCTACCAGCGCGGCGCCGATCATCACGCTCGGATTCGACGTGTTGGTGCATGAGGTGATCGCCGCGATCACCACGGCACCATGATCGACCTCGAAGGAACTTCCGTCGGACAACGTCACCGGCGTTCTGCGGCTGGGCCGCCCGATCCCGCCGCCGTGCTCACCGTATTCGCGGGGATTGGTGTCGTAGTCGTCGCTGGCATGGCTTGGCGCGTCCGACGCCGGGAAGGACTCGACCACCGCCTCGTCATATCCGGGTAGGTCGGGCGCCTCAGAGTCCTCCACATAGTCGTCGAGCGCCTCGCGAAAACCGCCCTTGGCGTGCGCCAAGATCACCCGGTCTTGCGGGCGCTTCGGGCCGGCGATGCTTGGCACCACCGAGCTCAGATCGAGTTCGAGATACTCGGAGTATTTCGGCTCACGGTTGTCGTCATGCCACAGGCCCTGCTCCTTGGCGTAGGTCTCGACCAAGGCGATCTGTGACTCGGTCCGTCCCGTCAGCCTCAGGTACTCGATGGTTTTGGCGTCGATCGGGAAGACCGCGATGGTCGAGCCGTACTCCGGGCTCATGTTTCCGATCGTGGCCCGGTTGGCGAGTGGCACGTGGGAGACACCGGGCCCATAGAACTCGACAAACTTGCCCACCACCTTGTGCTTGCGAAGCATCTCGGTGATGGTCAACACCAGGTCGGTGGCGGTGGCACCTTCGGGAAGATTGCCGGACAGTTTGAAGCCGACCACGCGCGGAATGAGCATGGACACCGGCTGGCCCAGCATGGCCGCCTCGGCCTCGATGCCGCCGACGCCCCACCCGACCACACCCAGCCCGTTGACCATGGGGGTATGCGAGTCGGTGCCGACGCATGTATCGGGATAGGCCTGCACGACCCGCCCGGAGTCCGTCGAAGGGTCCTCGATCTCGCGGGAGAAGACCACCCGGGCCAAGTGCTCGATGTTGACCTGGTGGACGATCCCGGTGCCCGGCGGGACCACCTTGAAGTTGTCGAACGCGGTCTGGCCCCAGCGAAGGAACTGGTAGCGCTCGCGGTTGCGGCCATACTCGATCTCGACATTGCGCTCAAAGGCGTCGGCGGTGCCGAAAACGTCCGCGATCACGGAGTGATCGATCACCAGCTCGGCCGGTGCCAGCGGATTGATCTTGGTCGCGTCACCGCCGAGATCGGCCATCGCCTCCCGCATGGTGGCCAGGTCCACCACGCACGGCACACCGGTGAAGTCCTGCATGATCACCCGCGCCGGCGTGAACTGGATCTCCTCGCTCGGCTCTGCGGTCGGATCCCAAGATGCGAGCGTGCGAATCTGGTCGGCCGTGATGTTCGCGCCGTCCTCGGTCCGCAAGAGATTCTCGAGCAAGATCTTCAGGCTGTACGGCAGCTTGTCGGATCCTTCGACAGCATCTAGCCGGAATATCTGATACGTGTCCGAGCCAACCTGCAGCGGTTGTTTGGCATCGAAGCTGTTTACGCTCATGAGGACTCCGTCGATGTCAGCCATTTATCTTGACGTCAAGATATCATGGTGGGCCCAAGCCGGCTGGCGGTCTCTTCTCTGGCACCTTAGCGTCCCCCTGCAGGAGGGTTTCGAGCACCCGCGTCCGGTTCGATGATTACTACGCACTCAACCTGCGCAGTCATCGGGAACACGTCGAAAGCACGGATACTCGTGACCGAATAGCCCATCTGCGCGACCGTCCCCAAGTCCCGCGCCAGTGCCGCCGGATCACACGCCACGTAGGCGACAGCGCGAGGGGCCCGGGAGGCAATGGCCTCCATCACCGCGGCGCCGGCGCCCTGCCGTGGTGGATCCAGCACGATCAGATCCGTTCGCCTGGGTAGCCGCCGGAGACCGCGTTCCACACGATCAGCCCGCAACCGCACCCGATCGCCCGCGTCGGAGAGGTTGTGTTGAGCCAGTGTGATGGCCGATGCGCTCGACTCGAGGCCCCAGACGCGGCAGCCGGCGCCGAGTAGCGCTCCGGAGAACAGACCTACACCGCAGTAGAGGTCGAAGGCGCCTTCACCGGGTCGCGGGGTCAGGCCCTCACACACCGCTGCTACGAGCGTGTCCGCTGCGCCCGGATGCACCTGCCAGAAGCTGTCGGGGTGGGTCGTCCAGCTACGTCCAGCGGCCATCTCCACGAGATCATGATCACCTTCGACGAGCACGCCATCGACGGTCAGCGCAGCCTGGGTGGAACCGGCCACGGCCACCAGTTCGCTGCCTGGGGGCCAGCCGTGATCGACAACATTCGGCGTGCGCGGGTGAGCGATCAGACAGCCGATAGCAGGCAGCGGCATGATCCTGTGGGAGCGGTGAGCTCGCAGCCCGGCCCGACCAGAATTGTCCACGTGGTATCGCATCCTGGTCCGCCAGCCAAGCCCGTCGGCGGTGCCCGGAGTTTGGATGGCCTCCACTTCGCCGGCCCAGTCGATTCCGGCGAGCCGACGTAACTGCTCGGTGACGACCTCGGACTTCAACCGGCGCTGCGCAGCAAGGTCGACATGCTGGAAGTCGCAGCCTCCGCACAATCCGGGTCCGGCGATCGGGCACGGCGGAGCGACCCGCTCGACACTAGGTTCGAGAATCTGCACCGCATCCGCGCGCCAGAAACGATCATGGCTGTCGTCGGTGATCCGCACCAGCACGCGCTCACCGGGCAACGCATGCCGGACGAAGATCACCCGGCCCTCGTGGCGAGCCACGCAGTGGCCGCCATGCGCGATCGAACCCACCTCGATCGGTCCGAGGAGTGGCGCCGCGTTCAGCTTCGACCGCTGCGGAGGTAGCGGC
This sequence comes from uncultured Actinomycetota bacterium, assembly GCA_963754965.1. Taxonomy (GTDB): domain Bacteria; phylum Actinomycetota; class Actinomycetes; order Propionibacteriales; family Propionibacteriaceae; genus Microlunatus. Next base: position 76,635 of record CAVWIA010000007.1, read on the forward strand.
GGGCGTTCTCACTGGCAGTCTCCCGCTCCAGCCGCTGCTGAGCCTTGCTCGAGGACTTGAGCAGGTACGGCACCGAGGTCACCATGACCCCGGGGGTGAAGAGCAGCCGACCCTTCAGACGCAGTGCGCTCTGATTGTGCAGGATCTGCTCCCACCAACGACCGACCACATATTCGGGGATGTAGACCGTGACGACGTCGCGCGGGCTCTCGGTGCGGATGTTTCTCACGTAGTCGATGATCGGGTTGGTCACCTCCCGGTACGGCGATGCCACCACCTTCAGCGGAATGTCGATTTCGGCGTCCTCCCAGGTCTGCACCAGGCGCTCGGTCTCGGCGGGGTCGACGTCGACGGTCAGCGCCTCCAGCGTGCTCGGCCGAGCCGCCTTCGCGAAGGCCAGTGCTCGAAGCGTCGGCTTATGCACCTTGCTCACCAGAACGACCGCTCGGACCCGACTTGGCAACGTCCGGTCCTCACCCTCCACCAAAGCGGTTTCATCGGCCACTCGCCGGTAGTGCCGGCGGATGGCTTTCATCATCACGAACAGCACCGCCATAGCGATGATCGCGATGTAGGCGCCCTGGAGGAACTTCGACAGCAACACGATGATCAAGACAGTGCCGGTCATGGTGAGACCGATCGCGTTGATCACCCGGGAGCGCTTCATTTTGGCGCGCACGGCCGGCTTGGTCTCGGTCTGCAGGTGACGAGTCCAGTGCCGCAGCATCCCGGTCTGGCTGACCGTGAAGGACACGAACACCCCCACCACATACAGCTGGATCAGCGAGGTCACGTCCGCTCCGTAGGCCACGATCAGCACGATCGCGAGCGCGGCCAACACCACGATGCCGTTGCTGTAGGCGAGCCGATCCCCCCGAGTGTGCAACTGTCGGGGCAGGAATCCATCCCGCGCGAGGATCGAACCCAGCACGGGAAAGCCGTTGAACGCGGTGTTGGCGGCCAGGAACAAGATCACGAAGGTCGCCGCGATGACGAAGTAGAAGCCGGGCCGGAAGTTGTCGAAGACCACCGCGGCGAGCTGAGCGATCCCCGTCTGCTCGATGACGTCGACCCGCTGGCCGTTGAGCGTATAGAAGGAACGCCCCTCGTCGATCAGTCGAACGTCGGTGAGGTTGGCCAGCACGATCACGCCGATCACCATGGTGACGGCGACCGTGCCGAGAAGGAGCAGGGTGGTGGCGGCATTCCTGCTCTTCGGCTTACGAAAGGCCGGCACGCCGTTGGAGATGGCCTCGACGCCGGTCAGCGCCGCACAACCCGACGAAAACGTGCGCGCCAGCAGCGCCACCATCGCGAAGCCCGTGAAATCGGCGTACTTCGGGTCCGGCTCGATGCCGTACTGCGCGGACTCTGCCGTGAGCGGCTCGCCGAGTACCAGAATCCGGAACAGCCCGTAGCCAATCATGACCAAGACGCCGAACATGAAGCAATATGTCGGCACCGCGAAGACGGCACCGGATTCCCGCACCCCTCGCAAATTGAGCGCCATCAAGATGATCACCGCGATCGACGCGGCAGTGGCTTCGTGCCCATCCAGAAAGTGCAGGATCGGCACTGACTTCGCGTTCTGGACTCCGGAAGAGATGGACACCGCGACGGTCAGGACGTAATCCACCAGCAATGCTGCCCCAACGGTGAGCCCGGCGTTGGGACCGAGGTTGACCGTCGCCACCTCGTAATCCCCACCACCGGACGGATAGGCATGCACGTTCTGCCGGTAGGACGCGACGACCACCAGCATGACCACGGAAACCAGCAGGGCGATCTTCCACGAGTACGCGTACGCGGTGAGCCCGGCCAGCGACAAGGTGAGCAGGATCTCGTCCGGTGCGTACGCGACCGAGGAGAGGGCGTCCGAGGCGAAGACCGGCAGTGCAATGCGTTTCGGGAGCAGCGTTTCGCCGAGTTGGGTGCTCCGGAGCTTGCGGCCCAGCAGCAACCGCTTGCCGACATCGGAGAGATTCACCACGAGTGGCCATGCTATTACGACGCCGGAGAAGCTCCAGCGGCCGCGACACCTAGACTCAATGCTGTGCACATCGTGATCATGGGCTGCGGTCGGGTCGGGTCCAGCCTGGCCCGGAGCCTTGAGAAACGAGGACACACGGTCGCTGTCATCGACTTGGAGCCGGATGCCTTTCGCCGGTTGGGCCCAGACTTCTCCGGCAAGACGGTCAAGGGCGTCGGCTTCGATCGCGAAGTGCTTTTGGAAGCCGGCATCAACGACGCCGACGGGTTCGCCGCTGTCTCCAGCGGTGACAATTCCAACATCTTGTCCGCACGAGTAGTACGGGAAACCTTCGCGGTCGACAACGTGGTCGCTCGGATCTACGACCCCGGCCGGGCAGAGGTGTACGAACGGCTGGGCATCCCCACGGTGGCCACCGTCCGCTGGACGTCTGACCAGATGCTGCGTCGGTTGCTGCCCGCCGGCTCAGAGCCGCAATGGCGTGATCCGTCCGGGTCGGTCCGGCTGATGGAGGTCCACGTCGACCGCTCCTGGGTCGGGCGCACCATCGAGCAGATCGAAGCCGCAACCGCTGCTCGGATTCCGTTCCTCTTCCGGCTTGGCGCGGGCATGGTCCCCAAATCCAGCACCGTCTTCCAGGACGGCGACCTCGTCTACGCGGCCGTTGCCGACGCCCAGCTGGCCGAGGTCGAGGCCACGCTCGGCCAACGTCCGACGGGAGAGTGAGCGATGCGGGTCGCCATAGCGGGGGCGGGCAATGTAGGGCGCTCGATTGCTGCGGAACTGGTGGAGAACGGGCACGACATCTTGCTCATCGACCGGGATCCGCACGCGATCAAGGCCGAGTCGCTGCCTGCGGTCGAGTGGTTGCTGGCGGACGCCTGTGAGCTAGCGTCGCTCGAGGAAGCCGGCATCGACACCTGCGATGTGGCCATCGCCGCCACGGGCGACGACAAGGTGAACCTGGTCGTTTCCCTGCTCTGCAAGACCGAGTTCGGCGTGCCACGCACCGTCGCGCGAGTCAACCATCCCAAGAACGAATGGATGTTCAACGAGGTGTGGGGAGTCGACGTCGCCGTGTCAACGCCCCGGCTGATGTGCGCCCTCGTCGAGGAAGCCGTCACCGTCGGCGACCTGGTCCGGCTCCTGACCTTCCACGAGGGCGAAACCAGCCTGGTCGAGATGACCCTGCCGGCGGACAGCCCCTGCGTGGGTGCGCGGATCGGGGATCTCGACTGGCCCGGCGACGTGGTTCTCGTCGCCGTCATCCGCGACGGCCACGCCCGGCCACCGGACAACGACGGATCCCTGGAAGCCGCCGACGAGTTGCTGTTCGTGTCAGCTCAGGACACTGAAAGGGACCTCGCGCAAATGCTTGCCCCTCGGCACGACCCATCGCTCGCGGTGGCAAAGGTGGCCGCCCCGCGCGTAGCCGCCAGATAGGGCCTGCACGCCTCAGGCGGGAGCAGGGTCGTCGGCCCGGCGCGCGAGCCCCGAGTCCTCCATCGGTGTCCGGCCCTTGGACAGCATGAGGCCAATCACAAACAATGCCGCGATCAGCAGCGGCCAACCCAGGATCACCTTGGATATCCCGAGCAGCACCACCTGTCCAGTGAGGAAGAGCGGCAGCTGGATGACGAATCTGGTGATGTACGGGATGGCCAGCACGGCGGTGAGCTTGGTGGTCATCCTGACCAGTCCGCGATCCTTGGCCCAGCCTGTCGGGTCGCCAATTGCCCCACCGAGGAGAAATCCCACGAGCGGCCACCGGATGGCGATGGTGAACACCGACAACAGCGCGAGCGCGCCGTTGTAGAGAATGCCGGGCAGGAAGACGTCTTCGGCCCGGCCGGTGCGGGTGGCGACGAACGCGGCGATTGCCGTTGGGATGATCGCGGTCGCCACGAATCGCAGCGACTGGCGCTGCATCAGCCGGACGGCTGCTGCAATGAATGCCGTACCGAGCGCAGCGATCAGGGCTGGATAGAGCTCATGGCTGATCAGCCAGGCAATAGTGAACGCTAGGAACGGTAGCGTCGATTCGATCATGCCTCGAGCGCCACCAAGGGAGGCCGACAGCTGGTAGCGAACGAATTCTTCGACGTAGGTAAAGGAACCGGGGTCCGTTTTACTCGTGTCGTCCCGGACCGGAGCATCCGAAGTTGACGGAGGCTTCTCACTCACGAAGGTGCCGGCGCAGCCAAAAGCTCGTACCGGGGGTTGTAGATCAACCGCCGGCCGTCGTGGCAGCTGACCCGCCCGGAGACCTTCAGCGAGCGACCCGGATCGATGCCCGGGATCTGACGTCGGCCCAGCCATACCAGAGTGACTGCACCCGATCCGTCTCGCAGTTCGACTTCGAGCGCAGGATGCCCTCCACGCGGATGAATCGTCACTGTTGACACCTGTCCGGTCAGCTCCACCAGCTGTCGGTCCTCGCAGGTGCGAATCGGTACGGCGCCCGTATCTCGCACATTTTGTTGTAGCTCTTCGGACTCCAGTTCGGCGTTCGACGACGCGAAACGGCGCAGGGCCCGCTGCAGCATGTTCTCTTTAGGCATCTGACCTCACTCCGACTCAAGCATCCCACCGCCACCAATCAAGATCCAGCGTCCGAGGCGGTCAGTCCCGTCGGCAGGTGCAGCGGCAGTAGGTCACCAGGCGCCATCGGCTCGTCACCGCGGCGCACAACAACATGCCGAAACGCAGTGAGCAGTTCGGCGACCGGCGACTCGACGCCGTCCTCCAAAGCAGCCTGGCCGTAGACAATGCCCCGCAACAACCACCGCGGACCTTCGACCACCCACATCCGCGACGGCTGGTAACCCTGCTCACCGTCTGGAGTCGACACGGGCAGCAAGCGGCGCAGCTCCACCCCGAACGGGCCTTCGACCAAGGCGGCCGAACCTCCTGCCTCGGTGGCTGACTCGATCATCTCGTCACGCAACTCTGCCCACAGCCCTCCGCTTCGCGGTGCCGCGTAGGTCCCCAATTCCAGTGCGGAGTCGCCGGTGACCAACATGGCGGAGACGATCTGCTGGGTTTCCTCGGCCACTTGCAGACGCAGCTCCGCCCCGGGAAAGCCGGTGAGCACCATGCTGCCCAAGTCGATCCGCGGCGGATCGTCCTCTGTGTCGGCGTCCAGGTCGACCTCGTCAATGTCGAAGGGGCCGTCAGAGCGCCAGTCGCTACCGTCGAGAGCCGCCAGATCGAGATCGGCGGTGGCCGCAGCGGATGCGCCGGTCGGCTCTCGCGAAACTGACTGGTCAGCGGTTTCTTCGCCCAAACCGGGATCTGAGGTATCGGCTGTCGCGGAGCTGCCTTCGTCCTCGGTCGGGCTGTCGTCGTGCGTGGTGCCGGCGTCCGCGTCTCGGTCATCGTCGCGCTTCTTGCCTCGTCGAAAGATCATGACCACCTCGGCGTGATCAGTGCGGCCGGACTCATGCCTCTTGCTGCTCCTGTGCGTGATGGGCCCTGACCAAGATGCCACCGGTCGAACCGTAACCTCCGGTGCCACGAACCGATTCCGGCAGCCGCTCGACGACGGCGAATGCTGCACGCGTTACCGGCTGGATGACCAACTGGGCGATGCGGTCTCCTCGGGAGAACCGCACCGACCGCGAGGGGTCGTGGTTGATCAAGCAGACCTTCACCTCACCTCGATAGCCCGCGTCGACCGTGCCCGGTGCGTTCACAATGCCGACTCCGAATTGCGCGGCCAGACCCGACCGGGGATGGACGAATGCTCCGTAACCCTCCGGTAAGGCGATGGCCAGACCGGTTCCCACGACACGGCGCTGACCTGGCTCCAGCACGAAGTCCTCGGTGGATCGAAGATCGGCGCCCGCGTCACCGGGTTGCGCATAGCTCGGCGGCTCCATGTCCGGGTCGAGTCGCTGCAACAGCACCTCCACCTGATCCACCCGAACAGCCTAGTGGAGACCATCTGCCGCCGAGATCGCCGCGGACAGCGCTGACGCCAGCTGCCGAGGGTGCCGGGTTGAGACCAGCCAGTACGGCGCCGGATCGTCCGGATCGTTCAGCGTGATCTCGACCGCGCCAGCGACGTAGGGGCGGATGACCAGAAACGCGCGCGCATCGGCACCTGGCCCGGCCCGATGGCTGGCCGCCGCCTTGTCCAGCGGTATTGCGCCGCTGAGGTAGGTCAGCTCGATACGCGCCCGACCCGCGATCAGTTCGCCGGAATCCACCATGATCGTCGCCGATGCTGCGGCAAAGATGGCGCCCGCCACGGCCATCGACGCCAAGCCGGTCGCTATCCCCCAGAAGACACCCCGGTACCAGCCCACAGCTACCAGGACTGATAACCCGAAGAACGCCCCAAGAAGCCACCACGCCACCGGCACGGTCAACCGCTCCCGGTAGATCACGACGCCAACCTAGCGGCACGACAGCGACCACTAGGATGGCCAGCACATCTGGGACGCGCTGCGAACGACAGGAGATATCGCTGCCATGGGACCCTCGCAAAAGCTGGTCTGGAAGCTTTACGCCGGGCTGCTGGGCGTTATCACCACGTTCGCTTTCCGGAAGCTGCTCACGCTGACGTGGAAGGCGGTAACCGGCAATGAGCCACCGTCCACGACCGATCCCCGGACCCCGTTGCGCGAAGCACTGAGCTGGGCGCTTGCGAGCGCCATCGGTGTCACTGCCACGCAGATCATGACGCAGCGCTTCGCGGCGAAGCGCTGGTCCGACGGTATGGACTCCGAGGCCCCGGAGGGCCGGGGCAAGATCAGGCTCAGCGTCTAGAGGATCCTTTGCACGTCTGGCTCGAGTGTTGGGATCGGTCGATCTCTTCGATCCTTCCGTCTGGCTAGTGGTCAGCCCGCACAGTCGTAACAGTAGGCATCCCCATTCGCGTGCTCTTCAGCGATCTGGCTGCGGTGTCGCACCAGGAAGCAGCCCGCGCAGGTGAATTCGTCTGATTGGCGGGGCAGTACTCGTACGGTCAGCTCTTCGTGACTGAGGTCAGCTCCTGGTAGTTCGAAAGCCTCGGCCGCCTCGGCCTCGTCTTCGTCAACCTTCCCAGAGTTCTTATCGTTACGGCGGGTCTTGAGCTCTTCGATGCTGTCTTCATGAAGTTCTTCGTCGGTCTTGCGTGGGGCGTCGTAATCGGTCGCCATCTTTCCCTTCCCGGGGTCTGGGCCCTCTGTGTTCTGTCGAACCCGAGCGCATGCATATCACAACTGGCGTGGATCGCCAGCCAAGGTCCGCTGCGCCCGCTATAACGCTGGCCGGCGCTCGAAATTCCCTGCCCGGGTGTTCCGAACCGACCAGCGCTTCTGCACCTCATCAGGCGAGTCGGGTCGGCGGTCGATTCGGCAGAAACCTCACCGTCAGTTCCGGCGCTCGGAGACCTTCGCTGATGCCGCTGAGCACAAGGTAGGCCGGTTGGGATCGGAGGCATTGCGACAGCAGTCAGGCTGGCAGGCGAACCAGCCCAGTTCACCGCCACGAATCACTGCGGGCACTGTGGCCTCTTCCCTTTTCGCCGCGGCTCGTTCCAGGAGCAGGTCTACCAACGCGGTGACGAACGCGGGGTGAGTACCCGCCGTCCCCGCTCGCTCGAGCCGCACACCGCGATCGGCTGCGGTGCGGGTCGCCTCGGTATCCAAGTCGAAGATCACCTCCATGTGGTCGGAGATGAAACCGATCGGGACCAGCACCACGCTGGACGTTTCGGTGCTGCTGAGGTCTGCGAGCCGGTCGTTGACGTCCGGCTCCAGCCACCGCTGCTGCGGCGGCCCCGACCTCGAGCAGTAGACCAGCTCGTGCTCGTACGGCCTTCCTCGGCGCTCCCCCACCTGCCGAGTGACCTCGCCGGCGACAGCCATATGCCAGTCGACGTACGCGCCCTGTGCGCTGCGGGGTGCAGGCCCCGCGGCGGAGGCCATAGAGACCGGGATGGAGTGGGTGACGAAGAGCAGCCGAGTCCCGTCCGTGTCGTCGCTGCCTAGCTCATCAAGCGCGTTCACCGTGGCATCGACCGACGCGGTGACGAATCCTGGATGGGTCGCGTAGTGCCGGATCCGGTCAACCTCCACCGGGAGCCCACGAGCCGCGTCGTACAGGTTCTCCCGGTATTGACGGCACGAAGAGTACGAGGGATAGGCGCTGGTCACCACCACCAGTACCCGCCGGTGCCCGGCGGAGGCGAGCTCGGTGAAGGCGTCGCGCAGGTAGGGTGTCCAGTTGCGATTGCCCCAGTAGAGCGGTACGGCGATGCCCCGAGCGTCCAGTTCCGCACGCAACGCGGCGAGGAGCCGGCGGCACTGATCGTTGATCGGGCTCCGGCCGCCGAAGAGGTAGTAGTGCTTGCCCACCGCCGTGAGCCGTTCTCGGGGTATCCCGCGCCCGCGGGTGACGTTTTCCAGGAAGGGAAGGACATCGTCCGCAGCCTCGGGGCCGCCGAACGAGACGAGCATGACGGCGTCGTAGGGGTCGAGTCGGCCTGGCTCGGAGGATAAGCGATCGCGCACGCAGGTCATTCTCCGGTCGTGACAGCGCAGATGCGGCACCGGTCACGGTGCGGGCGCAAATCTCAGAGCTGGCGGAGGTAGCGGTCGAGCTCGGCGTCTGCGTCGGCCGGCTCGAACCCGGTGGCGGTGATCTTGTCGAGATTGAGCATGCTGTGGCGCGGCCGCGGGGCCAGGTTCTTACCGGAGCCGTACTCCTCGGTTGTCACGCTCGTGATCGCGGATGCGTCCCGGCCGCGGGCCACGAATACCCGGCGTGCGATGTCAGCCCAGGTCACCGATGGACCAGCGTTGGTGAGGTTGTAGGTGCCGTACGGTGGGCGAGCCTGGAGCAGATGCCCGATCGCGCGAGTGATCTCATTGCTGAACGTCAATCTGCCGTGTTGATCATGAACAACGCTGGGTTCCACGCCGCCCCGGTCCGCAAGCGAGGCCATGGTCCGGACGAAGTTCGCGCCATCACCGATCACCCAGCTGCTGCGGAGGACATAGTGCGCCGGCACCGAGCTGACCAGGGCATCGCCGGCGGCCTTGGTCTGGCCGTAGACCCCAAGTGGCGAGAACGACTCGGCTTCGTCGTGGCTCTCGAGCGAGCCGTCGAAGACGTAATCCGACGAGATGTGCACCAGGGTGCAGCGATGCTCGCGTGCGGCGGCGGCGAGCGCCGCCACCGCGTGCACGTTCACACTCCATGCCGCTCGCCTACCGGAGTCGGTCTCGGCGGCGTCGACCTTGGTGTAGGCGGCGGCGTTGAGAATCGTTCCGTAGCGGCTGAAGTCGAATCTCGCCACAGCGTCGCGGTCACTCAGATCAAGCTGCAACCGGGTCGCGGCATCCGCTTCGGGAAATGCGGCGACCAGCGCTCGACCAAGCTGGCCGTTGGCGCCGAGGATGAGTTTCTTCCGTGGCGCCATCGGCGCCACCAAGGACAATCGCGGATGAGCTCGGTCTGCTGGCGAAAGCTCCGCCTCGGCGAGTGGAATGGGCCAGCTGATCGCCAGGTCATCATCGGCCAGGTTCACGAACGTGTACGAGTCCCGAGCCGCCACGCTCCAATGATCATTGACCAGATACGAGTAGGCGGTGCCATCTACCAAGGTCTGGAACGCGTTGCCAACTCCCCGGGGTACAAAGACCGCGGTCTCGGGGCCCATCTCCAAAGTGACGCTTCGACCGAACCCGTCGCCGGGCCTCAGATCGACCCATGCACCGAAGATCCGGCCCGCCGTCAGCGAGACCAGCTTGTCCCACGGCTCGGCGTGGAACCCTCGAGTAGCACCAGCGGAGGTGTTGAAGGAAACGTTGTTCTGCACCGGTCCAAAGTCCGGCAGCCCCAGATCGACCATTTTGCGGCGTTGCCAGTTCTCCTTGAACCATCCGCGGTTGTCTGACCGAATGTCGAGCGAGATGGCCAACAAGCCGGGGATGGGCGTAGTGGCGATGGAGAGTTCACTCATCGTGTCTACTGGCCCTGGCGGGCGTAGGCCGCCTCAGTTGCCGCCTTCTGCGGCCGCCACCAGGCGACGTTGTGCCGGTACCAGTAGATGGTTTGCGCGAGCCCGTCCTCGAAGTCGGCATAGGTCGGCCGCCAGCCCAGTTCATGGCGAAGCTTGGTGGAATCGATCGCGTAGCGCAGGTCATGGCCCGCACGATCAGTCACCAGATCGTACGCGTCGCGGGGCCGGCCGAGCAGTTCCAAGATCGTTTCGACCACCTGCCGGTTGTTCCGCTCGCCATCCGCGCCGATCAAGTAGGTCTCACCGATCCGGCCCTGGTTTACGATCAGCAACACCGCGGAGCTGTGGTCATCGGTGTGGATCCAGTCCCGGACGTTGAGTCCAGCCCCGTAGAGCTTGGGGCGGCCGCCGTCGAGAACGTTGGTGATCTGGCGAGGGATGAACTTCTCGACGTGCTGAAACGGGCCGTAGTTGTTCGAGCAGTTACTGATCGTGGCTCGCACACCGAACGATCGCATCCAGGCCCGGACTAGAAGGTCGGAGCCGGCCTTCGTCGAGGAATAGGGGCTCGACGGGTTATAGGGAGTGGTCTCGACGAACCGCCGCGGATCGTCGAGTTCGAGGTCGCCGTATACCTCATCAGTCGAGATGTGGTGGTAGCGAGCGTCGTACTTGCGCACCGCCTCCAACAGTGTGTAGGTGCCGACCACGTTGGTCGCGACAAAGGGCGAGGGATCCCGCAGCGAGTTGTCGTTGTGTGACTCGGCCGCGAAGTGGACGACCGCGTCATGATCGGCGACCAGCCGATCAACGAGATCCGAGTCGCAGATGTCGCCTCGCACAAAGGACAGCCGGTGCTCCGGCAGGCCATCCAGCGAAGCCCGGTTCCCCGCATAGGTGAGCTTGTCGAGGACGGTCACCCTGTCGTCGGTGTGGCGGAGCACGTAGTGCACGAAGTTGGCGCCGATGAAGCCAGCGCCGCCGGTCACCAGGTAAGTGGCCACGATCGGTCATACTAAGGCCTCGTGCGGGGCATCATCCTGGCCGGCGGCTCGGGCACGCGGCTCCACCCGGTCACGCTGGGCATCAGCAAGCAGCTGGTGCCGGTCTACGACAAGCCGATGGTCTATTACCCGCTGTCGACGTTGATCTTCTCGGGCATCGATGACGTGCTGGTGATTACGACACCGCACGATGCGCCGGCCTTCCAGCGGTTGCTTGGCGACGGCTCGCAGTTCGGCATCTCCATCCACTATGCGGAGCAACCCGAACCCAATGGGTTGGCGCAGGCGTTTGTGATCGGTGCGCAGTTCGTCGGCGGAGAAAAGGTGGCGCTGGTCCTTGGCGACAACATCTTCTACGGCCAAGGACTCGGCACCCAGCTGCGTGACTTTGCCGATGTTGACGGCGGAGCAGTGTTCGCCTATTGGGTTGCTGAACCCAGCGCATACGGGGTTGTCGAGTTCGACTCCGCCGGCCAGGCGATCTCGCTCGAGGAGAAGCCCGCAAAACCCAAATCGAGCTACGCCGTGCCGGGCCTGTACTTCTACGACAACGAGGTGATCGAGATCGCCCGGAACCTGCAGCCGTCTGCCCGGGGCGAATACGAGATCACCGATGTGAATCGGCACTACCTCGATCGAGGAAAATTGTTCGTCGGGGTCTTACCCCGAGGCACGGCGTGGCTGGACACAGGGACTTTTGATTCGCTGAACGACGCCAGCAACTTCGTCCGTACCCTGGAAGCGCGCCAGGGTCTGAAGGTCGGCGCTCCCGAGGAAGCCGCTTGGCGGCAGGGCTTCCTCAGCGACGACGACTTTCGAGAGCGTGCGACAGCCCTCGCCAAGTCCGGCTACAGCAGGTACCTGCTGACACTGCTGAAGGCCAACCAGTAGCGACAAATTGCGCGTGATCGTGGCCGGCTGAGCGCGCGGACCACTGGCAGTGCGTGCTGCTAAGCCCGCCGGCCGCGCCGGGCCTTCAGGTAGTCAGCGACAACGTACTCGCCAAGCCTCCCAATGTCAGGGGTGAAGACCCGGCCACCCGCGCGCCGGGCCAAGGCGTCGACGAAGCGGGCCAGGCCTGGGTCCTCGCCGAGGATGAAGGTGTTGATGGTGGCGCCGTGGCGGACCAGCTCGTCGACCTGCGCGATAGTCGCCCGTACGGTTTCCGGAGCGGTCGGCCAGTGGAAGAAGGGCTGGTTTCCGCCGATCAGGTGGGCGGTCGGCTCCCCGTCGGTGACAATCAACACCACAGGTTCGGCGTCGGGATGGCGACGCAGGTGCCGGCTGGCGAGCAGCAGCGCATGCTGGAGGTTCGTGCCCTGGATCCATTCCGGCTCCGCCTCCGCCAGCTGCACGGCGGAGAGCTGGCGCGCGGTGCGGTGAAAGCCGATCACCTGGAGGGCATCGTGACGGAAGCGTGTCTCGATGAGGTGGTGGAGCGCCAGCGCCGTCTGCTTCATGGGCCCCCAGCGCCCGTCCTGCACCATCGAGAAGGACAGATCGACGCAGAGCGCCACCGCAGCGCTGGTCCGCCGTTCCGTCTCGGTGACCTCGAAATCATCGACCTGGAGGTGAACGCGGGCTGACCCCGAGGCCCTGCCCAGAGCGCGCACTGAGCCCGTCGAAATGTCACCGTGGACACGGGCTGACGCCGACGTGCCACCGAGGACATGGGCTGTCGAGGCGCCGGTCAGCCCTTGACCAGGCTCAGAAGAGTCGTAAGCCCACTGCGGCGCAGCGCGTTGCCCACCGTCCGAGGTGCATCGATCGGCAGCTCGTCGCCGAAAACCCACGGCCGGCTCAGTCCGGTCGGTTCGTCGGCGGCGCCCGTACGGCGATCATCGTGGTCACCCGGCCCGTTGGCGGCGAGCTGGGCGAATACTCGCCGAAGAGCCGTCTGGCCCAACCGGCGGACCGCCCGGGGAGTCAGTCGCAGACCGTCGTCACCCCGAGTCAAGTAGCCCTGCTGTTCCAGCTCCCGCTCCAGATCACGCAGGGCCCGCACGTCGCGGGCCGCTTCGGACCCGAGCCGCCGTTCCAGCATGTCCACGTCGACATCGTCCAGGCTGCCGCCGCCGTCGGTCTGCGATAGCTGCGCCTCCAGCGCCTCCAGATCCGCGATCTCCGCCACCGCCTCGACGGCGTCGCTGTAGCCGAGCGGCTCACCGTCCGGTCGCATCCTTGTGGCTGTGGAGCGATCCAGCCCCGGTCGTAAGGCACGGAGGTTGTCAGCCAGCTGCGCCATTTCCGACGCCAGGTCCGCGTCCGCCATCGCCTGGCTCATCAGCTGGCCCAGCTGCTGCCGTTGCTCCGGGGAGAGCGAGGACAGCATCCGTTGAGCGGCCGCCTGCCGGCGGGCCAGCGCGTCGATCAACTCTTCGACGTTCTCGGGTTCTTCGGGGAAGAAATCCCCGTGCTTGGCCATGAAATCGGCGAACTGATCGGTCGTGTCTTCCTGGCGAGCGTGAGCGGCTAGCAGCGAGTTGAGGTCAGCGAGCATGTCTTTGACCCGCTGCATCGCCTCCCCGTCAGGCGATTCCAGTGCCGACTTCATGCCCGCGAACTGGGCGTCGAGCACCTCTCGTCGGAGCATGTCCTGGATCGCTGAGTAAGTGGCACGGGCAACGTCGGATCGCCAGTCGTAATCAGACAATGCGCGTACCGCACCGGCGACATCGTCCGGCAGCGTGGCCAACTCCATCTCGGCCAACCGGGCCTGATCGTCGTCAGCGGCTGCGAGCGCTTCGCGTTCCGCGGACAGGGCCTGATCCAGCGCGGCTCGCACCTGATCGAGGGTGCCGCCCAGATCGCCCCGGCGCCGGGCCTCGGCCCGCATCCGCCGGATCCGATCCAGGAGCCTATCCAGGCCACCTCGATTGTCGATGCCCGTGCGCAGCAGCTCCCGCAATGCATCGCGCACGGAGCCGGCCGACAGCACGTCCTCACCGATCCGGTCGATCGCGGCTCGGACGTCGTACGGCGCAGCGAGCGGATCGGGACCACCCGCCCACGGCCCGTACCGAAATCGGCTGTGCGGGTCGCGCCGCTCCTGATCGTCCCGCGCGTGGTCAGCGGCCATGATCAACTCGAGCCATGATCACGACGCCCCGTAGACCGTACGCCCGCCGACCGTTTGCTTGTCGAGCCGCCGGGTCAGATACAGGCCCTCGAGGGTGAACTCGGCCGCTGCCGCCACCTGGCCCCGACTCGCCCCGTCGTCGTAGCCGAGCCGGCTCAGAACTTTGAACAAGCCGGGCACACTGCCGAGCTGGCCCAACACATCCGCTGCCGCCACCAACTCCCCGGTTTCCACCACAGCTCCTTCGGAGAACACCGCCGTGAAGCCGGACAGATCAAGACCGGAGAGCCGCTCTTTGTAGGTGGTTGCCGTCGCGAGGCGAAGCAGATGATCAAGAACCGCCCGCTCCCGGCCCTCCTCCCCCATCTCGAACTCCACTTTCCCCAGGAGGGTCGGCAGGACCGGTGCGATGTCGCAGATCCGCGCGACCGGCTCCGGGTCACCGGTCCGCGCCGATCGACGCAACGCGGAGGCCGCGGTTGCCTCCGCGGCAGCGATGGTGAAGCGGGCGGATACGCCTGAGCGTTGGTCGACCGACGCGGACTCGCGCAGGTTGCGGGTGAATCGCGCGAGAATCTCGAGCAGGTGGTCACCGACCTCGGCGGTCAGATTCGCTTCCTGGCGCAGCAGCGTAAGTTCGTCGGGCAGCTCGGTGAGGTAGTGCGTTCGGATCTCCGCCCCGAATCGGTCTTTCAGCGGGGTGATGATGCGGCCTCGGTTGGTGTAGTCCTCGGGATTCGCGGTAGCGATCAAGAACACGTCGAGGGGAAGCCGAATCGAGTAGCCCCGCACCTGGATGTCTCGCTCCTCCAGCACGTTGAACAGCGCCACCTGGATCCGCTCGGCCAGGTCGGGTAGCTCGTTCAGCCCGAAGACGCCCCGATTGGCTCGCGGCACCAGCCCGTAGTGCACGGTCTCGGGATCGCCGAGCGTGCGGCCCTGGGCCACTTTGACCGGATCGACGTCCCCGATCAGGTCACCGACCGAGGTATCGGGCGTGGCTAGCTTTTCGGTGTAGCGCTCGTCACGGTGCCGCCAACCGATCGGCAGATCATCGCCGGCTTCGGCGGCAAGTGCTCGGCAGCGCACGCAGACCGGTGCGATGGGTTCGTCGTGGATCTCACAACCGGCAACCTCTGGAATCCACTCGTCCAGCAAGCCGGCGACCGTACGCATGACGCGGGTCTTGCCCTGGCCGCGCTCGCCCAGAAGCACCAGGTCGTGCCCCGCCAGCAATGCCGCCTCCAGTTCCGGCAGCACGGTGTCGTCGAACCCGACAATTCCGGGAAAGGCGGTCTGGCCCGCCCGCAGCCGAGCGAGAACGTTCGACTGCAGTTCAGCTTTGACGCTGCGCCGGGTATATCCAGCGGCTCGAAGCTGGCCGAGGGTGGCCGGGCTCGGATGTCGTGGCTGTGTCATGCACCGACATTACGCGGCGAAGATCGTCGGGCCAGAGGTCGGCCTCGCGCTGTGCGCCTACCGCTGCTGAGCCATCCGGGCGGGTAGGTTGGGCAAAGGATCACCACACGAGGAGCCGCCCGACCGATGCGCAGCGCGCGACTGGTGGGACTGAGCCAGGACGGCAAGTCCCTGATCGTGGCCACCGAGAGCGGTGAAGAACTGGCAATAGCGGTGGATGAGCGATTGCGCGCAGCATTGCGAGGTGACCGGCCGCGACTCGGACAACTGGAGATCGAGATGGAAAGCACAATGAGCCCTCGAGACATCCAAACGCGGATCCGGGCCGGCGGCAGCCTCGAAGACGTGGCCAAGGTGGCCGGTCTTCCGCTGGATCGGGTGGAGCGTTTCGCGGCACCCGTGCTGGCCGAACGCGAACACATGGCGCGGCTGGCGATGGCCTCCTCGGTACGGCGCCGTGGCGAGACGTCCGGTCATCGAAGCCTCCGGCTGGCTGTCACAGAACGACTCGGGCCTCGCGGGGTCGACCTCGACACCGTCGCCTGGGACTCTTACCGGCTGTCCGACGGACGTTGGACGGTCACGGCCGACTACCGTTCCGGTGAAGGGAGCCGGCACGCCACTTTCACCTTCGATGCCTCGGGACGATTCTCGATAGCCGAGGACGACGAAGCGCGCTGGTTGCTCGGTGAGCACTCGGCCCACAAGGGGCCGCAGCCGGGTCGGCGTCGCCCGGTGACGGGCGAATCGCCAGACGAGGCTGATGACACCGAGCCGACCTTGGACCTGAGCGACGATCTAGCCTTGGTCCGGGCCATCCGCGAGCCCCAGATGCCAATCGAGCCGCATCTCGCGGCGGTCCATGACCTTCGTCCGGGCGTCGAGCCGGAGAAGAGTGATGTGCCGGGCGACACGGCGTACGACGACCGGTCGGAGGAAGCATTCACCGAGTCAGCGCAATCGTTGCAACCGACTGGCCTCACCGATGCCATCGCAGTGCCGGACACGTCCAATCTGGGCTGGGAGCCGGCGATCGTCGTGAACTATCCGGTAGAACCTAGCCTGCTCGACGAGATTGACAACGCCGACGACACCCAGCCCGTGGCCGATCAGCGAAGCGGTGAGCTCGGGCCGGCCGAGCCGGATCTACGGGACGACGAGTTCGCCGCCGCGGTGCGCGAAAATGCAGAGCGGCATGCCGTCGCCGGCGCGAGCACCGGACCGGTCGAAGCGCTTGACTCCTCTGCCATCCACGCTCATCACCTTCGGGGCACCGACGAACCGGGCAAACCGGATCCGCCGACGGCCATTGACGACAGGACCGACGAGGCCAAGGAGTTCGTTGAGGAGGCGCTGGCCAAGGAGTCGCACAGCGAAGAGCTGGTGGACAAGCCGATCAAGAAGAAGCGCGCCTCCGTCCCCAGCTGGGATGAAATCATGTTCGGCGGTCCTCGGCGCGGCTAAGTCGCGCATTCCCTGGAGCAGACCGTCCAGGGAGCAGATCGTCCGGCGTCAGGTCCCGGTTGTCGTGTGCGGTTCAGCCACGGCCTTCGATTCGGCTGAGCCTCGCTCACGCAGGTAGACCGAGGCACCGACGATGACTGCGACCGCGAGAAACTCACTCTGCCAGTTCTGGAATGACTCGAACCAGAACTGCGAGGTTCCGACGAACTGCCAGACGTTCACCGCCTCTTGCCCGTGCTGAAGCTGCTCCTCGCTGTACGCCTTTGCGCCACTGGCGGCATGCAGGGCGATGGACGTGAAGAAGAGCAGGAAGAAGAGTCCGGAGAGCGAGTGCTCGTAGAGCCGGAGGATGAAACCACCGCGCCGGACCGGCCAAGGCGCGTCGGGGTCCTCCGCCTTGTTTCGCGCGTCCTCGTCCTGAGGAGCCTTCTCATCCATCGGTTTCGACTCGGATGATCCGCGCTGAAAGAGGTACGCCGTGAGCACCACGTACATCCCCATCTGCAAGAACTCGCTCTCCCAGTTCTCGAAGGTGGCCTCGAAGAAGTCTCCGCTCGTGAGATAGCTGCCGATGGACTCAGCCGACTGACCGTGCTCAAGCTGCTCGTTGTTGGAAACCCGGTATCCAGTTGCGGTCATGCCAAAGAAGAAAGCAACGAAGAGGAGCACGTTGGCCAGCAACAACCCATGATCACGCAGCCAGTTCCGCACGGGCTCATCATCCCGTAGCGGTCGCTCGCCGAGCGCCCCTGTCGGCTCCGATCAGTCACAGAACAGCGGAACGATCATCTCGGCCGGAGTCAAGGAGCCATGCATCCCGATAAGGGTCAGTTCCCGCGGAAACTGCCGAGTCATCACCGCGTGGTCTTCACGCAGAGCCACCAATACGTGGCCCCAACGCTCTCGCAAAGCGCTATCGACCGGCCCGAACCATCCCTCGTCGATCGCTTCGTCCCTGGTCCGCACCCATGCTCGATCGCCCAGATGGTCGCGCCACCGAGCGGCGACGCGCCTCGGATCGTCAGCATCGACGTAGACCTGGCGGAAGCGGCTCTCGCCCGCCAGCGCGGAAACACCCGCCATCAAGGCGGGGTGGTCCTCGGCGATGACCTGATGGTTGTAGGGCACATCGACCATGCCATGGTCGCCGGTGATGATCAACCGAACGTCGTCGGGCAGGACTGCGCGGAGCCGTTCACACATCCGATCGATGCGCATCAAATGCTGACGCCAGGCCGGCGACCGGCAGCCGTCGACATGGCCACAGTGATCGAGTTCACGCTCGTAGGCATAGACCAGGCTTCGGTCGCCCTGTCGGGCGGCCGCGGCCACGAGCGCGATGCGCTGATCTTCGTCTGCTTCCTCCCGGAATCCCACGAAGCTCGCACCGCGTAGCGCCGCTTCGGTGAGACCGGTCCCCGAGAAACGTTGCAGGGCGACAGAACTCACCAGAACGCCGGCAGCCGCCGCTCGCTCGAAGACCGTGGGTTTGGACTGGTAGATCTGCGCCGGAACGCTGGACTCCCAGGTGAGCGCGTTCAAGATCTCGCCTGTCTCGGGTACTCGGGAGGTATAGCCAACCAAGCCGTGCCCGCCGGGCGGCAACCCGGTGCCCAGGCTGCCAAGGCTGGTCGCAGTGGTACTGGGCACGCAAGCTGTCACCGGGCGTGCGTCGCCGAGCAACGACCCGAGATACGGGACATCGCGAATCGCACCGCGCACCAGATGCCAACCCAGGCCATCGACCATGGCCACCACGTAGCGGTCGCTGGCGGGCAAGCCGAGTCGATCTGAATAGTCCGGCAATCCCAGGCGTGCGCTGATGGCCGGCATCAGATCAGCCAACGTCGAGGACCCGTACGACGGGAGGACCATCGGTGCCAGAGCCGACGCGGGCTCCGACACCGCTGGTTGTGTCATACCGCAGCCGCGCGCTGCAAGGCCGTCGCGAAGGAGACCAAGCGGGTCACCCGATCGCGGCCGTCGGCCGCGGCGCTCATCCTGACCGTGAGGTCGTCACCGACCAGCGCGCCGGTGTAGCCATGGTCTGCCTCGCACTGAGGATCACTGCAGCTCGCCACTTCGAGGTCTACCCGACGGACTGCACCCCAGCCGACTGACAGCCAGGTCTCGGTGACGTCGGCCGACCCCGTCCGGTATTCCGCCGGCTGCGCGACGACTCTGGTCAGCACGACCGAGTTGATCCTTGGGAGCAGGACAGACTCGGTCGACGCTGCTGCGAAGGTGCCCTCCATCGGAGGTTCGGCCGGGTGGTCGTCGGTGTGCCCGACGATCAGCCGGCTGGGAGTGAGCGCCAGGATCGTGACATGCCGGTGAATCTCGTCCCGATCGAAGGTGGGCTCGTGGTGGACGACAAAGTCCAGAAGCTCTTCGTCCCCGACGGTCTCCATGATCGTGTCCTCAACCAGCTCCGGGAAGTACCCGCACGCGTCGATCTCCGCCCGCAACTCGCGCCTCGTCGATCCCAACCTCATGAAGGCATCTTATTGTGCTGCTCACGCTCGTCGGCGTTCTCGAGCCCCGGTCTTCCTCCGTCCCAGAGCTTGAGTGGGGCTACAGCGTTCTGGCTAAGGGATCGCGGCGGTCGGCCGTGGGCGCGATGAAGGCCCGGGCACCAAGGACCGCGACTCCCTGACGCGCCGCGATACACGGCTTCAAGACGAGGGATGCGAGCTGCGGCAGGTCGTCGGCGAGCTGAGCAACCCGGTGCAGGAGATTCTCGATCGCCTCCACATCCACCCCGAGACGGCCATGTTGGCCGAAGAGCGTGGGTGCGGCGCGAAGGTCCCGCACCATGGCTGCTGCGTCGACTGTGGTGAGTGGCGGCACGCGGTAGACCGTGTCCCCCAGCAGCTCGCTGGGAATGCCATCCAAGCCCAGCGAGATGATCGGCCCGAAGGCGGCGTCTTCTCGGCTGGTGATCACCAACGCCACACCTGGCGGCGCCATCGCCTGCACCACCGGTTCGGCAAGTGACGGCCCGTTCTCGTCGTCCAGCCCCAACGAGCGAACCAACAGCGTCAGGTCATTCCATGCCTCGGCCATCTCTTCTGGACGGTCGAGGTCGCGTCGAGCGCTGGCCAGATCCGGGCGGCCCCGGACGGCCTCGGCCGTGGCTTTTAGCACGACGTTCCAGCCCAGCCGCTCAGCCACCTCAATGGCATGGTCGACGCTGTCCACCCGGTACCGAGGTACAAGCTCGATCCCGTAGGCGCTGAGCAGTTCGCTGGTCTCGGCATCGGTCAATTCCCGACCGTCGGGCTGCCGGGTCAGCACGCCATTCACCAGTCGCTTCGCTCGATCTGTGTCGTTCTCCAGCATCGGGACGGCACCTGGATCGCGTTGCCGCCAATGGGCGTAGGCACTGACCGCGGCCAGCGCATGGATTGCGCCGACCGGCCCGTCGAACCTTGGCAGGCCGCCCCAGGTGTCCGGCTCCTCCTCGACCTCTGGCGCCGATCGGAAGCCGAGGAATACTCCGATCACCGGTTTGGTCGCGGTCGCTGCGACGTCGGCCAGCGCGTTCTGGACCGCATCGGTGCCGCCGTCGAAAACCCGGACGATCGCGCAAAGGACGGAGTCACAGTCTCCGGCCATAGCCTGCCGTACGGACAGGGCGACGTCCGGTGCCGTGACGTCGGGCGCCAGCAGGACCGGCTCTGCGTCGCTGACCAGACCAACACCCCGGACGGTGGCAAGCATCTGCTGCGCCAGCCCGCTCGAGTTCGTTACCAGGCTCACGCGCGGGCCACTTGGCAATGGCTGTCTGGCGGCGATCTTGGCAACGTCGAACATGGCGGACCGTTGGTGCACCACCATCACGCCGGCCTGCCTGAACAAGGCGTCAACGGCGACGTCGGGGGCGTGGCCCAAGCCGCCTCGATCGCCGACATGAGAACCCCAGCTGATCCGACCCGGTGCGAAGACGACCACAGGTTTGCGACGGGCTAGGCGGCGTGCGAGCCGAGAGAATTTGCGCGGGTTGCCGATCGAGTCCAACGACAGCAGGCAGACGCGGGTGTCCTCGTCGTCCTCCCAGTACTGGATCACGTCGTTGGCCGTGACGTCGGCATAGTCGCCGGTGCTGACGAACGAGGACAAGCCAATCTGCTGCTCCACCGCTTGGTTCAGGCCCGCGATGCCGACCGCCGCCGACTGACAGAACAGGCCAACGCCACCGCTGCGCGGCATGGGACCGGGAGTCGCGTTGAGGCTGGTCTCAACATGAGTGTTGATCAGCCCCAGCGCGTCCGGCCCGAGTGCTCGGATGCCGTACGCGCGCGCGAGGTTGACCAGCGTCAGACTGTCCCCGGCTCCGACCTGGCTGCCGGTGAGCAGAACGATGCCGTGGGCCCCCTTGTGGGCTGCCTCGATGACGATGTCACCGAGTTGATCGCTTCCGACGAAAACGAGCGCGAGGTCGATCTGGCCGTTCACCTGGGCAATCGATGGGGCCGTCTGGACGCCGCGGATCTCCGATCCGTCTGAGCTGATGCCGACCAAGTCCCCGCGGAAGCCGCCACCCAGCACCGAATTGATGATGCGCTGGACGATGGCTTGTGGACCGTAGACCACGATCCGATGAGGGATCAGCAGTCGGTGCACCGACGCGCTCTCAGCCCGGTGTTCTCGGCGCTCCATGACCCCGACCGAGGTGTTGGTGGGCAGAATGGGGAATTCCACGGCCAGGACGCCGTCCTGGATCCCTCTCGACATCCGATAACCGGCGTCAGCGAAGATCTGCGCCATCCGCCGATTTTGGGGCAGGACTTCGGCGACGAAGCGGTTGATCCCCCGCTCCCGAGCGGCCTCGGCCAGATGCTCGAGCAGCAGCTGGGCAATCCCTCTCCCCTGGTGCGCGTCCTCCACCAGGAACGCGACTTCCGCCTCGTTGTTGTCGAGCCGGTCGTAACGGCCGACGGCGATCATCTGATCACCGACGGTCACGATCAACGCGACCCGGTCGACATAGTCGACCTGGGTGAAACGGGCTACGTCGCGTTGACTCAACTTCGGATAGGGAGCGAAGAAGCGTAGGTACTTCGACTCTGGCGACACGCGGTCGTAGAACTCCACCATCATGTCGGCGTCAGAGGGCCGGATCGGGCGCAGGTGTGCAACGCCGCCGTCGGTCAGGACGACGTCGGCCTCCCACTCGACCGGATAGCCAGGAGGATGAACGACTGTCTCGGCTGGCACCCGACTCAGATTACGCAGCGCGAGTTACGGCTGGGCGACGAAGGCCATTACGTCCGTTAACAGACGAAGTGTGGTTGGCTGGGGCGGTGCCGGACTTCGTTGCCGCAGTCGACCAAGGCACGACCAGCACTCGGTGCATGATCTTCGATCATTCCGGGGCGGAGGTCGGCCGTCACCAGCTGGAGCACCGGCAGATCCTGCCGCATGCCGGCTGGGTGGAGCATGATCCCGTTGAGATCTGGAAGAGCACCCAGGACGTGGTGTCAGCTGTACTTGGCGCGGGTGCTCTGCAGGTCAGTGACCTTGCCGGTTTGGGCATCACCAATCAGCGTGAGACGGCGGTGGTCTGGAATCGTCGGACTGGTCGGCCTTACGCCAATGCCATCGTCTGGCAGGACACGCGTACCGCGCCCATTGCAGCGGCCCTGGATCGCGACGGGCGCGGCGATGTGATCCGGGAGCGCACAGGGCTGCCTCCAGCAACCTACTTCTCGGCCGGAAAGGTGCAGTGGCTGCTGGAGAACGTCGAGGGCCTGAGGGCCGAAGCTGAAGCGGGCAACGCGATCTTTGGCACGACCGACAGCTGGCTGCTCTGGAACCTCACCGGTGGCGTGGATGGCGGGAAGCACGTCACCGACGTGACGAATGCCAGCCGCACCATGCTGATGGACCTGGAGACACTCGACTGGGACGAGGAGTTGCTGTCCTTCTTCGGCATTCCCCGGCCGATGTTGCCCGCCATCAAGCCGTCAGTGACGGCCGACGGCTTCGGGCGAGACAACGTCCGACAGCCCGCTAGGTGCGGAGGTCCCGATCACCGGCGTGTTGGGTGACCAACAGGCCGCGATGGTCGGCCAGGTCTGTCTTGCTCCGGGCGAGGCGAAGAACACCTACGGGACCGGAAACTTTCTCCTCCTCAACACCGGCGACGCGCTCGTGCGTTCGGCGAACGGTCTGCTCACCACGGTGTGCTACCAATTCGCTGGCTCAGCCCCGGTGTACGCCCTGGAGGGCTCGATCGCCGTCACCGGATCGGCGGTGCAGTGGCTGCGAGACCAGCTGAAGATCATTCGCGGCGCCGAGGAGATCGAGGCCTTGGCAAACCAGGTCGACGACACCGGTGGGGCCTACTTCGTTCCGGCATTCTCCGGACTCTTCGCGCCCTACTGGCGGTCCGACGCCCGCGGCGCGATTGTCGGGCTCTCCCGCTTCCACACTGGAGCACACCTGGCACGGGCCACGCTGGAGGCCATCTGTTATCAGAGCCGCGATGTGGTCGAGGCTATGGAAAAGGACTCGCAGGTCGACATGTCCGTGTTGAAGGTTGACGGCGGAGTTACCGCGAATTCCCTGTGCATGCAGCTGCAAGCCGACATCCTCGGCGTCGACGTCAGCAAGCCGGTGGTTGCCGAAACCACCGCGCTCGGTGCCGCTTATGCCGCCGGACTGGCGATCGGCTTTTGGACCGATGCCGGTGAGCTGCGGCAGAACTGGCAGGAGGAGCATCGATGGACCCCACAGCGGACCCCCGCCGAACGAGATGCCGGATACGCCGGATGGCAACGTGCCGTGCAACGCACGTTGGACTGGGTGCCGGTCACGTGAATCTGCCCCTTGCGCCAGGCGGCATCCGACGATGCGCTCGGTGACCGCCGCGCTGAGCCCGGAGGCTCGGGCGGCGGCTCTGGATGGGCTTCGGGATGGGGAGCTGGACGTTCTCATCCTCGGGGCCGGAGTCACCGGTGCAGGGTGCGCCCTGGATGCCGCGACACGTGGGTTGCGGGTTGGACTGGTCGAGGCTCGCGACTTCGCTGCCGGCACGTCGAGCAGATCCACCAAGCTTTTTCACGGAGGTCTGCGGTATCTCGAGCAGCTCGACTTCTCGCTGGTGTTCGAAGCCCTCAAGGAACGGGCGCTGGCCCTGGACAAGCTTGCACCTCATCTGGCGAAGCCGGTCCGGTTCCTGTATCCGTTGCGGCGGCCGGTGCTTGACCGCGGCTACGCCGGTCTCGGTATCGGCGTCTACGACGTGATGGGCGCGGGACGGGGCGTGCCGCATCATCTGCGTCATCTCAGCCGCAGGAAGACCCTGGAGGTGTTTCCCGCTGCCCGCCGAGACGCGGTCCGAGGTTCGATCAGCTTCTACGAGGGCCAGGTCGACGACGCACGCCACACCTTGCTGCTGTCCCGCACCGCAGCGCACTACGGAGCCCTCTGCGCGAGCAGCACGAGGGTAATCGGCTTCCTCAACGATCGCGGGCGTGTCACTGGTGTGCGGGTACGTGATCTGGAGTCAGGTGAAGAATTCGATGTCCGGGCCCGGCAGACGATCAATGCCACCGGCGTCTGGATCGATGAACTGCAGGAGATGCTCGGCGGTCGCAGCCAGTTCAAGATCCGCGCGTCCAAAGGCATCCATCTCGTCGTGCCCCGGAGCCGCATCAACTCCGCCGCGGGCGTGATCACTCGAACCGAGAAGAGTCTGCTGTTTCTCATTCCCTGGGGGAGCCAGCACTGGATCATCGGGACCACCGACACCGACTGGCAGCTTGATCTCGCGCATCCGGCGGCGAGTGCAGCGGACATCGACTATCTGCTGGGGCAGGCCAACGCTCTGCTCGCTGATCCGCTGACCCGCGACGACGTCGTCGGTGTCTACGCCGGATTGCGTCCGCTGCTGTCGGGCGAATCCGACCCGACATCCAAGCTGTCCCGGGAGCACGCTGTCGCTTGCCCGATGCCCGGCATTATCACGGTGGCCGGCGGAAAGTACACCACCTACCGGGTCATGGCACGCGATGCCGTGGATGCAACAGTACGGGGCCTCGGCGGGCACGTGCCGGCCTGCTGCACCGAAGACGTACCGCTGCTCGGAGCTGAGGGCTACGAGCCGCTTTGGAATGCGCGCGCCCTGCTGGCCGCGGAGTCGAGTTTGCCGGTGCAGCAGGTCGAGCGCCTGCTCAATCGCTACGGCTCGCTGTTGCTCGAGCTCCTGGAGTTGATCAAGGACACTCCAGCGCTCGGCTCACCCATCGAGGGGGCAGAGGACTATCTCGCCGCCGAAGCCGTGTACGCGGCGTCCCACGAGGGTGCTCTGCACCTGGACGACATCTTGGCGCGACGAACGCGGATCTCCATCGAGACGTGGGATCGCGGGGTGGAGGCCGCAGTCCACATCGCCGCTTTGGTGGCTCCTGTTCTTGGCTGGGATTCCGCCGACATTTCGCGTGAGATCGAGCACTATCGCCTCCGCGTGGCCGCCGAGCGCCAATCACAGGACCAGCCGGATGATCTGTCCGCCGACTCCGCCCGGCTCGGAGCACCTGACGTCCGGACGGGCCGCAAACACCAACGAGAGGCGCGATAGCCTCAGGCAGGCCGCTCCCAATGGCGGCACCGCTGACGAATCTGCGGCGCCACGTCGAGTGTGAAGGTGATCATGAACGACCAGCCCGAGCTCCTCCGCGACCTGGTCGCGACCTACTTGACCGAACAGTGCCGGGTGCTGATCGAGGCGGAGCCGCAGCTTCGTGCCGGTGAGGCTGTCGTGCACAGGACCCGCGTCGCCGTTCGACGCCTTCGAAGCACCCTGCGCACCTGTGCCGAGCTGTTCGACCCAGCCCGCGTGGAAGACCTGGAACCCGAGCTCGTCTGGTGGGCCGGCCTACTTGGTGCCGTTCGTGATCTTGACATTCTGGCTGAGCGGATGTCGACTCAGCTCAGCGAGCTGCCGGTCGAGCTCGTGCTCGGGCCGGTGGCCAACACGATCACCACCGAGCTCGCCGCTCAGCGGAAGGTCAACTTCGATGAGGTGATCGCCGCCATGGACTCGTCCCGGTACCGGGCGCTGGTCATCGAACTTCACCGCTGGCAGGGCGCGCCGCCATTCACGGATGCAGCGGACGTACCAGCAGCCGAGATCGCGGAATATGTGGCACGGGCCGGCAAGAAGCTCGACAAGCGAGTCGAGGATGCCGCTGCCGCCTGCCGGACCGGCGACGAACATTCCGATGAGCTGCTGCACCGGGCTCGCAAGGCCGGCAAGCGGCACCGCTACATCGTCGAGCTGGCGCAGCCGATCCTGGGGGCGAAGGCGGAGAAGATCGTCGACCGGCGAAAAAAGCTTCAGGACGTGCTCGGCGATCACCAGGACAGTCACGTCGCGACGGCATACATCCGCGAATTGGGAGCCAGAGTCGGAACCCACGAAGGCCAGAACGGCTTCACCTACGGGGTGCTGCTCGGCATCGAACGACAAAGACTGCAACAGCTGCAAGACGTCCTCGCCCGCTCCAAGCCGGGGAAGGCCGAAACCGAGTTGATGACGCTCGCAAAGTCCTCATACTGAGCCGCCGACTCGGGGGCGGTCGTCCCGTCGGGCGCGCCGATCACGTGTTCGACCGGGACAACGGGCAGAATCGAAATTGCCCACCGATCGAGGAGCCTCACCCGCATGGCCCGCACGCCCACCGCACCGCCCGACGACGACTTCACCGAGCGCATTCTCGACATCGATGTCTCCTCGGAGATGCAGACCAGCTTCCTGGAATACGCGTACTCGGTCATCTATGCACGAGCACTGCCCGATGCGCGTGACGGCCTGAAACCGGTCCAACGCCGGATCCTCTATTCCATGGACGAGATGGGCGTCCGCCCGGACCGAGCCCACGTGAAGTGCGCGCGCGTGGTCGGTGAAGTCATGGGCAAGTACCACCCGCACGGCGACGGGGCCATCTACGACGCGCTGGTCCGGACCGCCCAGCCGTGGACCATGCGGCTGGCGCTGATCGATGGTCACGGCAACTTCGGTTCGCCCGATGACGGCCCGGCAGCCATGCGCTACACCGAGTGCCGGATGGCCGCCGCGGCGCTTGCCATGACGGCCGGCCTCGACCAGGACACGGTCGACTTCAAGCCGAACTACGACGGCAAGGACATCGAGCCGGTCGTGCTGCCCGCCGCCTTTCCCAACCTGCTCGTCAACGGAGCCAGCGGCATCGCGGTGGGTATGGCCACCAACTGCCCGCCGCACAATCTCGTCGAGGTGATTCAGGCGCTGCGACACCTGATCTCCCACCCTGACGCCGGAGTCGAAGAACTGATGCGCTTCATACCGGGCCCCGATCTGCCGACCGGAGGGAAGATCATCGGGCTGGACGGCATTCGCGACGCCTACACCGTCGGTCGAGGGTCGTTCCGGATCCGGGCAACCGCGCGGATCGAGCAGGTCCATCCCCGGCGCAAGGGGATCGTCATCACCGAGTTGCCGTATCTGGTGGGACCTGAGCGAGTGATCGAGCAAATCAAGGCAGGCGTCAACGGTCGTCGCCTCCAAGGCATCGCGGATGTCAAGGACCTATCGGATCGTACGAATGGCACTCGCCTGGTGATCGAAGTGAAGAACGGCTTCAATCCCGAGGCGTTGCTGGAACAGCTCTACAAGGTGACCAAGATCGAGGACACGTTCGCGATCAACGCGGTGGCTCTGGTCGACGGACAGCCGAGAACGTTGAACCTGCGGGATTTGCTGACCGTCTACCTGGAGCATCGCTACGACGTGACCCGGCGACGGACGGCGTTCGCTCGAGGTCGCGCTGCCGACCGGCTCCACCTGGTCGAGGGTCTCCTGATTGCGATCGTCGACATCGACGACGTCATTGCGATCATTCGCTCCTCCGATGACGCCGCACAGGCACGCGAGCGGCTGCTCGCCGCCTTCGATCTCTCCGAGATCCAGGCGAACTACATCCTGGACATGCCGCTGCGCCGGCTGACGAAGTTCAGCAGGCTCGAGCTGGAATCGGAACGGGACCGGCTGCAGGCCACCATCGCTGAGCTGACCGAGATCTTGGACAATCCCGGTCAGCTCCGAGCACTCGTCGGCAACGAGCTGGCAGAGATCGCCCAGCAGCATGGAACTCCGCGGCGCACGATCCTGCTCGCAGCTAGCGGTGTCGCGGCGACGGCCGCGGCCGCGCCGTTGGAGGTCAGCGACGACCCGTGCTGGATCCTCCTCTCCTCTGCGGGGCTTCTCGCCCGAACTGACCGATCCGATCCGCTGCCCGCCGGTGGGCCGCGGGCGAACCACGACGTGCTGACATCGGCGATCATCGCCACGGCTCGCGGCGAGTGCGGCCTGGTGACGAGCGCAGGACGGCTGCTCAAGATCAGTGTCCTGGACCTGCCGACTGTTCCGGCCACGGCACATGCGCCCAACCTCCAGGGCGGCACCCACGTCAGCGAGCTCATTACCTTGGATACCGACGAGCGTGTGTTGTGCCTCACCAGCTTGGCCCAAAACTCGCTCGGACTGGCGCTGGGTACCGCTGGCGGCATCGTGAAGCGGGTCAATCCTGAAGTTCTCGGCCGCGATTCGTGGGAGGTTATCAGGCTCGAGCCCGGCGACAAGGTTGTCGGCACCGTGGAGCTTCGCTCGGTGGACACCGAGCTGGTCTTTGTGACCAATGACGCGCAGCTGCTGCACTTCCCAGCGGCCTCCGTACGTCCCCAGGGACGATCCGGCGGCGGGATGGCCGGCATCAAGTTGGGCATCGGCGCCCGGGTGGTGTTCTTTGGAGCCGCCCCGGCGAGTGGATCGGTCGTCGTGACGGTGTCAGGCACCTCCAGGGCGCTGCCCGGCACCGATGCCGGATCGGTCAAGGTCACAACCTTCGAGGAATACCCCGCAAAAGGCCGAGCGACCGGCGGCGTACGCTGCCATCGATTCCTCAAGGGCGAGGACGCGTTGCTGCTCGCCTGGGCGGGACCAGCACCCGCGGTGGCCGCGGCGGCGAGCGGCAGTCCGATACTGCTGCCCGACGCTGATGGGCGGCGCGACGGCTCCGGCTCTCCGGCCAGTCAGCCGATCGCCGCCGTCGGTTCTGCGGCCGGCGGCTAGATCGACCCGAAGGACCGACCATGACGGCTCAACAGCCGGCAGCACCCCAGGCCGCCGAATTTGACGACTTGCTCGCCAACAACCGCGAATTCGCCAGGCATTTCGATCAACAAGGCTTCGACGGCGTCGCCCATGCCGGAGTGCTCATGGTGACCTGCATGGACTCCAGAATCGTGCCACTCGAGATGGTGGGCCTCACCTTCGGTGATGCCAAAATCATTCGAACTCCGGGTGGCCGGGTAACCACGTCGGCCATGGCTGGTTGCATCGCGGGCGTGCACCTGCTCCAGGTTGACCGCATCATGGTGATCCCGCACAGCCGTTGCGCCATGGCGGCGGCCGATGACGACGTGCTGATCGAAAAGATCCGCCGGTCGAGTGGGGCGGACGCGTCCTGGGTTCGCTTCGGCGCGTCGGCCGACCAGCGCCGTTCGCTGCACCGTGACGTGGAAAAGCTGCGGAACCATCCCTTGATCGCAGATCGGGCCGTGGTGGGCGGCTTCTACTACGACGTCGACACCGGACTGCTGGAGCGCTGGATCTGACACCGCCGGCTGCGACCGACCAGCTGCCGCGCCACCTGTGCCACTTCTCCGGCTTGCCCGACCTCCCGGTCGTTGGCCCGGCGAAATAGGTTGCGCAATGGCACAAGGTGGACCAAGCGGTTGGCGCAAGGCCTACGCGTCGATGGCCGCGGCATCCAGCTGGTAAGCGCCATCGATGATGAAGCCCTTGCGAGGGCCGACGTCGTTGCCCATCAGCATTTCGAAAGTGCTTTCGGCGATCAGCCCGTCGTCGACAGTCATCCGGCGGAGGGTCCGGTGCCGTGGGCTCATGGTTGTCTCCGCCAGCTGGTCAGCGTCCATCTCACCGAGACCCTTGTAGCGCTGCGGCTCCTTGAAGGTGAGTCCCCGCTTGGTCAACTCCGCCGCCTTCCGCTGGTACTCGGCGTCGGAGTAGGTGTAGATGAACTTCTCCTGGCCCTTTCGCGCATTGGTCAGCTCGAATCGGTGCAGCGGCGGCACGGCGGTGAACACTCGGCCGGCGTCCACCAACGGCCGCATGTAGCGGAAGAACAGGGTGGCGAGGAGGCAGCGGATGTGCGCGCCGTCGGAGTCCGCGTCCGCCATGAAGATGATCTTGCCGTATCGGGCCGCCTCGATATCGAAGCTGCGTCCGGAGCCTGCGCCCACAACTTGGATGATCGACGCGCACTCGGCGTTCTTCAGCATGTCGCCGATCGAGGCCTTCTGTACGTTGAGGATCTTGCCGCGAATGGGCAGCAGAGCTTGGAATTCGGAGTTGCGCGCCAGCTTGGCAGTGCCCAACGCGGAGTCGCCCTCGACGATGAACAGCTCCGAGCGATCGACGTCGGTACTGCGGCAGTCCACCAGTTTGGCTGGCAACGAGGAGGATTCCAAGGCGTTCTTGCGGCGCTGCGCATCACGATGCTGCCGCGCCGCGACCCGCGCCCGAGATGCTCCGACCACCTTCTCCAACACCTGTCGAGCCTGAGTCCGGGTCGTGCCCTTTGTCGAGGTCAGAAATGCCGTGAGCTCGCGACGTACTGCTCTGGTGACCAACGCGGCCACGGCTGGCGTACCGAGCACCTCTTTGGTCTGGCCTTCGAACTGCGGCTCAGCCAGCCGTACGGTGATGACCGCGGTCATCCCCTCGAGCACGTCGTCCTTGACGATCTCCTCGCCCGCCTTCAGCAATCGGGTGCCCTGCAACACGTCGGTGAACGTCCGCGTCAGTGCCCGCTCGAAGCCCGCTACGTGGGTGCCACCCTTCGGCGTGGCGATGATGTTGACGTAGGAGCGGGTGGTCGACTCGTAGGCGGTGCCCCAGCGCAGAGCGATGTCGATGTCCAGGTCGCGCTCGACGTCCCTGGGTTCCATATGGCCCTCGGCGTCCAACATCGGGACCGTTTCGGTGAACCGGTCTTGGCCTCGCAGCCGAATGACATCTGTGATGGCTTCGTCGGCCGCCAGGAACTCGCAGAACTCGGAGATGCCCCCGTTGTGCTGGAAGCGCTGCTCGGCCACTTCTGCGGCGCGCGCATCGGTGATGTGGAGGGCGAGCCCCGGCACGAGAAAGCTGGTCTGGCGTGCTCGCTCCTCCAGATCAGGCCGGGAGATTGCTGCGTCCTTGAGGAAGATCTGCCGGTCCGGCCAAAAAGTGACCCGGGTACCCGTCACTCCTTTTGCCGTGCGTCCGATCTTCCGCAGGCCGCCGCCTGCGGTGAATCTGGCGTTCGGACCGGCCGCGTCGAAGGTGCCAGGCGTGCCACGGCGGAACGACATCGCCCATGTCGCGCCGTTCCGATCCACCTCGACGTCCAGCCGGATGGCCAGCGCGTTGACCACCGACGAGCCGACACCGTGCAGGCCCCCGGTCGCGTTGTAGCTGCCGTTGCCGAACTTGCCGCCAGCATGCAGCTTGGTGAACACGACCTCGACCCCGGACAGTCCGGTACGCGGTTCGAGATCGACCGGAATCCCGCGGCCCCGGTCGATCACTGAAATGCCGCCATCGGCCCGCAGTGTGACAGAAATCTCCTTGCCGAATCCGCCCAGAGCCTCGTCGACGGCGTTGTCGATGATCTCCCACAGGCAATGCATCAGGCCACGCGTATCGGTGGAGCCGATGTACATCGCCGGCCTCTTGCGGACCGCTTCCAGTCCCTCCAGGACCAGCAGGTGGTGTGCCTCGTAATCACGTGTTTCCGTTGCAGGATTGGCAGTTGGCACGGGCTGAGAGTACCTCCGCTGTGCCGCTGCATTCGGGACGGTCGAGATCGCATCCATCCGGTGTCGGGTTACGAAGAGTGAGAAAGGGCCACCGGAGCAGGGGGCCGATCGGACGGGGATTTGTTACATAAGAGACATGAGGACGAGACACAGAGGGGGAACAATTCGAAGCAGGTTCGATGTTCACTAGAGGCGAGGGTACGTGCGACCTGCGACGGCTCTCTAGGTGGTAAGACGATCCGGAAGCGAGGCCTGCCTTGAGCACATCTGTCATCGAAGGCGCCGCATTGAACGCCGCTGATCGATGCGATCGGTGCGGGGCGCAGGCCTACGTGCGTGTCATCATGGCCAATGGCTTCGAGCTGCTGTTCTGCGCGCACCACAGCCGGGAGCACGCCGACAAGCTCAAGCAGGTGGCTCTGAAGATCCACGACGAATCCGAACGCATCAAATAGCGCATCGATAGCTGACTACAAATCGGCCCCTCCATCATCCCGATGCGAGGGGCCGAGTCGTCTGGCGACCAAGGCTGCCGCGGTTGCCACGCATCGTCTGCGCGGTTCGCCATGGTGGTGGGCGGCGCTATCCACGGCCACGGCCCCTGTCGATGGCGGGTCTACCTTGTCAGCAGCGACCGAGGGAGATGCCCAGGCTTCATCCTGGTTCTCTTCTGAGGAGCCGTTGTGGGATACGGCCGGAAGCGTTGAGATGGCGGGATGAAGAGCATGTTCGATGCAGCAGCAGCCATCGGGGCAGGAAGGGCTGGCGACTACCTTCTGTCGCCCGTGGAGCACGCTGAGCAGCTGCGGGCCTCCGCGCCGAAGCTTGCCGCACTGCTTACGCATAGCGCGCCTGTGGAAGTGGCGCGGCAATATGCAGACGCAGATGCTGAGGCGGTTGCTGCAGAGCGCACGTTCAAGCTCTGGCTGAGGAGAGCCAACTGGACGGTCTTGGTGACGGCGACGGTGAGCGCCGCGCTGATGGCCGTAGGGCTGCTCGCGGGCCGACTGGGTGTACTGACCCAGCCACTACTCGCTGTGCTCGCGCTCATCGGGGTCGGAACGGGTGCGATCGCGTCCATGGCGCTATTCCGGGTGAAGGAGGGCCGGTTGCTGGAGGACTGGTTGACGGCCCGCGCCCGGGCTGAGACGAAGCGGTTGTCGTACTTCACGTGGCTGGCTTCGGCGTCCGCGGGCGGGATCGACATCGAGCTCGAGCTGCTGAAGTTGGAGTATTTTCGCCGCTATCAGCTGGACCTGCAGATCGCCTACTACCGGACCCGCCGTTCAGACCATCGCAGGTCGGCGGATCGGACGCTCAATATCGCAGCGTGGTCGGTCGCGCTGGCCGCGGTTGCGTCGGGTGCTGCCGGCGTTCTCGGCGCCCGTATGACCGAGTGGGCCGCGCTTGGCTCACTCGCAGTTTTCGGTGCCGCGCTGCAAGCGTTTGCCGGCTCGCGCGAGGCCATCAATCAAGATCGGAGGAACGCCGAGCGATACGAGCGCAGCGCCGTCGCTCTGCAAGGCCTACGAGAACGTCTCGATGACGTCCGCGACGGCATCACAGCGGGGTCCCGATCGGTGCTGATCGAGTACGTCGCCGCTGTGCAGGACCAGCTGTCCCTTGAGCACCGGCAATGGTTGGACGCAGCCGAGAGCACGCAGGCAGGCGTCGCGCGGCTCGACAAAGCTCTGCAGAGCGCCCTTCATGGGGAGGCGGGCTCCGTCGAGGGAGGTGCCGAGCAAAACCGTTGAGGACGTCCTGGCAAGCACACCGGACGCCGCCACCCGGCTGGATCCGTTCGATAAGGCTGTGCCCGTCCTCCGAAGCAGGAGGGGAAGTGGCTTCAGCCGTTCTTGCGTCTGAAGCCGTCGCGGAGGCCTCGTGAGGCCCGCCAAAGAGTGTGCTCGCGAGAGATCGCCTCCTCAGCCTGGCCCACGTAGGTGGCCCAACGCTCCTCGTTCGGCAAGGTTACGAGCTCGGTCGCGATTGAAGCGAGCTCTTGGCTTGCGATGCCGTACGCCGTCGCCAAGTTGCGATGCTGCTTGGCCTCGATCCAGGCCGTGATACTCCCGGCCCCCGCGGCAAGGAAGCCGAGCAGGTCGAAGTTGATCCAGCCGAACGCTTTGAGAGCGCCGCCGACGAGGCCGGCGATCTCGAGCACAATGCTTACCAGCACCCATGCGCGTGCCCGGCGGTCGTTCCACCGAGCCTTCTCGGAATACCAGCGTTGCTGATCGGCAATCCGGTCGTCGAGATAGATCTGCCGACGCTCCTCGAAGTTGAGGGCACGGACTTGGCGCATCTTGTCGCTGATCTGCTGTTCGCCAGCGACTCCGGCACCTAACGAGATCGACTGAAGGTCCTGGAGCACCGAGCGGGTCCGGGCGAGGAACTCTGCATCGACGTCCGGAGTGTCGACCTCAAAGGGCTCGGCCCGCACCATGTATCGCCAGGCAAGCGTCTTGGCCGACTCCGCCGCGGCCCGGCCTTCGTACCAGGCGGCGTGCGGACTTGTCGTGGCGAGGAAGAGCTCGGCGCCCAGCGCGCAGGCGAAGGCGAGAAAGGCCAGCCCTCCGCCAACCTGGAAGTTGGCGGAGGTGGTCAACGTGACGCCGCCGCCGAACGCTGCCACCAGCAGAGCACCGAGGCGCACCTTGAGCGATCTCAGGTACGACCGCTGCGCTCGCCCCGACTCCTGGTCGGCGCTCCGATACAACGCCGGGAAGTCGGCCGGACTGTCGATCGTGACACTCATCCTGTGCGCTCCTTCAAATCAACCCCGGTTGAGGGGTTTCGCGGCCCTTAACGTAGCGGCGCGCCAGCCTTCGGTGCTGATGTCCATCGGGGGCCGGCATAGGTATGAACTGCGGCCTGGATGGCGGGACGAGGAGAAGCACTGCAATTCGAGCGTCCAAGCTCTGACACCACATCTGCAAAGTCGAGCCGTTCTCGTGCGGAACTTTGCGTTCACGAGCCCGCGCCGGCGAGACGCTTCGGATTCTTCACCTTGGGCGTTACCGGCTTGGCGCGCTGCTGATCGGCGCGACAGAGCCGACCGCTACTGTGACCGCGACCGCGAATCAGCCGCGGCTTGAAGTACCCACCAGCAATCTTCGCGGGCAAAGCCAGTTAGGCCATGGAGCGATTGCCGATCTCCGCTGACTCTGGCGTGTTGATCCCGAAGGCATTCAGGCGCCGAGCAGCGCACCGAAACCGGCAGCGGCATACCTGGCGTTCGCGAGCTCGCTGACACGGTCGCCGTACTTCGCCTCCCACAACTGCTGACGCTGGGCCGCAGTAGGCACAATCAGCTGGGCGTGATGCCGCACGAGGTACAACAAGCGGTGAGGCTCCTCTGAAGGCCAAGGCGGTTGCTGACCAGCATGCAAGTTGCGATGCTCCGACCGCCACCAGATTTGATCAACGTTGCTCAGCTCGCGAAACTCTCCGGCCTCATCGCTACCGGCCGGAACCGAAAGGGCATCCCAGGCACCGCGGATCACGGCGTACACCTTCGCGGCCTCCTTTGCAGCGATCCACGCCTTACGCACATCGTCGCGCGCCACCAACATCATCCGATCATCGGCGTCCTCCGGCAGCAGCTCGGCGGCTTTCGACAGGTCCACCAGGAGCGAGGCGAGCGCCGGCTGCAACGACTTTTCGATGATCACGGTCTGCTGGTCGGCGATGACATCGGCCAGCATCTGCTCGAACTGAACCGCGACTTCGATGCGCATCCTCTGGTCGAGTTCCCACCTGGCGGCCGCGGTGCGGGCGTCCTCGATCCGCGTCCACGCGTCGGGCAACTCCGTCTCGCCACCGAGAAAGGCTGCCACAGCACCCTCCACCAATTTCCGCCAGACGGCCTGCTCGCTCGGGGGTGGTGGCGCCTGCGGCACCGCTGCGACCCGATCAGCCGCCGACCTAACCCTCACGATCACCGAAGGCAACCGATAGATTTTCTGATCATGGCCCGCCAGGAGGCGGGTGATGTGCTTGCTACGAGCCGGTGCTCTCATTTCCTTCTCTCATTCCTTCGTGATGATCATCAACTCAGCAGCCGGGCCGGTCCATCCGCCGCGCGCTCCGGATGCTGTTCCGCGGGCTCGGCATGGACTTTGCCTTTCTGCTTGTTGATCATTTGCGCAGACGTAAGCGAGGACACTCTCAACACCAATTCGGCATCGTTGTGTGTGCTTCGTTGCGCACGCGGTTCTGGATTGGTCACAAACCCAGCAGGGACCGCAGACGCGCTTCGCTCCGCTCGCGTCCTCCGGATTTCCACCCCTTGGCGGCCCTCTCTACGGCCCAGGATCACAAGCGATCGGGGGAACGGGTCAGCCTGCAGGGTCAGATGGGTCAGCGTTCATCGCATCGAGCGCCGACAACCGGATCGCTGCCCAGTCATCCCGTGGCGCGTACTGACGCAGCCAGCCTGCATGGAGCAACAAGGCGGTTGCAAACCCGAGCAGATCACCGCGGTAGAGCGTCATGATCTGGTCGACCTTGTCGAAGTCCATATCTGCCTCTGCATCGATTGCATTCAGCGCGTCAAGCTGGGCCACCGGCAGGAAGCCGGTTAAGGCAGATGACGGATCGCGCGCGGACATGCTCTTCTCTCTCCAAATCTGGCGGCGTCCGAATTGCTGGAACACTGTCCACAGCCTTAGCTGCGCAGTAGAAATGAGACGGTTCGCCATGACCGCCAACGTGATGTTCGGAGTCAACGCCATTTCGGATTGCGCCGAATCAAGGCGGTCTCAGTAGGCGAAAAGCAGGCTTACCTGAGTTGAAGCGCCCGGGATCATTCGGAATATTGGGCCTTTGACACCCTTCACATCGGTGTTCGCGGTGAACCCCGCCCCGGCCCTCATCCGGAGCGGGGTTCGCTCTTTTCGCGCCCAGATAGCGTCGCCTCAACCCTTCCCAGGTGAGTCGTGATCCGCACGACGGTTGGCCCGGCAGTGGTGACGCAGCGGCCAGCTAGTCCAGCCGCGAGACGTTTCTGGACTGGTTGCTACCCCCCTCGTTGTTGCATTCGGCATCCATTAGGGAAGGTGACTTCGTCTATACGTCGGGATGCAGTCGGTATACGTTGACCAGGAACGCCGAGATTTCACCATCATTGCCCAACAAGGGAGGATGTCCAATGCCGGTGGAAGAAAACAAGGCGCTTGTCCGGCGGTTTCTTGAGAACGGATACCAGGAAGCCATGCGAGGCAACCTCGATGTTGTGCATCAGTATTTCGCTGATCACTACCATGACCATATGCCCATGCATCCAGAGCACCCAGGGGTGCACGGGGTGAAAGAGCTCATCTCTGATTCGAGTCAGGCGACGCCTGACCTGCGGATCGAAGTCGTGGATATCGCCGCCGAGGAGGACATCGTCTTCGTGCACTGGCAGGTGACCGCCACGCATGAGGGACAGCACCAGGTGTATAAGCATGTCCGTGACGTCCAGCCGACGGGTGAAAAGGGGACGGCGGCCGGCATCACGCTGTACCGGATTGAGGGGGCAAGTTCGTCGAAAGCTGGAACTATCACAACGCCCTCGAGTACGCGCTCGAGCGGGGCATGGCTGGGGCATCGGGCAGCAACTCTTAATCTGCAAGGTTGTCTCCTCGATCCTGGCCTTTAGTCGCCACCACCTCAGCGCAAGTTAGGTGCCTCGGAAACGGCAGGGCTGACGATCGGATCTGCGGGACCCGGTGCCGAAAGGGCCACCGGACGTAGTGAGGCCTCTCAGCCAATTTCAGGCGTAAAACCGGCCCGAGAGCCTAGAAGCTCAGTCCAGATAGTCGCGCAACACCTGTGACCGTGACGGGTGGCGCAACTTGCTCATCGTCTTGGACTCGATCTGGCGGATCCGCTCGCGAGTGACGCCGTAGACCTTGCCGATCTCATCCAAGGTCTTTGGTTGCCCATCGGTGAGTCCGAAACGCATAGAGACAACCCCGGCCTCACGTTCGCTCAGCGTGTCGAGGACGTCGTGCAGTTGCTCCTGCAGCAGGGTGAAGCTCACTGCATCCGCCGGAACAACCGCCTCGGAGTCCTCGATCAAGTCACCGAACTCAGAGTCACCATCCTCGCCTAGCGGCGTGTGCAGAGAGATCGGCTCGCGGCCGTACTTCTGCACCTCGACGACCTTTTCGGGCGTCATGTCGAGCTCGCGAGCCAGCTCCTCCGGCGTGGGCTCGCGGCCCAGATCCTGCAGCATCTGCCGTTGCACGCGAGCAAGCTTGTTGATGACCTCGACCATGTGCACCGGGATGCGGATGGTTCGGGCCTGATCGGCCATGGCCCTGGTGATCGCCTGCCGGATCCACCACGT
This sequence comes from uncultured Actinomycetota bacterium, assembly GCA_963754965.1. Classification (GTDB taxonomy): domain Bacteria; phylum Actinomycetota; class Actinomycetes; order Propionibacteriales; family Propionibacteriaceae; genus Microlunatus. The sequence continues at coordinate 114,756 of CAVWIA010000007.1, forward strand.
GGCATAGGTGGAGAACTTGTAGCCCTTGGTGTAGTCGAACTTCTCGACGGCGCGGATGAGTCCGAGGTTGCCTTCCTGAATCAGGTCCAGGAAGAGCATCCCCCGGCCGGTATACCGTTTGGCCAGCGAGACCACCAGCCGCAGGTTCGCCTCGAGCAGGTGGTTCTTCGCTCGGCGCCCGTCCTCGGCAATCCAGTCGAAGTCGTCCAGCTGAACCGGCTTGATCTTGGCATGCTCGTCGTTGATCTTTTCGTCGGCGAAGAGGCCGGCCTCGATTCGCTTGGCGAGCTCCACTTCCTGCTCGGCGTTCAGCAGCGCGACTTTGCCGATCTGCTTGAGGTAGTCCTTGACCGGGTCCGCCGTCGCCCCAGCCGCCATCACCTGTTGCTCGGGCTCGTCGGCGTCGTCGGCCTCAGACAGAGTGAAGCCCTCGTCCTCGACGAGCTCGCCCTCGAGCTTGGCTTCCTCGACTGGCTCGAAAGTCGACTCGTCGACATCGTCGAGTGAGCGCTTCTTGCCGACCGTGACCACGACCTCTTCGCTCTCGAGATCGACGAGGACGTCGGCAGTGAGCTCGACGTCGCTGACCAGCTCCTCGACCGATATCTCCGCCTCGCCGAGATCTTCGGTGACGATGTCGGCCTCACCTTTGTCGTCGGTGACAACAGTCAGCTCGTCGACCACTGGCTCCGACGTCGCATCTTTCTCGGCCCGCTCGTCCGCTGACTTGTCCACCGGCTCCTCAACAGCACCAACCGCTGCCTTCTTCGGCTTCTTGACGGCGGACCTCTTTGTCGACGCCGGAGATTCGCTCACCTCGCTGGCGGGCACCTTCTTGACCGACGACTTGCCGGCAGACGCCTTGGCTCGGGCTTTGGTAACGGTGGCTGTTGCTTGACGTGCCCGGACGGGTGCCGCTCCGACCGCAGGGACAGAAGCTTGTGCTTTGGAGGGGGGCGTCACAAAGAACCTCTCGAACTAGCGAGTGTCGGTTGACCAAACGAAACTAGGGCAAGCAACGCCCATCGGAAGTCAATAGGCGCTCCGACCGGTATTCTGGCACGAACCTCCAAATTTCCCATGATCTGCTCAGCAAGCGCGCCCGGCATGTCGCCAAAACGACGCCGAGAGCAACCAGCCGAACGGGAAAACGCTGCAGACTGATCAGGCGTTGAGGTCAGCCTTGACCGCGAGCACGGGACAGGTCGCGTCAAGAAGTACCCGCTGGGCATTGCTTCCTAGCAACCGCTTTCCCACTGGGGATCGGCGGCGCAGGCCAATGACGATGAAGTCTGCCCCCTCCGCCTCTGCGGCATTGATGAGTTCCTCAGCCGGCTCCAGCGCGGTGTCTCTCTCTCTGATGCTGTGCGGGATGCCGGTGGCGGCGAGCTCCGTACGGAGAGCGGCGATCTCCTCGTCGGCCGAGTTGTGCACCACGACCAGTGTGGAGTTCCGGATCCGTGCCTCCTCGAGGGCCATGGACAATGCAGCGCGTCCCTCCGGAGCCAATGAGTAGCCAACCACGATTGTCGACGTCACCAGCGGAGCACCATCGTTGACTGACGCTCCGGGGTGGGCGCCGCCGGTGACATCACCGCACCTCCCAGGTGTGGACGGGTTCGTTGCTGTGCATTGCTTCCACGTACGCCGCCAACATGTCGCGGAGGGCCTCGGCGCGCGAGGAACCGTCACGTTCCCTGTTGGCTACTGCGGCAGTTTGCCACGTGGAACCGTTGACTGCACGCAGGCAGCGACGTTCGATGATGTCGAGCAGGCGGCCCACCTCGCCTTCGTCGACGTCCCACAGTCGGAGGCCCTCGGCGGCTAGCGGCAGCAGCTTGCGGACCACAAGCTCGACGACGCTGACCTGCCCGATCTGCGGCCAATACACCTCCGCGTCGATCCCGTGCCGTACGCCGGCGGCGAAATTCTCACTCGCCGCCGAAAACGACATCTGCGTCCACAGCGGTCGCTCCTGAACTGACAGCGCGCGGACCAGGCCAGCGAAAAATGCGGCATTGGCCATGGTGTCCACCACGGTCGGCCCAGCCGGAAGAACGCGGTTCTCGATCCGGAGGTGGGGGGTGCCGGCACGGATGTCGTAGACCGGCCGATTCCAGCGGTAAACCGTTCCGTTGTGCAACCTCAGCTCGTCCAGCTTTGGCACTCCCCCGGCATCCAGTACCGCCAGCGCGTCTTCGTCGGTGCTGATTGGCAGCAACGCCGGGAAGTACCGGGAGTTCTCCTCGAACAGATCGAAGATCGAGGTGATCCACCGCTCCCCGAACCACACCCGAGGGCGCACGCCCTGTGCCTTCAGCTCCTCAGGACGGGTGTCGGCACTCTGCTCGAACAAGGGAATGCGCGACTCGGCCAGCAGTGCCCTGCCGAACAGGAACGGCGAGTTGGCGCCAACCGCCACCTGCACACCGGCGATTGCCTGAGCAGCATTCCAGTACCCGGCAAAATCGGCCGGGCTGACCTGCAGATGCACTTGGGTCGAGGTGCAGGCTGCCTCAGGCATGATCGTGTCGGAGAACATCTGCAGCCGCTCGACTCCGTCGATGACGATCTCCAGGTCCTCGCCGCGGGCCGCCACGATCTGTTGGTCCAGGAGCGAATAGCGCGGGTTCTGGCTGACGCTGTCCAGTGTCACGTGGTCAGCGCGCAGGGTCGGCAGGATGCCGATCATCACGAGCTTGCTGCCGGCTTCGTACGCCCGTGGATCGGCGTCGTTCAGTGACTTGCGGACCGACTCCTCAAACGAGGTGAAGCCGCCTCCGGACAGCCGCCGCGGCGCCACGTTGATCTCGATGTTGAACCTGCCGAGCTCGGTCTGGAACGATGGATCAGCGATCGCCGCCAGCACCTCCGCGTTGCGCATAGCGGGCTGGAAGTCGTCGTCAATCAGGTTGAGCTCGATCTCCAGACCGGCCATGGGGTTCTCAAAGTCGAACCGGGACTCGGTCAGCATTCGCCCCAAGGCATCCAGGCAACGTCGGATCTTTTCCCGGTACAGCTTCCTAGCCTCCCGGGTGAAGGTCGTCTGGTCGACCTCGGCTCCCATGAGCGACATCATCTCGCTCGCTCGATCGTGCTTTCTAGACCCTGTCTTGCTACTTACTCGCAAAACGACCCGAAAAGGTCATCTGGAAGGGGCCCCCAGGGTCTCTTCGCTCGCTCATCCAGGCCGGGTCGCCGATCCTGCGACGTTCGTCAGGCTGCAGGGTTACGCTGACGGCCGTGCCCGCCGATATGTCGACCAAAGTCGAGCCGCCTGTCGCCGACCGCCGAGTTCACCGTCGGGTCCACCACGGGGACGTCTTCGATGACCCGTACGAGTGGCTGCGGAACAAGGAAGATCCGGACGTCCTGAGCTACCTCGAGGCGGAGAATGCCTACACCCAGGCCCAGACGGCGGATCTGAATGAGCTGTCCGACGCGATCTTCGCCGAGATCAAGAACCGGACCAAGGAAACCGATCTCGGCGTGCCCACGTACACCTCCCATCCCGGTGGAGCCGCTTACTGGTACTACGACCGGACCGTCGAGGGCTCCGAGTACCCCATCTATTGCAGAGTGGTCGCCACGGATCCCAGTTCCCCCCCGGATACCGAAGGCGACATCCCCGGTGAAGAAGTGCTGCTGGACGGGAACCTCGAAGCCGGCAAGTCGGAATTCTTCTCGATCGGCGCACTGAGCGTCTCACTCGATGGGCGACTGCTGGCCTACTCCACCGACCGCAGCGGTGACGAGCGGTTCGTGTTGCGGATCAAGGATCTGCAGACCGGCGAGCTGTTACCGGACGAGATTCGCGACATCGGCTACGGGGCGACCTGGGCACAGAACAGCCATCTCTTCTACACGCGGGTGGACGAGGCCTGGCGACCGTATGCGGTGCTGCGACATCGACTCGGCAGTGACCCCACAGACGACACCGAAGTCCTCATGGAGGCTGACGAGAGGTTCTGGGTCGGGGTTGACGGGAGCCGCGATGACCGGTGGGTGATTCTGGGCGCAGCCAGCAAGCTGACCTCGGAGTATCGGTTGCTCAGTGCGGAGGAGCCGGAAGGCGAGCCAAGGATCGTGGCACCGCGGCGGCATGGCGTGGAGTACGACGTGGAACCAGCCGGCGACCGGCTGCTGATCGTGCACAACGACGGTGCCAAGGACTTCGAGCTGGCCGAGGCACCACTGGATGCCACCGGCCCGGACCAGTGGACCACGATCCTGCCCCACGAACCCGGCGTTCGCATCCTGTCGGTGAGCGCCTACGCCAGTCACGGCGTGCTCTCGCTGCGCCGCAATGGTTCTACCGTCCTGCATGTCCTGCCCAGGGACGATCGTGGCAACTTCCTGTCCGGCGCCGATGTGCAGTTCGACGAACCTCTGTACACGGTGGATTCCCCCGGCGGCACCGAGTACGTGACCTCGACCATCCGGATCCACTACGGCTCATTCGTCACGCCAGACTCGGTTTACGACTACGACCTGACAACGGGAAAACTGACCCTGCTCAAAACGACACCTGTGCTGGACGAGCCGACATTCGGTCCGTACGACGCGGCCCGTTACGTCCAGGAACGAGCGTGGGCGACCGCCGCCGACGGAGTGCGAGTGCCGCTTTCTATCGTCCGACGTGCCGACGTAGCCCTGGACGGTCGGGCGCCTGCCGTGCTGTACGGCTATGGCTCGTATGAGATCTCGATGGATCCCACGTTCTCGACGTCACGGTTGTCACTGCTGGATCGGGGCGTGATCTACGCCATTGCCCATATCCGCGGCGGCGGCGAATTGGGTCGCAGCTGGTATGACCAGGGAAAGCTGCTAGCCAAGAAGAACTCGTTCACTGACTTCGTGGCTTGTGCCGACTATCTGATCGAGCACCGCTACACCTCAGCTGAGCGCCTTGGTGCTCGCGGCGGCAGCGCAGGGGGCCTGCTGATTGGCGCGGTCGCCAATCTCGCTCCCGACCGTTTCCGGGCTGTTCACGCGGCAGTGCCCTTCGTCGACCCGCTGACTTCCATCCTCGACCCGACGCTGCCCCTGACGGTCACCGAGTGGGAGGAGTGGGGCGATCCGCTGCACGATCCAGAGGTCTACGCATACCTGAAGTCCTACGCGCCGTACGAGAACCTCGCGGCCATCCGTTATCCCGCGATTCTGGCCACCACCAGTTTGAACGACACCCGCGTCTTCTACGTGGAGCCCGCCAAGTGGGTGGCGGCTCTCCGCCGTATCGCCAAAAACGACGGCGACCGGCCGATCTTGCTGAAAACGGAGATGTCCGCTGGGCATGGCGGCGTGAGCGGTCGTTACAAGAGCTGGCACGAGGTCGCGTTCGAGTACGCGTGGATTCTGGCCCAAATCACCCGGTAGACCTCAGCGCGTGCATCCGCCGCGCCCGTCGCCGACGAATTCTCGTCGCACCGGGGTTACTCCTGGGTAGGTTTCAGGGATTCTTCAGGGCTGTCGAGGAATCCTTTGCCGACCCCGATGCGTTCTGCTTAGCGGAGGCAACGAAAGGGGCCAAGGTGACGACGACTCGTACGCGAGTTTCCGAGGGCATCGATGGGAAGGATGCCGTCGGCCTATACCTGGAAGGTATCGCCAAAACTCCGCTGCTGACAGCGGAGGAAGAGGTGGAGCTGGCCAAGACGATAGAGGTGGGGCTGTACGCGGAGCATTTGTTGGCCGGGGAGATCCCGGCGGCCGAGCGCGGCAAGCACGCCAGGCGGCCGAGCCAGGCTGAGCTGGAATTCCTCATCGCGGACGGTCAGCGGGCCATGCAGCGGTTCGTGACGGCCAACCTGCGGCTCGTCGTCTCCGTTGCCCGCAAGTACGGGCGTTCTCAAATGCCGCTGCTGGACCTGGTGCAGGAAGGCAACACCGGGCTGATCCGCGCCGTCGAGAAGTTCGACTACACGAAGGGCTTCAAGTTCTCCACCTACGGCACGTGGTGGGTCCGCCAATCCATCAGCCGCGGTATCGCGCAGCAGGGCCGGATCGTTCGGCTGCCTGTTCATGTCGCGGAGCAGGTCAACCAGGTTGGCGCGGTTCGCAGGACTCTGGAACGGCGGCTCGGTCGCGACCCGGAGATCGAAGAGATCGCCGAGGAGATGGATCTGGAGCCGGAGCGTGTGCTGGATCTCATCCGGTACGGCCGCGACCACGTCAGCCTCGACGCTCCGGTCGAGGAAGGCGGCGACACCGCCCTGGGTGACCTGATTGCCCGCGAGCCGATGCCAGGACCTGACGAGGTGTTCCTCGACGCTGAGGAGCACGCTCGACTCGAAGCGCTGCTCGACCAGTTGGACGAACGGTCCGCCGACGTGGTTCGTCGTCGCTATGGACTCATCGACGGTCGGCAGGCGAAGCTCTCTGATATTGGCGAACTGTGGGGCATCACCGCCGAGCGGGTGCGGCAGATCGAGCGGCACGCGATCGCCAAGCTGCGCGGCAAGTCAGTCCTCGCCGCCTAAGGCCCTTGTGCTGCCCTTCGGGGGAGCACTCACGACAAGGGCGATCCGGGATTTCCCCCTCCGGATCGCCCTTTTCATGCCTCCGCCCTGGGCCGGAATCATGAGGCTCTTGGTTTAGCGAGTGGTCGGATCAGTCCTTCTTGGGCAACATTGGCCACCAGCGCCTCTTTTTGGAAGAGCCGTGCCATGGATAGGCCGAGGCTGCCGAACGCCGACGGCGACGCCTGGTCGAAGAGCAGCCAATCGTCCGCGCGAAAGGGGCGGTGGAACCACATGGCGTGGTCGATCGACGCGGCCTGGACGTTCAACCCGACGAAGACGCCGTGCGGCACGGTGGTGACGGCCAGCAGGGTCAGGTCGCTCGCGTAGGCCAGTGCCGCCTGGTGCGTCCGCCGGTCGTCCTGGAGGGAGCCATTGACCTTGATCCACACCCGGGCTCGGGCGGGATGCGAGGGGTCAGAGAGCGCTCCGCCGGGTCGGGAGTCGCCGATGTATCGGACATCGAGGGCACCCCACTCGCGCTCCCAGAATGAGGGCTCGCGGCCGGCGACCTCGGCCAGGACCGCGCTGAGCCGAGGACAGCTGTCCGGGGATGGCACGTCACTGGGCAGCGGGGTCGGCGTGTTCGTACCCAGCCTCGATCTCGTGAAATGAGCTGGACAGGTAGAAGATCACCCGTCCGCCCTGCCGCGCTACCACCCGTCGGGACGAGAAGGATCCGCCGTCGCGTACCGCCTCCACGTCATAGACGATTGGGGTGTCGGTGCGTCCGGCGATCAGGAAATAGCCGTGCAGCGAGTGCAGCACGCGGGTGACGGCGACCGTACGGGACGCGGCCATGACGGCCTGGGCCAGCACCTGGCCACCGAAGACGCGCTGCAACTGGGTATCCGGCTGTCGCGCCCGGAACAACCCGAGCTCGATCTCCTCCAGCTCCAGCAGATCGATCAGCTCACCGACGGACTGAGGCACGCCGCGAGCCTATCGGCGCAGCAGCGATCCTTCCGCCGCTTCTGTCACGCCTCGTCGTTCTTGTCGCGCTCAGCGAGGAAGCGCTCGAACTCCGCGGCAATCTCATCGGCGCTGGGCACCCGCTCAGATTCGTTGAGCTGAAGGCTGTCGTACTGCTGCTCGAGAGTAGCCACCAATTCCTGCACCTCCGAGGAGCCCGCCATTTCCTCGGCGATGTCGGCCATGTTGCTGGCCGACGCCTTCTCGAGAGGTTCGAGCGGCACCGCGAGTCCGGTGGCCTGGTTCAGCGACCGGGTCAAGGTGAGCGCGGCCTCGGGGAACGCGGCCTGGGCCAGATAGTGCGGGACATGCGCGGCGAAACCCATTGCCTTGCGTTCCAGCTGGCCGAGCCGGAACTCCAGCAGGCCGGCGAAGCTAGCGGGCACTTCGACCCGATCAATCCAGCTGCGATAACCCCGAACCAGTGTGGTATCGGTCGCGTGGGCGGTCAGGGTCACCGGACGGGTGTGGGGCACAGCCATGGGGATGCCGTGCACGCTCACCGTGAGCCGAACACCGAACTGCTCGATCAGCCCGATCGCGGCAGCAGCCAACCGTTCCCACTGCACGTCAGGCTCGGGTCCGCTGAAGAGCAGGAACACCTCGCCGTGCTCGTCGATAACCCGGTGAAGCCGCAGATGCAGATCGGCGTAGGACTTCCACCGGTTGGTGTCGAAGATCATCGCGGGTCGCCGGCTGCGGTAATCATGAAGTTGATCGTGATCGAATTCTGCGAGCACCTCGTGATCGAGCTGCTCAAGAAGATGCGCAGAAAACAGCCGGCCCGCCTGCCCCGCGTCGACGAAGCCGTCCATTTGATGGATCAGCACCGGACGATGTTCTTTCAGCTTCGCCGCAACGCCCTCGTCGAGGGAGTAGAGCAGCCGCGGGTCCAACATGAGGTCCAATCTACCGTCGCCGGTGATTCCTACCGATTTCCAGCCCTCGCCTGCTTCGGGCCGCGAATCAGTTCCTCAGTCGTGCCCGTGCCGCCTCCATGGAGGCGAGCACGCGCTTCTCCGACACCGGTACGCGGGTCCGCAGCGACTGGGCGAACAGACTTACCCGCAGTTCTTCGATCAACCAGCCAATTTCCTCGACGAATCCTGGTAACCGACCCGGCGGCGCCGATTCACAGAGCTCGGCATAGGCCTCTTCCACCATGGTGATGGCTTTGAGTCCGGCGGCATCACGAGCAGCCGAACTGCTCAGAGTTTCGACTCGGGTCTGGGCCGCCTTGAGGTACCGCGGGAGTTCGGTCAGCTTCTCGTACGGCGTCGCAGCCAGGAAGCCCCGGAAGACCAGGTTTCCGACCTGCTCGGCGATGTCGGCGGCAGCCGCCTCACTCACCTCGCGGGCCTGGGGCAGCGCCGCCTGCACCGCCCCGCTCAACCTGCTGGCCTCTGCCGCCAGGGCGGTGATCCGGCGCATCAGGTCCGCGTTCTCGACCCGTACCCGGTCGCAGAGCTCCTCGAACGCCACCGCGTCCCGCACCGGCGCCACCTGGAACCGGCGGATCAGCTCGCCTACCGATGCCAGCCTGGCGTCGGCGAGCAAGGCTGGAACGGAGGCATACGGAGTTGTGCCCAGCGCCAGCTTCTCGGCGTTGCCCAGGTGGGCGACAACCCACCTCGTGGGATCGGGCGTGTTCAGCAGGACGAGCCTGCGGAGGCCGAGCGGCGAGGTCGATTGCTGTCGCTCTGTTGTCTCACAGATGATCAGGCCCACGCTGGCACCCTCGTCGAGCAGTGCCGGATAACCGAGGATCTCGTGGCCGCCTTTTTGAAGGGTGACCTGCTCGGCGATCTGCCCGAAGTCCCACGTCACCGCGCCGGAGCGGCTCAGCTCCCGAGCCGCGTCGTTCAACAAGCGGTGCAGACGGCCGCCGAGCTCCTCGCGAAGCTCGGTCAGGTTCTTGCCGGCCGCCAGCTCCCGGCCGGATCCGTCGCGAATGATGAACGTCACGCGCAAGTGGGACGGCACCCGGTCCGGCCGCCAATCCGCAGCCGTGATCATGTCACCGGTGAGCATCTGCAGTGCCCTGGCCAGCGCCTCCGGCAGGGATTCCCGAGCGCCGCCGGGATGATCATCGAGCCAGGCGAGCGCCCGGCGCTGCGGTGTTTGGGGCCGGAGCGAATCGCTTGCGTCTGTCCTTGGGCAGCGACCGAATGAGCTCAGTGACAAGCTCTGCGCGGAGCCCCGGCACCTGCCAGGTGAACGGCGCGTCGGGAATCTGGTTGACCACCTCGACCGGAATGGTCACGCTGACACCGTCTCGGGCATCCCCTGGCTCGAAGAGATAGCTGATCTTGAGCGAGTGGCCGGCCACGTCCCACGTGGTCGGGAATGACCTGTCGTCGACCTCCTCGGCTGCGATCAGCAAGTCGTCCAGGGTCATGGTGAGCCGGTCGCGGTCGGCATCTGGTGCTCGGCGCCACCAGGAATCGAAGTGTGCGGCCGACACCACGTCTTTCGGCACCCTGGCGTCGTAGAACGACAAGATTGCCTGGTCGTCGACGACCAGGTCGCGTCGGCGGGTGCGCTCCTCCATCGATTCGGCTTCGGCCCGGACCTGGGCATTGTGCGAGAAGAACGGATGGCGGGTGCGCCACTGGCCCTCGACGAGCGCTGAGCGCAGAAAGATCTCCCGCGCCTCAGCGGGATTGATCTTGCCGTACCCGACCCGGCGGCCGGAGATGACCGGCACGCCGTACAAGGTGACTGTTTCGTACGCGAACACTGAACCGCTGCGGGCTGACCAGTGTGGCTCGGAGTATTGCCGCCTGAGCAGGTGCTGGCCGACCTCCTCGATCTGTCCGGCGTCGATGCCGGCGACCGTACGAGCCCACAGCCGTGTGGTTTCCACGATCTCTGCAGCCATGACCAGCGGGGGCTGCACCTTCGCCACGCTTGATCCGGGGTTTATGGCGAACCGGGTGCCCCTTGCCCCGAGGTATTCCCGTAGTGCCGGCCGCTTACGTCCAGTCACCTGCCTGCGCTCCTCACGGAGATCAGCCAGTCCGACGTGTGAGAGGAGGCCGGTGAGGACGGCTGTGTGGGTGCGGTCCGGCGATGCCGGAGTGTCGTTGCGCCGAAGCCCGAGCTCCCGAGCGATCTCCTTGAGTTGGGTGTGCAGGTCCTGCCACTCTCGGATGCGCAGAAAGTGCAGGAACTCGTCTCGGCAGAGCCGCCGAAATCCGTTGCCGGACAAGGTCCTCTGCGATTCCCGCAGGTATTCCCACAAACGCAACAGTGCAAGGAAGTCACTGGGGTCTTCGACAGGCTCAGACCCCACGCGCCGCCCCGTGCCGGTTGACGGGCCAGGTGCTGACCCTGCTGTCGACGCACCGCGTCCCGGGTTTGTCGAAGCCCGAGGCCCTGAGCTTGTTGGAGGCGGGTCCCCGACCTCCGACCGCTGAGCCCAGAACCGCCGGTGGAAGGCGTCGGCCTTGTCACGCTGTTCGGCGGGCCGCTCGCGTGGATCTTGGATCGACAGTGCCGAGACGATGATCAGCATCTCGCGAAGGCAGCCTTGCCGTTCCCCTGCCAGCAGCATTCGTCCCATCCGCGGATCGATCGGAATCGCCGCCAGCCGCTTGCCGATCGTGGTGAGTCGCGGCCGAGTACGGCTGCCGTCCTCCGAGATCGCGCCGAGCTCGGTCAGCAGCCGCAGGCCGTCGTTGATCTGAGAGTTGTCGGGCGGATCGAGAAAGGGGAAGGTGGTGATGTCACCAAGATCGGCAGCCGTCATCTGCAAGATCACCGACGCCAGATTGGTGCGCAGGATCTCCGGCTCGGTGAACTCGGGGCGGCCCGCGAAGTCCTCCTCACTGTAGAGCCGGATGCAGATACCGGGTGCGACGCGGCCACAGCGTCCGGCACGCTGGTTCGCCGATGCTCTGGAGATCGGTTCGATAGGCAGCCGTTGCACCTTGGTTCGCGCGGAGTAGCGAGACATCCGCGCCAGCCCCGTGTCGATCACGTAGCGGATCCCGGGCACGGTCAATGACGTCTCCGCCACGTTGGTGGCGAGGACGACGCGCCGGCCGGCGTGGGGGGCGAACACTTTGTGTTGTTCTGCGGCCGACAACCTCGCGTACAACGGCAGTACCTCGGTGGAAGGCAGCTTGAGCGCTGCGATGGCGTCGGCGGCATCGCGGATCTCCCGCTCGCCGGACAAGAACACGAGAATGTCGCCGGTGCCCATCGCGCTCAGCTCCCGAACGGCGTCGATGATGCCGCCGACCTGATCTGCTTCGCCATCGGCCAGCACGGGCCGATAGCGGACCTCGACGGGGAAGGTCCGTCCCGTGACCTCGATGATCGGAGCCCCGCTTCCCTGCGAGGGCGCGAAGTGGGCAGAGAAGCGGTCGGTGTCGATGGTCGCCGAGGTGATGACGATCTTCAGATCTGGGCGGCGCGGGAGCAGCGACTTCAGATATCCCAGCAGGAAGTCGATGTTGAGACTGCGCTCGTGAGCCTCGTCGAGAATGATCGTGTCGTACCGCCGAAGATCACGATCCCGGCCGATTTCGGCCAACAGCACGCCATCGGTCATCACCTTCAACTGGGTGGTCCGCGACGCCTTGCGGGTGAATCGCACCTGGTAACCCACAAGATCACCGAGCGTGGTGTGCAACTCGTCCGCGATCCGCTCCGCCACTGTACGGGCCGCGATCCGGCGCGGCTGAGTGTGACCGATCGACTGCCGGCCCACGTCGAGACAGATCTTCGGCAGCTGAGTGGTTTTGCCCGACCCGGTTTCCCCTGCCACGATCACGACCTGGTGATCGGCGATCGCCCGAGTGATCTCGTCGTGCCACGCGGTGATGGGTAGCGCGGGGTCGTAGGAGATCGTGACCGCGCCGGGCATCGGTCCATGTTAGTGACCGCCTTCTGGCCTGTGGACGGTGAGAACGCGGTGGGCCGACGTCCTTCCGAACGCGCGGATGGGAGCCCTTCGGTCAGTGGTCGCTGAAGGTGGTGCGCCCGTTCAGCCTGGTGGCGAGTTCCTCATCGATACCGTCGGCGACATCCGAGACCAGACGTACGGCCTGGTGGAGATGAGCCGGCACGAACGGCTTGGCCAGCACCGACAACGTGACGAAAACTCGGTCCCGGATGAGCTGGAACTTGACCCAGCGCGCCTCGACGTTCAGGTCGTTCAGCACCTCCATGGCCCGCGAACGGCCGGCGACGTCATGCACGACGGCAGCGAAGACGATCACTTCCTGTCCGTCCGGAGAGGTGCGCAAGAAGAGCATGGTGGATCCGACGCGGATCGCCACATCGCCCTCGGTGTCGCGAAGCGGGGGGTGGCCGTACATCTCGGCGAGCTCAGCGTCGACCAACTCGTCTAACTGCGATCGGTTGCGAGGTAGTTGCGCCTGCAGGTCGTCGTGGTCGACCTCAATCGGTGGCATGCTCCGAATCGACTCGATCCGCGGCGGGCTGGGCTGGAGAACTTCAGCAAGCTGGTCAGGCGCCAGGAAGACCGGATGGAGAACCCCAAAGACGTCCCGTAATGCTCGGACGGCCAGTTCTGCGATTCGCTGCGAATCCTCCTGGGGCGCTTCGGTCCAGAAGTATCTGGTCGGCGGTGCGGACGAAACGCTCGGTGGCTGCCAGCCCAGGCTCTCCATGGTCGTGCGCAGGCCATCTCCAAGCTGGACGTCATCGCCGAGGATGGGCTTGCCGGCCGCCTCGCAACGGACCCGATCACGAGCGGGGCAGCTGAAGCGGACGAACGTGGTCGGAGCATCGCTTCCCGATTCCGCTCCGATGGTCAGATCGCCCGATTCGTCGATCATCGAGATGACTTCGCTCAACCGCGCGGTGAACTCGGTCCAGGCTTGATCGATGCTCCGGTCGATGTCGAAGCTGTCGATGTCGGCCAACGCGCCACCTCCTCTCCGGCAACCTAGCGCACGATCTCCGCGCCAAGAGCTGCGACGACGCGGGAGGGTGCAGGGCGGCTCAGCTTTTCGGCTAACCAACGGCTCGTCCGGACAAGTTGGTCCAGATCGATGCCGGTGGGGATGCCCAGACCTTCGAGCATCCAGACCAGGTCCTCGGTGGCGAGATTCCCGGTCGCCGATCGGGCGTACGGGCAACCGCCGACACCACCGGCCGAGGAGTCGAATTCTGTGACTCCGGCTTCTAGGCCGGCGAGCACATTGGCCAGCGCCTGCCCGTACGTGTCGTGAAGGTGCAGCGCCACCCGGGTGCGAGCCACCCCGGCCGCGTCGACCGCGTCGATGACAGCGCCGACCTGGCCTGCGGTGGCCACGCCGATGGTGTCGCCGAGGCTGATCGTGTCGCAGCCGAACTCGACCAGCCGGGCTGCGACCTGTGCGGGCTGGTGGGGATCAACACGGCCTTCCCACGGATCGCCGAAACACATCGAGACGTAGCCGCGGACGCGTAGCCCATGGGCCGCCGCTCGCTGAACCACCGGAGCGGCCATCTCGAGGGCACCTTGGACACTTGTTCCGAGGTTCTCTTGAGCGAACCGCTCGGTGGCTGACACGAAGACGGCGATCTCGTCGGCGCCGACTGCCTCGGCGCGGTCCAAGCCCCGCAGGTTCGGCACCAGCACCGGATAACGAACGCCAGGTCGCCGCCTGAGCGCAGCGAGCAATTGATCGGCATCGGCGAGCTGCGGGATCCGCCGCGGCGAGGTGAAGCTTGTCGCCTCGATCGCTTGCAGACCCGCGTCCCCCAGTTGATCAATCAGGGTCAGCTTTACGTCGAGAGGAATGATCGTCTTCTCTGCCTGCAGCCCGTCCCGTGGTCCGACCTCGTAGATCTGGACACGATGGGGAAGATCGACCCGGGGATGCACCGCTGGGAAGACGACCGGGGAGGTTCCACGCACGGTGGCCACGGCTCCGACCCTACGCCGAAAGCTACTCTCGAAGTGTTCGCCGGAGGTCCACGGACTCCCGGGCGTCGACGAGCGGAAGGATGGCCTGTGACCGGCCCGCAAGGGTTTCCATCGGGTGTCGCACCGGCGGGCCCACCTGGCAGCTTGCACGTGCCGGCCGCCCTCCTTCGCCAAACTCGTTCCCCGCTGAGCTGGGTCTCGATGGTCGTGCTGGGGGTGGGCGCCCTTGTGATCGGGCTCCTGTTGATCTTGAACGGCGGTCCGGCTGATCTGCTCTTCACGACGATTCTGGCGGCTATCTCCTTCGTGGTGCTGATTCTGATCTGTTTCTGGCTGGATCGGTATGAACCTGAGCCGGCGCGGTACCGGATCGCCGCCCTCGGTTGGGGCGGCGTGGTGGCGGTTTCGCTGAGTCTGGTCACTGAGCAGGTGCTGTTCGCGTTGCCGGGCACCGACGACGTCATCGACACCATCTTCACGGCACCACTTGTCGAGGAGTTCGGCAAGGGTTTGTTCCTGGTCGTGATTGTGATCTTGCGCCGGTCCCAGGTGCACGGCGTGCTCGACGGGATCGTCTATGCGGCATTGGTGGGCATCGGCTTCGCCTTCGTCGAGGACATCGTCTACTACCTCAGCGCATTGGATGCGGGTGCGCTGCCTGCCACGTTCATCCTCCGCGGCGTGATGGGCCCGTTCGCCCATCCGTTGTTCACCTCGGCCACCGGAATAGGCATCGGCATTGCGGCGACTACCCGAAAACCAGCCGTCAGGCTGACCGCACCGATTCTCGGCTATCTGGTCGCCGTGTTCACCCACGCCGTGTGGAATGGCAGCGCCTTGTGGGGTGACCGCGGCTTCTTGATCGCGTACGTGGTTGTCATGTTGCCGCTGCTGAGCGTCGTGCTTGGGCTGGCAATTTGGGCACGATCACGCGAGGGCAAGCTGCTGTCGACAGCGTTGACCCAAGTCGCCCAGTTTGGCTGGATCCGTTCGGACGAAATCCGCTGGGTTGCCCGCCTGTCGGATCGGATGTCGGCGCGGTCGTACGCGAAACGGGTCGGCGGCAAGCAGGCAGCGCGGGCGCTGGGGGCCTACCAGCAGACGCTGATCGAGATTGCCTTCCTGCACTCTCGGGCGGTGCAGGGCACACCACCGAGGGACATCAACCAGCGGATGGACGGCCTGCTGCGGCGCGCCGCTCAGCTGCGACCGTACGTGATCCTGCCGCAGCCCACTCTTCGCGGGCCAGGACCTTCGATATCGGCATGGCCGCCGCCTCCCGATCCTCGACCACCGATGCAGCAACCGGGCCAGCCCCGGAACTGGTAATTGCTGGTAGGTGCGGATGCGAAAGGGCCCATTTCGTCGAGCGGGGCGCCGCACTAACGTCGCCTTGCTTGTGCTGATCCTCGGTGCCTTCTTGAGCGGATGGCTGGCCTTCGGCTTCGGGACCGAGCTGCCGTCGACGCTCACCACGGTGAGCCATGGCCTGCTCGGGCTCGGAGTGGTGGCGTTGGTGCCGTGGAAGACAGTGATCATCCGACGGGCCACGCCAATCTGGATTGCCAGCCTGCTGTTGGTGGTGCTGATCGTCATTTGTCTGGTGGCGGGTTTCGTCCAGGTCTTCTCCGGGCAGCAAGCCATCGCTGAGGTGAGCCCGCTGCAGATTCATGTGGGTGCCGCCGTCATTGTGGTGCCGCTTCTGGTGTGGCACATGCTCCGTCACCGCCCGCGCCGCCAGCTCCCCGGCCGGGCTGACCTGTCGCGCCGCCATCTGCTCCGCGCGGGAGCTTTTGCGATTGCCATCGGGGCAAGCTATGCGGCACTTGAAGGCATCGGGAACCTCGCCAGGTTGCCGTCATCGCGCCGCGCGTTCACCGGATCACACCGGCTGAACCCGCTGGCCCGGCCGGCCACCATCTGGCTCTTCGATCGCGTGCCGGCATTCGACGCGATGCGGCCGGTGCAGATCGCGGGAGTGCGGATACCGCCCGGAGGAGTTGGCCGCGAGGTCCCGGGCCGTTCACGCTCGACTCGACTGCACCGGCGGCTGGTTTGCGGATGCCGAGTGGGCCGCGGTCCCGGTCGACGAATTGATCGCACCCGACCGACTCGAAGGCGGCAGCCAGCGTGATCGTCACGAGCGTGACCGGCTACTCGCGGCGATTCCCGGCTGATGACGCCGCGTCACTGTGGCTGGCCACTGGTTGCGAAGGCCGGCCGCTGACCTCAGCCGGCGGGGCGCCCGTGCGTCTGGTGGCACCTCATCGTCGCGGCTTCTGGTGGGTCAAGTGGGTCGAGTCGGTCGAGTTGAGCGACCAGCCGGCGCTCGCCCAGCCACCCTTCCCGCTCCAGTGACGACTCGACCAGTCTCCGGGGCCGAAGGGTTCTGGCTGATCGCGCTACCCGTCAGCTGGAGGATCCGGTGAGTTCGCGCGGTACGGCGATCACGTCGACGAGGGCGCCGTTGCGCCACACGGTGATCTCTATGCGTCGACCGATGGCGTCCTCCACCATCCGGCGTTGCAGTTCGGTGCTCGAGCCCAGAGGTTCACCGGCGACAGCGACCAGGATGTCGCCGACCCGAAGGCCAGCGATCTCGGCCGGACTTCCCGCGATCACCTGTGCGACTCGCAGTCCGTCGCGTCTACCGAGCTTCTTGGCAAGCGGCGGCGGGAGCGGCGCCTGGCCTCCTGCGATCCCGAGCCATGCCCGTCGAACCCGGCCGACCGTCATCAGGGCGCTGATGATTCGCTGCGTGGTTTCGTTGATCGGCACGGCCAAGCCAACACCGATGCCCGCCACAGCGGTGTTTACCCCGACCATCTGACCCCGGCTGTCGGCCAGGACTCCACCGCTGTTGCCCGGGTTCAGAGCGGCGTCAGTTTGAATCACCTCGTCCACCACCCGGCCTTGCCGCGTTGGCAGCGATCGGCCGAGGGCGGACACGATTCCGGCTGTCACGCTTCCGGCCAGGCCGAGAGGGTTGCCGACCGCGACGACGAGTTGACCAACCTGAAGCTGGCCGGCGTCACCAAGACTTACCGGCGTCGGCACATCGCCGCGCGCCCGGAGCACCGCCAGATCGGAGAACGGGTCCCGTCCCACAACGTCGGCCATCAACTCGGCCCCGTTGGCGAACGTGGCAACCGCTGAGTTCGCGCCTTCGACCACGTGTGCGCTGGTCAGCAGATAGCCATCTGCGGTGAGGACGCTCGCGCTTCCAGCACCCTCACCGCGACGGGACGCGACCTTCAAGCTCGCCACACTCGGTACCACCCGCTGTACCACCGCGGTCACTGCCGCCGAGTAGGCGTCCAGCAGCTCGCGATCACGATCATCGATCATGTAGTTCTAACGCCGAGGAATGCGATCTGTTCCCTGGCGCAGGCCGATTCAGCTGCAGCCGCTGGTCGAACCGCAGCCTTCGCAGACGTAGCAGCTACCACTAGGGCGCATCTTGGTACCGCAGGTGAGGCAGAGGGGTGCATCGACGCTCGTGCCGGTGATCTCCTCGAACAGCTCCGATGTGGTCCGAGCCCCCGGCGGTGCCGGCTTGGCGATCGCCACCGGCTCGTCGAGCTCGTCGGTATCGATGTCCTCGGCTGCCACGTGGTCGGTGGCGACAAGATCCCCCGCATCGTTCTTCAGCGACTGCGCCTCGCTGATCTCCTCCGACTCGGGCTCCAGATAGGAGCCAGTTTCGACGTGCCTCGCTCGCTCGGCCGCGGTGTAGATGCCCAGCTCCGCTCGCTCGTCGAATGAGAGGTAATCAAGCGCCAACCTGCGGAAGATGTAGTCCATGATCGACTGCGCCATCCGGATGTCCGGGTCGTCTGTCAGACCGGCCGGCTCGAACTTGAGGTTGGTGAACTTCTGGATGAAGGTCTCCAGCGGCACGCCGTACTGAAGCGCGATCGAGACCGCAATCGAGAACGCGTCCATCACCCCGGCCAGCGTCGATCCTTGCTTGCCGAGTTTCAGGAACACTTCGCCAAGTCCGTCGTCGGGGTAGGAACCGGAAGTCATGTAGCCCTCGGCACCACCCACGGAAAAGGACGTGGTACGGCTGGGCCGTGACTTGGGAAGCCGTTTCCGGGTCGGCCGGTAGACCACCTTCTCCACGATTTCAGTCTCGGCTGGAACTGCGGCTTTGTCATCGGCAGTTGAGGACTTGGCATCGCTGAGCGGTTGCCCCACCTTGCAGTTGTCGCGGTAGACCGCCAAGGCTTTCAATCCGAGCTTCCAGCCCTGCAGGTAGACATCGGAAATCTCCTCGACCGTCGCGGTCTCCGGCAGGTTGACCGTCTTGGAGATCGCGCCGGACAGAAACGGCTGCGCCGCCGCCATCATCCGTACGTGGCCCATCGGCCTGATCGCCCGCTGGCCCATCGCGGTATCGAAGACCTCGTAATGCTCCGGCTTGAGGCCAGGTGCATCGATCACATGGCCGTTCTCGGCGATGAACTCGATGATCGCTTCCGCGGTCTCATTCGTATAGCCCAGCTTCTTGAGTGCCCGTGGAATCGTGTTGTTGACGATCTGCAGCGATCCACCTCCCACAAGCTTCTTGAACTTGACCAGCGAGAAGTCCGGCTCGATGCCGGTGGTGTCGCAATCCATCATGAATCCGATGGTGTTGTGGCTGACGAAACCAGACGCGACGTACGTGACGTTTTCCGGCACCGAGAGGTCGAACGTCGGCTGCACTCCGCCGTCAGCGTTCTCGGCCACTGGCTCGAAGAGGTAATCCAGTGCGCGGCCGAGCCGGTCATCTCGAGTCGCTTCGTGAATGCGTCGCGCGGTCGCCCGTGACACGCCACCACTCTTGCCCAGTGACGAGACCACGATCGAACGGAACTCCGAGCCGGTGGGTACCAGAACGTCCCACACGTCTCGGGGAAGGAACACCCGGTCACGACTGCCAACCTGCGGCGACTCAAGTTGAGTCACGAGAGCATTCTTTCGGCGGCCCATAAAGCCAATGACCTCGTCATAAAGCAGCGCATACTCGACATTTCGCATGCGCACATGGAAGCTCCGGCCACCCCAACCGCTCATCGTCTGCCGGGTGGTGGTGGCGAACCCGAGGGAGAGCAGCAGCGTACGGACTTCCGCAGCGAAAATCTCCGATGCCGTGGCAAGCGACGGCACGCCTTCCAGGACCGTACCGTCGGCCTCGAACAGACCGCGCAGAAATGCGCTGTAGACGGCCACCTCATTGGTCTCGAGCACGGCGGACGGAATCCGCGGAGACCAGCCTTTACCCACATGATCGGAAGTCGGCAGCAACTTGGCGAATCCCGCGGACCGCCACCAGCGGGCTAGCCGGATGGACGAGAGCGTCACCTCCTGATAGCCCGGCCGAGCAGTGACGATTGGTTCGAGGTGGAACAGCTCCTTGGACAAGACCCGCAGCCGCTCCACGACATCCAGGTCCGTATCGGCCACACAGAGCCGGATCCCCTTGGAATGGAGGCTGCCGTCGCCCATGAAGTAGCCGACCAACTCAGACAGCTCCGGCGTCACCACATCGGGCACCTCGAGGCTGTGGTCGCCGCCGTAGTACGCCTGGTCAAGACTCGGCAGCGGGACACTGCGCGGTTCACCGATCAGAGTGCCCAACTGCATCGGCACAACATCGCCGGCCGAGACGTCCGCCAGCCGCTTCCAGACCCATTCACCGGACGTCGGCTCGATGACCTTGATCCTGTGGGTCAGGGTGCCCTGGACCGTGTAGCCGCCTTTGGTGATGATCTTGCGGGTCGGCTCTTCACCGTTGATGAAGAACTTTGTCGCCTCACGGGGACCGTCGTCGGTGGAGACCTGAGCCTTCAGGTCCTGCCAGCGCTCACCCCAAACGTCACCCAGCTCGGCGAGTCGAGCCAGTCCCCGGTCAGTTGTGATCAACGTATCTGGAGTAAGGCAGCCGGTCGGTGCCAACACCGAAGCCTGAGCGTTGCGGTATCCGTTCGCCTCACCGCTCTTGATCACGCCGTCCCACGCTGCGGTGGCTCGGCGACGCACATCCGAGCCCAAGTTGTCGGTGGTTCGGAGCGCGTCGTTGGCCGCCTGGTGCTTACGCATCACACGCTTGTGGGCGTCGGCGTTCCGGGCGTAGCCCTCGTACGGACCGACGATGGCCGCGAGCTCGGCTGAGCGGCGGTAAGAGACACCGGTCATCAGTGAGGTGATTGCTGCGGCAAGCGCCCGGCCGCCTTCGGAGTCGTAGCCGTGACCGGTGGCCATCAGCAGGGCACCCAGGTTGGCGTAACCGATGCCGAGTTGGCGGTAGGCCCGAGTCGTCGACCCGATCGCTTCCGTGGGGAAGTCCGCGAAGCAAATGGAAATATCCATCGCAGTGATGATCAACTCAACGGCCTGCTCGAACTTCTCCGCATCGAAGGTGTCGTCGTCGCGCAGGAACTTGAGCAGGTTGAGGCTCGCCAGATTGCAGGAGCTGTTGTCCAGGCTCATGTACTCCGAGCAGGGATTGGACGCAGTGATCCGGCCCGTCTCAGGGTTGGTGTGCCAGTCATTGATCGTGTCGTCGTATTGCATGCCCGGGTCGGCGCACTCCCACGCGGCGTGAGCCATCTTCCCGAAGAGCTCGCGAGCGTCGACGGTCTCCGTCACCCGGCCATCGGTACGAGCTCGCAGCCCGAACTGGGATCCGTCTTCGACGGCGCGCATGAACTCGTCGGTGACCCGGACCGAGTTGTTGGCGTTTTGGTACTGCACCGATGTGATGTCTCGTCCGCCGAGATCCATATCGAAACCGGCATCCCGGAGGGCACGGATCTTGTTCTCCTCCCGCGCCTTGGTCTCGATGAATTCGACGATGTCGGGATGATCGACATCGAGCACGACCATCTTCGCCGCTCGGCGGGTAGCACCGCCCGACTTGATCGTGCCGGCGCTTGCGTCCGCACCGCGCATGAAGGACACCGGCCCGGATGCGGTGCCGCCTGAGCTCAGCAGCTCTTTCGAGGAACGGATTCGCGACAGGTTGATACCTGCCCCGGAGCCGCCCTTGAAGATGAAGCCTTCCTCGCGGTACCAGTTCAAGATCGAGTCCATCGAGTCATCGACGGACAAGATGAAGCAGTTGTGCACACGAAGATTTCCGGACAGATACTCACCGGACTCCGTCTGGATGTCGTAGACGTCCAGCGCGCCGCGTTGCTCGATCCGCTCGATCTTCAGCCGTTTCGCCGCCTTGGCCACCTGACCCGGCTTGTCGAGGCTGTGCTCGAGCTTCTCCTGCTTCAGGGGGTCGAGAAATCCGATCTCGTCGGCGAAGATCCTCCGGTCCCCCGCATTGCGGATCCGCAGCGTCCAAGTGCCTTGCCGGTTGCCTCGGGACGCTTCCTGGAAGCCGATGCGCGCAAAGATGCCGAAACGCAGGAGAAGTGATTGCAACCCACGAATCAGCTCCTCCGATATCGAATCCACCTCGATCGCGGAGGAACGATCCCATGTGGTGACGAAGCCTTCGACCTGGAAGATGCTTCGCAGGTAGCCCGCTACGACGGGAAGGGGCGCAGCGTTGAGCCGTGCCGGGACAGCCATCGAGTCTTCAACAAGCAGCAGATTCCACTTGTCGATGTAATCCGACAACTGCGCACCGTAGAGACGGATGCGGCGGTTGTCACCACCTTGATCATGGCTTCGCACACCGCGCTCGTCTCGATCAACCTGCGGGAACACGACGTCCAGCGCCTTCGTAACCCACGCCAGCTCGGCCAGCGATACCGTCCTGGCTTCGATGGTCAACGACCGACTCGGGCTCGTGTCCTGACCGACGGAACCATCGGACTGGAGCCAACCCGCCAGGGCCGCCTCGGCGATCTCGGATGAGGAAATCTGGTCCTCACCGTGCGAGTCGCGCCGGTGCCACTCGACCATGTCACCCGGCAGCAATGTGCCTGCAGGAACGAATCGGCCGGTGGTCTCGCTGCTGCTCCGCCACACCAGATGGTCGGCCGTCACGTCGAGGGTGTAGCCAGCCTTGGTGTGCAGCCGCAGTACGTCTTTGACGCCATTCGCTTTTGTCGCGACGATGGTGGTGAGCCCGTTCGCGTCGTACACCTTTGTTCCGATCGCGTCGTCCTCGACCAGCTTGCCGATCGGTACAAGGCCGCCAGGAGTGCTGACCAGCGCCTCGTACGGTTGGCAGGCGCTCACTTGCTGGGGCGATGGCGTGCCGACGTTGAACCACACGGGAGAGTTGAACGAGAAGTACTGGTGCAGCAGCATCCACGTCAGCTCGCGCTCGAAGATTTCGGCGCTGACCGGGTCAGCGAAGTACCCGTAGTCCTCCCCCGCCTTCCGGTAGGTCTTGACCACCCGATCCAGCAACTGTCGGAGACTGTGCTCCCGAGCCGGCGTGCCCAGGGCGCCACGGAAGTACTTGGTCGTCACGATGGTCGAGGCATTCACGCTCCAGAAGTCAGGAAATTCGACTCCCATCTGCTCGAATACCACTTCGCCGGTCTTCCAGTTGGTCTGAACCACGTCACGGCGTTCCCAGCTCACCTCGTCGTACGGATGGACACCGTCGCTGGTGAACACGCGCTCGACGGTCAGCCCGGCGTTCTTGGCTCCGCGGGCTCGCCGAGCGTCTGATCGCCCGTTCGCCGAACGAGTGGTTTCTGTCATGTCTGCCTCTCTGCCTTCATGATGAGCTGGTCGTGGATAGGTACAAAGCTTTGTGGAGCCGGGGCTGGGTCCGCGCAGCCTTCCCCTTCCGCGCGGACCCCTGCCCCGGAGTTCAAGGGCCCCATTGAGGGCCGCCCGCTTAAGGCGGGCTGTCTTCGGTGACGCCCCGCCGCGTTGGTGTGAGCCGGTGCGGCGTGAAATTGCTGATCTTCGTGTCGGCCTGCCGGTCTGGAATGAGCGGTTCGATGCCGGTCGGCTCCTGCTCGACGCGGAGTAAGGCAATCTCAGCCTCGAAGTCATCCGCCGAGCGGAATTGGCGGTAGACGCTGGCGAAGCGTAGATACGCCACCTCGTCGAGCTCGCGCAGCGGACCCAGGATGGCTACCCCCACCTCGTCGGCTGGGATTTCCGGTTGGCCGGACGCGCGCAACGAGTCCTCGACGAGCTGACCAAGCCGCGCCAGCTGATCCTCAGTCACCGGCCGGCCCTTGCATGCCTTGCGCACTCCGCTGATCACCTTGTCCCGCTGGAACGGTTCGATGACCCCGCTGCGCTTCACGACAACAAGTTGCATCTGCTCGACAGTGGTAAACCGGCGCTCGCAGGACGGGCATTGACGGCGCCGACGAATGCTCGTGCCGTCCTCAGCGACTCGCGAATCGAGCACCTTCGAGTCCGTGTGGCGGCAGTACGGGCAATGCACGGTCGGCTCCTCTCAGGGTCGCCAGCTCGCTTGTCCACCGTCTCCTGGGGAGAACCCCAGCAAATCGTGGGGAGAGAGTGTGGATGAAGTTGTGAACTGATGTGTGTGACTAACCACAACTTGTGGATGAATCACACGGTTGTGACTACTAGATATAGATTACGTCCGGCTCGTTGACTTTCGCAAGGACTTCAGTGAGAGACACGAGCTTTGTGTCCACCAGCCGATCGAATCGGGCCGCTTGGTAGGCATCAAGCCCGTCTGGCGGCCGGAATCGCTCCGAAAGGGTGAATCTCAGAGGAGGTTGCGGAGCACCGTGTAGACGACAAGTACGGCTGTCCCGGCCAAAATCCACGACGAGGGGTGCACGGCCATCAACCGTTCGCGGAGCTTGACCGGCAGTCGAAGGCCGGGGCCTCCAGCCACCTGAACAGTCCACAGCACGCCCAGCAACCCGACCAGGATGAGGCCGACCAGAGCCACCGGGTTGAACGCGAAGGCGGCGCCAATCTGGAGGTGGAGCAGTGCACTGCCCATTCGCGTTCCACCGCACAGCGGACACTCCCAGCCGGTGACTTCCCGGAACAGGCACGGCAATCCAAAGCCGGTCGTGGCATAGAGGGCACTCAGTCCGAGACCGTAGGCAAAGAAGCCGGCCATCCACTTCAGTCCGGTTTCGGGCCGAAAGCCCCCCGATACCGCAGGCGCCGCGCTGACCACTCGCCTATTGTGCTCTTCTCGGGCCCGCAACAGCGATGGGCCCGCCACCGGAAAGCGCGTCATTCGAGTGTGCCAAGCGACTCACTGCTGAGCTCCCTGGCTCTGTCCGTACGGCAGGTAATCGGAGCTGGTAACACGAAAGGCGGTAAGGCCGATCACAGTGGCCGCGGTCACCAGCAACAGCAAGCCGGCCAGGAGGATGAGGGCTACACCGCGCTCGGTCAGGCGGACTGTTGTCGCTGCGGCAGGCTCGGCAACACAGGCGCGGGGTGCCGGGAACAACCTCGTCGAGGACCGAGCCTCAGCACCCCGCAGTGGCCGGCTCTGCGGTCGCACCCCGCGCCCGGGCCGAGACGACGACGAACCGGCGCGAGCCCGCTGCGGAGTTCCGGCCCAGGAGAACTGCAGCTGGGAGTCATGCCGTCCTGCTGCTCGGACATTATCCAGCCTGATGCTCATCAGCGTGCTCCTTGTCATCGAACGCCCGTTCGATCGAACGTCTGTTGGATTTGTATCGCAGAATTCACCGCGCGCCAAGGGCATTCGAGCAAAAGTTCGATAGTTTGTGCTCATGAGGCCACTTCACCACCTGGCACTGACAAAAGATTTCTCTCGCGACACACCTCGAACAGATGTTTGATTCATCCACGGTCCTTCTCTAGCGTGTGAATCATGAGTGATCACGACGACTTGAACCGTCCCTCCGCCGTGGCCAAGCGAAAGCGAGGCCGTCCCAGCGCGGCTGATGTCGCCGCCCAGTTGGGTGAGACGGCGTCGGTGAGCTCCCTGCCCGACGGACCAGCCGACGAACACGGCCTGACTCCGCGCCAACGCCGCATCCTGGAGGTCATCAAAGCCGCAGTCGAGTCTCGCGGTTATCCACCGAGCATCCGTGAGATGGGTGAGGCCGTGGGTCTGGCGAGTTCGTCCAGCGTCGCCCACCAGCTCAAGGCCTTGGAGCAGAAGGGCTTCCTGCGCCGCGATCCGAACCGGCCTCGAGCGCTGGAGGTCCTGCTGCCTGGCCACGCTGCGCCGGCGACCCGGTCGGCCGCGCACTCCTCCGCTCGAATAAGCGCGGGCGACGAGACCGGGATCGGCGACGCCTTTCCAGAGCCGGTGCATGTGCCCGTCGTCGGTCGGATCGCCGCCGGTGGTCCGATCCTGGCCGAGGAGCGAATCGAGGATGTCTTCGCACTTCCGCGCCAGCTGGTCGGTGAGGGCACCATGTTCTTGTTGGAGGTCCGTGGCGACTCCATGATCGATGCCGCCATCTGCGACGGGGACTGGGTCGTGGTGCGTCAGCAGCCCACTGCCGACAACGGTGACATCGTGGCCGCCCTGCTCGACGACGAGGCGACCGTCAAGACGTTCAAGCGTCGTGCCGGCCATGTCTGGCTCATGCCGCACAATCCGGCCTACGACCCGATCGACGGCGACCATGCCTCGATCCTGGGCAAGGTCGTGGCCGTCCTCCGCCGGGTGTGAGTTCTGAACGCCCAGCGCACCGAGCTGAAGTCACAACCGGCTGGGCTCTGCTGTCAAGATTTGGGTGCTCAGCCGCGCCACAGCTCGCAACTTGTTGGACACATCGAGCGCGGCCACCTTGTAGGCCTCGGAGAGCGTCGGATAGTTGAGAACCGTGTCGACGAGGTAGTCGACCGTGCCTCCGCAGCCCATGATCGCCTGGCCGATGTGGACAAGTTCGGTCGCGTTGGTGCCGAAGACGTGGACCCCCAGAATCTCGCGACTGTCGGCATGCACAACCAGCTTCAGCATTCCGTACGAGTCGCCGATGATCTGACCGCGAGCTAGCTCACGGTACCGGGAGATGCCGACCTCGAACGGAACCGCCTCACGGGTCAGCTCGCCCTCGGTCTTTCCGCAGAACGAGATCTCCGGAATGGTGTAGATGCCAATCGGCTGGAGGCCCTGCATTTCGTTCGCCGGTTCGCCAAAGGCGTGCGCGGCGGCCAGCCGGCCCTGGTCCATCGAGGTAGCGGCCAACGCCGGGAAACCGATGACGTCGCCAACCGCATAAATATGGGGCATCTCGGTCTGGTACTGCCCGTTGACCACCAGGCGGCCGCGTTTGTCGGCGTGCAGCCCGGCGAGATCGAGATTGAGCGCTGCGGTATTCCCCTGCCGACCCGCGGAGTGCATGACGACCTCCGCGGCAATCTTCTTGCCCGAGGCGAGCGTGGTGATCGTGCCCCGTCCCGAGCTCTCGACAGAAGCCACTTCTTCCCCTAAGCGGAAAGACATGGCGTGATCCCGGAGATGAAACTTCAACGATTCAACAATCTCCGGGTCACAGAAGTCCAGCATCAGAGGGCGCTTCTCCACCAGCGTCACCCGGGTGCCAAGTGCGGCGAAGATGGACGCGTACTCGACGCCGATGACGCCCGCGCCCACGACAACGAGTGAGTCAGGCACCTTCTCCAGGCTCAGAATCTGATCGGAGTCCAACACCCGCACGCCGTCGAAATCCACGTTCGGTGGCCGAGCAGGAACCGTACCGGTGCCGATCACAATCTTGTCCGCGGTCAGCGTCCGATGGGAGTCTGAGCCTTCGATATTGACCGACAGCGTGTGGGGGTCCAGGAATCCAGCGAAACCAGCGATCAACTCGATGTGGTTCCGCATCAACTGGGACCGGATCACCTCGGTTTCTCGACCGACGACGTGCTGTTGCCGGGCCAGTAGGTCCGAGATCGTGATGTCTTCCTTGACCCGATAGCTGGCCCCGTAAAGGTCGCGCAGCTGCATGCCGGTGAGGTAGAGCACCGCCTCGCGCAAAGTCTTGGACGGGATCGTTCCGGTGTTGACGCAAACGCCACCCACCATGCTCTTGCTGTCGACGACGCAAACCCGGTGACCGAGCTTCGCCGCCATGATTGCGGCCTTCTGACCGCCAGGCCCCGAGCCGATGACCGCAAGGTCGAAATCGTACGTGTGCTCCATGTTGGCAAGCGTGCCAGACGATCGGAAGCGGCGCTATGCCTCCAGGCACTCAGCAGGCCACCTCACACTTGTCCGGAGATGCGGCGCAGGGCACCGACCACGACCTCCCGGTCGCTGGTCTGCCACATTTCAGGCATCGAAGCCCGCAGATAGCTGCCGTAGCGGGCGGTGCGCAGACGAGGGTCGAGGACTGCCACCACGCCACGATCGCTGAGGCGGCGGATCAACCGGCCGGAGCCTTGGGCGAGTAGCAAGGCGGCGTGGGTGGCCGCCACGGCGAGGAAGCCATTCCCGCCGGCTTCAGCGACCGCCCGCTGTCGCGCCAGCATCAGCGGCTCGTCGGGTCGCGGGAACGGAATCCGATCGATGATCACCAGCGAACAGGTGGCGCCTGGAACGTCGACACCCTGCCAGAGCGACAGGGTGCCGAACAGGCTGGCCGCCTCGTCCTCCACGAACCGCCGCGTAAGTTCGGACAGCTGCGCGTCGCCCTGACAGAGCATCGTGAGCTTCGGCAGCTGCTTGCGGACATGCACGGCGGCGGCTTCCGCGGCGCGGCGGGACGAGAACAGGCCAAGGGTGCGGCCGCCGGCAGCCCACACCAATTCGGCGATTTCCGCCAGGTAGGACTCCGACAAGCCCTCCCGGCCGGGCGGCGGCAGTGACCGAGCAAGATACAGGATCCCCTGCCGTCGATAGTCGAAAGGGGAACCGACATCGATCGCTCGCCATGGCTGGCGCTTGGCCGACACCACGCTGCTCGGTTGGCTGCTGGCCGCGGGCGGCGCGGAGCCGTCCTCGACGATGTCGCTCTGCTGTGCCTCCATCCGCTCGTCGGTTCGCAGGCCTACGGAGGTGGCGATCGCGGTGAACTCGCCGCCCAGACGCAGGGTGGCCGAGGTGAGGACGGCCGTACGCTCCGCGAAGATGTGATCGCGCATCAGGGCCGAGACGGACAGCGGCGCGACCCGGACCTCCCGCCCCGACCGTTCCCGGTCGGTCACCCAGACCACGTCGTGATCTCGGACCGCGGCGACGCGCTCGGCGATATCGAAGATCTCTTTCACGGCTGCGGCTGCCTGTCGCCTGTCCGGGTTCATCTCATCGGTGGACGTCAGGGCACTGATGCAGGACCTAGCCGCGTTTCGCACTGCCTCACAGGCGACGACAACACCAGAGTCGGTGTCTTCCACCCGTTCCAGGGGGGATAGATCAAGGGCTTTCCGCAGTGCGCCGGCGGACTCGAGCAGTTCCAGGGCCACCTCGTCGTCGATGTAGGGCAACACCCGACGGCCGATCCGCTCCACCAGCTGCGGACTGAGCTCGGCCGACGCCGCCCCGGTCACCCGAGCCACCAACTCGTGCGCCTCGTCGATGATCAGCGCACGATGCGACGGCAGCGCGGTGCCGCCGTGCAACGCGTTGATCGCCAGCAAGGCGTGATTGGTCACGACCAGGTCTGCCGCTCGTGCAGCATCCCGCGACTTCTCGACGAAGCATTCGTCTCCGTAGGGGCAGCGCTGAGCTCCCAAACATTCCCGAACCGGGATGGAAACCTGCTGCCAGCCCCGTTCAGTATGCGGCGGAGCGGAATCACGGTCCGCCAGTCCATCTGCGGTCGCCTGCTCCTCCGCCCACTCGCGCAGCGTGAGGACCTCCGCGCCGAGCGCGGATTCTGGCGTGCTCGGCGTGGTCGGTGGAATGGTGCTGACCAGATCAGCGGCCGAAAGCAAGGTGCCCTGATGAGCGGCCGCCGCGTCTCGTACCCTCAAAAGGCATGCGTAGTTCGTTCTGCCTTTGACAATCGCGTGCACAGGCCGGTCGCCGGTGACCTGCTCGACGGCGTCCAGCGCCACGGGAATGTCCTTGTCAGCGAGCTGGCTTTGCAGTGCCAGCGTGGCAGTGGCTACGACAATCCGCTCTCCTGGGTGTTGCTTGAGCCAGCTCAGCGCCGGCACCAGGTAACCGAGCGACTTTCCGGTACCCGTTCCGGCCTGGACGAGAAGGTGTATGCCCGTATCGAAAGAGTCGGCGACCGCATCGGCCATCCGCGCCTGGCCCGGCCGTTCCATGCCGCCGATCGCCTGCACGGCCGCCGCCAGCGCCCCGCGGTGCGGAACTTCCCCCGCGGTGCGCCGATTGACGTCCGCAGAATCCGGCCGAAGGTCAGCGGTCACCTGCCTCAGCCTAATTCGCCGGCGTGTGCATCCCATGCGGCCCGCCGAGGGCCCGCTCTGTGTTACGAGCTGTTGCGCTGCGGCGGCGGCAACTTCGTAAGGAGAGAGTTCTGCCGCCAGTGCGGCATTGACCCGGGCCTGAACCATGGTGCCCTCGGAGGTGTGCTCGGTGACGAGAAGTTCTCCCGTTCGGTGAATCCGATCGAGAAGATCACCACGTGCATAGGGCACCAGAGCGTGGATCTCGACAGCTGGCCGTGGCAGCCGCACCTCGGTCATCGCCCGCAGCTGATCGATTCCCCAACCGGTTCGGGCGGAGATCACTGCCGCATCCGGATACGAGCTTCGCAGGGCGGTCAGCCGCTCGCCCGAAGCGGCATCCATCTTGTTGAGCACGAGCAGCTCGGGCACGTCACCGGCGCCGATCTCCGCCAACACCGTACGAACTGCCTTGATCTGGCCGGCTGGGTCAGGATCCGAAGCGTCCACCACGTGCAACAAGAGATCCGAATCCGCCGACTCTTCCAGGGTGGAGGCAAAAGCTTCGACCAGGTCGTGCGGAAGATGACGGACGAATCCGACCGTGTCGGTCAGCGTGTAGGTGCGGCCCTCTGCGGTCGTCGCCCGGCGAGTCGTCGGATCCAGGGTTGCAAACAGCGCGTCCTCTACGAGCACGCCGGCCCCGGTCAGCCGGTTGAGCAAGCTCGACTTGCCGGCGTTGGTGTAGCCGACGATCGCCACTGACGGCACCTCATTCCGCCGCCGCTCGGACCGCTTGACCTCCCGCGTGGCGTCCAGAGTGCGCATGTCGGCACGCAACTTGGCGATCCGACTGGAGATGCGGCGCCGGTCGGTCTCCAGCTTCGTCTCACCGGGACCGCGGCCGCCGATGCCGACACCGCCGCCCGCGCGACCACCGGCCTGACGAGACAGGTTGCCACCCCAGCCTCGCAAGCGCTGCCGGAGGTACTGCAGCTGCGCCAGCTCGACCTGGGCCTTGCCTTCCGCACTCTTCGCGTGCGCGGCGAAGATGTCGAGGATCAGTGCCGTGCGGTCGATCACCTTGATCTGGACCCGGTCCTCGAGGTTCCGTAACTGGGCGGCCGCCAGCTCGCCATCACAGATCACCGTGTCCGCGCCTGTCGCGATGACCACCTCACGCAGCTCGTCCACCTTGCCGCGCCCGATGTAGGTGGACGGGTCGGGACGGGTACGCCGCTGAATCAATCCGTCGAGCACCTCCGAACCGGCCGTCTCGGCCAGCAACTTCAACTCGGCCAGCGAGTGTTCAGCATCGGCTTGACTGCCGGTGGTCCACACGCCGACCAACACCACACGTTCGAGCTGCAGCCGGCGATACTCGACCTCGGTGATGTCCTGAAGTTCAGTGGACATCCCGGCGACGCGGCGCAGCGACTGCCGATCGGCTAGATCCTGCTGAGCTCCGTCGAAGTCTGAATCGAGAATCTCCTTGGGTTCGAGCCGCTCTACCCGCAACTCGTCGCGATCATCAACGCCGGCCCCTGGCCGCTCTGGCTGCACTGTCATATCTCGACCAGACTCTCACGTCCAGCCAAAACAGTCCGCGTCATTTTCTCCCAGCCGACATGTCGGCCATTTCAGAACACCGAGTAGCCGCCGTCGACCACGACAACTTCGCCTGTCATGAAGCTCGAGGCGTCCGAGGCCAGGTAGACGACGCTCGGCCCGAGTTCGGCGGGCGTGGCGTAACGACTCATCGGAGCGTCCTCGATCCAATACCGGCGGTACTGCGGCTCGTCGACCGGAGCCATTTCGGTCTTGATGTAGCCAGGGGCCAGGGCGTTGACCCGCACGCCGTACGGCGCCCACTCGGCGGCCAGCGAACGGGTCAGCTGGTGCACGGCCGCCTTCGATGCGTTGTAGCTCGGCTGCCACTGAGGCCGGTTCACCACGAAACCCGATATCGACCCGATGTTGACGATCACTCCGTGATGCTGGGCCACCATCACCCGACCGAACGCCTGAGCACAGTTCCACACTCCGTCGACATTGGTGTCCATGACATGGCGCCACTCCTGCGGGGTGACCTCAAGCGCCGCACGGTGGATGCAGGTGCCCGCATTGTTGATCAACACGTCAACCCGGCCGAGCTGGTCAAGGATTTCGTCGACTGCCCGCCGCACGTGCTCCGGTTCCGTGACGTCGGCCGCCACCGCAGTCGCGGTGACGCCGAGCGCCTGCAGATCCTCGACCACCGGTGCCGCTCCGGCCGGATCACGGACCATGAGCACGACATCGCTCCCGGCCTCCGCCAAGGCCCTGGCCAAAGCGCGGCCGATCCCGCGCGCCGCACCAGTCACCACCGACACGCGGCCGGACAGCGAGAACGCATCAAGAACAGACATTCATCCCTCCTCGGGCAGCACGACATCGCCATGCGCGACGATCACCGCCGGGCCAGTCAGAAAAGCCTGGTCCGCCGTGAGTTCGACATCCAGCTGGCCGCCCGGTGTGTCCACCAGGTAGGTCACCGGCAGATCTGCGGTATCGCCCGTGTGCAGTCGGGTGGCTGCGGCCACGGCTACGGTGCCGGTCCCGCAGGACTGCGTCTCCCCCACCCCGCGTTCGAAGACCCGCATGGCGACCTGACGTTCGCCGCGGACGGCGGCGAACTCCAGATTGGCCCCCGCCGGAAACACGTCGGGGGGCGACCAACTCGGTGTGGTGTGCAACCGAAGCCGGGCGAGATCGTCGCAGAAGCTCACCGCGTGTGGATTGCCGACGTCGGCGGTCAGTGCGGCGAACTCGTCACCGCCCACAGTACGTACCCGCACTCCTCGATCCGCCACCTGAACCGGGCCCATCGCCACGCGGATCCGCCCATCGGGAAGCACGGTCGCTTCCTTCAGCCCGGCTCGGGTGGCCACCTGGACGACAGGACCGGTAGCCAAATCCTGATGCAGCAGGAACCGGACGAAGACCCGGAGGCCGTTGCCGCACATCTCCGCGATGGAGCCGTCCGCATTGCGGTAGTCCATGAACCACAGGTGGGGGTCGCCGTCCCACTCCGGGACGTGTCGGGCCAACACTGCCCGCAGCAGGCCATCACCGCCGATTCCGATGTGCCGGTTGCACAGGAAACGCACTTCCAGCTCGCCGACCGCCATCATGGCTTCGCGATCCAGCAGTACGACGAAGTCGTTGCCGGTGCCATGCCCCTTGGCGAACGACCAGTGCCGCATGCGGATCAGTCTTCCATGGCGTACAGGTCCCCCCATTGAGTCGGCTCAGGGCGTTGCGGCGCGCCACTTCCAGCGGGTCCGGCGACGGCGTAGGCCGAATCGACGAGCTGAGGGTCGTCCCAGCGCAGCCAGTGGGTTCGCGGGTCTTTCCGGAACCAGGCGTCCTGTCGGCGGGCGAACCGCCGGGTCGCGAAGATCGTCTGCTGCTGCGCCTCTGTCTCGCTGAGCGAATCGGCCAAGAAGTCGAGCACTTGCCGGTATCCGAGGGCGCGGGAAGCGGTCCGACCCGCGCGCAGGCCGGCTCGATCCAGTTGCCGCACCTCGTCAACGAAGCCTGCCTGCCACATTCGGTGAACCCGGGCCTCCACCCGCCGATCCAACTCCGCCCGATCGATGGCCAAGCCGATCTGGACGACCCCGGGGAGCAAATACGAGTGCGCCGGGAGGGTGGCGGCATACGGGCGTCCGGTCAGCAGGCCCACCTCCAGAGCGCGTACGATGCGGCGGCCATTGCCCGGCTCGATCGTTGCGGCGGCGATCGGGTCGACTGACGCCAGCCGGTGGTGCAGCGACTGGGATCCGAGGCGCTCCAGCTCCGATTCCAGCTCCGCCCGAAGCGCCGGGTCGGTTCCCGGAAACTCGAAGTTGTCAACGATGGCTCGGATATAGAGCGCCGATCCACCAACGACGATGGGCACTACGTTGCGCCTGAGGCAATCGGTGATGGCGTCGCGAGCCAACCGCTGGAAGTCGGCGACGGTGGAGGTTTGACTCACATCGAGAACGTCGATCAGGTGGTGCGGCACCTCGCGACGCTCGGCCAGTGATGGCTTCGCGGTACCGATGTCCATTCCTCGATAGAGCAACATCGAGTCGGCGTTGATCACTTCAGCCGGTCGACCGGCTGCCGCATATCGCAGCGCCAACCGGACCGCGAGCGACGACTTGCCCACCGCCGTCGCTCCCACCAGCACCACCGTCACAGCTGCGAGTCTCCCGCATTCGTGCAGAAATCGGCGGGCGGCCAAAAAGCCCGTTCCCAGACCGTTGGACCGGCCGGAGTAGGGTGCCGAGTTGGCCAGAGATGTCGCTTCAACCGGGGCCAACTGTGTGGCCTCTACCGAGGAGGAAGTGCGCAGATGGGAATTTTCGACAAGGCCAAGGACGCCCTCGGCGACGATCCTGAGCAGGTCGAGGGTGGCATCGACAAAGCGGCTGACTTCGCCGACGACCGCACTGGAGCAGCCCAAGCTTCACGCGACGAGGCAGGCTCGCTACCCGATCCGGCCGAGGCTGGCGCACCGCCAGCCGGCTCACCCGAACCACCCGATTGATCCCGATCCAGAGCTACCGCCTGGGTGCCGCAATCCGCGACACCCAGGCTGGTCGAACTCTAGCGCCCTCAGCGGTGGGCAGAGAACCCCTCAGCAGCTGATAGCTAGCCGCAGGCATTGGCCGAAGAAAGGGACGCCGGCTCCCCGACGGCGGGCATACCGAGAAGGATCGGACGTCGAGATGTATCGACCTCTCTGAGGCGCTCCTGCCACGCGTCACCGCCAGGCGTCCGCCGCAGGTTGTGAAGTCCGGCGTCGGCGGTGAGGTGATGCGGCGCCGCGTAGGTGATGACCACCTCGGCGATGTCCCCTGGCCGTGGTTGCGCGCTGTGCTCCGGGGGCACGGTCACGTGCACGAGCCGGTTGTCCCGGGCGCGGCCCGACATCCGCGCTGTCGCACTGTCTTTTCGACCCTCACCGTCGGCGAACATCACTTCGACACGACGCCCGACCTGGGTCAGGTTCTCCTGCCACGCCGTCTCGTTCACCAGGTCGACCAACCGCTCGTACCGCTCTTGGACCACCCGCTTCGGCAGCTGACCCGCCATTGTGGCCGCCGGCGTGCCGGGCCGGATCGAGTACTGGAAGGTGAACGCCGCCGAGAACCGCGCCGCGCGGACCACGTCGAGCGTCGCCTGAAAGTCCTGCTCAGTCTCGCCGGGGAACCCGACGATGATGTCTGTGGTGATCGCGGCCTCCGGCATTGCCGCCCGCACCCGGTTCAGGATGGCGAGGTAGCGCTCGCTGCGATAAGAGCGCCTCATGGCTTTCAGGATCGCATCCGAGCCGGACTGTAGCGGCATGTGCAAGGAGGGCATGACGTTCGCGGTCTCCGCCATCGCGGTGATCACGTCGTCGGTGAAGTCCTTGGGGTGCGGGGAGGTGAATCGCACCCGTTCCAAGCCATCGATCTTTCCGCACGCCCGAAGCAGCTTGGCGAATGCACCGCGGTCCCGAACCTCCAGGCCGTAGGCGTTGACATTCTGTCCCAGCAACGTCACCTCCTGGACACCACTTGCAACCAGGGCTTCGATCTCCGCCAAGATCTCTCCGGGACGCCGATCTGTCTGCTTGCCACGCAACGCCGGCACGATGCAGAAGGTGCAGGTGTTACTGCAGCCAACGCTGATCGACACCCAGGCGGCGTACGGCGATTCGCGCCGGGTCGGCAGGTTCGAGGGGAAGGTTTCCAGGGCCTCCACGATCTCGACTTGCGCCTCGCGCTCGACCCTCGCTCGCTCCAGCAGGAGGGGAAGCGAGCCGAGATTGTGGGTGCCGAAAACGACGTCGACCCAGGGTGCGCGGCGAACGATCTCGCTGCGGTCTTTCTGCGCCAGGCAACCGCCAACCGCGATCTGCATACCCGGCTTGGCCTTTTTGGTCGGCAGCAGGTTTCCGAGAGTGCCATAAAGGCGGTTGTCGGCGTTCTCTCGTACGGCGCAAGTGTTGAAGACGACGATGTCGGCCGTCATCTCGTCGGTCGCTTTCACGTAGCCAGCGCTTTCGAGCAGGCCGGCCAGCCGCTCGGAGTCGTGCACGTTCATCTGACACCCGTGGGTGCGGATCTGGTACGTGCGACCGAGGGTGGTGCCGGGCGGGACCAGCACGGAGGCAGCGGCAGTCATGGCGGACCCAGCGTAATCC
The DNA here is from genome assembly GCA_963754965.1 of uncultured Actinomycetota bacterium. Classification (GTDB taxonomy): domain Bacteria; phylum Actinomycetota; class Actinomycetes; order Propionibacteriales; family Propionibacteriaceae; genus Microlunatus. Next base: position 150,559 of record CAVWIA010000007.1, read on the forward strand.
GGTCGGCACCCCGGGGGCGGTGTCGTTCCGCTCTGGACCCCATCCCACTAGAGTGCGATGTCGTGATCCTCCCGACTGGCGCCCAATACGAGATCCGCTCCGGGGACTGGACGGCCGTGATCACTGAGTTGGGTGCCACCCTGCGTAGCCTGCAGGTCGGCGGCCGTGACGTCGTGAACGGCTTCGCAGCGGACAGGTCCCCCAGCGGGGGCCGTGGCCAGCAGCTACTGCCATGGCCCAATCGAATCCGGGACGGCCGCTATGAGTTCGACGGAAAGCAGCAGCAGCTGGCGTTGACCGAACCCGCACGCCACAACGCATCTCACGGCCTCGGTCGTTACGTGCCCTGGCGCGTGCTCGACCACCAGGACGAGACCGTGACCCTGCAGCTGGTGATCTATCCCCAGCCCGGATGGCCAGGAACGCTTCAAGCTCGGGTCACCCACCGCCTCGATGCCGCGGGACTGACCGTCGAGGTTGAGGTCGTCAATCTCGGCGTCAACCCCATTCCGTTCGGTTACGGCGCCCACCCGTATCTGACGGTCGGGGAAGAGGCGGTGGATGACGTCGTCCTCGAGATTCCGGCCAACCGGTACCTCATGGTCGACGACCGGATGCTTCCGCTGGACCTGCAATCGGTGAACGGAACCGAGTTCGACTGGCGCACGGCACACCGCATCGAGGATGCGGTTCTGGACACGGCTTTCACCGATTTGAGCAGGGGAGCCGACGGGCATTGGGAGGTGGGCGTTCAGCTTGCGGACAACTGCACCTACGTGTGGGGAGACGAGCACCTGCGCTGGGTACAGATCTTCACCGGCGGTCCTTATCGCAACACCTCAGTTGCAGTGGAACCGATGACCTGTGGGCCGGATGCATTCAACCTTGGCCCCACCCACGACGACCTTCTGGTGCTGCAACCTGACGAGACCTTCGCCTTCACCTGGGGTATCGGCAACAGATGATCACTCAGAGACACCGACTGCGACGGCTCAACACGTAACTAAATCTCAACACGAAGTCCCGACATTGTCAGGCGAGGTCGTCTAGCCTCAGCCCCATGGACGATTCGGCGGCCGCTGACCCTTCGCCAGTCGCCACTCACATCGGTGGACCATTGGTGGTGTTGGCCGACGTCGACAAGTATTTCGGCGAGCATCACGTGCTGCAGAAGATCAACCTGACCGTACACTCCGGCGAGGTTGTCGTGGTGCTCGGACCTTCAGGCTCCGGCAAGTCCACGCTGTGCCGGGCCATCAACCGGCTCGAGACGATCCAATCCGGAACGATCACCGTGGACGGCAAGGAGTTGCCGGAGGAAGGAAAGGCGCTCGCCAGCCTTCGCGCAGACGTCGGCATGGTCTTTCAATCGTTCAATCTCTTCGCCCACAAGACGGTCCTCGACAACGTGACACTCGGTCCGATCAAGGTGCGCAAACTGTCATCCGCCGAGGCCAAGAAGCGGGGGATGGAACTACTGACCCGGGTCGGCGTCGAGTCTCAAGCCGACAAATACCCGGCTCAGCTCTCCGGCGGCCAGCAGCAACGGGTGGCTATCGCTCGGGCGCTGGCGATGGATCCGAAAGTGATCTTGTTCGACGAGCCGACGTCGGCGTTGGACCCGGAGATGGTCAACGAGGTGCTGGACGTGATGGTCAGCCTGGCTGGTCAAGGAATGACCATGATCGTGGTGACACACGAGATGGGATTCGCTCGCAAGGCTGCCAACCGGGTCGTGTTCATGGACGAGGGGCAGATCGTCGAGGAGGCTGATCCGAACACGTTCTTCACGAACGCGAAGTCGGCACGCGCTAAGGACTTCCTGAGCAAGATCTTGACGCACTAGCGCTCAGCACGGCGCTGGTCCATCGGCCGCACGGCCGGAATCTATCGGAGGTAGCAGTGAACATCGGTACCAGAACTCTCGCCGTGGCCTTTGGTGCGGCCCTGGTGATCGCCACCGCAGGCTGTGGAGGCGGCTCCGGTGGAGGCGCGGGCGGCTCAGCCGAGAACCAGAGCATCACCATCGGCATCAAGTACGACCAGCCGGGTCTGGGCCAAAAGGAGGGAGACACCTTCAAAGGCTTCGACGTCGACGTCGCCAAGTACGTGGCCAAGGAACTGGGTTACGAAGGTGACAAGGTGGTCTTCAAGGAGACGCCGTCTGCCCAGCGCGAAACGGCGATCCAGGGGGGCCAGGTGACGTTGATCTTCGCCACCTACTCGATCAATGACGCCCGCAAACAGAAAGTATCGTTTGGCGGTCCGTACTTCATCGCTGGCCAGGACCTGCTCGTGCGCGCCGACAACACCGATATCACGGGTCCGGATGCCATGAACGGCAAGACCCTGTGCTCGGTGACCGGCTCCACCTCAGCCGAGACCATCAAGAAGCAGTACGCGACCTCTGTCAAGTTGTTCGAGCAAGACACCTACAGCAAGTGCGTGGAGGCGCTCGTCGGCAGCAGCGTCGATGCGGTCACGACGGACAACGTCATCCTGGCCGGCTTTGCGGCCCAACCGCAGTACCAGGGCAAGATCAAGGTTGTCGGTAAGCCATTCACGACCGAGAAGTATGGCGTCGGGATGAAGAAGGGCGACACGGCGCTGTGCGAGAAGGTCAATACCGCCCTGCAGAAGATGGTCTCGGACGGCTCCTGGCAGAAAGCCCTCGACGACAACGTCGGACCGTCCGGCTTCAAGGTGGACACGAAGACCAACCCGCCTAAGCCTGAGCCCTGCTCATAGCGGCCAGGGCGTCCCTTCGACCGTTGGGAGGTGAGTGGCGTGATCGATGGTCTGCGTGAGCTGCTGGCGGAGTACAACGTCCTCGGCGCGTTCTGGATGACCATCAAGCTCACGGTGGCCGCGGCCATCGGTGCTTTGTTGATCGGCACCGTGGTCGCGGTCATGCGGGTGTCGCCGATCAGGGTGTTGCGGGCGGCGGGCACCGCCTACGTCACGCTGGTCCGCAACACTCCGCTCACCTTGATCGTCTTCTTCTGTGCGTTCGGTCTCTACATCACGCTGGGATACAGGCTGGGCCCGCAGGATTCGCCGATCGATGTGCAGAACTTTCGCTGGGGAGTTCTGGGGTTGGCGATCTATCACGCCGCGTTCGTCGGCTGAGGCCCTGCGCAGCGGCGTCAACACAGTGCCTCAAGGCCAGGCGGAGGCAGCCCGCGCCATCGGTCTCGACTTTCGGTGCGAGCCTGACCAGCGTTGTTCTGCCTCAGGCATTCCGCGGCGCTATCGCCCCGCTGGGCAATGTGCTCATCGCGTTGATCAAGAACACGACGGTGGTGGCCACCATTGGTGTGGCCGAGGCTTCGTACCTGATGAAGGGCATGATCGAGTTCCGGGCCGACCTGATCTATGTCATCTTCGCGATCATGGCCACTGGCTTCGTGGTCCTGACCTTGCCCATCGGCGTTCTGTTCACCAATCTGTCTCGGCGGCTGGCGGTGCGGCGATGAGCGCCCGACGACCGTCCTGTTCGACGCACCAGGCCCCGGGCTCGGCTGCGACATTGGCTCCTGACGGTCGTCGGTGTCCTGGTTATCGCCGCACTGCTGCTGTTGTTGATTCGTGCGCTCGCGGCGAAGGACCAGCTCACTGCGGAAAAGTGGCAGCCTTTTCTCGACCCCGTCACCTGGACCTCCTACCTGCTACCGGGGCTGAAAGGGACGTTGGTCGCCGCCTTCTACGCCGTCATCCTCGGCCTCGTGTTCGGTATCGCCCTCGGCATGGGACGACTGTCCAACCGGCGGCCGATTCGTTGGGCGTGCGGAGTATTCGTCGAATTCTTCCGCGCAGTCCCCGTCCTGATGATGATGCTGTTTGCCTACTACGTATTCCTCTTCGGCTTTCAGGTCGGCGGTGACAATCTCTCGCTCTACGGGGTGGTGGCGGGGCTCACGTTCTACAACGCCAGCGTCATCGCCGAATTGATCCGTTCGGGCGTTGGCTCGCTGCCTGCAGGTCAACGCGAAGCCGGGCTGGCCATCGGCCTGACTCCGTTCAGCACGCTGTGGCAAATCCTGCTCCCCCAGGCCATCACCTTGATGCTGCCGTCGATTATCAGCCAACTCGTGGTGATCTTGAAGGATTCGGCCCTTGGCTTCCTTATCCTCTACGAGGAACTGATCCGGGCCGGACAGACGCTGGCCTCTTCGAAAGGGAATCTGATCCCGACGTTCTTTGTCGTCGCGGTGATCTTCATCATCGTGAATTACACGCTGACGTTGGTTGCTCGGTGGCTGGAACGTCGTCTGCAGACCAGCAGGCGCGGTGCCAAGCCACCGCCGGTGGATCCGATGCTGAACCCGGCTATGGTGCCGGCCGCCGCGGAAGCTACCGGGCCGTCTCAGTAGCCCGCGACTCGCGGACGACCGTCACTTTGATCTGCCCCGGATACGTCAGTTCCTCTTCGATCTGCTTGACGATGTCGCGGGCGAGGACCTGGGCGGCAATGTCGTCGACTACGTCGGGCGCCACCATGACCCGGACCTCCCGGCCGGCCTGCATGGCGAACACTTTGTCGACGCCCTCTCGGGCACCCGCGATCTCTTCCAGGCGCTCCAGCCGCTGGACGTAGGCCTCGATGCTTTCCCGCCGAGCCCCAGGTCGACCGCCGCTGATCGCGTCGGCGGCCTGGGTGAGCACCGCCTCAACGGTGCGGACTTCGACCTCACCGTGGTGAGCCTCGATCGCATGGACGACATCGGGGTGCTCACCGTACCTGCGCGCCAGGTCCGCTCCAACGATGGCGTGCGAACCTTCCACCTCGTGTGTCAACGCCTTGCCGATGTCGTGCAGGAAGGCTGACCGCTTGCACTGTGCGACGTTGAGGCCCAGCTCGGCCGCCATCAGACCGGCGATGTGGGCACTCTCGATCAGGTGCTTGAGAACGTTCTGGCCGTACGAGGTCCGGTACCTCAACGTGCCCAGGATCGGTACCAGGGCGGGATGGAGATCGGAGATGCCGACTTCAGCCAAGGCGTCCTCGGCGGCTCGGAGGCATTGTTCGGAGATCGAGTTCTTGCTGCGCTCGTGCACCTCTTCGATCCGTGCAGGGTGAATGCGCCCGTCTTTGACGAGTTCCATCAAGGTCATTCGGGCGGTCTCGCGACGAACGGGATCGAAGCACGAGAGCAATACCGACTCCGGCGTGTCGTCGATCATCACGTTGACGCCGGTGACTTGCTCGAAGGCCCGGATGTTCGCGGCCTTCGCGACCGATGATCCTGCCCTTCATGTCATCACCCGGCAGATGTACCGCGGACACGACTGACTCAGAGGTCTGCTCGGAGGCTATCCGCTGAATCGCGCCGACCACGATCATCTGCGCACGGCCTTCGGCATCGCGGACCGCTTGACGCTCGATGTCGCGGGCGACCAGCACGGCCTGTCGCTTTGCGTCGTGCTCGACGGCCGCGATCGAGTTCGGCTTTGGCCTGCTCCGCCGTCAGGCCGGCCACCCGCTCAAGTGCCGCCTGGTGCTGGCTGGCGGCATCGGCCAGCTTCTTTCGTTGCGCTTTGAGATCTCCCTTCAGCTCATCGAGCTGCCTGGTGCGCTCCTCGAGCGCCCGAACATCGGAGTCGAGCCGCTCCTCGCGGTCGCTCAGGCGCTGCTCGCGGCGCTCCAGATCCGCCCGCTGTTCCCGCATCTCGGCGCGTCGAGCTCGTGCCTCCTCCTCGGCCTCCGCTCGAGTGTGCTCTGCCGACGCCATCAGGGCCGTCGCTCGAGCATTGAGGTCATCGGACAACCGGTCGGCGGCTACCCTCGGCCGTTTGTTGACCGGAACCGACTGTTTGAGCTTCACCCTCGCCGACCTGGAGGGGCGGTGGTCACAGACGAAGTCGGGGATCCGGGTGCGACTTTCGAGGACGGCGAACGACGACAAATGCTGTGATGCCGAAGGCGAGAACAAGCAGAACAAGACCGATCAGCACCAGCACTTCAAATACGCTCACATCAATCACCCACTTCTCTCTACACGCTCACGCGTGGACGTCAGAGGGTGCAGCAGCGCACGTACCGGAAAGGGCGGCGTCCGATCGAACGACGAATAGGATCGAATAAGCCTCTTCCAAGGCGACTATCAGGCATGGCATCGAGCAATTTTCCTGACCAGAGGGGCTGGCCGGGAAAGATTTCATATCAAAACGGGCGTTGCTGGGCTCCTCTGCCTGAAGGGTATGTCCGCCCAAAGCCGCTGGTCAAGGACTCACCAGCCGGGCCCGCCGGCTTGTGAACCAGAAGCCGGGGCCCCGTCAACCCGCCGATGAGATCGGCCAAGCACCCGACTGACGATGTCGGAGCTGAAGCCGCGCCGAGCCAGCGCGCGGCGACCCGTCGCCGTTGGACCTCACGCGGCAGATTCGCCAGGCCGCGCAACTTCTTGCCAGCAAGAGCGCGAGCCGCTCGCAGCTCGTCGTCGCGATCGACCTCCTCGAGTGCAAGATCGATGAACTCGCGAGCCACCCCTTTGGTCTGAAGTTCATGCTGCAGCGCTGATCGGGACAGCTGTCGTCGAGCTTGCCGAGACTCCACCCAATCGCGCGCGAATCGCTGGTCGTCGATCAGCCCGGCGTGCTCTAGCTGGTCGAGAACCCGGCCGCGGCGTCGACCGGCACTCGCTTACGTCGCGAGGGCGGACTCCAGCTCGCTCCGTGACCGAGCAGACACCGCCAGGTTGCGCAGCACGATGCCATGGGCGATGGCCTCCGGATCAGCGTCCGGCACTTCCGGTGGCGAGCTCAGAACTCCACCTCACCAGTCACCGGATCGATCCCAGCTGGGGCATCGATCCGAGGACCGATCCCCATCCGTTCCTTGATCCGCTTCTCGAGCTCATCAGCCAAATCCGGATTGTTCCGTAGGTAGGTCCGGGCGTTCTCGCGCCCTTGGCCCAACTGATCGGCGTCGTAGGTAAACCAGGCACCAGCCTTGCGAATGATCCCGGTGTCAACACCGAGATCAATCAGACTGCCCTCGCGGCTGATCCCGTGACCGTAGAGGATGTCGAACTCCGCCTGCTTGAACGGCGGTGCCACTTTGTTCTTCACCACCTTGACGCGGGTCCGGTTGCCGACCATTTCCTGCCCGTCTTTCAACGTCTCGATGCGACGCACGTCGAGCCGCACCGACGAGTAGAACTTCAGCGCCCGCCCGCCGGTCGTCGTCTCAGGTGAGTTGTGCACCATAACGCCGTCAACGAAGTAGTTGTGGTTTCCTTCGACCTCGATATCGAATTTGCGCATGGAACGGGTCGGCGGCTTCACCTGAACGTTGAGGACACGCGTCGGTACCAGTTGCTGCGCGGGCTCGGCAAATTCGGGCCGCACCAGGCACCGACCCTGGAATCGCGGCAGCAGCTTGTAAGCCATCGCGTCTGGAACAAAGGGTGCGATCAATTCCTGGAATCGGGCGCTTGATGCGGTCGAGAAGGTGAGCACCGCCTTACCCGCTGCTCCCGCGGACCTCAGGGTCACGTTCAGCCCCCAGGCATCCGTCAGATAGTCCAGCAGGCGAGTCCGCGACCCCTCGGTCAGCGCCTCGACGCAGACCTGGATGCGACCGCTCCCGTCGGCCGTGCGCTGCTGAAGACCCTCCGAGAGCACTGAGAACGAGCCATCGTCGCAGTACCAGATGGCCAGCGCCAACGGCGTCAGCGCCTTGAGGTAGTCCTCCGACAGGACCTTCTTGCCACCGATGTACACAGATTCGCGCAACTCATGAAGTTCCGGCAGCGGCTGGAAGTCCACGAACTTGGCACCAGTTCCAGCCATGCGGATGGAGTGGCTGATGTTGCCCAAAAGCGAAGTCTTCCAGTCCAGGTAGTCGTACTGGGCTGGACCGTGGCCGAGCCGGAACCGCACACCATGACGATGCCGGCGGTTCGCCGACAGGCTTCCGTCGCCGAGTAGCGAACCGAGGATTACCTGCATCTGTTGCTCGCTCAACAACCGGGGTTCAGCAATCAGCACTCTGTCACCAGCGGCGAGCTCGCCTGCCTCGCGCCATCCTCCCGGAGTACGTACCAGATGGTTAGGTGTCGCGGCGAACTGCGCTCGGCCGTTCCCTCCCGAGCGAGCCACCGTAAATTGCAAGAAGTGATCAGCGTTGCCGTTGTCGAACCAGTTGACCACTCTCCGCGGGATGATCGAATCGGTTGCCGGGTCATACGACATGACCTCGACCGGCCGTTTCTGGTTGACGATCGTGCCGATCTTCTCGCTGGTGCCGTCGGCGAGTTGCACCCGGGTGCCGTGGGAGAAACAGCCGAACATGACACCGATCTTCTCCCGCAACTGGTTGATGAAGATCGCCGTCGTATTGGCCCCGCTCAGGGCACCGGTCATCTTGCGCAAGGCCTGGCTCATCAGCCGAGCCTGCAAGCCGACATGACTGTCACCCATCTCCCCCTCGATCTCGGCCCGCGGAGTCAAGGCGGCCACCGAGTCGATCACGATCAAGGACAAGGCACCGGAGCGGACCAACATGTCCGCGATCTCCAGGGCCTGCTCCCCGTTGTCCGGCTGGCTGACCAGCAGGGAGTCAGTGTCGACGCCCAGCTTCGCTGCGTACTCAGGATCCAGCGCATGCTCGGCGTCGATGAATGCGCAGATCCCACCGGCGACCTGAGCGTTGGCGATGGCGTGCAGGGCCACTGTCGTCTTACCGCTCGACTCGGGGCCGTAGATCTCGACGACCCGTCCCCGCGGCAGCCCACCGATGCCCAAGGCCAGATCAAGGGCGATGGACCCGGTAGGGATGACCTCGATCGGCGCCCGGACTTCATCACCGAGGCGCATGACCGAGCCCTTGCCGTACTGCTTGTCTATCTGAGCCAGCGCGGTCTCGAGCGCCTTCTCGCGGTCCTCTGTGGCCATCGTGGGTCCTTCCTCATCATCCGTCCGGGCGCCGTTCCGGCGTCTCGGGTGAGCTTGCGCCGAAGACTGTAAGGACGAGCACTGACAATCGTTCAGTGGATCACGCACCTGTGGACGGCCGACTCGCGCGCGCTCCGGCTCAGTGGACAACTTACCGAACGAGTGTTCGAGCCACCACCGACACGCCGACAGTTCTGGCGACGGGGGCGAGGCACTGCTACCGGTCGCGATCGGGCAGCTCGAGCGCTTCCCAGACCGCCCGCCAGATGGTTTTGGACGACTCGCCCTCACGCAGCGCCTGCACCACAGTCCGATGCTGCAGAGCCGCCAGGCTGAATTCGGCCGCCCAGACGCGGTAGTAACCGGCGCCCAGGTGGTGCTGGAGCCGTTGCCAGAGCTCGGTTTCCTTCACCGCACCGGCTCCCGACCGAGCCTGCGGGTTCGGCTGAACAGCACGCCCTCGGCAATGGCAACGCCGAGCAGAACCAGCGCTGCCCCCACCGGTTGATACCAGCGTGATCCGTTCACCGAGAACGACAACTCCGACCACCGTCGCGAACACCGGGATGATGTAGGTCACCATCGACGCGGTACTGGCACCGACGAGACGAATGTTGCGCAGGTGGATCACGAACGCGATGCCGGTGCCCACCGCACCGAGCGTCAGGACCGAGCCGATCACGGGCCAGGACAGGCCACGCACGTCGGGCACGGTTCCGCTCACCAGCGGCGCAAGGAGGCCCAGGACGAGGGTGGCGACGATCAGTTGGACCGCTGACATCGCGATCCCCGATTCGGGTCGCGGGAGAGACGAACCTCCGGGTGTAGGGAATCGCCACGCCATAGCAGGAGGCGGCCGCCAGGCACAGCATCTGGCCGCTCAGCGAGGCGCCTCCGACCCCTTGCCAGACCCCCAGGATGATCAGCGCACCGATCAGGCCGAGCAGCAGGCCGATCAGCCGCCGGGCGGACATCCTCTCGGTTCGAAAGGCCAGCACGGCGAGCGGCAGGACGACGAGTGGAGTGACGGAGTTCCAGATGCCAGCCAAGGATGGACGAAATGCGCTGCTCACCGTAACCGAAGAGGGCGAAGGGAATGACGACTCCGATGACCGCGATCACGGCATTGTGCCCCCAGGTGCCGATGTCCCGAGGCAGCCGTCGGCCAGTGGCAAGCAAGATCAACAGCAGCACCAGCGCGCCACTGGCCACCCGTCCCAGCGCGACGTACAGCGGGTGCAGCTCCGACACACCGACTTTGATGAACAGGAAGCTCGAACCCCAGATCGCACCGAGCGCCAGCATGCCCGGCAGCCATCTGGTCGTTGCGCGGCTTGAGACCTGGCGAGTCCGCGATGCCCCGGTGGGGGCGGTTGGCGTCGCAGTCACGGGGGACACGGTACCCTGGGCTCGTCGATTCCAGGAGTGCTTTTCGTGGCCCGGCAGGGATCTGCAGGGAGCCGGTCCCACGTGATTGCTCGACCATGCCGCTGTCAGTGCGGCCAGGCAAGATAGTTGTGTGCCGTAGATCCGCTGAAGGACTTCTCGCCAGCCACCCGAACGTGGTTCGATGAGGTCTTTGCGGCCCCGACGCAGGCGCAGCGGGGCGCCTGGCAGGCAATCTCGGGCGGCGACAACGCGTTGGTCATTGCGCCGACTGGATCCGGCAAGACGCTCGCGGCCTTCCTCTGGGCCCTGGACAAGTTGACCCGAGAGCCGGTGCCACCTGCCAAACAGCGCTGCCGAGTGCTCTACGTCTCGCCACTCAAGGCACTGGCCGTCGACGTCGAGCGCAACCTCCGGGCCCCGCTTACCGGCATCACCCAGGTTGCGCTGAGGGTTGGTCAGCCACCGCCCAGCGTGACGGTCGCCGTACGGTCTGGAGACACGCCGGCTTCCGAGCGCCGCACCATAGTGACCCGGCCACCAGATATCTTGATCACCACTCCGGAGTCCCTCTTTTTGATGTTGACCTCGTCAGCTCGCGACGTGCTCCGATACGTGGAGACCACGATCGTCGACGAAGTACACGCGTTGGCCGGAACCAAGCGCGGCGCTCATCTGGCCCTTTCCCTCGAGCGGCTGGATCAACTGGTCGTCGATTCCGGCGGTGCCCGGCCTACTCAACGGATCGGGCTGTCGGCGACAGTGCGGCCGCCGCAGCGGGTGGCTCAATTCCTGGGCGGGACTCACCCGGTACGGATCGTCGCGCCAGCGGCGGTCAAATCCTGGGACCTGTCGATCGTTGTGCCGGTCGAGGACATGAGCGATTTAGGCTCATCCGCGGCTCCAGTTCCTCTCGACCCGCTGGCCGGGATGGATGACGAGGGTCCGCCGCGACGACCACCCTCTATCTGGCCGCACGTCGAGAACCAGATCCTCGACCTCATCGTGCAGCACCGCTCGACCATCGTTTTCGCCAACTCTCGCCGGCTGGCTGAGCGGCTGACCGCTCATCTCAATGAGCTGCACGCCGAGAGGCTGGGCCAACCCGCAGGTCAGTTTCCGCCGCCCGCTGAGGTGATGGCTCAGTCTGGCGCCTCGACCGGGCGCGACGGCTCTTTGGTGCCGGCCATCGCTCGAGCGCATCACGGCTCGGTGAGCAAGGAGCAGCGGGCGCAGATCGAGACCGACCTGAAGTCGGGGCTGCTGCCGTGCGTTGTGGCTACATCGTCGTTGGAGCTCGGCATTGATATGGGAACGGTTGATGTCGTGGTTCAGGTCGAGGCACCTCCGTCGGTAGCCAGCGGACTTCAGCGCGTCGGCCGAGCGGGCCACCATGTCGGCGCCACCTCTCGCGGAGTCTTCTTCCCGAATCATCGAGGGGACCTCATCGAGTCGGCCGTCGTCGTGGAACGGATGCGTCGAGGCGCGATCGAGGAAGTCGCCGAACTCCGTAATCCGCTCGACGTGCTGGCACAGCAGATCGTCGCCATGGCAGCGGCGGAGGAGCTGAAGGCCGATGACGTCTACGCCCTGGTGCGCAGGGCCGATAGCTTCCGGGAGCTGCCGCACAGCGGCTTCGAAGCAGTGTTGGACATGCTGTCAGGCCGTTATCCGTCCGAGGACTTCGCCGAGTTGCGTCCTCGGCTGATCTGGCATCGCGACACCGGGTTGCTGACTGCCCGGCCGGGTGCCTTGCGACTGGCTGTGACCTCTGGCGGAACGATCCCGGATCGGGGCTTGTTCGGAGTCTTTCTGGTCGGCGAAGGCAATGCCTCAGGCCGCCATGCTGCCGGTCGGCGGGTGGGCGAGCTGGACGAGGAGATGGTCTACGAGACGCGGGTGGGCGACGTCTTCACGCTCGGTACGACCAGCTGGCGGGTCGAGCAGATCACCCACGATCAGGTCCTGGTCTCCCCCGCCCCCGGGACCCCGGGACGGCTGCCGTTCTGGAAGGGCGATTCGCCAAGCCGTCCGCGTGAGCTGGGCCTTGCTTTCGGCCAATTCGTTCGTGAGCTGAGCAGCCTGCCGGCCGAACGTGCTGCACATCGGCTGCGCGAAACCGGCCTCGATGATTTCGCCACTGGCAACCTGCTCAGCTACCTCAAAGAGCAGGTGGCGGCGACAGGCGTACTGCCCACCGATCAGACCATCGTGTTCGAGCGCTTTCGCGACGAGCTGGGCGACTGGCGTGTTTGCGTCCACTCTGCCCTGGGGTCCGGCGTACTGACCCCCTGGGCGTTGGCTATCGAGCAGGCGTCACGGGAGCGTTATGGTCTGGAGGTCCAGGCCACCGCCACCAACGACGGTATCGTGCTCCGGATCCCCGACACCGCGTCCGAAGCACCCAGCGCCGAGCTGATCATGTGTGACCCCGAACTGCTCGACGCGGTCGTCACCGATGAAGTCGGAGGGTCCGCGCTCTTCGCAGCCCGCTTCCGGGAAAGCGCTGCCCGGGCCCTCCTACTTCCTCGCCGAGATCCCAAGTCGCGATCACCACTGTGGCAGCAGCGAATGCGGTCGGCCCAGCTGCTGACCGTCGCGGCGCAGTATCCGGAGTTCCCGATTGTGCTCGAAACGATGCGTGAGTGTCTCACCGACGTCTTCGATCTGGCGGGCCTGCACGAGATCCTCTCGCAAATCGCCGCGAGGTCCGTCCGGGTGGTCGACGTGGAAACCGCGGAGCCATCACCGTTCGCCAAGTCGCTGCTCTTCGGTTACGTCGGTGCCTTCGTCTACGAGGGCGATGTGCCGCTGGCCGAGAAGAAAGCGGCGGCCCTGTCGCTGGACGCCTCCCTGCTGGCAGAACTGCTCGGCAAGGACGGCCTCAAGGAATTGCTCGATTCGGAGGTGATCGCCGCCATCGAAGCCGATCTGCAGGGCCTGAGCCCCGAGCGGCAGGCATCGGGGGCCGAGCAGCTTTTCGACCTCATGCGAACGGCGGGACCCTTCACGTTTCCCGAGCTGGCTGCACGCAGTGCCCCCGAGCTCAACGTCGACGCGTCGCTGGCCAAACTGATCGCCGATCGCCGAGTCGTCAAGTTGCGCATCGCCGGCCAGGAGATGGTAGCTGTCGCTGAGGACGTACCTCGACTTCGCGACGGACTCGGCATCCCGGTGCCGCCAGGAATCGCAGCAACCTTCAGCCAGCCCGCAACACATCCGATCGACGATCTGGTGTTGCGCTGGGCTCGGACCCACGGACCCTTTGTCGCTTCGACCATCGCCGAGCGCTACGGGCTGGGTCGGGCAGTCATCGAGGCGGCCTGCGACACCCTCGTCCGCCCTGGCACTTTGGTCTCCGGCACCTTCGTGGATCCGCCGGTCCCCGCGCGATCGGGTGATGCACTGGCTGGGCCAGGCCCTGATCAGTCCGGCGACATGCGTGCGACAGCACCGAGCGTCCGTCAGTACTGTCACACGCAGGTCTTGTCGCTGATCAAGCGCCGCACCCTCGCCGGTTTGCGCAAAAGCGTCGAGCCGGTCGAGCAGGTGGCGTACGCCCGCTTCCTTCCGGAGTGGCAGGGCGTCGGCTCAGGCCCGCGGGGAACCGACGCGGTACTCGGCGCATTGGAGCAGCTGTCCGGCTATGCCCTGCCGGCAAGCGCCCTGGAAACAGTCGTCCTTCCGGCTCGGGTGGCGAACTACTCCCCTGCCATGCTGGACGAGCTCACCTCCAGCGGTGAGGTGTACTGGGTCGGCGATGGCGCGATCGGTGATGCCGACGGCTGGGTGCGCTGGTACCTGGCCGACCAGGAACCGCAGCCGGCGCACCTCGAGCCAGCGCACTACCGCAGCCAAGAGCTGCTTGCTGCGCTGGCCGGCGGTGGGGCCTACTTCTTCGACTCGCTGCTTCCTCAAGGTTTGGCTACTGCGGACAGAGCGGAGTACGTGGCTGCGCTGTGGGATCTGGTGTGGGCCGGTTTGGTGGTGGGCGACACGTTTGCCCCGGTGCGCGCCCTCGCTGGCCGAGGCGCCCACCGCCGGCCGAACCGGCCGACCGCCCGGGCATCTCGCCCGCGTCTCACCGGCCGTGGTCTGGGCCGGCGGATGCCACGGCTGGCATCGCCTACCACTTCCGGCCGCTGGGCCTTGGTGGATCGAAGCGAGCCGTCCGCTGGAGATCGGCTCGCCTCGAGCATCTTCTCCCAGCTCGACCGGTATGGAGTCGTCACCCGCGGCAGTGTGTTGACTGAGAATTCCGAAGGTGGCTTCGGTGCTGCATACCGGGCGCTCAGCGCGCTGGAGGAGTCAGGCCAGTGCCGACGCGGCTACTTCGTCGAAGGGCTGGGGGCTGCCCAGTTTGCGTTGAGCGGCGCGGTGGACCGGTTGCGGACCTACTCTCGCGAACCGGAGGATCCCGCAGCCCTCGTGCTGGCCGCGTGTGATCCGGCGAATCCCTACGGTGCCGCGCTTCCCTGGCCGGAGCGCGAAGGTCACCGGCCGGGCAGGAAGCCGGGCGCCCTGGTGGTCCTGATTGGCGGGGCGTTGATCTTCTACGTGGAGCGCGGCGGGAGGACACTGCTGTCCTTCACCGAGGATTCCTCGAAACTGAACCCTGCCGCGGAGGCGCTGGCCAATGCCGTACAGGATGGCCTGTTGGGGAAGTTGACCGTTGAGCGCGCCGACGGTGTGCACGTCTTCTCCTCACCAGTTGTCAGCGAGGCGCTGCAGACCGCCGGCTTCAGGATGACCCCGCAGGGCCTTCGGCTCCGACCGAGCGTCTGAGTCACGCCGCCAAGATGCGGACAGGCGGCCGCGTCACTTCATCTCAGTTCACATTGATTAGCTTGACCCAGCTCGGACGGGCGGGTCGAGCGCTCGACGCCACTCGGCGCGTCAGGTCTCGCCGGACTAGGCGGCGGCCTGAGCCATGGGCCGCACGGTCGGCAGCGAGCGCACGCGCTCGCCAGCGCTGATCTGCTCGTGCAACGCCATCTTCTCGCTCACCACGTTCAGCACCGTGGACAGCGGCAGATCCAGCGCCGCGCAGATAGCGGCCAGCAACTCACTCGAGGCCTCTTTCTGGCCCCGCTCGACCTCGGAGAGGTAGCCAAGGCTGACCTGCGCAGCTCTGGAGACCTCTCGCAGAGTACGAGCCTGGGCGACCCGCTCCTCGCGCAGCGATTCGCCGATCAGCTGACGGACCAGCACGGGCTTGACCGGACTCTCGGAGCGCATACGCAAACTGTACCCACCCTCGGTGACGAACTCAGTCGACCACGCTCACGGCTGTCGACGGTGAGACGGAGGGCGTCGCCTCCGAGCTCAAACTGTCGGCGAGGAGTTGCAGCGCCCGGTGGGCGGTGTGGGCGCGAATGGTGCCACGGTCGCCGGCCAATGCCAGTCGCCGGGAGCGGACAACGCCGCCTGGCCGGTAAGCCACCGCTACGTATACCTCCCCTACCGGATGGCCGTCCTGCGATTCCGGACCGGCCACTCCGGTGACCGCGAGACCCCACTCGGCGTCACATCGCGCTGCGACCCCGACGCACATGGCCCGAGCGGTGCTCTCGGCGACGGGTCCATCGGTGTCGAGCACACTGCGCGGGACTCCCGCCAACGTGGCCTTCAGCTGAGTCGCGTAGGTGATCGCGCCACCAACGTAATTCGCCGACGCACCGGGAACCTCGGTGATCAAAGAGCCGATCAGGCCGCCAGTCAACGACTCTGCCGTTGCCAGTGTTTCGCCGCGCGCGGCAAGGCGGGAAACGACCTCCCGTGCGATCGCGGAGGTCAACGTCGACTCGCCAACGCCGCACGCCGCAGTCTCACCGCATCCCGGACATAATCCAGCCCCGTGACTACGGTCACCACCAACGCGGCCAGCATGACCGTGACCGCGATCACGTCAGCCCACGGCGGCAGCGGAAGCAGGTACAAGCCCACGGCCGCCGACTGCAGCACGGTCTTGATCTTGCCACCACGGCCCGCGGCCATCACCCCGTAGCGCAGCACGAAGAAGCGCATGACCGTGATCCCCCACTCGCGGACCAAGATCGTGATCGTCACCCACCACGACAGTTCATCGATGATCGACAGACCGACGAAGGCCATGCCGGTGAGCGCCTTGTCTGCGATCGGGTCGGCCAGCTTGCCAAAAGGGGTGACGAGGTTGTGCTTGCGAGCGAGGTAGCCATCGAGCGTGTCGGTCAGGATGGCAGCCATGAAGGTCGCGGCGGTGGCCAACCGCCAACCAGGCTCATCCGGATGCGCCAGCAGCATCCAGCCGAAAACCGGCACCAACAAGATGCGCAAAGCCGTCAACGCATTTGGCACGTTCCAGGAACTGACGGCACGCTCGTGCACGGGCTCGGCGGCCCGGCCACCAGGTGTCACTGACCTCTCGCCGTCGGTGCGCTGCCCTCGGTGACCGATGTCCTCAGGCATGCTCCGAACATACTGCCTGGAAGGTCAGGTTTCGGCCAGAAGTCGGGCGACCAAGTCGGCACCTTCGGCAGCTACCACACGCGCCGCCACCAGGTCACCGACCCTCAGGGACCGGATCCTCAACCGATCCGAACCGGCCGTGTCCCCATCGATCATTCGGACGGTTCCATCGGAATCCGGGCCCTGGTGCTGAGCGCGGCCGAACACCTCGCCGCCGATTTCCTCGACCAGCACCTCGATCGGCTCCCCGATCCTGGACTCCGCACGCTCCATGACAAGCGAATCGACGACGTCACTCAGATGATCCCGCCGCTGCGCTATCTCCCGCGGCGGCAGCTGGCCGTCGAGGCCGGCGGCCTCGGTCCCGTCCTCGTCGGAGTAGCCGAAAACCCCAATCGCGTCCAGACGAGCCGCGGCAAGGAATTGCTCGAGGACCTCGACATCGGCGTCGGTCTCGCCGGGGAAGCCGCAGATGACGTTGCTCCGAATTCCCGCCTCAGGTGCCTGCTGCCGGATGGAGTCGAGCAGAGTCAGAAAGCGGTCGGCGTTTCCGAACCGGCGCATTCGGCGCAGCACCCGTTCCGATGCGTGTTGAAACGACAAGTCGAAGTAAGGCACAACCCCAGGGGTGCCGGTCATGACATCGATCAAGCTGGGCCGCATCTCGGCCGGCTGAAGGTAGGAGACCCGAATCCAGTTCAGTGCGTCGACCGTCGCGAGCTCGGTGAGCAGTGATTCGAGCAGCCGGATGTTCCCAAGATCTTTCCCGTACGACGAAGAATTCTCGCTCACCAGGAACAGCTCCCGCACGCCCGAATCGGCGAGCCACCCGGCCTCGGTGAGAATGTCGTTCGGCGGCCGCGACACGTACGACCCGCGGAAGCGGGGAATTGCACAGAAGGTGCAGCGGCGATCACACCCCGAGGCGATCTTCAGCGGCGCCGACGGCGCGTTGGTCAGTCGCCGGCGGTGGCTCAGCCACGGTGCGGTGGTCGCGTCCGCAAGAGAGGCGCCGCCGTCGGCCGCCTTTGCAGACGGCGACGACGCCGTTGAGCGGTGGCCGGGAATTGCTAGCGTGGCCAACCCCCGCTGACGCTCGACGGGCGCGAGCGGCAGCAGTCGGCGGCGGTCCCGCGGCACATGAGCGCTCGGTCGCTCACCACCGAGTACGCGCCGCACTTGGCCTGCGATGTCGGCGTACGCGTCGAATCCCAGAACAGCGTCGGCTTCAGGCAGAGCGTCCGCCAATTCGGAGCCGTAGCGTTCGGCCAGGCAACCGACAGCGATCACCGCCTGGGCGCCATCAGGGCCCTTGAGGTCGGCGGCCGACAGTAACGTGTCAATCGAGTCCTTCTTGGCCGCATCGACGAAGCCGCAGGTGTTGACCAGGACCGCGTCTGCCTCGACCGGCTCGCCCACCAGCCGATATCCGTCCGCCACCAGACGAGCGGCCAGCTCCTCGGAGTCCACCTCGTTGCGTGCGCATCCCAAGGTGACCACGTGGACTGCCGGAGAGTCGGGAGCCCGGACGGAAGTCATGAGGCGCCCAGTATGACTGATCAGCCCGCCTGGAGGTTCTCCAGCACCGCCTCGAGCTCGTCAGGCTTGACCAGGACCTCCCGTGGCTTCGACCCTTCGGACGGGCCGACGACGCCGCGGGTTTCGAGAATGTCCATCAGCCGGCCGGCCTTGGCGAATCCGACCCGTAGCTTGCGCTGCAGCATCGATGTTGAGCCGAGCTGCAAGGTCACCACCAGCTCCACCGCCTGCAGCACCAACTGAAGGTCATCACCGATGTCTTCGGCAACTTTGGTCGCATGCTCCGGCGGTGCGGTGACATCGTCCCGGTAAACGGGCTTCAGCTGAGCAGAGACATGGGCGACGACCTTGTGGATCTCCGTCTCAGTCACCCAGGCCCCTTGGATCCGGATCGGCTTGCTCAACCCCATGGGGAGGAAGAGGCCGTCACCCTGGCCAACGAGCTTCTCGGCCCCCGGCTGATCCAAGATCACCCGCGAGTCGGTCATCGACGAGGTGGCGAACGCCAGCCGGCTTGGCACGTTGGCCTTGATCAGGCCAGTGACGACGTCCGTGCTGGGCCGCTGCGTTGCCAGCACCAGGTGGATACCTGCCGCTCGAGCCAGCTGAGTAATGCGGACGATCGAGTCCTCCACGTCCCGAGGCGCCACCATCATGAGGTCGGACAGTTCGTCGACGATAACCAGCAGATAGGGATAAGGAGTCAGGTTTCGCTCAGATCCCGGTAGCGGCTTCGCTGCCCCCGTCCGGACGGCCTTGTTGAAGTCGTCGACGTGCCGGAAGCCGAAAGCCGCCAGATCGTCGTAGCGCATGTCCATCTCGCGGACCACCCACTGCAGCGCCTCGGCGGCTCTCTTGGGCACCGTGATGATGGGGGTCACGAGATGCGGGATGCCTTCGTACGCGGTCAGCTCCACTCGCTTTGGGTCGACCAGCATCATCCGAACCTCGTCCGGAGTGGACCGCATCAAGATCGAGGTGATCATCGAGTTGACGAAGCTGGACTTCCCGGAACCCGTCGCGCCGGCCACCAGCAGGTGCGGCATCTTTGCGAGGTTGGCGATCACAAAACCGCCCTCGACGTCTTTGCCCAGGCCGACGGTCATCGGGTGATGATCATTGCGGGCTCGGGCGGAGCGCAGGACGTCACCGAGGGACACGACCTCCTTGTCCAGGTTCGGAATCTCGATCCCAATTGCTGACTTGCCCGGGATGGGCGACAAGATCCGCACGTCGGCGCTGGCCACCGCGTAGGCGATGTTCCGGCTCAACGCCGTGACCTTCTCCACCTTCACCGCCTGGCCGAGCTCGACCTCGTACCGAGTCACGGTCGGCCCTCGGCTGTAACCCGTCACCGTGGCGTCGATCTCAAACTGCCGCAACACTTCGGTGAGTCTGTGCACCACCCGGTCGCTCATTCCCGTTCGCGCCTTGTGGACGCTCCCCTGCTTGAGCGTTTGGGAGTCAGGCAGCAGATACTGCACGTCGCCGGAGAGCTCGAGCTGCTCGACCCGCTGCGGGAGGGGCGTGTGGGGAGGTGCTTCGAGCTCTTCGCCGTTCTCTCCGATCCCGTGAACTGTGACGTCAGGGGGCAGGCCGGCGGTCACCCGGCGCGCCCGTGCCTGGTCGAGGTCCTGAGTGTCGTCTTCCGCATCCTCCGTCGCCGGCGTGTCCACGTCACCTTGGCGGTGGATCAGCGGCGTCTCGTACGGCTTGTGGGCACCGAGCTGGGCCTGATCACCGACGACCTCGCCTTCGATCACCAGCTGTCCCTTGCGCACCCGGTCGCGAGCTACCCGGATCCGTTCGACCACCTGATGCATCGGAATACCGACCACCACCAGCACACCGAAGAGCAGCAGCATGATCAACAATGGCACTGCGAGGTACACCGAGAGCAGGTCGGTGAGCAGGCTCGACGAGATGTATCCGATGATGCCTCCGGCGTCGCGGAGGAGCTCCGGGCGGTTGGTCCGAGGAAGGCCGCGCGCGATATTGATCAGGCCCAGGAGCCCCAGCAGGATGGCGGACCAACCGATGACCTGCCGACCAAGGGGACCGTTGCGGTTGGGGTGTCTGAGCGTTCGCCAGGACATCAGCAGCAGCAGGATCGGGGCTGCGTAGCTTAGCGTGCCGATCACGCCCGAGACCCCGACCTCGATCGTGTGACCCATAGGGTCGGGTAGACCCCACCAGAACGCGGCGGCGACGACCAGCGCACAAGCCAGCAGGAACAAACCCACGCCGTCTCTGCGCAACGCCGGATCGATGTCCAGTGATTCGCTCCGCACCCGACGCGAGGCGCCACCCAGAGCGCCGGCCAAGGCCATCCAGATTCTCACCACTCCGCGGCCCAATGCACCCAGCGCAGAAGACCGGTTGGCTGCGCTCGACTTCCTGGTGGATCCAGATGTGGATCGAGCCGACGGGCCCCTGCGGGCCGGTGAGGAACGCCGACGGGAACGTCTCTTCGAGTTTCCGGCTGACCGCGGATGTGCAGTTTTGGCTGGAGGGCCAGCACTGCTACGAGACCGCGGTGGGGAAGACGCGCGGGTCGCCATGTTGGGAGGCTACGCGATCAACGGAGTCCAGCCGCGGTCACACGCCGTCGAGGGCGCCCATTCTGCCTGTCAGCCGACCCAGGGCTCAGGCGAAATTGGGCCCGGATCGCCCGGATCGGAAGTGGTCGAAGCCGGTGGCCGAATCCCACGGGGAGCCATCGACCAGAACGCGGGGGCCATCGGCGCCGACCGCTGCCACCGAGCCGATCGGGAACCATCCTTCTGGGAGCACGGTCGCTGCCGAGAAGGTGGCGGCCAGCGCATGATCCTCACCGCCTGTCAAGATCAACGAGTACGGGTCGATATTGGTCGCGGCCGCTACTGCCTGCAGTGCTCCGGGCACGTCGAAGGCGTCTCGGCGCAGATCGATCTCGACGCCCGAGGCGGCCGCGACGTGACCAAGATCAGCCAATAGGCCGTCGGAGATGTCGATCATGGCGTGGGCACCCGCGCGCGCGGCTACGGCGCCGGCGCCGTAACGGATCTGGGGTACCCGGTAGGCGTCGACGACGGCGCGAGGCGATCGAAAGCCACGACCGAGCACGAGCAGACCGGCTCCGGCCCACCCGACGCGCCCGGTCAACGCGACAACGTCACCCGGCTGCGCACCGCTCCGGCGTACGGGCTCGACGCCGTCCGTAACGCCCAGCACTGTCACCGCAACCGTCACGTCGCGCGCTCGGGTCACGTCTCCACCGAGCAGGGCGACTCCAGCTGCGGCGCACTCCGTCCGCAGACCGTCAGCGAATTCGCGTGCCCAGGTCACCGGGAGATCGCCTGGGGCTGAGAATCCGACCAGCATGCCCACCGCTCGACCACCCATAGCCTCGATGTCGGCGACGTTGACCGCCACTGATTTGCGCCCCACATCGCGTGCCTCCGCCCAGGCGCGCCGGAAATGCACGCCCTCGACGAGCACGTCGACCGAGCTGAGCAGCGTGCCAGTGGTGGCGATGGCCGCGGCGTCATCACCGGGTCCGATCAGCACCCCGGGGGTCGACGCAACCCCGCCGGTCAGGGTTTCGATCAGCGCGAACTCACCAAGTTCGCTGAGAGTCTGCGTACTCGCCGGCGGAGCTACCGACATCTCGCAGCCTCCAGGGGGTTCATGACCGGAGCGAACGATGTAGCGTGACGCACATCGGCGAGCGTACGCGGCTATCGGCTGGCGCGGATCGCCTCGGTGACGGCAACGAAGGAGTCCCGATGGTCGTACAGGCGTACATCTTGGTCCAGACCAATGTCGGCAAGGCGGCCGATGTCGCACGTGCCATCGGCGCCATTCAGGGCGTCACGCTGGCTGAAGATGTCACCGGCCCTTACGACGTGATCGTTCGCGCTGAGGCGGCAAGTGTGGATGAGCTTGGCCAGCTGGTGGTGGCGAAGGTCCAGGGCGTGCCCGGCATCACGCGAACAGTCACCTGTCCAGTCGTCCACATCTGAAGCTGCGCGCCTGTTGGGTGGCCATGTTGGCCGCGGCGGGCGGCCTGGCGGCCTGTTCAGGTATCGTCTCGCTGCCTGACCCGGCCCCGACCGGAGAATCGGAGCGGGTCTGCACCGCACTGATGTCCGACTTGCCCGTGAGTGTCCTCGATGGGCAGCGACGAAAGGTCGAGCCGGGACGCAACTCCGCGGCATGGGGTGATCCGGCGATCACGCTGCGCTGTGGAGTGGACAAACCTCCGAAGCTCAGCAACGCCAGCCCCTGCTACGAGGTCAACGGCGTCGGATGGTTCGCGGAGGAGGCGTCCGGAGGCTACTTGTTCACCACCATCGGCCGGACCAGCTACGTCGAGGTCGGCGTCCCGTCGGAGTACGCGCCGGAGGCCAATGCCCTCGTCGATCTGGCCGCCACCGTCAGCTCCCACGACCCCCTTCTCAAACCCTGCCTCTGATTAACGGGCAGCAAAGCTCAGCGGAGGCCGATCGGGCGCCGCAGTGCGAGCGTGATCAACCGGTCGATCAGCGCCGGGTAGTCCAGACCGCTGGCGGCCCACACGCGCGGAAACATCGAGTGAGCGGTGAAGCCCGGCATGGTGTTGATCTCGTTGATCATGATCCGGCCCTCGTGCGTGACGAAGACATCCACCCGGGCGAGACCCTCACAGCCGATTGCTTCGAACGTTCGCACGGCCAGCGACCTGACCTCTTCAGCGACGGGCGGCTCGACCTCGGCCGGTACGACAAGGTCTACCTGTTCGCCGGCAAGATACTTCGTTCGGTAGTCGTAAAACCCGGACTCGTTTCGCACCCGAATTTCCGCGACTTCGCTAGCCACCGGCCGCCCACCGTTGAGCGACTCGAGGACCCCACACTCCAGCTCACGGGCGTCAGCGAAGCCCTGTTCGACGACCACCTTGGGATCGAATCGACGCGCCTCTTCAATAGCAGCTTCCAGCCTGCCGGGGCGGTCGACTTTGGTGATCCCGAGACTCGAGCCGCCGCGGGCCGGCTTGACGAAGACGGGGAAATGCAGCGCTGAGCACGCGTCAAGGGACGCCACCTTGTCTCGCACCCACTCGGCGGAGGTGATGGCCACGAACGGACCAACCGGCAGTCCAGACGCGGCGAGCACCAGTTTCATGTAGTGCTTGTCCATGCCGACCGCGCTGGCCAGCACACCGGCGCCCACGTAGCGGGTCCCCATCATCTCGAACAAGCCCTGGATGGTGCCGTCCTCACCGAACGGCCCGTGCAGCAGCGAAAGAGCGACATCGACGGGACCGAGCGGCTCCAGCTCTGAGCGGTCACGGACAGCCAACTCGCTGCCTCTCACCCCCCGTACGAGCATGGCGTCGTGCGCGTCCTCACCGAGGACCGGCAGGTGACCGTTCGTCTGATGCAGGCCCGCGATCGCGGTGTCGCTCACTCGAACCCATCGGCCGGACGGAGTGATGCCGACGCCAACGACGTCATAGCGGTCGCGGTCCATGGCGGCCAGCACGGCCGCCGCCGTCAGGCAGGAAACCCCGTGTTCGCCACTGGTGCCGCCGAATATGACCGCCACCCGCGTACGGGAGGCCGCGGTCCCGACAACCGGCCGATCGTCGCTCATGGCTTCCTCCCCAGACCTACCGATCCGACACCCTACAGGGAGCCCATGGCCAAGGGAGCAAGGCGCGCAAGACTGGGCACATGAGAGAACCCACACCGGGTGGCCTTCGATCTGAGACCCTGGCCGTCACCACCGGCCGCCCGGAGCGTGAAGTCGATGCTCCCTTCAATCAACCGGCCGTGTTCGCCTCGACCTACGTCGGATCACACCATCCTGACGACGGAGACCTCGGCTACGGTCGCTACGCCAACCCGACCTGGCAGGCCCTGGAGCGTGCGATCGGTGAACTCGAGGGGGGCACAGCGCTGACCTTCAGCTCCGGGATGGCCGCGGCGCACGCAATCGTCGAGCTCGTGCCGGCCGGCGCGACCGTCGTCATACCGACGAGCTGCTATCTCGGAGTCTCCGCCCTGATCGACCAACGCGCCGCGCTCCTCAACTGGACCGTACGCCGGGTGACGGTATCCGACACGGCTGCCGTGCTCTCAGCCGCCGAAGGCGCGGACCTGCTGTGGATCGAGTCCCCCACGAATCCGACCATCGAGATCGCCGACATCCCAGCCGTGGCCGCCGCTGCGTCGGATACGGCGATTGTCGTGGTCGACAACACCTTCGCGACGCCGTTGCTCCAGCAGCCACTCAGTCTCCAGGCTCATCTGGTGCTGCACTCCGCCACGAAGCTCATGTCCGGCCACTCCGACGCGCTGCTCGGCGCCGTTGTCGTGAGGTCGGACTTGGATGATCTGTACGGCCGGCTGGAGGCTACTCGCAGACTGCACGGCGCTGTCCCTGGGGTGATGGAGTCCTACCTGGTCCTGCGCGGCCTGCGCACCCTGGCCTTGCGTCTGGACCGAGCGCAGGAGAACGCCACTGTCCTCGCCGATCGCTTGGCTCGACATCCGGCGGTGTGCCGGATTCGATTCCCCGGCCTGCCGAACGATCCTGGGCACAAGCTGGCTAGCCGGATCATGGCCGGCTTCGGCTCGCTGATGGCTATCGAACTCGCGGACGCGGCCACCGCCAATGCCTTCATCGATCGGCTCCACTTGTGGGTGCACGCGACCAGTCTGGGCGGAGTCGAATCGACTCTCGAACGCCGGCGCCGTTGGCGAAGTGAGCTGCGGACCGTACCGGAGGGCCTAGTCCGGATGTCAGTCGGAATCGAACACGTGGAAGACCTCTGGGCCGACATCGAAGACGCGCTGCGGGTCAGCTGATCAATACCGCTCTGGCTTGGCGGATCGCGACATCAGCGAGTTGATCATCTCTGGCGGGGTCAGCCGGCCCCCAATCACCTCCGCCACGGCAGCCGTGATGGGCAACTCCACCCCATGCCGGGCAGCCAGCAGCTCGATCGACGCACAGGACTTCACGCCCTCGGCGACTTGCCGCGTGGCCGCCGCGATCTCGGCGACGCTGTGTCCTCGGCCAAGCTCCTCGCCGAACGCGCGGTTGCGTGACAACGGTGACGAGCAGGTGGCGACCAGATCACCGAGGCCGGCCAGACCCGAGAAGGTGTGGGGATCCGCTCCCAGCGCCGCACCGAGCCGAGCGATCTCGGCGAGGCCTCGAGTGATCACGGACGCGGTCGCGTTGGCACCCAGACCAAGTCCGATCGCCATACCCACCGCCAACGCGATCACGTTCTTGGTGGCGCCGCCCAGTTCGCAGCCGACAACATCAGAGTTCGTGTATGCCCGGAAGCGGGCGGTGTGGCAAACCCCCTGCAGCGCCTCAGCGGCCGGCAGGAAACTGCTCGCCACCACGCTGGCCGACGGTTGCCGTTCGGCGATCTCCCGAGCCAGATTCGGACCGGTCACGACCGCGATTCGCTCGGCCGGTACTGCGGCGGCCTGCCCGATCACTTCACTCATCCGCAGTCCGGTGCCGACCTCAATGCCTTTGGCCAGGCTCACCACGATGGCGTCCGACGGTAGGGTCCAGTGGCTGAGGTTGCCGCGCAGCGACTGCGACGGCACCGCTAGCACGACGAAGTCGGCGGCGTCCATAGCCTCATTCGGATCGCTGACCGCACGCAGCCCTTCAGGCAGCGCGATAGTCGGGAAGTAATCGACATTACGGTGTTCGCCGTTGATGGCAGCGGCGAGCTCTGGCCGGCGCGCCCAAAGCCGGACATCGTTACCGGCGTCGCACAAGACCATGGCGAATCCGGTGCCCCAGGAGCCAGAACCCATCACCGCTACCCGCGCGGTGCTCACGAGTTGTCCTTGCCCGGTGGTGCATCCAGCTTGGCCCGCGGGTCGAAGCGCTTCGACGGCGGGACCCCGCCACGAAGCTCAGCCACCAGGGCAGTGATCGCGTCCATGATCCGGTCCGTCGCTTCGATCAGGATCGTGGAACTGACCGGTGGGGAGCGCAGATCATCGAGTTCGACCGGATCACCAACTTTCAGTCGCAGCGTCTTGCGTGGCATGAGCCGCGGCAGACCGATCCTGGTGCCGTACATGATCTCTTGCGCACCCCATTGGCCGATCGGGATCACAGGGCAACCGGTCTGCAGGCAGATCCGAGCGGCGCCGGTCTTGGCCGCCATTGGCCACAGCTCAGGGTCGCGGGTGATCGTGCCCTCCGGATAGATGGTGACGGCCTGGCCGACCTCGACCGCGTGGACTGCCGCAGCCAGCGCGTCGGCCGCCGCTGGAGCCTGGCGCTGCACCGGGATCTGTCCGCATGCACGCAGTACTCGGCCGACTATCGGGATCTCGAAGAGCGATGACTTGGCCAGGAACCGCGGCCAGCGACCGGAAAGGGCCAGGAACTGCCCCACGGCCAGCGGATCGACATTGGAGATGTGATTGACCACGAAGATTGCACCGCCGGTTTGCGGTACTTTCTGCTGATCTTGCCAATCTCGCTTGGTCAACGGCCGCATGATCGCGTGCAACAACGAGACTGTGCGGACAAGCGCCGGCTCCGCCGGCTCGGTGTTGGCCTCCGAGAGCGGTCGCAGCGCGTCACGGGGCTCGCGGCGCTTCATGATCACCTTCTTTCGCTGGTGATGTCCTCACAGCGTTCCGCACTGAGGTAGCTGAGCCGGCTTCACCCTACGGGATCTTCGTGGCAGCATCGCAAGATCATGGCAAACCACAACCTGCGAGCTGGCATGCAGGAAAGCGGAAAACCCGCCGCGAAGAGATGCGTCGCGCTGGTGGCCCTGAAACGCGCCGAGGTCGCAAAATCTCGGCTCGTGACGGTGCCTGGCCCGCTCCGCCGACGACTGGCCTGGACTATGGCGCTGGACACTCTTCGCGCGCTGACGGCTGTGCTTCCGGTGATCGTGATCAGCAAGCAGCCAGAGCTAGCCGCCCAGCTGAACCGCGAACGGATTTCAGTGCGAGTTCTGTCCGAACCGGTGGCAGCCGGTATGAACGCCGCATTGCGGCACGGCGAGGAGGCTGCGGCGAGGGCGGGATTCTCTTCGACATTGGCGTGTGTTGGTGATCTGCCGGCCGTCCGGCCGGATTCGATCCGAGCGGTGCTCGGCGCCGCTATCCCCCGAGGGCGTGCCTTTGTGGCAGATGCCTCTGGTACCGGAACGACGATGCTCATCGCCTCGGGCAGGGAGCTGGACCCGCACTTTCAGGGTCGCTCAGCCGCCGGGCATCGGGCGTCAGGAGCCGTCGCGCTAGGTGCAGCCGAGCTAGGCGGGCCACTGGCGGACGCGCGCCGCGATGTAGACAGCGAGGTGGACCTGTATGACGCCTACTTCCTCGGGCTCGGATCCTCCACGGCGAAGTTGTTCGACGGGCGAGGGCGCCTGGGCCGATATGAACTGATCATGGCTGACGATGCCCAGTCCGGCGATGCCCAGACCGCGGTCACGGTGGACGGCCACCGCGTGAAGCTGCCAGCAGGTGCGTTGAGCAGACCGCCAGCTCCGAGCGGCCAGCGGCTGCACGCGGTCGTCAGCGATAGCCAGGTTCTGTCTGCCTGGCCGGAGTGAGCTGTTCAGCGATTCGCGCCGGATTTCTTGGCTGAAGACTTCTTCGCCGCGGCGGTGGATTTGGCAGGCGCCTTGGCGGCCGTTCTCGTAGTCGTCGATTTGCTGGCAGCGGCCTTGGTCGGGCTGCTCTTCCTCGCGGTGCTCTTGGCCGGTGCGCGCCTTCGCCGCTGGAGAAGTCTTTTTTGCACCCAGCTTCGGCAGCTTCTTGGCACCAGAGACATAGGCCTTCAGATCCGAGCCAGCCCGAAACCGTGGGACTGCGGTTGCCTTGGCTCGCTTGCGTTCTCCGGTGCGGGGATTGCGCACCATGCGGGCCGATCGAGCGACCTTCTCGAAAACACCGAACCCAGTGATGGAAACCTTTTCGCCTGCTGCCGTCTTCTGAGTGATCGTGTCCACAACGGCATTCAACGCCTTGGCTGCCTCGGTCTTGCTGCCGTTGTAGTGATCGGCAAGGGCCTCGATCAACTGAGCCTTGTTCATGGCTTCCCTTCCGGCCTGCGCAAACCAAGCCCCGCGTCTAAGGCAGCCGTCCGCTACGCCTGCGGAACCTACGCTAGGGAAACTGCAGCACTCAGACAATCACCGCAACGGCACATCTGCGTTGTGTCGTTGCGAAAAAGACGTCAGAACTGAGTCAGGAGACAGCGTCCACCTTCACCGGCAGCGTTTTCGGCTTGAATGCGGGTCGCTGCATTTCGTACGCATCGATGTGGTCAACCTGGCGAAGGGTCAAGCCGATGTCGTCCAGGCCTTCCAGTAGGCGCCAACGGGTGTAGTCGTCAATCTCGAACTCAGTGTTGAAGTCCGGCGCGGTGATCGAACGCTGCAGCAGGTCGACCGTCAGCGGGGCGGCCGGATTCGCCTCGACGAAATCCCAGAGCTCCTCGACGATCTTCTGATCGACAACCGCTGTTACTAGGCCCGCTTTGCCGGAATTTCCGCGGAAGATGTCGCCGAAGCGAGACCCGATCACCACCCGGAACCCATAGTTCTGCAGTGCCCAGACTGCGTGCTCGCGCGACGATCCCGTCCCGAAGTCGGGCCCCGGGATCAAGATCGTGGCTCCCGCGTATTGGGGCTGATTCAGCACGAAATTCGGATCGGATCGCCAGGCGGCGAACAAGCCGTCCTCGAACCCGGTCTTGGTCACCCGCTTGAGGTAGACGGCCGGAATGATCTGGTCCGTGTCGACATTGCTCCGCCGCAGCGGGACAGCGGTCCCGGTATGGCTGGTGAACTTCTCCACTGCCTCTCTCCTTACAAGTCGGCCGGTGAGCTGAGCTTTCCCGTAACCGCCGTTGCGGCGGCCACCAACGGCGAGACCAAGTGAGTACGGCCGCCCTTGCCTTGCCGTCCTTCGAAGTTGCGGTTGGACGTGGACGCCGCTCGCTCTCCGGGTTTCAACTGATCAGGATTCATGCCAAGACACATTGAGCAGCCCGCAGCTCGCCACTCCGCTCCGGCGGAGAGGAAGATCGCGTCAAGTCCCTCCTGTTCGGCCTGCAGGCGGACCCGGGCGGACCCGGGCACCACGAGCATCCGTACGGACTCGGCAACGTGATGCCCCTTGATCACGTCGGCGGCCGCGCGCAGGTCCTCGATCCGCCCGTTCGTACACGACCCCAGAAAGACCGTGTCGACAGCGATGTCGCGCATCCGTTGGCCGGGCTGCAGCGCCATGTACTCCAGGGCCTTGGTCGCGGCGGTCCGGTCGGCCTCTTCGCCGAAGGTCTCCGGATCGGGCACCGCAGCACCCAGCGGGACGCCCTGACCCGGGTTGGTGCCCCAGGTGACGAACGGGGTCAACGCGCTTGCGTCCAGATCCACCTCGGCGTCGAACAGTGCATCAGGATCGCTGTGAAGCGTCTGCCAGTAGGCCACGGCCGCGTCCCACTCCTCGCCCACCGGGGCGTGCGGCCGACCCTTCATGTATCCGAACGTGGTCTCGTCCGGCGCGATCATGCCTGCCTTGGCGCCCCATTCGATGCTCATGTTGCAAATCGTCATCCGGCCCTCCATGGAGAGCGCTTCGATGGCTGATCCCCGGTACTCGACGATGTAGCCCTGTCCCCCGCCGGTGCCTACCTTGGCGATCAGCGCCAGCACGATGTCCTTGGCGGTGACCCCAGCCGAGAGCTGGCCGTCCACATTGACCGCCATGGTCTTGGGCTTTGCCTGCGGCAGTGTCTGGGTGGCGAGCACGTGCTCGACCTCCGACGTGCCGATGCCGAAGGCCAGCGCACCGAAGGCTCCGTGGGTTGAGGTGTGCGAGTCGCCGCAGACGATCGTCATTCCCGGCTGCGTGAGACCGAGCTGCGGTCCGATGATGTGCACGATTCCTTGATCAAGGTCTCCGAGGCTGTGGATCCGGACTCCGAACTCCTTGGCGTTGCGGCGAAGGGTCTCGACCTGCGTGCGCGACACCGGATCGGCGATGGGCCGGTCGATGTTGAGCGTCGGTGTGTTGTGATCTTCGGTAGCCAGGGTGAGGTCGGGGCGCCGGACGCGGCGGCCCGCCGCACGAAGCCCGTCGAAGGCTTGCGGGCTGGTCACCTCGTGGACCAGGTGCAGATCGATGTAGAGCAGGTCCGGCTCCCCCGCCGCGGAGCGCACCACGTGCGCATCCCAGACCTTTTCGCTCAGTGTCTTGCCCATTGCGGTGAGCAGCTCCCTTCGGGCCCTGTGGCTTCGCCAGACTTGCATTCCAGCATTCGAGACGGCAGTATCAAGACATGGACAACTCTAGCGGTGTCGGCGTCCTGGACAAAGCCGCCCTCGTGTTGAGCGCCTTGGAGACCGGACCGACCACACTTGCGGGCCTGGTGTCGGCCACCGGGCTGGCCCGACCAACGGCCCATCGGCTGGCGGTGGCACTCGAGCATCATCGCCTGGTCTCCCGTGATCTTCAAGGCCGGTTCATCCTCGGCCCCCGGCTCGGCGAGCTGGCCTCTGCGGCTGGTGAGGACCGGCTGCTGGCCACCGCAGGACCCGTGCTTGCCCGGCTGCGCGACATCACCGGCGAGTCCGCCCAGATGTTCCGACGCCAGGGTGACTACCGGGTATGCGTCGCTGCCGCAGAACGCGCCTCCGGCCTCCGTGACAGCGTGCCCATAGGCACCCAGTTGACCATGAACGCCGGTTCTGCCGCTCAGGTGCTCCTCGCCTGGGAGGAGCCCGACCGGATGCAGCGGGGTCTACGGGGCAGCCGGTACTCGGCGGTCGCGCTGGCGGCCGTACGACGTCGTGGCTGGGCTCACTCAGTCGGTGAGCGGGAGCCCGGCGTCGCGTCGGTCTCGGCGCCCGTACGTTCACCGTCGGGAAAGGTCATCGCGGCCGTCAGCGTCTCCGGTCCGATCGAACGGCTTTCTCGGCAACCCGGCCGGCTGCACGCCCCTGCTGTTATCGCAGCCGCCGAACGGCTGAGCGAAGTCCTGCGGCGAAGCGGCAGTGAGTGATACCCGCGCGCTGAGCGGAGGCAATAGCATCAACTGTGAGCTTCGAACCTCTGCCTGAGCCTCCCCCGCCGGTCCGGCACCGGGCTGCACGGGCCAGCGACACCCTACGGGAGTGGCGTGAGCAACGCGCCCGCAAGGACGGCCACCTGGCCACCGTCGTGCCATACACCGGTTACGGCTCGACCAGTTGGATCCGAGTGCTGGGCCGGGTGCTGCTGACCCCGGACATCACCGAACGGGCCTCAACCCCGAACCCCGAAGGAATCCGCGGCTGGCGCAGTTTCTTGAGCGTACCGGTCGATCACGCCAAGGTTTCCGTGACCATCGGTGAGCAGCGCCACACGGTCACTGCGAATCGGAGTGGACTCATAGATGCGGTAGTGCCGATCTCGCTGAGCCCGGGGTGGCACACCATCGGCCTGCAGGCCGAGAATCCAGGCCCCGAGCCGACGATCGATCGGCCGCCGAACGAGGCCGAGATCTACGTCGTCGATCCGGCAGCCCGGCTCGGCATCGTCTCCGACGTCGACGACACGGTGATGGTCACCGCGTTGCCTCGACCGATGTTGGCCGCCTGGCACGCGTTTGTCCTGAATGAGCACTCTCGCCGTCCTACACCAGGGATGCCGGTGTTCTACGAGCGATTGGCGCGCGCCTATCCGGATTCGCCGGTGATCTATTTGTCCACCGGCGCATGGAACGTGGCGCCGAGCCTGACCCGATTCCTCGCCCGCAACCTCTATCCCGCCGGCGCCTTGCTGCTCACCGATTGGGGGCCGACCGAAACCAGCTGGTTCCGCAGCGGCAGCGATCACAAGCGCCACAGTCTGGAACGGCTCGCGGAGGAGTTCCCGAATCTGAAGTGGGTGCTGATCGGCGACGACGGCCAGCACGATGAGGAGATCTACGGCAATTTCGTCTCCAGCCACCCTGAGCGCGTTGCCGCGGTCTGTATCCGCCAGCTGAGTCCGGGGCAGGCCGTGTTGGCAGGAAGTGCCGGCAAGACTCACGCCGCGCCCACCGGCTCAACGGTTCCCTGGCTGTACGCCCCGGACGGTTCAGTGTTCGTCGAGAAACTGAACGAGCTCGGTTTGCTGGTGGACGACGAAAAGCAACCGACGGTCGAGTAGCTGCTGGCACGAAGATCAACGGGGTGTTTCGCGGCAGGCCACTCCTGAAATGGGGAGGTTCGGCAACTCCCCTGAGCTATTGAGCGGGCCGGTTACCCTGAGACATCGAACCCATGACGGGGTCCCCTTCTCGGCAACAGGCCGGCGAGTTGCGCTGGGCGTCGGTCCTGTTTGTAGACCTCGCGGATTACACAGCGCTGACCTACTCCTGGGATGCCCTCGATCTCCGAGACATGCTGTCCGGCTACTTCGAGCTGGCTCGGAGCATCGTCGGTCGGTACGGCGGTGAGGTCGAGAAGTTCATCGGCGATGCGATCGTTGCCGTGTGGGGTGCGGACGCAACCCGCGAGGACGACGCCGAACGTTGTGTCGTAGCGGGCCTGGAGGTGCTGGCGTCGGTTGCGCAATTCGGCCAGCAACACGGACTGGCCGATCTGACGGCTCGGGGCGGGGTGGTGACCGGCCGAGTCGCTCTGTTGAACCGCGCGGACGAGGGTCTGGTGGCCGGCGACAGCGTGAACCTTGCCTCACGAATTCAGTCGGCCGCGCCGCCCGGCAGTGTGCTCGTGGACGACGTGACCATGCGCGGAACGCGCGCCACGATCGCCTACGCCTCGGCCGGCGACCACCGGCTCAAAGGCATGCCAGGCTCGATCCCGCTCTGGAGGGCACTCCGCGCAGTCGGGCCTGATCGAGATCCTCAGCCGGATGACCTGGAGACGTCGTTCGTCGGTCGTGATCGTGAGCTGGCCGAGCTCCAGACCCTTTATGAGACAGCTGTACCGAGTCGACAAGCCCAACTGGTGGCGCTCACGGGGCAGGCGGGCGTCGGAAAGACTCGGCTGGCCTCCGAGTTCGAGGCATACGCTGCAGGCTCGGCTTCGCAGGTCGCCTGGCTTCGCGGGCGATGCCTCTCGTACGGCGACGGCGTCGCCTTCTGGGCGTTGAGTGAGATGGTCCGGCACCGGCTCGGCCTGCGAGCGGACGACGCCGGTGATGCGGCACGGGCCAAGCTCGCGGAACGCCTTTCGCAATGGATCCCTGACGAGAATGAGCACAGGTTCGTCGAGCCGAGGTTGTGCGTACTCATCGATGCGTCGGACCGGGACTTCACCCGACAGGAACTTTTTGCCGCGTGGCGGCTGTTCTTCGAGAGATTGAGCGACGGCCAACCAGTGGTTCTGGTCTTCGAAGATCTGCAGTGGGCAGACAGCGGTTTGCTGGACTTCTTGCGTTATCTGCTGGAGTGGTCATCCGACCGGCCCCTGTTCATCCTCACTCTGATGCGGGCTCAGTACGAAAAGGAAAGCGCGAGCCTGACTGGAGAGCATCGCAACGCGGGTTCCCTTCATCTTGAGCCACTCTCCTCGGATCTCATCGAGCAGATCTTGGACGGCCTCGTGCCAGGAATGCCGCCGGCGCAGAAGGCAAAGATCGCCGCACACTCAGCCGGTGTCCCTCTCTACGTGGTCGAGACGGTTCGGGCGCTGGTGGATCGTGGCCACGTCATCGCCCGAGGCGGCCACCACGTGCTGCTCAGTCCAGACGCTGATCTTGAGGTGCCTGCCTCGCTCATCGCGTTGATCGCCGCCCGGCTCGACCGGTTGCCACCGGCCGAGCGAGATCTCGTCAAAGGCCTGGCGATCCTCGGACACTCATTCGCGCGGGAGGCGATCAGCGCCGTCACGACAGCGCCCGATGATGAGGTCGACGCCACGCTCCAGGCGTTGGTGCGGAAGGGCGTCCTCAGGGTGGCCGCCGAATCGGCCTCGGCGGGTGGCAAGGAGTATCAATTCGTCCAGTCGATTCTGCAGACCGTTGCCAGCGATCTGCTGAGTCGCAGGCAACGGAAGGTTCGCCACCTCGCGGTCGCAACACGCCTTGAGCAGACCTCTCCGATAGACGTGGTCGAGTTGGTGGCAGCCCACTACAACGACGCCTACCAAATGGCACGGAGTGACCCCGACAAGGACGATATCCGTGCTCGCGCGGCCGCCGCGTACGGGCGCGCTGCCGCACGCGTAGCGTCTTTAGGTTTGCCTGACCGCGCCGCCGGATATTACGAGACGGCCGCGAACCTCGCCACGAATGAGATCGAGCAGCTGCGACTGACCGAATCGGCCGCCCAGATGCGCTATCGGAGTGGGCAGTACGAAAAATCACTCGAGCTCTACGAACAGGCATCCGCCGGCCACCGAGCGGCGGGACGGGACGTGGCCGCCGCCTGGTCGGATGCACTTCTCGCGCGGTGCCTGAGCGTTCTCGGGCGGATAGCGGACGGGATATCTGTATTGCGGCGCGCCGTCGAGGTGCTGGCCGCGAATCAGGAAGTGGCGGCGGAGGCGGAAGCCCACGCCATTCTGGCGGAGTGGTATGCCTTCGCGATGACTGACGAAGAAGTCGCGGAGCACGCAAATAGGGCACACGAGCTCGCTAGTGCCGCCGACTCTCCCAATGTCTTGTGCAGAGCCCTCAATGCCAAAGGATGGCTTCTTCAGCGGCAGCACCACGCACCGGAAGCCGCTGCCATGTTCGCAGCGCTCGTCGAGGTAGCCCGGTCCCACGACCTCCCCGGCGCGGAGCTGATGGGACGAGGAAACCTGGCCGACGTCCGAGAGCAGTCAGACCTGCCGGGAGCTGAGCCCGAACACCTTGCGGCGCTTGAGCTCGCTGAACGACTGGGCGATGTCGGCAACAGAGCGGTTGCTCTCAGCAACCTCGCCTTCCATTACTTCTTCACGGGCCAGTGGGATCGGACGGAAAGCTATGCCGGACGCGCACTGGAGTCCATCACAATCTCGGAGCTGCAGAACTTCGGACACTTTCCCCTGCTCATGTTGGCCGTCACCCGTGGGGACCTCGACGCCGCACGAACCCATCTGCGTGAGCTGAAGAGCTGGTCTGATGACGACGACGCGCAGAGCAGGGATTCGTACCTGATCGCCGAGGCTGGGGTCGCTTTGGCCGCCGGACCACCGGATGAGTCCCTCGCGTTGGCGATCAAGGCAGCCAGAAGTGCGTACGAATCCAACGGCTTGATTTCGGAAAGCTTCCGGCTGGCCTGGCCACTGGCCCTCGAGGCCGCCATGCGCTGCGAAGATCAGGACGAGGCCAAGGCGTTGCTCGCCATGGCCTCTGACGCTCCGCCGGGACATGTACCGCCCTACCTTGCCGCGCAGCGGGCGCGGTATGCCGCCCTGATGAGTATCGCCAGCGAGCAGTCGGATACCGACATCGAGGCAGAACTGCGCTCAGCCGTGGAAAGCATGCGCGACCTTGGCTATAAGTACTGGCACGCCAGAGCTCAGACCGACCTCGCCGGCTGGCTCCGCACCCAGGACCGCCGAGAGGAAGCCGAGGGTCTGCTCGCTGAGGCTCGCGAGACCTTCAGCGAACTCGATGCGAGAGCAGACCTGGAGCGCATTGCCCAAGCCGAAGGGAAACTCGCCCCCGCGAGCAGCCAGGCGGGTTAAAAAGGTCGACGGCAAACCTACTTCGACGGCCCTTTCACCTGCGTGTACCGCTGCTCCACAACGACCACTGACCAGCGCTGCCGCGGGTCCCTCCGGACCACCTCGATCGGCCCCGCCGCGCGAAGGTGAAAGGCTGGCTGAATGGACTTCACATACCTCGGCCGTACTGGCCTTTCAGTCTCCCGACTTTGTCTCGGCACTATGAATTTCGGGCCCCGAACTTCGGAGGAAGACGCGCACGCGATCATGGACATCGCCCACGAGGCGGGGATCAACTTCTTCGACACCGCCAACCGCTACGGCAGCAAGCCGGGCGAGACGGAAACCATCATCGGCAACTGGTTCGCGAGCGGTGGCGGCCGGCGGGAGCGGACCGTTCTCGCCACCAAGGTCTACGGCGAGATGGGCGACTGGCCCAACGAGGGAAAGTTGTCGGCGCTCAACATTCGCCGCGCGCTCGATGCGAGCTTGCGCCGGCTGCAGACCGACTACGTCGATCTCTACCAGTTCCACCACGTCGATCGGGACACTCCTTGGGAGGAGATCTGGCAGGCGATCGAAGTCGCGGTGCAGGCGGGCAAGATCCTCTACGTCGGCAGCAGCAACTTCGCCGGCTGGCACATCGCCGACGCGCAGGCCGCCGCGGCCCGGCAAAACCTGATGGGCCTGGTCAGCGAGCAGTCGCTCTACAACTTGCTCGTTCGAGACATCGAGCTGGAGGTTGTGCCGGCTGCAGAGCGTTACGGCCTCGGAATCATCCCCTGGTCACCGCTGCAGGGCGGCCTGCTCGGTGGGGTGATCAAGAAGGAGAACACCGGCGTCCGGCGACTCGAGGGCCGCGCGGCACAGAGCCTCGCTAAGCATCGCGACGAGGTCCAGGCGTACGAGAACCTGGCCGAGGAGGTCGGGACGGAACCGGGCACGCTAGGCCTCGCGTGGCTGCTCACTCGGCCCGCGGTCACTGCACCGATCATCGGTCCGCGAACCCGTGACCAGTTGGACAGCGCATTGCCTGCCGTGGAGCTCAGCCTGTCGCCGGAGCATCTGCGCCGCCTCGATGAGATTTTCCCCGGACGCAAGACCGCGCCCGAGGACTACGCCTGGTAGCCGGTCGGCCCACTCCTCCGGCCAGGCGGTTGGCTCCGGTCGGCTCCCGGAACATGGGGACACCATCCGTGACCAGGGTCACCAGCTTGATCAAGAACGGCGCAGGACTGGCCAGTGAGGCTGATTGAGCAGGGCCACCCCTGCCGCGAACAGCACGCCCAGCGCGGCGCCAACAAAGGACCAGGACAGGCCGGCCACGTCAATCACGATGCCCGCGATCGCCGTGCCCACCGCCGCACCTGTGGTGTTGGAGGCCGAAAGGAAGGCCTGAGCCTCGTTCAGCCGGTGCGCCGGCGCGAGGTGATCCAGCAGGCTCTGCTGCATGATCAACGTCGGAGCGATGGTCAGCCCGGTGAGGAAAAGTACCGGCAGCAGAATCAGATGGCTCACCACGCCCGCACTCAGCAGCCCGGCAAGCAGAGCGAGGAACAGCCCGAACAGGCAGAGAAGGACCGGTACCGCACGGCGTTCGTCGAAGGACCAGGACAGCGCACCGAACGCGAGCCCGCCGACGGTGCTGCCGCCAGCGATTGCGGCGAAAAGGACGCCCACGTGCTCGGTGCCACCCAGCACGCGGTCCGAGGTCGCCGCCATCGAGGTATCGAGCTGCCCAAAGCCAATACTCAGCATCAACATCACGGTAAGGACGGCCACCACCCCCGCCGAGGCCAAAGCTGTCCGCGAGCCCTCGCCTGACGTTCTCGTCTCACCCGAGGCTGCCCGCTGAACTGCCGCACTGGCCCGGCGGGCGACTCCAGTCGCGCAGTAGGCGAGTCCACCGCCAGCCAGCAGCCCGGCAGTGACCAGGAGTGGAAGGAGCGGAATACGCGGAACCAGCAGGGCCGACAGCAGCAGCGGGCCGCAGACGAAGGCAAGCTCCACAGAGGTCGCGTCAAGGGCGAACGCGACCCGCCGGGCCCGGGGGTCCGGCAGGACAATCCGAAAGCTCGAGCGCAGTGCCGGGCTGATCGCCGGATAGCTGAGCCCAACGCCGGCAGCGACCGCGATAAGGGCCCGGTCAGGCGCTCCACTTGTGGTGGCAAGGGCCAGCCCGACGAGCAGCCCGGAGCAGATGATCGCGGTCGGCACCAGCACCGCAACCTGCCCGAAGCGGTCCATCAGCCGGCCCCACACGGGAGTTCCCAACGCCGCGCCGATCGCGTACGCGCCGCTCACCACACCGGCGACCGCATACGCTCCCCGCTCCTGCTCCACAAGGATCAAAATGCCGAGCGGGATCATGGCCAGCGTCAGCCGGGCCAGGGCGGCGAAGGTGAACGGTCGAGAGGCGGGACCGTGCCGCAGCAGTCTCCCGTACGCACGCACACCGGTCCCAAGCTGAACATCAGTCATCAGTGCTCATGATTTCGCTAGCTGACCAGGCGGTTGGCGACCTCGAGCCGATCATGGTCGATCAGCCAGCGGATGCCCTCAAGGACCGCGCCTTCCGGTTCGAAGGTCGGGGCGTAGCCGAGCAGCGTGCGTGCCTTCTCAATCGAGGCGTACTGGCTGCGCGAAAGGTGCTGCCAGCTGGAGTCGGCGTACTCCGTGGTGGTGCCGGACCGGAACTCGGACCAGCTCACCGACCGGGTCCTGGCCGTCTGCCCGAACCAGCCCGCGCCGATCGCTAGGAAGCCGCGAACCGTCAGCGCCGAGGGCGCGACCACGTTGAATGACTCCCCCGCGGCCACCTCACGTTGCTCGACCGCGAGTTGGAACGCCTGCGCCACGTCGTCGGCGTGGACGTGGTGCATGAGCTCGGCACCCAGGCCCGGAACGGCGATCTCCCGGCCGGCGGAAAGGGCGTACCAGATGTCCGGGTCAAGATTTCCCAGCGGCCCGATCGGCGCCCAGCCGGGACCGCTGATGTGACCGGGCTGGAGCACGGTGGTGACCAGGCCGCCGGAGCGTGTCTCGGTGGCCAGCAACTCGGCGATGGCAGCCTTGCGCGTGCCGTACTCACCAAACGGCGGTGAGGCGTCGTCCTCTCGCATCGGCTGTTTGACGCTCGCGCCGTACCGCCAGATCGTCCCGCAATGGACCAAATGCCGGCAGTGTCCCCGCAGTGCTTCCACCAGCGCGGTCGCCGACTCAACCGTGAAGCAGATCATGTCCACCACCACTTCGGCCTCGAACGCGGCGACCCGCTTCCCGAATGTCCCGGCCGCGTCTTCGGCAGCTCGGTCCACCGGGATCTGGTCGACCTCCGACCACACTTCGTCATCGACATAGGGAACGCGCAGACCGCGGGTCAGGTTGACCACCTCGTGGCCGGCGCGGACCAACCTCGGAACCAGGAAGCTGCCGACGTGTCCGCTGCCCCCGATCACCACAATGCGCACAATTCCTCACCCTAGGTGTCGGGGAGTACCCGGACACCTGGGGTCTCGAGTAGCGCGAGGCGCTACATCGCCGTGAACGCGCCAGTCGCTGCCAGCAGGCCGCCGTCGACGGGCAGAATTTGGCCGGTGATCCAGCCGGCGTCATCCGAGGCGAGGAAGGCTATCGCCGCGGCGACGTCACTGGTTTCTCCCACCCGTCCCAGCGGATAAAAGCCGGCGAGGCGATCGGCTCCGCCTGGCTGGTTGGTCCACACCGGTGTGCGGATCGTCGCTGGTGCGACGGTATTGACGCGGATCACCGGCGCCAGCTGAGCGGCGAGGTTGAGGGTGAGTGCGGCTAGGCCAGCCTTCGCGCTGGAGTATGGCTCGCTGCGAAGGGCCGTGAGCGCGTTGATCGAACTCACCGTCACGATCGCCGGCTGCCGGGTGCTGCCTCGCAAATGCGGAATAGCGGCCCGGCAGCAACGGACGACTCCGAGCAGGTTGAGGTCGAACATCTTGAGCCAGACCTCGTCCTCGGTGTGTTCGAAATCCGGGTGCGCGGTGTCGCCGCCGGCGACGTTCACCAGTACGTCGAGCCCTCCGAAGTGAGAGGCGACCGCCGTGACCGCTTTCTCCACGACCGCCCGATCGGTGATGTCGATCCCGACGACGATGTGGCGATCGGCGTCAGGGAGGCCGGCCATGACGTCCCGGGCGGCTTCCTCATTGAGATCGGCCAGCCCGACTCGAGCCCCCTCAGCCGCAAGCCGTTCCGCGCATGCGCGGCCGATACCTGAGCCGGCGCCGGTGACGAGGACCGTCCGGTTCGCGAAACGACCACACCCCTTCGCGTGCGGAGACATGCCAACGATCGTGCCACCTGTTCACGTGGAGGCTGTATCGCCGACTCGGTCGACGCAACGGCACTGATTCAGGTGGAATGACCGAATCAGCTGTTCGGTAGCGTCTTAGTCATGACGCAGACCCGCCGTCGAGTCGTGTTGACGGGGGCCGCTGGCCACATAGGACGGGCCGTCACTCCGCTACTTCCTGCGGACTGGGACGTGCAGAGCACAGACCTCACGGCCAGTGACGGCGTCAGCGCGCTGGACATCGGCAATCCGGACGCCTGTCGAGAGGCCTTCGCCGGCGCCGACGCGGTGATTCACCTGGCCGCGGTTCCTGACCCCGAAGCATCATGGGAGCGATTGCTGCCGGCCAACGTCATTGGGGTCTACCAGGTCGCCCAGGCCGCCGTCAGTTGCGACATCCGCCGCCTCGTGCTGGCCAGTAGCCTGCACGCAGTCTCCGCCGCGTCTGACCACACGCAGTTGAGGGTCGGTGACCCGCCACGCCCCGGCAATCTCTACGGAGCAACGAAGGCCTGGGCCGAGGCCATCGGTGCGTGGGTGGCGGCGACCACGTCGACATCGGTGGTTGCCCTGCGGATCGGATATTTCGCCCCTCAGCGTCCGGATGCTGACACCGTGCCAGCCCGCGAGCTGTCCGCCTGGCTAAGTCCTCGTGATGCCGCCGAGCTGGTGCGTGCTGCCGTGGAAGCCGTTGGCCTTAACTTCGTCGTGGCCAATGGCATCTCCGCCAACCGCTACCGCCGCGCCGACCTGTCGGAGACGATGCCGCAACTGGGCTACCGTCCGGTCGACGACGCCTGGCAATCTCCTTAGTCGACACTCGCCACGACGTCGCGAGTGCCCCCATCAGGACTTCCGCGGAATAGCCGGCTCCATCTCACCAAACTTGCAGCACGACCCGTGAACGAGTGATCCAATGTCGATGAATTTCGGCGCGGCGTCTGGTCTACGGTCCTAAGGACGCGGCCGCCATGGGCGCCGACGGACATGATTGTGCGCGATTCGGCGGGGCCGACGGCCCCGGAAAAGGGAGTTGGGTATGAGTCGGATACGGGTATTGGTCGGCACACGCAAGGGCGCGTTCATCCTGACTGCGGATGGTATCCGACAGGACTGGCAGATCAGCGGACCGCACTTCGGCGGTTGGGAGATCTATCACGTCAACGGATCACCGGCCGATCCGGATCGGTTGTACGCGTCTCAGTCGTCAGGGTGGTTCGGGCAGGTGATCCAGCGGTCGGACAACGGCGGTCAGA
Source organism: uncultured Actinomycetota bacterium (assembly GCA_963754965.1). Classification (GTDB taxonomy): domain Bacteria; phylum Actinomycetota; class Actinomycetes; order Propionibacteriales; family Propionibacteriaceae; genus Microlunatus. The sequence continues at coordinate 192,029 of CAVWIA010000007.1, forward strand.
CGTGGGATCCAGTCGGGAACGGCTTCGCCTACCAGGGCGCAGTCGGCGAGCACCTCTGGTACGACGGAACGCCGAGAGGCTGGGAGTTCAAGCGCATATGGCATCTGGAGCCGGCGCCGGATGACCCCGACATGGTGTACGCGGGCGCCGAAGACGCCGCGATCTTTCTGACGACCGACGGCGGTCGCGACTGGCGGGAGCTGCCGTCACTTCGCACTCACGAGTCCGGGCCACGCTGGCAGCCCGGCGCCGGCGGTATGTGTCTGCACACGATCATCCTGGATCCGGCCCAGCGAGACCGGATGTTCGTCGCTATCTCGGCGGCCGGCGCTTTCCGCACCGACGACGCCGGGAAAACGTGGCAGCCCATTAACCGAGGGCTCCGGTCCGGCGAGATCCCCGACACCGACGCCGAAGTCGGGCACTGTGTGCACCGCATCGCCATGCACCCGTCCCGGCCGGAGGTGCTCTTCATGCAGAAGCATTGGGACGTCATGCGCAGCGACGATGCCGGAGGCTCATGGCGGGAGATCAGCGGTAACCTGCCGAGCGACTTCGGGTTCCCGATCGCCGTGCACGCCAACGAGCCGGAGACCGTCTACGTCCTGCCGATCAAGAGCGACTCCGAGCACTACCCGCCGGAGGGCAAGCTGCGGGTGTACCGCAGCCGCACCGCGGGCGACGAGTGGGAGCCGCTCACCGTTGGTCTTCCACAGGCAAACTGCTATGTCAACGTGCTACGCGACGCGATGGCCGTCGACACCTTGGATCCGTGCGGGATCTACTTTGGCACCACGGGTGGCCAGGTCTATGGCTCGCCTGATGGGGGCGACACCTGGTCGCCGATCGTCCGAGACCTGCCCGCAGTTCTGTCCGTGGAAGTCCAGGTCTTGCGATGATCCGGGTTGTGCTTCCCGCGCACCTGAAGAACCTCGCGCGGACCAGCGGGGAGGTCAGCCTGGACCTCGGGCCGCCGGTCACGCAGCGCCGTGTCTTGGACGCGTTGGAAGCCAAGTTCCCGATGCTGCGCGGGACGATTCGGGATCAGCGCAGCGGCCACCGCCGTACGTTCGTCCGCTTCTACGCCTGCGAAGAGGACCTGTCCAACGAGTCGCCCGACGCCCCACTTCCCGATCGGGTGATCAGCGGTGAGGAGCCGTTACTCGTCGTCGGCGCCATGGCGGGCGGCTAGCTTGCACGTGGCAACTCGACCCGGCTGGGACACCGCCTACCCGCCGAGTCCCGGCCCGATGAACACCGTGTTCACACCAGCCCAGAAGGCCACCCAAAGGGGGTTGGTTCTACGGCACGTCGATCAGTACTTTGCCGACTGCGCCCGCTTCGACGGCGTGGTGCGCGTCTGCTGTGTTGGCGAGCGGGAACCGGTGCAGCGGCAGGCCGGCGTTGTCGCCCACGGGTAGCGCTCCGTCCACAAGCGCAACCGTGATGTCTTCCACGGCCGCTGTCAGGGCCGCATCGCCGACGGTGTAGAGCAGCAGGAATTGGTAGCGCAGGTTCTTGATCATGTTTTGCCTGACGGCGAGCGTGAACTCGCCGCCCCCATCGTTGGCATAGACGGCGACCGACGCGCGAGGCTTGACCACATCGATATTGAGTTGCGAGTTCGCCGCGATCGCGACCTCGACCACCAGGTCGACACCATCGGGCGCTACCTGCCTGATGGCGGTTGCGGCGTCGTCGTCACGATAGTTGATGACATGGTGGGCGCCAGCAGCCGCCGCGAGCGCGGCCTTGGCCGGTCCGGAGACGGTCGTGACGACGGTGGCATCCGCCCAGCGCGCGAGCTGGATCGCGGCGTGACCCACCGCACCGGCCCCACCTGCGACCAGCACGACCTTGCCGGTCAGCGCACCGGGACGTAGCCGCTCAGGTCCGTCCTCAGAGACCGTCAGGGCACGGTGAGCGGTCATGGCTGGTACACCAAGGCTGGCGCCGACATCAAAGCTTGTGCCGCCCGGAAGACGCACGACCCGCTTCGCGGGCAGGTTCGTGTACTGCTGCGCCGTGCCCGTCGGCCGCTCGTGCCCAGCGAAGTACACCCAGACAGGATCCCCCACCGCAAGGTCCACAACCCCCTCGCCGAGCGCATCGACGACACCGGCACCGTCTTGATTCGGCGTTACCTCCGGAAACGGGGGCGCCGAGCCATCGCCAGAACCAAGGCGCGACTTCCAATCGGTGGGATTGACACCGGAAACGACCACACGGACCCGGACCTCGCCAGGCCCCGGTGCGGTCAGCTCACGATCCACGAGACGAAGAACCGACGGATCGCCGGTGTGCGAGTAGACAACAGACTTCATGCGAGCGACAACCCCGTCATCTTTTCCATCATTCCAGGCCCGTCAGCCCCATGCAGTCAGGAACGGCAGCCCGCGCCAGTCAGCTGATGCCACTTACGACGCCTCAGCGCGAGGTGACGCGCATCGCGGCCTGGAGTGCTGGTAGCTCATCGTGCGCGATCGCCACGATCCGGAGCTGGCCCTCGATGCGTGTCATGGTGTAGACCGCGGTGAAGTTGTAGACCGAATCACCGTCCTGTCGCCGTAGCGCCCAGTTCGCCCGCACTATAGCGACCGGCTTCATCGGCTCGTCGATTGTGAGAGCCAACGGGACCGCCTCGACGACGCCCAAACGCTGATACGCGTCAAGCAGACCATGGAGGACGCCGGGCCAGGTCTCGGCGGCCGCGACGGACACGGACGCCCCGCCACCGGTGGCGCTGAGAACCTGTAGCGGGAAGCTGAAGCAGTCCATGAGTGCGGTGATGTCGCCGCGCGAAAATGCGCTGCGGTAGTTCTCCATCAGCTCGGTCGCTGCGCTCACACGCACAAGTGTGCCGGTCCGGGCGCCTGCGGCATCAGAACACCGGCCCTAGGCTGGTGCTGAAGCCGCCAACTGGAGCGGCCGCGGCTTTCCGTAGCGTCGCCAGTGCAAGCAGATGGACGCGGCCCTGCATGCGTTGAGGGGAGTTCTTGTGCACGTCCTGGTACTCGGCGCGGCAGGCATGATCGGTCGCAAGTTGACTGCCCGGCTGGTCGGGGACGGGAACGTCGGGGGCCATGCCGTCGAGCGATTGACCCTTGCCGACGTCGTTCCTCCGCAGCAGCCCGCAAGCGCCGCCGGTCAGGTCGAGTTGGTGGCCACCGACCTGGCTGCACCTGGCGAGGCCGAGCGTCTGCTGGCGGGTCAGCCCGATCTGATCTTCCATCTGGCAGCGGTGGTGTCAGGTGAGGCCGAGACGGACTTTGAGAAGGGTTACTGGGTCAACCTCGACGGCACGCGGGCGCTCCTCGAAGCCGTCCGGGCGGGGCACATCGCGGTTGGGTACCACCCTCGTTTGGTCTTCACATCGTCAATTGCTGTCTATGGCGCGCCGCTACCTAATCCCATTCCCGAGGACTTCCAGGAGACGCCGCTGACCAGTTACGGCACCCAGAAGGCAATCGGGGAGCTCTTGCTGGCCGACTACACCCGGCGCGGATTCGTCGACGGCATCGGCATCCGGCTGCCCACCATCTGTATCCGTCCGGGGAGACCGAACAAAGCCGCCTCCGGCTTCTTCTCGAGCATCCTGCGCGAGCCACTGGTCGGGCAGGAGGCGGTCCTGCCGGTTCCTGATACGGTCCGGCACTGGCATGCCTCGCCCCGCTCAGCGGTGGAGTTCCTGGTCCGTGCGGCCACACTCGATGGTCAGGAGGTCGGCCCACGACGGACGTTGTCGATGCCCGGCCTCAGCGCCACCGTGGGAGAGCAGATCGATGCGCTGCGTCGGGTTGCAGGAGAGCAGGCTGTCCGCCTGATTCGCCGCGAGCCGGACCAGTCGATCATGCGCATCGTCGAGACTTGGGCCCCGGGCCTGGAGGCGACGCGGGCCGTGCGCTTAGGCTTCGCCGCCGAGAGCTCCTTCGATGAGATCATCCGGGTGCACATCGAGGATGAGCTGGGCGGTTCCCTCTGAGCCGCGGGCATCGACGTCGGAAAGCGACGACGGCTGGATCGCTCGCGCGCGGCTGTCTCGTACGCCTGCACCGGGCACCACCCGCCTCGCGTGGTGACGACAACGCAGAAACGCTGACCGCACTGTGACGGCGATAGCTTCATATGCCGTTAAAACACCGAGCCGATTGGCTCCCGCGGTTCTCATACGATCAAGGCCGCCGCTCGCCGGCTTCCATGCAAGTCGGAGTAGGCAATGAGAGCAGTGCGCCCCTTGCGGATCTCCGCAAGGGGCGCACCGAATATCGCGTCGGAGCTCAGAGATCAACGCCTCTGGCTACGCACAGTTTGATTTGGCTTAGCTGCCAAACCGTACCGTTCAGCGGGTCTCGTCGCGGCTGCCGGACTTGGCAAGGCCACGGCTGATCAGGTAACCGATGGTCAACAAGGTGACCAGGAACCAGCCCTGGTAGGCGCTGAAACCTTGACCGTCCGCGTTGACGTCGACCACCAAAGAGGCGATCAGGACACCGAGGACCGACAGTACATAGACGATCAATTCGGTGGTTTTGAACGACGGCTTGGTCTCCCGAGCAACACGGCTGTCGCCGTCTCGGGATGCGACAGCGCGGCTGTCGGTGATCACGTCGTTATGGTCGGTGGTGCTTGTGGTCATGCTTCTCCCTCTGGAGAGTTGTGATTGGCTGGGACGCTTCGGCGGGTCCCAAAGGGGCCAACTGATTGATTACCCCGACTATTTCAACTATCACACCTCGCCCGTGTGATCCGCATCGCACGCTCGCCGCACTTCCGGCGCACACCCTGCATCCGGGTGGGTGTGGAGGCAAATATGAGAAAGCACTAAAGGCTGATTTCGTGGCACCTTGCGGATAACTAAACCTACGCGCCGGGGAGAGACACAGATCTGCCAGGCGGTCTTGGGCGATGGCCATTCCCCGTCGGCGCGACGCTCACCCGATCCTTGCCATTGGAGCGGGTGCTCGCCGGCTGACTGGCCGTGATGCTGTCGACGATTGATTGGGCAATGTCACGCAGTTTGCGGTTGCTGTGTTGGGAAAGCGTGGTGAGGTGTCGAAACGCATCGTCAGCGGTTGATCCAACGTTGCATGTGTGCCGGGTACCGGTCGCCTGTGATGTCAACCCGATTGGCGGCCGCGGTAATCTCCCCGAGGTCAGCCGGGGAGAGCTCGACCTCGGCAGCGGCGGTGTTTTCCTGCGGGCGGTGGAGTTTGGCTGCTCATCGGTGCACTGACAGGTCCTGTTTCCGCCAGGGCGTAGGTCGTAGCGTCGAGGACGTGGATAGCCGCAAGGACATTCAGGAGTTCCTGACCAGTCGCCGAGCCCGGCTGAACCCGGAGCAGGCTGGGCTGGCTAGCTTCGGTGACAAGCGACGCGTCACGGGCCTGCGCCGGGAGGAGGTCGCGATGTTGGCGGGGGTCAGCATGGACTATTACGCCCGGCTCGAACGCGGTCAGCTGGCCGGGGCGTCGGAGTCGGTGTTGGAGGCCGTCGCCCGCGCGCTGCAGCTCGACGATGCCGAACGGCAGCACCTGTTCGACCTGGCCCGCAACAGCGAGACCACGATGTCTCGCCGACCGCGCCGACCCAAGCCCGCGGCAGCCGGGCCGCGGCCGGCCGTCATGGCGATCCTCGCCGGCATGACGAGCATTCCTGCGTATGTGCGGACCGCACGAATGGAGATCGTGGCCGCGAACGAGCTCTGTCAGTCGTTGTACGGGGGTGCACTTGATGATGAGCGGCTGCCATTGAACCTGGCCCGTTACTTGTTCCTCGACCCACACTCTCGCGGCTTCTTCCTGGATTGGGACGCGGTTGCCGACGACCTGGCCGGTGCGTTGCGGGTTCAGGCTGGTCGTGACCCGCGGGATCGGGAGCTAAGTGATCTGATCGGTGAGCTGTCCACCCGCAGTGACGAGTTCGTGACCCGGTGGGCCCGGCAGAACGTGCGGCTGCACCGCACCGCCCGCAAACGGCTCCACAACCGGATCGTCGGCGACATCGAGCTCACCGGCAACGCCCTGGAGCTGTCCGGGGACGACCTGGTCATGATCGCCTACACCGCCGACGTCGGCTCCCAGGCCGAGGACCAGCTGAAACTGCTGGCCACCTGGACCGCCACCCCGGACACCGCCACAGACCCAGCAGTCAGCCAAGACTGACTAACCCGATCCTCTGTTCCACACCGACCTCGGCAGATCGGCCGAGAGAAACGAGATTCACCGTGCCTGAGGTCTCCACCCTGACGCTGAACAATGGCGTAACCCTTCCCGCCCTGGGTCTAGGGGTGTTCCAGACCCCACCGGATGAGACCCGCGATGCGGTGACGGCGGCCCTGGAGGCCGGCTACCGCCACATCGACACAGCCGCCGCCTACGGCAACGAGCGGCAGGTCGGCGAAGCCATCGCCACCTCCGACGTTGACCGGTCAGAGGTCTTCCTGGAGACCAAGATCTGGATTAGCGACTACGGCTACAACCAAACCCTCCACGGCTTCGAGAAGTCGGCCCGCAAGCTCGGCGTCGACCAGATCGACCTGCTGATCCTGCACCAGGCGCTGCCGTCGGAGTTCGAGAAGACCCTGGAGGCGTACCGGGCGTTGGAGACCCTGCTGGCCGACGGGAAGGTGCGCGCGATCGGGGTCAGCAACTTCATGGTCGATCACCTGACCCGGCTGCTCGACAGCGCCAGCGTGGTGCCGGCCGTGAACCAGATCGAGCTCCACCCGTACTTCCAGCAGCCTGGCGTGCAGGCCCTGGGCGCAGAGCACCATATCCTCACCCAGGCCTGGTCGCCGATCGGCGGGATCACCTTCTACCGCGACGGTGAGCACACCAGCACCCTTCAAGACCCGGTCATCGGCGGCATCGCCGAGACCCAAGGCAAGAGCCCCGCGCAAGTGATGCTGCGGTGGGGTGTGCAGCAGGGCCGCTCGGTGATCCCGAAGTCGACCAAGCCGGCCCGGATCGCGGAGAACCTCGACGTCTTCGACTTCGAGCTGACCGCCGACGAGCTCGCTGCGATCGACGCCCTCGACACCGGCCTGCGCGGTGGCCCTGAACCCGAGGCGATCACCCTGGAGGCCTTCGGCCGTCCCATTCCCGAGGACTAACGCAAAAGGGCTTGATGAACAAGCTGCTGGTGCCCTCGTCGGCGCTGCTGTGGGGACTGCAACTGGCATTCCTCAGTCCCGCCCTGGCGTTGATCTTGGTCAACCTCTACGGCGCTACGACCGCCGAGGTCGGCTGGGTCCTCGGCATCTACAACGCCAGCGGGTTCGTCGCCTCCCTGCTGCTGCCCACCTACGCCGACAGAAAGCGCGACTATCTGGGCCCAATGCTGGTCTGCGGTGCACTGACCCTGCTGCTCGCGGTCGTGCTAGCCCTCGCAGCCACGCTGCCGATCGCCACCATCGCCCTGGTCGTGATCGGCGGTCCCGCCGGCGTGGGCAGCTCGATGCTGTACGCCCACCTCCGCCACTCGGGCGCCCGACCCTCCGACATCGTCAACACCCGCGCGATCGTCTCGGTGGCCTGGGTCGCCGGACCACCATTGGCCACCTTCATCATCAGCTGGCTCGGCAACCGCGCAATCCTGCTCGCCGTCGCCGCTGTCGCGGTCCTCAACATCGGCACCACCGCGATCATGATTAGCCACCGCAGAGCTGCAGCCCGGACCGCCGCCGGGGGCAGCCAAACCGCCTCGTCTGCCGCCGCCCAGGACGAGTCACCCGTCGGCCGTCTCGGTGTCGTCCTGATCACGGCCGCATTCGTCCTGTTGCAAGCCACCAACGCCACCACGATGACGATCATGACCGTCTACGTCACCGAGACCCTGCGAATCGACGTGATCTGGGCCGGCATCGCTCTCGGTGTCGCCGCCGCCCTCGAAGTACCGGCCCTGCTCCTCATCGCCCGGCTCAGCAACCACTTCTCCCATCTCGGTCTGCTCGCGACAAGCTGCTTGGCCGGAATCGCCTACTACCTCGGCCTGACGTTCGTCACCGAGCCCATCCTGCTGATCATGCTGCAGCTACTGAACGCCTGGTCCTTCGCCGGCATCGCCGGCGTCGGGCTACCGCTGTTCCAGCTGATGATCCCCCGACCGGGCCTCTCCACCGGCCTCTACACGAACACCCGCCGGCTCGGCTCCATCGTCTCAGGACCCATCATCGCGATCGGCTCGCTCACGCGTCCTCGGACTGCGCGGCATTTTCCTCACCTGCGCTGTCATCACCCTCATCGGACTGGCCATCATCACCATCGCCAGCCGAACAACCAGGCATCCGGAGAAGGCCTGCAACTCTGTATCCCGCTGAACCGCATCGCGGACAGGAACCAGAATGCTCGTTGTGACAGCCGAGGACGACCTGCCGAGCCGCTGGACAGCCGCCACTGTGTACGACGACATGTGGGTTGACCCGGACGACGATCCCCGCCATGTTCGAAGCTCGCCTGTCGGCGAACGCGAAACACTGATTCAGTACCTGCATGCCTATCGGCTGACCCTGAAGATGAAATGTGACGGTCTCACTCCTGAGCAGCTAGCGAGACGGTCTGTTCCGCCGTCAACCCTTTCCCTGCTTGGGCTGGTACGGCATCTGGCCGAGGTGGAGCGCAGTTGGACTCGCCGAGTGATGCTCGGTGAAGACGCATCCCGCCTATGGGGTGAGCCGGGTCACGACGCCGACTTCCAGGGAGCTGTCGCCGACACGGACCTGGTCGACCGTGCCTTCACCGCCTGGCAGATCGAGATGGATGCGACGGACGCGCTCGTCGCCGCGACCGAGGATCTCGGGACGATGTCGGCGAGCACGACTGCCGAACCAATCGCGCTGCGCGAGGTCCTCGTCCACCTCGTCGAGGAGTACGCGCGCCACTGTGGCCACGCCGACCTCCTTCGCGAGCGCATCGACGGGCGGGTCGGCCAGTAGGCGGCCTCAAGAGTCGAAGGTCTCACCAACTCTGTCGAGGGCGCCGGCCGACACCGCCAACGCAAGCTGGACGATCTCGTCGATCGGGGTCTCGCGGCCTTGGGCCACGGCGGCGTCGTAGCGCTCCCGACCGAGCTCGGTGCGGGCGCGTTCGAGAGGATGCGCGATGCCAACGGACTCGATCGGAGGGGTCCCGCCCAAATCCTCACTCAGTCGTTCTGCTCCCGCTGCCAAGATTGTGGCTGGCTCCGGCTGGCCCTCGAGGAGAGCCAGATCCGCCATGCACACCAGCGCAAGGTTGACCCCGATCAGGAACCCCCCGCGATGCGACGAGTTGAGCGCCTCGGCATAGCGTCGCCAGGCGCCGACGTGATCCCCCTTAAGCCGAGCCGCGAGGCCAAGCAGGGCAATGGGAACGAACCGGAGATCGTCTTCACCGGCCTCCCGGAAGGCTCGCTCCCCCTCCATGAACGTCGTCACGGCGTCGTCGAGCAGGCGCATATGCAGCTCCGCCACACCTTTGCCGACGTACGAGCCGCCCAACATCGGTGGTGATCCACTCGCGCGGAATGCCTCGATGCTCTCCGCGAACAGTCCGCGCGCCGCTTCCGGATCAATCACGTTTAGCGCATAACCCAGGCTTTGGAGCTGGAGCGCGACGCCGGTAGCGTCGCCCAACTCCCGATACCTGGCGAGGGCTTGTTCGAGCAGAGGTCTCGCCATGTCGTAGTCCCCCTGCCACACCGCTATCTGGACCACCGCCTCGAGGGCTGCGGCGCGCGACGCCGGTGTGACATCCGACATAGGCACCGCCAGCAGCTCCTCGAGGTGTCCACGACCTTCCTTCGGATAGCTGCGGGAGATCCAGTAGGAAGTGAGCGCGGTGGTCAACCGCAACGCCGTCTCGACTCGGCCTGATTCGATCCCCCGCCGGATGACCGCGCGAAAGTTGTTCAGCTCTCGGTCCAGTCTTGGCAGCCTGGGGTGTTGGGCAGGATCGCGGATGTGCTCGGCGGCCCTGTTCGCGAGATCCAGAAAGTAAGCTGCGTGTGCAGCGGTGATCTCGGCCGCCTCACCGGAATCCTCAAGCCGTTCCCAGGCGTATTCACTGATCGTTTCGAGCATCCTCACTCGCAGGTCACCAGCGGCCTCGTCTCGATGTACAAGGCTCTTGTCATACAGGGAAGCGATGCCGTCAACGGCATCCACACCCAGCTCGTCCGGCCGGCAGACCGCTTCGATCGCCTCGAGCGTGCAGCCGCCAGAAAACACCGACAGTCGCCGGAACAACGCCTGCTCGGCCGGTGTCAGAAGCTCGTGGCTCCAGTCGATCGCGCCGCGCAAAGTCCGTTGGCGTTCTGGAAGGTCACGCCCGCCGGCCAAGAATGTGAGCCGACGGTCGAGACGTGATAGGAGTTCCTGCGGCTCAAACAGCCGGACTCGGGCGGCGGCCAACTCCAGAGCCAGCGGGAGCCCATCGAGACGGGCGCAGATTTCGGCAATGGCGTTTGCATTGCCTGCGGTGAGGTCGAACCCGGGGCGGACCGAGCGCGCGCGCTGCACGAACAGCGCGACGGAATCCACACTCCGCAACTCGTCGGGGCCCCGGCCAGCATGACCATTCGGCAGCGCCAGCGGCGGGACGGGGTACTGCTGCTCGCCGGCGATGCGCAGCGGCTCCCTGCTGGTGACCAGCACCCTCAGCTGGGGGGCTGCCGCGAGCAGCTCACCCACCGTCAACGCGGCCGCGATGATCTGCTCGAAGTTGTCCAGGACGAGCAGCATCACGCGCGGCTCCACATACTCGATCAGCGCTACACGAACCGGGCGCGCCGGCGCCTCCCGAAGGCCGAGCCGTGCGGCCACGGTCGGCAGCACAAGATCGGCGTCTGAGATCGACGCGAGCGGCACGAAATGGACCCCATCAGCGAAGGCATCGATGCACCCGTCGGCGACCTCGATAGCCAAACGCGTCTTACCCGTGCCACCCGGCCCGGTCAGGGTTACCAGCCGACAAGAGTCGAGGAGCTCCACCAGCTGATCAAGCTCGCGTTTGCGACCGACAAAGCTAGTGACCTGCGGCGGCAGGTCGTGTTGTCGGTTCTCCAGGGAGCGCAATGGTGGAAAATCGGCCGGCATGCCCGGCGCGACCAACTGGTACACGCGTTCAGGCCGCTCAAGATCCTTCAGCCGCTGCTCGCCGAGATCGCGCAGAGCAGCTTCCGGCGGCAGAGCGCCAGCGGCCAATACATGGGCAGCGTCGGACAGCACCACCTGCCCACCGTGGCCAGCGTCGGTGATCCGCGCCGTCCGATGCACGTCGAGGCCGACGTAGTCCCCGTCCAGCAGCCGCCCCGCACCAGTGTGGATGCCCATCCGCACCCGCACCGACGCATCCGCCGGCCACTGGTGCTCCGCCAGCCGGCGCTGCCCGTCGAGTGCTGCGCGCACCGCGGACGGGGCATCGACGAACACATAAAACAGCGCATCCCCCTCCGTGCGCACCTCCACACCGGTCGAGCCGAACGCTTCGCGCAGGAGGCGGTAGTGGTCGGCAAGCAATTGGGGATACTGATCGCCGAGCGCCAGAAGCAACCGCGTCGAGCCCTCAATATCGGTCATCAGGAAGGTGACCGTCCCCGTCGGCAACTGGGAGACCGGGCCGGCAGCGGCGGCGCCAGGGTCGGAAATCGGCCCTGAGATCGGCATAACCGACATTATCCTGCGGGCGTGGCGGCGGAAGGCTCGGCGGGCGCCGAACGCTCTCGGCTGCGCCCTGGGCATTCAGCGCTGCTAGCCCAGGGCCGCCCGCCCGTTGAGATTCGCGCCGCCCTCAGCTCGGCCTGGTGTGAAGCGGCTGCCGGCCCGGGTGCAGCCCCACCGTGTGAGCCCTCGCGCACGCCGGCAGCCCGCCGAGATGTTTGCAGCCGCTACCTGAAACCCGCTCAGGCCGTGGCGGTAATGCGGCAGTGGATTGCGAGTGGGTTCTGGGGTCGGAACAAAACCGGTCGATGTGTGACCTCGTCGATGACCCCGTCGGGGACGACATGAGAAACCGCCAGCGTGCCATCCACCTGAATCGACTCGCCTGCCGAAAGCGTCACACCGCTGTCGTGATGAATACGCGATGCGAAACCCCCCTCGTTGTCCTCGATCGGGCCGTAAGAATCGCTGAGATCGATGGGGGCGCCGCCGTCGATCGAGATCGTCGTTTTCTGGGCCTGAAGGAAGCTTTTCATCAGGCCGCGATTCTTCGCCCCCCAACCGAGGGCGAGTACGACTCTGGAGCCAGCCGGGACGGTCGACTCGCCGCCACCGGCTTCGGGCGATGTGCAGAGAAAGAGTGCCACCGTGTTCTCTTCAGCCATGTGGGACCTCCTGTCCGTCCGAGGAGAACGTGGGCTCAATCAAACGAACCTCAACGGCCATGATCTCAGTTTTGCTGGAGCGGTATCAAGGGCGGAGGCGTGGGCTTCGTTCTGCCCGGATGGTAACTGCAACGTACCCGTACGTCGCCGATCGTCAGCTACGGCTGAGCCCGGCAGTCAAGACCTGGTGCAAGGCGGTGGCTGTCAGCCGCCGAGTGCCAGCCGCCAGTCCCACGCGATAACCCGTGGCGAGGTTGGTGGTCATCCCGCGACAATGGCCGACGTGGGTGAGGTCGAGGTCGTCGTCGCGCACAACGAGCGCGCGACCCTGCGCGTCGACGACGTGTTCCTGAAGATCGACTCTGATCAGACGCTAACCGACATCGAGGTCGAGGCGATGGCTATGGCGCCGATCCCGACTCCGAAGGTCCTGTGGCGGAAACCGCCCGTGCTCGCGCTCGCCGCCCTTCCAGGGACGGCACTCGGCCGCCTCGGCGAGCCGTCGACCGCGTCGGCGGCGGCGTGGGCCGCGGCAGGTGCCACCGCGCGGATGCTGCACGACGCGCCGCTGCCGCCATGGCCCGGCCGCACCCTCGACGAGATCGCATCGCGACTCGACGGCGAATGCGAGTGGCTCCTCACGAACGGCGTCCTTCCTACTGACCTGGTTACGCACAACCGCCGGATCGCCGAAGCTGCACTCCGGCCCTGGACACCAGTGTTCACGCACGGCGACCTGCAGATCACCCACGTGTTCGTCCACGGTGACGAGGTCACCGGCGTGATTGATTGGTCCGAGGCAGGGCATGGCGATGCCCTGTACGACCTCGCGATCTTGACGCTCGGACATGAGGAGCACCTCGGCGATGTCGTCGCTGGCTACGGCACCTACGTCGACCTCGACGTGATCCGCGCGTGGTGGTCGTGGCGAAGCCTAGTGGCGGCCCGCTGGCTGATCGAGCACGGCTTCGACCCCTCCTCGGCAGGAGCCGAGTTCGACGTGTTGAGATCAATGATGTGAGGCTGCACCAGCCTGAGGATCACGTGCGGCCATTCTGTGGACGGCGTGAGTGGTGAGGGTGGCGTCACCTTCCACGGCCTGCGTCACAGCTTCGTCGCCGCCATGTCGCCGGCAGTGCTGAGGTCGCGTCCGGCGGCGGGTTTGGCTGCACGCTGCTCCGGGCATAGTGCCGGTAGGTCCAGCCGGGTTCCGGAGCCCGTTCAGACTAGGTCTGGCGGTTCAGACCAGAGCCGCCAGACCGCCCTAGTCCCAGCGGCCAGCGGGGCTGGTGGCGGCGCTCCTCCTCCCGCTCATGCGGGACTCCGCGCGTTCGAGCCAGCATCGAAGAACTGATTCTCGTCGCAGGGCTGCCACCCCGACTAGCAGGTAGTTATAACCGTCAGGAACGGCAAGAGAGATGGCGGCGATCGCGTTCAGAGTTGAACTTGGGGACTGGCTACGGCCTCACTGCTGGTCGGCGGGGCGGGCGGTTCTTGTCATCCGGAACTCGCCGGTTTCGGCGAGGCCGCGCGCCACGTCCCGCAGCTTCAGGTTCAGCTGCTGCGAGGAGCGTCGCAAGAGGTCGAAAGCGTCCTCTGGGGTGATCTTAAGCCGCTCCACCAAGATTCCTTTGGCCTGGCCGATGACATCTCGAGACAGCAAGGCCTGCTGCAGATCACGGCCAAGGCTCTGAAGGGTGCTGCGTTCATCGACCGCCCGGGCCGCCACCGAGGCGTGCGCGGCCAAGATAAGTCCAATCTCCTGCGCAGTGTCGTTGAACGCACAAGGAATGACGCCGTAGGAGTTCAGGGATCCGCCGCTTGAGTCGGCGGTACCACTGCTCCCCGCGGCCAGGCGGTAGGAAAGGGCCGACTGCACGCCGGACTCGGTCGGCTGTGATGCCAGGGTCGGCCAGCGCGCATCGGGAAACGACTGCGCGTACACCATTGGCGCATCGACGGTATCCAGGCAGGGACCCTCGTGCGACTGGTACTGCGCTAGATCCACGGCCGTAGCGGCCGCATCGGTGGACGCGGCGGTTCGGTACCCGCTCCGCTCAAGGAGTGTGACGCTCGCCATCCGGCAGCCGGCGATGGTCGACACTGCGGCGTCGGCGATCCGCGAAAGGACGTCATCAAAGCTGTCGGCGTCGTAAAGCTGCTCGGCAATGTCGGCGAACACCATCGCGAGGCGCGTGGGTGGAGCGTCGGCTTGCCGCCGCTTCGTCGATTCATCCCGATCGGCAGCTACCTTCGTCCGTTTCGCCAACGCCTCGTCTCGGTTCTGTTGCGCCTGCGACCGGCCAGCCCGGGCCTCGGCCCGCTGTGCAGACGCTCCAGAATCCTCGGCGGTGCCAAGCTCCCCGGCGCGCGCGTTCAACTGCGCTTCCCACTTGTCGAGCTCCGCCTCCCGGTCGTCGGCGGTCCGGTCCCTGGTATCGGCGGTGTTGTCCCTGGTGTCGGCCACCTTGTCCCGCTCATCAGCGACCTCATCTCGCCGGTCAGCAACGAAATCGCGCCTGTCCGCGGCCCACGTGCGTTCCTCGTCGCCTGACCCAGCGGACACCAGAGCACCTTTCTCTGCACGGCGAGCCGTGCCGTTGATCCTACGCCTCTTGGCCGCCGCCGACCCGCCTTGACCACTGACCGACTGATATGACCTGAAGCGAGTTCCCTCTTTCCAAAACACCTCCGGAGGTGTGTCAGAAGGGATCCATCTGATTCCTTCGAGGATCTGGCGTTGACGCGCCGGTCCTCCACCTCCGGAGGGTGTCAGGTACTAACCCTCAACCCCAACATCGATTACCAAGCCCGAGGCCGCGGCAAACCACCGAAAATGCCGCCATAGGGGTTTGAGGCGTCCGGTATGTCTTGCGACATCGCACCTGTAGCCCCGACGGGATTCGAACCCGCGCTACCGCCTTGAGAGGGCGGCGTGCTAGGCCGCTACACAACGGGGCCCTAGCTGTCCGACCGAGATGCATGGCACCGATCGGGCCACGGAAGCCTACCAATCCGTGGATCTGTTCCAGCGAATCGGAACCTCCGTCGCTGGGGTACTAGGACTCGAACCTAGACTAACTGAGCCAGAATCAGTCGGGCTGCCAATTACCCCATACCCCATCGTTCGCGGTGCCGCAGACGACGCGTGCCCGCCGGGCCACGGGGAACGACTTTACTGTAGAGCGACTCGGCGCCCAAACCACCTTAGGGCGCTGGCGCCGGCCGAACGAGCGACAGATCGACCGTCGTCCGGAGCCTCATTCGACGCGCCACCAGGTAGGCGAGCACCGCAAAGAGAGCGAAACCACCCACGTCGAACGCCGCGTCGACCCAGTCGATTTCCCGGATGGCGCGGAGTGCGGCGATCGATGTCGTGAGCCCCGCGATCAGGTAGGCGAACACGTTGTTGACCACGTGGGCCGCGATCCCCGCCTCCAGCCCACCGGTGCGCCACACCAGGATGGCGGCAAGCAGTCCGAACGCCAGCCGGTCGGCGAAGAGGGCCAGGTTCTGAGTCCCGTGGAGGAACGCGAAGACCACTGAGGAGACGACCACTCCGAACCACGGCTGCCGGACGAGGCTACCCAACGCCTGCATCAGATAGCCGCGGAAGAACATCTCCTCCGCTGCGGCCTGCAGTGGCGAGGTCAGAACGATGACGATCAGGAAAACCCAGAAACCGTTCTGTACGTCAAGGTTGAGTGGCTCGGTGACCGCTGAGGAGATCAGCAGAACACCGTTCAGCGCGACCACAGCGATTCCGAGGCAGATCAGCAGATAGCGCCAGCGCACGCCCGGTTGCACCGAGGACAACCAGCGTGGCGCGACCGAGTGCACCATGGTCATCAACAACCAGCAGATCGGGATCAACATGGCGATCCCGAGGTTGGCAGCCAGCATTCCGCTGGGCCGCTCGAAGGCTCAGGCCTGGGTGTAGTACTGCCCGTACGGCACGCCTGGTGTCGTGATGGTCCAGGCGAACAGTGTCACGATCCGGCTGAGCAGGCTGGTGATCAGCAAGAACATCGAGAGGCCGAAAACGACGCCGAGCGCCGATCGCCACCACACGAATTCTGACGTTCGCAGCAGTTGCGGATACACCGCTCCATCGGGCGGCAACAGGCCCGGGACGTTCTCCGTACGCGGCGCGAAGAGCCGGGCGAGCTGCTGGCGCCAGCCCGAGGGGGTCGACTCGGCCACCGCAGGCGCGGCGGGTTCCGAGCCGCTCGAGCCGAACCGGCACGAACCGCAGGATTGCCAGACCGCTGGGTTGCCGAGCTGCCCTCGCTCCGGTCCGCTGACTCGGCTTCTTCGCCGGTTTAGGCATGAGCGCATTCGCGCTGGCCAGGATCGCCTGTGCAGCGCCAGCCGCGCCACCGCCGAGTCCCGGCCGAGCAGTTCCAACGACTCGAACAGCGGCGGCGAGATGCGCCGGCCGGTGATGGCCGCCCGTACCGGTCCGAATGCCAGCTTCGGCTTCAGTCCGAGCTCCGACACCAGCACGCGTCGCAGTGAGGCCTCGATGGTGGTGGCGTCGTAGGGCTCGAGCTCGGCCAAGGCTCGGATGGCCGCGGCGATCACCGGCCGAGGATTCGGTGGACAGACCGGCGTCCGGCTCGATCGTGATGGCGTCATCGTCGGTGAACAGGAATCGCAGCAGCTCGACCGCCTCGGACAAGGTCGTGATCCGCTCCTGGATCAGCGGCGTGGCGTCGACCAGTCGCGAACGCTCGTGCGGCAGCGGCGGGTCGCTGATCAGTCCGGCGCCGACCAGGAACGGAATGAGTCGCTCGGTCAGCTCGTCGACGGGTAGGCGCCTGATGTGCGCGGCGTTGATGGCCTCACATTTCTTCGGATCGAATCGAGCCGGGCTTGGCGTTGACTCGTGTGATGTCGAAGGCCGGGACCATCTCCTCCATCGTGAAGATGTCACGATCCTCCGCGATCGCCCAGCCCAGCAGCGCCAGGTAATTGAGCAGTGCCTCGGGCAGATAGCCCTGCTCGCGATACTCGGCAAGCCCGGATCCCTTGTCGCGCTTGGAGAGTCGCCGGTTGCCCTCCCCGAGCACAGTCGGAAGGTGGCCGAATATGGGCGTGCGGCCGCCGCCGATACCAAGCTGCTTCAGCGCGGCGTGGAGCACGATCTGACGAGGCGTCGAAGGCAGCAGATCTTCTCCGCGCAGAACGTGCGTCACCTCCATCAGCGCGTCGTCCACCGGATTGACCAGCGTGTAGAGCGGCTCGCCGTTCGCCCGGACCAGGACGTAGTCGGGCACGTGAGCGGCAGCGAAGGTGACCGGCCCTCGAACCAGATCGTCGAAGTCGATCGGCGCGTCGGGTACCAGCATCCGAATGACCGACGGTGCCGACATGGCCTCCAACTGGCGAACCCGTTCCGGGTCCAGGTAACGGCAGTGCCCGTCGTAGCCTGAGGGTGCACCGGGCGGGCGGGTGGCCTCCCGAGCTTCGATCTCTTCCCTGGTGCAGTAACAGCGATAGGCCAGGCCCGCGACGAGCAGTTGGGCCACGACGTCACGGTAGATTGCGGTCCGCTCAGATTGAATGTACGGACCGTGGGGCCCCCCCTCGACCGGACCCTCGTCCCAGTCCAGGCCGAGCCAGCTGAGGGCGTCGAGCAGTCCGGCGTAGGACTCCGGAAGATTGCGACCGACATCGGTGTCTTCGATGCGCAGGATGAACGTGCCGCCGTAGTGGCGGGCGAACGCCCAGTTGAACAAGGCACTGCGGACGTTGCCGACGTGCAGGTTGCCGGTCGGGGACGGCGGAAATCGGACTCGGACCTGGTCCGGCCGGAGTTCGCCGAGCACCATGCGGCGTCGTTCGTCGCGCGGTCGACGTCAGTCATGTCGCCTCATCCATCGCCGGCGCGGTGCTGGCTACCGAGTTGCGGAGGACGCCGACCCCGTCAACTCCGACCCGAACTTCTTGACCCGGAACCATCTCGCTCACGCCATCCGGCGTGCCGGTCAATATGACGTCACCGGGCAGCAGCGTCGTGAACGAGCTGATGTAGGCGACGATCTCCGGAATCGCCGAACACCATGTCACGGGTACGCCCGTCCTGCTTCAGCTCGCCGTCGAGGGTCGTCCGGATCCGCAGGTTGGAGACTTCCTCCACGCTCTGGTGGGTCGTGATCCACGGACCCAGCGGGCAGAATGTGTCGTAGCCCTTGGCGCGCGACCACTGGCCGTCGGTGCGCTGCAAATCGCGCGCGGTGACGTCGTTCGCGACGGTGTAGCCGAAGATCACGTCGGGGACTCGGCCGGTCGGCACGTCCCGACAGATCCGTCCGATGACGATGGCCAGCTCACCTTCGAAACTCAGCTCGCGGCTCGCCGACGGATAGATGATGGATTCGTCCGGACCTATCACGGACGTATTGGGCTTGAAGAAGGTCAGTGGCGTCTGCGGCACGTCGTTACCGAGTTCGGCAGCGTGTGCCGCGTAGTTCCGACCGACCGCAACGATCTTGCTGCGCGGAATGACGGGAGCGAGAAGCCGCACGGCATCGAGCTCGAAGCGCTCACCGGTGAGCTGAACCGGCATGGCGATGGGGTCACCGCTGAGCACCGACAGGGTCTCGGGGTGCTTGCCGTTGTCCTCTGCCAGTTCGACGATGCCGTACTGAGGGTCTCCGCCGGCCGCGAACCGTGCGATACGCATGCGCGCCAGCCTATCGACGCGCGATAGTGGACCGGTGAGTCCGGAACCGTACGAGATGGTGGAACTGATTCGGCTCAAGCGGGACGGTGGGACGTTGCAGCGCGACCAGATCGACTGGCTCATCGATGCCTACACCCGCGACGTGATCGCCGACGAGCAGATGTCCGCGCTGGCGATGGCCATCTTCTTCCGCGGCCTATCCCGCGCGGAGCTGTCCCGATGGACCCACGCCATGATCGCCTCCGGGGAGCGTCTGGACTGTAGCCACCTTTCGCGCCCGACCGTCGACAAGCACTCGACAGGTGGGGTCGGTGACAAGATCACCCTGCCGTTGACTCCGCTGGTCGCCGCGTGCGGCGTCGCCGTACCCCAGCTGTCCGGTCGCGGATTAGGTCACACCGGCGGCACATTGGACAAGCTGGAGTCCATCCCGGGCTGGCAGGCGTTCGTCAGCCAGGCCAGATGACGCGCCAGCTGGAAGACGTCGGTGCCGTGATCTGTGCTGCGGGTCTGGGCTTGGCGCCCGCCGACCGAAAGCTGTACGCGCTGCGCGACGTCACCGGGACCGTGGAGTCCATCCCGCTGATCGCCTCCTCGATCATGAGCAAGAAGATCGCCGAGGGCACGGGTGCGTTGGTGCTGGACGTCAAGGTGGGCTCCGGCGCGTTCATGAAGGCTCGACAACCCGCCGCGGAGCTGGCGCAGGCCATGGTCCAACTGGGTACCGAGGCCGGTGTGCACACGGTGGCGCTACTGACCGACATGTCCACCCCGCTCGGCCTGACTGTCGGGAACGCTTTGGAAGTACGGGAATCGATTGAGGTCCTGGCGGGCGGCGGCCCGCCGGATGTCGTCGAACTGACCGTCGCCTGGCGCGGGAGATGCTGGCCGCCGCCGGCGTCGATGATCAGGATCCGGCTGAGGTGCTCGCGTCCGGGCGTGCGATGGACGTGTGGCGGGCGATGATTCGGGCCCAGAGCGGCGATCCGGACGCGGCATTGCCCACGGCACGTGAGACCGAGGCAATCAGCGCCGAGGCGAATGGGGTTCTGGCCGTGCTGGACGCTCGGGCCGTAGCCGAAGCCGCGTGGCGGCTCGGCGCCGGCCGGGCTCAGAAACATCACGAGGTCCAAGCGGGCGCCGGCGTCGAGCTGCACGCCAAGATCGGCGACGTCGTAAGGGCCGGCCAACCGATCATGACCCTGCACACCGACACACCCGAGCGGTTTCCACGCGCGCGGGAGGCGCTTGCTCGGGGATACCAGATCGGCTCGAACGCACCCGAACGGCCGCCGTTGATTCTTGACCGGGTCGGCTCAGTCAGACCGGGAGGCTGAGCGGGGGCAGGTCGCTCTGCTTCGGTACCACCGGGTCGTCCGCGTGAATCGAGTCCGTACAGGTACCCGTCGGATAGAGCCTCCCACGACGCCTCGACGATGTTCTGACCGACGCCTACTGTCGTCCACGCCCTGAGGCCATCGGTGGTCTGCACCAGCACCCGGACGGTGGCATCCGTGCCGTGACCCTGGTCCAGGATCCTTACTCGGTAATCGATCAGCTCGAACTTCTCGACCACCGGGTACGCGGGCGTCAGTGCGTTGCGGACCGCATGGTCGAGGGCGTTGACGGGTCCATTGCCCTCGCCCACGACCCGCTGGCTCTGCCCCTTCGCGGTCAGTCGAACCGTGCACTCGGTATCGGTCTCTTGGCCGCCCGGGGTCGGGAACGGCGCCGGATGGCCTTGGGTGAACACTCGCCAGGACTGCACCGAGAAATACTCCGGCAGCTGCCCGAGCTCCCGGCGGAGCAGTAGCTCGAAGCTCGCGTCGGCCGCCTCGTAGGTATAGCCGGCCGCCTCGGCATCCTTCACCCGGTCGGTGATCTTGGCCGCCAGGTCCCGGTCGGACAGGTCGAAGCCCAGCTCGCCGCCCTTGATCTGAATGTTCGCCCGCCCCGCCATGTCTGAAACGAGCATCCGCATGTCGTTGCCAACTTCGGTCGGGTCGATGTGCTGGTAGAGGTTCGGATCGACCTTGATCGCCGAGGCATGCAGTCCCGCCTTGTGAGCGAAGGACGACAGTCCTACATATGGCTGACGAGCGCTCGGTGGAACATTCGTCACCTCGGCGATCGCGTGCGAGAGTCTGGTGGCCTCTCGCAACGCACCGGCCGGCAATAGCGGCCAGCCGTACTTCAATTCCAGGTTGGCGATCACCGACACGAGATCGGCGTTCCCGGTCCGCTCGCCGTAGCCGTTGATCGTTCCCTGGACGTGCATGGCACCGGCTTCCACGGCCGACAATGTGTTGGCGACGGCGCAGCCGGTGTCGTTGTGGCAGTGGATCCCGAGTGGGACACCGATCGCCGACGCCTCGCTCACGATCTCGCCCACCCAGGTCGGCAGCATGCCCCCGTTGGTGTCACAGAGCACCACGACCTCGGCGCCCGCCTCGGCAGCGGTCCGGACGGCTTCGAGCGCATACGCGCGGTTCCGGCGGAATCCGTCGAAGAAGTGCTCGCAATCGACGAACACCCGCTGCCCCTCGGCGCGCAGGTGCGTCACCGTATCGGTGATCATGTCGAGGTTCTCCCGCAGCGTCGTCCGCAGGGCCTGCTCGACGTGTCGATCGTGGCTCTTCGCAACGATGCAGGCCACCGGTGCGCGGGACTCGCGAAGGGCGGCAGTAAGCGGATCATCGGCCGCCTTCAAGCCGACCCGCCGGGTGAAGCCGAAGGCGACCAGCTCGGCGTTCGTCAGTCGAAGCTGGCCATCCGCCATGGCGGAGAAGAAGGCGGTGTCGCCCGGATTCGCACCCGGCCAGCCACCTTCGATGAACCCCACCCCCAGCTCGTCCAGCAGCGCCGCAATGGCCAGCTTGTCGCTTACCGAGAGGTTCAAGCCCTCCTGCTGCGAGCCGTCTCGCAGCGTGGTGTCGTAGACGTGGAATTCGGCCGGCGTCTGCCTCGGCTGAACGGGCATTTCTGGTCCTTCAAGTCTGTCGGTTTGGTGTCCTAGCAATGAAAAAACCTCCCGTTTTGACAGGAGGTTTCGCGCGCTGAGTCGATTGTCAGCGCGCTAACAGATAATCACCGCAAGGAACTGCATGACCACAGTGTTGCCTAGATCGCACGGAATTGCCAGCCGACTCCGCCGTGTAGACCTCTCAGAGGATTACAAGACGCGGCGGAGCCAGCCGTGGGTGTCTGCCGCGCGACCGTACTGAATGTCGAGCAGGTTCTTCCGCAGCGCGGCGGTGGTCTCGCCGGCCTCGCCTCCGCCGATCACGTACGAGCCGGTGTCGTTTCGCAGCTCACCGATCGGCGTGATCACGGCCGCAGTGCCGCAAGCGAAGACCTCGCTGACCAGACCAGAACCGATCCCCTCGAGCAGCTCATCGACCCCGATCCGGCGCTCCACCGGGGTCAACCCGAACTCCTTGGCCAGTATCAGGATCGAGTCGCGAGTGACGCCTTCAAGGATGGAGCCGGTCAGTTCTGGAGTGATCAACTCCTGGTCCGTGGTCACGACGTAGACGTTCATGCCGCCGAGCTCCTCGATCCACCGGTGCTCGGCGGCGTCGGCGAACATCACCTGGTCGCACCCCTGAGCCGCGGCCTCCTGCTGCGCGATCAGACTCGCCGCGTAGTTGCCGCCACACTTGGCAGCGCCCGTGCCCCCGGGAGCGGCACGCGTGTAGGTCGTGGAAATCCAGATCTTCACTGGCCGGACACCAGAAGCGAAGTACGGCCCGGCCGGGCTCGCGATGCAGCAATAAGTGACCCGTTTCGCCGGTCGGACGCCGAGAAAGGCCTCCGACGCGAACATGAACGGCCGTAGGTACAAGCTCTGCTCACGATCGGTACCTCGACCTGCCGCCGGCACCCAGGCGGCGTCGGCCGCTACGAGAGCGTCGATGCTGGCGAGAAAATCCTCGGGCTTCAGCACAGGCAAGGCCAAACGCTCGGCCGAGCGCACCATCCGGGCTGCGTTCTGATCGGCTCGGAACGACCAGACGGTGCCGTCGGCGTGTCTATAGGCCTTCAGCCCCTCGAAGACTTCCTGCGCATAATGCAGAACCGCGGTGGCGGGGTCCAGGGTGAACGGGCCGTACGGGACTATCGCGGAGTCGTGCCAGCCATCGGCCGCCGTCCAGGTGGCCACCGCCATGTGGTCGGTGAAGTGCAAGCCGAATCCCGGGTCCGCCAAGATCGCCTCACGCTCGGCATCGGCGCGAGGACGGGGGTTGTGGCGCAGCTCGAACGAAAGGCTCACGATGTGGCCACGCTAGCAGCGCCACGAATGAGATGTTCGACGAGATCGCAACCGCCCGTCGCTACGATGCGCCGGTGACAGACACCGCCCAGGCTCCAAGCGCCACTGATTCTGATCCAGGTTCTACGTCGATCAATCTCGCGGTGATCCGTGGTGACGGCATCGGCCCCGAGGTCGTGGCCGAAGGCCTCAAGGTGTTGACTGCCGCGACCGGGGCCGCCGCATTTGCGATCACCGAATATGACTTGGGTGCAACTCGCTGGCAACGCACCGGCGAGGTCCTCCCCGACTCCGTATTGGCCGAACTGGCCGAGACCGACGCCATCCTGCTGGGTGCGGTCGGCGCGGCACCCGGTGCCAGCGATGTGCCCAGCGGGCTGTTGGAGCGAGGCCTGCTGCTGAAGCTGCGATTCGCCTTCGACCATTACGTCAATCTTCGGCCGAGCCGGCTGTTCCCCGGCGTCCCGACCCCCCTGGCCGACGAAGTCGTGGCCGGGAAGAAGATCGACTTCGTCGTTGTGCGTGAAGGAACCGAAGGTCTCTACGTCGGGAATGGTGGGGTTGTTCGGACGGGTACCCCGGCCGAGATCGCCACCGAAGTCAGCATCAACACCGCATACGGAGTGGAGCGCGTGATTCGCGATGCGTTCGACCGGGCGACTCGGCGACGGAACAAGATCACCCTGGTGCACAAGCACAACGTTCTGGTCCATGCCGGCGGCCTGTGGCGGCGGCTGTTCGAGGCCGTGTCCCGGGAGTATCCGGGTGTCGCCACCGACTATTTGCACGTTGACGCGGCGACGATCTTTCTGGCCACGGATCCCGCCCGGTTCGATGTGATCGTCACCGACAACCTGTTCGGCGACATCCTCACCGATCTTGCCGCTGCAGTCACGGGAGGCATCGGGCTTGCCGCGAGCGGAAACATCAATCCCGAGAAGTCGTTCCCCTCGATGTTCGAGCCCGTGCATGGGTCGGCGCCGGACATTGCGGGACGGGGTGTCGCCGACCCGACGGCAACCATCCTGTCGGTCAGTCTGTTGCTTGATCATCTCGGTCTCGTCGAGAAAGCGGCACGGGTGGAGAAAGCGGTGATCGCCGACATCGCCGGTCGGGCAGGACGCGGGACTCGTACGACCAGTCAGATCGGTGACGCAATCGCGGCTGAGGTCTAGCGGTTCGGTGGCGCTGATGCGCGCTCACCGTTCAGTGTCGAGCGCCTGCCGTCTTGGGCGTCTGGGCGGTGAGGATGGCCGGTACGACGGAGTGTTCCTTGCGTGCACGGCGGCGAGGTCGGCCACCTGCGGACGGCCGGTCCGCTGAGACCGGCCATGCGTCGGGATACATCTCGTACATGTCGCTCAACTACCTTGTGTGGGCCTGACACAGAAATAGTAGGGCGCACGACTATTTTGCGCCTAATCGATTTCGGCCGTGTTTCAGATCGTGGACGACACCGGGCGGCGCGCCATTCCTGCAAAACTCGTCAAGGTGAGTGCTCCACCGCAACTTCCCGAACTGGTGGTGCGAGCACTCCGCATGTCGCTGGAGCGTGGCTACGTTCAGGCCTCGCGGACCGAGACGGGTCGTCTGCTCGCGACTCTGGCGGCGACGCGTGCGGGCACCATCGCCGAATGCGGCACGGGATGCGGCGTTGGGGCGGCCTGGCTGCGCAGCGGCGCGCCGAAGACCACCCGCGTGATCACTGCCGAACTCGATCCGGAGTTGGCGCACGGTGTGATGACCATGTTCGCCGAGGACGACATCGACGTGATGCACGCCGACTGGAGCAGCCTGGCCGCGCATGCTCCGTTCTCGTTGATCTTCCTCGACGCCGGCAGCGCGAGAGGCTGGCCGCGCGAGGAGATCGTCGACCTGGTCGAGGAAGGCGGGATGATCGTGCTCGACGACTTCACGCCCAGCCAGACCTGGCCGCCGCTCGACCGGGGCCGAGTCGACACGTTGCGACAGGACTGGCTCGCCGACGAACGATTTATCAGCGTCGACGTGATGGTCGCGGAGGACACGTCGGTGATCATTGCCGTCAAGCGCTGAGCCGCCGGAAGCGTCGATATGTCTCCGTAAAGGCTTCCGTGGAGTTCCGATTGGGGCTCAGGCATGCTGTCTGAGTGGCCGAGCGACAGCCAAAGGCAGTCCGGGTGATCGAGGGCACCCTGCTGATGGCAGCCTTCGTACTCATCGCTCTGGCGATCGTCACCCAGTACGCGGGCAGCTGGGGCGTGCCGTACTTTTCCTTCACCTCCGAGCGCGGGTCGCCGTGCCGCAACAACCTGTCCGGCTACACCTGTACGCCGTTGACCCTTGCCGATCTCGAGTTCTACGGAGATGTCGATCTTCCCGACGACTCGCGGATGATCAGCGGCACCTACACCGCCACCCATGACTACCGGCTCGATGCGACCGCTCGAGGTGCCGCCGGCGTCGGCGAAGGCTGCGCTCGACGGTTTGAAGGAGGCCTACGGCGACTGTCAGGAGGACCATCCGACGCTGTTGGACACCAGAGGCCTCGGAAGTGTGTGCGTCCTGGCCAACGACGACATGCACGCGACAGCGAGCCGAACCGAGCAGCCGGCTGTACATCGTCGGCACCGGCCTCCGCAAAGACGGCAGCAGGCCTATCGTCTTGACGATGAGGTCCCGGTAGATCGCCCGCTGGCGTCGATGTCATGCTGATCCGGTGCCGACAACGGCGACAGCGCTGGCCGTCGAGGCACGACCACGCTTCTCGTGGGGCCTGGTTCCGGCCGCGGGTGTAGCCGCGTCGGCGTTCTTGATGTTCGGATTGGGTTTGGAGGCCGTGGCCTACCCCGTTCTCGCCGCCGCCATCGCACTTGGCTTCCTGCTCGACCGTGACCTGGGTCGCAGCCTGTTGCTGATCGGCCTCGGGCTGACTCCGATCGGACTCATCTCCGTGGCCGCGGACATCGCTGGAGCCACTACGCCCTGGTGGCCGGCGGTGCTCACCATTGCGGTGCTGACGCCCTACCTCCTCGATCGGTACGTCTTTGCTCGGCACGTCATCCGGTTTCCGCTGAGAAGCGGGAGGCGGCTGACGCGCGCGGAGCGCGGCTACATGTTCAGCGTTGTGGGCCTGGCCTGGTTGATCATGCCGTTCTACTTCATCAACTCCGGCACCTACCTCAATTGGCCGGCCCCACATGCAGCCGAGCGAGCTGGCGCGGCTGTTCGTCGGGGTCAACGCCGTAGGCCTGTGGGACGAGCTCTTCTTCATCTGCACGGTCTTCACGCTTCTGCGGCGGCACTTTCCGATCTGGCAGGCCAACCTGCTGCAGGCGGTGATCTTCGTATCTTTCCTCTGGGAGATCGGTTACCAGAGCTGGGGACCGCTTCTCACCTATCCCTTCGCGCTGATCCAGGGCTATCTTTTCGCCCGGACCCGGTCACTGCCCTACGTGCTGTGCACGCACTTGATCTTCGACTGCGTCTTGTGGCTGATCTTGGTGTACGCGCACAACCCCGGGTGGCTGCCGCGCATCTTCTGGTACTGAGGATCGCGCGCGCGCTGCCCTAGCGTGCGGCGGTGCCCTCGACGTAGTCGTCGTCGTGGCTCTTGACCCACGACATCAGCCCGCGCAGCTCGTGCCCCACCGCCTCGATCGGGTGCTTCTCAGCCGCCTCGCGGAACGCCTTGAACTCTGGTGCACCGGCGTCCTGGTCGTCGATGAAACGCTTGGCGAAGGAGCCGTCCTGCACCTCGGCGAGCACGGCCTTCATGTTCTGCCTGACATGGTCATCGATGATCCGCGGCCCGGAGACGTAGTCGCCGTACTCGGCCGTGTCCGAGACGCTCCAGCGCTGCTTGGCGATGCCGCCTTCATAGATCAGGTCGACGATCAGCTTGAGCTCGTGGAGGCACTCGAAGTACGCGATCTCAGGCTGGTAGCCAGCTTCGGTGAGGGTCTCGAAGCCGGTCTGGATCAGGGCGCTCACCCCGCCGCAGAGCACCGCCTGCTCGCCGAAGAGGTCGGTTTCGGTCTCCTCGGTGAAGGTGGTCTTGATGCCACCGGCCCGCAGCCCGCCGATGCCCTTGGCGTACGACAGCGCAAGGTCCCACGCTTTTCCGCTGGCATCTTGCTCGACCGCCACCAGCACCGGCACGCCCGCGACCCTCGGCGTACTCCCGGCGCACCAGGTGCCCTGGGCCCTTGGGCGCGACCAGCGCCACGTCGACGCCCTCCGGCGGCTGGATGTAGCCGAAGCGGATGTTGAAGCCGTGACTGAAGAACAGGGCGTCGCCGGTCACCAGGTTCGGCTCGATCGCCTCGGCGTAGACCTTGCGCTGCGCCGGGTCCGGAGTCAGCACCATGATCAGGTCCGCTTCCTCGCAGGCCTCGTACGGCGTCAGCACCCGCAGACCCTGCGCCTCGGCCTTCGGCCGGCTCTTACTGGCTTCCGGCAGACCCACCCGAACGTCGACGCCGGAATCGCGGAGGGACAGCGCGTGCGCGTGTCCTTGGCTGCCGAAGCCGAGGACGGCGACGTTGCGGCCCTGGATCAGGGAGAGGTCGGCGTCCTTGTCGTAGAACATCTGTGCTGGCACGTGCGTCTCCTGTGAGTGTGGTGGTTGTCAACGTAGCGGACCAGGCGTCTCGCGGCGACCCCCCGCCTTCGACAGGCTCGGATCCGGGGCGCGTCAGACCGCGCGAATGGCCTTGGACCGTTCGCGTCCGGGAGTTGCGATCAGTCATCGACCGGTTGCCGCGGCCGAGTGCGACCAGCCCGGACTGCACCAGCTCGCGGATGCCGTACGGCTCGAACAGCTCGAGCAGCGCGGCAAGCTTGGCCGGGCTGCCGGTGGCTTCGACGGTGATGACCTCCGCCGTCAGGTCGACCGCCTTGGCACCGAACAGACCGATGATCTCGATCAGCTGACCTCGGGTCTCCGGCGTGGCCCGCACCTTGACCAGGATCAACTCGCGGCGGATCGCGCTCTGCTCCAGCTCGACGATCTTGAGCACCTCAACCAGCTTGTTGAGCTGCTTGGTGATCTGCTCGAGCACAACGTCCTCGACGGCCACGGCCAGGGTGATCCTCGACATGTGCGGATACTCGGTGGGTCCGACCGCCAGCGACTCGATGTTGTAGCCCCGCCGGAAGATCAGGCTCGACACGCGGGCCAGCACGCCGGGCTTGTTCTCCACCAGGACGCTGAGCGTATGGGTGTTCACTTCAGCCATTCGGCTTGCTCCTCTCGTGCGATCGTCTTCCCGCCGGGGGCATCGTTGGGCCGGTCCCCCACGATGCGTTCACAGCGTCTCTCCGTCCCACTTCGGCGCCATGTCGCGGGCAACCTTGATGTCGTCGTTGCTGGTGCCCGCCGCGACCATCGGCCACACCATGGCGTCCTTGTGCACCACGAACTCGACCACGACCGGCGCGTCATTGATCGACAACGCCTTTTCGATCACCGGGTCGACGTCGTCCGGCTGCTCCGCTCGCAGCCCCACACAGCCCATGGCCTCGGCGAGCTTTGCCGAAGTCCGGAATGCGGTTGGTCTTCAGGTCGGTGTTGGAGTAGCGGCTGTTGTAGAACAGGGTCTGCCACTGCCGGACCATGCCCAGGCTCTGGTTGTTGATCACGGCGATCTTGATCGGGATGCCCTCCAGCGCGCAGGTGACCAGCTCTTGGTTGGTCATCTGGAAGCAGCCGTCGCCGTCGATGCCCCAGACGATCGCGTCGGGTCGGCCGACCTTGGCGCCCATGGCGGCGGGCACGCAGTAGCCCATGGTGCCGAGCCCGCCGGAGTTGAGCCAGCGACCGGGCAGCTCCCACGGCAGGAAGTGCGAGGCCCACATCTGGTGCTGGCCGACACCCGGCCGCGTAGTAGGCATCGGGACCGGTGAGGTCGCCGATCCGCTTGATCACGTGCTGCGGCGACAGCTCGCCGCCGGCCGGCAGGTCGTAGCCAGTCGGATAGCGCCGCTTCAGATCCTTGAGGTAGCGGACCCAGTCGCCGATGTCGGGCAACTCGCCGGAGGCCTTCAACAGCGCGGTCAACTCGGTGATGACTTCCTTGCAGTCGCCGACGATCGGGACGTCCGCGACCCGGTTCTTGGAGATCTCGGCGGGATCGATGTCGGCGTGAATCACCTTGGCCAGGGGCGCGAAGCTGGACAGCTGTCCGGTGACCCGGTCGTCGAATCGGGCGCCGAGGGAGATCAGCAAATCGCTGCGCTGGAGCGCGCCGACGGCGGCGACGGTGCCGTGCATTCCCGGCATGCCCATGTTCTGCGGGTGGCTGTCCGGGAAGACCCCGCGCGCCATCAAGGTGGTGACCACCGGAATCCCGGTCAGCTCAGCGAGTTCGGCCAGCTCCTTCCATGCGGTCGCCTTCACCACCCCGCCACCGACGTAGAGCACCGGGCGGCGGGACTCGGTGATGAGCTTGGCCGCTTCGCGGACCTGCTTGGCGTGCGGCTTGATGACCGGGCGATAGCCGGGCAGGTCGATCTGGCGCGGCCACTCGAAGCGAGTGCGGGCCTGCAGCGCATCCTTGGTGATGTCCACCAGCACCGGACCCGGGCCGTCCCGTGCGGGCGATGTGGAACGCGGCCGCCATGGCCGGGGCGATGTCGTGGGCCTTGGTGACCAGGAAGCTGTGCTTGGTGATCGGCATTGTGATGCCGCGGATGTCGGCTTCCTGGAACGCGTCGGTGCCGATGGCGGCGCTGGGCACCTGACCAGTGATGGCGACGATCGGAACGGAGTCCATGTGTGCGTCCGCGATCGGCGTGACGAGGTTCGTGGCGCCGGGGCCGGAGGTCGCCATGCAGACCCCCACCTTGCCGGTCACCATCGCGTAGCCCTCGGCCGCGTGTCCAGCGCCCTGTTCGTGGCGGACGAGGATGTGGCGGACCTTCGGTGAGTCGTAGAGGGGGTCGTACGCGGGCAGGATCGCCCCACCGGGGATGCCGAAGACGGTGTCGGCGCCGACGTTCTCCAGGGATCTGACCAGCGATTGAGCGCCGGTCAGCTCGTCGACCGGTTCAGCGTCCCGATCCGGGACGGAAGCCGCCGGAGTCTTCGCCATCGTGTTCTCCTTGCCGATCTTCGGTGATGCTTGCGGATGGTACGCCCGCGGCTCATCAGCTCTCGTGCCAAGAAAAAACCCCCGCCGCCGGGAGGCAGACGAGGGAGCGTGTCGGGAATGAGCTGAACTCAGCCGACACGCTGTCTTACGACGAGAATGAGCGACGGAACGCACCCGCCAACCATCCCGCAGGTTCCTCGTCCGCGTCAATTTCATCTTGGAATCCGGAAGGACGTTAGGCAGCCCTAGCAAGCCGAGCGACGTAGACGAGCCGTCACACGGACGTATCGTCGAGCTGATGCTTCGTCCTGCCGTGGGACTTGCCTTCCTAGTAGCCCTGGCTGTGGGGTGCAGCGTCGACACGCCGCCGGTTCTGCCGGAGAGCTCCTCTGCGGGCCTCGAGCTCGCCAGCTGCTTCGGCCCCGACCGACGATCAGCCCTGCCAGCCCCCAGCCGCGACAGTCGGCGACATCGACGCCCCGTGAACCCGCGCGAAGCCACGATGGACGCCCGTGCGGCACTCCGTGACGTACACACGTTGGCCGCCGACATCG
Organism: uncultured Actinomycetota bacterium; assembly: GCA_963754965.1. Taxonomy (GTDB): domain Bacteria; phylum Actinomycetota; class Actinomycetes; order Propionibacteriales; family Propionibacteriaceae; genus Microlunatus. The sequence continues at coordinate 222,917 of CAVWIA010000007.1, forward strand.
GCCCGCGAGAGGCAACGTCGAGACAATTTCGCGGAAGCCGACGGACCTGGTGCAGCGAGGTTCGACTCGACTGGGCTACGACGTACGGCGCACGACGGTGCGCGTTCCTGCGGGAACTCCTGGGGGACGCCAGTCCGGAGTGGCAAGTCAGCGAACGTGATCGCGGAGCCACCCGGTTTCGATCCCCGGCGAGCCTCATGTCGTGCTGGGCGCCCACCTGGATACGGTGCCCTCGGCTCCGGGCGCAGAGGACAACGCGTCCGGCATCGCGGTACTGCTGCAGCTGGCGCGGATGGCAGCCCAGCAGCCGGCAGCGTCTGCCGGTCCGTTCATCGCGTTCGGCGCGGAGGAGCCGCGCGGATCTGGCGACGCGTTGCACCATTTCGGCTCCCGACAGCTCGTGGCCGGCATGTCCCCCGCCGAGCGCCGGGCCGTACGAGCGATGGTCTCGCTCGACCGAGTCGGTGTGCGGGCCTCGTACGTGCCGGTGTGCTCGGCCAATGACTCCGGACGTCAGCTTCGCGCCTCCATCCGCGCAGCAGCCCGCCGCGCCGAGATCACCACTCGGTCGTGTCTCAACCGCGCCAGCGACCACTGGTCGTACGCCCAAAAAGGCATTCCTGCCGTTCGCCTCGGCAGTGTCCCTTACGCCGGCTACCACTCACCGGCGTGACGTGCCGTCGGTGGTCGACCGCCGACAGCTCGACCGAGTTGGACGAGTGATCTGGGCCTGGTTGCGCAGCGTCGAGTGATCACGGAACGGCGAAGGGACCGCGGCTGGTGCTCCAGACGTCGGTCAGAATTGCTCTGGCCCTCCCTCCCGTCGCGAGCCGGGGAGTGAAGTCGTCATCGATGACATAGGGGATGGGTTCGACGGCCTTCAGCTTGCCCACCCCAGAGGACGAGCCTCGAGAAGAATCCCCTCCCGGGTCTTGGTCTGGAAGTCCATGTCGAAGACGAAGTTGCCGAGCGAGTGCACGACGACCGCTTTTTCCACCATCTCCCAGCCTTGCACCCAGTGGGGATGTCCGCCGATGACCAGATCTGCTCCTGCCTTGGCGAAGGCTCGGGCTGCTATGCGCTGGCTCGGCTCGGGCCGATGCGTGTACTGCGTGCCCCAGTGCGTGAGCACGACCACGGTGTCGACCCGGCGAGCCAGCGCGGCTATATCCGAGCTGATCCGGCGGAGGTCGCCGCGGTCCATCGGTCCGGTTCTCGGCGGCATGTCGAGCCGGTTCGTGCCCGGCCTCGAGGACGTGGCGGCCGGGGTCTCGCCGATGGAGTCCGTGGCGAGGAAGCCGACCCTCACGCCGTTGCGTTCGAGGACGACCGGCCGTCGAGCCTGCTCGGCGTTGCGGCCGGCGCCGACCGTCGCAATCTTGCCGTCGGAGAACCGGTCGAGGGTCTGCCGCAGTGCACGCTCGCCGTAGTCGCCGACGTGGTTGTTAGCCAATGACAACACGTCGAATCCCGCGGCTCGCAGGCCCGGCAGCGCCCGACGGCTCGTGGCAAAGGAGTCACCGCCCTGGGTCGGCGAACCGTCGGTGGACAACGTCGACTCGAAATTGCCCACCGTGATGTCCGCTTCCGCGAGCCGCCGCGACAGTGGACGAACGGGGGCGCTGGGATTGTTGGCAAAGCGACTGCCCACCCGGCGCCCCAGCATGACATCGCCGACTGCGGCCAGCGTGGTGATCTCCGGCACGCGCGAGAACGAGGGCGTCTGGAGCGGATAGGTCCCTGGGTCGCGCAGTGGATGCCGCCCACCTACGGTGAGCACGCGTACGGTCGGATCCACCGCTTCGGCCGGAACTATCCCGAGTACGTCCCGGCTCGCGCGGACGGCACGGATGACGGAGGCCGCGCCTCCGGCCTTGGCAATGAGCACGCGCATCCGGCCCCCCGGCTGCCCGATGCCGGACCAGCGCGTCCCACCTTTGGCCACCACGAGGCGGGCGCGCAGCCACGGGCACATCGGCGACGGGCCGAGTGGCCTGCACAATGAAGGCCAACGGCATCTGGAAACGAGGTCCGCTGGTGCTGGTGGGCTCGGCTCGCGGCGTCGGTGAGGCGTCGGGCAGAGCGGAACTCGTCGCTGGCGGAGGTGTCCGGATTGGCGCAGGATGGTCGGCCGAGCACCCGGCGAGCAGCGCGACCACCACCACGGCGATCGGCCAGAAACGCGCCATGGCGCCAGGGTAGGAGCCGACTCCAGCTCGGGGCGGCTCAGCCGAGCAAGCTCGCCTGAATGGCTCCAGGAAAGCGCACGGTGAAACGGGTGTCGCCGACCAGCGACTTCAGTTCGGCCACCCGCGTCTCGACTTCCCGCCTGCGGCTCGCGGCCACCCGCTCGAAGTAGTGGGTGCGGATCTCTCCCTGGCGATCTTGGGCCCAGGCACCAACGACCCGGCCATCGACCCAGACAGTCGGGCCGGCGTTGCCGTTGCGGTCGAACGCTTCCGCCGCCGTTTCCGGCAGGTACCAGGAGCGTGATTTCCAGCCCATGGTGGTTGGATCCAAGCTGGGCAGCACCGCAACCCACGGCTCCGCGACGGCCGAGCCAAGATCGTCCTCGGCCAACCAGCCGACCCCACCGTCGATACCTGCCTCGACCGCTCGGCAGTCCGCCAGGGCCTGCTTGGTCCGGGCAACCGTCCAACCCATCCACCACTGCAGATCGGACGTGGATGCGGGACCGAAACCCCGCAGCCAACGGCTGGCCAGCTCGGCTGCCGCTCGGCGCGGATCCTGATCACCAAGGCCACCAGGCAGCCAGAAATCTGCCGCGGCGTAGCGATACGCGCCATTGATCCAGCTGCCCACAGGCTTGCCGCGCAACAGTTTTCCTTGGAGGCAGAGCGCCAGCAGCACGCGCACGTGGGCGGACTGGGTCGCCGCCCACTTCTTTCCCGGGGACAGCTGCAGCGGCTGGCGGAGCGCCTCCACCCGCTGTCCCAGCTCCCGGGCCGTACTCGGTCCGTGCTCGTGAAGGTCAGCGAGCACCTGCTCGGCGGCAGCGTCGAGCCAATGCTCCGGATCGTCGATGCCGCTCGCGGCCAACAACGCTGCTGTCCGGCGACGCTCGCCCGGAATCAGGTCGCGGGTCGCCGCCGCATGGATCAGCCGGACGACCTCCGGGGTGCAGACCCAGAGGGTGCGACGCATCCCATGGTGGCGGATCACGCTCCGGTCGTCGTAGAGCGCCTTATCCACCGCAGCCAGTGACGGGGACATCATTCTGGCGGTGGCCGACAGATACACCGTTACCGGATCCGACGAGTGCAAGGCGACCAGGTCATCGGCGATCTGGGGAAGGTCGTCGATTCGTGTGCTCGGCAGCAGTCGATGCCGGACGGCCAGTCGAGCCCGGCGTTCTTCGGCGTCGATCACGTCAGCCAACTCAGCTGCAGATGGCACCCACGTTGGCAGACTGCACGAGCTTGACGTACTTGGCCAAGACCCCGCGGGGGGCGGGCCGGTTGGCCGGAATCCAGGACGCGTGGCGGGCCCGCAGCTCGGATTCGTCGACCTGTAGGTCAAGTCGGCCACCGGCGACGTCAAGGACGATCTGGTCGCCGTCTTCGACTAGAGCTATCGGGCCGCCCTCGGTGGCTTCCGGAGCGATGTGGCCTACGCACAACCCGGTCGTACCGCCGGAGAACCTGCCGTCGGTGATCAACATGACGTCCTTGCCGAGGCCGGCGCCCTTGATCCCCGCCGTGATGGCGAGCATCTCGCGCATGCCGGGTCCGCCCTTGGGTCCTTCGTAGCGGATGACCACCACATCGCCCTTCCGGATCGTGCCGTCCTCCAGCGCGTCCATCGCTGCCCGCTCCCCGTCGAAGACTCGAGCGGTTCCCTGCCACACCGACGTGTCAAAACCAGCACTCTTGACCACAGCACCTTCGGGAGCCAGCGAGCCATGCAGGATGGCAATGCCGCCGGTGGGATGGATGGGGTTGTCCAGTGCCCGGACGATGGTGCCGTCGACGTCCGGCGGCGCCAGATCCGCCAGATTCTCCGCCATCGTGCGTCCCGTGACGGTCAAGCAGTCCCCGTGCAACAACCCGGCGTCCAGCAAGGCCTTCATCACGACGGGCACGCCACCGACCCGATCCACATCGTTCATGACGTACCGGCCGAACGGCTTCAGGTCGCCCAGATGCGGCACCTGCCGACCCACCCGAACAAAGTCGTCCAGTGTCAGGTCGACGTCAGCCTCGTTTGCGATGGCCAGCAGGTGCAAGACCGCATTGGTCGAGCCGCCGAAGGCCATGGTGACAGCGATGGCGTTCTCGAACGCCTGCTTGGTGAGGATTTGCCGAGCCGTGATGCCCTTGCTCAGCAACTGGACCGCCGCCACGCCGCTGCGCCGGGCGAAGCCGTCCCGTCGCCGGTCGACCGCCGGGGGCGCCGCCGATCCGGGCAGCGACATGCCGAGCGCCTCGGCAGCGCTCGCCATGGTGTTGGCGGTGTACATGCCGCCGCACGCACCTTCGCCGGGGCAGATTGCCTTCTCGATCTCGGTCACCTGCTCGCGGCTGATCAGGCCACGGACGCACGCACCGACCGCCTCGAAGGCGTCAATGATGGTCACGTCGTGATCTCCGACGTGACCCGGCATGATCGAGCCGGCGTAGAGGAAGACTGAGGCGAGGTCGAGTCGAGCGGCGGCCATCAGCATTCCGGGCAGCGACTTGTCGCACCCGGCCAGGAGCACCGAGCCGTCCATCCGTTCCGCCAGCATGACGGTTTCCACTGAATCAGCGATGATCTCCCGGCTGACGAGCGAGTAATGCATTCCTTCGTGGCCCATGGAGATCCCGTCCGACACCGAAATGGTGCCGAACTCCAGGGGATAGCCGCCAGCGGCGTGGACCCCGTCCTTGACGGCTTTCGCGAGCCGGTCGAGGGACAGGTTGCAGGGAGTGATTTCGTTCCAGCTGGAAGCCACACCGATCTGTGGCTTGGCGAAATCCTCATCCCCCATCCCGACGGCCCGCAGCATTCCCCGCGAAGCGGTAGCCTCCAGGCCGTCGGTGACCACCCGCGACCGCGGTTTGATGTCAGGTTGGCCGTTTCGGCCGGGTTGGTCCGACTGTTGGCCCAGAGTCTCCGGATGTGCCGTCATGGCCGTTCAATCTAGTGGGTGTCGGCCGAAAGGGCTGGGCTGTGAGACCAGAGCGGCCTCAGCGACACTCCACTGCGGCGGCTCGAAAGCACCAGCTGCCAGGCCAGGCCGACGACAAGCACAAAGCCCATCACCGGCCCGAGGTTGGCCACCACCTGCTGCAGGAACGTGAAAGAACGCTCCCGGGCGCCGGCGTACGGCAGCACTGACAACGGCAGGCAGGCACAGACCCAGAGAACCCAGAACCCGCCGACATATCTGGCCCATCTGGGTACGCCCGAGCTCAAGACCGCGACCGCCATCGGCAGGATCCAGACGTAGTGGTGGGTCCACGACAGCGGTGAAGCGAGGTTCGTGCACAGCCCGACCAGTGCGACCGCGAAGACCTTCTCCCCTTCCCGCCACCACTGAGCGGCCACCAGCGCACCCAGCATGGCCACGATGCCGGCAATGGCAAGTCCGAGGATCGTGCTGGTCCGTGATGAGTCGCCCAGACGGTAGAAGACGCCGAGCAACGACTGGTTGCCGGCGTACAACGGCGACGCGGTCCGCGTGTCGCCTCCCGACAATCCGGTCCAGAATCGGAGTGTTTCGGAGAACAAGAAGATCGCTCCCAACACGGTGAACGCGGCAAAGCTGAGCACAGCGGTCAGGGCGGCCCGCTTTCTGCCGATCAGGAAGAAGAAGACGATGAACAGGCCAGGGGTGAGCTTGATCGCGGTCGACAGGCCCGTCAGCAGTCCTTGCGGCAGGCGCCGTCGCTGGCCTTCGATGTCCGGCAGCAAATCAGCCACCACAAAGGCCATCAGCAGGGTGTTGACCTGGCCGTAGCCGAGGGTAGTGCGGATGGGCTCGACGGCCAGCACCACAGCGACACCGATAAGGCCGAGTTTCCAGCCGCGCGGAACGCCGCAGCGCCGGAGCACCGACTGCTGCGCCCACACCAGAGCCGCCGTCCAGACCAGCTGCCACATCACGTACGGACCGATTGCCAGCGGAGCCATCAGCACCGCGGCAATCGGCGGGTAGATGAAGTACAGATGCCAGAACGGCGTCGTGGTGGCGAAGATGTCCTTGCCGGCCAGCATGTCCTTGATTGCGTAGACGTAGACCTGGAGGTCGATCGTCGACGGCTGCCAGGGCCAGGGTTTGCCGTGGGCGATGACGAACGGCAAGAGCGCGCAGGCGACGGCGAAGGGCGGCAGCAGCTCCACCAGGAGCCGCCGCGCCTGCGATTGCCACATCGACGCCGGCATCACTCTGGCCGTGAGATCTGCCGATACACCGCATCCAGCTCCTCGGCGGAGACGGGTGCGTGAGTGATCATCTTGTCCAGACCAGGCTCGGCGGCGTAGCGGGGCACGAGGTGAACGTGCAGATGGAACACCTCCTGGCCGGCGACCGAACCTGTCGACGAGAGCAGATTGATGCCGTCGGCGGCCAGTTTGTCGATCAGCATCCGCGCGACCGCATCGATGGCCGGGCTGATATCGGACAACGACGGCTCGCCCGTGATCAGGTCGGGAACGTGCCGGCGGGGTACCACCAGGGAGTGCCCGCGATGCCACGCGCCGATGTCGAGGAAGGCGACGGCATCATCATCTTCGTAGATCCGGCGGGACGGTATCGCGCCGGAGACGATCTTGCAGAACAGGCAATTCGGATCGGCGCCCTCAGCGTCGTGGGGCGGGGTCATCGGTTCGGACCTCCGTGGGAGACAGGGATTCTGGCGCCCATCGGGGAGGCGAACCGGGTAACCGGCCGCTTGGATCGCGGCCTTCACGTCGGCGATCGTCACCGTGCCAAAGTGGAAGACGCTGGCCGCCAGTACGGCGTCCGCGCCCGCGGCTACTGCGAGGGCAAAGTCCGCCGCCTGTCCCGCGCCACCCGAGGCGATCAAGGGAACGTCGACCGTGGCTCGTACGGCCGCGATCATATCCAGATCGAAGCCAGCAGTGGTCCCGTCCGCGTCCATCGAGTTGAGCAGAATCTCGCCCACGCCGAGGTCCACTCCGCGTCGCGCCCACTCCACGGCGTCGATGCCGGCCGCTGCCCGACCACCATGCGTGGTGACCTCGTAGCCCGACGGCATGCTCGCCGCCCGGCGGGCATCGACTGACAAGACCAAAACCTGGTTGCCGAAGTGCCGGGTGATGTCAGCGATCACTTGCGGCCGGCGGATAGCTCCGGTATTGATGGCCACCTTGTCGGCCCCCGCCCGCAGGAGAATATCGACGTCGGCGACCGTAGTCACGCCGCCGCCGACTGTCAGCGGAATGAAGACGGTCTCCGCAGTTCGCCGAACAACCTCGAGCGTCGTCTCCCGGCCTTCCGCCGAGGCGGAGATGTCGAGGAACGTCAGCTCATCAGCACCCTCAGCGTCATATCGAGCTCCCAGCTCCACGGGGTCACCGGCATCCCGCAGGCCGACGAAGTTGACTCCCTTGACTACCCGCCCGTTGTGGACGTCCAGGCAGGGGATCACCCGGATGGCAACTGGCATGAGCAAAGCCTAGAGCGCAGTCGGGTCGAGGTTCCGCCGAGCAGCTCATGGCTAGGCTGCTCCCGTGCCCGAGCTGGACCCTGTCTTCCTCGCCCTGCCGCTGTCTGTCCTCACCGACGCGGCGCTCACCCGCGCGACCGAGCTCGGCTGCGATCATGCGGACGTAAGAGTCGAGCGGTTGCTCAACTCCTACCGGACGTTCCACGACCTCCATCTCGAGTCCAGTACCGACTACGAAACTCTCGGGATCTGCGTTCGGGTGGTGCACTCCGGCGTGTGGGGTTTCGCGGCAGGCATCGACCTGACGCCAGACGCCGCCGCACACCTGGTCGACCGCGCCGTAGCCACAGCAAAGGTCTCCCGGCCGCTGACACCGGACACCGTTCTGCTCTCACCGGAGCCTACTTATCCGGATGCGACGTGGGTGTCGTCATACGACATCAATCCGTTCGACGTGGACGAGTCCGAGAAGCAAGGACGGATTCTCGATCTGTGCGACCGTCTGCTCTCGGCCTCCGGCGTGAGCCACACCTCGGCAGGGTTGTGGAGTGTGCAGGAGAACAAGTACTTTGCGAACCTGGCCGGCACCAGCATCACGCAACAACGAGTCCGGCTGCAGCCGCAGATCACCGCGGTGAGCGTCGGTGACTTCGGCTTCGCGACGATGCGAACGCTCGCTCCTCCCGTCGGGCGCGGCTGGGAATATCTCACCGGCACCGGCTACGACTTCGACGCCGAAATCGCGCGCCTCCCCGAGCATCTCGCCGAGCACGTCTCCGCGGACTCCGTCCAGCCGGGCCGATACGACCTGGTCATCGACCCCAGCAACCTCTTCCTCACCATCCACGAGTCGATCGGTCACGCCACCGAGCTCGACCGAGCCCTCGGCTACGAGTCGGCCTACGCAGGGACGTCCTTCGCCACCTTCGACCAGCTCGGCACCCTGCACTACGGAAGCCCCGTGATGAACGTCACCGGCGACCGAGTCGTCGACCATGGCCTGTCGACGATCGGGTACGACGACGAGGGCGTAGCTGCTCAGCAGTTCGACATCATCGGACGGGGCACGCTGGTGGGCTACCAGCTGAACCGGCAGATGGCTGCGGCGAAAGGCCTCGGGCGCTCCAACGGCTGCGCCTTCGCGGACTCGCCGAGCAGCATCCCGATGCAGCGGATGCCCAATGTCTCTCTGCAGCCTGACCCGGCGGGCCCATCGACCGATGAGCTGATCTCCGCGGTCGATCGGGGCATTTACATCGTCGGCGACAAGTCGTGGTCGATCGACATGCAGCGCTACAACTTTCAGTTCACCGGACAGCGGTTCTTCCGGATCGAGAAGGGCAAGCTGGCCGGCCAAGTCAAGGACGTCGCCTACCAGGCGACCACTACCGACTTCTGGCGATCGCTGGAGGCCGTCGGCAATCCGTCGACCTACGTGCTCGGCGGCGCCTTCAACTGTGGGAAAGGCCAGCCGGGCCAGGTGGCTCCGGTGTCACATGGGTCCCCGGCCGCGCTGTTCCGGCGAGTCAATGTGTTGAACACTCAAGCTGAGGGGAGCCCATCGTGACCGCCGCAGGCCTGGTGGAGCAGGCGCTGTCGATCGCAACCCTGCCGTGCGAGGTAACCGTCAAGGAGCGCACCGAGGCGAACCTGCGCTGGGCAAATAACGCACTGACGACCAACGGTGAGATGCGGAGCCGAACCATAACGGTGACCGCAACGGCGCCAGTCGACGGTGGCACGTCGGCTGGAACCGTCACCCGCCAAGTGGCCGGTCCTGATGTCGTGCCGTCGGCGGTCGCCGCCGCTGAGCAGATCGCCCGAGTCGGGTCCAGCGGCCGAGGACGCCATGCCGCTGGTCAGCGGTGACCCCGCTATCGGCTGGCAGGACGAACCGCAGACAACGTCCATCGCCGTCCTCGCCGACGTCGCTGAGGATCTCGGGGACGCGTTCAGGCGGGCGCGCACCCAGCAGGAGCTGCTCTTCGGCTACACCGAGCACAGCGTGACGACGACCTACCTTGGAGCCTCCACTGGCTTGCGGCGACGAGGCGTCCAACCCCATGGCCGGCTGGAGTTCAACGCGAAGACCGCTGACCGAGCCTCATCGGCCTGGGTGGGCGCCGCAACGCGCGACTTCTCCGACGTCGATGTCGCAGCGCTGCACGCCGAGCTCAGCACGCGGCTGGGATGGGCCCGGAACAAGATCAGCTTGCCACCCGGGCACTACGAGACCGCTGCTGCCGCCCGGAGCCGTTGCAGACCTGATGATCTATCTACATTGGACGGCCGGCGCGCGAGACGCCGAAGAAGGGCAGAACGCCTTCTCCGCCGGCGACGGCAAGACCAAGGTCGGCCAGCGGCTCACCGAGCTGCCGATCACTCTGCGGTCCGACCCGTACTTCCCTCGGCTGGAATGCCTGCCCTTCGTCGACTCGCTCTCGACCGGCCAGAACGTGTCGCTGGCGTTCGACGGAGGCCTGGACATCGTTGGCGTCGACTGGATCTCGAGACGGAGTACTGAGGGAACTGGTCCGCAATCGGGGCCAGGCGGCTCGGACAGGCCTCGAGCCCACCCCACCGGCGGACAATCTGATCATGGAAGGCGGTGGCACTGCGTCCTTGACCGAGATGATCGCCCGCACGGAACGTGGGTTGCTCCTGACCTGTCTGTGGTACATCCGTGAGGTGGATCCGGAACGGCTGCTGCTCACTGGCCTTACCCGGGATGGCGTCTACCTGATCGAGCGGGGTGAGATCGTGGGGGCGGTGAACAACTTCCGGTTCAACGAGTCGCCGATCGAGCTGCTGGGTCGACTCACCGAGGTGGGCGCCGCAGAGCAGACGCAGTGTCGGGAATGGAGCGACTTCGTCAATCGCACGGTCATGCCGCCTGTCCGGGTCGCAGACTTCAACATGTCGACGGTGAGCCAAGCAAGCTGATTGTGTTCCGTCGCGCCCGATCGCGCGTTCAAGCTCCGGCCTTCCGCCCTTGCTCGCAGACGAAAAGCGTGTGTCTGCTCGCTCGATCGTCCAGGCCGGACCACGCGCGATCTACCCGACGCTCAGGAACGTAGGTACCGTCATCGCGATTAGGTGTAGTCGGAGCCGTCGATGTCGTCACCCTCGTCGGAGTCGATTTCGGGAGCATAGGTCACCACCCCGCGACGCATCGAGGTCACTACGGCACGCGCGGTGTCGCGTAGCGGACCCGGACCCGCTGCATCGGCAATCTGGCCGGCGAAGTCGGTGACCTGGCGCACCCAGCGGACGAAGTCGCCAGCCGTGAGATCGCTCCCCTGCAGCACGGCGGCCAGCGATCGCCCCGAGGCCCAGCCGTAGGCGACTTCACTGAACCCGATGTCTGGCTCGGGCCCGCGCTCCAACCGGGCATCGCGCTCCACCAGCGACACCTCACGCCAGATCCGCCGCACCTCGCTCATCGCCTCATTCGTCCGCGCATCCGGGAGCCGCGGCTTGCGGGCACCCTCATCGCCGCGCCGGCCTTCGAAAACCAGGGCGGACAGCACCGCGGCCAGCTGGGCACGGCTCAGACCGTCGAGCACCCCGGTACGTGATGCACTCGGCAGCGACAAGATCGAGCTCGGCGTAGATCCGCGCCAGCATGCGTCCCGAATCACTCACTTGACTGCCGCCGTCGCCGGTCAGATAGCCCAGTGACTCCAACACCAGACAGATCTTGTCGAAGTGGTTGGCGATCGTATTGGTACGCGTCGCCATCCGGGCCTGCAGACGCTCGGTGTCCCGCTCGAACCGAAGGGCTCGTTCCGCCGCCCGCGCGTGGCTTTCCCGATCCGGGCAGTGATGGCAGGGATGGTGTCGCAGCTCGCTGCGGAGGGCATCGATCTGTGCCGACGTCAACGAGTCGAGACCGGGGGCGCGGGCGTCACTGACGTCCCGATCGATTTCCGCCAATTTCGAGCGAAAGGCTGCACCGAGGTTGCGCCGGGACGCCGCCTCCTTCGGGTTGAAATGCTTGCCGATCTTCATCCGGCCGGCCACCGCAGGAGGCGACGGGAAGTCCGTGATCGACAACCGTCGCACCTGACGGTCCTCGGTCATGACCAGCGGCCGCGGCGTCTCGGTCTCGTGACGCGTGCCCGGATCGATGACCACCGCCCAGCCAGATCGCCGTCCGCTGGGCACCCGCACAATGTCGCCAGGTTTCAAGCTCAGCAGAGTCTGCAGCGACTCGGCCCGCCGATCCGAGCGCCGTTCCCGGGCCGCCGTTGCCTCCAGCTCGGCGATGCGGGACCGCAAACGCGCGTATGCCACGAAATCGCCACGGTCACAGGCCGCCTCATGCCATGCATCCTCGATCGCCTTGGCGTTCTTGGCCGCCGCGCGAGCAACGCCAACGATCGAACGGTCGGACTGGAACTGTGCAAATGATTGCTCCAGCAGCACGCGGGCCCGTTCTCGGCCGACACTGGCGACGAGGTTGACCGCCATGTTGTAGGTCGGCGCGAATGACGACGCGAAGGGGGTACGTGCGGCGCGAGGCAAGACCAGCTACCGCGCGCGGGTCGAGCCCGGGCTGCCAGAGCACGACAGCGTGGCCTTCCACGTCGATGCCCCGGCGGCCCGGCACGGCCGGTCAGTTGGGTGTACTCGCCCGGGGTGATGTCAGCGTGCGTCTCGCCGTTGTACTTGACCAACTTCTCCAGCACCACACTGCGCGCAGGCATGTTGATCCCGAGCGCGAGGGTCTCGGTGGCGAAGACCACCTTGACCAGCCCCCGGACAAACGCCTCCTCGACGCACTCCTTGAATGCCGGGAGCATGCCGGCGTGATGGGCCGAGACGCCGCGGATCAGCGCCTCGCTGAACCGGTCGTAATCCAGCGCGCGCAAGTCCGCATCGCCGAGCCCACTGACGTGCCGGACCAGTAGCGTTGAGATCTCTCGTTGCTCGTCGGGGTCGGTGAGCTCGATCCCCGAGGAGAGGAGCTGCCGCACGGCGCCGTCGCAGCCGAGCCTGGAGAAAATGAACACGATCGCGGGCAGCAGGGCTTCGGAGTCGAGGAGTTCGACGATCTCCGCCCGACTTGGCGCGGACAACGACCTGGGTCCCCGGGCGCCTTCGTAGCGTGATCGATGGGCTGCACCGCCGTATGCGCCGCTGCCGTAACTGACCGTCCGGCGCCCCCGGCCCCCGCGCCCCCGCGGGCGGCGGGAGTCGTCACGAACGAATCGGGACTCTTCCCGGGCGACCTTGATCAGGGCTGCGTTCACGTCGCTGCGTCCGCCGGGATCTTCTCGTGCCGTCGGTGCCACGTCGGCGAACAGGTCGTACAACCTGTGGCCGACCAGCACGTGCTGGAACAGCGGCACTGGTCGGCGTTCGGACACGACCACGGCCATCTCGCCACGCACGTGGGACAGCCAGTCCCCGAACTCCTCGGCGTTGCTCACCGTGGCCGACAGCGCGACAACTTGTATCGAGTCTGCGAGGCCGATGATCACCTCTTCCCAGACGGCGCCCCGGAACCGATCGGCCAGGTAATGCACCTCGTCCATCACGACGAACCCAAGGTTGCGGAGCGTGCTGGAGAACCCGCGTAGATCATGTTGCGCAGCACCTCGGTTGTCATGACGACCACCGGCGCTTCGGAGTTGATCGACGTGTCCCCCGTCAGCAGACCGACCTGAGCCGCGCCGTGCCGGCGCACCAGATCGGCGTACTTCTGATTGGAGAGTGCCTTGATGGGTGTCGTATAGAAACACTTGCGGCCCTGAGCCAGCGCCAAGAAGACGGCGAACTCCCCCACGATGGTCTTGCCCGCTCCTGTCGGTGCCGCCACCAGCACGCCTGAGCCGGCTTCAACCTGGCGGCAGGCGGTCACTTGGTAATCGTCGAAGGAGAACGTGTACCCGTCCGCGAAAGTCCGAAGGTACGGGCTCAGCTGGCCACTTCGGAATCGTGCGTACGCCTCGGCCGGCGAGTCGGAGGCAGTCATAGCAGCCCCAAGGTACTTCCCGCTGTCGGATCGACCGAGCTGTGCCCGATCAGGGAACGCAGAGCGGCACGGCGTGAACGACCGCGTTCACCCGCAGCGGAGCGGCGCTGATCAGCTCCCCGTCGCCGTAGCCGACCAGACCGGGGCCCTCGACGGTGATCTCGCGGGTCCTCAGCTGCTCGACACGAGGGTCTTTGGCGAACTTGCCCGAGTACATGAGCGGCAAAAGCCGGAGCAGCTTGAGCCGACTGACCGGATGGATGATGGTGACGTCGAGCAGCCCGTCCGTTGGGTCGGCCTGAGGACAGACACGCATTCCCCCGCCATAGGAGCAGGTATTGCCGATCGCGACGAACATGGCTTCGAGCTCCCTGGTCTGACCGTCCATGGTCAGCCGGTAGTTCAGAGGTGAGAACACGCGAAGCTCAGCCAGGGTCGCCAGCGGATAGCGCATCGACCCCTTGGGCCAGCGCAGTGCGTTGGCCCGGCCATTGACCAGAGCATCGAAGCCGGTCGCCAAGACGGCACCGACGAAGTGAGCATTGACCCGCATCAGGTCGATGGGTTCGGTTCGGCCGGCGGCGATCACTCCGGCGGCAGCCACCGGATCCGTCGGATCCAAGCCAACTCCACGGCACAAGTCGTTGCCCGTACCCGCCGGGATCAGACCGAGCGCGGTGGGATGACCGCCTAGCAGGTGCTCGGGCGCGCACGTGTTGACCCCCAGGTGCATCATGCCGTCGCCCCCCATCATGGCCAGGACATCGACGCCGTCCGCGACCGCGTCACGAGTCATCTGCCGCGCTTCGGCGAAGTCCCGGCTGAGCAGGATCTCCACGTCGAGGCCCGCGTCACGAAAGCGCCCCGCCACGTGCGGCAGCATCTCTTGCGCCCGGCCCTTGCCCGACGACGGATTCACGACCAGGGTGACTCTGCGGCTCACGTACCAGCGTCCGGCTCGTCCGGCTCGGACAGCTCGCGCAGGCCATGGTCGTCCTCGATGCTGTGCGAGACCGATCCGGGACCGGCCAAAGCCAGCCGCCGAGCCGCGCGCCGGTCGTGGATATGACTCACCAGCTCGGCGCCCAGGAACAGCAGGGTCATCGGCACGGCCAGGGCCAGCATCGAGAAGGGGTCGGTCGACGGGGTCGCCACGGCACCGAAGACGAACGTCCCGAAGATCACGTAGGTGCGGTACTTACGAAGCTGGGCCGCCTTGATCGACGCCAAGGAAGTTCAACATCACGACCAGGAGCGGAATCAGGAAGGCAATGCCGAAGACCACCATCAAACGGAGCAGAAACGAGAGATAGAGATTGATGTCTTGCAGGTTGGTCACGCCGCTCTGCGTGAAGTTCAACAGCACCGCAATGGCCTTGGGCAGAACGACATAGGCCACTAGCACTCCGGCCGCGAACAACGGCGCGGCGAGGCCGATGAAGATCAGCGTCCACTTCTTCTCCTTGGACAGCAATCCCGGCACTATGAACGCCCACAGCTGATACAGCCAGATCGGCGACGTCAACACCATGCCGGCCACCATGCAGATCTTGAGAGCAACAGTGAAGGGCGACGACAGACCGTTGCTCACCAACGCGGTGATGGCTTCAGGCCTGTTTGCCTTCAGACTGGTGATGCCGGCGTAGTACGGCTCGTCAGCAGATCGAACAGCCAAGGATAGAAGAACCCGCACACGATCATGCCAAGGATGATCGCCAGCGACGCGATGACCAGTCGGTAACGCAGCTCCCGCAGATGCTCGAAGAGCGTCATCGAGCCGTCCGGCGGCGAGGGCGGCGGCTTGAGCCACTTCAGGCTGAAGCGGATCGGCCGGCCCTTGATCGAGAAAGAGACAGCCACGTTCGAACGGCGACGGTCAGGAGTCTCTCCGCGGCTCGCCCGCGGAAGGGTCCTGTGGACCCGAATTCGGCAGGTTTGCCTGCGGGGGCTGTGAGTAGGTGTTGCCAGCGCTCGGCGCTCCCGATTCGGGACCGATGACTGGCGACGACGCCGGATCCGAGGCCTGCTCCTCCTTCGACTCGGTCAGACCCCTCGTTTCGTCCTTGAACTCACGCAGCGCGCGGCCCGTGCTCTTGCCCAGACCGGCGAGCCGGGTGCCGCCGAAGATCAGCAGGATCACCGCCAGGATGATCAACAGCTCCCATACGCCGAGCCCGAAAACCAGCGGCGTCATATCGTCCTCATTTTCCGCTGACGATCGTCAGCTCGTCGATATCCTACTCGCGAGACCTGTGATGTAGTCGTCACGAACCGTGCGCTCGCGTCAATGTCTTCGGCGAACGCTGCCAGCTGCGGCACCTGGATCTCGCCGAGCAGGTCGGCCAGCTGATCACCACGGTCGAACAGCACGCGCACTTCACTCATCACGTCCGAGGCCTTGTGGATCAGCCACACCGCATAGCTGACCACCATCGCGAGACCGGCGATCGCAATGCCGACGAAGACGAAGACCCAGATCACGCCAGTTACCTTACTGACGTAACCGAGCTGCTCGTCAGCCGCCGAAGACCGCGTCGTACTGATCGAGGGCTTCCTGGGCCGCTTCAGCCGCCGAATCACCGGCACCCAGCGGTGAGACAACGCGCGCGCCGCCCGCCAGCCGCAGCAGCAGCCCTCGCAACCACGCGGGATCGGTGACGCGAAGCGCCACGGTGAGATGGCCGTTATCGTCTCGGTCCACAGTTTCCGTCGGGTAGTACTCAGCCACCCACGCTGCCTCCGGAGCGAGATCCAGAACCACGAGTGGTGCATCCTTCAGCGTCTCGAACCAGCCGGTCGACAAGTCCTTGAGCGCGACATCGTCGTGCGGAGCAACGTCGATATCGGTGACGTCGACCGCGGCGATCCGGTCCAATCGAAACGTGCGCAGAGCGGAGGCGGAGTAGCACCACGCCTCGAGATACCCGTAGCCCTCTAAGACGAAGAGCCGAAGCGGATCGACCATGCGCCGAGTGGTTTCTGCTCGGGAGGCTACGTCGTAGGTCAGATCGAGCCGCTTAGCCGCGCGCCAGGCCGTCGCTGACACGGGCCTGGATTTCACCCGCGAGCAGCGGTCACGCTGACCGACGCTTGGTCAGGTACGACCACCCCACCGGCCGCTTCCTCCAGTTTCTTCAGGGCCCGTTCGACCGCGTCCTGCTCGCCCGGTCCGGCGATCTCGTGCAGCGTCTGGAGGCCGAGCACAAGCGCCATGGCCTCTTCGGCGGACAGCCGCAACGGCCGGGTCAAGTAGTCCGCGTTGCTGAGGTGGATCACGCCTTCACCGTCGACCGCGTCCATGTCGATGTCGATCAGATCACCTGGGGTCAGTCCGGGCATGCCACACATCCACAAGACGTTGAGGTCGTCCCGCAAGGTAGCTTCCGAGATGCCAAACGCTTGGCCACGTCGGCCATCCGGGCTCCGTCGTGGTCGCGAAGGTAGGGCACCAGGCTGAGCAGCCGGCGAACCTGTGCCTGTGATGTCATGCCGCGCCTGCCTGGTCCGATCGTGTCGAGGCCACGCGTTCCAGGCCCCGGCGAACCTCGTTACGCAATTCCACCGGCTCGAGGACGATGACGTCGGCCGCGTACCGAATGACCTCGTCAGCGAGGAAACGCAGCTCGCTGTATCCGACCGAGTAGACCTCGAAGCCACCGGGCAGCGGCGAGCCGTGGCAGGGCTGGACGTTCCTCGCCGCCGCAGAGCCGGCGCCTTGCCTGCGCGGATGGCCAGCATGCGCGGACGCGGTCGGCTCTCGCGGAGTGAGCGACCGGGCCAGGGAGCGCAGGTCGAGGTTTTCGGGCACTGTATAGGCGCCGGGGCGGGAAGCATTCTTAGGCCGGTCCTGGATGCGCGAGAGCTTGAACATCCGCGGGGCGTCCCGTCCGATATCGCGACCGATGACGTACCAGCGGCCGCGCGCGGAGGTCATGCCCCACGGCTCGAGCGTGCGCCGGACACCGTCGCGGTAGGTGAACGACACTCGAATTCGGTGCAGCACCGCGTGCCACAGCGGTTCGAAGGCCGGTTCGGTGGCTTGCACTGACGGCTCCAGAGCCCCCAGCGCAGACGCGTCCGGCTCGACGCCCGCCGCCCGAAGCTTGGCGATCGCGCTCGTCGTCGACTCCGCCATGCTGGCGTGCTGCCACACTCGCGCGGCGACGCCGACGACGGCTGCCTCCTCGGCGTCCAGGTCGATCGGCGGCAGCTCGAACTCGCTCGGCAGTATCCGGTAACCCGGCTCGTCGTCGAAGAGCGGATCGAAGCTGCCCACTTCGATGGGCACACCAAGCGATCGCAGCTCATCCTTGTCCCGCTCGAAGGTGCGCTCGAAGGCCGCATCGCTCAGGTCGTGATAGCCCTCGACCGCTTCACGGATCCGGCTCTTGGGCAAGTAGCGTCCGGATACCAGCAAACAGATGGTGAGGTTGAGAATTCGCTCGGTCTTGCGGGTTGTCATGCGAGCCGCTGCCTTCGTCGTCCTTCTGACCTGCCTCAGGAACGCTACCAGTCCCAGCCCGCTGTTCCCCGAAATGCGAAGGTAGTCCCGTGCATGGCGCCGGGCGGTACGCACCCAGCCCGACGGGCGAGCTCCATGTTGGCAATCTCCGCACCGCTGTCCTGGCCTGGCTGTTCGCCCGGTCGACAGGACGCCGGTTCCTGCTGCGGATCGAGGATCTCGATGACTCCCGGGTACGTGCGGGACTCGCCGAGCAGCAAGGTGCCGATCTGGCCGCTTTGGGATTGACCTTCGATGAGCAGCCCGTCGTCCAGTCGACCCGACTGGCCGCGTACGAAAAGGCGCTCGAGAAGTTGGCGGACCGATCGTATGAATGCTTCTGCAGTCGCCGCGAGATCGCCGAGGCAGCGTCAGCGCCGCACGGTGCGATCGGTCGTTACCCGGGAACCTGTCGAGATCTAGCGCCACCGAACGGGCCGTTCGGAGCGCCGAAGGCGCGTCCCCGGCCTGGCGGCTGCGAGCCGACCGCGGTTCGATGACCGTGCACGACCTCCTCCATGGTGAGGTACACGGGACCGTCGAAGACTTCGTGATTCGGCGCAATGACGGTGTGCCGGCGTACAACCTCGCCGTCGTCGTCGACGACGCCGAATCGGGCATCGACCAGGTTGTCCGCGGCGACGACCTGCTGCCGTCCGCCGTCAACCAGGCGTTTCTGGCAGCGCTGCTGGGACATGACCCGCCTAGCTATGCTCACGTTCCGCTGGCGGTGAATCGGGCTGGGCGCCGGCTCGCCAAACGCGATGGGGCGGTGACGCTGTCCGACCTCGGTCGACTCGGTTGGCACGCAGGCGACGTTCTCGCCCTCATCGCGGGATCGCTGAACCTCATCGGGACGGATGAGTCGGCCGACCTCAGGCAGCTGCTGGACCGCTTCGACCCGGCGCGGTTGCCTCGGCAGCCCTGGGTGGTGGGCCGCAGCTGCCGGTGCCCCCGCTAGGGTCACACGCATGATCATCTGGGCCGACGGTGAGGTGACCGCCGTGCACGCCTCCTGGCCAGGCGCGGTCGAGTTGTTCGTGCGTCGGAACGATCGAGACGCCGACGCTCCAGCCGTGACCCGAGCCCTGGCGTATACGGCTCTGATGGCCACGCCGGAGGTCGGCGACCGGGTTTTACTGAATGTCGCGGCGCTCGATCGCGGTCTGGGGACCGGGGGTTATGCACTGGTCATCGCGGTTCTGGACCCGAACGGACGGGTCACGGCCCAGCCGCCGCAGCCGACTGGGCACCTGGTCAAGGCCCGATATCTGCCGCTGCAAGCCATGGTCGCCGGTGCCGACGAGCAGGGCTCGGAGCACCACGATCTGCTGCGCGATGCCGACTCGATCGACGGGATGCCCGTCGTCGTTGCCGACCTGCATTCTGCCCTTGCCCCGATCTTGCTCGCCATTCACCACGACCGACCCGGCGACCCGGGTCGTCTACGTGATGACCGACCAGGGGGCGTTGCCGCTGGCCTTCTCCCGTTCGGTTGCCGAACTGCGGTCGGCCGGCCTGCTGACCGGGACCGTCACGGTGGGGCAGGCCTTCGGCGGCGACCTCGAGGCGGTCAGTGTGCATTCGGGACTGTTGGCGGCGCGGTTGGCGCTAAATGCCGACATCGCCATCGTCACCCAAGGGCCGGGCAACCTTGGCACCGGAACGCGCTGGGGTTTTTCCGGAGTCGAAGCCGGTGAGGTGGTGAATGCGGCTGGCACCCTCGGGGGACGGCCCGTGGGTGCGCTGCGAATCTCCGGTACGGACGAACGGTCGCGCCACCGAGGGCTCTCTCATCACAGCCTGACGGCGTACGGACGTGTCGCGCTGTTACCGGCCGATCTCGCCGTGCCCAATCTCGCCGGTGCGGCTCGCCTTGATATCTCTCAATCTGCGGAAGTCGCCGACCTCGCCGAATCGGTCATCACCAGCGCTGCGTCGCTCACCCGGCACCGACAGATCCTGGTGGAACTCGGCGGCCTTGACGAAGCGCTACGGCGTACACCTGTGCGGCTGTCCACCATGGGCCGGGACTTCGACGGCGATCCCGCTTACTTCCTGGCTTCCGCCGCCGCCGGCCGCCATGCGGCATCACTTCTCGAGGGCCTGCCGGAAGAGCCCTAGCGACGTTCTGCTTGATCGGCAAAGGTGAACGCCACCACGGACCGCGAATAACGCAGCTCGGAAGTCAGCCGGACTGGGTGAACAACAGGTCGACCACCATGACCAGCGTCTCGCCCTTGGCGATCTTGGGCTTCTCGTTGCCCTCGGGGTAGCCGTCCGCCGGCGGGATGACGAGTAGGACCCGGCTGCCAACAGTCTGGCCGGTCAGCCCCTTGACCACGCCTGGCAGCAGCTCGGACAACGGGGCGTCGGCGGGCTTGGAGTCGTAGGTCTGTTCGAGAATCTTCCCGTCGCTCCACCGCTGCCAGACATAGTCGAAGGTGATCGTGTCCCCCGCCGCCACCTTCTTGCCGGTCCCCTTGATCAGGGGCTGCACCTGCAACGTGCTGGGCGGATCGGACTTCGGGATGGTCACCACCGGAGTGCCGTTCTTGTCCGCGACGGTCGGCAGGCCAGCTTTCGGCGTCGACTTTGCTGACCTTCGGCCCGGTCAGCGGCACGGCGACGACATCGACCACGAAGATCAGCGTGTCGCCGATCTTCACGTCGATCTGCGGGTTGCCGCCCGAGGCGTCGTAGCCGTCAGATCCCGGCATCGCAATCAGCACCCGACTGCCCTGATGCTGCCCCACGAGGCCCTTCGAAAAACCGGGTACCACCTGGCCCAGGTTGAAGGAAATGGAAGAGCCGCGGCTGAACGAGTCGTCGAACTTCTTCCCCGTCCGCGCGTTGAAGCCGGCGTAGTTAACCTCGACCGTGCTTCCTTTCTTGACGACTGATCCGCTGTCGTTCGGCTTCAGAACCTTGGCTCGAGTCTTGTCGACGACCCAGGGAGCATCGAGCTCGAGCTTCGGCTCCTTGCCGTAGTCCCCGGTCGCCTTGACTTTGTCCACATTGGTCGACGCCTTGACTTTGGCTGAAGATTCGCTTGGGCTTGGCGTCGCCGACGCGCTGGCCGATGGGGTCGCGCTGGTGGACGCCGCTGGAGCCGGATCGTCGGCTCCGCAGGCAGCGACAAACAGCAATGACAGGCCCAGTCCAGAACCGATCAACGCGCGGGCCGGAGAAAGACGCACCGGAGAACCTTACCCGCAGAGGCTGAGCGTGATAGCGATCCGCTCAGACCCTCCTCATGGACGCGATCAACCGGTCCACCCGCTCGTCGACGGCCAGGAAGGGGTCCTTGCACAAAACCGTGCGCTGCGCCTGATCATTCAGCTTGAGATGCACCCAATCGACCGTGTAATCATGCCGACCCTCTTGGGCGGCGCGGATGAAGTCACCCCGCAGCTTGGCGCGCGTCGTTTGCGGAGGAACCGATTTCGCTCGGAAGATCGCGGGGTCGCTGGTCACCCGGCTGGCCAGCCCCCGCGACTCCAGCAGCGAGAAGAGCCCGCGGAACCGGCGAATATCGTGGTAGGCCAAGTCCAGCTGTGCGACTCGTGGGTCGGCGAAACCGAGCCGATGCTTGGTGGCGTAGCGGTCCAGCAGCCGCAGCTTGATCGCCCAATCGATCTCGGTTTCGATCAGCGCGAGCTTGTCTTCGGCGACGGCCCGCAGCGTCCGCTCCCACAGGTCGAGGACCCGTTCGGTCATCACGTTCGACGAGCCGTCGCGCCGGACGAATTCCGACACCTTCTCGTAGTACTCCGTCTGCAGCTCCAGCGCCGATATCCGGCGACCGTTGGAGAGGGCGACCCTGGTTTGGCCGGTACGGTCCCGGCTCATGTCGCGGATGGCTCGAATCGGGTTTTCCAGCGTGAAGTCTCGCATCGGGACACCGGCCTCGATCAGCCGTAGCACCAGCTCTGCAGTTCCGACCTTGAGCAGCGTGGTCGTCTCGCTCATGTTCGAGTCACCGACGATGACGTGCAAGCGCCGGTAACGCTCCGGATCGGCGTGCGGCTCGTCGCGGGTGTTGATGATGGGCCGGCTCCGGGTGGTTGCGGAGGATACGGATTCCCAGATGTGCTCGGCCCGCTGGCTGACGCTGAACTCCGCGCCCCGCGCGGTATGCAGCACCTTGCCGGCGCCACAGATCAACTGCCGGGATACGAGAAACGGCACCAGTACGTCAGTGATCTTGGAGAAGTCCCCGACCCGGGAGATCAGGTAATTCTCGTGGCAGCCGTACGAGTTGCCGTGGCTGTCGGTGTTGTTCTTGAACAAGTAGATGTCGCCGCTGATCCCCTCACTGAGAAGCCGCTGCTCCGCATCGACGATCAGGTCTTCGAGGATCCGCTCGCCGGCTCGATCATGATTGATCAACTGGACCAGGCTGTCGCACTCGGCCGTCGCGTATTCGGGGTGCGACCCCACGTCGAGATAGATCCTCGAGCCGTTGCGCAGGAAGACGTTGCTGCTTCGGCCCCAGGTGACCACCCTCCGGAACAGGTAGCGGGCAACCTCGTCCGGGGTCAGTCGGCGCGTCCCGCCTGAGGTGCAGGCGACGCCGTACTCGGTTTCCAGCCCGTAGATCCGGCGGTCCACCACTCTCCTTACTCCCCCGAGCTGCCCGTCAGGTCGGTTCACTCGTCAGGTCTAGTAGGCCTCCCAACTCCTCCCGGGTGAGATCCCGCAACTCGCCCACCTTCAAGCGTCCAAGCCGGACCGGCCCGATTCCGATCCGCGAAAGGCGCCGAACGGGGTGGCCGACAGCCTCCATCGTACGGCGGACAATGTGCTGGCGACCCTCATGCAACGTGATCTTGATCAGAGTTCGGTCAGCGCCGGCCGAGACGAGCTTGACGGCGGTCGGCTTCACAGGTCCATCGTCGAGGACGAGACCCGCGCGGAGTTCCTTGATCGTCGCCGGGCTCACCACACCGGCCACCTCGGCCAGGTAGGTCTTCGGCACCTCGTACGACGGGTGCGCCAAGCGGTGCGCGAAGTCTCCGTCGTTGGTCAGAATAAGCAGACCTTCGGTGTCGGTATCGAGCCGGCCGACGTGGAAGAGCCGCTCCCGGCGATCGGCGAGGAAGTCCGCCAGGGTTCGCCGCCCCTCCGGATCAGACAGCGTCGAAATCACGCCGCGCGGCTTGTTCAGCACCAGATACGAGTGGCGGCGCGGCGGCGGGATCCGGGATCCGTCGACCCGGATCACGTCCCGGTCCGGATCGACGCGGATACCCTGCTCGGTGACCAGGGCGCCGTTGACCTCCACCCGCCCCTCGCTGATCATCATCTCGCACGCCCGCCGAGAAGCCACTCCAGCCGCAGCCAGCACCTTCTGCAGCCGTACGCCGCCGTCAGTCATCGCCGAATTCGCTGGCTGCGGTCGCCGAAGCCTGCTCGGCCTTCCCCTCGACACGCCTGGGGCGGGTGTCCGCAGGCTCAGGCCCAGCCGTGGCAAATTGCCGGAGTTCGTCCTCGAGCTCACTCACCTCGGGCAGATGCGGGGCCAGCTCCGGCAGCTCGTCGAGGGTGCGCAAGCCCATCCGTTCCAGAAAATAGGGGGTGGTCGCGAAGACCACCGCGCCGGACTCGGCATCGTGCCCTGCCTCGGTGATCAAGCCGCGAGCGAGCAAGGTGCGGATCACGCCGTCGACGTTGACCCCTCGAATGGCCGATATCCGGCCCCTGGAGATCGGCTGGGAATAGGCCACCACCGCCAGCGTTTCCAACGCGGCTTGAGACAGCTTCGACTGCTGAGGCGCCAACACGTAGCGGGCGATCAGGTCAGCGTGCTCCTCGCGGGTGTAGTACCGCCAGCCACCACCGAGCTGGCGCAGTTCGAAGCCCCGGCCGGTCTCATCGTAGAAAGCCATCAGCTCGGCCAGGCACTCCTCGATCACCGGCCGAGGCACATCGATCGCCTCGGCCAGGGCGTCTTCGCTGATCGGCTCTTCGGCCAGCAGCAACAAGGCTTCGACTTCCCCGGAAACGTCCTGGGCCGTGCGGCCGATCACGATCTCGGCTTGCGCCTCGCCGGTCGAGTTGCCCGGATCAATCATCTCGGGCTCCCAACGCCGGTGGCTTGCTCGCCCAGGTCGTCGAATTCGTCGGAGATGGCCAAGTCCCCTTCGTCCGTGCCGATCCATCGCACGGTGAGCTCACCGAGAGGGGTTAACTGCTCGAATCCGACGGCACCTTCCCGGAACAGCTCGAGTAGCGCGAGGAAACGGGCGACGGTGGTGAGCAAGTTCGGCGAGTCGCCGGTGAGCGCCCGAAATGTCAACGTGCGTGCCCGGCGGAGCCGGGCAACCACTAAGCCGGCCTGCTCGCGGACGCTGACCGCGGGCGCGTGCAAGTGGGCCAGCGAAATGACGTCGGCCTGTTTGGGGGCGAAAGCCTTTGCCGCGAGCGCCGCGAACTCCTCCGCGGAGATTGACAGGGTGACCTCGGGTAGCAGGCGGGCGAACCGCGGCTCCAGCCCGACCTGCCGAGGATGTCGACGGCTTTGGCGATCGAGGGTGGAGGCCAGATAGGCCGCCACCTGTTTGAACGCGCGATATTGCAACAGCCGGGCGAAGAGGAGATCACGGGCCTCGAGCAGCGCGAGATCCTCCGGGTCGTCCACTTCACCGGACGGGAGCAACCGGGCGGCCTTGAGGTCGAGAAGTGTCGCGGCCACCACGATGAATTGGCTGGTCTGGTCGAGGTCCCAGTCCTTGCCGTGCGCCTTGAGATGATCCAGGAACTCATCAGTCACACGAGACAGCGCGACCTCGGTGACGTCCATCTTGTGCCTGGAGATGAGTTGCAGAAGCAGGTCGAACGGACCCTCGAAGTTTTCCAGGCGGACCCGGAAGGCACGGTCCGGCGAGTCGTCGGTACTCTGCCGCACCGTCGCCTCCAGCTCGGGTGCACTCACGGCAGCGAGCGACCCTGAGCATCCGACAGCCGTCGGACGAGCTCTGAATCGCGGCCATGCTCGGTGAAATCAGCCAAGATCGCCGACATCGCTTCCCGGACGATCCGGCCGCGATCCACCGCCATCGCGTGTCGGGCTCGCAGCGTGAGCCGAGCCTGTTCGAGCGCGAGCAGTTCATCGCTGCTCACGTAGATCGTGATCTTCTCTTCGTGGCGGACGCGCCCGCTGCCATGAGGCGGAGGCGCGTCGCCGGACTCCACGTCGCCGCCTCGATCAGTCGAGCGGAACAGCTCTGAGGCCCCGGGCAGGTTTATTCGACGTTGCACCGGGCCAGCACCTCACGAGACAGGCTTCGATAGGCCGCCGCCCCGGGCGATGTGGAGGCGTACGTCGTGATGGGCTCACCGGCGACGGTCGTTTCCGGGAACTTCACCGTCCGACGGATCACGGAGTGGAAAACCGTGTCGCCGAACGCCTGCACCACTCGTTCCAGCACCTCCCGACAGTGCAGAGTCCGCGGGTCGTACATGGTGCCCAGGATGCCGAGAATTTCGAGCTTCGCATTGAGACGATCTTGGACTTTGGCGATCGTATCGGTCAGCAGGGCGATGCCCCGCAGGGCGAAGAACTCGCACTCCAAGGGCATGATCACCTTGTCGGCGGCGGTCAACGCGTTGATGGTGAGCAGGCCGAGCGACGGAGCACAGTCGATCAAGATCACGTCGTACCGCTCGCGAATCTTCTCCAGAACCCGCAGCAGCGTCTGTTCGCGGGCCACTTCGGAGACCAACTGCACCTCAGCCGCTGACAGATCGATGTTGCTGGGCAGGATGTCGAGGTTCTCGATGTTGGTCGGGTTGATCACCTCGTCCACGCCCACATCGCGACTGAGCAAGAGGTCGTAGATGCTGTGCTCGAGGGTGTGCGGGTTGACTCCGAGACCCACCGAAAGGGAGCCCTGCGGATCGAAGTCGACCAGCAGCACCTTTCGGCCCAGCTCAGCAAGGCCGGCTCCCAGATTGATCGCCGTGGTTGTCTTACCGACCCCGCCCTTCTGGTTGCACAAGGCGATGATCATCGCCGGACCGTGGGAGTAGCAACGGCGGCGGTTCGGGTAAGTCGGGCCACGGGCGCCCGGTGAGACCCAGCTTCGGTGGGGGCTGCTCGGCGGCAACTGGTTCGGGCACCACGAACTCAGCGGGTGCATCATCGGTCTCGAGCAGCGCCTCGAGCTCTTCGGCGGCCAGGGCCGCTTCCGAGGCGTCGGTCGTGGCTGCTCGCTCCCCTTCCATCCCGCCGAAGCCTAGTACGCGCGGGGGTGCGATGTGAGGTAGACCTGCCGGAGATGGTCGACAGTAACCAGGGTGTAGATCTGGGTCGTCGCCACCGACGCATGACCCAGCAACTCCTGCACGACCCTGATGTCGGCGCCGCCGTCCAGCAGGTGGGTGGCGAAGGAATGTCGCATCGTATGCGGCGAGATGTGCGCCTCGATACCCGCCTTGTCAGCTGTCGTGGCGAGCACGGTCCAGGCGCTCTGCCGGCTCAGTCGGCCGCCCCGCGCATTGAGCAGCAGGGCCGGGGAGCCCGGGCCGCGGGCGACCAGCACCGGACGGGCACGCACCAGGTAACGGTCGATGCGCTGCACGGGCGTATGAACCGACCGGCACCATGCGCTCCTTGTTGCCCTTGCCCAGGACCCGCAGAGTGGGCGTCTGACCGTCGGTCGCGCGTACCGCGTGCCAAACGTCGTCCACATCGAGCTGAACCGCCTCAGAAATGCGAATCCCGGTGGAATAGAGCAGTTCAAGCAAGGCCGTGTCGCGCAGAGCTAGTTCGGTGGCTTCCCCCGGAGCGGCCAGCAAGGCCTCGACCTGAGCAATGGTCAGCGCCTTAGGCAGCCTGCGGGGCGGCTTGGGTGGCGTCACGGCTCGAGCTGGATCCTCCCGCGTCGTTCCCTCGCTGTGGGCGAACCGGTGCAGACTCCGCACCGACACCACGGCTCTGGCCACGCTCGCCGCGGCCAGTGGTGGCCGTCGCCAGCCGTCACCTTCTCGTAGGCCCTCCCGCAAGCTCGCCGCATAGTCGGAAATCGTGCCTGGTGTGATCACATTCAGATCGGCCAGACCGCGTTCGGCGAGGTAGTCGGCGTAGCGAGCGAGGTCGCGCCGGTACGCGCTGGCGGTGTGCTTGGACACGCCTCGTTCGACGGTGAGGTGATCGAGGAACGCGCGGATCGCGGACTCCGGCGTCGGCACGCTGCTCAGCTCAGTACGTCGGCCAGGTCGCGAGCGGGTAGGCCATGTGCTCCGGCGACGGGTGCATTGGTCAGAGTCCCGTCGTAGGTGTTCAGTCCGAGCGCGAGGGCTGGGTCGATCTTGAGCGCGTTATGCCATCCATGATCGGCGAGGCTCAGCGCGTACGGGAGCGTGACGTTGGTGAGCGCGTAGGTTGAGGTGTTGGGCACCGCCCCGGGCATGTTGGCGACGCAGTAGAAGACGGAGTCGTGCACGCGATATGTCGGCTCCGCGTGCGTGGTCGGCCGGCTGTCCTCGAAGCAGCCGCCTTGATCGATGGCGATGTCGACCAGCACGCTCCCCGACCGCATGCGCGAAACCAGGTCGTTGCTGATCAACGTGGGCGCCTTGGCGCCTGGCACAAGCACCGCACCGATAACCAGGTCGGCGTCGAGCACAGCGCGTTCGATCTCGTACGCACTGGACGCGATGGTCTGCAGGTGACCTTGATAGATCCGATCGGCCTCGCGCAGCTTGTCGATGTTCTTGTCCAGGAGCAGGACCTCTGCCTGCATGCCCAGCGCGATGGCGGCGGCGTTCATGCCGGACACCCCCGCCCCGATGACCACGACCTTCGCCGCATAGACGCCCGAGACTCCACCCATCAACGTTCCGCGGCCACCGCCCTGGCGCATCAGGTGATAGGCGCCGACCTGCGGCGCAAGCCGACCGGCCACTTCGCTCATCGGCGCCAGCAACGGGAGGGAACCATTGGGCAGCTGGACTGTCTCGTACGCGATGCCGGTCACGTGTGCGTTCAGCAGCGCCCGCGTGCAATCCCGATTAGCGGCGAGATGCAGGTAGGTGAACAGAGTCTGGCCTTCACGCATTCGCTCGTATTCGACGGCGATCGGCTCCTTGACCTTCAGGACCAGCTCAGCCTTGCCCCAGACGTCCTCCGGACCGGAGACAATGGTCGCCCCTGCTGCGGAGAACTCGTGATCGGTGATCGACGAGCCCAGCCCGGCCCCCGTCTCGACCAGCACCGTATGCCCGTGCCGGGCGAACTCATGCACACCGGCGGGAGTAATGGCGACCCGATATTCGTGGTTCTTGACCTCAGTGGGAACTCCAACCAGCATGACGGGTCGTCTCCTTCCTGTGGCCTATCGCGAGCATATGACTCAACATCCACGCGCATCCGTGGAATCTGTGATCAGCATGGGTGTTTTTGCCGTGCGAACCAGCCGGAGATCGTAGAGTCCGTGGGTAGTTTTGATCTGCCGAACCCACAGGAGTTGCCATGAGCACCGCCGTCCCTCCGCCCGAAAGTGCCGCTGGCTCGACCACGCAAGATCCCGACCTGGGAACCACCCAAGTTGTCCCTGTCACCCCGGATCGCCGCGAGGTCGTTGCCCGCCAGAGGGAAGAGTTCGGCGGCATGAAATTCGGCTCGGCCTTCTTCGGGTGGCTGGCGGCCACCGGCATGGCAGTCCTGCTCACAGCGCTGGTGGCCGGCGCAGGCACGGCGCTCGGCTACACCACTAACGTCAACACGACCAACCCGACCGCCGGAGAAGTACAAAGTGTGGGAATCGCCGGTGGCATCGCGCTGCTGGCCATCATCTTCCTGGCCTACTTCTGTGGCGGCTACGTCGCAGGCAGAATGGCTCGCTTCAACGGATTCCGGCAAGGGGTGGCTGTCTGGCTGTGGGCGGTGATCATCGCCATCGTGGTGGCGGTTCTAGCAGCCATCGCGGGATCGCGATACGACGTCCTGGCCCACCTGAATCTCCCGCGGATACCTGTCAACGAGGGGACCCTGACCACGGCCGGTGTGCTGACCGCGGTCGGGATTGCGGCAGTGAGCTTGGTCGGTGCTGTCCTTGGCGGCTTGGCTGGGATGCGCTTCCATCGGCGCGTCGACAAGGCCGGGCTGGACTGAGGCCGGTCTGGCAAGCCTCACGACTAGATGTCCAGGATGAACTCAGGAGGTGTTTGTGGTGGCGGACCTGAGTCCGAAGAAGCGTGAGAAGCTCCCAGCCAAGGATTTCGGCCTGCCAGAGCGCGCTAAGACGCCGAGGGCCAAGAAGGAGTCTGGAAACTACCCGATGCCCGATGCGGACCACGCCAAGAACGCCAAGGCTCGTGCCGCGCAACAACAGAAGGCCGGCCACCTCAGCAAATCAGACGCCGAGCGGATCGAGCGGAAAGCCGACCGGATTATCGACAAAGACAAGAAGTAGCCCTCACCGCGGGTCGTTCGTGGCTGACCGGTACCACTCTCTCACCGTGGCGGTAGCCTCTACCGCTCCGATCGGACAACCGCACATCTGCTGGGTTCGGAGCCCGGGCCGACACATTCGTCGCAGGGCTCGTCGCCGGCAAGTTCGTGCCGCACGCGATGTACGTGCGATTCGGTCAGCAATTTTCGCGTGAGGGCCGGCGCCGACATACCAACCACCTGGGCGGCCAGGTTCAGATGCGACGAAACTGTTGACGCGAGGGGCACTAACTGTCGCGGAAGAGGCAGAAGGGGTGGCCCGCAGGGTCGATCATCACCCGGACGTCGCCTTGGGGTTGGAACTCCGCCAGCGTCGCACCGACGTCAACAGCCCACCTGACGCTCGCCTCAAGATCATCTACTGCGATGTCCAGATGTTCCTGGATCTGTGGATCGCCGGCCACGCTTGGCCACGTCGGCGCCACATAGTTCGCCTCATGCTCGAAGTTCAGCGTCGGTCCGGGTACGCCGTCTGGCGGCCGTATCTGCGCCCAGCCGTCCTCGGGCGGCTGTCCCGGTCGTGGAGGATCCGACGCAGTGATCCGCCACTCGAGCAGGCGGCTGTAGAAGTCGGCGAGCGCTCGTGGATCGGGCGCGCCGATCGTGACCGACGTGACCCTCATTGATGGCTTGCTCATGCGACCACGCTACGGCGGCCCGCCGACCTATCGGCACCGGACGCCCGACCGTTCAAAGCTAGGCTCAGAGTGGAAGTGATGTTTGATGGGAACTGATGTCAGTGCACGTGTCGGCATTCACCACTCATGACTGGCCGGCGGAGTACACGCTCTTCGCGGAATCCGATCAGCGGGCGCCGTTGGCGCCAGAGGACCTGGAGCGCTGGGCCGTCGCCGCCCACTTGATCGGTGAGGACGAGCAGGTCATCTTCCTTCGAGACCGCGCCCATCGCGAATACCTCGAACCGCGGCCAGGTTCGGCAGGCAGCGCGCTGCGTCTTCTGGATCGGGTTCCACCTCGACAATGCCGGAAGGGCAGCTCAAGCCGCCGGCTGGCTGGAGAGACTTCGGCGCATCCTGGCGAGATCGACGAGGACGATCCCACGTGGGCGCTGGAGTGGCTGGCCACGGCCGTTCGAGCGACGCAAGCCGGAGACGCTGAAACAGCCATACCGCTGTTCGACCAGGTCTCCGACCGCTGCTCGCAGACAAACGACGAGGACTTGCTGGTGCTGGCGGGACTTGGTCGAGGCAATTGCCTGATCATGCTCGGCGACATGGCTGGCGCCTTCGACAGCCTCGACGAATCGATGCTGCTACGTCACCGCCGAGGTCGTCGCTCCTCAAGTCGCCGGGCTGGCCTACTGTTCGGTGATTTCGGCCTGCATGGAGCGCTTCGATCTGCAGCGAGCGGCGGAGTGGACCCGAGCTCTGGCCGGCTGGTGTGATGCGCAATCGGGTCTCGTTCCCTACCGAGGGGTCTGCCAGATCCACCGCGCCGAGATTCTGCACCTTCTCGGATCGTGGACCGAGGCGGCCGAGGAAGCCGAGCGCGCTCGGAATCGGCTGGCGTCCAACAGCATGATCATCGGCGGAGCACAGTACCGCTTGGCCGAGCTGCATCGTCTGCACGGCCGCTTCGAGCTCGCCGATCGCGCGTACGCCGCGGCCGCAAGCTGCGGCCACGAGGTGCAGCCTGGACTTGCGCAGCTGCGCGCCGCACAGGGAAAGGCAGCGACTGCGGCCGCGGGCCTCGATCGGGCGTTGACCGAGAACCCACACGCACCTGAGCGACCGCGATTGCTGGCCGCTCGCGTTGAGGTCGCCTTGCAGACCGCGGACCTCAGCGCCGCCGACCGTCGCGGCAAGCGCGCTGGAAGACGAGGCGGCCGGATGCTGACACCATACGTCGAGGCGCAGGCCTGCCATGCTCGGGCCGGGTTCAGCTGGCTCAGGGCGAACCCCAGTCAGCGCTACCCATTCTCCGCCGCGCGTGGGGTCTTTGGCAGCGAGTCGATGTACCATACGAAGCCGCCAAGACGACGGCTCGAGGTCGGCGCAGCCTGCCGAGCGTTGGGCGATGAGGACGCAGCACGGATGGAGATCGACGCTGCCCGTACCGCCTTCCAGCAGCTGGGCGCGCTGGCCGACCTCGCTGCAATCGATCGCTCCGACCGCGACGCTGAGGAAGGCCCGCTGACGGCGCGCGAGAAGGAGGTGCTCCAGTTGGTGGCTCACGGTGGCACGAATCGGGCGATCGCCGCAGAACTGTTCTTGAGCGAGAAAACCGTGGCGCGTCATCTCAGCAACATCTTCGCAAGCTGGCATCAGCAGTCGATCCTCCGCCACCAGCTACGCCTACGAGCACGGTCTGGCGTAAGCCTCTGCGCATTTTTACCCATGGCCCGCACCGGCGAATTGGGCAATCCGCTGGATGCGGCGCATGCCCTTGCATTCCTAGCCGTCGTGATCATGAATGCGGCAGACCGCAACCCGCGAATACATCCCAACAGTGATCGTCGGCGGCAGCCAGGCCGGCCTGACGATGGGCTACCACCTGCAGCGGGCCGGCGAACGATTCGTCGTTCTCGACGCCAAGCGGCGGGTAGGAGACTCGTGGCGAGCATCGGTGGGATTCACTGCGGCTGTTCTCGTTCCCAAGTACGCAAGCCTGCCTGGATGGCCGATGCCATTGCGGAGCTTCCCGAGTCATGACGAAATGGCTGACTACCTCGAGGCCTATGCCCGGCACTTCGAGCTGCCGGTACGCACCGGAACGCGGGTCAGCAACTGTCCCCAGCACCGCGATCGGTTTGTCTGTTCGACCCCGACCGGTGACCTGCTCGGCCGATCGGGTCGTTGATCTGCACCGGCGCCTACCAGAAGCCATTCACTCCTGCGATCGCCGCCCAGATCGCTCCCGACCATTCGGCAGCTACACTCGTCCGACTACCGCAACCCGAGCCAGTTGGATGGCGCCGTCCTGGTGGTCGGCGCGGGCAACTCGGGCGCGGAGGTCGCCCTGGAGGCCGCTCGGTCCGGCCATCACCACCTGGTTGTCGGGTCGGCACCCAGGACAGATTCCCTTCCGAATCGAGACCAGGCGAGCGAAACTCGCCGTGCCGGTGGTCATGTTCGTGTTCCGCCGAGTGCTGACCGTCAACACACCGATCGGGTCGCAAGGGCACACGCCAAGCTCGAACGGCCACGCCAATCCACTGGTGCGTACCAAGCGGGAGGACCTCGAGGCAGCCGGCGTCATCGCGGTGCCACGTATCGAAGGCACGAGCGACGGACGTCCGGTCACGTCCGACGGAGATGTGCTGGATCCGCAGACCATCGTCTGGTGCACGGGCTATCGCGACAACTACGGCTGGATCGATCTGCCCGGAGCCATCAATGACGCCGGTCATCCCGTTCATGATCGGGGCGTGTCGCCGATCCAGGGTCTGTACTTCCTCGGCCTCGAGTTCCAGTTCGCCGTCGCGTCGGCAACGATTCAAGGCTTGGATCAGGACGCCCGTTACCTGATGCAGCAGTTGCGTCCGTTGATCAAGACCAGTCGATCTCGTACGGAGGCTGACCTGGCCGTCAGCGGCGCCGGACAGCGCTGATCATCGCTTTAGCTGGCACCGCGAGCAACATCCCGGGCTGACCAGTCGGCGGTCGCTGGACGGAGGCTGGCGAAGTCGTCGCGTTGCCGGGCCGTCCAGGCCGCCAGTACGCCGGCGACGAGTGACGGACTGTGCAGATCACCGGCCAGCACGGCGTCGACTACGTCGGGCAGCGGCGCCCAGACGGTGTCCATGTGCGCTTCCTCGCCGCTGCTGGCGAACTCCGCCGGAGCGCATCGGCCGGAGCCAGATCTCGAGCCAGATAGATGCGCAGTGACTCCGCCAGGATGCCCGGAGTGGTGAACAGGTCGACCAGGACATGCCAGGACGCCGGCGGCCAGTCCCACCTCCTCGACCAGTTCGCGCTGCGCGGTCAACAGATAGCCTTCACCGTCGACGTCGAGCAGCCCGGCCGGCGGCTCGATCAGCCGGTGCCGGACGGCATGGCGATACTGCCGCACGAACGCGACCCGAGACTGATCGTCGAGCGCGATGATGCCCGACGGCACCCGGGTGGCGAACGATATTCCCGGGTCATCACCTCGCCGTCCGGGGCGTGCACCTGATCCTGCACAAAGGACGCGATGTGGCCGTTCGGCCAGCACGCGGGACGAAGCCACCGGCCAGCTCAGCGGGACGTCGATGAGCTCCGCGCGGGAGAGGATGATCACCCTCAGCGTCCCTGGTCGACGGGCAGTCGGGTGGCAAGCTTGCGATCCAGCGCGGCCTCGATCAGGCCGACGAACAGCGGGTGCGGTCGGGTCGGCCGGGACTTCAGTTCGGGTGGGACTGAGTCGCGACGAAGTAGGGGTGGACGTCGTTCGGCAGCTCGATGAACTCGACCAGTCGCGAGTCCGGTGACGTGCCGCTGATCACCAGCCCGGCGTCCTCCAGTCGGTCGCGATAGGCGTTGTTGACTTCGTACCGATGCCGGTGCCGTTCGGCCACCTCGGTCTGCCCGTACTGCTTGGCCACCACCGATCCCGGCAACAGCTCGGCCGGGTACGACCCCAGCCGCATCGACCCGCCAAGATCGCCGTTGCCCTCGACGATGGCGACCTGCTCGGCCATGGTCGCGATCACCTTGTGCGGCGCGTCCGGCGAGAATTCGCTGCTGTCAGCACCGTCGAGACCGCCCATGTGGCGAGCGACCTCGATCACCATGCATTGCAGGCCAAGGCACAGGCCCAAGTATCGGGATCTGGTTCTCCCGGGCGTAGCGGACCGCCCCGACTTTTCCTTCCACACCACGAATGCCGAAACCACCCGGAATCACGACGCCGTCCACGTCGTGTAACGCTCGAGTCGGCGCCCTCTTCGGTCGCACATCCGTCCGACGGCACCCAGCGGACGACGGCCTTCGCGTAGTTGGCAAAGCCGCCCGCCCGCAACGCCTCGCAGACCGAGAGATACGCGTCCGGAAGGTCGATGTACTTACCGACCAGAGCGATGACCACCTCTTCCTTCGGATGGTGCACTCGGGTCAATAGGTCGTTCCACTGCGTCCAGTCCACGTCACGGAAGCGCAAGTCCAGCCGCCGGACCACGTAGGCGTCCAGGCCCTCGGAGTGCAGGACCTTGGGAATGTCGTAGATGCTGGGAGCGTCAATCGCGGCAACCACCGCTGACTCGTCTACGTCGCACATCAGCGAGATCTTGCGCTTCACCGACTCGGGAATCTCGCGGTCGGAACGGCACACCACGGCATCGGGCTGGATGCCGACCTGACGCAGCGCCGCCACCGAGTGCTGGGTGGGCTTGGTCTTCAGCTCGCCGCTGGGTCCGATGTAGGGCACGAGGGAGACGTGCAGGAAGAAGACGTTCTCCCGGCCGACGTCGTGTCGCACCTGCCGAGCCGCCTCCAGGAACGGCAGCGACTCGATGTCTCCGACCGTGCCGCCGATTTCGTGGATCACCACGTCGATGTCGGCGCCGCCCATCGCCAAGCATGGAGTCTTTGATCTCGTTGGTGATGTGCGGGATGACCTGCACCGTGTCGCCCAGGTAGTCGCCGCGACGTTCCTTGGCGATCACCGACGAGTAGACCTTGCCGGTCGTCACGTTCGCGTCGCCGGAGAGGTCGACGTTGAGAAAGCGCTCGTAGTGACCGACGTCAAGATCGGTTTCGGCACCGTCCTCGGTGACGAAGACCTCGCCGTGCTGGAACGGGTTCATCGTGCCCGGATCGACGTTGAGGTACGGGTCCAGCTTCTGCATCGATACCCGCAGTCCCGCTGGCGACCAGCAGGTTACCGAGACTGGATGCGGTCAGACCCTTGCCGAGTGAGGAGGCAACGCCGCCGGTGACGAAGAGATGCTTGGTCTGTTTGACGCGGGGTCCCACGGGCCTCCAGCCTATCGCCCGACCGGCTCCAACGACGAATGACCCGCCGGACGCCAAGGCCGCGGCGAGCGGCGGTCAGGCGATCAGCTCGCGGTACCGACGTCAGAAGCTCGTCGACCACCTGATCCTCATCCGGCCAGGTAGTGGCGCGGGCCAGTCCGGCGGCACGCAGCGACGCTCGGCGATCAGCGATCGTGCGCAAGGTCCAACAGCTGTATGACGGCCTGCGCGACATCGTGCGGGTCGAACAGTACCGCCGCGCCATCCACCAGCTCTTCGATGCCACCGACTCGGGTGCTGAGCAGTGGCACGCCGGACTGCAGGGCCTCCTGGGCGGCGAGGGCGCGGGCTTCCCACGCCGAGGTGAGCAGGGCCAGATCCGCTGCCCCGAGCAGCGAGGCGATGTCGTCATGGTGGCCCAGCAAGACCACGTTCGAGCCGTCAGCCCGTGCTCGATCCGCCAGATCGTCACGCAGGGGGCCTTCACCGGCAATCAGGAACCGCAGCTCGCGACTGATCCCGAACGGAGCGCGCGATCTCCAGCACCAGACCGAGATTCTTCTGGGGCGCCAGGCGACCGATCGTCACGATCATTACGTCCCGCTCGGTCAGCCCCAGATGTCCGGCGCAGCACCTCCCGCGGGAACCGTCGCCTTACCGAGCACCGGTGCCGCCACCGGAGCCAGCCGGGCATCGCGGGCACCCAGCCGACGCGCCTCGGCCACTAGGTCGGTGCTGGCACCCAGCGTCAGATCTGCGCCTCGGGCCACGAGCTTTTGCAACAGCCGGCCGCGACGGCCGACCAGCCCTGACCGAGAACCGCGTTGTGCCAGGTCACCACCAGGGGCACTCGCCGGAATGCGCTCGCGCCCAAAGCGATCGCCCCGGCTTTGTAACCGTGCGCGTGCACGACGTCAGCACCAGCCAGCCGCCCGAGGCGAGACAGCGGCAGCACATCCGCACCAAGATCATCGAGGCGCTGACGTCCGCGAGGTCTGCAGCGGGTGCATAGATCCGTACTGCATGGCCGCGCTGGACCAGACGGACGACCACACTCGCGACGTGACGGCCGATGCCGCCTGTGCTCGCGGTCAGTACTTGAGCGATCCTCATGATCGATCCGCTGCCACGCTGCGGCGGCGGACAAGAGCTCCACAGCGCAGCGCCCAGGCTTCGGTCGACGAGGAAGACGAGACCAACGAAGATCATCATGCACAGGACGGCCGCGCCGATCGCGCCCAGCGTCGCTGCTAGCAGACCGGCATCCCGCAGCTGCATCGCCGGCCAGCGCAACCAGGCCACCAGCCACGCCGGCCGCAGGCAGGCAGATCAGCGACCGAGCGACCCCAGCCAGGACCGCACGTTCGCCGGCTCCGGCAACGCTGCGGGCGAGGACGGCACCGACAACACCGCCGACACATAGTCCGAGCGACACCGAAGCGGCGAGCGCCACCACCTGCCAGCTCACCGGTATCACGACGCGCGAGCCCAGTGCGGCGAGGATGACCACCGCCCAGGCCGTCATGGTCACCCCGCCCGCGGCTCGGGCTCGATGTTGGGCCAGCAAGGTGCGAGAAGCACAGCCCGAGGACGCCGAACCCGACCACGGCCGGAGCGAGCATCACAATCAGCCAGGCCAGTGCTGCAGTGTCACCGGATCCGGGTCCAAGGACGAACACCCTGGCCACAGGAACGGCCGTCGCGACGAGCACGGCCGCGCCGAGGCTCGCAAGCATGATCACCTGAGGGCCGACCTCATCCAGCACCTCGGCTACCGTGGAGGCTCCCTCCTCGGCCGCAGTTGCGAGCCGGGGAAAGGCGACCTGGAGCAGCGGAGCAACCAGGACCGCGTACGGCAGGAGGTAGATCGCGTTGGCCCACGTGAAGCGGGTCAGTGCCCCCTGATCGCCCGTCTGCTGCGCGGACCAGTTGATCACCAGCAAGCTGAGCTGCTGTAGTACCAGGCCCGCGATCCCGGCTACCGCAATCCGACCGATCACCGCTCGGTCGCCGGCGGCGAATCCGAAGCCGAGGTCGCAGCCGATGGCCAAGCCGAGCCATCGGGATCACCGTGGTCACGGCGAGCGCAAAAACGCCGAGCGTGGTTCCCCAGCCCAGGATCGCGAGCGCCGACCGGTTGAGCTGTGCCAAGTCGTCCTGCGCATTGGGAGCCGCAGCGCGTAGGAAGAGGAAATAGCTGATGATCACGACAACGCTGGAGACCAGGGGCGCCAAGGCGGCGGCCAGGAAGCGTGAATGGGCTTGCAGTACGCCAGCACTCACCACCGCGAGCCCGTACAGCCAGATCTGTGGCACGAACATGATCAGCAGTGCGGCCACGGTCACCGCGCTGCCCTCGCATGTCGGCTTGGCGAACGCGGTCCCGTACAGGGGTGCAGCCAAGCAGCGCAGCCAGCCGCGGCCGGAGTCAAGATGATCACCGTCCAGGTCAACAGCGCGGACGTGGTCTGCACCACCTCGGTGCGACGCTGAGCGCCCACGTGCCGCGCAACGACAGGAATGACGACCCCAGCCAGCACTCCGCCCGCGACGATCTCGAACAGCACGTTCGGGAGCGTGTTCGCCGCGTTGTAGACATCACCCAGGCAGGTGTCGCCGACGGTCTTGGAAAACACCAGCCAGCGTCCGAACCCGAGGGCCCGGGCCGACCAGGGTGATTCCGGCCACTCCTAGCGCGACTGTGCCGAAACGTGAACTCACCCGCGGCCCAGGTGGTCGAGCCAGCGCAGCGACTGGGGTCCGGTCGATGACCGCCGTGAAACTGATCCGCTCACTGGCAAGATTCAGCCCGATCACCGCGAGGAGAGCCGCGAGCTTCGCCGGTCGAGGTAGCCCAGCCAGCGGCCACGGTGCCGACAGCAGCGCCGAGCGCGTTGGCACCGCAATCGCCCAGCATTGACTTCTCCCGCAGGTCGCTGGGTAGGCATCCTGCGGCGGCCCCCAGCACGGGCGCAGCTCCGGCACCCACGAGTCCGGCAGCAAGCACGCAGCGTGACCTTGGCGGCGCGCCCTGGCCGCAGGTCGCAGAGGTTGGTGAAGTTCGCAGTGCCGGCAATCAGCGCGGTGTCCATCAATCGGTCGGCAAGGCGATCACGCCCTGCTGCGCCGGATGGACGGCCCAGGACCATGCTTGCTGCTGCTGCGCTGAGTCCAACTCCGGCGATCTTCACCGTCCCGCTCGTGACCGTGCCAGAGCGGAGCGCGGCAAGGTGACCGCGGAAGCCCTTTGCCTGGCCTGACCCGCGAAGATCGTCGTACGCCCCGACCGCTCCCGATCCGGTAGCGGCGAGTGCGACGGCCCCGCGTAGACGCGGCCGAACCGCCCGGCGCCGGGCCCGGGACCAGCAGGCCGGCGAGCATCGCCAGCAGCGCGACCGGGCCCTCCGCCAGCGTCACCGTGCGCTCCGGCGTGGTTGCGCCGAGTCCATGCCGAAGGAGACAGCATCTTCTCGACCGCCAGTCGGTTGCCCAGGAGCGCTGCCGAGGTCGCGATCACTCCAGAGGCGACTGCGGAGCCGACGCGGCTCATCACCGGACCGGCAGGTTCGGCAGTGGCGCGTCGGCCTTGGAAAAAGCACCGTAGTGGCCCTGTCGCCCCAGCAGCTGTTCCTTGCCGGCAAGCACAGTAGTCGTCACTCCGCTGGTCAGGTCGGCGACGTCCACGGTGCTCAGCACGTCGACCGCAGCCTCGTCGTTGCGCGCGGTCAGCACATCCGTGCCCTCGATCTCGGCACTGTTCGGGCCCGCCAATACGACACCGGCAGCGGAGGCGCGAAGCGCAACCGCCATGTCGACATGAGCGGTCAGTTGCTCGGGCGGAGGGCGCGGGTCCGTCGCCTCCGCGCTGACCACGATGACCAGCTGGGCGCTGTCGCCTCCATCCTCGTCAATGGTGATCAACCCGGCCGAGGTCAGCGAGTCGGCGATGTCCAGAGCGGTGTCATCACGGCGTCCCGCTTGCTTGCTGGCCACCGCCCGGCCCAGAGCGAGCCCGAACTTCGTGCCGTCCGACATCGAGTCGGTCAGCCCCAAGGTGCCGGCATGGGTGCTGAGCGCCGATATGAGCTCGGCGCCTTTTTCATCATCGAAGGCTTTCGCGTTCACCTTGACTGTCCCGGTTACGGTTCCACCAGCCGCGGTCACTGCCGCGCTGATAGCCGATATCACGGCTGACGGGGCTTCTGGCATGGCAACGACAGCCACGTTGGTCTCGTTGAGCGCGCCGGCGGTCAGCTCCTGTCCGGCTCGGGCCGCATAGGCCTCCCGGTACTCGTCCAGCGCGTTGCGCCGATCCAGCTCGGCGCGAAGGTCCTGGACCTGCTTGCGGTCCTGAGCCGCCTGCTGGGCCAGGCCGGTGTCCACCGATGGCCGCAGGGTGACGCCGAGGACGATCCCCACCGCGAGCGCCAGAAACACCGCCATCAGCGACACGATGTGGTAGCGGAAATTGATCAAGTGAAGAATTCCTTCACCCAGTAGAGCGCGTCGCGGATCCGGGCCAGCAAGAGGCTGCCGACCTGGCTGCCCAGGTCGGTCAGCAACAGCGCTGTGGTGAGGGCGATCAGCGCGGACAACACCAGCAGCACGAGATGCCAGCCCTTGACCTGACTTCGGTAGATGCGGGAGACGCCCTTGGCGTCAACCAGTTTGGGCCCTAACCGCAGCCGGGTCAGAAAGGTCGAGGCCATGCCCGCCCGGCCCTTGTCGAGGAATTCCACCAGCGACGCGTGCGTGCCGACCGCCACGATCAGGCGTGCGCCTTTCGAGTCAGCCAGCAGCATGGCGGCGTCCTCACTCGTCCCGAGGGCGGGGAAGGGAACGGCTTGCAGGCCGAGCCTCTCGATCCGCTCGATGCCTGGCGCCCGGCCGTCCCGGTAGGCGTGGACGACCAGTTCGGCGCCGCTCTGCAGGGCGGCGTCGGAGCACGAGTCCATGTCGCCGATGATCATGTCTGGCCGGTAGCCGGCCTCGATCAGGGCATCGGCCCCGCCGTCGACGCCCATGAGCAGTGGCTTGTACTCAGAGATGTACGGACGCAACGCCGCAAGATCAGAGCGGTAATCGTAGCCGCGGACGACGATGAGCACGTGGCGGCCGTCGATGGCGGTCGCCACATCTGGCACTCCGACGCCCTCGAGAAGCAAGCTCTTTCTCGACCCGCAGGTATTCCATGGTGTTGGCGGCGAAAGCCTCGATCTGGTCCGCCAGCCCTTCGCGGGCGAAGTTCAGCTGATGTTCGAGCACCTCCGTGGTGACCAGCGTGCCCGTCGCAATGACGTGTCCGTCACCGTCGAGAAGCCGGTCACCGTCCACGCTGATCGGGTCGCCCTCGTGCAGCAGGCTGAAGATGCTTTCGCCGGCATCGTCGATCAGCGGGATACCGGCCGCCAGCAAGATCCCAGGACCCAGATTGGGATAGCGGCCGGACACCGACGGTACCGCGTTGACGACCGCACTCGGCACCCGCCTCGACCAGCGCTTCGGCGCTGACTCGGTCGAGATCGGTGTGATGGATGATGGCGACTTCACCGGGCTGCAG
This sequence comes from uncultured Actinomycetota bacterium, assembly GCA_963754965.1. GTDB lineage: Bacteria > Actinomycetota > Actinomycetes > Propionibacteriales > Propionibacteriaceae > Microlunatus. The sequence goes on from CAVWIA010000007.1 coordinate 263,965, forward strand.
CCGCTTGGTCAGGTTCTTGGTACGGCGGTCCAGCCGAACCGGACCGCTGATCTCGGCGGGAGCACCGCGTCTGCGGATGAGTGTCGGGAGTCGCATGTCGGGTCCCATACTGGCACTTCTCCCGCAGCGCGGTGCCCGCCCGAATCTGCGGTGACCATCTTCTCGCGGGGATTCAGGCTCCTCGAGTCGGGCGGGCGCCTGAGGCTACGTCGCCTCCGCGCCAGTCCGTGTCGCGAGAGCCAACTCCACCAGCTCGCCGGCGTGCGCAAGCGCAGAGTCAGTGGTCTCGAGGCCTGCCATCATTCGTGCCAGCTCGGCCGCCCGATCTGCCTCGGCGACGCGGACGACGCCACTGGTCGTGACCTGTCCGTCGCCGGACTTGACGACGACGTAGTGTCGGTCCGCAAAGGCGGCAACCTGGGCCAGGTGAGTGACCACGATGACCTGGGTGTCGTGTGACAGGCGAGCCAACCGTCGACCGATTTCGACCGCCACCCGGCCGCCGACACCGGCGTCGATCTCGTCGAACACCAGGGTTCCGGCTTCCCGCCCGGCAGCGAGAACGACTTCCAAGGCCAATCGCACCCTGGACAGTTCGCCGCCGGAAGCCACCTTGCCGAGGCTCCTGGGCTGCATTCCCGATTCGCGCTGAACAGAAGATCCACGGCGTCGGCCCCGTGCGGACCCAGCTCGGTGCTGGTCGACCTGGAATCGCAGCGTCGCGTGCGGCATGGCGAGCGCCGCCAGCTCGTCGAGTACCCGCGCGCTGAAGCGGTTGGCAGCCTCGCGTCGAACGGCACTGATCCGCTCAGCCAGTGCGGCGAGTTCGCCGCTGAGCTGCTCGATTCGTGACGTCAGGACGACGATCCGATCGTCGCTGTCCTCGAGCTTCCCCAGCCGCGCGGCAGCCTCCGCCGCCCAAGCCAGCACTTCGTCGCAACTCGTCCCGTACTTCCGGGTGAGAATGTTCAGCTGAGACCGGCGCGAGGCGATCTGTTCCAGGCGTCCAGGCTCGACGTCCAGCGCGTCGAGGTATCGCGCCAGGTCGGCAGTGATATCGGTGAGCGCATAGCTGGTCTCCGCCAGCCGCCTGGATAGCGTCGCCATTTCGACGTCGTCACCTTGCGCCGCACGAGCGCCTTCCGCGCCATGACCAACGAGGCCAGCGCGCCGCCAGCTTCGTCATCGGAGCCGGCCAGTGCCAGCACCGCCGATTGCGCGGCTGCCCTGAGGTCATCCGCGGCCTGCAATCGGGTTGCCTCAGCAGCCAGCGCCAGATCCTCTCCGGCGTTTGGAGCAATCCTGGAGATTTCGTCGAGTCCGAATCGAAGCAGGTCGAGCTCCCTCGCGCGGGATTGGGCCTCGTCTCGCAGCTGAGCCAGTTCAGACCTCGAAGCTTGCAACTCCGCCCACAGGCGGTCGTACGCGTCCAGCGGGTCCGAGACTGCTGCTCCGGCGAACCTGTCTAGGACTCGCCGTTGGCGGTCCGGCTCAGCCATCCGAATCTGCTCGGACTGCCCGTGCACGGTGACCAGGTCGGCGGTCACGTCCGCACAGAGTCCTGCCGGCACCGATGCGCCACCCAGAAAGGCGCGGGACCTCCCGCCAGCGGTGAGGTGTCGGGCGACCAGCAACTCGCCATCGGCGTCCAGCTCGCCGCCGGCAGCCAGCACCCGGTCGACGACCTCTAAAGACCCAGCGACGAATCTGCCTTCGATCCGAGCTCGCTCGGCGCCCGTGCGCACCAACTTGGGGTCGGCACGCCCGCCAAGCAGCAGGCCGAGCCCAGAGACAATCATGGTCTTACCGGCACCGGTTTCGCCGGTCACCACAGTCAGTCCCTCATCAAAAGACATCGTGGCATCGGAAATAACTCCGAGGTCGGCGATCCGAAGCTCGGCGATCACGCCGGCGCCTGCTGTCGATCCGGAAGTTCATCTGCGTCCGCCAGACCTCGCCAGCCCTCGATCCGCAAGCCGAACTTGCTCACCAGGCGGTCCGTGAACGGGGCCTCGGAAAGCCTCGCCAGCCGCAGCCGGTGGCGACCACGGACGACCTCGACCTCCATCCCGCTGCGCAGTTCCACCGAACGACGACCGTCACAGGACAGCACGCCGGTGGTCTGAGCGGCGGCAAGCAGCGCCACGACCACGCGGGACGAGGGACCCAGGACCAAGGGACGTGCGAACAGGGCGTGTGCGCTGAGCGGCACCACCAAGAACGCGTCCACACCCGGCCAGATCACCGGGCCGCCGGCAGAGAAGGCGTAGGCCGTGGATCCGGTCGGTGTCGATACCAGCAGCCCGTCGCACGCCCAGCGCGACAACGGGCGTCCGTCGATCTCGACGAGGACGTCCAGCATCCGCTCGCGAGAGGTCTTTTCGATCGCCACCTCGTTGATCGCGAAGGAGGACCAGACGACCTCCTCGACGTCACGGACCTGGACGTCGATGGTGAATCGTTCCTCAACGAGGTAGGACCGCTCCACGACTCGTTCAACAATGCTGTCGATCTCCGACGACTCCGCTTCGGCGAGGAACCCGACGTGGCCGAGGTTGACCCCGAGCAGCGGCGTATCCGAGGCCATCACCCACTCGGCTCCGCGGAGAATGGTCCCGTCACCCCCCAGGACGATCATCAATTCGGCGACCGCTGCTCCCTCCGCGTTCGGCGAAGGGAGCTCCGTCACGCGCGCGGCAAGGTGGGGGGCCAAGCTGGTCAGATCCTCGGCTGGCATGGCGATCTCGATGCCAGCAGCGCTCAAGCCCTCAATCAGCCGTACGGCCGCGGCGATCGCCGCCGGCCTGCGAGGATGGGTAAGAACCGCAACCCGGCGGACCGGAGGCTGATGATCGTTCGGCACGGTCACCTGCCACAGCATAGGGCGGCCCCACCCGTGACTCCGGGCACCACAACGTCAGCTCAGACGGGATCCGTTCGGCACAATGAGCGGCATTCGTGCAAACAGCGCGAAGAATTCGACGTTGCCCGCCGACCCAGGCAGCCGGCTTGGCGTGACGGCCTTCATTGGCCAACCCCTCTCGCCGGCCGCCGAGCTGACGCCGTCCACCGCCTCGCGCCGGAGAATCTCCGATCGAACGACACCACCTTTCGCCAGCGCAGCCCGGCCCACTTCGAATTGAGGCTTGATCATCAAGAGCAGGCGCCCGTCAGGCCGGAGAACGGACAGCAGCGGGTCCAAGATCATCAACAGCGAGATGAAGGAGACGTCGGCCACGACCAGATCGACAGGTGTGCCGCCGACATGGCGCAGGTCGAGATCACGCAGATTGGTCCGCTCCCAGACGCGTACGCGCTCATCGTGGCGAAGCGATGTGGCCAGCTGATCGGTGCCGACGTCAATCGCGATCACCTCGGTGCAGCCGCGCTCCAAGAGCACCTGCGTGAAGCCTCCGGTCGAGGCGCCGGCATCGAGTGCCCGGCCGAACACCGTAAGGTCCAGGTCGTCGAGTGCGCCCAGCAACTTATGTGCGGCGCGAGAGACATAATGATCTCCGCTCACAGACAGCCGATCGTCGCGGCCCACCCGCTCGGCCGCTCGGGTGACCACCTGCTCGTTGACCTGAACCAAACTCGAGCCGATCATCGACTGGGCATGGCTGCGCGAGCGGGCGAGCCCGCGAGTGACCAGTTCGATGTCCAGCCGCGAGCGGTGGGAGCTGCCGCTGACTCCGCTCAACCGGGATCTGCCGGGTCCTGTGCAACAGAACCCTTCTCAAGAGCGGCCTGAAGAGCCTCGTGCGCGCGCGCGAGCCGGTCGTGATGGCCATCGACCGGCGCCAACTCGAGATCGGCCAGGCTCCTCAGCGCGTCGTCCACCGCCGTGTCACCCGTGGCAGGCGGAACCAGCGACTCACCGGGATGGACGCCCGGCGTAGCCGCTTCACTCATTCGCTGCGCCGTCCCGATTGCCCTGGTCGGCTGCGGCGTCCTCCGCGACCGCCTTCTTCGCCGCCGCCTTCTTCGCCGCAGATTTCTTTGCCGCCGCCCTCCTCCCGGGAGCGGTGGTGAGTGGCGGTTCGGTGGCCGGGGAAACCCGGCGCACGCCTGACCCGCCATTATCCGCGCTCGTACTTACCGTGCTGCGGAGCTCGGCGATCTCTCGCCGCAGCTCCTCCAACTCCTGGGCGCGCACGAAGCCCAGCCTCGTAGTCGCCTTGTCGACCTCGGCCCGTACCAGCTTCTCGAGCAAGCCCCGGTTGGCGCGGCCGGCGTTCCGCAATTCGTCAGCCAGCTTGGTCACACGTCCGCCGGCGTCGGCCGCCACATCCTCCAATCCGGCCTGAGCGAGAAGCGACTTCGCCGCTTCCGCGGCTTTCGTCCGGGTCATTCTCGTGAACCCGGAGACCAGGTGAACGTAGTTCTGCACAGCCTCGACCGCCATATCGGACAGACTACGCGGCCCAGCTCACCTGGAGGTGGCACCGCGACGGTGCCGACAAGCGCACATGACCTAAGCCAAGTCTCCGAGGGCGGTCAGGACGCGATCAACACCTGGGGTGCGACCCGCGTCGAGCGCCTGCCAGCTGACCTGCGCCGCGGCCCATAGCGCATCAAGCTGGGTTCCTGCCGCCAGTGCGCCATCGAGGTCGATCTGGCCATCCGTCTCCGAGGCCCGCACGGCTCCGCACCGGACAGCGCCTGCTTCTTCCACCGCGCGCAGCGGCGGCAGGAACAGGGCATCGAGGTCTCGACCCAGATGCGTCGGACGCTCTGCGGGTTCCGCAGCGAGGAGATCCCGGCCGCGATGCGAGCCGGTGAGCACCAGCATGCTGTCCATGCCGGCAATCCGGGCGCCTGCGATGTCGGTATCCAGCCGATCGCCGATGAAGATCGGCCGAGCGGCGCCGAGCCGGGTCGTGGTCTCATCAAGCAACGGACGGAAGGGCTTACCGGCGACCTCGGGCTGGCTGCTCACCGCCATCCGCACTGCCGCCACCGCGGCGCCGTTCCCCGGCACGAGGCCGCGATCCGTCGGTCGCGTCGGGTCGACGTTGGTAGCCACCCAGTGCGCACCGCGCTGAATCGCGATCGCCGCTTCATTGAGTTGTTCCCATGTCAGGTCGACAGCCCAGCCTTGAATGACCGCCACCGGGTCCTCGTCGGCCGAATGGACCGGGGTCAGGTTTCGCTCCGCCAACGCCGCCAGGATGCCGGCGCCGCCGACGACCAAGACCCGTGCGCCCTCGCCGAATCGCTCGACCAGCAGATGGGCCGCTGCCTGCGCTGCGGTGACGACATCGGCGTTGTCGGCCGAAATGCCGAGCTCGCGGAGATGTGCAGCCACAGTGGCTGGTGGTCGCGCGGCGTTGTTGGTGACAAATCCCGTCTTGACCCCCTGTTGGTGGAGCCGCGCCACGGCCTCGGGTGCGCCGGGAACGGCCGACGGTCCGAGGTAGACGACCCCATCGAGATCAAGCAGCACGGCATCGTAGCCATCGACTACTGCGGTCACCTCGGCAACTTGCGGGCCTTCGGAGCGGTCACTCCTGCACCACCGATGGCGGCTCGAGATCCGCCTCGTCGACCTCGAGCACCAGGCCGTCCAACTCGTCAAGTCGTGCCTGGGCGTCGGTGTCCCCATGCTGATCAACTTTTGCCGCCGCCTGGAACCAGCTGCGAGCATCCGCCGAGGCACCGCGTGCGAGCAGCGCATCGGCGTAGGCATATCGCAGCCGCGCGACAGCTGTGGGCGGTGCTGCCGGAGGACCGAGCTGGCCAGCCGCCACCGCGAGGATGCGCAACGACTCGGCCGGTTGACCAAGATCACCACGGGCGCCCGCCTCGACCAAGATCATCTCAACTCGCTGGGCTGGATCAAGCCGAAGCTGTTTCGCCTCCTTAGCCAACTTGAGTGCCGCCTCCGGGCGGCCGAGAGCGCGCTCACAGTCGGCCATCATGGGTAGATAATCGTTCGCCCCCGTCATCCGGCGGATAGCACGCAACTCGCTCAGGGCGGCGTCGTAGTGACCGGCGGCGTAGGCGGTTTCGGCCGCGGCCTCGCGTACGACCGGCAGCCGCGCCGCCCGCCGGCGTGCCGCTTCCGCGTGCGCATAGGCGAGCTCCGGGTCATCATCGACGAGTTGTCCCGCAGCGATCAGGTGGGCGGCCACGATTTCGGCCAGTTCCTTGGGCAGCCCGCGGAGCTCGGCGCGCACGCTACGGTGCAAGGCCCGCGGATCCAGTCCTTCAGGCACAGGCGGCTCGTTGGCCTTGCGAACCAGACCGGGCCGCGGCTGTCGGTCTGACCTCGGTCCAGGCTGTGCAGACCGCCGCTGGCCTCGCCCCTTCTCCGCCACTGCATCATCCTTGCGTTCCACCTGACCCGACGCAAAGGCGCCCCATTGCACAGATCACAAAGCGAACCCGCCATCAAGGGCACGAAACGCCTCAGGTACTTCTTTTCGGCCCGAACCTCCTTGCCCGAGATATTTGCGATAGGACGGGCGCATGTCGGCAATCCGCTTCCTGATTGCCATGGTCGACGCCGGTGGCACTGTGCCACCGACCATGGGCCTGGCAGCCGAGCTCGTAAGGCGGGGCCACCGCCTGCACGTACTGTCCGATCCGATCGTTGCCACGGCAGCCCTGTCGGCCGGATGCTCATTTACCCCATGGCGGCAGGCCCCTCATGTCACGACTCGGGAAGAGCAGACCGCCCTCATCGCGGCGTTCGAGGGCCGCAACCCATACCGCGCGCTCAAAGCCGTACGAGACTTCGCGGGACATGGAATGACCGGACGATATGCCAGAGACGTAGTCTCGACGGCGAGCGAGTTCGCAGTAGACGCGATCCTCGGCGATGCCATCCTGCCGGGAATCGTCATCGGTGCCCAGGCCACCGGACTTCCGACAGCCGCCTTGATGGCGAACGTCTATCTGCCACCAACGGTGGGATACCCGCTCTTTGGCACGGGCTGGCAACCGGGAGCCAGCAAGATCGCCAAGGCAAGAGACTGGCTGGCGCCGACCGCCGTGCAATGGTTACTGGGGCGCACCGTCCCGCGCCTGAACGCCGTTCTTCGAAGCAACGGCAGGCCGCCCATTCAAAGATTCTCTGAACTGCTCGACAGGTGCAGCCGGGTGCTGCTTATGACGAGCCCGTCATTCGACTTCACTGTGCCGCGGTTACCGGACAACGTCCGCTACGTCGGACCGATACTTGATGACCCGCACTGGGCGGCTGACGTCACCTGGCGGCGCACGGGGAGGGAGCCTCTGGTCCTCGTCGCCACAAGCTCGGTCTACCAAAACCAGGTTGGCCTGCTGCAGCGGGTGGCCAGAGCCCTAGGACAGCTGCCGGTACGCGGCTTGCTCACCACGGGCCGCGCACTGGACACGAAGGAGATCGACGCTCCACCTAACGTCGAGGTCTTGCCGGCAGCACCTCACCGCCAGGTGCTTGCCGAGGCCTCCGCCGTGGTCACGCACGCGGGCCATGGGTCGGTTCTGAAGGCGTTGGCCGCCGGTGTGCCGCTGGTCTGCATGCCGATGGGCCGCGATCAAAGAGACAACACCGTCCGGGTGCTGCGGTTAGGCGCGGGCGTTCGGATCAGCAAGTCATCGCCACCCGGCCGAATTGCAGCCGCCGTTTCCGAAATACTCGAGAACCCAAGGTACGCCTCGGCTGCTCGTCGATTCGCCGACGTTTTGGCACGGGAAGCCACTACGCTGCCCAGTGCTGCCGACGAGGCCGAAGGCTTATTGAGCGGCCCGAGAACGCGCCGCTGAAAACACCTCAGGGGTGGTCACGAAATGACCACCCCTGAGGTGTGTTGTCCGGCGACGTCCTAGTCTCCCACACGGTCACCCATGCAGTACCATCGGCGCTGAAAGGCTTAACTTCCGGGTTCGGAATGGAGCCGGGTGTTTCCCTTTCGCTGTGATCACCGAAACTCTATGGAGATGTAGCGGATAGCGGTCCTTAAGGACCCGTTCCCGACCGTATCTCGGGAACTACACAGTGGACGCGTAGCATCTTTGTAGGAACAAGCCCTCGGCCTATTAGTATCGGTCAGCTCCATGCATTACTGCACTTCCACATCCGACCTATCACCCAGTGTTCTGCTGGGGGCCTTACCAGGTTAACCTGTGGGAGCCATCATCTTGGAGCGTGCTTCCCGCTTAGATGCTTTCAGCGGTTATCACTTCCGAACGTAGCCAACCAGCCGTGCTCTTGGCAGAACAACTGGCACACCAGAGGTTCGTCCGTCCCGGTCCTCTCGTACTAAGGACAGCTCTCCTCAAGACTCCTACGCGCGCAGCGGATAGGGACCGAACTGTCTCACGACGTTCTAAACCCAGCTCGCGTGCCGCTTTAATGGGCGAACAGCCCAACCCTTGGGACCGACTCCAGCCCCAGGATGCGACGAGCCGACATCGAGGTGCCAAACCATGCCGTCGCTATGGACGCTCGGGCAAGATCAGCCTGTTATCCCCGGGGTACCTTTTATCCGTTGAGTGACGGCGCTTCCACGTGCCACCGTCAGATCACTAGTCCCGACTTTCGTCCCTGCTCGAGATGTCTCTCTCACAGTCAAGCTCCCTTGTGCACTTACACTCGAAACCTGATTGCCAACCAGGCTGAGGGAACCTTTGGGCGCCTCCGTTACCTTTTAGGAGGCGACCGCCCCAGTCAAACTACCCATCAGGCACTGTCCCTGATCCGGATAACGGATCTAGGTTAGATAACCAGAACAACCAGAGTGGTATTTCAACGTTGACTCCACAGCCACTGGCGTGGCTGCTTCACAGTCTCCCACCTATCCTACACAAGCTGTACCGATCACCAATACCAAACTATAGTGAAGGTCCCGGGGTCTTTCCGTCCTGCTGCGCGTAACGAGCATCTTTACTCGTAGTGCAATTTCGCCGAGTCCATGGTCGAGACAGCGCCCAAGTCGTTACGCCATTCGTGCAGGTCGGAACTTACCCGACAAGGAATTTCGCTACCTTAGGATGGTTATAGTTACCACCGCCGTTTACTGGCGCTTAAGTTCAGTGCTTCGGTTGCCCTAACACTTCCCCTTAACGTTCCAGCACCGGGCAGGCGTCAGTCCGTATACATCGTCTTACGACTTGGCACGGACCTGTGTTTTTAGTAAACAGTCGCTTGGGCCTGGTCTCTGCGGCCCTTTGCGCTTTGCCGGCAAGCGGCTACACGCATCAGGCCCCCCTTATCCCGAAGTTACGGGGGCATTTTGCCGAGTTCCTTAACCATGGTTATCTCGATCACCTTGGTATTCTCTACCTGACCACCTGAGTCGGTTTAGGGTACGGGCGGCTCTAACACTCGCTCACGAAGGTTTTCTAGGCAGCATAGGATCACCCACTCGTACGCCCGTGGGCGTACCAGCTATCGTGTCTCAGGCACGTGAGGTGCGGATTTGCCTACACCTCGCCCTACACACTTGGCCCGGGACTACCATCGCCCGGGATGGGCTACCTTCCTGCGTCACTCCGCAGCTTGCCTAATACGAGTTCGGGTCGCAGACTTGCCCGCGATCAGTCCGAAGACGTCACACGAACTCGCGTGCTTAGCATCACTCGCCTCGGCAGGGACGTGTTAGCGCCGGTACGGGAATATCAACCCGTTGTCCATCGACTACGCCTGTCGGCCTCGCCTTAGGTCCCGACTTACCCAGGGCAGATTAGCTTGACCCTGGAACCCTTGGTCTTTCGGTGGAGGAGTTTCTCACTCCTCATTCGCTACTCATGCCTGCATTCTCACTCGTGTGCTCTCCACGGCTAGGTCACCCTGCCGCTTCACCGCGCACACGACGCTCCCCTACCCATCCACACACCTGGATCGAAACCAAGTACATGTGTGAATGACACAGCTTCGGCGGATTGCTTGAGCCCCGCTAAATTGTCGGCGCAGAATCACTTGACCAGTGAGCTATTACGCACTCTTTCAAGGGTGGCTGCTTCCAAGCCAACCTCCTGGTTGTCTCCGCAACTCCACATCCTTTTCCACTTAGCAATCTCTTGGGGGCCTTAGCTGGTGTTCTGGGCTGTTTCCCTCTCGACTACGAACCTTATCGCCCGCAGTCTCACTGCCGCGCTATCGGCTTGCCGGCATTCGGAGTTTGGCTAATTTCGGTAAGCTTGTGGGCCCCCTAGACTATCCAGTGCTCTACCTCCGGCAAGAAACGCGCGACGCTGCACCTATATGCATTTCGGGGAGAACCAGCTATCACGGAGTTTGATTGGCCTTTCACCCCTATCCACAGCTCATCCCCCAGGTTTTCAACCCTGGTGGGTTCGGGCCTCCACGACGTCTTACCGTCGCTTCACCCTGGCCATGGATAGATCACTCCGCTTCGGGTCTAGAGCACGCGACTTCGTCGCCCTATTCGGACTTGCTTTCGCTACGGCTTCCCCACACGGGTTAACCTCGCCACGCACCACTAACTCGCAGGCTCATTCTTCAAAAGGCACGCCGTCACCCCACCGAAGTGAAGCTCCGACGGATTGTAGGCAATCGGTTTCAGGTACTATTTCACTCCCCTCCCGGGGTACTTTTCACCTTTCCCTCACGGTACTTGTCCGCTATCGGTCACCAAGGAGTATTTAGGCTTAGCGGGTGGTCCCGCCAGATTCACACGGAATTTCAGGGGTTCCGTGTTACTTGGGGTAACGCTTCACAGTAATCACCTTACGTCTACAGGGGTGTTACCTTCTGTGCCGGATCTTTCCAGGATCCTTCGACTTCAGTGATCATCTAGTGCGACCAATTGACAGCTTGGTCCAAACGGCCCCACAACACCGCACATGCAACGCCTGTCAGCTGTGACACATGTGAGGTTTGGCCTCTTCCGCGTTCGCTCGCCACTACTTACGGAATCACGGTTGTTTTCTTTTCCTGTGGGTACTGAGATGTTTCACTTCCCCACGTTCCCTCCTACTGCCCTATGTGTTCAGGCAGAGGTCGCCGGACATTACTCCGGTTTCTTTCGAGGTTTCCCTATTCGGAGATCCCCGGATCGAAGCTCGTTTACCAGCTCCCCGGGGCTTATCGCAGGTTACAACGTCCTTCATCGGCTCTTGGTGCCTAGGCATCCACCGATTGCCCTTAGTAGCTTGTTGTTACTACAAAGATGCTCGCGTCCACTGTGAAGTTCTCAACATACGGGCGGTAACACGGGCCCGGCGCGAAGTGCGACGGGCTCCGGTCCGCGGAAGAACCGGTTGCACAGCAACCGAAACTTCAGGACCCAACAGCGTGCTTGGGCGTTGTCTCGCTGCTCATCGAGGTTCCACTCCTGCTGCGCAGGTTGTACTAACGACGAGACCGACGACGCGGCCTACTGGTCAATGTTCCACATTCCAGAGCTGCCCAGCCGAGATCATCCGTCTCGGATCTGGACATTGGACGAGCAGAGCTCGCCGCTATGCTCCTTAGAAAGGAGGTGATCCAGCCGCACCTTCCGGTACGGCTACCTTGTTACGACTTAGTCCTAATCGCCAGTCCCACCTTCGACGGCTCCCTCCCAAAAGGGTTGGGCCACCGGCTTCGGGTGTTACCGACTTTCATGACTTGACGGGCGGTGTGTACAAGGCCCGGGAACGTATTCACCGCAGCGTTGCTGATCTGCGATTACTAGCGACTCCGACTTCATGGGGTCGAGTTGCAGACCCCAATCCGAACTGAGACTGGCTTTTTGGGATTCGCTCAACCTTGCGGTATTGCAGCCCTTTGTACCAGCCATTGTAGCATGCGTGAAGCCCTGGACTTAAGGGGCATGATGACTTGACGTCATCCCCACCTTCCTCCGAGTTGACCCCGGCAGTCTCCTATGAGTCCCCGGCATTATCCGCTGGCAACATAGGACGAGGGTTGCGCTCGTTGCGGGACTTAACCCAACATCTCACGACACGAGCTGACGACAGCCATGCACCACCTGTATACCGACCTTGCGGGGGCTGCATCTCTGCAGCTTTCCGGTATATGTCAAACCCAGGTAAGGTTCTTCGCGTTGCATCGAATTAATCCGCATGCTCCGCCGCTTGTGCGGGCCCCCGTCAATTCCTTTGAGTTTTAGCCTTGCGGCCGTACTCCCCAGGCGGGGCACTTAATGCGTTAGCTTCGGCACGGAGAACGTGGAATGTTCCCCACACCTAGTGCCCACCGTTTACGGCGTGGACTACCAGGGTATCTAAGCCTGTTTGCTCCCCACGCTTTCGCTTCTCAGCGTCAGGAAATGCCCAGAGAACCGCCTTCGCCACCGGTGTTCCTCCTGATATCTGCGCATTCCACCGCTCCACCAGGAATTCCGTTCTCCCCTGCATCCCTCTAGTTCGCCCGTATCGGAAGCAGGCTCAGGGTTAAGCCCTGAGTTTTCACTTCCGACGTGATGAACCGCCTACAAGCCCTTTACGCCCAATAATTCCGGACAACGCTCGGACCCTACGTATCACCGCGGCTGCTGGCACGTAGTTGGCCGGTCCTTCTTCTGTTCCTACCGTCACTTGCGCTTCGTCGGAACTGAAAGCGGTTTACAACCCGAAGGCCGTCATCCCGCACGCGGCGTTGCTGCATCAGGCTTTCGCCCATTGTGCAATATTCCCCACTGCTGCCTCCCGTAGGAGTCTGGGCCGTATCTCAGTCCCAGTGTGGCCGGTCGCCCTCTCAGGCCGGCTACCCGTCGAAGCCTTGGTGAGCCGTTACCTCACCAACTAGCTGATAGGCCGCGAGCCCATCCTTGACCGTCGGAGCTTTCCACCTCCCGCGATGTCACAGGAGGTCGTATCCGGTATTAGCAGCTGTTTCCAGCTGTTATTCCGGAGTCAAGGGCAGGTTGCTCACGTGTTACTCACCCGTTCGCCACTCGTGTACCCCCGAAGGGGCCTTACCGTTCGACTTGCATGTGTTAAGCACGCCGCCAGCGTTCGTCCTGAGCCAGGATCAAACTCTCCGTTGAAATCTATCGGTTGCGACCCCGAAGGGTCGGTTTCCGTTCTCAACTAGTTCGATCGCTGACGTCAGATCCATTGCTGGATCTTGCTGTCAATCAATCAAAGGAACCGAACTCGAGCACTGGCGAACCAGGCCCGAGCACGGGGTTTTTTTGTGCATATTTGGCATTGACTTTTAGCACGCTGTTGAGTTCTCAAGCTTCGGGTGCACACCGTGCTGGAGCTTCCACTCCGGCTTGGGGCAACCTGACCAACTTTATGAGGTACACAAGACCGAGTCAAACTCGACTCCCGCGTTCCCCTTTCCAATGACGTCCCAAGCATCCGGACCAGATCCGCACTTCGGAAGTGCAACCCGCCCGGTGATCTCGTTTGCCGTTGGATTCCTCCGGGTCGGCCGCGTCAGATCGTCGATCCGCTGCGTCCCGCACCCCGATGAGGCATGCCTACTTTACGCCTCGTCGGCACGATGGTCAAGCCTGCGGCTTAGCTCCGCGGAATGCCCATCAGGGTGTCCGACCGCCAGAGCTCCGACAGTCTTCTTGCCACGCCTCAAGATGACGTAACGCCCGTGCAGGAGGTCTTGTTCCGCCAGCGTGGCGTCCGGGTCGGTCACCTTGCGATTGTTGACGTAGGCGCCCCCTTCGGCGATCGCTCGGCGCCCCGCCGCCTTGCTGGACACCACCCCGCTGCTGGTCAGCGCCTCGGCCACGCTGGGCAGGCCGGTGCCTGCCGGGATCGGGACACCGCCAACCTCAGCAACGACGCCCGCCAAAACGGACTCGCTGAGATCGGCTAGTTCCGAGCGGCCGAACAGCGCCGCCGCAGCCGCAACAGCGGCGTCACGCTCGGCCGGCGAGTGCACGAGCGCCGTCACGTCGTCGGCAAGAGCGCGCTGTGCAGCCCGACGATGGGGCTGCTCGCGGGTCTGGCGTTCGAGCTCGTCGATCTCGGCGGGGCTGCGCTCGCTGAACACCTTGAGGTACTCGATCACCTTCTCGTCCTCGGTGTTGAGGAAGTACTGATGGAAGGCGTACGGCGACGTCATGGCGGAATCTAGCCAGATCGTGCCGGACTCGGTCTTCCCGAACTTGCGTTCCGTCGACCTTGGTGAGCAGCGGCGTGGCGATCGCATGCACCTTGGCACCGTCAGCGCGACGAACCAGCTCGACACCTGCGGTGATGTTGCCCCATTGGTCGCTCCCGCCGAACTGGAGCGTGCAATCGTACGTCCGGTGAAGCTCGAGATAGTCCATGGCTTGGAGTAGGACGTAAGAGAATTCGGTATAGGAGATGCCCTCCTCCAGCCGGTTGCGAATCACGTCGCGAGCCAGCATCCGATTCACCGGGAAGTGCTTCCCGATGTCGCGCAGGAAGTCCAGCACGGACATCGGGCCGGTCCAGTCCAGGTTGTTGACCAGACGGGCGGGATTCGGACCAGAGAACTCCACAAACCTTTCGACCTGCCGCCGGATGCTGTCCACCCAATCGGCGACCGTCTCCTTGGTGTTCAGGATCCGTTCGCCGGACTCCTTCGGATCACCGATCAACCCGGTCGAGCCGCCCACGAGCAACAGCGGATGATGCCCAGCCCGCTGCAAGGCACGAGCCACCATCAGTTGCACAAGGTTTCCGAAGTGAAGGCTCGGGGCGGTGGGGTCGAAGCCGACGTAGAACGTGACCGGGCCTGACATCAAGTGATCGGCCAGCGCCGCCTCGTCGGTGGAGTGCGCCACCAAGCCACGCCACTTGAGTTCACTGAGCACGTCGATCACGCGTGCAGTCTTCCACTGCAACCAGCTGCGCCGGCCGGGATCCGTGTGCTGAACTCGCATGAGGGTCCGCCGGGCGGCCCGGCATTGATGTTCGATCGTGCGCGCTCCATGGCGGCGACCAGCCAGTGACGACGCCGGGATGGGAGCGTCGCTGAAGGTGGCCCGAGCCAGACCGCTGCTCGTCTTCTTCGTCCTCGCCTTTGCGTTGACCTGGGTGGTATGGGTTCCGCGCGCGCCATGGGCATCGACTTCGGAGCGATCGGCAGGCTTTGGACATGGGCGCCGGCGGTTGCCGCGATGCTGTCTGCCGCCCTGACGGGAGGAGCGGCGCGGTCAAGGAACCGATCTGGCTGACCCGTCGTCCCAGTCCGGAAGCCGTCGCTCAGACGGGCGAGCTGTAGACACATCGTTGGAGGGACTCAGCTGGCACAGCATTCGGACTGACGGTCAGGCTAGAGATCAGATCACCGACCAGCGGAGTCCGCTGGGCGACCCTCTCTGATCCAAGCATCGACGGAATTACTTGCTCGGGTCAGCTCGGCCAATTGCTCGGCAACCCGCACAGTCGCCGTGCCTCCGCGACCATTGCGACTCTCGATCGATCCGGAAACCGTAAGGACATCGAGGACTGCAGGTTCCAAGCGGGGCGAAATCGCTGCCAACTGGGTGGGAGTCAGGTCCGACAGATCGATGCCGCGCTCCTCACAGCACCGTACGGCCGCCCCGGCAGTCTCGTGGGCCTCGGCGAAGGGCACGCGATGACGGACCAGCCAGTCGGCAAGGTCAGTGGCCAGCGAGAAGCCGCGCGGCGCGAGTGTCTGCAGGCGCTCGGCGTCAAACGTCAGTGTCGCGACCATTCCAGCCACGGCCGGCAGCACGATCAGCAGCTGATCGAGGGAGTCGAAGATCGGCTCCTTGTCTTCTTGCAGGTCCCGGTTGTAGGCCAGTGGCAGACCTTTGAGCGTCGCCAGTAGACCGGCCAGGTTGCCGATCAGCCGACCGGCCTTGCCCCGGGCAAGTTCGGCGACGTCCGGATTCTTCTTCTGCGGCATGATGCTCGAGCCGGTCGACCACTCGTCGGCCAGCTCGGCGAAACCGAATTCGTACGTCACCCACATGATGATGTCCTCGCTCAGCCGGGACAGATCGACTGCGAGCTGGGCACAGACGAATGCGGCTTCGGCAACCACGTCGCGGGATGCAGTGCCGTCGATCGAATTGGCCGCACTGGAGCTGAAGCCAAGGTCAACAGCCACTGCTGCCGGGTCGAGTCCGAGCGAGGTCCCCGCGAGAGCTGCCGACCCGTACGGGCTGACCGAGAGACGTCGATCGAGATCGCGGATCCGGTCGCAGTCGCGGATCAGCGGCCAGGCGTGCGCCAGCAGGTGGTGCGATAACAAGACGGGTTGAGCGTGCTGCAGGTGCGTGCGTCCGGGCATGGGAACGCCGAGATGGACACGAGCTTGCTCAGATAGGGCGTGGACGACATCCACTACTCCGCCAGCAACAAGTCGGAACGTGTTCCTGAGATACATCCGAATCAATGTGGCGATCTGATCATTGCGCGAGCGGCCGGCGCGCAGCCGGCCACCGAGTTCAGCACCGACGATCTCCATGAGACGGCGCTCGAGAGCTCCGTGCACATCCTCATCCGTGTCCGCCGGCTGAAAGGCGCCTGAGCCGACCTCGGCCCCGAGAGTCTCCAGGCCGGAAAGCATGCCAGCCAGCTCGTCGTCGGTGAGCAGCGCTGCTCGGTGCAGCGCCCGGGCGTGGGCAGTCGAGCCGGCGATGTCGAACGGGGCCAGCCGCCAGTCGAAGTGCGTCGACCTGCTGAGCGCCAACATGGCATCCGTGGGGCCAGTAGCGAACCGAGCGCCCCACAACCGGCCCCCATGATCTTGACTTGGGGGCGGCCGTCCCCCGGCTCAGGACGTGGCTCTTTGCCGGGGGGGCTCGGGGGGGTCGTCCCCCCGGCTCAGGACCTGGGTCTTGGGTCAAGACAGACCGGCGTCCCGGCGGGCCGCGATCTTGCTCGACATGCCGTAGATCTCGATGAAGCCGCGCGCCTGCGACTGGTCGAAGATGTCGCCCTCGTCGTAGGTGGCGAGATTGAAGTCGTAGAGGCTGAGCTCGCTGCGCCGCCCCGTCACGGTCGCCCGTCCCGCGTGCAAGATCATCCGGATCTCGCCGGACACGACCGATTGCGCTTCGTCGATGAAGGCGTCGAGCCCACGCTTGAGCGGGGAGAACCACTGGCCGTCGTAGACCAGCTCACCCCAACGCTGGTCGACTCCCCGCTTGAAGCGCGCAAGCTCGCGCTCGATCGTGACGTTTTCCAGTTCCATGTGAGCGGCGATCAAGGCGATCGCGCCGGGCGCCTCGTACACTTCCCGGCTCTTGATGCCCACCAGCCGGTCCTCGACCAGATCGAGTCGTCCGACACCCTGCGCGCCGGCGCGCTCGTTGAGGATCTGGATGGCTTGCAGCATGGAGACCTTCTCGCCGTCGATGGCGATCGGCACGCCTGCCTCGAAGGTGATCAATACCTCGTCGGGGTCGCGAGTGACCGTCGGATCGGCGGTATAGGCGTAGACATCCTCGATAGGGCCGTTCCAGATGTCCTCCAGAAAGCCTGTCTCGACCGCACGACCCCAGACGTTCTGGTCGATCGAGTAAGGCGAGGACTTGCTCGTGGCGATCGGCAGGCCCTTCTCCTCTGCATAGGCGATGGCCTTCTCGCGGGTCCACGCGTAGTCGCGGACGGGCGCAATGACGTTCAGCTCCGGCGCCAGGTTGGCGATGCCGACCTCGAACCGCACCTGATCGTTGCCCTTGCCGGTGCAGCCATGGGAAACCGTGCTCGCTCCATGCGAGCGGGCGGCCACCGCGAGATGCCGGACGATGAGCGGCCGGGAGAGGGCGCTGACCAGCGGATAGCGGTCCATGTAGAGGGCGTTGGCCCGCATAGCCGGCAGGCAGAAGTCCTCGGCGAACTCATCCTTGGCGTCCACCACCACCGCTTCGACCGCGCCGCAGTCAAGGGCGCGCCGGCGGATGACGTCCATGTCTTCCCCGCCCTGACCCAAGTCCACGGCGACGGCCACGACCTCCTGACCGGTCTTCTCGGTCAGCCAGCCGATACACACACTGGTGTCCAGGCCGCCCGAGTAGGCCAAGACAATCCGATCACTCACGTCTCACTCCTTCTTGTTGTCGTGCGATAAGCCGGACGCCGGCTTGCCGGTGCGGCTCATTCTCAAAAACCGCTCGGCGATCTCCGGGCCGCCCTGCGCGTCCCGGCTGACCAGAACGATGGTGTCGTCGCCGGCAATGGTGCCGAGAATGGCATCCCAGCCCACACGGTCGATGGCTGAGGCGAAGTACTGAGCAGCGCCGGGTGGGGTGCGCAGCACGACCAGGTTGGCCGACGCTTCGGCGCTGACCAGCACCTCGCCGCAGAGTCGGGCCAACCGACCTTCGAATGTGGCGAACTCGCCTACCTGCGGCGTGCGGTCGCCGCCCTCGCCCGGGACAGCGTAGATCAGATGGCCATCGCTGCTGCGCACCCGGACCGCCCCGACCTCGACCAGATCGCGAGAGAGCGTGCCCTGGTTGACCTGAATGCCGTCGGAGGCGAGCAGATCGGCAAGTTCGGTCTGGGACCGTACCTGCTGCGTCGACAGCATGGAGATGATCTTGGCGTGCCGCGCCGTTTTGGTCGCTGTCTTTTTCGGCGAGTTCACGGGGGATCGGCCGCCCTCGCTCAGTTTGGGCTGGGCGTCGACGGTCATGATTCTCGCCCCGAGCCTGCGGAAGGGTTACGTCGTGAGCTTGTCGAAGGACGGTCATCGACGGGCTCAGGCCGCGTTCTTGGCTGAGCGTCGAGGAAGGCGAGGACGGCTTTTTGCGCGTGGCGACGGTTTTCGGCCTCATCCCAGACCACCGACTGGGGGCCGTCGATCACCTCGGCGGCGATCTCCTTGCCGCGATAGGCGGGCAGGCAATGCAGCACGATGGCGTCCGCCGCCGCATGGCTCAACAGTTCTCCGGTCAACGCGTACGGCGCAAAGATCGTCTGCCGGTCTTCTCCGGCACTCTCCTGCCCCATCGACACCCACGTATCGGTGGCGACGACGTCTGAGCCGGACACGGCTTCGATTGCCGAGGTGGTCAGCGTGATGCTGCCGCCCGAGCCGGCCGCCGCTTTCTCGGCCCGAGTCCATACGGCCGGATCCGGTTGGAAGCCGGCCGGCGCGCCGATCCGGACGTGCAGTCCGGCTCGCGCGCCGCCCAAAGCATAGGAGTGGGCCATGTTGTTGGCGCCGTCTCCGACGTACGCGAGGGTTAGTCCAGCCAGCGCTGCCTTGTGCTGCCTCATCGTCTGCAGGTCGGCCAGGACTTGGCAGGGGTGAAACCTGTCGGTCAGCGCATTGACGACAGGCACACCGGCGTTGGCTGCCATCTCCTCGAGCTGATCTTGGCCGAAGGTGCGCCAGACGATTGCTGCGCACTGCCGACCCAACACCCGTGCGGTGTCTGCGATGGATTCCCGGACACCGATACCGGCCAGCCGTCCGTCAACGATCATCGGGTAACCACCGAGTTCGGCGATGCCAGCGGCAAAGGAGGCCTGCGTGCGAAGCGTCGGCTTGTCGAACAAGACGGCCACGCTTCGCGGCCCCGCGAAAACCGGGTGCCCGAACGGCTCGTCCTTGAACTGGTCGGCGAGGTCGAGGATCTGAAGCTGCTCGCCTTGTGAAAGGTCGTCGTCGGCTAGGAAATGACGCATGACTAAGCCGCCTCTCTGGTGCGCTCGAGCAAGCCAGGGAGGGCAGCAACGAACGTGTCGAGCTGGCTTGACGCAATCACCAACGGCGGGGCGAGCCGGAGCACGTCCGGGCGGGGAGCGTTGACGATGAAGCCGGCGTCGAGAGCGGTGTCGGCAACGGCGGCGGCCACCGGCTCGGTGAAGGTGATGCCGCGAAGTAGCCCACGGCCCTGGACGCCTTTGACCAGCGGATG
The DNA here is from genome assembly GCA_963754965.1 of uncultured Actinomycetota bacterium. Taxonomy (GTDB): domain Bacteria; phylum Actinomycetota; class Actinomycetes; order Propionibacteriales; family Propionibacteriaceae; genus Microlunatus. The sequence continues at coordinate 283,701 of CAVWIA010000007.1, forward strand.
CCGGAGCTGATCAACGGCGGCTACGAGGTGCTCCCCCATTGCGGTGACATGGTCCAGCAAGCCATCGCGCTCGATGACCGCGATCACGGCCAGGCCGGCGATCGCGGCGACGGGATTTCCCCCGAACGTGCTGCCATGGCTTCCAGGACCCAGCAGCCGAGCGGCCGGTCCGGTGGCCAGGCAGGCCCCGATCGGAAATCCGTTGCCGAGCCCCTTCGCCAGCGTGACGATGTCGGCGCGAATGCCCTCGTCGACGTGCACGAGCCAGCTGCCCGTTCGGCCCATCCCGGTCTGAACCTCATCCATCCACAGCAGGGCCCCATGCTGATCACAGATCTGCCGAGCTCTCCGGAGATATCCCGCCGGAGGCACCACGATGCCGTTCTCGCCCTGGATCGGCTCCAGTACCACGGCCGCCACGTCATCGTCGGTGGCCGCCGCCAATGCATCAACATCCCCGTACGGGATGAAGATCACCTCCCCCGGCAACGGTGCGAATGGCTCGCGGTACTTCGGGTTGTGGGTCAACGCAAGCGACCCCATGGAACGTCCGTGAAATGCGCCCTCGGTTGAGATGATCTTGGTGCGCCCGGTCATCCTGGTGATCTTGAAGCCGGCCTCATTGGCTTCCGTCCCTGAGTTGGTGAAGAACACTCGGGCGCCAACGGCTCCGGTCATGGCCGTGAGGCGCGATGCGAGCGCCACCTGGGCCGGCGTGGCGAAGAAATTGGAAACGTGCCCGAGGGTGGCAATCTGACCGGTGATCGCGGAGAGCACCGTCGGGTGAGCGTGGCCGAGGGCATTGACCGCGATGCCGGCCAGCAGGTCGAGGTACCGGCGGCCGTCAGCGTCCCAGACGTAGCAACCCTCGCCCCGGACGAAGACGCGCTTGGGTGGGCCGAACGTGTTCATCACTGAATGTGCGTAGCCCTCGAGGACCGCGCTCGACGAGCTCGCGTCGGGCGGGCCCGACAGCTGTCGACTCGTAGTGATCGGATCGGGCGCGGCCACGACGTGGCCTGGGCCAGTCGCAGTCATGATCTCGCCTTGACGATCGGTTCGCCGAGCGCGGCAGGGCCGAACTCCCCGTTGGCGAGCTCGTGCGGCGGGATGCCCTCCTCGCGTGGGAAGACCCGGCTGCCGAGCCGGATAAGACCGTCTTGGGTCACCATGGTGCCGATGCCGGAGTTCGTGAAGATCTCCAAGAGCAGGGCATGCGGAATGCGTCCGTCGGTGATTGTCGCGCGAGTCAGGCCACCTTCGACCGCACGGAGGCACGCCTCCATCTTCGGCACCATGCCGGATTCGAGAGTTGGCATCATTCCGCGCAGCTCGGACGCCGAGAGCTCTGTGATCACGTCGGTGCTGTGCGGCCAGTCACGGTACAGGCCCTCGACATCGGTCAGCACGACAAGACGCTCGGCCGACAGGGCAACGGCCAGGGCGGCGGCCGCGGTATCGGCGTTGACGTTGTGCACTACGCCGTCTCGATCAGGGGCAATGCTGGCCACCACGGGCACCTGACCGGCCGCAATCAGGCCGGCGATCGCCTCAGTACGCACCTCAGTCACATCACCGACCAGGCCGAGGTCGATGTGCTGGCCGTCGACCACCGCCCCTCGACGTTCGGCGGTGAAAAGACCGCCGTCCTCACCGGACATGCCAACTGCGAGGCTGCTGCGGGCGTTGATCAAACCGACCAGATCGCGACCCACCTGACCGACCAGCACCATCCGGACGATGTCCATCGCTTCTGGCGTGGTGACCCGGAAGCCGCCGCGAAACTCCGACGGGATGCCGAGCCGGGTCAGCATCGTCGTGATCTGGGGTCCGCCGCCGTGCACCACGACGGGGTGGACGCCACAGCGCTTCATGAACACGATGTCGGACGCGAAGGCGCGCTTGAGGTCGTCGTCGATCATGGCGTTGCCGCCATACTTGATCACGACGGTCTTGCCTGCGTAGGTCTCCAGCCAGGGCAGCGCCTCGGTGAGAATCGATGCCTTCTGGACAAGGGTCAAACCACTTGTGGTGGGAGGTTCACGAGGTATCGTCGCTCCTTGCCGAGCGGCACGATCCGGTGTCGAACTAGCAGCCGCGCTCATGTCGAGTACTCCGCGTTCTCTTTGACGTAGTCATAGGTCAGGTCGTTGGTCCAGATGGTGGCGCGATCTTCGCCGTTTCCGAGGTTCACGACGATGTCGACTTTGCGGCCACTGAGGTCGACCAGCTCGCGCGGCTCGCCGATGCCTCCATGACGGCACACCTGAACTCCGTTGAAGGAGACATCGATCCGGTCGGGTTGGAAGTCAGCGGCCGTCGTGCCGAGGGCGGCCAGCACTCTCCCCCAGTTGGGATCCTGGCCGAAGATCGCGCACTTGAGAAGGTTGCTGCGAGCGATGGCCCGGCCGACCACGATGGCGTCGGCTTCGCTCGCGGCGTGCTGGACCGTGATGGCGATGTCGTGCGCGGCGCCCTCGGCATCGCCGATCAATTGTGTGGCCAGGTCTGCGCACGTCTCGTCGAGTGCGGCCTGGAAGTCGTCCGATCCTGGGCGTACGCCGGAAGCGCCGCTGCTCATCAAGACCACAGTGTCGTTGGTTGACATGCATCCGTCGCTGTCGATCCGCTCGAAACTCTTGCGACACGCCTCGGCCAGGTGGCCAGGCAGGCGTCCAGGGTTCACCACAGCGTCAGTGGTGATGAGCACCAGCATGGTGGCCAGCCCCGGAGCGAGCATGCCGGCGCCCTTGGCCATGCCCCCAACCGACCAGCCTTCGTCGGCGTAGCTGGCCTGCTTCGGGACCGTGTCGGTGGTCATGATCGCTTCCGCGGCCGCGTGTCCCCCGTCGGCGCTGAGCCGCGGCACTAGATCACCGATGGCCGAGGTGATCTTGTCCATCGGCAGCCGGAGGCCAATGAGTCCGGTGGAGCACACCGCGACATCGATCGCCCCGACCTCGCCAGCCACCCCCGGAGCCTGTCGAACGGCATCAGCCACCAGCTCCGCGGTCCGGTGGGCGTCGGTAAAGCCTGCCGGGCCGGTGCATGCGTTTGCGCCACCAGAGTTCAAGATCACGGCTCTCAGATGGCCGTCCTGGATCACCTTCTCTGACCACAGCACTGGGGCGGCCTTGACCCGGTTCGTGGTGAACACAGCCGCAGCGTCGAAGCGTGGTCCGGTGTTGACCACCAGCGCCACATCCTTCTTGCCGCTGGGCTTGAGACCGGCGGTGACAGCACTGGCCAGAAATCCCGCGGCAGTCGTGACGCTCACGGTGCGACCCCGACTGTGCCCAGGCCCAAGGACTCCGGCAGTCCAAGGGCCAAGTTCATGCACTGGATGGCGCCGCCAGCGGTCCCTTTGGTCAAGTTATCCAAGGCAGCGACCGCCACCAGCCGGCCGGCGTGCGTGTCCACCGCTACCTGCACGTGTACGGCGTTGGAGCCGAGAACGGATTGGGTCTGCGGCCATTGGCCCTGCGGAAGTAGGTGGACGAACGGCTCCTCGGCATACGCCGCCTGATAAGCAGCAGAAACCTGCTCCGAGGTGATCGAGGAGTTGATCAGCGGGCTGGTGCAGGTGGCCAGGATGCCGCGGGACATGGGAACCAGGACCGGCGTGAAGGACACCGCCGGGTGTTCCGCGCCGCACGCGACGAAGGTCTGCAGCAGTTCAGGTGTGTGACGATGCTCGCCGCCCACGCCATATGCGCTCGCGGATCCCATCAGCTCGGAGCCCAGCAGGTGGGGTTTCAACGACCGGCCCGCCCCCGAAGGCGCGCTGGCCGCCACGATGACGACATCCTCGGCGGCGGTCAGTCCGAACCTGATGGCGGGCAGCAGAGCCAGCGTCCCGGCTGTCGGGTAGCAGCCGGGCACCGCGATGCGCCGAGCACCGGCAAGCTTGTCCCGTTGACCGGGAAGCTCGGGCAGCCCGTACGGCCACGTTCCTGGGTGCGGGGAACCGTAGAAGTCCTGCCAGGCCCCTGAGTCTTCCAGCCGATGGTCGGCACCGCAGTCGATGATCACCGTCTGTGGATCGAGTAAGGCCGCCACCTCGGCGGAGGCCCCATGGGGCAGGGCCAGGAAGACGACGTCATGATCGGCCAGGGTGTCAGGATCCGTGTCACCGATGACGCGGTTGCTCAACGGCAGCAGGTGCGGTTGGTGTCGACCGAGCAGGGAGCCGGCATTGGCTCCCGCGGTAACCGCACCGATCTCGACCTCTGGATGGGCGAGGAGGAGACGGAGCAGTTCACCGCCGGCATAACCCGTGGCACCTGCTACCGCAACCCGAATGGCCATATGCATGACTATGCCATGGCCCGCACGAGCATGCTAATCGTCTCGAATCGTAGCGCTCCGATAGCGACGCCCGAGAGCGCGATCAGACCGTGCGCTGGATGGCACCGGTTTGCTCAGCCGCGGCGGCCACGGCCGCATCACGGGCGGAAGCCGTCTCGGCGTCGGTCAGGGTGCGGTCGGGAGCGCGGAAGCGGAGCGCGAAGGCGAGCGACTTCTTGCCCTCGTCGATTTGCGGACCGGTATAGACATCGAACAACGTGACCGACTCCAGCAGCGGGCCTGCACCGGAACGCAGCGCCCGTTCGACGATTCCGGCCGGCACATCGACATCGATGATCAGGGCGACGTCTTCCTTCGCGACCGGGAAGCCGGAGATCGCCGCCACATCGCCCCGCCCGGGGGCACCGGCGATGAGCGCATCGAGGTCGATCTCCGCCGCTGCCGCCCGCGGGGGCAGCCCGAACGCTTCACAGACGGCCGGGTGCAATTCGCCGGCCTGACCGAGTACTGCTCCATCCGCAAGCAGGAAATCGGCGCATCGGCCGGGATGCCATGGCTCGCGCTCCGTGGCCCGCCGGGTGACCTGCAGACCCACGGCTCGCGCCGCAGTCTCGACGAACGCAATCGCGTGCTGCCAGCCAGCGGACTCACCGGAACCGGCCCACCCGTCCGGGCGCCATTGCCCGGCGAGGACCGTGCCGAGGTGTCGCGGCTGCCGACCGAGTGCGCCATCCAGGCGTGCAAGCTGGTCGGCGGATGGGCGTTGGCTGACCGGCACCCGTGGAGCGGCGAGCACCGGGTCATCGGCGAAGAACACCGATCCGGACTCGAACAGAGCAAGATCCTCATTGCCTCGGCTGCGGTTGCGAGCCGCCGCGGCAATCAATCCCGGCAGGAGCGTCGTACGCAGGTACGGACTGGTCTCCGACAGCGGATTGAGGATTCTGTTCAGGCGTCGCCGTTCGTCATCGGCGGGAATGCCGAGCCGGTCGAGCTCCTCGACCGACAGGAAGGGGAAGGACAACACCTCGACGAAACCGGAGGTGGCCAATGCGGCCGAGATGTCTCGCCGGGCACGCTGACTGCGAGTCAGGCCGCGACCGACCGGTGCCCGGGGCACGACCGGTTCGATGGTGTCGAAGCCGATCTGCCGGCCGACCTCTTCGACGTAGTCGTAGGGATCGGTGAGATCCGGCCGCCAACTCGGTGGCGTGATGGTCAATTGACCATGATCATCTTCGGCGACGGTCGCGCCAATGGTGCGGAGCAGTCGGACCGTAGTGTCATGATCAATATCCGCACCGAGAATGGCTCCGGGCAGCGTGTCGGCCATCGCGGTGCTTGGTGACGGGGGCACCGACCCGACCACGGTCTCGTTCGCCATCAGTGTCCCTCCGGCCAGCTCGACCAGCAGCTGGGCGACGCGGTGTGCGGCCGCATAGCTTGCTCCCGGATCGACGCCGCGCTCGAAGCGGCGGGAAGCTTCCGACGAGAGCTTCTGTCGACGGGAGGTCCGAGCAATGGCCATCGCGTCGAAGTGGGCAGCCTCGATCACGACGCTCCTGGTCGCAGCCGAGAGCTCGGTAGAGGCACCGCCCATAACGCCGGCCAGGCCGATCGGACCGCTGCCGTCGGTTATGAGGAGGTCGTCGGGATGTAGCGGGCGGACGACGTCGTCGAGGGTGGTCAGTTTCTCGCCATCGGTCGCCGTGCGGACCAGGATCGGCCCGTCGAGCAGATCGGCGTCGTAGGCGTGGATCGGCTGGCCGGTTTCCAACATCACGTAGTTGGTGATGTCCACCGCCAGTGAAATCGAGCGCATGCCGGCCAACTGAACCCGTCTGGACAACCAGAGCGGGCTCGGTCGGGTCGGATCGATTCCTGTCACGCTGACGGCGACGAATAGCGGGCAGGCCTCCGACTCGAGGCGCACCGGGTAGCCGTCGCCTTTGGCGGCCGGCACCGGCCGGTCGACCGGATCGGTGAAGGCGAATCCTGTCGCCTGCGCCGACTCCCGGGCCATCCCCCGGATGGAGAGGCAGTAGCCGCGGTCGGGTGTGACGGCGATGTCCAGCACGTCGTCGCGCAACGCGAGCAGCAGTGTCGCATCGGCGCCCGGCTCAAGATCATCTTCGGTGAGCACGAGGATGCCGGTGTGGTCATCGCCTAGCCCCAGCTCGCGGGATGAGCAGATCATCCCGTCGGAGATGTGGCCGTAGGTCTTCCTGGCGGCGATCTGGAAGCCGCCGGGCAGGACAGCGCCCGGAAGGGCGACGATGACGAAATCGCCGATCTCGAAGTTATGGGCGCCGCAGACGATTCCCCGGGAGCCGGTGTCGTCGTTGTGATCAGCGACGTCAACCCGGCAGTAGCGGATCGACTTCCCGTTGCGGTGTTCGCTCGACCTCGTACGACACCACACGACCGACCACGAGCGGACCGGTGACATCGGCGCCCGGGTGAGAGATCGTCTCGACCTCCAGACCCGCTCGGATCAAGGCTCTCCCCAAGGCTGCGCGCGTCAAGATCATCGGGTAGCGCTACGAAGTCACGCAGCCAGCTCAGCGGCGCCCTCACGCGCGACCTCGGCCCGCTTGTCCGGCGCGCTCCTGGTGTCGCCTCATCGCGCGAGTCCGATCAGCGATCGGCTGAACCGCACGTCGCCCTCGATCATGTCTCGCATGTCCTCGACGTTGTTGCGGAACATCAACGTCCGGTCCACGCCCATGCCGAAGGCGAAACCGGAGTAGACGTTCGGGTCGACACCGCACGCCTGCAGCACCCGCGGGTTGACCACTCCGCAACCGCCCCATTCGATCCAGCCTTCGCTCTTGCAGGTACGGCATGGTCGGTCGGGGTTGCCGACCGAGGCGCCGTGACAGACGAAGCACTCGAGATCGACTTCCGCAGACGGCTCGGTGAACGGGAAGTAGTTCGGCCGCATCCGAGTCCGAGTCTCGCCGAACATCGCTTGCGCGAAATGATCAAGGGTGCCGCGGAGGTGGCCGAGCGTGATGCCCTTGTCGACGACAAGCCCTTCGATCTGGTGGAAGACCGGAAGGTGCGTGGCGTCGTACTCGTCGGCACGGAACACCTTGCCGGGGCACACGACGTAGATGGGAAGGTCGCGGGTCAGCATCGAACGGATCTGCACCGGCGAGGTGTGCGTTCGCAGCACGACACCTCCGTCCTCCGGGGCGACGAAGAGTGTGTCCTGCATCGTCCGGGCCGGATGGTCGGGGATGAAGTTGAGCGCGTCGAAGTTCATCCATTCGGCTTCCAGCTCAGGGCCCTCGGCGACCTCCCAGCCCATGGCGACGAACACGTCCTCCATCAGGTGCATCAGCGCCGTCACCGGGTGTACTGCGCCCTCGGGCTGTAGCGGCACCGGAAGGGTGACGTCGACCCGCTCCGCTACGCAGCGTGCGTGCCAGCTCGGCCGCCGAGATCTCCGACTCGCGGGCCCGGAAGCGCTTCGTTGATCCGTCCACGCGCCTGCCCGACCCTGGCTCCCACGACTTTGCGCGCCTCCGGCGGCAATGCCCCGATCTCACGGTTGGCCAGCGCAATCGGTGACCGGTCGCCGGCATGGGCCAGGCGAGCCTGCTTCAGCTGGGCCACAGTGGCAGCCGCTGCGAATGCAGCCAGCGCGTCGGCCACCATCTCCTCGACACTGTCGGCACTCAGCGACGTGACCTGGACGGGATCGTAGCTGGTGTTCGGCCCGGACATGGGCTCCCCCTCGTGAGTGTGCTGGACGCGGCGCGCGCCCGAGACAGTCTAGAAACGCACCGGCTCCGCAGGCGAGTCAGTTTGGGACCTGGAAGCCCGACGCGGCCCTTCGCTGGGCGGTCGACGTGGCGTAGAGGCAGACGGCCGCCGCCGCGGCGAGGTTGAGACTCTCGGCCGCGCCGTAGATCGGCACCCGTACCCGCTGGTCGGCAGAGGCGGCGTCATCGGCCGGCAATCCCCACGCTTCGTTGCCGAAGAGCCACAGGCTCGGCCTCGCGAGATCACCGCTGGTACTCAACTCGTCCAGATCGAGCAGGCCACCGCCGTCGGCGGCCAAAACCTGGAGCCCCTTGGCGCTCGCCGCTGCGACGACCTCGTGCAGCGCCGCGCCGAGAACAAGCGGTACGTGAAAGAGGCTGCCGGCACTGGATCGGACCGTCTTGGAGTTGTAGGCGTCGACCGAGCCTTCGCTCAAGATCACCGCGTCCGCGCCGAAGGCATCCGCGCAACGAATCACGGTGCCGGCGTTGCCCGGGTCGCGTACTCGAGCGCAGCAGACGACGAGCGCCGGACGGGTGCCAAGAGCATCGGCCAGCGGTCGGTCGACCATCCGGCAGACCGCCACCACACCCTGCGGAGTCGACGTATCGGTCAGCGAGGCCAGAGCGTCATCAGCGGTGATACGGACCGGCACGCCCGCTGTGCGGCCGTCATCGTCAGCTCGCGGTGCTTCTCCAGGCTCGACCTGCTGACCAACAGGTACTGCACGCAGCCGACGACGCCCAGCGCTTCGCGGACGGCCTGAGGGCCCTCGGCGAGAAAACGCCGGCTGCCGTCCTGTCCTTGCGCCGGGTAAGCCGTCGAGCCGAACGAAGCTCACTCTGCGAGGCAGCGGCACGTCCGACCGACTCGTCCAAGGTCAGCGATTCGGATCCTAGGCGGCGCTGCTATCGGTCGCCGCCGCGTTGTTGCGCGCCACCTCGACCAGCGCGCGCGAAGGCGGCCGGATCCGTGACCGCAAGATCAGCCAGGATCTTGCGATCGACATCGACACCGGCGGTCTTCAGGCCGGCGATGAAGCGGTTGTACGTCATCCCCTCAGCTCGAGCCGCGGCGTTGATCCGCTGGATCCAGAGCTTACGGAATTCGCCTTTGCGTGCCCGACGGTCACGGTAGGCGTAGACGAGCGAGTGCGCGACCTGCTCCTTGGCCTTGCGGTAGAGCCGGGAGCGCTGGCCCCGATAGCCGGCGGCCTGCTCGAGAACATCGCGGCGTTTCTTGTGTGCGTTGACCGCGCGCTTGACGCGTGCCATGTCGTTACTCCTTGTTGCTGAGGCGGATTGTGGTCAGGCGCGCTTGCCGAGCAGTCGGCGGGCTTTGTTGGCATCGCCCGGCGCCAGCACGGCGTCGCCGTCGAGGCGGCGGGTCCGCGTGCTCGGACTTGTGCTCGTTAAGGTGCATCTTGCCCGCCTTGCGGTGCATGATCTTGCCCGTCCCGGTGAACCGGAACCGTTTCTTGGCACCGGAGTGCGTCTTCATCTTTGGCATCTGTGCCACTCCATTTCGTCTCGTCGTGCTCGCCACGACGCACGCCGGCCTTCGGCGGGACCGGCTCGCGTCGGGTTCTTCTAGTTCAGATCGAGATCTGGATCGAGATTGTCGGCTGGACCACGGCGCTTCTTCAACGCCGGTTGCGCCGCCGCCTTCGCCCGGCTGGCGGCCGCCTCCGTACGCTCGGCCTGCCGCGTCGGCCTGCCGCTCGGCCGCTCGGCGGTCACGCTCCGCGCGGACATCAGCGCGAGCTTCCACCTTCTTCTTGTGCGGTCCGAGCACCATCAGCATGTTGCGACCGTCTTGCTTCGGCGAGGATTCGACGAATCCGAACTCGTCCACGTCCGCCGCCAGCTTCTTCAGCAGGTTGTAGCCGAGCTCTGGCCGGGACTGCTCGCGGCCGCGGAACATGATGGTGATCTTGACCTTGTCGCCGGCCTTGAGGAACCGCACGACGTGACCCTTCTTGGTCTCGTAGTCGTGGCTGTCGATCTTCGGTCGGAGCTTCATTTCCTTGATCACCGTGTTGGTCTGGTGGCGCCGGCTCTCTCGAGCCTTCTGCGCGTTCTCGTACTTGAACTTGCCGTAGTCCATGAGCTTGGCGACCGGCGGACGCGCCATCGGAGCGACTTCCACCAGGTCCAGCTCGGCCTCGCGGGCGAGCTGCAAGGCCATCTCGATCTTCACGATCCCTACCTGCTCCCCCGCCGGTCCGACGAGCCGGACCTCGGGGACGCGAATACGATCGTTGATTCGCGGTTCGGTGCTGATATGCCCTCCATGTGTTGTCAGCGGGAAACCCGGTGCCTGCGCCGACAATGATCTGCGAAACGAGCCCGAAAAGCCGAACGGGCCAACGCTCGTTGCGAAGACCCGTCAAGACCACGGAACGACGACACGCAGGCCGCCCCCGCAGACTGACCCGGCAATCAATGCTGAACTCGTCGCTCGGGTGGGAGATCGGGTCTCCACTTGCAGATCCAGTGCGACACCGGATCGGTCATCCAGAACGTTACCACCCGCGCGTGCCTATTCCCCGGCCTTCCGCTGCCCGTACGCGGCCGGGATTGCCCAGCCGAAAACGTCGGCTCCGTCTCAACGAGCCGGTGGCCCGCGGCCAGCTCGTGGAGCACGACGCCCTCAATGGCAAGCGTGTGAGGTCCCGCTGGGTCGATCAGGATGCCGCGGCACCCTCGGCCAACGCTGTCTTGGCGGCGACGTCCAGGGTCACCGGAACAGGGCGGGCACCTTCCTGCCAGATCTGCAGCGAATCGAGACCCGTGAAGGCCAGCAGCGCTCGTCGACCGTCTGAGGCCTTGCAGCAGAACGACCGCCATCTCCGCCTCTTTGTCGGAGGCGAGCGGCCCCGTCGGTCCCTGCCGATCCTCGTGGCAGTGGCGACGACGGGGACCAGAAGTCGATCGCCGCACAGGGACGCCACGGCTCGCAGGTAGGCGTGGGGATTGCTCTCGCCACCGAGCACCGCCAACAGCTCCCGGGTCTGCGGCTGAGCCCTGCCGTCGTCGCCGGGGAAAGCTGAGGTCGTCAGGCGCCGCTCGTGGTTCACCACTCCACAGTACGGACGGCGGAGATCGGGGTGCAGCCCGTGCTCTCCCGGATCGGCAGGGTTGGTGGGTCGTGGCAAGGTGAAGAGATGCCAGCTCTGGACACCGTGCTGTTGCCTCTCTGTGTTGGCCTGACCTTGCTTGGCATCATCGCCACCGGACTCGCGTGGCGTCGCGGCAACAAGGGCCGGGTCATCCAAGGGATCGCGCTCGCCTTGGTCCCCATCGCGCTCTACTTCAGCGGTCTGCTCCGTTTGCTCTGGAACGGCATCGTGGCGGTTGGCAGCTGGGCATCGAAGGTCATCTTCTCACCGGCGGTCTGGTTCGGTCTGGCGCTGCTCGGTCTCTGTCTGGTGCTGTGGATTGTCGGCGGCCTCCTTGCTCGCCGGTACCTGCCAAGAAGTCGCCGTCAGACGGCCTCATCGTCCTCCGCAGGCTCGCTGCCCGCCAGCCACGACGACCAGCCGTAAGGGTGGAGCAAGCAGCCAGCGCCCCCGATTGATGAGGAGATGGCCGAGATCGAGGCGCTGCTCAAGTCCCGCGGGATCGAGTAGGGCCCTAGCTCTCGACGCGGTAGCGCCGATGGCGCTGCCGCAACTCCTCCACTGCCCGACTGCGCCGCCACGCCCTCCGTGGCGATGATCCCCATCAGCATCAGCTTGTCGGCATCAAGGTCCACCTCGAACGGACGCCCGTCGGTTGGCCGGAGCAGCACGAACGCCCAGGGATCGCCTCGGCGCAGCAGGATCTTGTGGACCCGCGACCAGGGGATGACGTGCGTGCGCAGGCCATTGCGCAGCCGCAAGCCGCTGCTGTCCGCTCGGACGTAGCTCGAGGCGATGACAGCGATCACAAAGAGGATCGATGCCAAGATGACTAGCAGCGTCAGCAGCTGCGAGAACGTGAACAGAGCTCGAATGCTCGACGGCAGTGCGTACCAACCGACAGCGGCAAGTACCAGAAGCGCCATGCCGAACGCCCCGATGATCAACTGCAGCCGGCGCGGGCGGGCTGTGTACACCTCATTGGCAGGCTCTGAGACTGCACCGTTTCAGATCCGGCAGGCGGCGATGTCGGTGACCAGAATGGCGCGGGCCCCTAATGACCACAGATCGTCCATCAGCTGTTGAGCGTCGCTTCGCCGCACCATCGCCCGTACGGCATGCCAACCCTCGCGGGCCAACGGTGACACGGTGGGCGACTCGAGGCCGGGCGTGATGGCACAGGCCCGCTCGACGACGGAATCGCTGACGTCGTAGTCCATCATCACGTAGTTCCGCGCCACGAGCACGCCGTTCAACCTGCGCTGCAGCTGATCCAGCCCCAGCCGGCGCTGACGCATCTTGTGCGGCGGATCATGACCGCTTCCGACTCGAGGATCGGGTCACCGAAAAGTTCGAGACCAGCCTGCCGCAACGTGCTCCCGGTCTCGACCACGTCGGCGATCACATCGGCCACACCCAGGCGGATTGCCGTTTCGACTGCCCCATCCAGTGCGATCAGTCGCGTGCTGACGCCTTGTCGCCTCCAGATACGCGTCGACCAGTCCCGGATAGGACGTGGCCAGTCGAAGATCGTGAAGCTTTTCCACCGCCATGTCGCTGCCGACTGGTGCGGCGAACCGAAAGCGACTGCGGCCGAAACCAAGAGGCCATGACCTCGACGGCGTTGGCGTGGGAGTCGAGCAGCATGTCGCGGCCGGTGATGCCGACGTCGAGCGTGCCTTCCCCGACGTAGACCGCGATATCGCGGGGTCGAAGATAGAAGAACTCGACACCGTTCGACTCGTCGAGGAGTGCGAGTTCCTTCGCGTCGGACGCGCTGCAGGTAGCCCGCCTCGCGAAGCATCTCGGCCGCTGGCTCCGACAGCGCGCCCTTGTTGGGGACGGCGACTCTGATCACCGCCTTGGCCTGAGGACAGCGTCGACGTCACGGGCCTCATCCTAGGTTGGGACCTCAGAGACGGGCGTAGACATCTTCGAGGTCAAGATCAAGCGCGATCATCAGCACCTGGAGGTGATAGAGCAGCTGACTGATCTCGGAGCGGCGTCGTTCTTCGACTGGTACTCGGCCGCCATCCATACCTCGGCGGCTTCCTCGACGATCTTCTTACCGATCTCGTGCACTCCGGCATCGACCCGGCCAACGGTCGCCGAGCCTGGAGTGCGCTCGTCGACCTTGCGGCGAAGCTCGGCGTACAGGGCGTCGAAGCTCTTGCCCGCAGGAGAGTCGGTCATGGCCGACCACCCTACTGGCGACGGCCGGATCAGCCGACGGTTTCGATCACCGGGTCGGCCACTCCACGGCAGATGTGCTCCTTCGCGCTCCCGGCGTTCGATTCGCAGCCAGGACGACGAAGCCGACAACGCAGAAGCCTGCCGTAGACGATGTACATGATCGCCGACGGATAGTAGTGCGCTTTCAACAGCAGCGGCACGCCCACCGCATCGACCGCGATCCAGACCAACCAGAACTCGACCCAGCCGCGCGCCATCCCGTACGTGGCCAGGATCGAGCCGGTCAGGATCCAGGCGTCGGCCAGTGGGCCCCAGGAGCCCAGCGCCTTGAGCACGAAATAGAAGAGCGTGGTCAATACGAGCGCACCGACGAGCAGCTGGATCCGCCCACTCGCTCCGGCCCACTTCGGCCGCACGCCAACACCTTCGCCAGCGTGCGACTTGCGGTACTGGTACCAGCGGACCCAGCCGTAGAGGCTGACCGCGATGAAGAACACCTGGCGGCCGGCCTGTCCCCACAGGTCCAGCTGCTGAGGGGTGTTGAATGCCCCGCCCATGGCACTTCCGACAAACACGGTGAACAGCAGCACGTTGCCAACGATGCCGATGGGCCACGCGGCAACCTTGCGCCGCATGCCGAGAAGTGCGCTTGCCAGCCCGAACCCGTTGCCGATGATCTCGCGCCACAGGATGACGCTCGACCCGATGACTAGTTCGGCCTTCAGCAACCGCAGGAGTAGTTCTTGCAGATCCATTGATCCTCCACTCGTCCGGTCGCACGAATGCCGGGGTGGAGAGACGCCGTCGCGCGTCCATCGGGACGCCACGGCGACGCACTCGCGTGAACCTCCCATCCGGACTTTCACCGTCGGTCGTGGAGTTCCACCACATCGGCCAACCGCTGGATGCGGTCGGTTCGCGGACTGTCACCGCCGGTTCGGAATTACACCGACCCCGGAACACGCGCGAGTTGTGTACTCGTCAGCGCTCATTCTGCCACTGGTTCCGGCAGGCGCCGACTGATCTCAGTGATGTGCGCTGGAGTCAGTTCGTCACAAACGGACGCCCAGGAGGGCGTCGCACGCCTGGCCGACGAGGGCCGGAGCGTCCGCATCGTCCGCATCGATAGCGGTGGACGCACCCGCCCAGGCATCGACTGCCGCCAGTGCGGCGGGAGCATTCAGATTGTCGTCAAGCGCCGAGCGGATCGAGGCGATTGTCTCGTTCGCGTTCATGCCCGCATCGAGCCGTACAGCTTCGCGCCACCGGTCGAGCCGTTCGGTCGCGGATGCCAGCAGCTCATCAGTCCAATCCCAGTCGTCGCGGTAGTGACTGGCCAGCAGAGCCAGCCGGATGGCCATGGGATCAACACCGGACTCCCGCAGATCCGACACCAGAACCAGATTGCCCTTGGACTTCGACATCTTCTCCCCGTGCAGCCCGACCATGCCGCTATGCATGTATGCCTTCGCGAACGGCTGATCGGTGGCCACTCGTGCCTCGGCGGCACACATCTCGTGATGAGGGAAGATCAGATCGGTGCCACCCCCTTGGACGTCGAAGTTGGTGCCAAGCAGATCGAGCGCGATCGCGGTGCACTCGATGTGCCAGCCCGGCCGGCCTAGGCCGAACGGCGACTCCCAGGACGGCTCGCCGGCGCGCGCCAGGCGCCACACCAGACAGTCCAGTGGCGCCTTCTTGCCCGCGCGCTCAGGGTCGCCGCCACGCTCGGCGAACAGCGCGGTAGCCGCAGCTTCGTCGAGGCGCGACAAGGAACCGAACTGGGGGTCTCCTGCCTGGGCAAAGTAAAGATCGGGAAATTCCGGGTCGTCGACCGGATAGACCCATCCCCGCTCCTGAAGCAGCTCGATCAGTCGCGTGATGAGTGACATCGACTCGACGGCTCCGACGTAATGCTGCGGCGGCAGCACGTTGAGCGCAGTCATGTCGTTGCGGAAGAGCTCTGTCTCCTCCTCCGCCAGCGCCTGCCAATCCACGCCAATCGCAGCAGCGCGCTCCAGTAAGGGGTCATCGACGTCGGTCACGTTCTGCACGTAGTTGACGTCCAGACCGCGGTCCCCCCACACCCGGTGCAACAGATCGAAAACGACGTACGTATAGGCATGCCCGACGTGGGTGGCGTCGTACGGAGTGATTCCGCAGACGTACATCCGGGCAGTTCCCTCAGGCGGTTGCACATCGACCAGCTGCTGCATGGCGGTGTCGAATAGCTGTAATGGGGGCCGCGTTTCGGCCCGGGGAAGGCGAGGCACCGGCGGCACCGTCCAGGCCTGCATGGCGTCACCCTACCCAGACCCGGCTTCGGCACACGTCCGCAGACGGCCGGCGATCAGAAGGGGGGCCACGGTATCGACGGCCAAGCTCCCCGCGGACGAGGCAGCCGACGTCGCAACAACAGCTGGTCTGCCCGGCGCTTGAAGGCATCGATTTCGGCATCACTGAGCATGCTTTGCAGCTCATCGGGTGCCAGATCGCGGGCCCGCTCGACGGCGGTCAGTTCTGCGTCGGCGACCTGGGTCCCCGCCCAGCCCCACAGCAAGGTGCGCAGCTTGGAGTCGGTGTGGAAGCTGACCCCATGATCGACACCGAAGATACGCCCGGCGCTACCCAGGATGTGCCCCCCTTTGCGGTCGGCATTGTTGATCAAGACGTCGAAGATGGCGAGCATCCGCAGGTCGGGTCGATCGGCGTGAATCACCGACACCGGCCGGTCATCGGCGCCCAAGCCCTCGAGACAGGTGAACCACCCGTCCCGCGGCAAGCTCGCGGTCGCAACCAAGTCGACCAGCTCAGAGCTCTCGTCCTGATCTTCGTCCACCCATCGCTGAAGTGAACCCGGGCCGAGCGGGCCGTCGATCAGGACGGTCACCGGGACAAGATCAAAACCGCCGATCCGCGACACCTCATACGCCGCCACCTCACGCATGCCCAATGTGCCGTGCGGGAAATCCCATAACGGCCGCTCGCCCTGCGCCGGCTTGTAGACACAGCTGATCGTGCCCTCGCCGCATCGCAGCTCGGCGAGAAAGGTGGCATTGGACGCCTGCACGAGTCGACCGGTGATCTCCAGATCTCCGCCCACCAGCGGTGCAAGTGCTGGATGCGTGGTCACAAGCGTCCGAACGTGCTCACATCAGCGGGCGCCGGTAGCCGTTGGCGCGGGGGCAGATGTGGCCGGCCGGATCCATCGGCTGCAGGCAGAACGGGCACGATGGGCGGCCGGCAGCAACGAGTGCCTGCGCTCGAGCGACAAAGTCCCGGGCGTACGAGGCGGTGATCTTGACCACGAAGACCTCGTCGGCATCGATCTCGTCCTCGACCTCGGCCGGCTGCTCGGGTTGCTGCTCCTCAGGTTCCTCGGCGTCGACGTCGACGTTGGAGAACAGCTCGATGACGATCCGGCGGATGGTCGGATCCCAGGCGATGGTCATCGTGCCGACCCGGAACTCCTCAGTGATCGGCGCGTCCAGCGGCTCGGTGTCCCGGGCCGCGCCGGACGCGGGCGGAACCTCGACCTCGCCGACGCTGCGCTTGTGGACCTCGTTCAGGACCCGATCCAGGTGTTCGGCCAGCACCGACACTTGCTGCTTCTCGCACGCCACGCTGGTGATCCGGTTACCCTCGCGTGCCTGGAGGAAGAAGCTGCGCTCACCAGGCTGACCGACCGTACCGGCGACGAAGCGGTCAGGAGAGTCATAGCGGTGCACGAGAATCGCCATGCGCCCCAGCGTAACGCCGACGGAATCCACGTCGACCGCCTCAGTCGACCGCCTCCTGCGGCACCCAAACCGCCCCCGACAGGGGCGTCATCCTGCTCCTTCGTCCGGCGTCCGCGCGACTTCTTGGGAGCATGCGCGGAACAGACCCGACAGGTCACCCGCCGTGGAATTCACAGTGATCACGTACGGCCGGGCGGAGGTATAGCGGACCGCCGAAACGGAGCCCGGATCGACCAGCAATCGTTGGAAGCTGTCCAGGTGCATGGCGAGCGCGTCGGCCAGAATCGCCTTGATCACATCACCGTGCGAGACGGCCGCCCAGATGGCGTCCTCCCCGTGCTCCGCGGCCAACCGCCGGTCCCAGCCCCGGATGGCGCTCACCGCGCGGCTCGACATCTCGGTCATCGACTCGCCGCCGGGAAAACGCACCGCCGAAGGCTGGTGCTGGACGCTGTGCCACAGCTTCTCCTTGCTGAGCTCGCGCAGCGAGCGGCCGGTCCAGTCACCGTAGCCGCACTCGACGAGCGCCTGTTCGACCACGGTCGGGACAGCTCTCCGCGCGCGCCGCTTGCAGGGCCTGAGCCGTCTGTCGGCAGCGGCGCAGCGGCGAGGTGACGATGGCGCGCAGGGGCAGGGAGCCCATCCGAGCCCCGGCTTCCGCCGCCTGCTTGACCCCGACGTCGTCGAGTTCGACGCCTGAAGCGCGCCCCGCGAGGATGCCGGAGGTGTTCGCCGCGGTACGTCCGTGGCGGATCAGCAGGACCGTCGTCACATCTGCCGAGGCTAGTTGATGCCGACTAGGGCGTGCTCAGCGCAACATAGCGACCGCGGATATGGGCCAGCAGCGGCTCCTCGCCTCGCTCGCCGATCTCGGCATGCTCGATCTCGGCTCGGATCAGCAGTGGCCAGCCGGCATGCTCATCGACCGTGGTCAGCAGGCGAGCGCCGAGCCACGCCGGGCTGTCGGTCAGTACAGGTCCCCAGGCGGTGTCGGCCCACGAGCCGAGGCGGAACACTCCGCCTGGTGCTGGAGCGAGGCCGGCGAAGGCGTCGGCCAGGCCGCGATGTTGCCACCCCAGCAGGCTGACGGCGAAGGTCGAGCCAGCCGAAATGGCGGTGGCAAGATCGCTGTCCTCGTCGACGAGTCCGACGACCATCGATGGCGAGCCATCGGCGACCAAGAACGACGACACGGTCCAGCCGGCCCGACGCTGGCCCGCCTCTGCGGCCCAGATGCTCACCGGCGCCGCCATCCGGCCCCGGAACTGCCGGATCGGATCGCGCTGGCCGCTGCTGAAGGGATGCTCGCTGTGGATGGTCATTCCCAAGTTGTACCGGTCGAGTGAGCGCCGTGGACGTGGCGAGTCCGGATGGCGTGAACGGTTTACCGTTCTGCGGGTGCCTTCAGACGGGCAGCAGTGAGACCAAGGGGTGCGGATGGGTTGGCTGGAAGCGCTGGTGCTCGGCATCGTGCAAGGGCTGACGGAGTTCTTGCCAATCTCCTCAAGTGCTCACCAATCGATCGTCGGCCAGTTCTTCGGTGGCGAGGATGTCGGTGCCGCCTTCACGGCGATCACCCAGTTGGGGACCGAAGCCGCGGTGATCGTGTACTTCCGTCGAGACATCTGGTTGATCATCAAGCACTGGAGCCTCGCCTTGGTCGGACGGCTGCCGCGGGACGATCCCGAAGCGCGGATGGGCTGGCTCGTCATTCTCGGCTCGATTCCCATCGTCGTGCTTGGTGTGCTCTTCCAGGAAGCGATTGACTCAGCGCTGCGCAATCTGTGGATCACGGCGGCGATGCTGGGCGGTTTCGGCGTCATCATCGGGATCGCGGACCGGCTGGCGCGAAACGTCAGGCCGCTCGAGTCATTGACCTGGCGGCACGGAATCCTGTTCGGACTCGCGCAATCGCTGGCGCTGATCCCGGGTGTGTCACGGTCAGGCGCGACGATTGCGGCCGGCCTGGCCATGGGCTATCAACGGGTCGCGGCCGCCAAGTATTCGTTCCTGCTGGCGATTCCCGCGGTGGTCGGTTCGGGATTCTTCAAGCTGGCTGACGTTTCCAACGACCCGGTGGAGCCTGCGTGGGGCCCGATTGCCTTGGCCACAGGCGTCGCTTTCGTGATCGGCTATGCCGTGATCGCCTGGCTGCTGCGCTACGTGTCGACACACAGCTTTCTCCCGTTCGTGATCTACCGGATCGCGCTCGCCGTTCTGGTCGCCGTGCTCCTGCTGACTGGCGTGCTGGAACCGTTGCCCCCGAGCTACGCGCAGGGCTTGCACTGACAGCAGCTACCCCACGCCGGCAAGGTCGAGTGCCTCCGCGACGAGCTTCAGGGTGCTGAGCTTCTCTTCGATCGAGCTCCCGTAGGGAACCACCGAACAGGTAGTGACACCGGACGCGGCTAGCTTTTGCAGCCGCTCAGCGATCCGGCCTCGATCACCGAGCAGTGACGTCTGATCGAGGAAGTCGTAGGGCACTGCGGCCATGGCGTCGCGGTGGCGTCGGTCGAGGTAGAGCTCCTGCACCGTCGCAGCCGCTTCCGCGAACCCCATCCGCACCGCGAGGGCGTTGTAGAAGTTCTTCTCCCGGCTGCCCATTCCGCCGAGGTAGAGCGCCGCGTACGGGCGCACCGCGTCAGCGCACAGTCGAGGATCGCCGCCAATCACCACCGGCACGCTCGGGACCACATCGAACGCGTCCATCGACTTGCCTGCCCGCGCTCGTCCGATGCCGAATTTGTTCCCGCTGCTCAGCGGCGAAGTCCGGCGCGTAGAAGACCGCAAGCCAGCCGTCCGCCAGCTCGCCGGCCAGCTCCAGGTTCTTCGGTCCGACGGCCGCCAGATAGATCGGAATGCGATCGGTGACCGGAGCGATGGTCAGCTTCAAGGGCTTGCCTGGACCATCAGGCAGCGGAAGTTGGTAATGATCGCCGTGGAACGCCACTGTCTGGCGCGCCAAAGCCATCCGAACCACACCGAGGTACTCTCGGCGTGCGGCCCAACGGCGAGGAGAACCGTACGCCGTGCCAGCCCTCCGAGACCTGCGGTCCGGACACCCCCAGCCCCAGCCGGAAGCGACCGCCGCTGAGGACGTCCAGGCTCGCGGCGGTCATCGCGGTGAGCGCCGGTGTGCGGGCGGGAATTTGCATCACCGCCGACCCGATGTCGATCCTCGACGTCTGGGCAGCCAGCCACGCCAGGACAGTCGGGCCATCCGATCCGTAAGCCTCCGCCACCCAGATGACTGAGAAGCCGAGAACCTCGGCGTGCCGCGCCAGCTTCAGCTGGCCGGCTGGATCCTCGGAGCCCACCAGATAGCCGAGGTTCAGCCCGAGGCGCATACCAGACACCGTAGTAGCGCCCGGGCCGCGGGCGTGGCCGTTAAGGTCTCCACCATGGAAACTCGCCCCGTCGGGGTCAGCGGGCTACAAGTCTCGCGGCTGGGGCTCGGCACTATGACCTGGGGACGGGACACGAGCGCTGAGCAGGCCCGCGGTTTGTTGGAAACGTTCTGCGATGCCGGCGGTACCTTGATCGACACCGCGGCCGCGTACGGCGCAGGTGACTCCGAGCGGCTCGTCGGCGAGCTCGTCGGCCAGCTGGGGCGGCGCGAGGATGTGGTGATCGCGACGAAGGCCGGCTTCGTCATCCGCAACGGGCAGCGGATCGTGGACACATCCCGCCGAGCACTGCTGCGCGATCTCATCGGATCGCTGCGGCGGCTGGCGACCGACTACGTCGACATCTGGCAAATCCACGCTTGGGGAACCGCACCGTTGGAAGAGTCCCTGAGCGCCATTGATCATGCGGTGTCATCGGGCATGGCACGCTATGCCGGCGTGTCCAACTTCGTCGGCTGGCAAACCGCCCAGGCAGCGACGTGGCAGCTTGCCTACCCTGGGCGGACGCCGATCATCAGCGCCCAAGTGGAGTACTCCTTGCTGGCGCGGCGAGCCGAGGTGGAAGTGCTGCCCGCAGTCAAAGCGTTCGGGATGGGTTTCTTTCCGTGGTCACCGCTCGGGCGAGGCGTCTTGAGCGGGCAGTACCGGAGCGGAACCCCGCGGGGCTCGAGGGCGGCAACCGATCATTTCGCGTGGTTCGTCGAGCCCTACCTCGAGCAGCGCTCGCGCGGAGTCGTGGAGGCGGTCATTCGCGCTGCCGACGGCCTGGAGCTGACCCCCCTTCAAGTGGCTCTTCTTTGGGTACGAGATGCCCCCGAAGTGACCGCACCGTTGCTGGGCGCCCGAACCGCTGGACAGCTGGCGCCGGCGCTGGCTGTCGAAGATCAAACCCTGCCGGCGGAGATAGCCGCGGCGCTGGACGACGTGTCCGGCGGTCCGCATTCGGGACGCCTGGCCGCCTGACGGGGCGTCAGCGGAGATTTGGCGGCAGCGTCAGACCGAAGCCGGCACACGAATGATCTTGCGCCGGATCCAGACGTCGCGCGTGCCGTCGCGGTAGCGGCGTATTCGGGTGAGCTCCCAGCCGCCATACTCTGCGTGGTCGGTGAGTAGTTGCTGTACCGCCCGGCCCGACAGGTGCCGACCCAAGCGGACCCGTTCGACCTCATACTCAACGCCTCGGACGCTCATGGCCGACCAGCGTAGCTGCGCCTCATGCAACGGACAGGAACCGGTCAAGCACGCGGGCGCCGAACTCCAGCGAGGACATGGGCACCCGCTCGTCGACACCGTGAAACATGCTGACGAAGTCAAGGTCGGGTGGCAACCGCAGCGGTGAGAACCCGAAGCACCGGATGCCGAGCCGGTCCCACGCCTTCGCATCTGTGCCACCGCTCATCAGGTAAGGAACCGTCCGGGCGCCCGGGTCTTCGGCCACGAGGCACGCCTGCATGGCCTCGACCAGCGCGCCGGAGAACTCGGTTTCGACGGCCGGCTGTTCGAGGCTCAGCTCGTAGCGCACCCGATCGCCGATCAGATCGGCAATCGTCGCCAGGAGCTCGTCCCGGCCGCCGGGAACGAAACGGCCGTCGATTCCTGCCAAGGCTGAACCAGGGACGACGTTGTGCTTGTAACCAGCCCTCAGCATGGTCGGATTGGCCGTGTTGGACATGGTCGCCCCCACCATCCGGGAGATATTGCCCAGCCTGGCCAAGGTTTCCTCGGCGCGGTCCGGATCAAGATCGATTTCGAATGCGTCGCAGACGGCGTCCAGGAAGGCGCGCTGTGCATCGGTGATCTTGTGTGGCCATTCGTAGCTGCCGATCCGCGCGACGACGGAGGCGAGCTCGGTGATCGCGTTCTGATCATGCCGGAACGAGCCGTGGCCGGCCGGGCCCTCGGCGATCAAGTCCAGCCAGAGCAAGGCCCTTCTCGGCAGTCTGGATGGGATAGAGCCGAAGATCATCTCTCAGGGTGAGCGAAAAACCGCCGACTTCGCCAATGGCTTCCGCACATCCTTCGACGACCTCGGGATGATGGTCCACCAACCAGTGCGCGCCCAGCACGCTGCCGGCCTCCTCGTCGGCGGTGAACACCAGGCGGATGGGCCGACGAGGCGCCACCCCCGCTCGCGCTCGCGCGCGTACCACGCTCAAGATCATCGCGTCGAAATCCTTCATGTCCACTGCGCCGCGTCCCCAGACGCAGTCGTCGAGGATCTCGCCGGCAAACGGGTCCACCGACCAGTCGTCGGCATTTGCCGGTACGACGTCCAGATGGCCGTGCACGAGCAACGGCGAGGCGCTCTGGTCGACTCCATCAGGCTCCCAGTGCGCGATCAGTGACGTCCGCTTCGGCGCTGACTCGAAGAGTTCGACCGAGATGCCCACCTCGTCGAGCAGCTCGGCCACCCGCTCCGCGGCACGGCGTTCCCCCGGTCCAGGCTCCGATCCGAAGTTCGTCGTGTCGATCCGGATCAAGTCCTGACAGATCGCCACCACTTCGGCATCGGGTGCGTACGGGGTGGTCACCAACTCATCTTGTCACGGCTGCGGTGGCGCCAGCTTGGTATAGTTTCCCCGCCGTCCGGGCCACCGGACAGGCCCAGGTCCGGGTGGCGGAATAGGTAGACGCGCTAGCTTGAGGTGCTAGTGCCCGTGTAGGGCATGGGGGTTCAAGTCCCCCCTCGGACACAGACGCTTCCCCCACCGTTCCGGTCCAGGGTTACGGTCGAACCGAGTCGGCCGACGCCCGATGCTCGCCGCAGGAAACTCCAACGGCGACAGCGCGATGTTGGAGTTCACCCACCACCCCGACCGGTCGACCCTGCGGCTCCTCGTCCTGCACGACGACGTAGAACGGGAGTTCGACTACACGGCTGGGGCCGAGCAGGCGCTCAGCCAAGCTGCGACCGACGGCTGGACGCGGCACCGCGCGCAGAGAAGCGAATAAGCGCGACCGGGCGAGCAAGCGAATCCCCTGGTGGAGGCGAGAGACCGATCAGAATGCACGCCCGCGGGACCCGTTCCGAGATAGCTCAATGATGAATCAGTGGCCGGGCCCGGTGATGATCTTGTTTCGCTCGGACTCGTGCGCGCCGCCCTTCTTCGCCAGCGTTGAGCACGCTTCCTCGATGTCCCGGGCGAGCGTGTCGACATGTTCCCGGGTCATCGTCTCCTTGACCAAGGCTCGCATGATCGTCACATCCTGGGCGTTCGGCGGCAGGGTGTATGCCGGCACCATCCAGCCACGCTCGGCCGAGAGTTGCCAGGCGATGTCGAACTCGTCGTACCCGTGATCCGCGGCGAGCCGGAACGCCACCAGGGGAAGCTGCTCCTCGTCGGGGCCGATGATCTCGAAGAGCCCCATGGCGGCCAGCTTCTCGGCGAGGAACCTCGCGTTGGTCTGCATGTTCTGCATGATGTAGGTGTAGCCGGCGCGGCCGTAGCGGACGAGGTTGTAGTACTGCGCGAGGACCATCGCCGAGCCGGTGGAGAAGTTCAGAGTGAATGTCGAGTCGGTCTTGCCGAGGTAGTTCTCCTCGAAGACCAGGTCCTTGGCGAGGTCGGCCTTGTCTCGGAAGATGAGCCAGCCGATGCCGGGATAGACGAGCCCGAACTTGTGCCCGGAGACGTTGATTGAGCGGACTTGCTCGAGCCGGAAGTCCCACTCGGAGTCGGGGTAGAGGAAGGGCCAGACGAAGCCGCCGCTTGCCCCGTCGACGTGCAGCGGGACGTCGAGTCCCCGCTCATTCTTGATCCGCAGCAGCAGGTCGTTGATGCCGCCGACGTCGTCCTTGTGCCCGGTGAACGTCGTACCGAGAACAGCTGCGACACCGATGGTGTTCTCATCGACCTGGGGCTCCACGTCATCCGGGCCGATCGTGTACTTTCCCGGCTGGAGTGGCACGATCCGCGGCTCGACGTCGAAGTAGCGGCAGAACTTCTCCCACACGACATGTACGTCGCCGCCGAAGACCAGGTTCGGGCTCGCTGTCGATGCTCCGGCGGCCTCGCGACGCTTGCGCCAGTTCCACTTGAGGGACAAACCACCGAGCATGATCGCCTCGGACGACCCCTGAGTTCGGGCGCCCGTTGTCTCGCCGGGCGCGTGGAACAGGTCAGCGAGCATCCGGATACAGCGCTGCTCGATCTCGGCCGTACGGGGATATTCGGCGTGATCGATGAAATTGCGATGCAGGTTCGCGGCGATGATCTGCTGCGCCTGCGGCTCCATCCACGTCGTCACGAACGTCGCCAGGTTCCGGGCCGGATCACCCTCCAGCGCCAGGTCCTCCGACACCAGTCTCAAAGCGTCCTGAGCAGGAATGCCGGTCTCCGGGAACTCCCGGCTCGGCACCTCCTGCGTAACGAATCGATTGCCGAACAGCGCTACGTCGGCGGCCGACTGCTGGACATTGTTGGTCATGTACTTCTCCTTTGGTAGCGGGTCGTTGGACCACTGACACCTGGGACCTGGCTGGTCGGCGCGTTTCAGTTCTGTGGTCGGACTGTGATCAAGGACCTGAGACGGCACTCCACGACGTCGGGTTCGCGATAGCCGCCCCAGGTACGTGCGCAGCCCGCCGCAAACTTGGCGGCTATTGCGGATCGGGGTTGGGGGTCAGCACGCCGTGAACCCGGCTCTCGCCCACTCGTCAGGAACTCTTAGGCCCTACGCAGCAGCCTCCCCTCGTGGACTTGGCCAGCAGCAATCAAACCACGGTCGACCAGGAAGGGTCATCGCCCGTTTGGGGAGATGACGTGCTTGGCGCGTGCGGTGAGAAGCTTGACCACACATCGATACCTCGCCCGTCAAGGAGCATGTCGGATGTCGGATCACTGGCCCGCTCGGTGAGGACCTCAGCGGGATTCGAGGCGTTATTGTGACGACCGGTGCGGCCTCGACGGGGCGGCGAGGCCCATCCGACCGGCTCCTCCGGTGGACCGCGGTCTTGTTCATCGCCGGATCGGTTCTCTTCGGCCTAGGCGCTTTCCCGTTCTACTCCGAAGCCGTGGGGTTGCGCGTGTGTGCACTCACATTCTTCGTCGGCTCGCTGTTCTTTACCGGGGCGGCCTTCCTGCAGTACCGCGAGGCCGTAGACACCCTTCCCGCTGGTTCGCGTCGCCACACGCTCGCGGTGTGGGCACCGAGGGACCTGGGGTGGCTGGCGTGCCTGATACAGCTTGCTGGCACGCTCTGGTTCAACTGGAGCACGGCCAACGCGCTCCGCACCAACCTCGACGCGGCCCTGGCCGATCAGCGCGTGTGGCGGCCGGACGCGCTCGGCTCAATCGCCTTTCTGGTCGCCAGCGGGCTGGCCCTAGCTGATGCATCGCGTAGGGCCGATCCAAGCCGGCCCAAGCCGCGGACCTGGAAGATCGGCGTCGCCAACATGCTCGGTTCGGTCGCCTTCGGTGTCTCAGCCATCGCGTCCTATGTTGTACCGGCGAGCGGCGACGTCTGGAACGCCGAACTGTCCAACCTCGGCACCCTCGCCGGAGCCGTGTGCTTCCTCATCGGCGCGGTCCTGCTACTACCCCGGGGAACCGCTGCACCACCGCTGGCCATAGATCGACCGGCAGGAGGTCCTCAAGCGCCCCTGTAGCAAAACCCTGATCTGGGTTCGGGTGATGCTTGACGTGTTGTCATGCCTGTTGGATTGACTTGCTGCCACATGACCCCGAAGGAAGGCCGACGCGCGCCGGACTCAGCACCTCGACGCGACCCATTTGGGATGATCAACGGCGAAGGCATCATCACCGGCACCGTTGTGTCCGCTGCGGCCTCGCCGGGCCGACGCGGCGGACTCGGACTCGGGGGCAGCCTGATGAGCGCTTCCATCGGTGCGGCGCTCGGCGTCTTGATCATCCTAATGAAGGCCGGCAGGCACTGACCAGACAGTCGTCGGGTAGTGACCCTTTGGTCGCGCTGCGCCGGGGGCCTTCTTGGAACTTCACCCATTTTGGAGGATGACCCAAGCGTGAGTCCCGCGCTAGGTTCTCGTCACAGAAGTGCCCGCTGCGCCATACGGCGATGTAGGCATGCCCGTTATGTCGAGCCCAACCATGAGGTGACATAGATGCCTGATTCGAAGCCGAACATTCTGGTGATCTGGGGTGACGACATCGGGATCACCAATCTGAGCTGTTACAGCGACGGGTTGATGGGCTACCGCACTCCGAACATCGACCGGATCGCGGAGGAGGGGGTGCGGTTCACCGACTCCTACGGCGAGCAGAGCTGCACGGCTGGCCGGTCGTCGTTCATCACCGGGCAGAGTGTGTTCCGGACGGGGTTGAGCAAGGTCGGTATGCCGGGGGCCGATGTCGGTCTGCGGGCGGAGGACCCGACGATCGCCGAGGTGTTGAAGCCGCACGGCTATGCGACCGGGCAGTTCGGGAAGAACCACCTGGGCGACAAGAACGAGTTCCTGCCCACCGTGCACGGGTTCGACGAGTTCTACGGCAACCTGTACCACTTGAACGCCGAGGAGGAGCCGGAGCTGCCGAACTGGCCGTCGGTGGAGGAGTTCCCGGAGTTCAACGAGCGGGCCCGACCGCGGGGCGTGATTCACTCCTGGGCCACCGACACCGATGACGACACCGAGGACGGGCGCTACGGCCGCCGCGGCAAGCAACGGATCGAGGACACCGGACCGCTGACGAAGAAGCGGATGGAGACCATCGACGACGACACAACTGCGGCGGCCAAGGACTTCATCGCCCGCGCCCACAGCTCCGACACGCCGTTCTTCGTGTGGATGAACACCACCCACATGCACTTCAAGACCCACCCGAAGCCAGAGAGCGTCGGCCAGGCCGGCCGGTGGCAGTCGCCGTACCACGACACGATGATCGATCACGACAAGATCGTCGGTGAGCTGCTCGACCAGCTCGACGAGCTGGGGATCGCCGAGGACACGATCGTCATCTACTCCACCGACAATGGTCCGCACATGAACACCTGGCCCGACGGCGGCATGACGCCGTTCCGCAGCGAGAAGAACACCAACTGGGAGGGCGCCTTCAGGATCCCCGAAATGATTAGGTGGCCTGGGCACATTCCGGCCGGTGTGGTGTCGAACGAGATCGTCCAGCACCACGACTGGTTGCCCACCTTCCTGGCCGCCGCCGGGGACACCGACACGGTCGAGGAGCTCAAAGCCGGGAAGGCGATTGGCGACACGACCTACAAGGTGCACATCGACGGGTACAACCTTCTGCCGTACCTGACCGGTGAGGTCGACAAGAGCCCCCGAAATGGGCTCGTCTACTTTTCCGACGACGGCGACGTGCTCGCGGTCCGGTTCGACAACTGGAAAGTCGTCTTCATGGAGCAGCGGGTCCAGGGGACGCTGCAGGTGTGGGCAGAGCCGTTCGTGCCGCTGCGGGTGCCGAAGCTGTACAACCTGCGGACGGATCCGTTCGAGCGAGCCGACGTCACCTCGAACACTTATTGGGACTGGCTGTTCGACAACGACTATTTGATCTTGGCCGCTCAGGCGATCATCGTCCAGTTCCTGGCCACGTTCCGAGAGTTCCCACCCCGGCAACGCGCGGCCAGCTTCGGCATCGACCAGGCGGTGGAGAAGTTGCAGGCGTTCCTCAGCGGAGCCTGAGTTTGGATGAGCGACGAGCCAGAGGCGCCGGAGCCGTGACTGCGTCGGAACCGCAGGACCTGGTCCGAAGCAGCGCGACCGAGGGTCTGCGTTGGGTCCCGGGCCAGACGTACACGATGGGCTCGGACCGGCACTACCCAGAGGAGAGCCCGGCTCATCCCGTGGCGGTTGACGGGTTCTGGCTGGAGGCCCACCAGGTCACCAACGCACAGTTCGCAGCTTTCGTCGACGCGACAGGGTACGTGACCGTAGCCGAAAGACCGCTGGATCCGGCCGACTTCCCCGGTGCCCCCGTCGAGAACCTGCAGCCGGGTTCGATGGTGTTCACCAAGACAGCCGGTCCGGTTGATCTTCGTCACCTCAGTCTGTGGTGGACCTGGACTCCGGGCGCGTCCTGGCGACATCCGGAGGGTCCTCGCTCCTCACTGATTGATCGCGAAGATCATCCCGTCGTGCATGTTGCTTACGAGGATGCCGAGGCGTACGCCGCCTGGGCCGGACGGGAACTGCCGAGCGAGGCCGAATGGGAGTTGGCCGCCCGCGGCGGCCTCGACCAGGCGACGTATACCTGGGGCGACGAGCCGGAGACCAACGGGGAGCGGCTGGCCAACTATTGGCACGGTGATTTTCCGTGGCGGCCTGACCCGAGCTACGGGAGGACGTCCGTCGTCGGCTCCTTCCCAGCCAATTACTACGGACTCTTCGATATGGCCGGGAACGTCTGGGAATGGACCTCGGATTGGTACGCCACCCGGCCGGCATGCCGGTCGACATGGCTCCCTGCTGCGCACCTCGGAATCCGCGGGGGCCCGCCGTGGAAGCGAGCTACGACCCGCGCCAGCCGCAGTTCCGGGTGCCGCGCAAAGTGATCAAGGGCGGCTCCTTCCTCTGCGCGGACAGCTACTGTCTTCGGTACCGGCCCTCGGCTCGCAGGCCGCAGATGATCGACACCGGGATGAGCCACCTAGGGTTCCGCTGCATCAGACGTGTGTGACCGTGGATGGTCCAGTGCCCATCGTCCGCAATGGGAGGCCCTGAGGGATGGTCGCCTCTCGTCGACGATGCAGCGGTGGGTGGTCCGGTATCTGCCCGGGCAGTTGGGCGGTGGCGAACCGTCGCACCCGCCGGAGTCGTCTCCACGTCAGGTTGCGGACGCGGTCCAGTTCGCGCTGGCGGAGATGCGTCGAGAGCATCCCGCACCGGTCGCGATCACCGGCCGGTCGACCCGACGCTCCTCGTGGGTGTTGTGTCCCAGGAGTGGGTCAGTGTGGTACCAGCAGTTGGTGGGAAGCGTCGATGTCCCCCCTCGGACACTCACTTTCCGGATCACCACGCCTGGTCATGGTCAGATGCCGCCCGTGAAAACGGTGCACCTCCACAGCTGAGGTGCCAACTCTGTCCCGGGACAGTAGAGCCCGGCGAGGAGGAGTGCTTCAACCACAGCGGGACTGATCAACTCGGATTCGTCGATGCTGTTGTTGTCCCGCCAGCGCCCAGGTGGCGAAGAGCAAGCAGCACTGGGAAAGCGAGGATCCAGGTGTACTCACCGGCATGCGCCCCGGCGAGTAGTGCGATGGGGATGGAAAGCAAGAAGATGACCGGGATCGGCAGCGATTCGCAAAGGACGTAGCGAAACATCGCGCGGTCCACTCGCGCATCCACCAACTTGCGACGCCACGCGTACAGCCAGATAGTCGACATGAGCAGCCCCACCCTGCACGTCCGGCACATGGATCTCCAGCACAAGGATCGTCATTGCGATGGCGAACACGGCGTCGGTAAATGTGGTGGCGCGCTCGGTTGCGGGGCCCTCAGCGGCCAGTTCTAGGTAGCGGTCGCGGGCGATAGTCAATGCGGTACGCCACGACCGCCGCGGCGGTGCTCCACGAACCGTGGACATGCGGCTGAGGACACGCGGCCGCTGAACTGACACGGATACGCGAAGAGCACGAGCGGTCGCAGCAGGAGCTGGAAGGGCGTGCCCGATGACCGTGTTCCTGGTCGGTCAGTTCATGCCGCCGGTTATTGCTCGGTCGCCCAGCACACAAACGGCGGTCTAGCTCACTTTGCGAAGCCTCTTAGTGTTGCTTCCTGCTGGGCCAGGATGGCGAGGCGCATCACCTCAAAGGTGTGCTGCTGGGGGCAGGCGCTCTCGGTGCGGTTGATGACGTCGGAGACGAGGTCGGGGTAGTAAGTCAATGGCTCGTCGGAGCAGTCGATGTACTCGGTCCCGGATGAGTCGACCACGATGAGATGGTCACCGCCGGGGCGGCCGGCGATGTCGACATACTTGCGAAGTTCGATGTAGCCCTCGGTGCCCAGGATGAGAAGGCGGCCGTCGCCCCAGGTGGGTAGGCCTTGCGGGGTGTACCAATCAACTCGGATGTAAGCATGAGCGTTGTCGGTACGTAGCACCACTTCTCCGAAGTCCTGCATCCGGGGCGCTTCGGGATGGCTGTAATTAGCCACCGTGCTGGACACGACTTCGGCGGCGTCAGCGCCGGTGAACCATAGGAACTGGTCGACCTGGTGACTGGCGATGTCGGTGAGGATGCCTCCCGTGCGCTCTCGGTCATAGAACCAGTCCGGACGCCCTTCACCTCCAGCGAGGTGGGCACGGTCACCTTCGCGGTGCGGTCCGAGTCCCAGGGTCTGTACCACCTGACCAATCCGGCCTTCCCGGACGAGCTGGCCGGCCCTGGTCACGCAGCGCACTTTGAACCGCTCGGAGAAGGTGACCGACCAGAAACGACCGAACTCGGCCACGACCTTCTTGACTTCGTCTAGCTGCTGAAGGCTGATGCACCCGGGCTTGTCGGCAACGACGTCCTTGCCGTTGCTCAGGGCTTCGATGGCGATGGCAGCGCGCCGGTCCGGAATGGCCGCCGTGACCACCAGATCGATGGAGGGGTCGTGCAGCAGCTGAGTCGAGTCGTCGACCCAAGGAGCGTCGGGCCAACGCCGCCGACACGTTTGGGCTACGGCGCTGTCTCGCTCGTCGGAGCTGAGGCCTGTCAACTCGCAACCTTGGCCCAGAAGGCCCTCGATCTGATCGAAGGCGTGCGAATGGTCGAGGCCGACGGCGGCGAATCTGAGGTTCCCGTTGCGTTGGGTTGCGGTGGTCATGATGATCATTCCTTTCCAAGCGGACCGGCTGCTCGTTAGCTGCCATCATGCCCGGACCAACGATTGCGCCGGCGCTGGCCGGAACGTCAGGGCGGTGTTCTGCCACGGGATCGGGCCGGTCCGTAGGCGGGGACGGCTAGAGTTCGCCACCATGGCGATGTTCGATCTCAGTCTGGGCGAGCTTCGGGAGTACCGGCCGGAGGTGTATGAGCCACCAGACTTCGATGAGTTCTGGCGGGACACGATTGAAGCGACGCGAAGCTTTGACCTGGCCGCGACGTGGACCAAGATCGACAACAAGCTCGCCCTGATCGACTCGTACGACATGAGCTTCGCCGGGTACGGCGGGACTCCCGTCCAGGCGTGGCTGCACGTGCCCGCCGGAGCGACGGGTCCACTGCCAACAGTCGTTCAATTTCACGGCTACTCTCGCGGACGCGGCTACCCGCACACCAACACCATCTGGGCCCAGGCCGGCTGGGCGCACTTCAGCATGGACACTCGGGGCCAGGGATGGCACACCGGGGGAAGCAGCACCACCGACGATGACTCGGCCGACGCAGGAGGGATTCATGCGCCAGGCTTCCTTACCGCGGGTATCACCAGCCGCGACACCTACTACTACCGCAGGGTTTACATCGATGCGCTCCGGATGCTCGAGGTCGCCCGCTCCGATCCGCGGGTGGACCCCGACCGGCTGATCGTCACCGGGGTCAGCCAGGGCGGCGGCATCACCTTGGCGGCAGCGGGACTGGCGGCCATGGCAGGCATCCCTCTTCGGGGGGCGGCCCCCGACGTCCCGTTCCTCTGCCACTTCCGGAGGGCCACGGAGATCACCGACGCGCACCCGTACGCCGAGCTCACCGCGTTCGTTGCCGGCTGGCGCCACCTGGAGACCGCCGCGTACCACACCCTCGGCTACTTCGACGGGGTCCACCTAGGACGGCGGGCATCAGCGCCTGCCCTGTTCTCGGTCGCCCTGATGGATGAGGTATGCCCGCCATCCACGGTGTTCGCTGCGTTCAATGCCTACGGTGTCGAAGCCGGGGTCGCCAAGGACGTCGAGATCTACACCCACAACGGTCACGAGGGCGGGCTCGATTACCAGGTCGACCGGCAGCTGAGTTGGTTTGCGGAGCGCTTCGCCGATGAGGTTTGACAATCGCTTACCGTCCGACTGCGACGAGGGAATTCGGAGCGGCGGCGGATCCTGATCAGTTCGGCGCAATGTTCTGGTTCAGCCGGAAGAAGTTCTCGGGATCGTATTTCTGTTTCAACGCCCTCAGCCTGCCGTACTTGTCAGAGCCGTAGGCCTCCCGTACCCGCTCAGCACCCTCGTCGCCGAGGAAGTTCACGTAGACGCCTTGGTGCCACGGCTCGAGGGCTGACCAGAAGTCGCGTACCCACGCGCGCTCCTCCTCGAAACCAGTACGCGTCTGGGTGCAGGCGGCGATGTTGTAGGTGAAACCGGCTGTGCGGCTGTTAAAGGCTGTCTCATCCGCACCCACACGACCGATCGCGCCACCCATCTGCCAGATAGGAAACGACGTCAGTGGTGACGATATTCGCAACGAGCGCTCGGCGGTGATGTCGATGATCTGATCACTCAATTCGGCGACGTCACAGCTCTTGATGTAATACCACCGGCCGGGAGTGAAAGCCGGGTCCAGCATCGCTTGATGCTGGAGGAATGGCTTCAGCACGCAGACGTCAGCAGCGGGAGAGGCGAATTCCTTGAGCGGTCGAATGAAGCTTTCACCTTCCTCCGGGTCGCCTACCCAGCAGCAGATGATCATCACGACCCGCTTACCGTGCAACTCCACAGGCACGAAGGGCAGCGGCGGCGCCTTCCGGTGAACCACGAGTGTCATGAGCTCATCGGGCGCGCCGGCAATCCAGTCCCGATAGAAGCGAAGAACCTCTGCCGACTTCTCCATCGGCCAGAACACCGGTCCGGCAAGCACCTGGGAGCTCAGTGACACGCAGCGAAACTCGAACTCCGTGACGATCCCGAAATTGCCACCGCCGCCGCGCACTCCCCAGAACAGGTCAGCGTTCTCATCTGCACTCGCGCGGACAAATTCACCAGTGGCCGTCACCAGATCGATGGAGAGAAGGTTGTCGATCGAGAGTCCATGCTTTCGCATGATCCAGCCGATCCCGCCCCCCAAGGTAAGACCAGCCACGCCGGTGTGTGTGACGATACCGGAGGGCACGGCAAGACCAAACGCCTGCGTCTCGCGGTCGAGTTCACCGAGCAGGACCCCTGCTTGCACGCGCGCCGTCCGCTTCTCGGGATCGACCCGGACGCCTTTCATCAAGGAGAGATCAATGACGAGCGCGTCGTCCGCGATAGACAGGCCTGGGAAGGAGTGGCCGCCGCTCCGCACTGCAACCGGCAGGCCGCTTGCCCGTCCGAACTTCACCGCAGCAATGACATCTGCAACGCCCGCGCAGCGAACGATTACGGCTGGATGCTTGTCGATGGAGCCGTTCCAGATCCTCCGATGGACGCTGTAGTCCGCATCTTCGGGGAGAATGACCTGGCCACGGAGTGTGCCGGCGTCAATGAGCATCGAATCGAGAAGTTGGCTCACAATTGAGTGTCCCAGTCGGAAGACCCACACGCCAAGCCTCTGTGAGCTCGAGTTCGAACCATGCAAGGTTGCGCAGAAAAAGAGGCCAGTTGTGCTCATCTCCCTCACGCTGATAATCCTCGGCATTGGGGCGGCTCTGGTGACCTTTATCTTGGTGCGCCGGTTCGGGTCGCCACCGGGAAGCCACTATCGCGACTTGCCGGGGGCACCGGAGATCTTTGGCAGGCGAATGGCGGCCACCGTGCAGGTGATGGAACGGGCGTACGGGTCGAGCACAAGGCCGCTGCCGTGCGATGCGAGCGGGCAGCCCAACAGCTAATGCCAGCGCTCAGTGGAAGTCGCGGGAGCGGTGTGCCGCCTGCAGGGCACGCCCGGCGTCCGGCAGGACGCTGCTCAGGGGGTCCAGACGGTCGGCGACCAGATTGGTTACCCCGTCGCCGTACTCGATCTTGCCTCGAATGATCATGGCGTTGGAGCGGCGGCCCACCCGACGGTAGCGGTGCCACATCGACTGAGCACAAACGACGTTCAGCATGCCGGTTTCGTCCTCGAGATTGAGGAAGGTCACGCCGCCCGCGGTCGAGGGCCGCTGGCGATGAGTGACCAAACCTGCCACCCGGATTCGGCGGTCGGCGTAGGGCGCACCAAGATCGGCAATCCGGACGATCTCGTGCTGGTCGAGCATCGAGCGAAGATGGCCGACCGGATGATCGTCGGGGCTGATCCGTGTTGCCCAGAGGTCGGCCAAGGTGAGCTCAACCGGGCTCATGCCCGGCAGCGTGGGCGGTGCGGCGTCGATCGCCGAACCGGGCAACGTCTCGGGTGAGTCGCCGTAGCCGGCATTCCACAGTGCCTGGCGACGACTGAGCCCGAAACAGTCGAAGGCTCCAGCTGTGGCCAGTGCCTCGGTCTGTTTGACGTTGAGCCCGGTTCGGCGGACGACGTCGTTGAGGCCGCAGAACGTGGCGCGCTCACGTTCTGCGACGATCATGGCGGCCAGTTCACGGCCGATTCCCTGGACCTCTGTCAACCCGAGCCGGACGGCGAAGTTGCCATCCCGGCGATGGATCAAGGTCCGGTCGGGGGCATTGCGATCGAATGCGCCGACCTTGGGTGGTATGCGTTCCAGGCAGGAGTCCATGCCGGTGGTGCGGATGTGATCTGTGCCGTTTGACGCCAGTGATTCGAGATCGGCATCGACCCCGGACAGGGCGATATCCGGCCGGAGCACACGAACACCGTGCCGGCGGGCGTCGGCCACCAGGGACTGCGGGGAGTAGAAGCCCATCGGCTGCGCCCGTAACAGCCCGGCCAAAAAGGCGCCTGGATAGTGCAGCTTCAGCCAGGATGAGGCGTAGACCAGCAGGGCGAAGCTGATCGCGTGGCTCTCGGCGAAGCCGAAGTTGGCGAAGGCCTGGATGCGGGCGTAGATGTCGTCGGCTTCTTCACCGGTGATCCCGTGCGCGGCCATGCCTTCGTACAAGGTGGCGCGCAGCCGATCGATCTTCTCCACTCCACGCTTGGATCCCATCGCCCGCCGCAACAGGTCCGCGTCGTCCCCGGTGCACCCACCGATCACCATGGCGATCTGCATCAGCTGCTCCTGAAACAGCGGGATGCCCTTGGTCCTCCTCAGCACCGGTTCGAGCGTCGGGTGCAGGTAAGTGATCTTCTCCCGGCCGGTCGCTCGGCGGATGTACGGGTGTACCGCTCCGCCCTGGATCGGTCCGGGGCGGATCAGGCCGATCTCCACCACCAGGTCGTAGAACTGGCGCGGCAGCAGCCGCGGGAGCGTGCCGACCTGCGCCCGGCTCTCGACCTGGAACACTCCGATCGAGTCCGCCCGGCACAGCATGTCGTATACGCCCTGCTCCTCCTTGGGAATGGTGTGCAGGCTCCACCGCTCACCGAGGCGGTTCGTCGCAAGATCGAGCGTGTATTGGATGGCGGCCAGGATGCCGAGTCCGAGGAAGTCGAACTTGACCAGCCCCATCCAGGCGCAGCTGTCTTTGTCCCACTGCAGGACGGTGCGTTGGTCCATCCGACCTCGCTCGATCGGGCACACCTCCCCCACCGGCCGTTCGGTGAGCACCATGCCACCGGAGTGAATGCCCAGATGCCGCGGAGCTCGCAGCAGCTGATCAGCCAGATCGACCACCGGCTGCGGGATATCGTGGTCACCGTCGGCCGGGATGCCCCCGTAGGTGTCGATCTGGGTGGACCAGGCATCCTGCTGGCCGGTCGAGTAACCCAGCGCCTTGGCCATGTCGCGGATCGCCGACTTGGGCCGGTAGCTGATCACGTTGGCGACTTGGGCCGCGTTGTGGCGGCCAAAGCGGCGGTAGACCTCCTGGATGACTTCCTCGCGTCGGTCGGAGTCGAAGTCGACGTCGATATCCGGTTCCTCTTCGCGGCTCGCGGACAAGAACCGCTCGAAGGGCAGCTCGAACAAGATCGGGTCCACGGCGGTGATGCCGAGCACGTAGCAGACCACCGAATTGGCCGCCGATCCCCTGCCCTGGCAGAGAATCCGCCTTTCCCGGGCGAACGCCACCATGTCGTGCACGATCAAGAAGTAGCCCGGGAAGTCCTTCTCCTCGATCACTGCCAACTCGCGTTGCAGGCGTTCCTCGGCCTTCTCGCGGCAGTCCGCATACCTCTCGTCGGCGCCCTGCCGGGCCAGCTCGCGCAACCAGCTGATCGGGGTGTGGCCAGACGGAACGTTGAGTTTGGGCAGCCGAGGTTTGGCCAGCCGGAGCGAGAACGCACACTCCTCCGCGATTCGTACGGATTCCGCTACCGCTCCGGGGAATCGAGTGAAACGCGAAGCCATCTCGTGCCCCGAGCGGAGGTGTGCCCCAGGCGCGGGAAGCCAGCCGTCCATCTCCGCCAGACCTCTGCGGCCTCTCACTGAGGCCATGGCGGAGGCAAGTCGGTATTGGTCTGGAGTTGCGTAATGCACGTTGTTTGTCGCCACCAAGGGCAGACCATGATCAGCAGCCAGTACCGCCAGAGCATCGTTCGTCACCGAGTCGGTCGGCAGACCAGCATCGGTGATCTCGACTGCGACGTGATCATGGCCGAACAAGGAGGCCAGGCGATCCAGCTGGGCCGCCGACGATTTGCTGCCGTGTGTGGTCAGGGCCGACCGGACGTGGCCCTTCCGGCAACCGGTCAAGATCATCCACTCGCCTGAGCTGCGCTCGCCCAGCTCCTCGAGGTCGTACAGCGGACGTCCCTTCTCATCGCCTCGCAGCTGTGCATCGGTGATCGCCGCGGCTAACCGGTGATAGCCCTCCACACCACGAGCCAGGACGAGCAGGTGCTGCCCTTCGGGGTCGGCGATGCCGTTTTGGGGAGTGGTCAGGCCCAGCGACAATTCCGCGCCGTAGATGGTCTGGAGGTCGTAGGCCAGCGCCGCCTCCGCAAACCGGGACGCCGCGTAGAAACCGTCGTGGTCAGTGATGGCCAGCCCGGTCAAACTCAGCCGTACAGCTTCCTCGATCAGGGTTTCGGGATCGCTGGCCCCGTCCAGAAAGCTGAAGTCGCTGTGGCAGTGCAACTCGGCGTACGGCACGAACGGCTCGTCTGGCCGATCGTCCAAGGCCGCCGGCGCGTACGCAGGTCGCTTGCGCGAGAAGCCTGGTGCGCTGTCGTCTTCGGCATGCTCCAGACTCGGCGGGCGCCGATTCTCCGGCCGGCCGGACATCTGGCGCTCCAGCTCCGACCAGGAGACGCGCGGATTGTGCCAATTCATCGGCACACCTCGCTGCGATGGCCCGCTCTAGCGCCGCCCATCAAAGAACTACTCATAACGCGCCTCGGTCCACCACTGGTCGCCCTCGACCACCAACAGCCAGGCGGATCCGTCGACAGTCGACCATCTGAAACCTCGCCACCCGGCGGCCGCCCGTCGGTTCCCACCACAACTCATCGATCGGCCAGGGACCGGCCCAGGCCTCGATCACCAGAGGGTCTGCCGAATCATCGGTCCGCAATCGAGCCGGCTCGCCGGTGATAGCTCCTCGATCGGTGATCTTGATCGCACACCCGTCGGCGGAGAAGACCGTTGCCGGACGTGGCTCGGGAAACACTCGGGCCGGCGCTGGCGGCGGGATACTGCCCGGCCAGGGCAGATCGGTTGCCCGGCGCCGAGTCCCGCGCTCGCCCCACGGAGTGAGCACCTGACGTTGCCGTGGGCTGCGGCCGCCTTGAAGTGATGGGGCCAGCACCTGTTCGGGACCGAGCATGCCCTGCAACCGCGCGACGCCGCGCTCGATCCGCTCATCGGGAGCGCTGCCCCACAACCCTTCACCATGATCAGCCAGCGACTCGACAACTTCGGGGATCAGCCGGATGCCCTCCACCGGCTCAGGTGACGGATCGCCTTGCAGCTGCCAGTAAAGGCGGTCGACGAGGTCAGCAGCAGCGAACCAGCGCGGATGAGCCCAGACCCGTGACCCGACCCAGCCGCGGTCACCGACGACCTCGATGCGAATCTCGCTGCACACCAGGCCGTGCCGGGCGAGTTCGGCGATCAAGAGTTCGGCGGTTTGCCGGCTGCTGAAGGCAACAGGCTCAACAGTCTCCAACGGCGGGTCGAAAGGCACTGACTGTCGAAGATCAAGAGGTGGCCGGCGGGCCGCGGCGATCCGTGAATCCCTCCCCCGGCCAGCCGGTGGATCAAGGCGCCCTGCGGACCGAAGCGAGTGACCACATCTCGGGCCGGCAACGCTGCGAAGTCGCCCAGGGTGCGGATTCCCAGACGACGCAGCAAGCTGACCAGCTCCAGATCTTCCAGAACCATGATCGGGAGGTCGGCCAGGAACCTCGCGGAGCCGCCTATCGGAATCACGCAGCAGTCCTGGGGCGCGGCCTGTCGGGCAGCCTGCTCGGCGGTGAAGATGCCGTCCGCGATACCGATCCGGCATTCCCAGACTCTTGCTGCGACGAGCTGCTCCGCGATCACGGCCGCGGCCTCTCGCTCACCCCCGTAGTAGCGGCTGGGCGCGCTCAGCGCACACAAACCGGGACGGATCGGCGTTACCGCCGATGCGGTGTCCTCGATCGTGGACAGGATCGACTCGAAAGCGCGAACGTCACGTTCGAGACTGTGGTCGACGATTGTCAGTTCGGGGCAGCGCGCGGAGGCATCGCGACGACGCATTCCACGACGTACCCCATCCAGTCGCGCGGCCGGAGAGCAGGCGTAGACCTCGCCGCGGTCGATGACAGCGATCGGCGACGAGGGGGCAAGTCCTAGGGAAGCCACAGCAGAGACCACCGGCCAGTCCGGGCACCAGACGACCAGGACGCGACGACCGACGTTCGCCGTCGGGGCCGGGCGAGCGGTGGTCAGACGGTCGTGAGTGGAGGTTGTCAGCATGTCGGTCATGATCAGCCTGCTTTGACTTGGTGGATAGCCATGACCCTGGTGGCTGCTTCGCGAACTTCCTGGTCGGTGTCGGGCAACCACAGATCAATTGACCGGGGCGGCGTGCTCCCGCGATAGAGGTCGACACGGACTCGTTGGCTGGTGAGGTGGCCGTAACCACGCCCCAAGCCGATCCAGGAGGAATCGCGCAACGCCAGCCGTGCTTCGCAGCGCGGCCACTCTCCCCAGCAGATCAGAGTGGCGTCCTTTTGCCTTAGCCGGGACTTGATCCTCTCTGCCTGATGTTCGGTGATCTGAACCGGCGGCTTGACCAGAACGAGAGTGGCGACGTCGACCAGTCCGGCGGTAACCGACAGCCAGTGTTCGCCAGGATCCGGCACGACGATCGTGCGTCCGAGATCGACTCCGAATCCTGCTGCGGCCTCGAAGCCGAGATCAGTCGCTCCAACAATCCCGACCCATTCTCCTGCCTGCGAAGGACCGGCCAGCAAGGCCAGGGCCAGACTGGCGCAGTCCACCGCATACGCAGCGCCGGTCCTGAGCTGGATGAGATCCGATAGCCCCGGCAGTGATTCCAGAGCGCGCGAGACGACGGTTCCCTGCATCCGCTGAACACGACGCTGCAGCTCTTGAAGATCAGCAGCTGCACCCCTCACTCGGATATATTCGAACGTTTGTTCGTCTCTGTCAACCTCTAAGCGTCAGACTTTCTTGCACGCCCAGCACCACTCAATGCGGCGTCACCTTGAGGTTGGAGAAGAAGGACTCGCTGCCGATGTCGACGAACAGGCCGATGTTGCCGGCGGCGGGTACCGCCATGGTCTCAGGCACCGTCAGCGCCTCAGTTCGGTTGACGGCGACCGATAAGCGGGTGTCGTCGATGTCGATCCTCAGGTTGATCCATTCGTCCAGGCCGATGTCCGCGCCCGTTTCGTATCGGCCGGGGAACTCCTCGCGTAGCCTGTCGAACTTCCAGTCCGGGTACGCGAAGTACTGGACGGCGCGCTGGTCCCGTGGCCTGGGTGGATTGGCCTTCCATCCGTTGAGGGGGCGCACGTGTAGACCGCCTCAAAGCGGTCACCGCCATCGCTGATGCGGTAGGCGATGCCGGCGAAGGCCCGGGTGTCGTCCGGGCCCTTGCCGTTCAGCCGGCTGAGAATTCGACCTCGACGGTGCCGTTCTCGAAGCTGGCCGGGATGATCACGAAGGTCGGCATGTCGACGTAGTCGATACCCGGCTTCCCCTGCAGGGTGACAGCATCGGTGAGCTCCACTCGCAGCGCCGTGCGGCCTGCCACCTCGGCAGTGGCTGCGGTGACCGAGCGCAGCTCCGATCCCTCCGGCAGCTCGGTCAGACTATGTGTTGTCGCGACACGATCAGGATGCTCCATCGTTACCTTCTGTGTTGGCTCGCCCGGCGGGAGCCTCGGCGCCTCGATCTAAGCAGGGCTCTCGCGCCGTGCCGCAACCGGACGGTCAACGGAACGCACGCCGACGCAGACATCGCACCTTCGGCGTAGGTTCCCCACCGCCGTCGATGAGCGGAAAGCCCTTGAGGATCTGCTGCAGATGCATCACCTGCCGGGGGACGAACTCGGCGACCGTGAACCGGCGACATCGAGGGCCTGGGCGATGTCGGCGACAATGCGTCGCACCTGGCGCTGGTCAAGCCGCTGGCGAGCGAATCCCGGCTCCCCGAAAGGCAACCTCGGCGGTGCCTAGGTCCGATAGCAAGGGGTTCAGTGTTCGTGGATGTGGTCGCCGTGCTGGTAGTGCCGATGACCATCATGTATGTGGTCCTCATGATCACCGTGCTGCACGATCTCGCAGCCGTCGCCGTCCGAGTGGGTACCTTCGTGGTCGCCGTGTGTCGCCTCCTCAGCATGACGCTCGTCGCCGTGCACGTGGTCAAGATGGTCGTCATGTCGGACGGTTTCGCAGCCGTCTCCGGCTAGGTGTTCGTGGTCAGGCGCCTCCGTGTGCTCCATCGTCATGATGGGTTCCTCCCTGGGCAGTCAGTCCGAGCATTTCCACGATGCTCCCACCGAGCGGCTTCCTGCAAGCCTTCGCCATGTCAGGCGCCGTCTGAGCGACATCGGGGCTCATCGGCGGTTCCAAGACTGACTGGACGCCACAGGCTTGGCGATCACCATGACCGTTCGGGGCCGGTCGGTGAATGGACCCACCAGTGTGGCGAGGGCAGTGGGCTGTCGGAGGCCGGCGCGATACTCAGGGAGGATCTGAAGGAAGGGCCACAATCATGACCACTCAACTCACGCCGGTCGACCCCCCAGAGCTGTTTCACAGTCCAGCCTTTGCGCAAGGCATGATCGTTCCCGCTGGGCCGA
This sequence comes from uncultured Actinomycetota bacterium, assembly GCA_963754965.1. Classification (GTDB taxonomy): domain Bacteria; phylum Actinomycetota; class Actinomycetes; order Propionibacteriales; family Propionibacteriaceae; genus Microlunatus. The sequence goes on from CAVWIA010000007.1 coordinate 325,327, forward strand.
CGCTCTACGTCGGCGGTCAGAACGGAACAGACGGTACTGGCGCTCTGCTCGACGGACTCGAAGCACAGATCGAGCAGTCCATGCGCAACGTGGTCGCCGTGCTTGCCGAGGCCGGGACTGGCCCCGACCAGGTAGCCAAATTGACGATCTATCTCGCCGCCGGAGTCGACCCCGGGTCGGCCTACGCCGCGACCCGCTCGGTATGGGGCGACCGCCGCACCGCCGTCACCGTCCTTTCTGTCACACCGGCGCGGCCGGGTGCCCTGGTCGAGATCGAGGCAATAGCAGCGATCCCTGATCATTGGCAGTCGCCCAGTCGGTAAGACACTCGAATCGCCGTGGCCTGGGCGACGCCACCATCAACGCGCGAACACAGGTCCGACCTTGCGTGGCCCGGCATAATCCCAGTGACAAGCTATGCAACAGATCGTTCACCCCGGTCAGAGGCCGAAGGAGGACAGAGGGGTGTCAGGAGTCGTCGTGCTCAACACCGACAACACCGCCTTGCACACGGTGTCGATCAAGCACGCGATCAAGATGCTGGTCCGCGAAGTGGCGATTGTGGAAGAGGCCCACGAGGGCAGGCGGATCGGCCCCTACCCCTGGCCGCTGGTGCTGCGACTGATCCGTTACGTCAAGACGACGTTCCTCTACGCCAAGTCGCCGACCTGGTCCAAGCGCGGTGTGTTGAGGCGTGATCATCACCACTGCGCCTATTGCGGCGGGACCGCCGAGACTGTTGATCACTTGCTGCCGCAGTCCCGCGGCGGGAGAAACACCTGGCAGAACACGGTAGCTGCCTGCCTGCTTTGCAACAATCTCAAGGCTGACCGGACACCAGCGGAGGCCGGCATGAGGCTGGCCTGGAAGCCCGTTGCCCCTCATTGGCGCGACTCCGCTCACCACCGCAGCCGGGGTGGCTGACGAATGTGATGGATCACCACCGAAGCGGTGGCCATTGATCACACCGATCGCTGTGCGGCTCGCGCGCGTACGGCCGGCATCACCAATGCGACGAACACCGTGCATGCGGAAGCGCTCGCAGCCAGCACCACGATGCCAAGCGGGGTGGCGGACTTTTCGCCCGCTAACCCAACGAGCGGCGCAACGAGAGCCCCGGCGATGTACTGAGCGAGCCCGAATAGCGACGAGGCAGCGCCGGCCTGCTGTGGGTAGTCCATCAGAGCAAGGGCGGCGGCCGTCGGGAAGACCATCCCGATCGAGCTCACCATGACGAACAGTGACGCCACCAGAACCCAGAATCCAGCGTCGGAAAAGACGCTGATCGCCACGGCGAGGGCGCCCGCACAGTTGAGCGTGAGGGCGAGAGCCAGTACGCGAACCGGCGGCCAGCTTCGCGAAAGCCGAGCGCCGATCTGACTGCAGGCGACGATGCCAACTGAGTTGGTGGCGAACACCAGCGAGAACTCGGCGGCGCTGAGCCCGTAGATGCGCTGCAGGACAAATGTCGCCCCGGCAATATAGGCGAACATGGAGGCGCCCGCCAGGCCCGCGGCGAGCACGGCTCCGAGGAAGACCCGGTCTTTGATCAGCACCCAGAAACCGCGCAGAGTGACTGACATTCCTCCGATCGTCCGACGATCGGGCGGCAGCGTCTCGGGTACGCCGAGCAGGCCGGCAAGCAACAGGACGCCGCCGACTGCAGCAAGGACCAGGAACATCCCCCGCCAGGTCATGATCTTGCTGAGCTGGCCTCCCAGCACGGGAGCGAGCACCGGGGCCAATCCGGAGATCAATATCAAGCGCGAGAAGAAGATGACCAGGTCGCGGCCAGCGTAGAGATCACGGACCACAGCCCGGGCGATCACCAGACCGGCGGCGCCGGCAAGGCCCTGCACAAGCCGTATCGGAATCAGCACCTCGATCGACGGCGCGAACGCGCAGCCGGCCGAAGCCAACAGATAGATCGTCAGACCGATGATCAACGGCCGACGCCTGCCCAGGCGGTCCGACAGGGGCCCGGCAAACAACTGACCGATCGCCAGACCCACCAGGCATGATGTGATCGTCAGCTGCGCACCTGAGGCAGAGGCCTGCAGCTCGTCCGCCAGTTGCGGGAGCGCCGGCAGATACAGGTCAAGGGAGAGCGGCCCGAAGGTCGACAGCATGCCAAGCACGACGATCATTCGAAGGCGGGACGGCGCTGCGGTGCTGACGCTCACCGACCACACTCTTTCAGTCGATGCGCGCGGCGTGCGAAGAACTACGACCGGCGGCCGCCGTGCCGGCTTTGTACTGCCGCGTAGGTGGTCTCCAACGCACCGATCGCCGATTCGTAGGACCGTTGGGCGACGCCTGCAAAGAGGCAGTCGACCACCACCAGCTGCGCGATCCGACTTGCCATCGCTCCTGACCGGAAGGTGGTCTCCCGGGCTGCGGTGGTCAACAGCAGATCGGCATACCCAGCGATCGGTGCCTTCGCAAAGTTGGTCACCCCGATGGTGGTCGCACCATGCTCATGCGCCACCCGCAAGGCGTCGAGCACATCGATCGTCGTGCCCGTGTGAGAGATGCCGATGGCCACATCCTCGTCGCTCAGCATCGCGGCGGACGTCAGCGCCAGATGGGGATCTGCCCAGCTGAAGGAGATCAGGCCTATCCGGTGCAGCTTTTGGTGCAGGTCGTGAGCGACCAAGGCGCTGGCGCCGACACCATAGATATCGATCCTTCGTGCCGAGCAGACCGCGTCGACCGCTGCAGTCAACCTCTCCACATCGAGCGCTCCACCAGTGTCTTCGATGGCCCGTGCATCGGCGTAGATGATCTTGTCGACCAGCTCGGACAGCGAATCACCGGCGTTGATCGTGCCGTTTCGGGCCGCGCTCACCGCCCCGATCGGCCTCCTCCCACTGTGCCGCCCGGGCCAGGGCAATCCTCAACTCTGGATAGCCGGCCAGGCCGATGGCACGGCAGAAGCGCAGGACGGTTGTCTCGGAGGTCTGACACTGGCGGGCCACCGTGGTGATGGAGCTTTCGGAGATGGCGGCGGGATCGGACAGTACGGCATGCGCGACGCGCTGCTCAGCCGGGCGCAGGCTCGGCATCGCACCGCGAACTCGAATCAGAACGGACAGGGCCGGCTTGTGCACACCACCTTCAGCGGCCGCACGGTCTTCGCTCACCGAACCCCCGTTGCTCGATATAGACCTAACGTCGAGCCTACTCGTGAAAAACCTTCCCCATGGGTGAAAGGGCGACATCCTTACGCTCGAGAGATAGCGTGCGTCAGAGACTCGAGGAAGAGAAATGATGGACGGCTGGAATCCGCTGACCTACCTGCGGTTCAGCGACGAGCGGTCTCGACCGTTCTTCGATCTCGTAGGCCGGATCGGCGCCAGTGCTCCCTCGATGGTTGTTGATCGTCGGTTGTGGACCCGGCCAGCTGACCGTAAAACTCGCGGATCGTTGGCCGGATGCGACGGTGGTCGGCGTCGACTCGTCGCCGGAGATGATCTCCGTGGCGCGCCATCGAACGAGCGAGCGCGTCGAGTTCGTGCTCGCAGATCTTCGGAATTGGAGTCCGGCCGCGCCGGTCGACGTCCTTGTCAGCAACGCCACGCTGCAGTGGGTGCCGCACCACCGCAGCCTGCTGCAGACCATCCTCAACACCGTGGCCGAGGGTGGCTGGTTAGCGTTCCAGGTGCCCGGCAACTTCGACGAGCCGAGTCATCGACTGCTTCGCGAGCTGGCATCGGAACCCCGGTTCGCGGCGGCCACTCGGGCCGTCGAGTGGCCCGCGGCCGCCGAACCGATGGACTATCTCTCCGATCTTGCGGCGCTCGGCTGCCGAGTCGAGGCGTGGGAGACGACCTATCTGCATGTCCTCTCCGGATCTGACCCCGTCTTCGATTGGATCTCCGGCACAGGCGCACGGCCCGTACTGGATGCCCTGGTCGACGATGAGCGAGCAGCGTTCGCTCGTGAGTACAAGGCGCGGCTACGCCAGGCGTACCCGGCGCAGCCCTACGGAACGGTGCTCCCCTTCCGCCGGATATTCGTCGTCGCGCAGCTAACCGGCACGGGCTCGTAACCCAGCAGGGAGGCGAAGCCCACTGCGACCGAGCTCGATTTCCGCCAGCTTGGTGATCACCTTGGTATCACCGGCTCGCCAGGCCCCGACCGGATCGTCGCTGATTGCCGCCAGCACATGCATCGGCTCGGTTGCCATGGCGCGCAACGCGAAGAGGTCGAGGTCGGCGTCTGAGTCGATGAACTGCTGCGCGGCCCGTGACTGCTGCCAGAACCTGACTCGACGAGGCAGCCAGAACGCGATCACGACGCTGACGGGGATCAAGAACACCAGCCAGCCGACGACGGTGGCCAACTGTTCGATGTTGGAGACTTGATGGTTCGCTGATGAGATCAGGCCGCCCATCGTGTTGGCCGCCGCGTCGAACGGCCGACGCAGCTGGTCACCGACGCCGGGCACGTTGGCGGCCTGGGTAGCGGCGTCCTGGAAGTCTTCGGCCAGACGGCCCGCGGTGCGTGCGGTCTCCCGGGCGGGAACAGCCACGAGGGAGATCATCTGGTGGATGAGGCTTCCGATCAGGGCCCACACCACGGCCCACAAGATGACAAGCACGTCGGCCACCAGCTGGCCGATCAGCTTGCCGGGACGCTGCGCGTAGATGCCCATGAGCGGACACTACGCGGCCCGGCGGCCAAGATCGGGCACCGGCACGAGAACACCGAAATCACTCCGGTGCCGCTCGCGGCCAGCGAGCAGGCAAGATGGCCCGGTGCGTTTTCGAGCGGTGACGATCGTCCTGACTACCTTTCTTCTCCTGGTGGCGTGTACCCGCGGCGGATCGGTGCCCACGCCGCCAGGCGAAGACACGGCACGTCGCGCCGCTGCAGAACTAGCGGCCGGACTGGCCAAGAAGGACGTCTCTGCAGTGGAGTTCGCGGGCGCGAGCAGTGCCGCTGTCAATGATGAGCTCAAAGCCGTGCTGGCGGGTATGGGACCGCTGGCCCCGAGCGTCCAGGTCGGCCAGGTCAACGTCCAGGGCAAGACGGCCACCGCCGGACTTCGAATCGACTGGACTTTCCCGGGCGTATCCGAGCATTGGGCCTACGAAACGTCAGCACAGCTGGTCGACGAGGCCGGACGGTGGAAGTCGAGCTGGCGGCCCAGCGTCGTTCAGCCTGACCTGGACGGATCCAATCGGCTGAGCCAGAGGCGCCTGTACCCCGAGCGGGGTGAGGTGCGGGGCGACGGTGGGATACCGATCGTCAGTTTGCGTGCGGTGGTCCGAATCGGCATCGACAAGGCACGGGTGAGTGGCGAGCAGGCCAAGACCTCCGCTGCCCGCCTCGCCCGGTTGCTCCGACTCGACACCGACTCCTACGTGTCGAGGGTCGGCTCGGCCGGTTCTGACGCATTCGTCGAAGCCATTGTGCTGCGGAGGAATGCGAAGGACCTGCCGACCCAGACGAAGGTTCGTGCCATCCCCGGTGCGCTGGCCATCGACGACCAGCAGATGTTGGCACCGAGCCGCACCTTCGCCGGACCCGTCCTCGGCACCGTTGGCGAAGCTACCAAGGAGATCGTTGACACGTCCAACGGTGCGGTTGTGGGAGGCGATCAGGTCGGCCAGTCCGGACTGCAGCGACGTTACGACGCACAGCTTCGTGGGACTCCGGGCGTACGGGTGCAACTGGCGCCGGCCAAGCCCGCCGCCACGGCCTCGCCGTCGCCGTCAGCAACACCGGAGGGTGTGCCCGGCGAGTGAACCGCGGACGATCTTCGAGGTCAAGCCGGTCGCCGGTAAGCCGCTCGACATCACCCTGCTCCCGTCGCTGCAGCGTCTTGCGGAGAAGACCTTGTCCGATACCAAACCGGCGAGCGCCCTGGTCGCCATCCGCCCATCCGACGGTGCGATCCTCGCCGCGGCAAACGGCACCGGCACCAAAGGGCAGTCAGCGGCCACGATTGGCCAGTTCGCTCCTGGCTCGACTTTCAAGGTGGTCAGCGCCCTGGCCCTCCTGAGGGCCGGGCTGGCGCCCACCTCGGTGGTCAGCTGCCCGCCTATCGTCACTGTCAACGGACGGAAGTTTCGGAACTATAGCGACTACCCCATGGCTGATCTAGGTTCTATCTCCTTCCGGACAGCGCTCGCGCAGTCGTGCAATACGGCTTTCATCGGGCAACGATCGAAGCTGAATGACGACGATCTCGCCCATGCGGCGGCATCTCTTGGCGTCGGCGTCGACTATGACGTGGGGTTCCCCTCGTTTTTCGGCTCAGTGCCAGCCGATGAGTCTGAGACCGGTCGCGCGGCGGCGATGATCGGTCAGGGCAAGGTCGAGGTGTCTCCCATGGCGATGGCCACGGTCGTGGCGTCGGTGGCGGCGGGCAAATCGGTGCTCCCCCATTTGATCTCTGGTCAAGAGGTGGAGTCGAAAGCCAAGTCCCTGACGTCCAGCGAGGCGAACCAGCTTCGCTCGATGATGCGCAGTGTGGTGACCGACGGCAGTGGCCGGGTGTTACTGACTCAGGACGGTCCGCCGATCATCGCCAAGACGGGGACGGCGGAGTACGGCACCACGAAGCCGTTGAAGACACACGCTTGGATGATCGCAGCGCAGGGCGACCTGGCCGTCGCGGTATTCGTCAATGATGGCAAGTCAGGTTCGCATACGGCGGGCCCGTTGCTCGCGACGTTTCTCGCCGGAGTTCGCTAGCCCACGGTCAGCGAAAAGGCGGCCGTCGGGAGCTCGCATCAGGCAACCGAGGTTGGGCCGGCAGTGGTACCAGGGCGCGCCAACCGACTGCCGTCCCGTCCACCAGGCCCGCGACCTCGAGGGCGCCGAGATGGCCCAGGCACTCGGGCACGCTGACACTGGCGGTCAGGGCAATTGCTGCCACGCTTGCCCGGCGCCGGGCAGGAACGGCCTCGAAGACGGCGAGTCGTGCCCCATCGAGCTCGTCGGTCGGGCGACGGGCGCCGTGCGGCACGGTGACGGTGTGCTGACCCATCCCCGATACCAGTTCGAGCACTTCGGCAGCGCTCGTGACAAGGGTCGCCTGACCATTTCTGATCATGAGGTGCGGAGCTGCCGACATCGTCGAATGAACGGACCCAGGAACCGCCATGAGCTGCCGCGAGCACTCCACCGCCCAACTGGCGGTGTTGCGGGCACCGGAGCGCAGCGCGGCCTCGACGATCACCGTTCCTCTCGAGAGGGCGGCGATCAACCGGTTCCGGGCGAGGAATCGCATCCTCGTCGGGTGCGCACCCGGTGGAAGTTCGGAGACCAGCAGATGATCTGCCGCGAGCGCGTTGAACAACCTGGCGTTTCCTGGTGGATAGGCCATGTCCACCCCATTGGCCACCACACACAGCGTGGGGCCGCCCACCGCGAGCGCGCCGCGGTGGGCAGCAGCATCTATTCCGTAAGCGCCGCCAGACACTACCGTCACCCCACGCTCGGCCAGCTCAGCGGCGAGGTCGGTGGCCACGCCGGTGCCATAGCTGGTAGCAGCTCGCGATCCCACGATGGCCACCGATCGGTCCACCACGTCAGGCAGCAGGCCTGGCCCTCGAAGCCACAGCCCGAACGGCACGCCGCCTCGGCGCTGCACCGCTCCGCAATGCCTCAAGTCACCAAGGGCTTCGGGCCACTCATCGTCGTCGGGCACCACAAAGCGGGCTGCCGCGGCCGTCGCCCGGCGCTCTGCCAGGTCGCCATCGAAGGCGGCGCCCCGCTGAGCCAGCGGGGCGCCGAATCCGCCCTCCATAAGGTCTGCCCAGGTAGCCGGAGCGCCCCGCCGGTCGACTGCGTCGGTGACCGACAAGTCACCGCCGTCCACCACACAGCTCAGGGCCAACCGAGCCGCTCGATCTGCCAACACCATCAGAAGATGGCCCGATCAGCAACGCCGGCCGCCTCCCCTCGTCGCATGGCCAGCGCAATCGCCAGATCGTCTTTCGTCGGGCGATCACGACCACTAAGATCAGCGAGCGTCCAGGAGATTCTGAGCACTTTGTCAACGCCGCGGGCGCTCAGCCGGCCGCGGTTCGTCGCTTCGTCGAGCAGATGAAGGCCCTCAGGCAGCGGAAGCTGTTTAGTCAGAGTGGCTCCCCGCAACCTCTCCGTTGGTCAGCCAGCCGGTACCGGTCAGTCGGCGTGTTTGTCGAGCGCGGGCCTCGGCGACACGGCCGGCGACGACCGCCGATGCTTCGGACGGCTGCTTGGCCGCGACCTTCAGGTAGGCATTGCTGAGCGGCACGAAAGCCTGCACAATGTCGATCCGATCCCGGATGGGCAGCGAGATCTTGTTGGCGTACCGGCGGATCTGCGTCGGTACGCAGGGCACTGGCTACCTGGACGTCGCTGCCAATCCGCAAGGACAGGGGTTGGCTGCCATGATCAATTGAAAGCGAGCCGGATACCGGGTCTCGAACTCGGTACGGCTGATTGTGATCACTCCCGATTCCAGCGGTGTGCGCAACGCCTCCAACACGATCGGCGAGAACTCGGGTGCCTCGTCGAGGAAAAGAACCCCTCGATGAGCACAAGAGATCGCTCCCGGCTTCGCCATCCGCTGGCCGCCGCCAACGATGCTCGGAGCCGACGCCGAATGGTGCGGGTCGGAGAACGGAGGCCGGCTGATCAGGCCGTCAGACAGCGCAAAGCCGGCGAGGGAGTGGATCGCGGAGACCTCGAGCGCCTCGCTGCGTGGTGAGGTCCGGCAACAACCCCGGCACGCGCTGCGCGATCATCGTCTTGCCGACCCCGGGCGGGCCGTGGAACAGCATGTGATGGCGGCCGGCAGTTGCCACCTCGGCCGCCCACTTCGCCTCTGGCTGACCGATCACATCGGCCAGATCAAGTGACCGGCTGGCCGAAGGCGCAGTCGACTCGTCGGTGGTGTCGACTGCGTTCGGCGATCGGGCAGGGGATCACCGCGGAACAGCGCCACCAGCTGGCTCAGCGAGGCAACGCCGAATACTTCGATGCCCTCCACCAGCCGAGCTTCGGGCGCCTGGCGACGTGGCACGATCACCCGGCGAAACCCGGCCGAACTCGCAGCCAACGTGGCTGGGAGCACACCGCGGACCGCGCGAACGCGCCCGTCGAGACCGAGCTCGCCGAGCAGCACAGTGCTCCGCTAGCTCGTCCGACTCCGAACACGCCATCCGCAGCCAGCACCGCCGCCACGATCGAGAGGTCGTAGTGGCCGCCCCGTTTGGGCAGCGTTGCTGGGCTCAAGTTGATCGTCAACAGGCTGGACGGCCAGGCATGACCCGAGTTGGTGACCGCCGCCTTGCACCGGTCCCGCGCCTCGTAGAGAGCCGTATCGGCCAAACCCGACCAGGACCGTACGTGGCAGACCGCCACTGATGTCGGCCTCCACCTCGACGATTCGGCCTTCGAGGCCAACAAGGGCCACCGAGAAGGCAGACGCCATGCTCATGTCAGCCGATGCCCCGCAGGTGAGTGAGCTGCGGCTCCTCCTCCGGCAGCAGCACCACACCGACCGCGTCGATCCGGATCCGTCGTGCGGTGATGTCGCTTGCGGCCAGCCACTCGCCGGCCAGCTGGCGGAGCTTGCGGACTTTCGCGTACGTGATCGCCTCGAGCGGAGGACCGAAGCCAAGCCCGGTCCGGCACTTCACCTCGCAGAAGACCAGTGATCGATCAGCACCCTCGAAATCCAGGCGACAATGTCGATTTCGCCCAGACGACAGCGCCAATTGCGATCGACAATCACCATGCCTTGCCGCTCGAGTTCGGCTGCAGCGAGGTCTTCGCCACGCGTACCGATCGTCTGTCGTGATGCCTTCGCCATCGCGCACCTCCGCCGAGGAACTATGCGGATCGCGCGGGAAAACGGTGCGGGCTAGACGAAATCTGTGGACAGTGGGATTCGGGACGTGTGCCTTGTGGACAACGTTCCGCTCGGTTGGGGAAGGGTAAGACCTAGCCCGAGCCAGTGACGCTCTTCGGAACCTGCAGGTCGCTGTGAGTGATCTCTTCGATCGAGACGTCCCGGAACGTCAGAACCTTGGCGCTCTTGACGAAACGGGCTGGCCGGTACATGTCCCAGACCCACGCGTCAGCCATCGACACTTCGTAGTAGACGTCGCCACCCTCGGTCCGCACTTTGAGGTCGACCGCGTTGCACAGGTAGAACCGACGCTCGGTCTCCACCGCATAGGTGAAGATGCCGACGACGTCCTTGTACTCGCGATAGAGCTGGAGCTCGAGCTCGCTCTCGTACTGTTCGAGGTCCTCGGCACTCATTCGCCGGCCCTCGTAACCCCATTCATGGCGTCACGACTCTAGTCGTTCGAGATACGTTGACGAAGCGCATCCGATGGGTGGCTGACGGGCCGTACAGGTCCAGACGCTCCTGATGCAGCGGCGTGCAGTAGCCCTTGTGCTCGGAGAACGCATACTTCGGATAGCGCTTGTCGAGATCGCACATGATCCGGTCTCGAGTCACCTTGGCCAGGATTGATGCGGCAGCCACGCACGCAGCGACTCGATCGCCCTTCCAGATCGCCAGCCCAGGAACGCCGAGGCCATCCACGCAGAAGCCGTCAGTCAGCACGTACGACGGCGGAACGTCGAGCCGCCACAACGCCCGACGCAGCGCCAGCACGTTGGCCACGTGCATGCCGAGCCGGTCGCACTCCTCGGGCTCAACGCAGACCACCGCCCAGGCCACCGCCTTGCGGGTGATCTCGACGTAGAGCCGCTCCCGTTGCAGAGCAGTCAGCAGCTTGGAATCGTTGAGTCCGGAGATCTGGCGGGACTTGGCATCCGAGAGGATGGCGGCCGCCGCCACCAGCGGGCCGGCACAAGCTCCACGACCCGCCTCGTCGGCGCCCGCCGACGGGGTCGAAGCCGACCCGTTTGAGCGCTCGCTCGTACCCGTACAGGCCGCTGTTGCGCCGCACCTGGATCTGCCCAGGTCCTGCCGGCGCAGCTCGCCCAGAGCCGTCACTAGCAGCTCACCCCTTCGGGCTTGATCACCGCTTCGGTGGGCGAGCTTTCTTGGCCGCCGGTATGTCGTCGAAGGTGTCTGGTCGGTGCAGAAGCGTCGTCGCTGTTGAAGGGTGCCGCGACGGCGACCGCGGGGCCGACCACCATCGAGATCGGTACGAACGCCACCTCACCCTGTGGCTCGCTGGTCGACAGGTCGGACAGATGACATCGAGAGTCAGCGCTCACGGAGCGATGATCGCCCATCACGAACACCCGATCCTTCGGCACCACGACCTCGAATCGCACGTCCGACGGGTTCATTCGCTCTCCGTCAGGACTCTTGTAGAGGTAGCTCGCCCTCGTGCAGGGCTGACCGTTGACGGTGATTCGTCCGGTCGCTGTCGCAACACACGACGCGATCTCCAGGGAGTCCGATGACACGCTTGATCAGGTGCTCTGTGCTGGTGTCGGGCAACACTCCCACGAATTCGAAGAACTTGGCCGATCGGACCGCGTTCCAGCGTCTCGGAACCGGACAGCCAGCCGCCGGGATCGGCGAAGACCACCACGTCTCCGCGTTTGAAGTCGGTGATCTTCTCGACCACAACCCGATCACCGATGAGCAGCGTGTTCTCCATCGAGGACGACGGAATGATGAACATCTGACCTACGAACGCCCTGAGCAGCGACGAGACCGACAATCGCACCGATCACCACCAGCAACAGTTCCTTGACGAATGACACCGCTTGGCCCCCGAGCGTCGTCGGAGGTGGGCCTCGATGTGGCCGCCTTCACCTTTGTCTGGCTCAACAGTTCGCCTCGGATCCGGCATCGATCACCGCAGTGGTGGGGGCCGGGATCTTTCCGGCGGGCAGATTCTCAAAGGTAGCCGGTGTTGGCAACCGGCCGGCGTTGCCGAGCGGCCACACGACGGCGATCGCTCGGCCGACCACCAGGTCTTCAGGCACGAATGCATTGTCGCCCTTTTGGTGCACCCGCCTGCACGTCATTCAGGTGGCACCGCGAGTCGCGGCTGTGCTCGCGGTTGTCGCCCATCACGAACAGCCGGTCAGCGGGCACGACCACGTCGAACCGGATGGTCGACGGCTTCGCTGTGCTGCCGTCTGTCTCGACGGGAAGGTATGCCGTTTCGTTGAGTGGCTGGTCATTGACGCTCACTCGACCTTGATCATCGCAACAGACCACGTGATCGCCCGGCAGGCCGATCGCCCGCTTGATCAGGTGCTCGGTGCTGGTGTCAGGAAGGACACCGATGAATTGGAAGGCCTTGCCGATTGGACTACGGCCCTTCTGGGGGTCCATTCCTGTCAGCCAGCCACCCGGGTCGCGGAACACAACTATCTGGCCGCGTTTCAGTGAGCTGAGCTTCTCGACGAGCACACGGTCGTTGACATGGAGTGTGTCCTCCATCGACTCCGACGGGATGAGGAACATCTGACCGACGAAACCCCGAAGCAGCGAGGCAACGAGAATGGCGGCGATGACCACGCCGGTCAGTTCCTTGAAGAAGGCGATCACGTGCTGACCGAAGGTCAGTTCCGTGGCATTCGCCGTCGTCCTCGATTTCCTCATCAGGGCGCGTCGTCGATCGAGGAGTCTGCGGGCTGCAACGCCCGCCGCGGGGCCACCTTTGCAGAGCGCTTAACCGGCACAGTCCTGAGACCGGTCAGCTGGCGTCGCGCTTTTCCTTGATCTTGGCGGCCTTGCCGCGCAACCCGCGCAGGTAGTAGAGCTTGGCTCTGCGTACGTCGCCGCGGCGGTCGACCTCGATGTGATCGATGATGGGGCTGTGCACGGGAAACGTCCGCTCGACACCCACACCGAAGCTGACCTTGCGTACGGTGAATGCCTCACGAACACCCTCTCCGGCCCGGGAGATCACCACACCGGCGAACACCTGGATCCGCGACCGGTTGCCCTCGACGACCTTCACATGGACCTTGACGGTGTCCCCGGGTCGGAAAGCAGGGACGTCGTCGCGTAGTGATGCCGAGTCGAGCTCGTTGATCAGCTTGCTCATGCGAAGTTCCTTGCCGGTGCCACAGGTCACCACGCTCGTGAAGTTCTCAAGCCATCACGCTGCGAGCAATCCCCCTGTGGCAGGAGTCGCGACGCGTGTGGACAACAGCGGTCAAGTCTGCCATATCGCGGGTATCCCGCGGTAATCCCACGGGTACCCGGTGCGTCCACTCGGGAGCGCGACGCCGCTGAGTCCCCGAGAGGGTTAGCTCTTCGCCTTGCCCTTCGCCAGGGCGCCGAACAGATCGCGGTTGAGCCGCGAGATGGTTTCGAACGGAATGCCCTTCGGGCAGACTGCGGTGCACTCACCGATGTTCGTGCAGTGCCCAAAACCCTCTGCGTCTTGCTGCGCCACCATGCCGAGCACGCGCGAGTCCCTTTCCGGCTGGCCCTGCGGCAAAAGGCCGAGATGAGTGACCTTGGCCGCCGTGAACAGCATCGCCGATCCATTGGGGCAGGCCGCTACGCAGGCACCGCACCCGATGCAGGTGGCAGCATCGAACGCCGCGTCGGCATTCGTCTTCGGCACGGGCATGGCATGGGCGTCCGGTGCGGTCCCTGTCGGAGCTGAGATGTATCCGCCAGCCTGGATGATCCGGTCGAAGGCGCTGCGGTCCACGACCAAGTCCTTGATCACTGGGAACGGCTCGGCCCGCCACGGCTCGATGTCGATGACGTCGCCGTCGGAGAAGGAACGCATGTGCAGCTGGCACGTCGTCGTCTGCTCCGGACCGTGCGCGACACCGTTGATCACCAGGCCGCACTGCCCGCAGATGCCCTCACGGCAATCGCTGTCGAATGCGACTGGGTCTTCGCCTCGCTGCGTGAGTCCCTCGTTCAACACATCGAGCATCTCCAGAAAAGACATATGCCCGGACACGCCATTGAGCTGATAGGAGACCATCTCGCCCTTGGCCTTCCGGTTCGGCTGCCGCCAGATCCTTACCGTGATATTCACGCTGTTTCCTTCTGGCTCGCGCCCGCTACGCGCCTCATGACTGTGTCTTCCTCACTCGACTCGCAGGCTCCGCCCGCTCGCTCACTCGTCCAGACACAGCCGGCGCTGCGCTACCCGACGCTCGCCAGACCCGGCCCTTCTGGCTCGCGCCCGCTGTCCGCCTCATAACTGTGTCTTCCTCACTCGACTCGCAGGCTCCGCCCGCTCGCTCACTCGTCCAGACACAGCCGGCGCTGCGCTACCCGACGCTCGCCAGACCCGGCCCTTCTGGCTCGCGCCCGCTGTCCGCCTCATAACTGTGTCTTCCTCACTCGACTCGCAGGCTCCGCCCGCTCGCTCACTCGTCCAGACACAGCCGGCGCTTGCGATCACTTGTAGCTCCGCTGCTTCATCTCGACGTACTCGTACGCCAAGGGCTCCTTGTGCAGGATCGGCTTGGCTCCCTCACCACCGAACTCCCAGGCCGACACGTAGGCGAACTCATCGTCGTGACGTAGTGCTTCGCCGTCCTCGGTTTGCGATTCGACACGGAAGTGCCCACCGCAGGATTCCCGCCTGACCAGGGCATCGATGCACATCAGCTCGCCGAGTTCGAAGAAATCGGCCACCCGACCGGCGCGCTCTAGAGCCTGGTTCAGCTCCTCATTCGTGCCGAGCACATTGACGTCGGACCAGAACTCCTGCCGCAGGTCACGAATCTGCGTGATCGCCTTGCGTAAGCCCTCTTCGCTGCGTTCCATGCCGCAGTAGTCCCACATCAGGTGACCGAGCTCACGATGGAAGGAGTCGACGGTGCGGCTCCCACGAATGGAAAGCAGCTTGGCGATCCGGCTCTTGACCATGTCCACCGCCTCGATGGCGGCTGGATGAGTCGCGTCCACCTTGGGGAAGGGTCCCGCGGCGAGGTAGTCGTTGATGGTGTTCGGCAGCACGAAGTATCCGTCAGCCAGGCCCTGCATCAGCGCGCTGGCGCCCAGCCGGTTAGCCCCGTGGTCGGAGAAGTTGGCTTCACCGATGACGAACAGGCCCGGAATGCTCGACTCGAGGTCGTAGTCAACCCACAGTCCGCCCATCGTGTAGTGCACGGCAGGATAGATCCGCATCGGCGTCTCGTACGGATTTTCGCCCGTAATCTGCGCGTACATATCGAATAGGTTTCCGTACCGCGACTCGACCGCCTTCCGGCCGAGTCGCTTGATCGCATCGGCGAAGTCGAGGTAGACACCCAGCCCTCCCGGCCCAACGCCACGACCCTCGTCGCAGACGTTCTTCGCGGCCCGCGAGGCAATGTCTCGCGGTACGAGGTTGCCGAAGGAAGGGTAGATCCGCTCCAGGTAGTAGTCGCGTTCCTCCTCTGGAATCTCTCGCGGATCCCGCTTGTCCTCCCCACTCCTCGGCACCCAGATACGGCCATCGTTTCGCAGGGACTCGCTCATCAGGGTGAGCTTCGACTGGTAGTCACCTGACACCGGGATGCAGGTCGGGTGGATCTGAGTGAAGCAGGGATTCCCGAAGTAGGCACCCTTACGATGCGCCCGCCACGTCGCGGTGACGTTGCAGCCCATCGCGTTGGTGGACAAGAAGAAGACGTTGCTGTAACCGCCGGTGGCCAGCACCACCGCATCCGCGAAGTGCGTCTCGATCTTCCCGGTAACCATGTCCCGGATGACCACGCCGCGAGCCTTGCCGTCGACGACGATCAGCTCGAGCATCTCGTGGCGCGTGTGCATCCTCACCGTCTTGGCGGCGATCTGACGCTCAAGCGCCTGGTAGGCACCGAGCAGGAGTTGCTGGCCGGTCTGACCGCGGGCATAGAAGGTCCGTGACACCTGTACGCCGCCGAAGGACCGGTTGTCGAGTAGGCCGCCGTACTCACGCGCGAAGGGCACACCTTGGGCGACACATTGGTCGATGATCTCCACACTGACCTGAGCCAGCCGGTAGACGTTTGACTCGCGGGCGCGGAAGTCGCCGCCCTTGACGGTGTCGTAGAACAACCGGTAGATCGAGTCGCCGTCGTTGCGGTAGTTCTTGGCCGCGTTGATGCCGCCCTGCGCAGCGATGGAGTGCGCCCGTCGCGGCGAATCCTGATAGCAGAAGTCAGTGACGTGATAACCGGCCTCGCCGAGGGTCGCCGCTGCGGAGGCGCCGGCGAGACCCGTGCCCACGATGATGACCGAGAGCTTGCGCCTATTGGCGGGGTTGACCAGCTTCGCTTCGAACCTGCGCTTGTCCCAGCGATCTTCGATCGGACCGCCTGCTGCCTTGGTGTCACCGACGTGGTTGGCTTCGACGTAGAACGCATCCGCGTCAATCGAACTGAAGCTATTGTCCGAGCTGGGTCGTGCTTCAATGCTCCCGACTGGCTCCGAGCTTGCCGGCGTGTGCCTCTCGGCGGGCTGGTCCAAATTTTGCCAAGGCAGTTTCATCTAACTCACCCATCCGAAGAGGACGCTGTAAGGGGGAAGCAGGAAGCCGATTGTCACCAGGCCGGCGACGAGATGCGCCAAGCCATTGAGCCGGCGGCGGGCCGCCCGGGACGTGTTGGCGCCGAGTGTGGTGAGCGCACTCCAGATGCCGTGCCGAAGATGGAACCCGACGGCGAGTACGGCGACGGTGTAGGACAGGACCACCCACCAAATTTGGAAGCCGTTCACCACTCGCTGATACGGCTCGGCCGCGGCGCCCCCGGATGGATGGTGTTCCAGGTCAGATGCAGCAGGTGATAGACGACGAAGAGCAGGATGATGACGCCACCCCAGCGCAGCGTGAACGATGCGTAGGTGCGCTGGACGCCGAGCCTCGTCTTTGTCGTCTGGTAACGCTTTCCGCCCCCGCGGGCATGATTCGCACGAGCCCAAAGCCTGAACGCCGCGTAGGCATGGACGAGAACGCTGACGATAAGGACTACGCGAATGATCCACAACGCGCCGGCGTAGGGGAGTATCGGCTCGCCCAGCGTGCGCAAGTGGTGTGCGTAGCTGTTGAACGCCTCCTCACCAGCGAAGACCTTGAGGTTGCCGTACATGTGCGCGATGAGGTAGCCGATCATGATCAAACCACTGACCGCCATCAGCGCCTTCAACACGACGGTAGATCGAGCCGCCTGCCTCGGCCGGGCCAGTGAAGTAGTCGCCACGCAGCCACCCTAGAACCCGGAGGTCGGGCGTTCGAGTCCAGACCACTGTGCTCACTGGTGTCTTTCGCCACACCGCCTCGTCTGAGGTTCGGCTACCGTGCCGTGAACACCGGCAAAGAGACTTGCCGCCTTAGGCCCCGTGCCCTCGGTCACCATCGCTGGGAAGCAGATCCGGCCGTCGATCACGGGTTCGAGCCAACGACTGCTGACGGCGCCATTCGGCGATCTTGGCATGGTTACCGCTGAACAAGATCTCCGGCACTTCGAGGTCGCGCCACGTGGGCGGCTTGGTGTAACTCGGATATTCCAGCAACCAGTCCTGGGCCGCCGAGTGCGACTCCTCCGTCAACGAGTCGGGGTTGCCGAGGACTCCGGGGAGTAACCGGACCACCGCTTCGATGATGACGAGCGCTGCCACTTCCCCGCCGGCTAGCACGTAGTCGCCGATGCTCAGCTCCGCCACCTGCATTCGGGTTGCGGCGTAGTCGACGACGCGTGCGTCGATTCCCTCGTAGCGGCCGCAGGCGAAAATCAGCTGCTCGCGATCCGCCAGTTCCTGTGCAGTTTGCTGGGTGAAGCTGCGGCCCGACGGCGTCGGCACAATCAGGGTTGGACTGGCTGCCGCGGGGGCACCCTGTACCTCGCCCGTACGAGGCACGGCGAGACTGTCCAGCGCGTCGCCCCAGGGCTCCGGGCGCATCACCATCCCGGGGCCACCGCCGTACGGAGTGTCGTCGACAGTTCGGTGCCGATCATGGGTCCAATCGCGGAGGTCATGAACGACGAGCGAGACCAGACCCGTTTCGATCGCCTTTCCGACGAGGGAGAGGCGTAGCGGTTCGAAGTAGGCGGGAAAGATCGAAACCACGTCGATCCGCATCACGCCTCCTCTTCATCATCGAGAAGGCCGGGTACGGCCGCGATCCGCAACCAACCGCCTTCAAGGCTGATCTCCGGAACCAACGCTTCGACAAAGGGGACCAGCCGGCGGCCATAGGCTGTGTCGAGCTCGAGGAGATCCTGGTGCGGCAGGTGCAAGACCGAGACCACCCGCCCCACATCTGTCTCATCGGCAGTTCTGGCCATCAGGCCGATCAGCTCGCGATCGTAAAACTCGTCCGCGCGGCCGGGGCGCTCATCTATCTCAACATCGGCCACCAGGCGGGTACCCAGAACAGACTCTGCGGTCGTCCGATCGGCCACCTCGTCGAATCTCACCAAAAGCCCACCTGCATGGGCTCGCGCGGAGAGCACAGTGAAGGACCTGGCCGAGTCCTCGGCCCGTAGCTGCTGGCCGGGAGCAAACCGCCGACCAGGTTCGTCGGTGCGAAGCTCGATGCCCACCTCTCCGCGAAGGCCATGAGCGCGGCCAACGACGCCGACCACCACCTCGACGGTGTCAGCCATCTTTCCTCGTCAGCGACGACCCCGTTGGCCGCCGCGACCGTCGGCCCCGCGCGCAGGCCGGTCCACATCCACGAAGTCGATGCGGACCGGCTCCCGGCCGGACAGCGCTGTGAGCACCGTACGCAACGCGGTCGCCGTTCTGCCAGACCGGCCGATCACCTTGCCGATGTCCTCCGGATTGACACGTACTTCCAGCATTCGGCCGCGACGCAGTTCCTTGTCCCGAACCGTCACATCATCGGGATGGCCCACGATGCCACGGACCAAATGCTCCAGCGCGTCGGCCAGCATGTCAGCTTTGTCCTGAGCCCGTCGAAGCAGCGTCGTCCGAGGCTATCGAAGAGGATGCGGACGGATTGGCGTCGGCCACGCCAGCGTCAGCTGCCTGTTGAGCCTCGGCTGGAGTTCCTTCGACCGTCGTACTCGGAGCGGCTTCGGCCTTGGGCGCAGCCTTCTTGGCTGGGGTTACGCCCGCCGACGTCGGCTCCTTTCCCGCCTCTGCCAGTGCCGCATTGAAGGCGTCGGTCTTGTCCTTCTTCGCCTTCTGCGGTTCCACGCCTGAAGGCGAGGTATCACCGGAGTACTTCTGCCAGTCCCCCGTCCGCTTCAGCAAGGCAACCACCGCTTCGGTGGGCTGAGCGCCAACGGACAACCAATATTGAGCTCGCTCGGAGTTGACGTCAATGACCGACGGGTCGTTCTTCGGGTGGTACTTCCCGATCTCCTCGATGGAGCGACCGTCCCGCTTGGTGCGGGAGTCGGCAACCACGATGCGGTAGTGCGGCGACCGGATCTTGCCCAGTCGCTTCAAACGAATCTTGACAGCCACGTGTGTGGTTCTCCTGTGCTGATCATTGGCCGGCGGTGCGCCGGCCAGGAAACGGGTGATCCCATCTGATGCGGTGGGGACACGCACGCGATGATCTCGGCTGACCTGTGCCGTGCGGGGGTAGAGGGCGCCGCACGACGCAGATGCGCAGGTCATTCTGCCAGAATCGCTCGCACCAACGCGAACTGAGCGCAGTACCTCTACCCTGCGGACATGGAGACGCACGCCGAAGACACCCAGATCGACGGCCGTACCGTCGTTGTGGTCCGGCCGATTCAGCCGGGCCGTTGGCCCGGCGTCGTGATGGCGCACGAGATCTTTGGCATTGATGACGTCCTCCGGCGGCATGCCCGACGGCTGGCCTCGGCCGGCTACATCGTGCATGCCCCCGATTTCATCGGCGATGGTCCATGGCTGCGCTGCATCCGATCCGCCTTTCGCGCCTTGCAGGAAGGGTCAGGCAAGCCGTTCGAGGTGTTCGAGTCGGCCCGACAGCAGGTGCGGGACGATCCGAAATGTAACGGCAAGGTGGGCATCATTGGATTTTGCATGGGCGGCGGCTTCGCCTTGCTCTTGTCGGCCGACGGCTACGACGCCAGCGCCGTGAATTACGGCGCCATCCCGGACGACATCGACGATATCGCGTCACGCGCGTGCCCGATTGTGGCCAGCTATGGCGGCAAGGACAGAATGGCCAATGACGTGCCAGCCCTCAAAGCGGCGCTCGAGAGGCATGCTGTCCGCCACGACATCGAGGTCTACCCCAGCGCCGGTCACTGCTTTCTCAATGACGAGATCAACGGCCCGACCTGGTTACGCCCAGTGGCGCGGCGGCTGCAGAGGTTCACCCACGTCGGTCCCGAGCCGATGGCCGCTGCTGACGCGTGGCGCCGCATCGAGTCGTTCTTCGCCGAGCACCTGTGCTAGAAGCTCAGCCGGTCTGGTCATAGGGGCTCAGGTTTGTCTGGGCTGATGACTGACCAATCCGACGGAATTGCCTTCTGAGTCGTTCAGGAACGCCATCCATTCGTCGGTTCCGGCTGGACCGAGAGTGTCATCGGCGTGCGAGAAGATCGCCTGCGGTTCGGCGATGATCTCGACACCGTCGGCGCGCAACGCCACTGAAGATCCGAGGCGCTCAGGGACGAGATGCTCATCAACTGGTGATGTCCTTGCCGAGGAAGCGCCATACTGCGAACGAAATCAGCACGATGGCGTATCCCACTGACCACAAAGCGCCGGTGATCATGTCGGAATAGTCGACGGCGGGCGCGAGAACATCCGCCCAGGCGAACGCATAGTGGCCGGGCAGTCCTTGCCGGATGTCGCCGAGGGCCGGAATCGAGTCCAGGATCGCGCACAAGATCATCAGCAGCACCGCACCGCCGACCGCCGCCAGCGGTGCGTCGGTCAGCACGCCGAAAGCGAACGCGAACGCAGCTACCACGGTCAGCTCGACCGAGAGGTAGCAGATGATGATCGCTAGTCGCCAAGCGAACTCCGGCCAGCCGATTTGGTCGCCGGTCGGCCCGACAAACGGGCCAGAACCGTACGCGACGACGCCGACCAATAGCGTCCACACCGGCAGGAAGAACAGGGCAATCATCGAGGACAGCGCTGCGACGATCAGCTTTTGCCGAATCAACCGCTCTCGGCGTACGGGTGCCGCGAGCAAATACCGCAGACTCGACCAGCTTGCCTCGGACGGGACGGTGTCGCCGGCGAACAACGCCACGATGACGATCAGCAGGAAGCTGGTGGAGGCGAAAAGCGCGAACACCACGAGGTTGGCCCCGCTCTGCTGTGCCAGATCGACGAAGGTCCGTTGCCCAGTGTCGGTATCGCCGTTTCCGATCGCAAAGGCGGCGACCAAGATCAGAGGGAGAGCGATGAGGACCGCGAAGATGCCCCAGGTACGGCGCCGCCGCGCCTGCCGGCGGATCTCGGCGCGCAGAGGTAAGGGATAAGTCGACCTAGACACCGGTCTCATCCAACTCTTCGGCGGCCGCACCGACATCGTCCAATTCCTCGGCGGGGGCGCCGATCAGGCTCAGGAAGACCTCCTCGAGCTGGCGGTGGCCATCCACGGACTCGACGCGGTGTCCGGCGCCTACGAGCTTCGCCACGATTTCGGCCCGGGGCATCTCGCCCGTCACCCTCAGCATTCGACCCTCCGGCTCGGCCCGCACTCCGGCGGCTTCCAGTTCCCGCCGAGCGCTGTCGATGTCGTCGTCAGCCAGTCCGATCAAGGTGACGGAGTCACTGGCGGTGAGATCCGCCACCGCTCCGGTCAAGATCACCTTCCCGTTGTCCATCACCACGACGTGGCTGCATGTCTGCTCCACCTCCGACAGCAAGTGGCTGGATAACACCACCGTCCGTCCCTCTGCGGCATATGCGGCCAACACCGAGCGCATGGCCTTGATTTGCGGAGGGTCCAGCCCGTTGGTCGGTTCATCAAGCACCAGCAGATCCGGCAAACCCAACATCGCCTGGGCGATGCCCAGTCGTTGCCGCATCCCTTGGCTGTAGCTGCGGACCTTGCGGTGAATGCCCTCGCCGAGACCCGCGATGGTCAGCGCCTCGTCAAGGTGAGCTTCAGTCAGCGGCCTACCGGTCGCTTCCCAAAACGCCCGAAGGTTCTGCATACCAGTGAGGTGTGGCAACAGGCCGGGTCCTTCGATGAACGCGCCCACCGAGCCGAGCACGTCAGCGCCTGCATGCACCGGGTCGCCGCGAACATAGACCGAACCGGAGTCTGGTTGGATCAGCCCGACGAGCATTCGCATCACAGTGGTCTTGCCTGCTCCATTAGGTCCGAGCAGCCCGACCACCTGCCCCCGCTCGGCGTTGAGGCTGACACCGTCCACAGCGCGGAAACCGTCCCGGTACGTCTTGACGATGTCTTCTACGACCAGCGGCACCTCGGCCAAATCCGTACGAGGGTGGGCCTGCCCACGCCGGAGGTGCAGCACCAGCATTGCGCTGAGCGCAGCAGCGGCAAGCAGGCTCACCACGATGATCAGAGGCAAAGAAACGTCCAGCCGCCCTTCGTTGAGCGGCGTTGCGGTCAGTGTCGGCAGCGTCAAGCTCGGGTCGCCGGCTAGTCCGATCGAGTACAAGGCCGACTTCGTCGGTACGGCGTACGCCTGGTCAGTTGTCGAGATCACAACCTGCAAGCGATGGCCGACCGGAACTTCGTGCGACACCGCTGGTAGTGCCACCGTCGCCTGCGTCGGCTGACCAGGGATCAGGCCAGCAAGCCGGACCGGTGACACGGCAAGCTGCGGTAGGACGGCTGAGCTCGGGCTGACGCTGGTGCGCCCGTTGGTGGTGGCCTCGATGTCCGGCCCGAGGTCCCAGACCGAGGCGAACACGGTGGCCGAGGGCACTGACGACGTGACGTCCAGCGCGATCCGGCCGCTGCCGATGAGATCCACTGCGGAGGTCAACGGCTCGGTG
This sequence comes from uncultured Actinomycetota bacterium, assembly GCA_963754965.1. GTDB lineage: Bacteria > Actinomycetota > Actinomycetes > Propionibacteriales > Propionibacteriaceae > Microlunatus. The sequence continues at coordinate 348,122 of CAVWIA010000007.1, forward strand.
GTGAAGATTGCGGACTGACCGGGCAGCACGCCCAGGGCGTACCCGGCGACGCTCGAGGCGGTGCCCAACGTCCGGCCCGTGCCAGGCAGATTGGTCAGAGCTGCCGGCATTCCGCCGGGCGGCGCGACCACTGACTGGCGATCACCCTTGAGCCGAAACCGCTGCTGACCGATCTCACCGACACGTCCGGGATAGCCGGCGCTCACCAAGATCTTCGGCTCCCGCTGACTGCCGCTGCCCACCAGCGATGTCTCTGGTACCGCTACCGAGAACGACGTATCGGCCGGCGATCCGTCCTGCTTCAAATAGCGACCGAACCAAGCTTCGAGGTCGGGCAGCAGGTCGTTGATGACGATCTCCGCGTCATGTCCTCCTTCGACCCACTTCATCGCTGCTGGCGTGCTGGCTGGCAAGCCTCGCAGGTTGGCGTCAGCCTGGTCGAGCGGAAACAGTGTGTCGTCCTCACCCTGGATGATCAGCGCGGGGGCCGTGATTTTGGACAGCACGCGCGCGGGACTCGACTCGTCCAGCAGCTTGAGCAGTCTGTCGCTGGGCTGGCCGCTCTCCGCCGCAGTGAGATAGGAGGAGCAGAGCTCAGGCGCGAAACGCCCGCAGACGCTCGTTGGTCCCTCCGCCGCTCGTTCGCTTGCCTGCCCACCGCCGCCCAGGAACAGCAACGAAGCCCACCGCTGCTTGAAGACTCCGCGCCGGTCGGCCGGAGCGACGTCGGCAAGCGACGTGGACTCCCCATGGGTGAGGTTCTGCGGGAACAGCGACTGACCGAGCCGATTCCAGGTGAACGCCGGAACGATGGCGTCGACCCGAGTGTCCAGGCCGGCCACCAGCAGGGAGAGTGCACCACCGTAGGAGCCCCCGGCGAAGCCGATCACGGGATCACCGCCGCTCTTCGCCACCTCCCGGCGGGAGACCGCCCAATCGATGATCTTGCGAGCATCCGCTCCTTCGTAGGCCGGATTGTTGAGGTGAATGCGGCCGCCTGAGGCACCGAAGCCTCGAGCGGTGTAGGTAATCACCGTGTAGCCGGCGCGGGCCAGCGAACGACCTGTCTGCAGGCCGTCGAGCTTGCTGCCGCCGAACCCGTGAGCCAGCACGATGCCGGGTTTCGGCGTGGCCGGGTCGGTGGTCAGCATGGTGACATCGAGCCTCACTGGGTCCCCGTCGGCCTCCGGCGTACCGCGAATCTGCAGGTCAGTCTCGATCACTCGCTGCTCGGCCCAGCTGGGTGCGGGCACGATCATGATCAGCGCGACCAGCACAGCGGAGATCAACCGGCAAGCGCTAGGCCGGGTGCGGCTAGCGAACAACGCTTCCTCGCAGAATCACGTACCGCGGAGCACGCAGCACACCCAGTTCAACTCGAGGGTCGGCATCGAACACGACGAGGTCGGCTGGTACGCCATCGTCGAGGCTGTCCGGCTGGCCCAGCCAGCGCCGGGCACGCCAGGAGCCGGCGCCAAGGGCATAGTCGGCCGAGCTGAACTGCGCGAGCGCGGCGATTTCCTGACCGACCAGCCCATGCGGCAGGTAGCCACCTGCGTCGGTTCCGGCGTAGATCGGCACGCCCGCCTCACGAGCCGCAGTGAATCGCTCCAGACGGCTCGCATACAGGGCGCGGATGTGCTTGGCGTAAGCCGGAAACTTGTCCTCGCCCGCTCGGGCGTAAGCCTCGAAGTTGTCGAGCTGCACCATCGTCGGCACCAGGGCGACCTGCCGGTCGGCCATCAGCGCAATGGTCACATCATCCATTCCGGTACCGTGCTCGATTCCGTCGATGCCGGCCGCCACTAGCTCGGCTACCGCCTGCTCCCCGAAGACGTGCGCCGTCACCCGGCAACCCATCTCGTGCGCCCGGTCGATAGCCGCGCGGGCGACATCCGCGGGCCACAGCGGCGCAAGATCCCCGATTTCCCGGTCGATCCAGTCGCCGACCAACTTGATCCATCCGTCACCACGGGCAGCTTGTCGTTCGACTTCGGCGACCAGGTCGGCGGGCTCGACCTCTTCGCCGTAGTTGCGGAGATAGCGCCTCGGCCGAGCGATGTGCCGGCCGGCCCGGATGATCTTCGGCAAGTCGGCCCGCCCATCCATCCAGCGCGTGTCCGCCGGGCTGCCGGCGTCGCGCAGCAGCAGCGCCCCAGCCGCACGATCGGCCAACGCGTGCTGTTCGGCTACCTCGTCAGGCACCGCTCCGCCCATCTCCAGGCCGACATGGCAGTGGGCGTCGACCAGCCCCGGCATCAGCCAGACGTCGGTGGCCAAGGTCTGAGCGTTCTGCGCTGGCTCCGTACGGATCCGGCCGTCCACCACCCAGAGATCACGTCGCTCGCCCGAGGGCAGAACGACGCCATTGAGATGCAACCGGCCGTCGCGCCGTGAGCCGGTCAACAGGGCTCTACGGAGCCTGTGGACGGGCCGGCCCCTGGCCCTGTCGAAGGGCCGCGCCCTGAGCCTGTCGAAGGACGGTTGGACACGCTTACCCCGCGTCTCCTTGGGCGCTACTTGCCGAGCCGGCTACGCAGCTCGGGCGGCAGCTGGAAATCGGCCATCGCCTGCTCCAGCGCCTGCTCATCGAGTTGCTCACCCGTACCGAACGCCGCGGCTGGCTTTACGCTCCCAATGGCAGTTGGTTCGGTGGACGGCTGTGCATTGCGCTTCGCGGGGTTGCCGGATACGCCCCGCCCGCCCTTTTTCTTGGAAGCTTGCCGGGCCGGCTGTTTGCGGGCCGCCGGCATTCCTGGCACGCCCGGCATCTTGCCCGTGGCAAGCGAGCTCATCATCTTGCGTGCTTCGAAGAAGCGGTTGACCAGTGCGTTGACCTCCGACACCTCGACCCCCGAGCCTCGGGCGATGCGGGCCCGGCGGGAACCGTCGATGATCTTGGGATTGTCGCGCTCGGCGGGCGTCATGGAATGGATGATCGCCTCGATCCGGTCGACGTCGCGCTCGTCGATGTTGTTGATCTGGTCCTTGATCTCACCCATGCCGGGCAACATGCCGAAGATCTTGGACAGCGGGCCCATCTTGCGGACCATCTGCATCTGCTGCAGAAAATCCGCGAGCCCGAATTCGCCACCTTGACCGGTGAGCTTGGCGGCCGCTTTCGCGGACTCCTCCGCATCGAAGGTCCGTTCCGCCTTCTCGATCAAGGTCAGCATGTCGCCCATGCCGAGGATCCGGCTGGCCATCCGGTCGGGATGGAAGACGTCGAAGTCTTTGAGCGCCTCACCGTTTGAGGCGAAAAGGATGGGACGACCGGTCATCCGCGCGATTGAGAGCGCCGCTCCCCCGCGCGCGTCGCCGTCGAGCTTGGTCAGTACGACGCCGTCGAAGCCGACCCCCTCGGCGAACGCGTTAGCGGTATTGACCGCGTCCTGGCCGATCATGGCGTCGACGACGAACAGCACCTCGTCGGGGTGCACGGCGTCGCGGATGTCGGCTGCCTGCTGCATCATCTCCGCGTCGATGCCCAGTCGACCCGCGGTGTCGATGATCACTGTGTCGTACAGTCGGCGCTCGGCTTCGACGACCGAAGCGCGAGCGACGGCGACGGGATCCCCGCCGAATGGGCCCTCCTGGCCGCTGCCCGCCGTGGTGACGCCCGGCTCAGGAGCGAACACGTGGATGCCGGCCCGCTCCCCCACTACCTGCAGCTGGTTGACCGCATTGGGTCGCTGCAAGTCAGCGGCCACCAGAAGCGGTGAGTAGCCCTGCTGCCTCAACCAGAGCGCAAGCTTGCCGGCCAGCGTCGTCTTACCCGAGCCCTGCAGGCCGGCGAGCATGATCACCGTCGGCGGCCGCTTGGCAAAGCGGAGCAATCGGGTCTCGCCGCCCAGTATCGCGATCAGTTCCTCGTTGACGATCTTGATGACCTGCTGGGCGGGATTGAGTGCGCCAGAAAGCTCGGCGGCGCGGGCCCGCTCCTTGATCCGCAGCTACGAAGTCCTTCACCACCGCGAGGTTGACATCCGCCTCGAGCAGCGCGATTCGGATCTCGCGAGCAGTAGCGTCGATGTCGGCGTCCGACAGCCGTCCCTTGCCACGCAGGCTCTTGAATGCCGCCGCCAGGCGGTCTTGCAGGGTGTCAAACACGACTGTCCTTACTTCGGGGATCCGGCCCTCAGCCTACTCAACCTCCCCACTCGGAAGGATGCCCACGGAGAGCACGCGGTCATGGTGAACTGGGCTCATGCGCCACGAGGTCGGATCGCTCATCGCTGCCGTCAGCGGCGTGCTGTTGGTCCAAGTGTGCGCCGGAGGGCTTCCTGGAGCATTGGAATGGCCGGTTCGGGTGCTCGGTGTGCTGGGTTTCCTCGGCGCGATCTGGTACGTGTTGCGCCGCTGGCGAACTACCGCTCCGGAGCGGCGTCCTCGCTCCCGACGCGCCAGCCGCAACTTCGCCGTCGGCTTGGCGTTGATCGTGACCGGGCTCCTCCTCGGCGTGTGGCTGTTCACCCAGGTGCTGCCGGTGCCTGCGCTGATCGTGCCCTGGATCGTGATCCTGCTCGGGCTGTACTTCCTACTGTTCGGCACGACTTTCGAGTTTCCGATCTTCGAGCGTCTCGGCGGGGTTCTCTTCATCCTCGGCATCGTCGGCGGTGCCGTCCTTCTTTCGTTCACCCCGGCCGCATCTACCTTGACCGGCATCGTCGCCGGCCTCGTGCTCCTCATCTTTAGTGTTGCGAGCGAGGGGACCCAGCTCGGGCCGGTCGGGTCATCGCAGGAAGGCGTCTCGTGACGTCGGACCCGACCGACGCAGGAATCGACTCATCGTCGATCACCGATGGCGAGTTCGAGGTGCGGTCCCGCGCGTACGACCACCCCGACGCGACACTCTTGATTGCCGAGGCCCAGGAGTTCTACGTCGCTCTGTATGGCGGACCAGATGAGACGCCGTTCATCCCGCGGGAGTTCGCTCCGCCAGGCGGCGGCTTTCTGGTCGGCTACTGGGCCGGTGTGCCAGTGGCCACCGGCGGGTGGCGGTTCAGTGACGCTTGCGTGCCCGCCGCAGCCAGGCGCCCCGCCGAAATCAAGCGAATGTTCGTGCGGCGGTCGGCTCGTCATCGAGGATTCGCCCGGCAGATGCTGGCGGCTCTGGAGGTCGATGCGGCCGCCGCGGGCGCGGATTGGATGATCCTTGAAACTGCTTATCCGCAGGTGGCCGCGGTAGCTCTCTACCGTTCCGCGGGCTACACCGAGATCGAATCGTTCGGCTATTACGCCGGCAGCGACGACGTGCTCAACCTCGGTCGGCCACTATCGGGCGCAGCCTCCGCGTGCTGCTCTGAGGCGGCCAGCCGGAACGAGGGTGCTGATCAGCCCTGAGGACGGCCGGGTGCAGCTTTCGAGCATCCGAACGCATGTCCAGCGCGGCAACGGGCAGCTGGACCTACCAGCGAGGGTGGATGGTCTCTCGAAGGCGCTCGTCGTAAAGCTCTCGCACGGCAGCCATGAAGTCCTCGCTGAGCCGCGCCAGGTCCCCGGCCGCGGCATTGGCTTTCGCCTGCTCGACAGATCGTGCCCCAGGGATGACGGTGGTGACTCCCGGCTGTTGCACCACCCACGCCAATGCGGCTTGAGCCGGCGTGATTTCGTCACCGAGATGCTCGGTCACCACACTGCTGAACTCTTTGGCGGCCGCCACTCCGGTCTCGAAATCCACTCCCGAGAAGGTCTCCCCGACGTCGAACGACTGGCCGTGCCGGTTGAAGTTGCGGTGGTCGTTCTCCGCGAACTGGGTGTCGGCGGTGTAACGCCCGCTGAGGAGGCCACTCGCTAGTGGTACCCGTGCGATGATTCCGACGCCGGCCCGCTGGGCAGCGGGCAGCACGTAGTCCAAGGGCTTACGGCGAAACGCGTTGAAGATGATCTGGACGGTTGCCGTTCCACGTCGGCTGATGGCCGTCAATGCTTCGTCGCAGGTCTCGACGCTGACGCCGTACGCGGCGATTGCGCCTCCCTCCACCAGGGCGTCCAGGGCGTCGTAGACCTGATCGTGCGAATAGACCGAGGTCGGCGGGCAGTGCAACTGGACCAGATCCAGCTGATCTACAGCGAGGTTTCGCCGGGAGCGATCGGTCCACGCCCGGAAGTTGGTCAACGTATAGTTCTCCGGCCGCTGCTCGACCCGGCGGCCCATCTTGGTGGCCACCGTGATGTTCAGGTCCGGGTGGTCGGCGAGGAACCGGCCGATGAGCTGCTCGCTGCGCCCGTCGCCATACACGTCAGCGGTGTCGTAGAGGGTCACGCCAGCCTCGGCAGCCGCCTCCAGCACGTCCAGAGCGTCAGCATCGGATACCTCGCCCCAGTCCGCGCCCAGCTGCCACGTGCCCATACCGACGATTGACACTGGACGCTCGGTCTTGCCGAGGACGCGCTCTTCCACGGGCCTATCTTGCCCGACGAAAGCTGGCAGACGACTCTCGGTTCAGACCGGGAAACCGATCGTCATGCCGCGGGTTCGAGCAGCGCGTCGACAAAAACCTCAGGTTCGAACGGAGCAAGATCGTCCGGGCCCTCGCCGAGCCCGACGAGCTTGACTGGTACGCCGAGTTCGCGCTGCACCTGGACGACAATGCCACCCTTCGCCGACCCGTCGAGCTTGGTCAGGACGATGCCGGTCACGTCGACCACTTCAGCGAAGATCCGCGCCTGGGCGAGGCCGTTCTGCCCAGTGGTCGCGTCCAGCACGAGCAGCACTTCGCCGACCGGCGCCTGACGTTCGACCACCCGCTTGACCTTGCCCAATTCGTCCATCAGGCCCACCTTCGTGTGCAGGCGGCCGGCGGTGTCGATGAGCACGACGTCGACTTCCTGCTCGATACCCGCCTTTACCGCCTCGTACGCCACACTCGCCGGGTCGGCGCCTTCCGACCCACGCACGGTCGGAACACCGACCCTGCTCCCCCAGGTGTCCAGCTGATCGGCCGCTGCCGCCCGAAAGGTGTCGGCGGCCCCCAAGATCACATCCTTGTCTTCGGCCACCAGCACCCGCGCCAACTTGCCCACCGTGGTGGTCTTTCCGGTCCCGTTGACGCCCACCACCATGATCACCGCTGGTAGCTCGAGCCGGTCTGCGGCGATCGTGCGGTCCATGGTTGGGTCAATCAACTTGATCAGCTCTCCGCGGAGGATGGCCCGGGCGGCCGCCGGGTCGGAGACGCCCTCGACGCGGAACATGTTTCTCAGATTTTCGACCAGCTCAGTGGTGGGGCCGACTCCCAGGTCAGAGGTGATCAACGTTTCTTCGAAGTCGTCCCAGGTTTCCTCGTCGACCCGATCACGACTGAGAAGGAGCAACAGGCCACGGCTCAGGGCATTGTTCGAGCCGGCCAGCCGACGGCGCAGCCTGGCGAGCCTGCTCTGCGGTGGCTCCGGGCGCTCGACCTCCGGCGCGGTGATGTCGATCGTGGTCAGATCGGAGACGCCCTGATCTTCGTCGAGAACGTCGGGATGACCCCGTTCGGCGACACCTACCGAGGAACGCTCAGCGTCGCCGGCGTCAGCCGCCGGTTGTCCGGAGGCAACGTCGGAGCCGGGTTCGAGCCTGGGAACGTCCCGACCGCGACCGAGAGCGGTTCTGCCGGCGTAGGCCGGCGACCACGCCGACGACAACGAAGGCTGCCAGGATGATGCCGCCGATGACGAACCAGAGTGTCGTTCCATCCACCCCGACATCCTAGGGGCGCTCGATCAACCGCCCAGTCGAGCGCGCAGGGCCGGCCGCGCTATGACGGACGCCGGCGCGACGCGGCCTGACGGTCAGCGCGATCGCGGTGCTGCCAGGGCCGAGAGTGGGCCTGGAGCGTTGGGAGTGCGATCCGGCAGTCGGATCAGTGCAACAGGCGTGTTTCGACGAGCCGAACGAACTTCTCGGGCGGCTCAGTGTCGCCGTTGAGGTGTTCCGCGGCGTGAGTCATCTTTTCCGCCAGCCGTGGCGCACGATCGCGGCCGCGGCCCTGCAGGCCGACGGCGACAAGGCCGACGATGGTGGCGGCGACGGCGAGGATGATGATCATGGCAAAGACGATGGCGGTCATGACCGTTGCCTTTCGGACAGTGAACGTGGTGCGTTACGGGGAAGGAACTGTCGTGCGGGTCCTTCTATCGTCCACATTCAGTTCTCAGTCCGCCATCCCGCGCGACCTTTCGGTTTGGTCACAATTCGGTACCGAGCTCCGGCGGATTGGTCACCGTCCGGATACGGCCGCAGGCGCCGGACCGCGTCACCAACGTCGTTCCTCAGGCGACGGATTCGACCTCGCGGAGCCGGGAGGAGATCACGGCGGACACACCGTCGCCCCGCATGGTGACGCCATAGAGCGCATCTGCTATTTCCATGGTGCGCTTCTGGTGCGTGATCACCAGCAGCTGGCTGGAGGCGCGCAACTCATCGTAGATGTCGAGCAGCCGGCTGAGGTTGGTGTCGTCTAGCGCCGCCTCCACCTCGTCGAGGATGTAAAAGGGGCTGGGCCGGGCCAGGAAGAGCGACACCAGGAAGGCGACAGCCACGAGAGAGCGTTCGCCCCCAGACAGCAACGAGAGCCGCTTGATCTTCTTCCCCGGTGGACGAGCCTCTACATCCACGCCTGTCGTCAGCCAGTTGCCCGGCTCGGTCAACACCAGCCTTCCCTCGCCACCAGGAAAGAGGCGGGCAAACACGCGAGAGAAAGCCTCAGCCACGTCGGCGTAGGCCTCAGCGAAGACCTGCTCCACTCTGCTGTCGACTTCGGCGATGATTCCCAGCAGGTCGGTGCGGGTCTTGCGTAGGTCCTCCAGCTGCTCGGAGAGAAAGCGGTGCCGCTCCTGGATCGCGTCGAACTCTTCGAGGGCGAGGGGATTCACCTTCCCCAGCACAGCGAGCTCCCGTTCTGCGGTTCGGAGGCGCTTCTGCTGAGCCTCGCGCAGATAAGGGACGGGTGCCGGACGCTCGTCATCGCTCACCGGTGTTCCGTCCCCATGGATAAGCACGGGCACCGGCTGGTCAGGACCATATTCGGCCGTCAGCACGCCAGGATCGAGTCCGAGCTCGGTCATGGCCTTCTCGACCAGCGTGTCGACTCGGATCCGCTGTTCGGCGCGAGCCAGCTCGTTGCGGTGAGCGCTGTCCACCAGCGACTCGAAGTCCCCGGTCAGTCGCCGGACATTCGCGCGAGCGGCGGCGAGTCCCTGCTCGGCGTCGGTCCGAGCCGCCTCCGCTTCGGCTCGCTGGGCGGCCGCAAGCGCCAAGGACGCCCCGACCTGAGCGGCCAGGTAGCTGGCGCCTGCGTGGACTGCCACGGCAGCTTGGGCCTCCCGAATCCTTTGGGCCCGGCGCGCGCTGGCCCGGGCTCGTGCCTCACGCTCGCCCTCGGCGGCGTGGCGGAGGGCGTCGGCCCGACCCGCCAGCGCCCGGACCCGCTCCTCCAGCGTGCTCAAAGCAAGCCTGGTATCCATCTCGACGCCACGTGCAAGCCGGGCTTCTTCGGCGAGCCGATCTCGTGCGGCCGGGTCGGGCTCGACCTCATCGGCGGTGTCAGCAGCGACCTCAAGCCGGTGCTCCAACTCAGCGAGACCTGCCACGTCCCGGTCACGCGCCTCCTCGGCCTGGGCGATGGCCTGTCGCAGTCGGTCTGCCTCGCCGGCAGCGGATCGGGCGGTCGAACTCAGTTGGCCCAGCTCTTCAGCGACTGCCGCAATCGCCGCGTCCGACTCATGAAGGCGAGCAAGCGCTGCCTCAACGCCATTGCTTGCCTGTCGATGCGACTCCTCCAGCTGGTTCTGCGCGAACCTGAGTCGCTCGCAAGCATGGTTGGCCTCGGCCAACCGGCGCTCAGCGTCGTCGAGGGCAGCTTGTGCTTCGATCAGGCTTGGGGCTGCCGACGAGCCACCAGCGGCATAGTGAGAGCTGAGCAGGTCGCCGTCGGGTGTGACTGCAGTCAGGTCGGGATCTGAGTCGATGAGCGCGCGAGCGGCAGACAGGTCGCCTACCACGGCGACCTTGCGTAACGACCGGCGTACGGCGGCTGCCAGCTCGGGGCGGACTTGCACGAGGTCAGCGGCGTAGTTGACGCCTAGTGGAAGCTCGGGCCACACGTCCTGTGTCGCCTGACCCCCGCCCGGCATGAGCCCAGCTCGACCAAGATCGGCCGCCTTGAGATGGTCCAACGCATCGACAGCCGCGTCCAGGTCGGCTGCGGCCACGGCGTCGGCCGCTGCCCCCAGCGCTGCCGCAACCGCCGTCTCGTAGCCGGGGCGCACGCTCAACAACGCGGCCACCGAGCCGAACAATCCGTCGAGCTGGTCCGTCGCCGCGAGCAGCGCTGACGTCGCATCCTTGCGCGTGAGTCCGATGTTCAACGCCTCGACCCGAGCGGCGAGCCCAGCGCGTTCTTGGGCCGCCGCCTGCTCGTTCCGACGTATCTCTGCCTGCTGAGTCTCGATTGCCTCCAGGACGGCCACCGCCGATTCGTACGCGGCGTCGAGACCGATCTCGCCGGCGTCCATTCCCGCGATCGTGGTCTCCAGCACCGTGAAGGCATGTGACGCCTGCTCGGCGCGCGCGTCGGCCTCCGCCCGGGCATTGGTCAACCGGCCAATCTCAGCTTCGGCGGCTTCTGCCCGGCTGCGAAGGGTGTTGACCTGCCCGGCGAGGCGCGCCAATCCCTCACGGCGGTCCGACGCGGCCCGGAGTAGGGCGGCCAGCCTGCTTTCCTCACCTTGGTGAGCCTGCTCTCGTTCGACCCGGTGAGCGGCCGCGGCGACGAGTGCTTCTTGCTTGATCGTCACTTCCGAAGCCAGCTCACGTTCCTGAGCCGATACCGCGTCCGCCTCCCGATCGAGCTCGCCCGGGTCGCGCCCAGGCCGAAGGTCAACGGACTCATCGTCTGCGTAGCGCATACGTTCTGCTGCGATGGATCGGGTGCTGGCGACTCGCTCGCGGAGTGCCGCGAGGGAGTACCAGGTGTCCTGCGCAGCGGTGACCCGTGGAACAGCGGCCCGGAGGGACTCCTCCGCGGCCACCTCGGCGGTGCGGGCCGCGTCAAGTGCGGTTTCGAGAGCCAACCGGCGGTCCCTCGTCGCCTGCTCGTCTGCCAGGTCGGACTCCAGCGCCAGGCCGGCCTGGACCAGGTCGTCGGCAAGCAGCCGGGCCCGTGCGTCACGTCCCTCGGCCTGGATGACCGCGGCCTTGCGAGCCACTTCGGCCTGCCGTCCGAGCGGCTTGAGTTGACGACGGATCTCCGTGATCAGGTCCGAGAGCCGATTGAGGTTGCCCTCGCAGGCTTCCAGCTTGCGGAGCGCCTTCTCCTTCCGCTTGCGGTGCTTGAGGACACCGGCCGCCTCCTCGATGAAGCCGCGCCGACCCTCCGGAGTGGCTTGCAGGATCGAGTCGAGCTGCCCCTGACCTACGATGACGTGCATTTCCCGGCCGATGCCCGAGTCGCTGAGCAGGTCCTGGATGTCGAGCAGGCGGACCTGCTGGGAGTTGATGGCGTACTCCGAACCACCGTTGCGGAACATGGTCCGGGAGATGGTGACTTCGGCGTACTCGATCGGCAGGGCACCGTCGGTGTTGTCGATGGTGAGCACGACCTCGGCGCGACCAAGCGGGGAGCGACCTGACGTCCCGGCGAAAATGACGTCCTCCATCTTTCCGCCGCGGAGCGACTTGGCGCCCTGTTCCCCCATTACCCAGCTGAGGGCGTCGACGACGTTGGACTTGCCGGAGCCGTTGGGCCCGACAACACAGGTGATCCCAGGCTCGAAGTTGAGCGTGGTTGCCGAGGCGAAGGACTTGAATCCGCGCAAGGTCAGGCTCTTCAGATACAACTCCGGCCTTTCAGTCGCGATCTCACCCAAAAAGGTGCGCCTGCGGGAAGGCGACTTCAATGTAATGGCCCGAGCGTCTCTCGCCGCCCGTACGCGCCGCGCTTCGTCCAGAAACTACGGTGCCGGTGTCGTCAGATCGGAGTGTTCGGGATCGAGTTCGGCGGTCGCCGAACCCGCGACCGAGTGTCTGCCGCGGACAGCGGAGAACGTCCAGATCTTGTTCAGCACGAATGACAGTGGCGTGACGATGGCGATGGTGATCAGCTGAGCCCAGTAGAGCCTGGTCCGGAAACCAGTCGAGTCGTCAAAGAACGTGGGCGACAAGGCGATGGGCGATGCGGGGTGCATCAGGAGGGTGAGGATGGCCAGACCGACGGCCTGGCCAAGCACCCCGACGGTGAGGAACGGGAAATACTCCGAAAACCACCCCGCGTGTGCAGCGCTTCGGAACGTCCACCAGCGATTGATCTGGAAATTCCAGAGGTTGGCTACCAGGAACGCGATCGTAGAGAAGACGTGATACCAGCGGATGTTGAAATCAGTCAGGGGGAAGTCGAAGAAAACAGCGTCCTCATCCGGCCCGAGCTTGTTGCAGATCACTACGACGAGCAGGTTGACGAAGACGCCGGAAGCACCGACCACGCCGAACCGGAACAGCAAGCGCCAGTTGTGCGCATGCCGGACGAAGATGAAATGTCGAAGACGCTCAATGATCGAACGAGCATACCGGCCCGGCCCGAGCCCTTCGCCCGCGTTGACAGTCTGCTCACGACTGCGGGAAGACAACAACTCAGGAGCGATCTATCGATGTGCGTACAGCCTGGCAGGTTGGCATCTCGGACATCGATAGGAGGAGCGGTTCATGAACGGCTCGCGGACGATGGAAGCCCCGCAGCGGGGGCAGGGGCGGCCTTCCCGGCCATACACCGCCAGCGCCCGATCGAAGTATCCGCTGGATCCATTGACGTTGACATAGAGCGCGTCGAAGGAGGTACCGCCCTGCCCGAGCGCGTTGCCCATGACCTCCGTGGCGGCCTGCACGAGTTCCCGGGCGCGAGCCGGCGGAAGCGTCTGAGTCGCTCGGGCATAGTGCATGCGCGCCCGCCACAACGCCTCGTCGGCATAGATGTTGCCGATGCCGGAAACCAACTGCTGGTCCAGCAGGGCCCGCTTGACCCCGGTTCGCTTCCGTCGCAGCCGACGAACAACCTCAGCCACGTCGAAGTCCGGGTCGAACGGGTCGCGGCCGATGTGCGCGATCTCCCGCGGGAGGTTCGCCCCGCCCGGTGAAAGGGACAGGCCGCCAAACATCCGCTGGTCGATGAAGCGAAGCTCGGGCTCGCCGTCGGTGAAGAAGAATCGAATGCGCGTGTTGGGCGCATCCGGTGCGTGCCCGCCTTCCAAGCGGAACTGACCACTCATGCCCAGATGAGCCAGTAGCGCATCGCCGTCGGCGAAGGGCAGCCAGAGATACTTCCCCCGACGTCGAGGCTCCGTAAAGGTCCGCCCTGCGAGCGTCGCCTCGAAATCGTCTCGCCCAGGTAGGTGGCGGCGGATTGGCCGCGCGTGCAGCACCTCAACTCGGGCGATCGAGCGTCCGGTGATGGCGGATGCGAGACCGCGTCGCACAGTCTCGACCTCAGGCAGTTCGGGCATCCGCCTCAGCGGGCAGTCGCACTGGGGCTGGATATCCCCTTCAACGCGGCGAAGGCGATCGAGGCGGCGTTCTGCTCAGCCTCTTTCTTGTTTCGGCCGGCGCCCGGCCCATAGACCCGAGAATCGATCCGTACCACCGCCGAGAACGTCTTGGCATGATCGGGGCCGGACTCGACCACCTCGTACGCCGGCACGCCGAGTCCTCCCAGCGACGTCATCTCCTGCAGCGAGGTCTTCCAGTCCAGTCCGGCTCCCCGGGTGGCCACATCAGCCATCAAAGGGTCGAACAAATGGTGGATGAAATCCCGGGCAGCGGCTATGCCGTGCTGCAGGAAGACCGCGCCGATCACCGCCTCCATGGTGTCGGCGAGTATCGACGACTTGTCCCGGCCGCCGGTGGCTTCCTCACCACGGCCAAGGTGAATGACGGCACCTAGGTCGAGGTCACGAGCCACATCAGCCAGCGCCCGGGAGTTGACGACCGCGGCCCGCAATTTGGCGAGCTGGCCCTCCGACAGGTCGGGATAGGACACGAAGAGATGCTCGGTCACCACCAGACCGAGGACCGAGTCCCCAAGAAACTCCAACCGCTCATTGGTCGGCAGCCCACCCCGCTCATAGGCGAACGAGCGATGAGTGAGCGCACGATCCAGCAGCTCGGGATCGACGCTCATCCCGAGCTCAGCCAACAAGGCTCCAGCGGGTAGGCGAACAGGGATCGCCGAATGACGGATCAGGATGCGAGGACCTGTCGACGAGCCGCGCGAGGTCCGTACTGGCCGCAAGCCGGGCACGCTACGTGCGGCAGATGCTTCTCACGGCAAGCAGGATTCACGCAGGTCACCAACGCGGGCACCGACGTCTTCCACTGCGAACGACGATGCCGCGTATTGCTCCGTGACATTCGCCTCTTGGGAACGGCCACGCTGTCCCTCCTTCATCTCGAGCCCTGCTCCGAGAGCTTCGATTGCTATTCGCTATCTACATCGTAAGATTTGTTACCGACACCCTCAAGGGTCCGCAGTTTTTCCCAGCGGGGGTCGATCGCGTCCTCGTGGACATGATCTGGCTCGCTGTTGAGGTTGGCACCACACTCGGCACACAACCCACGGCATTCCTCTCGGCACAAGGGCTGAAACGGCAAGTCGAGCACCACATCATCCCGAAGCAGCGGTTCGAGGTCCAGCAGGTCGCCCTCGAGCCGGCTGGCCTCGTCCTCCGTCGCATCGCTGCCCGGGTAGACGTAGAGTTCCTGGACATCGATCTGCTGCTCCGCAGCGACCCCGCCCAGGCACCGTACGCACTCTCCGCGCAACCCTACGGTCGCAGTTCCAGTAACCAGCACCCCCTCGACCACCGACTCGAGCCGAAGGTCCAGTTGAACCGGTGATCCTGGTGGCACCCCGATAACATCGATGCCAAGACCCGCTGGGGCCTCGACGGTCGTGCGAATAAGCTTCATCGCGCCTGCCCGACGACCCAGGTCGCGGGTGTCGAGCACCAACGCAGACCTTGAGTCCAGCGGGCGATGCGGCGAACTCATCGCAATCCTTCCAAGCCATGCGGGCCTCAACGTCGTCGTGACCGGCGTCCTAGGTTACCGGGGCCGGGTGCCAAAGGTCCAACCGTAGGGGCGCTGAAAGCGCGCCCGCGTTGGCATGGCGGTCACCTACTCCGAGATCACCGGCGTCGGAGGTGGCTCCGAGCCATCGAGCCCACTCCGCTCGGCCAGTCGTGACCGGGCGGTCTTGACCTGGCTAGCCGTTTTGTGGAGGACAGACTCGAACCCGGCCATCCGTGTGTCGATAAAGGCATCGGTTTCGCGACGCAGGGCGGCAGCTTCGTCCTGGGCGTCGAGTCGCATTCTCTCGGCTACCGCCTCGGCCACCCGGACGACCTCGCTGTGCTGTGCCAACCGCGCGGCGTGCTCACGAGCGTCGGCCAGAATCCGGCCGGCTTCAGCCTCGCCCTCGGCAATCTTGGCTTCCGCGCGGTCGAGCACGTGTTGGGCGTCGGCAACTTCGTCCGGCAGGTTCTCAATGACGTCATCGATGGCCCCAAGCACTTCACCACGATTGACGACGCAGGACGCCGACATCGGCATGGAGCGCGCGTTCAGGATCAGCTCACGGAGGTTCGCCAGCTTCTCCTCGGTCGTCTGGCGGTCTGCCATGAAACTCCTTCATCTCCTCCTCGGCAGCGGCTGCCTGCCCCACGAGGCCGCTGCCCCTGAAATGTAACCTCTCACACGACCGGACAGACATCATGGCGGGCTCCTTCCTTCGCGCTCGGCGACCCGGCTCCGGGTTCGCTCGGCGATCCGGGGCGGCAGGAAGGCGGCAACGTCCCCGCCCAGGCCGGCGATTTCGCGGACCAACGTCGAGGACACGTAGGACCACTGGGGCGCGGTCGGCATGAACACGGTGTCGACGCCGGTCAGCTCCCTGTTCATCTGCGCCATCTGCAACTCATAGTCAAAGTCAGAGACGAAGCGCAGACCTTTGACAATGGCGCCGATGTGCTGAGCGATGCAGAAATCGACCAGCAGTCCGTCGAAGAGCGCGACCGTGACGTTCTTCCACGGCGAGCAAGCTTCGGTGAGCATGTCGACTCGTTCGGCAGGACTGAAGAGGGCGGTCTTGGCCATGTTGTTCCCCACAGCGACGACGACCTCGTCGAAAAGCCGAGCGGTTCGTTCGATGACGTCCAGGTGCCCTGAGGTTGCCGGATCGAACGACCCGGGGCAGACAGCTCGGCTCACGGCTCTCCTCCTGTTGTCCTGAGGCTATCGACGGCGCCGAATTCCACGACGGTCTCCCCGTACGTTCGCTCCCACGTTCGCGCGAAGGCGGCCGGCCAAGACAACCTCGTCGACCTGCGCGAGCGCTCCACGATGACGAGCCCGTGCGGCCCGACCCAGCCGCCAACCAAGAGGAGCGCCAGTAGGTCGTTGAGGTGCGTACTGTCCATGTCGTACGGCGGATCGGCAAACAGCATGTCGAACGGGTTGGGTGCTGGCCGATTGAGCAGCACCTCCACCCGCGCGGTTTGTACCGTGGCGGAGAGTGCCAGCTCTCGGGTGTTGTTGACGGCGAGCGCCGCGATCCGTCGGTCAGCCTCCACGAGCAGCACCGGATGGGCGCCACGGCTGGCGGCCTCCAGTCCAATCGCCCCTGAACCGGCATAGAGATCACAGAACGCGAGACCAGCGAGGGCGACGTCGGCTGGCCGGTCGCTGGTGCCGGCCCAAGCCGTGATGGCCGAAAACAGCGCTTCCCGGACCCGATCGGTGGTCGGCCGCGTCACGACGCCGGGCGGCACCGCGAGCCGTCGACCGCCCGCTGAGCCAGCGATGACTCTCACCTTCACACCTGGCCGGCGCCCCTGGAGCGGGCTGCGCTCCAGCGCGTCATGTCCGGTCCAGCCAGGCTCCGGCTGCCTGCATCTCGACGCGGGTGACCGCGTCGCTCAACCCCGGATCGGACAGCTCGGGATCCTCCGCAATGCACCGCTCGGCAAGTCGTCGCGCTTGGGCGATGAGATCGGCATCGGCCAGCACACGCAGCAGGCGAAGGCTGGATCGGGCACCGGACTGCTCCGCACCCAGGACGTTGCCTTCGCGACGCTGCTCCAGATCTATGTCGGCGAGAACGAAGCCGTCCCGGGTCGCGGCGACGGCGTCGACGCGGGCTCGGGCAAGGGAATCCTCGGGGGTCCCGGAGATCAAGAGGCAGATGCCCGGATGCGAGCCACGACCGATCCGGCCCCGGAGCTGGTGCAGCTGGGAGATTCCGTACCGGTCGGCGTCGTTGATCACCATCACGGAGGCGTTGGGCACGTCAACGCCGACTTCGACGACCGTGGTGGCGACGAGGACATCGATCTCACCTGCGGCGAAGCGACGCATCACGGCCTCCTTGTGGTCGCTCGGGAGCTGGCCGTGTAGCAGCTCGACCCGAAGCCCGGCCAGTGGTCCGGTCGTCAGTTCATGGAACAGGTCCTCAGCGGCCACAGCTGGTTCGGCGGCCTGCCCCTCCGAGCCGTCCTCCTCGTTCCAGGAGTCGTGCTGGCCTTGGGAGTCTCCGGCCAAGCGAGGAGGGCGTCCAGCTGGTGGGTCGGCGCTGGAGATTCGCGCGCATACCACGTATCCCTGCCGGCCCGCGGCGACCTCCTCCGCAACCCGCTGCCAGGCCCGCGCCACCCACGCCGGATTGCGCTCCGCGTCGATGACCACCGTGGTGACGTCAGCTCGGCCAGCAGGAATATCACGCAGTACGGAGGTTTCCAGGTCGCCGAAGACCGTCATCGCCACTGATCGTGGGATCGGCGTCGCCGTCATGACCAGCACGTGCGGGCGGGTCGCCGCCTTGGCGGCCAGTGCCGCCCGCTGCTCGACTCCGAACCGATGCTGTTCATCGACCACGACCAAGCCCAGGTCGGCGAACTGGACGCCCTCCCCGAACAGTGCATGCGTCCCGATCACGATCCCGGCTTCCCCCGAGGCGATCCTTGCCAGGACAGCTCGGCGCGCGGTGGCGGGTGTCGAGCCGGTCAGCAGGACCACCGCGGTGGCATGCTCTGCCGCCGACAGCGTGCCGCCCTCCGCAAGGTCGCCCAACAGAGTGCTGATGGTGTGCAGGTGCTGGGCCGCGAGGACTTCAGTTGGAGCCAGCATGGCGGCCTGACCGCCGGCGTCTATCACCGCGAGCATGGCTCGCAGCGCGACGAGCGTCTTACCCGAGCCCACTTCCCCCTGCAGGAGGCGCTGCATCGGCCGGGCTTGTGCCAGCTCAGCCATGATCACGTCGCTGATCTCCACCTGACCCGCTGTCAACGTGAAGGGCAATCTGGCGTCGAAGGCCTCCAGCAGCCCTCCGGTTCGACGAGGTCGTGGCACGGCGGCATGAGCGGCGGCATCGGCGCGCCGGGATGCCATGGTGAGTTGCAAGCCGAACGCCTCGTCGAATCGGAGACGAGCAAGGCCACGCTCGATGTCGTCCCGGCCCTGCGGCAGGTGGACGGCGCGCAGAGCGGCCTCCAAGTCGCTGACCCCCGCCTCCTTCCGGACCCACTCGGGCAGCGGGTCCGGGCATCCGGTCAACGATTCCAAACCCATCTGCACACAGGCGGCAATCATCCACGTCCGAAGCTTTCGGGTCGCCGGATAGAGCCCGACCAGGCCGTTCTGGCTGGCTGCGGCCAAGCCCTCGTTCGCCTGGGAACCTCCGATGACCCGACCGTCCTCATCCACGATGACGAAGTCGGGATGCGCCAGCTGCAGCCGAGAATTGAACCTCGTCACCTTGCCGGCGAAAATCCCCCGTGATCCCGGGGCGAGCTGCTTTTCCCAGTACATGACCAGCTTCGGTCGGCCGAAGAAGGCGAGCGTCAGCTGTCCGTTACGGTCGGTGATCGTTGCCTCCAGCCGGGCGCGTGGGCCGCCACCTGGCCGACGCGCAGTGAGATCCGCTGCTGACCGCACGTTGAAGGTTTTCGTTCCCATAACTTCCGCCATGACGGCGACTTCTTCACCCGCCTGCAAAGTCGAGAGGTCACTGAGCTCGGTGCCCGAGAAGTAGCGACGCGGCAGATGATGCAGTAGATCAGAGACGGTGTGTATCTCCAGGGGCTCGAAGAGCTTCGCTGTCGGCCCGATCAGGCGGTCCAAGCGGCTGCCGAGTCGCCGATAGGTTTCGTGGCGCCAGACCGCGCTGGCAACGGCAGTCACTCCAGCCCCATCAGCAACAGATAGCGGCGTTGGCCTCCGTCGAGTATTTCCACCTCCAGGCCATTCACCGCCTCGCGGGCGCGACGTGCGAGCTCGACAGCGAGTTCCCGCTCGGCGCCGGCGCCGATGAGCAGCGTCAGCAGCTCACCGCCGGTCGCGAGCAGCCGTTCGATCACCCGCCAGCCAACCTCCAGCACCGAGTCCCCGGTCTCGACGACGTCTCCCTCCACCACGCCCAACACGTCTCCGGCCCGGCAATAACCGGCCATCGTCATGGCCGGCCGCTCCGCAATGGTCACGCCTCCGTGTCGTGCGTGTCCCGCCGCAGTGCTCATCGCCACGACGGTCGAGTCGAAGTCAGCTGCTCGGCTCGTGGACCGCCAGGGCGGCCAGCCCCTGAACCTGGGCCGTCGTGGGGATCACGGCGACTCGTCGGCCGGCATCGGCGTGATCGGCCAGCTGACTCGCAGTCTCGAGGCTGACCATGCCGTTCGGCAGCAGCACGACGTCGCCGCCCGCGTGCTCGACCACTGCGGTCAGCTCCTCGAGAACATTCGCGGACGGTCCGCCGCCCACTGGCACTCCGCCCATCGACCGTACCGCCGCAGCTATCCCCTCACCGGCGACTGCCGACACCACCAAGCGAGCGTCGGCACTGGCCCTCGCGTCGAGCGCGGTGACCCGTATCCGGCTCGGCGTGCCCAAGCCCATGGCAGCTTCGATCGCCGCGCCCGCATCGGCCGTGTGCACATGCACCTGCGCGACGGTCTGGTCGCCCACAATGACGACGCTATTGCCGAGGTCCGACAAATTCCGGCGCAGGTCGTCGACACCTGAGGACGGAACCCCGTTCATCGCGTACATGACTTCGTACTCGGCGGCCACCTGTCCGACCGCCGAAGCGGGAAGCGGTGGCCCCCCTGTTGGCAAGGCCAGCGACTGGGCCTTCGCTCCGCCGAGCACCTCGACGAGCACGTCGACGAGCAGTACGAATGCCTGTCCGCCAGCGTCCACTACCCCGGCACTGGCCAAAATCTCCAGCTGCTCGGGCGTTCGGGCCAGGGCCGCTCGGGCGGCCGACTGTGCCGCGCTGGCGACGGCAAGTGCATCATCGTCACTCGACAGCGCCGCGGATTCGGCGGCTTGGGCCGCTTCCTCGGCCACTGTGAGAATAGTGCCGGCGACCGGTCTAGCTACGGCACGGTTGGCCGCCGTCGACACCCTTCGGAGCAGCACGGCGATCAGCGACCCCCGCGACAGCGTCCGTAGCTGCGGATGATCGTGCTGGAACGCGCGGCAGACGCTGGTGAACATCTGAGCGACGATAGCGCCGGAGTTGCCGTGGGCGGACAAGATCGCGGCCGAGACCAAGGCATCGAGTTGCTGTGCTCTGTAGACCGATCCTGCCCGCAGCGAATCGTCGACACTCGTCGCGTCCAGAACTTGCAGAGCCTCGGTGATACCGGAGAGCGTCAGCTCGAGGTTTGACCCTGTGTCAGAGTCGGAAACCGGAAAGACGTTCATCGCATCCAGCGCCGGCGCCGAATTCGCGATGATGGTCCGAGCACGGCGCAGCCAGACGGTCAGCGCCTGCCACACGACGCAACCCTATCCAGCGCCACTCCCTCCACGTGTTGGATTGGCCACGGGTCGGAGCGCTCGGGTACGATTTCTCGGTTGCCCCGAGGTGGGCCTTAGATTGCAATCGAGTGGAAGTGAACTCCAGTGGCTGCCGTATGTGACGTCTGCGGAAAGGGACCGGGCTTCGGCCACAATGTGCCCTGGTCGAAGAAGAAGACCAACCGGCGCTGGGATCCCAATATTCAGCGCGTGCGGGCCACCGTGGCCGGCAGTCCCAAGCGCCTGAACGTCTGCACGTCCTGCATCAAGGCCGGCAAGGTCACCAGGTAGCTGTTCGCTGCGCCCGCGATCGCGCGCCTGAGACGCCGTCTTCCTGTCTCGCTCGGATCCATGGCTCCTCGACTTGCTCGATCCTCGCGGTGCGGTCCACAATGCTCGCGCGTCGTTAGTTTCGATCCACGATGCTCGCGCATCGTTAGGTTTCAATGACCACCGGAATGATCATCGGCCGGCGGCGGTGGGTGTCGCTGACCCAGCGCCCCATCCGGCGCCGGATGACCTGCTGCAGTCGGTAGGAGTCATCGACTCCGTCCGCCAACGCCTCTTCGAGCGCCATGGTGATCAATGGCCGCACCGGGTCGAAGACCGAATCATCCTCGACAAAGCCTCGGGCATGGATGTCCGGCCCGCTCACGATCTTGGAGGCATGTGTGTTCACGACCGCAACCACGGAGATGAAACCCTCCTCCCCGAGGATCCGCCGGTCTGTCAGTGATGCCTCGGATATGTCGCCGACCGTGGTTCCGTCGACGAAGATGTAGCTGCTGTCAACCTTGCCGACGATCCGCGCGACCCCGTTCTCGAGATCGATCACCGAGCCGTCTTCGGCGAGAATGGTCCGGTCTCGCGGCACTCCGGTCGCGATGGCGAGCTCACCGTTGGCGATCAGGTGTCGGGCCTCACCGTGGACCGGTAAGACGTTGCGCGGACGTACGAGGTTGTAGCCGAAGAGCAACTCGCCGGCACTGGCATGTCCGGACACGTGCACCAGGGCGTTTCCTTTGTGGACGATCTGGGCACCGAGCTTGCTGAGACCGTTGATCACGCGATACACCGAGCTTTCGTTGCCCGGGATAAGCGAACTGGCCAGCACGACGGTGTCACCCGCGCGTAGCGTGATCACAGGGTGGTCGCGATTGGCCATCCTGGATAAGGCGGAGAGCGGCTCCCCCTGGGAGCCTGTGGAGATGATCACCACATCCTGCGGCCGGTGATCCTCGATGTCGCGCAAGTCGATCAACGTGTCGCCGGGCACGCGCAGGTAGCCCAGATCGCGCGCAACAGCCATGTTCCGGACCATGGAACGCCCGACGTAGACGACCTTGCGGCCGTGCGCGACGGCAGCATCCATGACCTGCTGCACCCGATGGACGTGTGAGGCGAAGCAGGCCACAATGATCCGCTGCCGGCTCTGCGCAAAGACCCGATCCAACGCGGGTGCGATATCGCGTTCCGGCGTCGTGAAGCCCGGCACCTCGGCGTTGGTGGAGTCGACCAGAAAGAGATCGACGCCTTCCTGGCCGAGGCGGGCGAAGGAGCGGAGGTCGGTGATCCGGTTGTCCAATGGCAGCTGATCCATCTTGAAGTCGCCGGTGTGCAGGATCGTGCCGGCCGGCGTCCGGACCATCACGGCGAGGGCGTCAGGAATGGAGTGGTTCACCGCCACGAATTCCACGTCGAATGCGCCGAACGCCATCCGCTGGGAGTCGGCAACCTCGCGCTGGTCGGTACCGCGGATCCGGTGCTCGCGGATCTTCTCCTGGACCAGGGCCAGTGTGAGTTTTGATCCGACCAGAGGAATGTCAGCACGCTGTCTCAGCAGGTAGGGCACCGCGCCGATGTGGTCCTCGTGCCCGTGCGTCAACACCAGCGCCACGACGTCGGCCAACCGGTCGGCGATGGCGTCCAGGCCCGGAAGGATCAGGTCGACCCCAGGATGATCGTCTTCCGGGAAGAGCACACCGCAGTCGATCAGCAGCAGTTGGCCGCGATACTCGAGCACGGTCATGTTCCGACCGATGTCGCCGAGGCCGCCGAGAGGGATCACTCGTACTGCGCTATCGCCGAGTGCGGGGGAGGCTTCAAACTGCTGGCAGCCACGGGCGAAAGGCTATCCCGCGATCGCGGCCACGACCGTCGGTATCGCGGGCGACCATGAAGAAGTCCGTGACCGCCTGCTCGGGGGATCAGGTAATCACGGACTTCTCTTTAATAATCCTCGACAGTGACGGGGAACCAAGGGATCTCCGAGTGTGATCTAGGTCACATGTCGGATTGACTACCATCGCATACCGTGGCGGACGATTTAGGCAGTGCCGGGCGGAACTCCGCCAGTGAGTCGGTGCGGCTGGCCTGGCCAAGCGAAGCCAGGGGCATCGCGGAGTTGCAGCGACGCGCCTGGATGCAGCCAACCGCCCGAGATCGCGGAGGCGCTGCTCGTTGCCATCGACGCTGTGGGCATGGCGGAAGCTTGGCACGCAGCCATCGTGCGGCCGCCGGAGGCTCGGTGTCGCGTTCTGGTAGCGGTAGAAGAACGGAAGCGGTGGTCGGCTTCGCGACGACCGTCCCCGGTCAAGACGCCGATCTCGATGCCGCCGAAGACGGGCAGCTGGACGAGTTGGAGGTCGACCCTCAGGCGCAACATCGCGGCCACGGTTCACGGCTGCTCAACGCCTCCATCGACACGCTGCGGGCGGACGGCTTTCGCCGGGCGTTTTGCTGGATCTCCGCCGCAGATGACACTCGCCGAGCGTTCCTCGTCGATGCCGGCTGGGCAACGGACGGCAGTTGGCGGGAGATCGGCAATGACGAGCGCGCTGTACGACTGAAGCAAGTTCGGCTGCACACCGACCTGGGCTGACGTCAGGCTTGAAACGGCACCTCGTCGGCAGCCACGCCGACCCGCAGGCCGTCGGGTTCTGCCGCGACCGATGTAACGGCCAGTCGGAGCGGCAGACCCCTCAGCGGAATGGGTTTGACCACGGTCCGAAGCAGCGCCGTCGCCGTAAAGTCGGGCAGATTCGACGCCCGCGACCTTGATCGTGGGATCGGCGAGTGTCATGGTCTGCTCGCCTCGTTCTAACCGAGGTGATCCGGTGATCTGCGCGACGACTTTCGCACCGAACAGCGTCGCCGTCGTTTCCATCCGGATCCGGCCCTCGCCGGCGTAGGACAGCGGGACGTTTGCGACACCCTGGAGAGCCGCATAGGCGATCAGTCCGTTGCCCTCGATGTGGGAGGCGGTCATGGTCTGGAACCAGTCGGTTGTCATCACGTCGCTGGCCAGAAGATCGACATGGGCGAGGCTCAAGGCGTTCCCACCGGTGGTGCCGACATCATCTGCGACGACGTGCACCTGGCGAACATTGCGGGTGGCCACCTGGGTCAGGAAGGGAAATCCATCGACGCTCACCTGTGGCTCGCCGGGGGTGGCCAAAGCGCTCTGCAGGTTCTTCGCGACCTGCCGTTCGATTCCGTTCTGCGCCCAACGATCCGCGCCGTAGAGCGCGGCGGCAAGCAGTCCGGCCAGCAGCAGGACCACGCCGACGAAGGTCAGCGCCGAGCGGTGCCGCCTCAGCCATGCCGGCGAACTCACAAACCCAAGATGTCGTCGATGCCGACAGTCAGCCCGGGTCGCGAACTCACGGCTCGCACGCTTGCGATCACGCCGGGCATGAAGGAGACCCGATCAAGGGAGTCGTGCCGAATCGTAAGCGTCTCGCCTTCTGCGCCGAAGAGCACCTCCTGGTGAGCGACCAGCCCCCGAAGCCGCACACCGTGCACCCGGATGCCATCGACTGAGGCCCCGCGGGCGCCGGGTAGCTCCTGAACCGTCGCGTCGGGCGACGGCGGCAGACCGGCGGACAGCCGGGCAGCTGCCACCCGCCGAGCGGTCGTGGTGGCCGTACCGGACGGGGCGTCCGCCTTGGCTGCGTGGTGCAGCTCGATGATCTCGGCACTCTCGTAGAACTTCGCCGCCTGCTCGGCGAAGTGCATCATGAGCACCGCGCCGATGGAGAAGTTAGCGGCGATCACGACGCCAACCGAAGGATGCTCGGCGAGTTGACGACGGACCGCATCGAATTTCTCGTCGGTGAACCCGGTGGTTCCCACTACGGCATGAATGTCGCGCTGGATGCACCAGGCGAGGTTGTCCATCACTGCATCCGGATGGGTGAAATCGACAGCTACGTCGGCGACCTCAGCCGCTGCCCGGTCGTCGCCGAGGTCCAGCGCCGCCACCAACTGCAGCCCATCGGAAGCTTCCACGGCCCGGCACGCTTCGGCGCCCATCCGACCGCGGGCCCCGAATACACCGACCTTCACGTCTAGGGCCACGAATTCCTTCCTCCTGCACGTGCGCGCCCAGACTCCGTCGGAGGGCCGCGTCCTGAGCCTGTCGAAGGGCCAACCTACCGCGCTCGCGCCGCGTGTTCGCCTGCTCGAGGTCGCCGCCCTGGAACGGCCGCCGCAGCGCACCTCGGCGATCGGTCGAGCGCCGGCAAGTCGTGCTTGCCAGTGGTGGACTGGTCCATCTCGCTGACCCTAGGTGCATTCATTTTTGACGCCGGCTCGTCGGCCGAGGACGAGTTCCAATGCCGTGGTGGTGGGTTCAGGCATCGCCGGCCGACCGCTGCTCTCATCCTGGCGCGCCTTCGCGCTCGGATCACGCTGGTCGAGCGAAGCCAGATCCGGGGGAAGTGGGAGCGGCCATCATGGTGCAGCCGAACTGGCCCGCGGTGCTCGAACGTCGGGCGACCTGGCGCAGCCATCCGACAGCGCGCTCGGCTGGAGCACGGCTAACCGAGATCCGCCAGACCCACTCGGAGCCGATCACGCGAGGAGTTATGCCAGACTTCGCCGGCGGACTTGATCATTCTTTCGTGGCGTTGAGCCGCGCGTCACGGCACCCAACGGGTCAGCGTGCCTTGAGCCTGTCGAGGGCGGTTCTCGACGGGCTCAGCACACGTGCTCGCGCTGCGCCGAGTCGGAGCGTGTATCTCAGACTGAGGCTGGTTCCTCGACGACAGGAATCAGCGACAGCTTGCCTCGATCGTCCACCTCGTTGATCTCGACCTGGATCTTCTGACCGACGCTGACCACGTCCTCCACGTTCTCCACGCGCGCCCCACCCGCGAGCGGCCGGAGCTTGGAAATGTGCAGCAGGCCGTCCTTGCCGGGCAGTAGCGAGACGAATGCACCGAATGGGGTGATCTTGACCACGGTCCCCAAGTAGCGCTCACCCTTCTCCGGCATGGTCGGATTGGCGATCGCGTTGATCATGGTCCGGGCAGCCTCGGCCTTGTCGCCGCTGTCAGCTCCGACGTAGATCGTCCCGTCGTCTTCGATCGTGATCTCCGCACCGGTGTCGTCCTGGATCTGATTGATCACCTTGCCCTTGGGGCCGATGACTTCGCCGATCTTGTCGACCGGAATCTTCAGCGTGATGATCCGTGGCGCGTAGATGCTCATCTCGTCCGGCGCGTCGATCGCCTCGCTCATCACGTCGAGCAGGGTTTCGCGAGCCACCTTGGCCTGCTGCAGGGCACCGGCCAGCACCGACGCCGGAACGCCGTCCAGTTTCGTGTCCAGCTGAAGGGCCGTGATGAAATCACGGGTGCCGGCGACCTTGAAGTCCATGTCCCCGTAGGCATCCTCCGCACCCAGAATGTCGGTCAGAGCGACGTAGTGGGTCTCACCGTCAACGGTGTCGGACACCAGACCCATCGCGATACCGGCGACCTGTGCGCGGAGCGGCACACCCGCATTCAGCAGAGCGAGGGTCGACGCACACACCGAGCCCATCGATGTGGAGCCGTTCGAGCCGAGGGCCTCGGAGACCTGACGAATGGCGTACGGGAACTCCTCGCGAGTCGGCAGCACCGGTACGAGCGCCCGCTCGGCGAGCGCACCGTGACCGATCTCGCGCCGCTTGGGCGAACCGACCCGGCCCGTCTCCCCGGTCGAGTAGGGCGGGAAGTTGTAGTTGTGCATGTAGCGCTTCGTGGTCTCCGGCGCCAGAGTGTCCAGCCTCTGTTCCATGCCCAGCATGTTGAGTGTCGTGACGCCAAGGATCTGGGTTTCACCGCGCTGGAAGAGCGCCGAGCCGTGCACGCGGGGCAGTACGCCGACCTCCGCTGACAGGGTGCGAATGTCCGACACGCCACGACCGTCGATCCGCACCCGGTCACGAAGGATGCGCTGTCGAACCAATTTCTTGGTCAACGCCCGGTATGCACCGACGATTTCCTTGTCGCGGCCATCAAACTGGCCGCCGAGCCGCTCCAGCAGCCGGCCGCGCAGGGCGTCCGTCTCCTCCTCGCGAGTTTGCTTGTCGCCGATCGACATGACCCCGCTCAACTCAGCGCTGACGGCGGCGGCGACAGCCTCGTACACCTCGTCGGAGTAGTCGAGAAAGATCGGGAATTCGGCCGTCGTCTTGGGGAATCTGGCCGCGAGCTCCGCTTGCGCGTCGCAGAGTGCTCGGATGAAGGGCTTGGCGGCTTCCAGACCGTCCGCCACAACGTCTTCGGTGGGCGCCGTCTTGCCGTCGGCGACCAGATTCAGAGTGTGTTCGGTGGATTCGGCTTCCACCATGGCGATGGCGACATCACCGGTGGCGGTCACCCGGCCAGCCACGACCATGTCGAATGTGGCCTCCTCCAGCTGGTCGACGTCCGGGAAGCCGACCCAGCGATCGCCTATGAGGGCGACCCGGACACCGCCGACCGGGCCACTGAACGGCAGACCGGCCAGTTGCGTGGACAGCGATGCCGCGTTGATGGCGACAACGTCGTACATCTTGTTGGGATTGAGCGCCATGACTGTCACGACGACCTGGACCTCGTTGCGGAGACCTTTGACGAAGCACGGGCGCAGCGGGCGGTCGATCAACCGACACGTGAGGATGGCGCCCTCCGATGGGCGGCCCTCCCGGCGGAAGAAACTGCCCGGGATGCGGCCCACCGCATACATCCGCTCCTCGACGTCGACCGTGAGTGGGAAGAAGTCGATGGCCTCGCGAGCCTTTGACTGCGCGGTGGTGGCGGACAGCAACATGGAGTCGCCGTCCAGGTAGACGGCCGCCGAGCCCGCGGCCTGCTGGGCCAGTAGGCCCGATTCGAAACGGACGACATGACGACCGAGGTCGCCGTTGTCGATAACGGCTTCAGTGAACTGAAGGTCGGGTCCCTCCACGGGAACTCCTGTTCTGCCGACCGGGAATGGTCGGCGGTTGCGGACCGCATCCCGCACACCAAGGACTCCGCTGACCGGGCGTCCCGTTCGGTCTCGACCTCCGGCGCCCTTGAGGCGCTCCCCCGGTTATCAGCCGGTCTTCGATCGAGGTCCGCGGGCGGCGGGCGTCGCCGCTTCCCGAAAACCACTACCGAGGACCGAGCCTTTCGGCGGTCAAGCGTGTGTGGGGATGCAATCTCTGCGAGATTGGCTATGAAGTTGTGGTCTGGACAAGAAGGCGGCGGTCCTTCACGGCTCTTAAGAGCGGCGAGGAACCGCCAGCTGCGTCAACGGCGTAGACCGAGGCGCTCGATCAGTGACCGATACCGTTCGATGTCGGTCTTGGCGACGTAGTTGAGCAGTCGTCGCCGCTGACCGACCAGCAGCATCAAGCCACGCCTACTGTGGTGGTCGTGCTTGTGCTCCTTGAGGTGCTCGGTGAGGTGTGAGATCCGCTTGGTCAGGATCGCCACCTGGACCTCCGGAGAACCGGTGTCACCCTTGCTCGTGGCGTACTCGTCGACGATCTTCTTCTTGGCTGCAGCGTCAATCGACACGCAGTTCTCCTCTCGGTTTCCCGCTGCGCGGCGCTCCCGGCTGCCCGATCCGGGCGGTTCACGCGGTGTGAGTGGGAGCTCTTGGATGTCCGCGGCCGATCAAACGGCGGCCTAAGGCTACCAGCGGGGCGCGGAGAAGGCCCAATCGCAGCCCTGCCCTGAAAACTGACCACTCGTTTGCCTTGCCACGGCGTGTCGCAGGCCTTTCGTGAAACCCGTGGTCAATTTTCAGGGCAGGGCAGCCCGAACCTGGCGAACGAACTCCTCGGGATGCGCCTCCAGCATCGCCCAGGTGAATCGGAGCACTCGCCATCCGGCGAAGACCAGCGCATTCTGCCGCCACCGATCGGACTCGAAGAGGTCACGGTCGACCTGATGGATCCTGCCGTCGATCTCCAGAGCCAGCCGGGAGCGCTTGAAAGCAATGTCGAGGTAATAGAGACGGTCCTGCACGACCACGGCTAGATTGCTCCGCCAACCCGAAATGCCGGCCGCGCGGAGCAGGCGATGGGCCCGACGCTCTGCGGCCGACCACGGCTCGTCGCGTGAGTCGATGAGCAAGCTGCGCCGAGCTCGGTTCCCCGACCGGTTCGCGGTTCGGGCCAACGCGTCGTGCATGCCCGCCAGGGTGGCCGTCCGCGTACGCAATGCGACGTCGATGCTTTCGGCGGAGGTCAGCTCGGCCAAGTCGACACTGGTCAGAGCCGGAGCGGTGAACCGTAGCCCCTCACGTTCGACGACCAGATCAAGCGGGACCTGCTGTCGAGTGAAGACGAATCCAGCCTGAGGCGTGGCCTTCCGTGGCACGGCGATCTCGATCCTGTGCAGCGGTGCGCCAGGCCAGTACGAGACGCGAGCCGCCGCTCCGCCAACCAGGATCCCGTCGGGATGTGCGAGCAGGGCACCACGGATGGCGACCTGCGAATGCTCTCGCCAGTCCGGCGACGAATAGACACCGGGCAGCATGGCGGCGAGCCTTCCCCGCCTCAACAACCAATCACAGGCTCCGGCGAGTTCGGGGTGATCCTGGCGGCGGATCACCCCACCCTGCGCCCGCAAGACTCGAGCAACCTCATCCTCCGAGGCCATGTCGATACGTTGCGCACGAATCCACCGGTCGTGCTGTCGTTGCCGAATCTGTGGATGGTGCGCGCAGCGGCTTCGCCTGTTGTGGACAGAGGAGAGGCAGACCAGCTAGGCAGTGTGCAGGAGGTGCCGCGCATGTTCCACATCGGCGTACATCTGCTTGATCAGCGCCTCCATACCCTCGTACTTCACCTGGCCGCGGAGGCGGGCGTAGAAGTCGATGGCGATCGGGACGTCATAGAGCTCGAGATCGTCTCGATCAAGCACGTAGGCCTCGACTCGTCGCTCCACGCCGTCGAAGGTCGGGTTCGTGCCGACCGAGATCGCGGCCGGCCAGCGCGGCGAGGGGACGTCCAGCCTGGTGACCCAGCCGGCGTACACGCCGTCGGCCGGTACCGCCATGCCGCGCCGAACCGGCACGTTCGCGGTGGGGAACCCCATCTCACGGCCGCGCCTATCCCCGCGCACCACCACCCCCGAGAACCGGAAGACGTGATCGGTCAGCTCGCGCACCCGCCCGAAGTCGCCGTCGGCCACGGCGTGCCGAATCAGGGTCGACGAGCTCGGCTGAGTGCCGTCAGTGAGGAGAGGCAGGGCCTGCACCTTGAAGTCTCCGGCGCCCAGCTCCTCCAAGGCCGCGACGTCTCCTGCGGCCCGGAATCCGAATCGGAAGTTCTCCCCCACGACGATTCGGGTCGGCCGCAGGGGTCGAATCACCTCGTCAACGAATCGTGCTGGGCTCCAGCTGGCCACATCCGCGGTGAAGGGCACCACCACGACCTCGTCGACCCCGGCCAGTTTGAGTAATTCCTTGCGACGGTCGAGTGAGGTGAGCAACGGTGGCGCTTGGTCAGGCCGCACGATCGACATCGGGTGCGGCCAGAACGTGATCGCCACCAAGCGGCAATTCGGTTCTGACACTCGGGCCGTGCGAATGAGCTCCACATGGCCCCGATGAACGCCATCGAAGTTGCCAATGACCACCACGGTCGCCTGGCTCATCCGATGACCTCTCCCTTTTGTGCTCGGAACTCAAACAGTTAAGCAGACCCGAGATGTCCACGAACTCGCCGCTCGCCCGCATGAAGGGCAGGGAGTTGGACGACAAGTCGCGTTTGTGCAAGACTCGCCGCACACACGCACGCATCTGAGTTCTCGGGGGCACATGTGAAGCGTTTTACCAAGGCCGCGCTCGGCGGCATTGCGGGCAGCGCGTTGGTTCTGGCCGGAACACAGGTTGCGGGCGCGTCAACGACATACAGGTACGTCGACAAACTCGGAGACTTCTCCCCAGAAGAGGGACCGTTCGATTCGACCACCGGCAAGGTCACGATCGTCCAGAACGACGACGGCACCACGACCTTCAGTATCAGGATCACAGGAATCGACACCTCAATGCCAGTCCCCGATGATGGCTACGGAGCCCATCTGCACAACGGTCCCTGCGTAGACGGCGATTATGCCGATAGTGCCATTGGGAAGGTGGCCGGATCGCTTGCCGGCCCGCACTACAACACCGAGCTGGGCCCCGACGGCACCTCCCTCGAGTACACGAATCTGCCTGGGGCGGTGAAGACTGCCGATCACGAAGTGTGGTTTGACCTTGTACCTAGTGAGGAAGACGGCGCCGCTCGTGACCGTGTAACTGTGCCTTTCGTGCCGGTTGACTCGGACGGTGAAATGTCGATCGTTATTCACGCCGACCACACCAATCCAGATACTGGTGCTGCCGGTGCACGGCAAGCCTGCTTCCCCCTGTCGGTACCACAGTGGGTTCACCGAGACAGCTACCACTTAAGTAAGCCTGGCTCAGCCAAACACCGCCACAGCCACCGCGTCGGCTCCTTCCTGGCGGTAAAGTGCCAGGAAGTGACCGGCCGCCGGTCAGTAGTGCCGTCGTGGCGTCGGGCAAGATCACGCCGGTTAGTCGGCGACCATTGCTGACGTAGCTTGCCTGCGCCTCCGTGACGGTCAAGGTTGCGAAGCAACGCCGGACGACCCGATCCAGAGGACAGGAGCACCAGACCCTTCTCCGCTTCGTCCAGCGTCTGCGGCCTCGTCGATCCCGAAAGTCCCGACCCGGGTGCGCCGCAATGCGGTCAGATGACCGCCCACACCGAGGGCGGCTCCGAGGTCACGGGCGAGTGCCCGCACATAGGTACCTGTCGAGCACTCCACCTCGACGTCCAGGTCGAGAACCGAGACTCCGGCAACCTCATGAGCTCGCGAGGAACGAAGCGCAAACCGTGAGATCCGGACCGGCCGGGCCGGGAGTTCGACGTCCCGTCCGGCCCTGCACGCGTGCATACGATCGCTCGCCGCTGATCTTGATCGCCGACACCGCTGACGGCACTTGGAGGATCTCGCCCCGCAGCTTCGCCGATGGCCTCTTCGATATCGGCGTCGCGCAGGTCGGCCGCTCCGGTGGCCGACACGACGTCTCCCTCGGCGTCGTCGGTGACGGTGCCAATGCCAAGCCGGATCGTGGCTTCGTAGGCCTTGTCGGTCCGCGACAGGTAACCCAGCAACCGGGTCGCCTTCCCGACGCCGATGATCAGTACGCCGGTGGCCATGGGGTCCAGCGTGCCGGCGTGCCCCACCTTGCGGGTACCGAGGAGGCGCCGAACATGCGCGACTACCTGGTGTGAAGTCAAGCCGGCGGGCTTGTCAATCACCAGCACGCCGGACTCTGGCTGGTCAGGCAATCGGTTCCTCGTCACCGTCGGGATGCTTGTACGGGTCCTCCCCTGCGGCATAGGCGGCAGTAGCTGCCTGCTCGGCCACTCGGTCATCGGTTGCCCTGGCCCGCGCCAAAAGCTCGTCGATCTGTCGGGCGTTTTCCGGTACCGCATCCGGCACGAAAGTCAGCGTCGGGGTGAACTTGAGGCCGAGCTGCTTGCCCACTTGCGATCTCAGCAGGCCAGTGGCGGACGCGAGCGCCACCGCGGTGCCTGCCTGATCTTGGTCGGTGCCCAGGACCGTGTAGAAGGCGGTGGCCTCGCGGGTGTCCCCGGTCAGCCGTACGTCGGTGATCGTGATGAAGCCCAGCCGCGGATCTTTGATCCGGCGCTCCAGCATTTCGGCGATGATCACCTTGATCTGATCGGCCAGCTTGAGTACCCGTGGCGATGCCATGCCTCACTCCTCCGTCCGGGGGCGGGCTCGGACCACCAGGCGCCTCAATCGAGGCCGCATGCCCGAGCCATTACCGCACTATGACCGAGCCTTCTCCCTCATCTCGTAGGTCTCGATGATGTCGCTGATCCGGATGTCGGAGTAGTTGGACAACGTCATGCCGCACTCAAACCCCTCGCGCACCTCAGTGACGTCGTCCTTCTCCCGTCGCAGCGATGCGATCGTGCTGTCGGCGACAACCACCCCGTCGCGTAGCAGCCGTGCCTTGGCGTTGCGCCGGATGGTGCCGTCGATGACCATGCAGCCGGCGATGATGCCCGCCCTGGAGGAACGGAAGATCTCGCGGATCTCCGCCTGACCGAGGGTGACCTCCTCGTAGATCGGCTTGAGCATGCCCTTCAACGCGGCCTCGATCTCATCGATCGCGGCGTAGATCACCGAGTAGTAGCGGATGTCCACGCCTTCGCGATCCGCCAGCTCGGTGGCCTTGCCCTGCGGCCGGACGTTGAAGCCGACGATCACCGCGTCCGAAGCGGCGGCGAGCGAAACGTTGGTCTCGGTGATCGCGCCCACGCCCCGGTCGATGACCCGCAGCGACACCTCGTCTCCGACGTCGATCTTGGACAGCGCGTCCTCGAGGGCCTCGACCGAACCGGCGCCATCGCCCTTGAGGATGAGTCGCAGCTCCTGAGTCTCGCCCTTCTCCAACTGCTCGAAGAGCTGATCGAGGGTCTTCCGCCGAGTACCGGCGGCCTGAGCCGCCATCCGCAGCCGGGAAGCCCGCCGCTCGCCGATCTGCCGAGCCATCCGGTCGTCCTCGACCACCAAGAAGCTATCGCCCGCACCCGGGACCGCGGTCAGACCGAGTACCTGAACCGGGAACGACGGAGGCGCTGCCTCCACCGTGTTGCCGTGATCGTCCAGTAGCGCCCGAACCCGACCATGAGCCGGACCGGTCACGATGGAGTCGCCCACCTCCAACGTGCCGCGCTGGACGAGAACGGTTGCAACCGGGCCGCGACCCTTGTCCAGGTGGGCTTCGATCGCCACGCCCTGAGCTGGCATGTCGGGGTTGGCCCGCAGATCCAGCGCAGCATCGGCCGTCAGGATGACCGCCTCGAGCAGCCCGTTGATTCCCTCGCCCGTCGTGGCCGAGACGTCCACGAACATGGTGTCGCCGCCGTACTCCTCGGGCACCAGGCCGTACTCGGTCAGCTGCCCACGAACCTTCGTGGGATCCGCGCCGACCTTGTCGATCTTGTTGACCGCCACCACGACTGGCACATCGGCCGCCGTGGCGTGGTTAAGGGCCTCGATCGTCTGGGGCATGACACCGTCGTCAGCCGCCACCACGAGCACAGCGATATCAGTGGACTTCGCCCC
This sequence comes from uncultured Actinomycetota bacterium, assembly GCA_963754965.1. GTDB lineage: Bacteria > Actinomycetota > Actinomycetes > Propionibacteriales > Propionibacteriaceae > Microlunatus. Next base: position 382,370 of record CAVWIA010000007.1, read on the forward strand.
GCGAGCACGCATAGCTGTGAACGCCTCGTGACCCGGCGTGTCGATGAAGGTGATCTTGCGTTCCTGGTCGTCGACCTCGGTAGCGACCTGATACGCGCCAATGGCCTGGGTGATGCCGCCCGCCTCGCGCGCGACCACATTGGTATTGCGGATGGCGTCCAGCAGCTTGGTCTTGCCGTGGTCGACGTGGCCCATCACCGTGACCACCGGAGGCCGTGCCTCGAGGTCCTCCTCGCCACCGGTGTCCTCGCCGAACTCGATATCGAAGCTTTCCAGCAGCTCACGATCTTCGTCTTCGGGCGAAACGACCTCGATGGTGTAGTTCAGTTCCGCACCAAGAACTTGAAGGGTGTCATCACTCACCGACTGAGTGGCGGTCACCATCTCCCCAAGGTGGAACAGCACCTGGACCAGCGATGCGGCGTCGACACCGATCTTCTCGGCCAGGTCGGTGAGCGAGGCGCCGCGGGCGAGCCGGATGGTTTGCCCATCACCTTGCTTGACCCGTACGCCGCCGATTGCCGGCGCTTCCATCTGGTCGAACTCTTGACGACGCTGCTTCTTCGACTTGCGGCCACGGCGAGCCGGACCACCGGCTCGGCCGAACGCGCCTTGAGTGCCACCACGACCACCTCGGCCGCCCCGACCACTGGGTGGCGGACCGCCGGGTGCCCCGCCCGGACCGCCTCGTCCGGGCGCTTGCCCGGGGCGACCACGACCGCCAGCCGGGGCGCCACCGCGGCCACGCAAGCCCGGACCGCCGTCAGGACCACCACCCAGCTGGCCCGAGCTCTGCTTGGGCATCATCGCGGGATTCGGCCGCGGCATACCGGGGACGCCTGATCGGCCGCCAGGCATGGGGGCACGGCCTACTGGCGGACGCGGCCCGCCAGGGCGGATTGGTTCCGCAGCGCCAGGCCGCGGTGCACGCGGCTGGCCCATGCCCTGAGAAGAGGAGAAGGGATTGTTACCAGGGCGCGGCACGCCGGTACGACGCCCAGCCGGTCCCTGGCCAGCTGGCAATCCGCCTGTGGAACCCGGCCGAGGCCGTGGGCCCGGCGACCCACCGACATCACCGGGACGGGGCATCGGGACCTGAGGAGCCGAGCTTGGGCTCGATGGCGGTACGCCCGGCAGACTTGTTCGTTCGGCGGCTGCCGACTGATCTGCTGGTGTTTCGCCAGGGGCACGCGGTCTGGTGGTGGCGCCAGGCGGCACCTGCCCCGCGCGCGTCTCCGAAGGAGACTGCAACGACGCGCTCGACGGCGCCGCAGGCCGCGCAGCGGTCGCACCGTCGGGCCGGCTTACGGCCGCGTCCGCTGCCGGGGCGGCGTCGACAGTCGTCGTGGCCTCGCCGTTGGAAGTAGCGGAAGCGGGCGCTGCGGCCGCAGCCTTTTTCGTTGGCTTCTTTGCTGGCGGAGGCTCACTCGCCAGCTTCTCTTTGAGCCGTCTTTCGACCGGCGCCTCGACCGTGGACGAGGCGGATCGGACGAACTCTCCCATGTCCTTCAGCATGCTGAGGACGGTCTTGCTTTCGACTCCGAGCTCCTTGGCAAGCTCGTAGACACGGACCTTTGGCACTGCTCTCCTTGTTTGCGGTCCGGGTCTAGGTTCCGGACCAGTTAGTTGTTGTGCATGCTCACTGAACGGTTCTCATCGAGAGGTCATGAGCGTTCGCTCACTTTCTGGTCGGCGGCCCAAAGCAAGCAGGGGCGCTTGTCGTGCACCATCGCCAAGCGGCACCGGTGCAAGGTAAAACTCTAAGCCCATCCAGCGGAAATCACCTAAGTCGCCGCGGGCTGGATAAGCTCGCGCGCGGCTCGTTCGAGGTCTTCGGCTGTCACACCCTCGACCCGCAGTGCCCGGCCGACCGCTCGACGGCGAGCGGCCTGCGTCAGGCATTCCGCTCTGAAGTGCAAGTATGCCCCTCGACCCAACTCCCGCTGCCGTACATCCGCAACCAGGCCGTTGTGCGTCCACACCAGCCGCAACAGCTCGGACTTGTTGGCCTTCTGTCGACAGCCCAGACAGGTGCGGACCGGCTGGCTCACGTCAGCAGCCTAGCCAGCCGCTTGCGGGTACGAATCCTGAAACGCTGCGGTCCGCTTTGTCGCGAGCCATCTCAAGACGGCCGGCGCAGCCGTACGAGGCTCAGTTCCTCGCGCCAGGCGTCTCAAGACGGCTGGCGAGGCCGTACGTGGCACAGCTCCTTGCGTTAGCCATCTCAAGACGCCTGGCGGTGCACTTCGTGGCTAAATCCTCGCGCTAGCCATCTCAAGACGGCAGACGACCGGCCTAGCGCCTGGGGAAGTGACGCTCCCACTCAGGCCGGAATCGCTTGGGCAGCTTGGTCGCTCCCGCGTCCAGCAATGCGATTCGAATCCGCTCGAGCGTTCGGTCCGGCTCCCGGAAGACTCCATCCGATGTGACGACGATGAGCCGCCACCCCATTCGATCCAGCTCTTCTCGGCGGTAAATGTCGCTTCGCCACTGCTTTGGGTCCTCGGCGTGTTGGCGGCCGTCGTACTCGAGCAACGTCTTCCACTCCAGGTACGCCCATGTCATAACGGCGCCGCCACTCGCCATCTTCAGCGCGCATGATGACGTTGACCTTGGGCTCCGGCAAGCCAGCAAGGACCACAAGGAGACGGACACGTGTCTCCTGTACCGAATCGACGCCGGCGCGTGCCAGGCCCGCCGCTCGAACAGCCAACGGCCGGCCGCGCCCTTGCCACGACCCAGCGGCAGCCATCAGTTGAGCAGTCGTCGTCCGTTCCTGTTTGATCAAACCGTCGGCGACAATCACCAGGTCGACGAGTTCGACTCCCACGCTCGCGAGGTCGAGAAAGGTCTGCTCCGGCGTCGAGATGGGCAGACCCTTCAGGGTCGTTGCTGCCCTAGGGCCGCCGTAGTGCGACTTGATACCGGCACGGACGAGCCGGCCGTTCACCGAGGGCAGCGTGACATGGGTGCATGACTGCGCAGGTGCGACGGCGCCCCACAGTTCGGCGGCGGTGTGGTGGCTGACGTGAGAGCCGGGCGGACTCAATCTCAACGCTGATTGCGCCCGGACCTTGGTCGTCACCGGAACTTCGCGAGAGACGTACTGGTCCCATACGACCTTGTGAAAGGTGGAGCCAAGCAGCGTTCGGAGCGGAATTCCCGCACGACGCGCCTGTGCCCGGGTAAATGGCCTCCGCGGATCGAACGGGTCTACTCCTTGGCCTGCACTCGACACAGGTGTGATCTTGCTGCTGGATTGCTGTGCCGAGCCGGCCGAACTGGAATCTGTGGATCGTGGTACGACAGCCTTGATCGACTGTGGATAGAAACCGCTACGACGCTCCTCAACCGGGCCGTACGCGAGCCATCTTGAGGCGGAAGGAGCGCCTGCTAGGCCCGAATTCGTGAGCACGAGCCATCTGAAGACGGGAAACGACACACAAAGCCGCACCAGGCCAGGTGCTACCGGCCATCCGGGGCGTGCTCTTGCTGATCAGCCGCCGGCGTTACTCGGGCTGCGGTGCGGTGTCGGAACGGATGTCGATCCGCCACCCCGTCAGCCTGGCGGCAAGCCGGGCGTTCTGCCCCTCTCGGCCGATCGCCAAGGACAACTGATAATCGGGAACGATCACCCGAGCGGCCCGCAGATTCGGGTCCACGACCGTCACCGATGACACCTTGGCCGGAGACAGCGCCTGACCCACGAAGGTCGCCGGCTCAGGTGACCAGTCGATGATGTCGATCTTCTCCTCGTTCAGCTCGTGCATCACGGCTCGAACCCGCTGACCCATTGGCCCGATGCATGCGCCCTTGGCGCTGACGTCGGGGTTGTGGCTGACCACAGCGATCTTGCTCCGGTGGCCGGCTTCCCGAGCAACGGCCTTGATCTCCACGGTCCCGTCGGCGATCTCCGGAACCTCCAGCCGGAACAGCTTCTCCACTAGCTGGGGGTGCGTCCGCGAGACCACGATCTGCGGCCCTCGCAGCTCCTTGCGAACGGAGACGACATAGATCTTGATTCGTGTGCCGTGAGCGTACGTCTCGCCCGGCACCTGCTCCGCCAGCGGCATGATCGCCTCGATCTTGCCAAGATCGACGAACACCGTACGCGAGTCGCTACCTTGTTGGACCACACCGGAAATGACGTCACCCTCGACACCGGAGAAATGGCCGTACTTCTGCTCGTCTTCGGCGTCCCGTAGCCGCTGCATGATCACTTGCCGGGCGCGTGGAGGCTGCGACCCGACCGAAGCCCTCCGGCGTCGCGTCGTACTCACCGACCTGCTGGCCCTCTTCATCCAGCTCCGGAACCAACACGGTCACGTGCCCGGTCTTGCGGTGCAGTTGCACTCGAGCACCTGGCATGGCGCCGCTCGGTCCTCTCGTAAGCCGTCAGCAGCGCCTCTTCGATCGCCTTGGCCAGGACCTCGAACGGAACATCCTTCTCGCGCTCCATCAGCCTCAGTACGGAGATGTCGATGTCCATGCTCAATCCTCCTTGCCCACTGGCCGGTTGAGTTCGACCTGCACGAAGGCCGTCTCCACATCCTCGAACCGCACGGTCCGCTGGGAATGCTCGACGTCCAGCACCGCCGCGTCGGGCGCGCTGGAAACAATCCGGCCGGTGACGACCTCACCCCCATCGACCGTCACCTCGACCAGCCGACCAAGGTTGCGACGCCAATGGCGAGGCTCGGCGAGCGGTCGGGTCACGCCGCGGGAGGACACTTCCAGCGTGTAGGGGCTGCGGCCTCCGACATCAGCACGATCCAGCTCCGCGGACAGGGCTTTACTGGCCTCGGCGATGTCGTCCAACAGCGGGCCGGTGCCATTGGGCCCGTCGCCGTCAACGACGACCCGCAACAATCGACGCTTCCCGGCGGGGATGACTTCCACCGCCTCCAACTCAAGATCGAACTCGGCAAGCAAAGGGCGCAGCAGATCGGCAATCTGGCTATCTCTCATGTGCGTCCTTCGATCCGGTTGGGTCAAGCAGTTGTGCACGCGACTGCTCCGAGAACGGCTCGGCCGGACCGGATATCGCCGTGTGTCGCAGCATACTCGCGCGGCCCTGGGGTACGGTCGGCGAATGGCATCGAGCGGCGCCCCAACACCGCCGCCGCTCGGCCGACGCGAGGCGCTGATCTTTCTGGTCGGCCTGCCCGTCGCTCTGTCCGGATGCACCGCCACCGACCGTGCGATCAACCAACCCCGCACCGACACCTCGGGCACCGGCGGCCCTCCCGCGAGTTCGTCCGACGACCCCAACCGCTACGCGGAACCCTCGGATAATTCACGGAGTCGTACTCGAACAGGAGTTAGCCGAGCTCGCCGGAGCTGACGTCACCGGCAATCAGCACACACAGCTCTCCAAGGATCAGCTTGCACTCTTGGCCGCCGTCCGGGCCGGCCATCTCGATCACGTGGGCGCCCTGAACAGTCCCGAGGCCACGAACGAGCCGGTATCAGCACCACCAGCTTCGCCCCGACCGGGAACGCTGCCGGTGGACCAGACGCTTGCGTCGCTGATCAAGCGTGAGACGCGCCGCGGCCCGCAGCCACGCGAAGACAGCACGCGCCTCGTCCGGCTTCCCAGCCCTGCTATGGGCGTCGATGTCGGTGGCGGCCAGCAGCTACGCGTCCGCCCTGAGCAACGAATCAGGCAGTGCGTATCGCGTCGTCGAAGCGCCACCCCCTGCCCGCAGTCTCCGCTGACCAAGCCGTCGCCGAACTCGTGGCCCAGCTGCACGCCCTCGTCTACGGCTATCAGCTGGCCATCGGCAGGCTGCCGGTCCTGGGCAAGCGCCGTGTTCGCGCGGTCGCCGAACTCCTCCGCGTCCGGATCTTGCGGGAGCGGCTCATCTCGATCCTGACCAAACATTCCGTCACAGGTTCCGGTCCCCATGTCCGCATACGTACCGTCAGTGCGGGTCCACGACGCGGCCAGCGCAGGGAAGCTCATCGCGCACATGCAGTCGGCCCTGCTGCCTTTCTGCGGGCTCTTCGTGGCCGCCGCCAAGGGCGACGAGTAGGAAGCTGGCGTTCGATACGCTCGACGCCACGGCCAGGACGGCTCGCTCCTGGGGCGCTCCGCTCAGCGCCTGGCCGGGATGGCCTTAGTCGCTACCAACCCAGCAGCTGGCGGACCGTGTCGTAGGCCAACTTGATGATCAAAGCAGCGAGCACGACCAGGAACACCCGGCGGATGAAGGCATTACCGTGCCGGATGCGCTGTGCGCGCCCCGATCAGCCCACCGACGAGGTTCGCGAAGCCCATGGTGAGACCGAGGGCCCACAGCACCGAGCCGCTCAGGCCGAAGACGATGATCGCCACCACATTGGTCGTCAGATTCGCGATCTTGGCCTTGGCGCTGGCCTCGAGGAACCCGTACCCGAGCACGCCGACCAGCAAGATCACGAAGAAGGATCCGGTGCCGGGGCCGAGAAAGCCGTCGTACGCCCCAACCGTGAGGCCGATCAACGTCGTACGACCGTAGTGCGCCCGCCCATCGTGCTTGCGCGCCGACGTCAGACCGAGCTTCGGCCGCCGCCAGGTGTAGACGCCTACCACCACCAAGGCGACCAGGACGATCGGTGTGAAGTAGTCCCTCGGCAACAGTTTCGCGGCCTGCGCGCCCAATGCCGAACCGACCCCGGACCCGAGCACGAGCGGCAGCACCGTCCTCCAGTCCGGCTTGATCTTGACCGCGTAGGTGATCGAGCTCGTCGCCGTGCCCCAGACCGACGAAATCTTGTTGGTGCCAAGGATGGCCGCCGGCGAGGTACTGGGGGGCAGCGCGAGCAGCAACGCGGGGAGCTGGATCAGGCCGCCGCCGCCAACGACGGCGTCCACCCAGCCGGCGCTGAACGCGGCCACGATCAGCAGGAGCAGGGTTAGCGGCTCGAGATCGAGTCCCGGCACCGGTCAGTCCAACGCGGGGCGACCGTGCACGGCCGCCACAATGTCTCCCAACGCATCGGCCAGAGCGATGTCGGACTGCTCGCCAGAGCATCGATCACGGAGCTCGATCATGCCGTCTGCGAGCCCGCGACCCACGACGACGATGCTGGGCATACCCATCAGCTCGGCGTCGGCGAATTTCACGCCAGGACTCACTTTCCGGTCGTCGAGCAGCACCTGGACCCCGGCCTCGTCGAGTTGCACAGCAAGATCGACTGCGGCGGCTAACACCGCCTCGTCCTTGCCGGTGGCGAGCAGTTGCACGTCGTACGGTGCCAACTCGCGGGGCCAGCACAACCCCTTCTCGTCGGCCGTGCCCTCTGCCACGGCAGCCACCGCGCGGGAGACGCCAACCCCGTAGGAGCCCATGGTGACCGTCACAAGCTTGCCGTGTTGATCAAGGACTTTGAGGCCGAGAGCCTCCGCGTACTTCCTGCCCAACTGAAAGATATGGCCCATCTCGATGCCTCGCGCCAACCGAAGCGGGCCGCTGCCGTCAGGTGCCGGATCGCCTTCCCGGACATCGGCGGCATCGATGGTGCCGTCCGGGGTGAAATCACGGCCGCAGACCAGGTCGAAGACGTGACGGCCGGGCCGGTTCGCACCGGTCAGCCAGCGAGTGCCGCTGACCACCCGCGGGTCGACCAGGTATCTGATCTTGGTCGGGCCGTCCACACCCAGGACTTCCGGACCGAGGTAGCCCTTCACCAGCTCCGGATGCGCCATGAAGTCCTTGTCGTTGAACGGCTCAGCCTCCGCCGGTTCCAGGTGCGCAGCCAGCCGCTTCAGGTCCACGTCCCGGTCACCCGGTACGCCCACCGCCAGCGGATGCCGCGAGCCGTCCACCTCCTTGACCATGAAGACGACGTTCTTCAACGTGTCGCCGGCCCGCCACGGCCGATCTGGGCGCGCAAATCGCGCATTCGCCAACGCGACCAGGGTGTCGATCGTCGGCGTGTCCGGTGTGTCCTCGACATGGGCGGCCGGTGCCTCGTCGTACGAGACCGCCGGCGGCGGCGCGACGCTGACCGCTTCCACATTCGCGGCATAACCACCCGGGGAGCGGACAAACGTGTCCTCCCCATTCTCGGCAACCGCCAGAAACTCCTCACTGGCCGAGCCGCCCATCGCGCCCGACATAGCGTGCACGATCACGTACTCGAAACCCAGCCGATTGAAGATCTTGACGTACGCATCCCGATGCATGTCGTAGGACTTCTGGAGGCCTTCATCGTCGATGTCGAAGGAATACGAGTCCTTCATGACGAACTCGCGACCCCTGAGCAGGCCGGCCCGCGGCCGCGCCTCGTCCCGGTACTTCGTCTGGATCTGGTAGAGGGACAGCGGCAGGTCCTTGTAGGAGGAGTAGAGGTCCTTGACCAGCAGCGTGAACATCTCCTCGTGGGTGGGTCCGAGCAGATAGTCCGCACCCTTGCGGTCCTTCACCCGAAAGATGGTGTCGCCATAGTCCGTCCACCGCCCGGTCGCCTCGTACGGCTCGCGGGGTAGCAGCGCCGGAAAGTGCACCTCCTGGGCTCCGATCCCGTCCATCTCCTGCCGCACGATCCCTTCGACCTTCCGGAGCACCCGGAACCCGAGTGGCAACCAGGTGTAGATGCCCGGCGCGGCACGCCTGATGTACCCAGCCCGAACCAGCCATCGATGGCTCGGCACCTCGGCATCTGCCGGGTCTTCCCGTAGGGTTCGGACGAACAACTCCGACATTCGGGTGATCACGTGCGAAACCCTATCCGCGCGGCGTCCTCATTGCGGCCACGCTGCGGCGTCGGACAGCTCCGCCTGCGAGGCTCGCATCTGGGAGCGTCGCGAGACAGCTCCTCAGTAGTGAATGGTGGCGAATTCGCCCACCTTGGCGAAACCAACACGGTCGTACATTGCCCGGGCCGGCATGTTGTAGTCATTGACGTAGAGCGACACGGTGGGCACCAGCCTGCGGGCCAGCTGCACCACAGCCGCCATGGCCGCGGCGGACAGGCCGCGGCCCCGGAGCTCGGGTTCGAGCCAGACCCCTTGCACCTGGCAGACCGAGCCTGAAACCGACCCGAGGTCCGCCTTGAAGAGCACCCGGTTGCCGTCGAAGAGGCCGAACGCCCGTCCCGAGGTGATCAACTGCCGGACGTAGAACCGGTAGCCGGCCGGATTCCCCTGGATGGGCGACACACCAACTTCCTCGGTGTACATCCGCACCGCGGCATCGTAGTAGGAGTCCCAGTGCTCCAGGGTGACTCGGCGGACCTGCGGATTCGGGGTCACCAGCGGGTCCTTGCTGATCGCGAGGACTGGCTGGTGGGGCCGGACGTTGCGGACCTCCCGCCACGGCGCTCCCCACCGATCCGACAGCTGCCGCCACATGCCGAGCACCACGGTCGAGGGGCCGATGATGGAGGCGCACGGCCGCTTCGGGCCGGCGAATTCGACCCATGCCGCGACCGCCTCCGCAGTGGCGTTCACCGGCACCATGTTGGACCCGACGTGACACAGAGCCCTGAGCGCACCGTCGCGCTCGAAACCCCAGATCGGACAGCCGAGGCTGGACTGCTCAACGCCCGCGGCCCGCACCCGGGCGGCGACCATGACGTTCTCCACCGGGTTGATCGACAGCACCCGGATGGCCGCCGGAAGATCGTTTCGAGTGAGCACGCGCACGCGGCCGCCCCGCCGGCGCAGCCCAACCGACGAGCGGCCGGGGAAGGCGGCGGCCTGCTCCATGATCAGACCACGCTGACCTGCGGAACGCCCTCAGCCGCCGGCAGATTGTCCGCCAACCTCATGGCCTCCTCGATCAGGGTCTCGACGATGTCGCTCTCGCGTACAGTCTTGATCACCTCGCCGCGGACGAAAATCTGACCCTTGCCGTTGCCGGACGCGACGCCGAGATCTGCCTCCCGAGCTTCGCCGGGACCGTTCACGACGCAGCCCATCACTGCGACGCGCAACGGCACCTCGAGACCTTCCAGCCCGGCCGTGACCTCCTCCGCCAGCTTGTAGACGTCGACCTGGGCCCGCCCACAGGACGGACAGGAGACGATTTCCAGGTGTCGCGGCCGGAGGTTCAGCGATTCCAGGATCTTGATTCCCACCTTGACTTCCTCGACCGGCGGCGCAGAAAGCGAGACCCGGATCGTATCGCCGATACCACGGGAGAGAAGCGCACCGAAGGCGACGGCTGACTTGATGGTGCCCTGGAAGGCTGGACCAGCCTCGGTCACGCCCAGATGCAATGGATAGGCGCAGGCCTCAGACAGCAGTTCGTACGCGCGCACCATGATCACCGGATCGTTGTGCTTGACGGAAATCTTGAAGTCGCGGAACCCATGCTCCTCGAAGAGGCTCGCCTCCCACAGCGCCGACTCGACGAGCGCCTCCGGGGTCGCCTTGCCGTACTTGGCGAGCAGCCGCTTGTCCAGCGAGCCGGCGTTAACGCCAATCCGGATGGAGCAGCGCGCATCGGTGGCTGCCTTGGCGATCTCGCCGACTTTGTCGTCGAACGCCTTGATGTTGCCAGGATTCACCCGGACGGCCGCGCAGCCGGCGTCGATGGCCGCGAAGACGTACTTCGGCTGGAAGTGGATGTCAGCGATGACCGGGATCTGTGACTTCCTGGCGATCGCGGGGAGCGCGTCGGCATCGTCCTGACTCGGCACCGCAACCCGGACGATGTCGCAGCCGGTCGCGGTCAGCTCGGCGATCTGCTGCAAGGTCGCGTTGATGTCAGCGGTCAGCGTCGTGGTCATCGACTGGACACTGATCGGCGCGTCTCCACCCACCAGCACCTTGCCGACCCGGATCTGCCGCGTCTCCCGGCGCGGAGCGAGGGTTGGCGGTGGCAGGGTCGGAATCCCGAGATCGATACTCATGAGGCCTTTCGCGGTTTCGGCGGACCACGGACTTCGTGCTGGCCTCGCCGCCGATCAAGCGTAGCCACTTGCGGCGGAAGTCTCCACGACGCATCAAAGCTCAATCACCGGCGCCGCGGCGACCCTCTCGCCAGGTCAGAACGGGTCCGACGGCGACTATCCGTGCGGCGACGACCCATCCTGCTGATCCTGCGAGGATCGTCCGGGACCGCGAGCGGGCGCCAGTACACCAACCAAACCACCGGCGATGGTGGCCAGCAGCGTGATGAACGACTCCGGCACTTGCACCCCGTTGTAGATGAACATCGTCCAGGCGATCCCACCAATGATGAAGTACACGCCAAGAGCCACCACGATGGCGAAATACAGCCAATCGGGAGTGCCCCTAGGGCGCTGTTGCTGCATCTGCCATCACACCTTTGTGCCGTCCCTAGTTCTTCTCCCTTACTAGGAGGAGTCAGCGTACTAGGAGGCAGTCAGCTCCTCCAAGGGACCTGGCAAGCGGTGCTGACATCGGACAGGCGTTGAGAAAGGAAGACTCTCTCCGGTTCATTGCCGACCAGCTGGAGGGCAGACCGATAGGCATCCGCCGCTTCGCTGTCGCGGTGGAGTTTGTGCAGCAGATCGGCACGGGCGGCATGCAGCATCCTCCTCCCAACGCGGGACCGCCCCAATGGCCGTCCTCATCTTTAACGACGAACGAAGCACGCCGGAATCGACACCGGGGAGACACGGCAGTTGTCGCCGCTGGGTTATCTGCTCAAAACAAACGGCTGTGATCGCCGATGGGCGATCCGTCAAAACAAGCGGATCGGGTCGAGGATATCGGCCAAGATCAGCACCACGCCCGAGACCAGGATGATGCCGCCGACGACGTAGGCGATTGGAAGCATCCGCGCGGTGTCCACGTAGCCGGGATCGGGTCGGTGGAAGAGCCGAGCCCAGCCGCGCCTGACCCCTTCGTAGACGGCACCGGCCATGTGACCCCCGTCCATCGGTAGCAGCGGAACGAAATTGAACAGGCCGACGAAGAGATTTACCGACGCCAGCACCGTGAACAGGCTGGCAACCTTGTCGGCAGCACTGATCTGATCAGTGGCGGCGATCTCACCGGCCGCCCGACTGGCGCCCACAATGCTCATCGGCCCGTAGATATCCCGCGGTTTGCCGGTCACCAGGTTGTAGGCGGTGTAGTACACCTTCACCGGGAAGTCGATCAACGCAACCGCGGTCTGCTTGGTCATCTGCCACATGTCGCCGATGACCGCAACCGGGCCGCCGCGTTCTCGCCTGACCACCGGTTCAACCCCCAAGAACCCGGCCGCGACCCGCTTCGAGGGATCGTAGCGGTCAGGCACTCCGGTGATCACCGTGTTCACTTGCGGAAGCGCCAGTCGCTTTCCGTCACGTTCGACGGTGAGAACGACCGGTTGGTCGAGATTCGCCCGAATCAAGGTCGAGATCTCATTCCAGTCGCGAACAGGTTGGGAGTTGAAGGCGACGATTCGATCACCCTTCTGGATGCCGGCCTGGGCTGCGGGCGTGGGCGGCTTACCCGAGCAGCTGCGATCGGCATCGTTGGTGGCGACGATGCACTCCTGCACTCGGTTGACCTCCGGCTGGGACCGATAGACGCCATAGGTTGCGGCGACGCCGAGGAAGATCACGAACGCCAGCAGGATGTTCATCGTGGCCCCGCTGGCCATGATGATCAGCTTCTGCCAGGACTTCTTCTGGTAGAAGAGGCGGCCTTCGTCTTCACGCTTGATGTCCTGCCATTCGGCGGCCCTGGCGTTGTCGGCGAGCGACCGGAACGGGCCGGTGCTGTACTGCCGGACCTTGCCCGGCCGGTCCTTGGCAGGCGGAAACATGCCGACGAACCGTACGTAGCCGCCGAGGGGGAAGAGCTTGAAGCCGTACTCCGTCTCCCCGCGTCGTCGCGACCACAGGGTGCGGCCAAAGCCGACGAAGTACTGGGTGGTCTTGACGTCGAAGCGCTTTCCCGGCACGAGATGCCCAATCTCATGCAGCGCGATCGAGGCCATCACCAGAGCAAAGAAAGCGATGGCGCCAGCGAGATAGATGACGATGTCCACCTAGCGTCCCTGCTCCACTGCTGTCTGGTGATTGATCGATGAGACCAGCGCTGCCGCCCGCTCTCGCGCCCATGCATCTGCCGCAAGCACGACGTCGAGGCTGAGTTGGTCACTGCCGACCAACGTCGAGCCTACGCGCGCAGACAACGCCGGCTGGGTAGGTCGAAGCCCCGCATGCTCGCTCAGCACCCGCTCCACGACGCTCAGGATGTCGAGAAAGCCGATCCGGCCTTCATGAAATGCGTCGACGCATTCCTCGTTGGCTGCATTGAACACCGCAGGCGCGGTGCCACCGAGGTGGCCCGCGGATCGGGCCAGTTCCACCGCTGGGAAGGCGTCGGTGTCCAGTGGCTCGAACGTCCAACTCGCGGCGGTCGTCCAATCGCAGGGTCGGGCGACGCCCGCCAGCCGCTCCGGCCAGCTCAACGCGAGAGCGATCGGCAGTTTCATGTCGGGGGGCGAGCACTGCGCAAGCGTCGAGCCGTCGACGAACTGCACCATCGAGTGCACGATCGACTGTGGGTGCACGACCACGTCGATCCGGTCCAGCGGTACGCGGTACAGCAGGTGCGCCTCGAGTAGCTCCAAGCCCTTGTTGACCAGGGTGGCCGAATTGGTGGTGACCACCCGGCCCATCTGCCAGGTCGGGTGAGCCAGTGCCTCGGCCGGCGTGACGTCGGTCATCTGGTCCCGAGTCCGCCCCGGAAGGGCCCGCCGCTGGCCGTCAGGATGAGCCGGTCGACGTCGGCTGGCGCCGCGCCGCGAAGGCACTGCGCCAGTGCGGAGTGTTCTGAGTCCACGGCGACGATCTGGGATTCCGCGGCGGCGGAGGTGACCAGTGGACCACCGATCACCAGTGACTCCTTGTTGGCCAACGCCAGGATGCTGCCCGCCTCGAGCGCGGCGAGAGTCGGAGCGAGTCCGCTGGATCCGGTGATCCCGTTGAGGACGATGTCGGAGGGCAGGCGCGCGACCTGGGTCGCCGCGTCAGGACCAGCCAGAATCTGCGGAAGCCGCGCGTCCCCGCTAGCCCAGCCGCGCTTGCTGGCCTCGGCGTAGAGCGCGAGCTGGAGGTCTTGCACGGTCGTCGCTTTGCTGAGCCCGACCGTACGGGCACCGGTATCCAACACCTGCTGGGCCAAGCAGCGAGATCGAAGACCCGCCAGCCGCAAGGCCGACGACCCGGAACTCGCCGGGGTGCTCGGCTGACCACCTCGAGGGCCTGCGTGCCGATCGAGCCGGTACTCCCCAGGACAACGACGTCACGCACCCCGCCAGTCTGCCGTACTGCATCCGCGACAAGGGGAATCCAACCCCTTGTGAAGACTGCGCGGATCTCGTCGTTGAGGTCATCGGGATCGCGATCGTGGGATCAGCCCATGCCGCTCGGCGGCCTGACAGAATGCGAGCACCATGTCGCGTCGGCTGCTGGAGATCGAAAGCCTGGCCGATTTCGACGCTCACATCGGTGGCACCTCCCGGCTCAACGGCTGGTTCGTCCAGTCCGTGGATCTGACCGGGCGGTCCGACGCCTTGCTTGGGGTCGATCCGCGGGGCGGTGTCTTTCTCGGTTGCGCTTTCCGGCCGGACATCGAGGATCATCTGCGTCGGTCGGGTGCTCTGCTGTTTCCACGGCTGCCAGATCTGCCGTTCGACCCGCTACCGCGCCCAGCTCTACGACGCCGCCGAGCTCTACGGCGACCGAAGTTACGCCGAGAGCCCCGACGCAGCGATCTACGCCTGGTCCCGCCCACACCAGGTACGGTCCCTGACCGAGGATCTGGCGGTCGCACTGCATGATCACGCGATGACTGACGCCCTCGACGAGGCGACCGCTGATCTCGATCCGCGCCAGGTGGTCGGCGTGATGGGAGGTCACACGCTCGTCGCGAGGTGAGCCGGAATACCGAGCCGCGGCCGACCTCGCGTCAACGTTGACGCGCTCCGGTCACGTCGTGCTGACCGGAGGCGGGCCGGGGGCGATGGAAGCCGCCAACCTCGGTGCCGACCTGAGTCCATGGCCCGCGGAGCTCGACGCAGCCTTAACGATCTTGACGCGCGGCACCGTCCGTACCGGCCGACGATCGACGGCTGGGCCGCCGCAGCATTTGCGGTGCGACGGCGCTGGTCCATCAATCGGGCCGGGGCAAGCATCAGCATTCCGACCTGGTTCTACAGGCACGAGCCGACGAACCTCTTCGCGACGAGGATCGCAAAGTACTTCGCCAATGCGTTGCGCGAGGACACGCTGTTGCACCGCTGCCGAGGAGGGATCGTCTATCTCCCCGGCCACGCTGGAACCGTGCAAGAGATCTTCCAAGCGGTGACCGAGAACTTCTATGCCGCAGACGCCAGTCAGATCGCCCCGATGATCTTGGTCGACGTCGACTACTGGACGACCCGTTATCCGGCCTGGCCGCTACTGGAACGGCTCGGCGACGGCAGGCTGCTGGGGAAGGTGGTGCATTGCGTGGACGATGTGGCCGAGGCGGTCCATCTTCTCGGCTGAGCACACCACAACCGCCTCGATTCCGGATGAACACAGCCGTTCATAGGCTCTTGCCAGCTTGCTGCCAGAGCCATGCCAGCCCGGGGCCGAATCCTCGATCACGACCGAGCGTCGGCACAGCGCTGGCCCGAGAAGGAGGAGTGGATACGTGTCACGACCTAAGAAGGCTCTCGCGGTTTCGGCAGCGGTAGGGGTTACCGCCATTGGGGTGGCGCTGGGAGTTTCCAGCCTGGCCAACGCTGATCCGACGCCGACGCCCACGCCGTCTGGCACGCCTTCGGCGGCCGGAACACCGGATTCCAACCAAACCGGCACGGCAGGCGATCACGTTCCCGGACGAGGAATGCGCGGTGAGCAGCTCGCCGATCAACTGGCCAGCAAGCTGGGCAGTCCCGCAAGGACAAGGTCGCGACTGCGCTGCTGGAGATTCGCGAGGCGAACGCGCCCACAACCAGACCCGATCCGAACCAACCGCCCGACCTCGCCGAGCGCGACACCGCCCTCGCCAAAGCGCTCGCAGCGAAGCTCAACATTGACGAAGCCAAGGTCAAGGCAGCACTCGACGAGATTCGAGCGGAGCGCCAAGCGACCGAAGCAGCCGCGCTCAAGGAACGACTCGACGCGGCGGTCAAGGCGGGGACACTAACCCAGGCCGAGGCGGATGCGGTCCAGAAGGCCGTCGACCAAGGGAGTCATCCACGCCGGTCGCTGAACAGCGGCGACCTACTCCGTACGAAAGACTTCGGCCAGTGAGGCGACACGCTCGCTGCGAAACACATCCTCGAGCATGACCGGAGAGCCGTCGGGCCCGGTGAGCGGTACCCGCCAGTTCGGGTACTCGTCGATCGTGCCGGGCTGGTTCTGGGGCCGCCGATCTCCGACCGCGTCAGCAAGCGATAGGCACAACAGACGCGACGGGGTCCGGGTGAGGTAGCGATGGAGGGCGCGGATCGTCTCCTGGACATCCGCGTCCTCTGCCAGGACACCTAGGTCGCGCAGGTTATCGAGCCAGGCCTGCCGATCCTTTTCGTCCGCCTCCAGCTCCGCTTCCAGCGATCGGGTGAGAACGCCCAATTCATCGCGTAACCGGACGTGGTCGCCGGCCAGGTAGCCGGCCGTCGGTGGCAGATCGTGAGTTGTCGACCGACGCCAGGCAATACTCACGCCACCATTCGGGTCGCAGCGGCGCTCCCCCTGCTTCCCACTCGAATTCGAACCAGAGAATCGACGTACCGAGGATTCCACGCTCGCGAAGGTAGTCCCGTACCCAGGGCTCCACGGTGCCCAGATCCTCCCCGACGACGAGCGCTTCGGCCCGATGAGCTTCCAGCGCGAGGATGCCGATCATGGCCTCGTGGTCGTACCGAACGTAGGTGCCTTCGGTCGGGCCAGAACCGTCAGGGATCCACCAGAGCCGGAACAGCCCGATGACGTGGTCGACGCGGATGCCGCCCGCATGCCGCAGGATGGTGGCGACCATCTCCCGGAAGGGACCATAGGCGGTGTCGGCGAGCCGGTCCGGCCGCCAGGGTGGCTGGGTCCAGTTCTGACCGTTCTGGTTGTACGGATCGGGCGGCGCTCCGACCGCCACGCCCTTGGCGTAGATGTCCTGCATGCTCCATGCGTCCGCCCCGGCCGGATGCACCCCGACCGCCAGGTCCGCCATGATGCCCAGACCCATCCCGGCGCGCCGCCCGGCACTTTGTGCCAACGCAAGCTGTTCGTCTGTCAGCCACTGCAGCCAGCACTCGAACTCGATCTGCCGGGCATGATCATGTTGGAACTGCGCGACCGCAGGCGAGTCCGGATGCTGCAGCTCGTCCGGCCACTCGGGAAATCGCGGACCATAATGCTTGGCCAGCACCGCCCAGGTGGCGAAGTTCTGCAGACCCGCGCCCTCCCGGCGCCGATACGCGTCGAATGAGATCTGCCGGCCCGCGGTCCGGGGCTCCGAGAAGAGAATCGACAACGCCTTGCGCTTGGCCTTCCACGAGCGGTCTCGATCGATCGGCGCTGCAGCGTCGAAACCGACCAGAAATTTCTCCCGACGCTTGTCGATCTCGGTCCGTTGGTCGTTGCTGGCGAGCGCGTACTCGGGGACTCGCTCGACTCGGAGGTAGAGCGGATTGGCGAAGCGTCGACTGCTTGGGAGGTAGGGCGACGGCTCCATCGGCGGCACCGGCTCTGCTGCGTGCATCGGGTTGACCAGCACGTAGTCGGCGCCGTGTTCGGCGGCAGACCAGACGGCAAGATCTTCCAGATCGGTGAAGTCTCCGACTCCCCAGGACTGAGCAGACCGGACGCTGTAGAGCTGGGCCGCGACGCCCCAAACGCGGCGATGTCCCGTGCGTTCCGGGAAACCGAGCCAGGCCGGTGTGATGATCAACGGCATCGACGACTCGTCGCCGTTGCTGCGGGCTCGCAGCGTGTGATAACCCAGCGGCAGATCGCCCGGCACTTCGAACGACGCCTCACCGACCCAGCGGCCGTCGATCTCCCGTGGCGGCGTCCAGTTCTCCAACTGGTGGATCTGATCCCGCCGACCACCAGTTTCTTCCTCGATCCAGACTTCGACCGGGTCGCCGTGAGTGACGTGCACCCACACCGACGCAGTTCGATGCTGGCGCAGCGCCAGAAAAGGGGGCAGCATCCGGGTCCACGGCTCGCGGTGCCTCTCAGCCAGAGCGTGCCAGGCCGCCGCCGACGTCGAGGCATCGACCCCAAGCCCGGCGAGCACTTTCACGATGGTCTCCGGAGCCACCAGGACGTGCTTGCCCTGCCAATCCCAATAGTCGGTTGCTATGGAGTACGCCCCCGCCAGCTCGACCAACGCCTGCCGGTGGTCCGCCGCCTCGTCGAGTTCCGTCACGGCGCAATCCTCGCCATCGGTATCAAGCCGTGCAACTGGGCCCTCCTGAGTTCGAGAAAACCAAGGAGGACACGATGATCACGCTGCCGCAGGCGCGCGTGCGATACAAGATCAACAGCGCTCGCGACCGCGATCGCGCCGCCGAGCTGCTAGCGGCAGGTGCGGTGGTGGCCCACGCTTTTGCCAACTTCTACGTGATCACAACCCGAGGTGATGCGGACACCGTCCGCCGGGTCAACGTGATGAAGGGGAGGCCACCTTCTCAGGTCGGCAGCATCACCGGCGCGCCGGCCGCGCTCACAGAGGTATGGGACTTCGACAAGCTGCCCGCGGGGCTCAGCCGCCGTACGGTCCGGTGCTTACTCGATGCTTTCTTCGCGCTAGGCCCGTTCGGCTTTCGCGGGCCGGCCGCAGCGTCCGTGCCGCGACAGCTCAGCGTCCTCGAGGGTGACATCGACACCGCCCAGGTGATCGCACCGGGCTATGCCTGCCCATCGAATTCGTTCCTCAGCACGGCCGCGCGGTTGTGTCCCGATGAGCCTCTCTACATCACCTCAGCCAACCGCTCACGGCACCTCACCGGCGCCGATGATTCGCCGGCGCACTGGCGTGCCGACGGGCTGGAGGCGGAGTTCGGCACTGAGGACGATTTTCTGGTCTTGGCGCAGGAGAACGAGGCTGCCGCCCGGGCCCGCTATCCGCACTATCTACCGATGTCGACGACAGTCCTCAGTTTCCATACCGTTGTCCGGATGCCCGGGGACCCGCGGCCGCACTTGATCTTGGAACGGCATGGATCTCTGTCCGCCGGCACGGTCCGGCGGATACTCGCCGACTTCGGGCTCGGTCTGGTGCTGGGGCTGAAGGCGCAGACCAGACTGATGGTCCGCGATTATTCGCTGCGGATGAGCGACCGATGAGAAACCTCATCCGAAGGATCGGGCTCATCGTCCCGAGCTCGAACGTGACAATGGAGAGTGAATTGCCCGAGCTCTTCCGGCGCCGGGAGTCGATCGCTCCTGAGCGCTTCACTTTTCACTCGGCGCGAATGCGAATGTCCAGCGTGACACCTGACGGGCTGGCCGCCATGAACGCTCAAAGCGGCCGGTGTGCGGTCGAACTGGCCGATGCGGATTGCGACGCCTTGGCCTACGCCTGCCTCGTCGCCGTCATGGCTGACGGTCCTGGGGCACACCAACGCGCGGAGGCCCAGCTTCTCGCGGCGGCCGGGGGCAGGACGCCGGTCGTGACGAGCGCCGGCGCGCTACTCGACAGCATCCGCCATTTGGGAGCGCACCGAATCGCCATGATCGCGCCCTACGCACCGGAGCTCACTGCTCGAGTGATCGACTACATGGCCGACGAAGCTGACGTCGACGTTGTCGATTCGATCAGCCTGAACGTCACCGACAACCGCGCAGTCGGGCGGCTCGATCCGGATGATCTTCTGCCACTGACCGATCGTCTTGATCTGACGGGCGCGGAGGCGCTCGTGCTGTCGGCCTGCGTCCAGATGCCCTCGCTGCGCTCGATCGAGGCTGCGCAGGATCGCACAGGTCTCCCGACGCTATCCGCGGCGACAGCCACGACTCGGATGTTGCTGGCCGCGCTCGATGTCGAACCAACCGTCCCAGGCGCGGGCGCCGTCCTCGAACCAGCTCTCATCAACGCTTTGTGAATGCGCCCGATCCGCGACCTTCTAGGCTGCGGGGATGGTCCTGCGACGCTCCCTGCTCGTCCTCCGCCATGCCCAAGCCGAGGAGACACGGCCGGGTAGCCGGGATACGGAGCGACGGCTCACCACCGCCGGCGAACACCATGCGCGTGAGGCGGGCGACTACCTGCACAGGCGAGGCATCACCGTCGACACCGTGCTGTGCTCGAGCGCAGTCCGCGCGCGGCAGACGCTCGATCAACTGAAGCTGGGTGATCCGCCTGCCCCCAACCAGGTCGACATCGCTGACCGTTTCTACAATGCCGGAACCGATACGCTGATCGAGGCCGTCCGCGACCTTCCTGGCGATTGCCATGTTGCCCTTCTCGTTGGACACGCTCCCGGCGCACCCGGCGTGGTGTACGAGCTGACGGACCCGACCACTTCTGCGCCGGAGGCCGTCGCAGCGATCGAGGGCCGCTTTCCCGCCGGCACCGTGGCCCAGCTGGAGTTTGACGGTGACTGGTCTCGACTCGACACGTGCTCATTGGTCTCGGTCTGGTTGCCTGCTGCGTGAGGGCGGTCGTTCTCGCCGAAACCCTCGCGGTTACGAGGCGTGCGCCGCGAGCTGCCCGCAGGCGCCGTCGATCTCCCGGCCACGGGTATCTCGCACGGTCACCGGCACGCCCTTGGCCTCCAGCCGTCGGACGAACTCGTCCTCGTCTCGACGGCGTGAAGCGGTCCAGATGGAACCCGGCGTCGGGTTCATCGGTATCAAGTTCACGTGGACCCAGCCCCAGTTGCCGCGACGCCGCAGCACCCGCGCCAACATATCGGCCCGATACGCCTGATCATTGATATCGCGGATCAGGATGTACTCGATGGACACCCGACGTTTGGTGAGCCGCGCATATTCCCACGCGGCGTCCACGACTTCGGCGACGTTCCAGCGGGTGTTGATCGGCACCAATTCGTCGCGTAGCTCGTCGTCGGGCGCATGTAGCGAGAGCGCCAGGGTCACGGGAATTCCCTCGGTCGCCAGCTGCTGCATTCTCGGTACGAGGCCGACGGTCGACACCGTGATGCCTCGAGCACTCATCCCCAAGCCGTCAGGTGTTGGCGTGACCAGCTGACGTACGGCGTCGAGGACCGCCCTGTAGTTGGCCAGGGGCTCCCCCATCCCCATGAAGACCACGTTGTTGACGCGAGCCCGACCCCCGGGAACTTGCCCACGGTCGAGCTTGCGGGCGCCATCCATCACCTGCTCCACGATCTCCGCGGCACTCAGATTGCGCTGCAGGCCGCTCTGCCCAGTAGCGCAGAACGGGCAAGCCATGCCGCAGCCGGCCTGGCTCGATACGCACATGGTGACCCGGTCGGGATAGCGCATCAGCACGCTCTCCACGAGGGCGCCGTCGTGAAGCCGCCACAGGCTCTTGACTGTGGTGTCTCCGTCGCAGGTCAGCTCCTGCACCGGAGTCAGCAACGAGGGGAGAAACCGCTCCGCCAGTGCCTCCCGGGTGCTGACCGGCAGGTCGGTCCACTCCGCAGGATCGGTACGAAAGCCCTCGAAGTAGTGCGCCGACAGTTGGCGAGCACGGAAGGCGCGGTGCCCGGCAGCTTCGACGTACTCCCGTCGCTGCGCAGGCGTCAAGTCCGCCCAATGCCGTGGCGGCTGACCACGACGCGGAGCGTTGACGACTAAGGGGAGGCTTTCGCTCATCCGCCCGGGACCAAGAGGTACATGATCAGCCAGGCTACCGGGGCAGCAAAAAGGAGCGAATCAAGACGATCCATGACTCCCCCGTGCCCGGGCAGGAAGGAACTCATGTCCTTGATCCCGAGGTCTCTCTTGATCATCGACTCGATCAGATCACCACACGTGCCGATGATGACGAGCGCAACCCCAAGCAGTATTCCCACCCAGAAAGCGACGTTCAGGCCAAGAATCGCTGTGCCGACTCCAGCCGCGATGCCGAAGATCAGGGATCCAGCCAGTCCTTCCCAGGACTTCTTCGGGCTGATCCCTGGCGCCATCGGGTGCTTGCCGAACAACACACCGGCGATCAGCCCCCCGGTGTCGCTCATCGTCACTACCAGCACGAACGCCACGATCCGTGCGGCGCCTTGCTCGCCGGAGATCATCAGCACCGCGAAAGAAGCCAGCAGCGGCACGTAGGCAATGATCAACAAGCTGGCCGCCACATCGCGTACGTAGCCGGCCGGGCCGCGCGGCATCCGCCAGATCATGGCAGCAATGACAGTGATCGCAACGCAGCTGAGCACCACCCCGATCATCGGAAGCCCAACCGGCAACAGTTCACCGAGAACGTACGGCAGGACCGCTACCAGCACGCAGCCCGCCATGATCGGGACCGGCGCCGCATGCATGCCCTGCCGGCCCAGCTCGCGTTGTAGCTCTCGGGCCGCAGCCGCAGTGGCCGCTGCGATCAACAACACGAAGCCGAGGGGAAAGTAGAGCAAGCAGACGACCGCCAAGGCTCCGAAGCCGACTCCCACGCCGATCGCGGACGGCAGATCGCGACCGGCCCGGCCGTACGCGGGCGTCGGCGGGCGATCAATAGGCGCGTCAGCAGACACGGTCACCGGGCTGCTCGGGTTCTAGACCTCAAGCAGCTCGGCTTCCTTGTGCTTGAGGACGTCATCGATCTCCTCGACATGCTTCTTGGTCGAGGCGTCGAGCTGCTTCTCGGCCCGGGCGACCTCATCCTTACCGACTTCGGAGTCCTTCACCATCTTGTCCAGCGCCTCCTTGGCGTGACGACGAGCGGCGCGCACCGAGATCCGCGCATCCTCTGCCTTGTGTTTCGCCAACTTGGTGTACTCCTTGCGGCGCTCCTCGGTGAGCTGGGGCAACGTCAGCCGGATGGTGTTGCCGTCATTCGATGGGTTGACGCCCAGGTCGGAGTCGCGGATGGATTTCTCGATCGCCGCCATCGCCGTCCGGTCGTAAGGAGTGATCAATACGACCCGTGCGTCGGGCACGTGGAAGGTGGCAAGTTGTTGCAGCGGCGTCTGAGTGCCGTAGTACTCGGCGGTGAGCTTGGCGAACATCGCGGGGTGCGCCCGCCCGGTACGGATCGCTGCGAACTCCTCCTTGGCGTATTCGATCGCGTTGGCCATTTTCGTCTCGGCTTCGCGAATGATGTCGGAGATCACGGGAATCTGCTCCTTAGGCGTGGACGATCGTACCGATCTTCTCACCTGCGACCACCCGGACGATGGTTCCGTCGGTATCCAGGCTGAAGAAGATCATCGGCAGCTTGTAGTCCCGCGCCATGCTGATCGCGGTGGCGTCGGCGATCTTCAGGTCGCGTGCCAGGTAGTCGTCGTAGCTGAGTTCGTCGAACTTGGTCGCGCCCGGATGTGTCTGCGGATCTGCGTCGTATACGCCGTCCACGCCTTGCTTGCCCATCAGCAACACCTCCGCACTGATCTCCAGCGCTCGCTGCGCTCCGACTGTGTCGGTGGAGAAGTACGGCATCCCCGAGCCGGCGCCAAAGATCACCACCCTGCCCTTCTCCAGGTGCCGCTCGGCCCGCCGGGGGATGTACGGCTCCGCGATCTGGCCCATGGTGATGGCGGTCTGGACCCGGGTCTGCACGTCGAGCTTTTCCAGGAAGTCCTGCAACGCCAGGCAGTTCATCACTGTGCCGAGCATGCCCATGTAGTCGGCACGGTCTCGTTCCATTCCGCGTAGCTGTAGTTCCGCGCCGCGGAAGAAGTTGCCTCCGCCGACGACAACGGCAACCTGGACGCCGGATCGGACGACCTCGGCGATCTGGGCGGCCAGGCCGGCCACCATGTCGGGGTCGACACCGACCTTTCCGCCACCGAACACCTCTCCGGACAGCTTCAGCAGGACTCGTTTGTAGGGACTGGTCACAGCGCCTCCGGATCGATGGTGGATGTCAGACGGGTCGTGAGCTTGGGCCGGAGGGGCGGCGCACTCGTCCAAGCTCAGACACGGACAACTCAGGCGCCACTTGCCTCGAAACGTGCGAACCGCTTGATGGTCACCCCAGCGTCCGTGAGCAGTCTGCCCACCGGTGTCTTGTTATCGGTGACGGAGGGTTGGTCAAGCAGGACGACGTCCTTGAAGAAGGCATTGACGCGGCCCTCGATGATCTTCGGTACGGCCTGCTCAGGCTTCCCCTCTTCCCTGGCCGTGGCTTCGGCGATTCGGCGCTCGTTCTCCACCAGATCGGTCGGAACCTCGTCGCGGCTGAGGTACTGCGGACGCATCGCCGCGATCTGCATCGCGACCGTCCGGGCGGCAGCCTCGTCGCCGCCCTCGTACTCGACCAACACGCCCACCTGCGGGGGCAGATCGGACGCGCGGCGGTGCAGATACACCACCGTCCGGCCGTCGAAGTACGCCGCGGCGCTGACCTCCAGCTTCTCACCTATCTTGACGGCGAGTTCCTCGACCGCTTCGGCGACAGTCTTGCCCGACGGCAGTGGTGCCGCTGTGGCCGCCTCGACACTGCCGGCCTGACTGGCGGCCACAGCCTGGACCGCATCGGCCGCAAGGCGCTGGAACTCAACGTTCTTCGCGACAAAGTCGGTTTCGGCGCCGAGCTGCAGCAAGGCGCCGTCGGCGGAGGCCACCAGTCCGTTCGTCGCAGAGCGCTCAGCCCCCCGCTTCGCCGCCTTGGCCTGGCCGCTGACCCGCAACACCTCGACCGCCTTGTCGAAGTCGCCCTCAGCCTCGGTCAGGGCCCGTTTGGCATCCATCATTCCGGCGCCGGTGGAATCCCGAAGCTTCTTGACTTCAGCTGCGGTGATCGTTGACATCGGTGTGCTAATCCTTTGATCTCTGTCGTTCGCTCAGTTGTTGACCGGCTGATCCAGCTGCCGCTCGACGTCGACGGCAGTATCCGCGGCCGCTTCGGCAAGCTCGGCCGCCTCCTCGGGTTGCTCTTCACCAGGAGTGGGCAGGGCGTCGGCGGCGGGGACGTCGCTCGGAACAGCCGGGGCAGGCTCCTGCGAAGCGCCCAGCAGTTCGCGCTCCCAGTCGGGCATCGGCTCGACCTCGGCTTCGGTCCCCGTTTGCACTCCTCCGGAGCGGGCCATCAGACCTTCGGCGACGGCGTCGGCGAGCACGCGGGTCAGCAGCGACACTGAACGGATCGCATCGTCGTTGCCCGGGATGGCGAAGTCCACCTCGTCGGGATCGCAGTTGGTGTCCAGGATGCCGATGATCGGGATCCGCAGCTTGCGGGCCTCATCGACGGCGAGATGTTCCTTCTTGGTGTCGACGATCCACACCGCTTGGGGCGTCCTGCTCATATCGCGGATGCCGCCGAGGGCCTTCTCCAGCTTGTCCTTCTCGCGGCGCAAACCGAGCAGTTCCTTCTTTGTCAGGCCGGAGGTCGCCACGTCATCGAAGTCCATCCCCTCCAGCTCTTTGAGCCGCTGGATGCGCTTGATCACGGTGTGAAAGTTGGTCAGCATGCCGCCCAGCCAGCGCTGGTTCACATAGGGCATGCCGACGCGGGTGGCCTGCTCGGCGATCGCTTCCTGGGCTTGCTTCTTGGTGCCCACGAAGAGAATCTGGCCGCCGCGTGCCACCGTGTCCTTGACAAAGGCATACGCTCGGTCGATGTAGGTCAGCGACTGCTGAAGATCGATGATGTAGATGCCGTTGCGCTCGGTAAAGATAAAGCGCTTCATCTTGGGGTTCCACCGTCGGGTCTGATGCCCGAAGTGAACGCCGCTTTCGAGAAGCTGGCGGGTGGTGACGACGGCCATTGCCGCTTTCCTTCCTTACCGGGCAGGCAACGCCCGGCGTACGGTTGCTCGGCGCCGAGCCTTTCGACGCCGCCTGATACCCGCGCGACACAGAACTCGCTCCGATACGGATCGAGACCGGATGTGCCACAACAGCTGCGGGCATGCGAAATCAGTCCTTGCGGACCGCGACGAGTAGCTTACCGCTTCGGTGCCCGCCACGAGAACTTATCCCCAGCCCAGCCGGGCTGAACACCACGATCCACAGATCTTGGGCGGGCCGGACGATTCTCCTCGCGATCCGCAAGATATCGACATGCTGGTCCTGCGCCCCATTCTCCTAGCGTTGTGTTTCGCGGTGGCGATGGTCAGTTCCGCCACGAGCGCATCGGCAGTGCCGGGAAATCTGTCCGATGGGTCTGGCCGCTGGACGGGCCGGCCACCATCCTCCGTGGCTTCAACCCGCCTGCGCTGCGCTGGAACGCGGGTCACCGTGGGGTCGACCTGGCTGCCCGCTCCGGCGCACCGGTGCGCTCGGCGGCGGCCGGAACGGTCCGCTTCGTCGGACAGATTGCCGGTCGTGGCGTACTGGTGGTTGACCACGGCTCACTGCGGACGACCTACGAGCCGGTGATCGCGACGGTGCGTGTCGGTGCGGCGGTGGTGCCCGGTCAAGTGATCGGTCGGCTGGGGATGAGCTCGCATTGCCCCGTCCCGTGCCTGCACTGGGGGCTGCGGCGAGGTGCGGAGTACGTCGATCCCCTCCTACTGCTGGCCGGTGGTGATCGGCGCGGCCGGGTGCGCCTGGTGGGCGCCGAGCAACGGGAGGTGGCAAAGCGGTCGGCCGCAGCCCGTGCTGCAGCGCCCGTGACACCAGTCGTCGGACGCGCCGCCGTGCTGGATTCTGCAAGGTCCGCTGGACGGCACGGCTTCCTACAACCCGTCACCGGTGGCATCTCCTCGGGTTTCGGCATGCGCTTCCATCCCACGCTCCGGGTCTGGAAGCTCCACGATGGCACCGACTTCGGCGCGGCCTGCGGCGCACCGATCCGAGCGCCGCGGGCTGGCCGGGTGAGCGCCGCCTACTTCAACGGTGGCTACGGCAATCGACTGATGATCGACCATGGCGTCGTCGACGGGCGCCGTGTGATCACTGGGTTCAACCATGCAACCGGTTACGTGGTGGACGTCGGACAGCAGGTCGGGAAAGGGCAGGTCATCGGCTACGTCGGCAGCACCGGCTTGTCCACCGGTTGTCACCTTCATCTCATGCTGTGGCTGGACGGCGCGCTGACGAATCCGACGACGTACCTCTCAGCTCCCTGACCGTCACGCGCGAGGATGCGCTTGTTCGTACGCGCCTCGGAGCCGCTCGTTCGTGACGTGGGTGTAGATCTGCGTGGTGGCCAGCGAGGCGTGGCCGAGCATCTCCTGGACGCTTCGCAAATCGGCACCACCTTCGAGCAGATGGGTCGCCATAGCGTGCCGGAGTCCGTGCGGCCCGAGGTCCGGGGCGCCGTCCACGACTCTCAAAGCGCGATGAACGATCCTGCGTACCACACGTGGATCGATTCGTCGGCCACGGTCTCCGACAAAAATTGCCGCGCCGGACTCGGCGGTGACGAGGCGTCCTCGAGGTGGCCCAAGCCAGGCGTCCAGAGCGTGGAGGGCCGGGCCACCGACCGGCACGCTCCTTTCCTTGCGTCCCTTGCCGAACACTCTGACGGTGCCCCGGTCCCGGTCGATGTCGTCGATATCGAGTCCGACCAACTCCGAAACCCGAATGCCGGTCGCGTAGAGCAGCTCTAAGATCGCCACGTCGCGGAGCGCGGCCGGTCCGCCGGACTCGCGCGCCTCGGCGATCGCGGCAGCAAGCATCTCTGCCGCCTCCGCCTGCTCGAGCGTCGCCGGCAACGTGCGAACCGCTCTGGGTGACCTCAGCTTGGCGGCCGGATTGCTGGCCGCATGTCCCTCCTGTTGCGCCCAACGACAGAACATCCGTACGGCGGCGGCCCTTCGCTGCAGCGTCGCACGGGCCAACCCGAGCGACGCTTGCTTGGCCAGCCAGCTGCGGACGCTCTGCAGAGATGCATCATCCAGCGAGATTGCGCCAAGTCGCTGAAGGTGCACCAGAAAGCCGGCGACGTCACCCGTATAGGCCCGAACGGTGTGCTCGGAGAAGTCGCGGCTGAGGCGAAGATGCCGGACATAATCTTCCACGAGCGCGGTGAACGGGACTCCCAGCTCAGCCAGATCACCCGCGCCCACGGTTGACGCTGGCTCGCGTGCGTTGCCGCCTCCCTGGCGCGCCTTCATGTCCTTAGCCTTGACACGCAGAGCGTCCCAGACAAGCCGCCACTCCGTGTCCAAGATCGCCCTCGACGGTAGCGTTGAGCTGTGAACCCGACTTCCGATCTGGCCGTTGGCGACCTCAGAACCGGCGGCCGAGTGCTCCCCATCACCCGCTGGGGGACCCCTGTGATGCATGCGAAGACACGGCCGGTCGAGGAGTTCAATGATGAGCTGCACCAGCTCATCCGGGACATGTTCACCACCATGTACGCGGCCGAGGGTGTCGGTCTGGCCGCGCCCCAGGTGGGAGTGGATCTTGCGGTCTTCGTCTTCGACTGTCCGAACGCCGACGACGTGCGCCAGGTCGGTACCGTGTGCAACCCGGAGGTCGTGCTGCTCGAGGGCAAGGAGCGGAAGCTGGAGGCGTCAGACGAGGGATGCCTGTCTCTTCCGGGCGCTTACCTGGAGCTCGCTCGACCCGATCGGGCAGTCTGCCGAGGCCGAGATGCCCTCGGCCAGCCGATCGAGGTGCAGGGGACGGGATTACTGGCTCGATGCCTCCAACACGAGACTGATCATCTCAATGGCATCGTCTTTGGCGACCGGCTCTCCGGACGAGCGCGAAAGAAGCTTTACCTGCTTCATGCAGAGGCCGCAGACAGCTACCCCAGCGATTGGCCGGTCACGCCTCGGGTGCCAGCGGAGAGCGGGCCGAGCACGTAGCAAGCGATCGCCGATGCGGCGGCGACGTTGAGCGAGTCGATGCCGACAGACATCGGGATCTTCACGCGCAGCTCGGCACCTCGCGTCCATGCGGCCGATAAGCCGTCGCCCTCCGTCCCCAGCAGAATCGCCACCCGCTCCTCGGTGCCGAGTTCCATCCGGGCCGCGTCCAGGTCAATCGCGTCGGGCGTGAGGGTCAAGGCCACCGTCCGGAAACCGGATTGACGCAGCAGCTCCGGAGCGCCGGCCCAATCACTGAACCTGGCCCAGGGCAGCGAGAACACTGCACCCATGCTCACCTTGATCGCCCGTCGGTAGAGCGGGTCCGCGGCTCGTGGAGCAAGAATCACGCCGTCCCAGCCGAGCCCGGCCGCGTTGCGCATGATGGCGCCGACGTTCGTGTGATCGACCACGTCCTCGAGGACCACGACTCGATCCAATCGCAGCAGATCCTCCAGCCGTTGCCGTTGTTCGCGGTGCAGCGACGCCAAGGCCCCGCGGTGCACGTGAAAGCCGGTGACCGTTTCGGCCAGCTGTTCTGTCACCAGGTAAACCGGGGCGTCCGGCCAGCGTTGAATGACATCGGCCAGCCCGGCCAGCCAGCGCTCGGCGAGGAGAAATGACCGTGGCCGATAGCCGGCCTGCAGGGCGCGCCGGATCACTTTCTCGCCTTCGGCGATGAACAACCCTTGGTCGGTCTCCAGCAGCTTGCGCAGCGAGACGTCCCGCAGCCGGAGGTAGTCGCTCAACCGGGAATCACCCGCTTCCTCAACCGGAATGATCGGCACTGCCGAAGTCTATGCAACCCTTCAGACTTGATTACACATATTCAAGGCTCTAGCCTTGCCCAGTGCCGTTCGTTCTGACCATCGACCAGATCCAATCCCGCGCTCAGCAGGATCTGGTCGAGATCACGCTCGCGGGGTTCGGCGAGGTCGAGACATTGCTTCCCTTCACCCGTACAGTCGGCGATGAGTTCCAGGGCCTTCTGGCCAGCCCAGCGTCAGTGGTGGATGTCACGCTCGGCATCATGCGGACTCTTGCTTGGCACGTCGGGATCGGGATCGGAGCCGTCCAGCAGCCGTTGCCATCCGATGTCCGGCAGAGCCGCGGGCCAGCGTTCCTCGGTGCGCGCACGTGCCGTCGAGGCGGCCAAGAAGGAGCCGACCCATGTCTGCGTGCGGTCGGTACCTGATCGGGTGGAAGCGCGCGACATCGAGGTCACTCTTCAGCTGCTTGTCGCCCTGCAGCAGCGCCGCTCCCCCCTCGGCTGGGAGGCATCCGACTTGATAGATCAGGGCAGCACCCAAGCAGCAGCGGCCAGCACGCTCGGGATCAGCCGGCAGGCCCTGAGCCAGCGGCTCCAGGCGGCTCACTGGTCACTGGATCGTGAAGCCCGGCCGGCGCTAGCCCGACTTCTGGCCCGGGCCGAAAGGGCAGCGGTCTTGGATACGCCGTCGGAGGAGTCGCGCGGGTGAGCACCATGGCGGCGACTGCGCTGGGCATCTGGGCCGTGCTGAGCGCTGGCAGCATCCCGCTGTGGTTTCCGCCCAGATCGCCCGCGCGCCAACCCTTGGTGGCGCGGACGGCTGTGCTGCTCATGATCGTCGCCGTCGTCATCGCCGGCACCGGGGTGGTGGCTCTGCTCGCGGGATTGGCTCCCCCGCTAGTAGGGCGGTGGATCTGGCTGGGCAATACTGTGGCGGTCATCGCCGCCTTTGCGTGCGGTGGGCCGCTAACCTCCTGCTTGCTGTCGCTTGCCGATGCCAGTTCTCGTCCCGGAACTCCTCGAGTCCAGCGGACAATCCTGCGTGGCGGTTCCTGGATCGGCGCCCTGGAGCGACTGACCATGGCGGTGTCGATCTTGAGCGGATTCTCGGCCGGCATCGCGGTCATCGTGGCGATCAAGGGCCTTGGCCGGTATCCCGATCTGAAGGCCGGCCAGGGATCCGGCGCGGCGGAGCGCTTCATCATCGGTACGTTCGCGAGCCTCGGATGGGCCGCGGCGTGCGCCGGAATCGGCCTTCTCTTAATCTGAGCCGGTGGCCTCGCCTGTGATCGAACCTTCGCTCGGCACGCTGACCTGGTTGCCCGCACATGATCATGCCGAGCTGCTGGCCCCACCGGTCAGCGACGCCATCACCAGACACCAACTCAGTTGCTTCGTCGCCGCGATCGACCCAGCCCTCGCGGACACCGCGGCCTTCTGTGAGATGTACGAGGTGCCGCTGGCAGTGTCGGCCAACTGCGTCGTGGTGGCCGGCCGCCGCGCTGAGAAGGTCACCATGGCGGCGTGCCTGGTCCTGGCGACCGACCGCGCTGACATCAACAAAACGGTCCGCCGACACCTCGACATGCGGAAGATCTCCTTCGCCGACATGGCCGAGGCGGTATCGCAGACTGCCATGGCGTACGGCGGCATCACTCCGATCGGCCTGCCGGCTAGCTGGCCGGTCCTGGTCGACGATCATGTCGCTGCGTGCGCGTGGATCGTGATCGGTAGCGGAATCCGCGGCAGCAAGATCGCCATCCGCGGCGGCGACGTTGCCGATCTCCCAAGTGCCCAGGTGCTCAGCATCGCTCATCCCTCCGCTCCCTGAGCCGGTCGAAGGCGGGGCCGCTAGCCTCGCAGGAGGCTGACGATCGCCGCCACACCGACCGCCACGATGATCACCCGATAGACCGTGGCGGGTAGCTTGCGCCCGACTCGACCGCCGACCTGAGCGCCAAGCACCGATCCGGCCGCGATGGTGACTGCAGCGCCCCAGTTCACCTGCGCGTCCTGCTGGCCACCGGGGACCACGGAGATGATCACGAACAAGACTCCGGCGACGGCGTTCACGATCAGCGCCAACACGTTCTTCACCGCGTTGATCCGAGGCAGCGTCTCGACCAGGCCGATGCCCATCACACCGAGCAGCAGCACCCCTTGGGCCGCCCCGAAGTAGCCGCCGTACACGCCCGTCAGCAACACCGCGATCCACAGCCAGATCGCCCCGTGCGGTGCCGGCTCCGCTGTCCCCAGACGCTCGCGCCGGGCGGCGATCCGGCGGGTCACGGTGGGCTGAACGATGACCAAAAGGCAGCCGATGCCGATCAAGATCGGCACGATCGCGTCGAACGCCGCCGACGGGAGCCGCAACAGGAGTACGGCGCCAACGATGCCGCCCAGCAGCGAGGCGGTGCCCAGACGCCAGATGCGTTCTCGCTGTCCATCGAGCTCGGGCCGCATCGAGAGGGCACCGGATAGCGAACCTGGCGCCAGCCCCACCGTGTTCGACATGTTCGCCGTCACGGGCGGCAATCCGAGAGCCAGCAAGGTCGGGAACGTGATCAAGGTTCCCGACCCGACGACGGTGTTGATCAAGCCCGCAGCTGCCCCGGCCCCCAACAGGGCCAGGACGTCGAGCCAGGTCACTGCCGAGTGTTCGGCTCCACCGGGGCGGTGTAGGGCGAGCGCTCCACGTCGGACTGGACGTCACCCGGGGTTGCCTCGGAATGACCGTTCGGCGCGGCGGAGACCGCCGGTTGCTCAGGCTTAGCGCCCCAATGCCGACAGGTCGGTACGCAGCGGCTTCTCGAGCGCTCGGGCGGCCTGAATGGCCTCCTCGACCGTACGCCGCGATTCAGCTTCCGCCTCGGCGTTCTGCTTCTCGATCTCGCTCTGGACGTCGATCTCGGGCGGCCTGGTGAATTCCCCCTTAGCAACCGCGGGAATCGCGGAACTGATGGAAGCCGCCGCGCTGCCCAGACCCTTGAGAGCGTCGTTCAGCTCACTGGGCACAATCCAGACCTTGTTCGCGTCTCCCTTGGCGATGGTCGGCAGCATCTGCATGTACTGGTACGCCAACAGGGCCTGATCTGGCTGGCCGGCGTGAATGGCATTGAAAACCGTGCTGATGGCCTGGGCCTCGCCCTCCGCGCGGAGCATCTGCGCCTGCCGTTCGGCCTGGGCGCGCAGCACCGCCGCTTCCCGGTCACCCTGGGCTCGCAAAATTGCCGATTCCTTCTCGCCGCCGGCGGAAAGGATCTGCGACTGCCGTTGGCCCTCGGCAATCAAGATCGCCGCGCGCTTGTCACGCTCGGCCCGAGCACCCTTCTCCATGGCGTCCCGGATGGTCGCCGGCGGTTCAATCGCCCGCAGCTCGACCCGGTTGACCTTGATCCCCCACTTGCCCGTCGCCTCGTCCAGCACGATACGGAGCTTCTGGTTGATCTCCTCCCGGCTGGTGAGTGTGCGCTCGAGATCAAGGCCACCGATGATGTTGCGGAGCGTTGTCATGGTCAGCTGCTCGATGGCTTTGATGTAATCCTGCGCCTCGTACGCGGCCCGCACCGGCTCGATGATCTGGAAGTAGATCACCGAGTCGATACTGACCATCAGGTTGTCCTCTGTGATGACGCCCTGCGGCGGGAACGGAACCACGTTCTCGCGCATGTCGAGGTTGTAGCGCACCTTGTCCAATACGGGCACCACGAGATGCGGACCCGGCTCCAAGGTGCGGTGGAACTTGCCGAGCCGCTCGACCAATCCCACTCGCTGCTGCCGAATGACCTTGACCGCACTGGCAATGAAGAAGATCACTGCCAGCGCGATGACCAGCGCGACGATCAATGACGCAATGTCCACGTTCTTCCTATCTCTTCGCGCCCTGCCGTCAAGGCAGTGCGCCGTGCTTGGGGTACACCACGGCGATGGCTCCGTCGATCTCGTACACCTCGATCTCCGTGCCTTCTTCGATCACCACGTCGGTGATGTAGGGACGTGCTGTCCAGCTCTGCCCGTCAACCTTGATCTCGCCACCGTGACGGTCGATCTGCGACACCGCGATACCGCTGCTCCCGACCAGCTTGGCCATTGACGAGCGGTAACCGGGCATGTTGCGGATTCGCTTCATCAGTGTCGGCCGCAGCAACAGCAGCATGAGGACCGACACGGCGGCCGCGGCCAGTATCTGCAGCCACCACAGACCAGGCGTGAGGACCGCAACCGCCGCACCCGCGAGGGCGCCTACGGCAAGCATGATGAGCACGAGGTCGAGGGACAGGACTTCCGCGACCGCAAGCAGGAAGGCAAGGCTCAGCCATATCGCCCAGCTGTTCTCACCGAGCCAGTCGGTCAAGTTCTCTCCCACGGTGTACCCACCCTCCTTCAATGGTGCCAGATTGGCCGACAGTCTCCCCAGGCCGGAAAGGAGGTCACGGTCCGATAGCGCGGGCGACCCAGCGGCCGCCAGACTCCTCCAGACTCAACGGCAACTCGAACGTCGCCGACAGATGGTCCGCGGTCAAGGTGTCCCGCAGTTCGCCGGCGGCGACGACCTTCCCATCGCGCATCAGCAGAGCATGCGTGATGCCGTCCGGGATCTCCTCCACATGGTGGGTCACCAACACCGTCGCGGGGGCGTCGGGATCGAGCGCCAGTTCGCTCAAAGTCCGGACGAGTGCCTCCCGCCCGGCAAGGTCGAGCCCTGCCGCCGGCTCGTCGAGCAGCAACAGCTCGGGGTCCGTCATCAGCGCCCGCGCGATCTGCACCCGCTTACGCTCGCCTTCGCTAAGCGTGCCGAACGTCCGGTCGGCGAGCGCAGTGATCCGCAATTGTGCCAGCAGGTCGGTGGCGCGTTCATGATCAAGTCCGTCGTACTCCTCACGCCAGCGGCCGACCACGGCGTAGGACGCCGAAACGACGACGTCGTGCACCCGCTCGCCACGGGGAATGCGCTCGGCCAGCGACGCAGAAGTCAGACCGATTCGAGGGCGAAGCTCGAAGACATCGACGGTGCCAAGCACCTCCCCCAGCAGGCCGGCGACCCCGCTGGTCGGGTGGATCTGAGCGGCCAGGACCTGAAGCAGCGTCGTCTTGCCAGCCCCATTGGGGCCGATCACGACCCAGCGGTGGGACTCGTCGATCTGCCAGGTGACATCGTCCACAAGCGTCGACCCACCGCGAACGATGGTGACTCCAGCCAGCTCAACGACGGACGCCATGAGGAGAAACCTACAGGCGAGCTACCGTACGGTGGATCGATGCAGTCACCGCTCGGGCCTGCCTCGCCGTCATTGGCGATGGCTGCCAATCTGAACGCGGTGATCCAACGGGCCCAGGATCTCGACGATGCCGTGACCGCGATCATGAGCAGCGATGCCGCGCACCATGTGGTCGATCCCGACGATGTTCTCGACCTCGACCCGCTGAACGCGACGCGGCTCGACTTGGCGTTTCCCCAGCTGATCGCCGCTGAGCCTGAACGCTGGCTGTTGGTGTTGCCGGTTCCGGGTGCGCTCGGCCCGCTACGAGGCCCGGAACCGCTCAACCTCGCGGCGCTGGACGTCGGCCAGGCTGTCGTCAGTGCGACCAGCGGCGTTGCGCTTATTCCGTATCGGGTGGGCCGGGCCGTGCAGTGGCGTGCTTTCGCCGGAGCCAGACCCTTATCTCCACCGACGCCGTACGAGGCGGAGCGAGCTTTCAACGAAGCGATTGTGTCCGCTGGAGACGTGCTGCGGCGCCTTGATGTGGCCGCCGGCCACCGGCCCCGGCCGAGCGCCGAGCCGTGCCTTCCCCCTGGATATGGTGCTCGTGAGCGGGCCACAGTGGCCCGAGCCCTTCGGCTCATCACCGCCTGCGACGAGGCGCGTCGAACTGACGGCCGCAGCATCTCCTCGTTCGAAGTCACCCAGCGCGAGCACGAGCTCCGGCGGGTCCGCGCGGTGGCTAGCGACGCGTTGTCCGCCACCGTGACATGGCTCAACGGCAATATCCCACCTGGCGGTAAAGGGCCTCGTCAGTAGTCGGCGAAGTCGGCGTCGAGAATCCTCCGATCCTCCGGATCGGCGATCGGAACCGACGTAGCGGCGCTCCATGCGGCGGCGGCTTCCGCCGCGTCGCCGAGCGCTCGGAGAGCCCGGGCACGCGCCTCCTGTGCGTAGGCCAGATCGAAATCGGTCAGCGCGTTCGCGCGGCAGACGGCGAGGCATCGGTTGGCTGAGCGCAGTGCCAGCCTCCGGCTGATTGCTGAGCAGCAGTGCCTTGGAGATCATGTAGTGGGCCCGGGCAGCGTTCTCCGGCTTGGCGCCGCGCGCGCGTTGCCAGTGATAAGCCGCCGTATAAGCACGGCGAAGCATGTCCTCGTTCTCGTCGTCGGTGCGATCCGGCTTGTCGAAGAGATCCCAGATCGAATTGTTTGCTTCCACCGCCTGTGCCCGATGCCAATCAGGTTCGGCGATCTCCCAGGCCCGGACTTCATTCTCGACCGACGGAAGCGGGTTGCCGGTTTCCAATAGGCTCTTCATGCTGTCGAGAATCCATACCCAGCCGTCTTTGACATTCGCCCAGGTAAGCGGACTCTGGGCCAGGTCGCCATGCACGAGCCGGACTCGGGTCAGGCCGTTCCCCGCCTCCTCGATTGTCCATTCCACTCTGCCAGGCGGCTCTGCCGATAAGGCAGCGTCATAGAGCACGTGCCACGTCTGGACGAATCGTCCCGCCCGGCCCTCCCCGGGCGGCTGCAGCTCCTCGATCACGCCGTCGATGGCTGGGCGCGCATCGGCAGTAACCGTGCGGTACGGCCGCCCGGCCTGAGGTGGATCGACGAACGAGGTTCCGTGAAAGTAGCGGCGAGTCCAAGCCGAGTCGGTGATCGCCGACCAGACTTGATCAGGGCTCGCGGCGATGTAGATCTGGTAGACGTGCGCGGTGATGGGCATCGATCCCCCTAGGTGCGGCTGCTCGGTGACGTGTTGATCAAGATCGAGAAGGGCGTCGGCGTAGGGCGCGGCGTACTTGCTGACCCAGCGGTGCGCGATCTGCGCTATGGGCACCGGATTGAGGAAGTGCAGCTTGGTGCGACCCTGGCGGGTCGTGGTGATCAAATTCGCCTCCTCCAGGATGCGCAGATGCTTGCTGACGCCGAAGCGGGTCATCTCGGGAAAGCGCGCCCAAAGTCCACCGGCCGTCTGTCCGTCGCGCTCGAACAACGCATCGAGGATCGCTCGGCGCGTCGGATCGGCCAGAGCCTTGAAGACGTTGTCCCCTTCCATGCTTCCATAATAGGTGACTATCTAGTCACATGTGAAGTCCTTGCTCGTGCCGACGGCGTCCGCACGCTTACGGATCGGAGCATGATGAGGTGTGGGCGGCGCCGATCTGTGCGGCGACCCGCAGGTCAAGCGCCAGTGGAGTGCAGTCCCCCATCGACGTGGATCATTTCTCCCGTCGTCTTCGGGAAGAAGTCGCTGAGCAGCGCCACTACCGCCTTGGCGGTCGGTTCCATGTCCCTCGGATCCCAGCCGACGGGCGCTCGCTGCCCCCAGACCTGGTTGAACTCGTCGGCGCCTCCGATGGCCTTTTTGGCCAAGGTCTCCAGCGGCCCGGCGGCCACGAGATTCACCCGGACGCCCTCGGGCCCGAGATAGCGGGCAAGGTAACGGCTGGTGCTTTCCAGGGCAGCTTTTGCCACTCCCATCCAGTCGTAGACCGGCCACGAGATCCGGCCGTCGAAGGTCATCCCGACGACGGAAGCGGTGTTGGCGAACAGCGGCCGACAGGCCATGGTGAGCGAGCTCAACGAGTAGGCCGACACCTGCAGGGCCGTACTCACGTCACCCCAAGGCGTACTCAGGAACTTTCCGCCCAGGGCGGTTTCCGGATTCGCGAAAGCCAACGAATGCACCAGGCCATCGAGGGAGTGGACGTGCTCACGCAGCGAGTCGGCCAGTCCCGCCAAATGATCGTCGTTCGTGACATCGACCTCGAGCAGGGGTGGCACCGGGTTGAGCTTCTTGATAACCCGCCCACTGAGGCTCATCGCCCGCCCGAAGTTGGAAACGATCACGTTGGCGCCCTCGGCCTGCGCGACCCGGGCGACGTGGAAGCCAATAGAGGTATCCAGCGTGACCCCCGCCACCAGGACGTTTTTGCCTTGCAGGATTCCCACTCGCACTCCTCTCAGTGACCCATGCCGAGGCCGCCGTCGACGGGGATCAGCGCGCCAGTGATGTAGCCGGCCCCCTCACTGGCCAGAAACGCGATTGTGCTGGCCACATCCTCAACCTGGCCTATCCGACCCAGTGGGATCTGCGCCTCATACTTGGTCGTCAGCCCCTCCCCCAGCTCGGCCGTCATGTCGGTTTCGATGAATCCCGGGGCAACCACGTTCACGGTGATCCCCCGCGATCCGAGCTCCCGAGCCAGGGAGCGGGCCAGGCCCACCAGGCCCGACTTCGACGCCGCGTAATTCACCTGACCGGCCGATCCCAGTAGACCCACCACCGAAGAGATGAAGAGAATGCGGCCGAATCGCTTCCTGACCATCGGCCGGGCAGCGCGCCGCGCCACCCGAAACGCCCCGGTGAGGTTGGTGGCGATCACCGAGTCCCAGTCCGCGTCAGACATCCGCATCAGCAAGGCGTCCCTGGTGATTCCGGCGTTGGCCACCAGGATGTCGACCGGCCCGAGCGCCGCCTCGACCTCACGGAACGCGCCTTCGACCTGCTCCGGATCGGTCACGTCACACCGCACGCCGAGCACACCCGACGGCACCTCACCGCTGCGATACGTAGCCGCCACTTGATGGCCGGCACTGACCAACCGCTGGGCGATCCCCCGTCCTATGCCCTTTACGCCGCCTGTGACCAGGGCGATTCGTGACGCGGTTTCCCCAGAAATTTCGCCGGCAAGGTCGGTGCTGGATGCAGTCACGAAGGTCACGCTATCGAGTCCGATCATGCCTCGCGACGAGGCGTAGGCTGGCGGGGTGGCGGGCAGTACACAGGTTCCGAGCAAGGGCCAGGGGCAGCGGTCACAGCCCCTGGTCATCACCGATGCCCGGTCCGGCGCCAGCAAGGAGATGTCGTCCCGAGTCCGGCGATACACCTACACCATGGCCTTCCGCACAGCCTGCTTCATCAGCATGATTTTCGTTCCCGGAGTCTTTCGCTGGATCTTGTTCGCCTGCGCGGTCTTCCTGCCCCTGATCGCGGTCGTGCTCGCCAATCAGGCGAATCGACGCTCAGCTTCCCGCTGGACGTCGGACGTGGAGCCCCCCGGCAGCGACTCGCCCCAGCTGACCGCCGGACCGGAACCGCCAAACGAAGCCGAGGTGATCGCCGGCGATTCGGTGGAGAGCGACGCACGAAACGGTCGCGTTGCCTGAGGGCACGGTCGACGACGAGGGAGATCTGACCTGTTCCGCTCGGGGGTGCCGGCAGGTCGCGACGTTCGACCTCCGATGGAACAATCCCAAGATCCATCCCGCCGAACGGCGAAAGCACTGGTTGGCCTGCGACGACCACCGCGACTCCCTGAGCCGCTTCTTGGCTGCTCGAGGCTTCTTGCGCGAAGTGGAGTCGCTAGCCGCCGATCGCTGACATCGGGCGTTCTGGCTGCAGAAAGGACGGGTCGTTTATGCCGTGGCCCGGACGCTTGCCGGCCACGGCCGCCACCCACTGGTCCGCAAGATCGTCATCGCTCGCGCCGGCCCGCAAGGGGGTGCGCAGATCGGACTCGGCCCGTGAGAACAGGCAGTTGCGCAGCTGTCCGTCCGAGGTCAGCCGCACCCGGTCACACGACCCGCAGAACGGCTTCGACACGGCAGCGATAATGCCCACCGAATAGTCCGTCCCGGCAACCCGGAACAGCTCGGCTGGTGCGCTGCCGCGGGAGATGGCCAGCTCGGGGTCTTCCACCAAGTGCACGTGCCGGCTTAGCCGGGTGCGTATCTCCTCGGCGGTGACCATCTCGTTCCGCTGCCACGCATGCTGAGCATCCAGGGGCATCTGCTCGATGAACCGCAGCTGGACGTTCTCCGCCATCGCCCAGCGCAGCAGATCGTAGGCCTCGTGATCGTTGATACCCCGCATCAGCACGGTGTTGATCTTCACCGGCTTCAGACCCGCCTGCCGTGCGGCTGCCACGCCGGCGAGCACGTCGGGCAACCGTGGCCGACGGGCCAAGCGTAAGAACGTCCCCGGATCCAGCGTGTCGAGTGAGATGTTGATCCGGTCGAGTCCCGCGGCAGCCAGCGCGTTCGCCCGCCTGGCCAAGCCGATTCCGTTGGTCGTCAAGGCGAGGGAGGGCCGGGGGTCGAGCTTCCCGAGGCCGCCGACCAGGACTTCGAGATTCTTGCGCAGCAACGGCTCCCCTCCGGTCAGCCGGACTGTCGTGATGCCGAGCATTCGTACGCCGATGCCGACCAACCGAAGGATCTCGGCATCGGTGAGCACCTCCGGTGCCGGCAGCCACTCCAGTCCCTCCGCTGGCATGCAGTAGGTGCAGCGCAGATTGCAACGGTCGGTCAGGGAGACGCGCAGGTCGGTTGCCACCCGCCCGTAGGCGTCAGCGAGTGCTCGGGCGTGACCACTGGCTGGTGCGGCGAGCGAGGTGTCGGGGTTCCTCCACCGCGGCATGGGCAACAAGGTGGTCATTCGGGCAGTTTAGGTCGACGCACGGACGGCCACATTTCCGACGCGTTCCGGATGCGTGTAGATGTTCATGCTCCGGCCGCGAACGAAACCGACCAATGTCAGGCCGGCCTGCTGCGCGAGCTCGACGGCCAGCGAACTCGGCGCCGAGACGGCGGCCAGCACCGGGATGCCTGCGAGCACCGCCTTCTGGGTCAGTTCGAACGAGGCACGGCCGGAAACGACCAAGATCGTGTCGGTCAGCGGAAGGCGATCGGATCGCAGCGCCCAGCCGACGACCTTGTCTACGGCGTTGTGCCGACCAACGTCTTCGCGCACGCAGACCAGATCGCCGTTCACGCTCATCAGTCCGGCAGCGTGCAGTCCGCCGGTCTGATCGAATCCACGCTGGCGCACGCGGAGCTGGTCCGGCGCATCCAGCACAGCGTCTGCGGCAATGGTGAGCCCGGCCGGCAGTGGAAATGCTGATACGCGAAGCACCTGCTCGATGGTCGTGGTGCCGCAGATTCCGCAGGCGCTCGTCGTGAGCACCTTGCGGTGGAGTTCGGAAAGCGGAGGTAGAACGTGGGAGGCCAATCGGATGTCCAGCACGTTGTAGGTGTTCAGTCCGTCGATCCCGGCGCCGTCGCAGTACCGCGCACCCACCACGTCCGACGGCCGACGAATCACCGATTCACTGAACAGCAGGCCGTGCACGAGATCGATGTCGTCACCCGGCGTCCGCATCGTGACCAGAAACGACTCGCCGTTGATCCGGATCTCCAGCGGCTCCTCCACGGCGAGCGTTTCCACCCGGCGATGGGGACTGCCGGACTCGAAGCGTTGCACCGGGTGCCTCCGGGTCACTCGGCCCATGCACAGTATCCTGACACGCGCCTGAAAAGGAGACCGACAAGCGATGGACCTCGACACCTGGCTGGCTACCTGCGCGACCGGACTGGAGATCGACGATCTTCGGTTAACCAGTGACACCATGCACACCTTGCTCGACCTGGCCCGCGACTCGGCCCACCAGGTCACCCGGGTCTCCGCTCCGCTGACGACATTCCTTGTTGGCGTGGCTGTGGGACGCGGCGCCAGCCTCGGTGCGGCCGCAGCCAAGGTGACTGCGCTGCTGGTCGGCGATCAACCTGGCGAGGAGACCGCCGGGAGCTAGCCTGACGGGATGCGCCGCCTTTGGGTGCGTTGGGCCCTGCTCATCGTCTTCGTCGCCATGATCGGCACGGTCTTTGTCAGTCTGGGCGACTGGCAACTCGACCGTCTGCGCCAGCGTCGAGAGCGCAACGCCGCGACGATCGCCAACGAGCAGGCTCCCGTTCGCCAGGCCGAGGACGTCTTCACGAGGGCGATCACCGATACGGACCAATGGCAACGGGTGCAGGCGAGAGGTACCTTCGACGCTGATCATCAATTCCTGGTGCGCTACCGCGACGACGGCGGGGACAGGGGCTACGAGATCGTCACGCCGTTGCGCATGTCGACCGGGACGCTGCTCGTCGACCGTGGCTTCGTCAAACTGTCAACCGCCCGGATTCCAGCGACGGCCCCGGCTCCCCCATCGGGCGAGGTGGTTGTGATCGGCCACGTCCGGCGCAACGAACAGGGTAGACGAAAAGCCGTCACGCCCGTCGACGGCCAGCTGCGTTTGATCAACTCCAATGCGATTGGCGCCACGCTCCCCTATCCCGTGCTCAACGGGTACGTCAGCGCTCTCGTCGTTCAGCCTCCGCAGGCCGGTGATCTGCAGCCCCTTGCGGTCCCTGAGCTTTCCGAGGGCCCACATTTCTGGTACGCGGTGCAATGGTTCATTTTCGCCGCATTTGCCGGCGCCGGCATTGTGGTGTTCATCCGGAGCGATCTGCAAACGCGGCGCGAGAGTTCCCTTGGATCGGGTCACTGACATGGATCTGGGTCTGACTGGGCGCACGTACGTGCTGACGGCCGCGAGCGGTGGTCTCGGCCGGGCGGTTGCGACCCAACTGGTCGAGGAAGGCGCCAACGTCGTGCTCGTGGCGCGGCGCTCGGCGGTCCTTGCTGAGGCGGTGGCTCAGCTCGGTACCGATAACGCTCGCGCGCTGACCGCCGACCTGAGCGATCCCGAAGCGGCGCCCGAAGCTTGCCGCCTGGCCCTCGAGACATTCGGACGGCTGGATGGTGCGGTGATCAGCGTCGGCGGGCCGCCGGCATCAAGGGTTCAGGAGACGACAGAGGAGCAATGGCGCGGTGCATTCGACACGGTCTTTCTGGCCGGGTTGAGAGTCAGCAACGCCGTGCTCGAGGCAGGCACCGCCTCGGACCTGGCAATCGTCTGGGTGCTGTCAACCTCGGTCAAGTCACCGCTGCCTAATCTCGCCGCGTCGAATGGCCTCCGGCCTGGTCTCGCCGTGTTGATCAAGCAGCTGGCCGATGAGGTCGGTCCCGACGGCACGCGTGTCGTCGGGCTGATGCCTGGTCGGATCGAAACCGAGCGAGTGCAGCACCTCGATTCGCTCGTCGAGGATCCGGCCGCAGCTCGCGCGATGGCCGAGAAGGCCACCGCCCTGCGCCGGTCTGGCAGACCCGAGGAATTCGCGCGGGTCGCCGCCTTTGTGCTGTCCCCCGCCGCGTCCTACCTGACCGGCTGCGTCATCCCCGTCGAGGGCGGCTCGCTGCGAGCGCTGTAGGTGCCTCGGCATCCTCAGCGAACTGGGTGGCATAAAGCTCCGCATACAGTCCGCCCTCGGAGAGCAGCTCGGCATGCCGTCCGCGCTGCACGATCCGGCCGCGGTCGACCACCACGATCAAGTCCGCGTTGCGCACGGTGGAGAGCCGGTGGGCGATCACAATGCTGGTCCGGCCCTCCATCGCTGTGTCGAGGGCGCGCTGAACGGCCACCTCAGATTCGGAGTCGAGATGGGCGGTGGCCTCGTCCAATACCACGATGGGCGGTGCCTTGAGCAGCAGCCGAGCGATGGCCAACCGCTGTCGCTCACCGCCCGAGAGTCGATAGCCC
This sequence comes from uncultured Actinomycetota bacterium, assembly GCA_963754965.1. Classification (GTDB taxonomy): domain Bacteria; phylum Actinomycetota; class Actinomycetes; order Propionibacteriales; family Propionibacteriaceae; genus Microlunatus. The sequence continues at coordinate 425,519 of CAVWIA010000007.1, forward strand.
CGCTCACCGACGACGGTGTCCAAACCGTCCGGCAATCCGGCGACCAGATCACTGATCTGCGCCGCCGCGATCGCCTGAAGCATCTGCTCCTCGGTGACATCCGGACGGGTGTATTCGAGGTTTGCCCGGATGCTGTCGTGGAACATGTGAGCGTCCTGGGTGACATAGCCAATCGAGCGGCGTAGCGACGAGAGCTCTAGGTCGCGAACGTCGGTCCCGCCCACGCGCACCGAGCCGGCCGAGACGTCGTACAGTCGGGCCACCAGGTGCGTCATGGTGGTTTTGCCGCCTCCCGAACGGCCCACCAGGGCGACCGTCTGACCGGCCTCCACAGTGAACGACACGTCGTGTAGCACCTCGGCGTTCGGCCGTTGTTCCAGGGTGGCGACTGACTCCAAGCTGGCCAGCGACACGTCGTCCGCGGTCGGATACCGGAAGAACACCCGATCGAACCTGACCGAGGCCGGACCGCTAACTGGTCTGGCGCCTGGGCGGTTGGCGATCATCGGCCGTAGGTCGAGCACCTCGAAGACGCGGTCGAAGCTGACCAGGGCATTCATCACGTCGATGCGGAGGTTGGTGAGCGACGTCAACGGACCGTAGAGCTGGCTGAGCAGGCCGGCCAGGGCGGTGAGGGTGCCCACCGTCAACAGGCCGTCGATAGCCAACAGACCGCCCACCCCATAAACCAGCGCTGTTGCCAGGGCAGCGACCAACCCGAGCGACGTATAGAAGAATCTCCCACTCATGGCCAGCCGAACGGACACGTCCCGGACGGCACCCGCACGGCTTGCGAAGCGGTCGTGCTCGTCCGTCAACCGACCGAACAACAAGACCAGTAACGCACCGCTCACACTGAACCGCTCCGTCATGGTGGCGGCCATGTCGCCGTTGAGCTGCATCTGCTGGCGAGTGAGGTCCGCCAGCTTGCGCCCGACGATCTTCGCCGGAATGAGGAAGATCGGCAGCATGATCAGCGCCGCCACCGTGAGCTGCCAGCTCAACACAAGCATGGCGGCCAGCACGAGAATCAGGCTGATGACATTCGACAGCACCGTAGAGAGCGTCGAGGTGAAGGCCTGTTGGGCGCCGATCACGTCGGAGTTGAGCCGCGCCACCAGCTTGCCGGTCTGGGTTCGGGTGAAGAACGCGATCGGCATCTGGACGACATGATCGAAGACCTGGGTGCGCAGATCGAAAATGAGGCCTTCGCCGATCTTCGAGGAGCACCACCGCTGCACCAACCCCAATACCGCCTGGAGCACCGCCAATGCGGCTACCGCCGAGGCGAGGATGATCAGCAAGCGTCGATTGCCCTGTAGCACGCCCTCATCGATGATCTGCTTGAACAGCAGTGGTGGAGTGACCGCCAGGCCACTTGTGATGATCACGAGCGCGACGAAGATGCCAATCAGTAGCCGGTAGGGCTTGGCGAACCGGAGAATCCTCGGCAGCACCCCCTTGCTCAGCTGATGCTGGGCCACCTCTGGATCCTGGCCGAGCCGGCGCATCATCCCGACACCCATTGGACGCATCGACGACATGGAGGGAGCGTATTCGGACGTGACAACAAACCGGCCCGGACGCGAGGCGTCCGGGCCGGTTCGCAGGGGGATTCGGGTCAGCTCTTCTTGGCGGCAGACTTCTTGCTGGCGCTCGACTTGCGTGTGGACTTGGCTGGGGCCTTGGCGGTCGGACTTCCTTGTTGAGGTCGTCTTGGCCGGAGTCTTCGACGCGGTCTTCTTCGATGGTGCCTTGGCCGCGGTCTTGGCGATGGAGCTCTTCTTGGCTGGCGTCTTGGACGCAGCGGTCTTGGTAGCGCTTGACTTCGCTGCTGACTTGGCCGGTGTCTTGCGGGCCGATGCCTTGGTCGCGCTGGACTTGGCCGGTGCCTTCTTCGCTGATGCCTTCTTCGTTGGAGCCACTGTTGCCTTCTTTCCTGCGCTGGACGTTGTCTTCCTTGCTCCGCGCGTTGCGCCCCCGCGGCCGCGCAGCTGAACTCCTGATTCCTTCAGGACGCCGTGCACGAAACCGAACGAACGGCCGGCATCCTCGGCGATCTTGCGAATGCTCTCGCCCGCGGAATACCGCTTGGCGTACTGGGATGACAGCGTCCCTCGCTGCGCACCAGTGATGCGTGAACCTTTAGCCAGTGCATTGGCCACGGCGCCCTCCTGGGTTAAGTTCTCATCGTGCTGGGCGATGAGTCTCCGGCAATCCTTTGCCTCAGACAATGATCAACCCAACCAAGATCATTGATCAAGGTCTCTGGCGGGTTTCGGCAAGAATTTTTCGCGGACGCCCAAGATCACACTCTCGAATGATCAAGCCAGGGAGATCAGCTCTGCGTACTCGGGGCTCCAGAGATCCTCGACGCCATCGGGCAACAGCAACACCCGATCCGGGGCGAGGGCATCGACAGCACCTTCGTCGTGCGTGACGAGAACGACCGCTCCGGCGTAGCCCCGAAGGGCGACAAGCACCTCAGCGCGAGAGGCCGGATCAAGATTGTTGGTCGGCTCGTCGAGCAGCAAGACATTGGCACTGGAGACGACAAGCATGGCGAGCGCTAGCCGCGTCTTTTCCCCACCAGAGAGAACGGCCGCCGGCTTGTCGACATCGTCGCCGGAGAACAGGAAGGAACCGAGCACCTTGCGTACGTCAGTGTCGTTGAGTTGTGGGGCGGCGGACCTCATGTTGGCCAGCACGGACCGAGAGGTGTCGAGCGTTTCGTGCTCTTGGGCGTAGTAGCCAAGCCGCAGACCATGACCGCCGACAACCTCTCCGGTGTCGGAGTCCTCCAACCCGGCGAGAATGCGGAGCAGCGTGGTCTTGCCCGCCCCATTCAAACCGAGCACCACCACCTGACTGCCCCTTGTCGATGGCAAGATCAACCCCGGTGAAGACCTCCAGCGAGCCGTAGCTCTTGCTGAGGTCTGCCGCCGCCAGCGGCGTTTTGCCGCACGGTGCGGGCTGCGGGAATCTGATCTTGGCCACCCGGTCGGGCGCTCGGTCGGCTTCCACGTTGGCCAGCAGCCGCTCGGCGCGTCTCGCCATGTTCTGCGCCGCCGTTGCCTTGGTGGCCTTGGCTCGCATCTTGTCGGCCTGCGCCATCAGTTGATCGGCTTTGCGCTCGGCGTTCAGCCGCTCGCGCCTGCGGCGCTTCTCGTCAGTTTCGCGTTGCGAAAGGTAGCGCCTCCAATCCACGGCGTAGATGTCGAGTTCCGCGCGGTTGGCATCGAGGTGAAAGACCTTGTTGACGCAGGAGTCAAGCAGCCCAACATCATGGCTGATGACCAGCAGGCCGCCCGGGTGGGCTTGCAGGAAGCTGCGCAGCCAAATGATCGAGTCTGCGTCCAGGTGGTTGGTCGGTTCGTCGAGCAGCAGCGTGTCGGCACCCGCAAAGAGGATCCTCGACAGCTCGACGCGGCGTCGCTGCCCGCCAGACAGTGTGCCGATCGGCTGGTGGAGAACGCGCTCAGGCAGTCCCAGGTTGCTGGCAATCCGCGCCGCCTCTGCCTCTGCGGCGTAGCCACCCGCTGCTGCCAGCTCCGCCTCCGCCCTGGCGTAGGCGGCCATCGCCTTGTCCCGTACCTCCGCGGAGTCGTCGGCCATCTGAAACTCGGCCCTCCGGAGTCGCTCCACGACCGAGTCGAGCCCGCGCGCCGAAAGGATCCGGTTCTTGGCCAGCACATCGAGATCACCTGTACGCGGGTCCTGCGGCAGGTATCCCACGGCTCCAGAGCGCGATATCGAGCCGGAGGCAGGCAGCGCTTCTCCGGACAGGATCTTGGTCAGCGTGGTCTTGCCAGCACCGTTCCGCCCGACCAGCCCGATCTTGTCCCCGGCCGCGACCTGGAAGGAGGCATGCTGCAGAAGTAGCCGGGAGCCCGCACGGATCTCGAGGTCACGTGCGACCAGCATCAAACGTTGAAGCCGAGGGCCCGAAGCTGGTCGCGTCCGTCCTCGGTGATCATCTCCAAGCCCCACGGTGGCATCCAGACCCAGTTGATCCGGAAATCGGTGACCAGGCCCTCCAGGGCGCTTTGCGTCTGATCCTCGATGACGTCGGTCAGGGGACATGCAGCCGAGGTGAGAGTCATGTCGATGGTCACGGAATTGTCCTCCTCGACATGAGGTCGTACACCAGCCCGAGGTCGACGACATTGATGCCCAGCTCGGGATCGACAACGTCCTTCAACGCCTCGGTCACGTCCTCGACGGAGGGACGCGCGGACCAGTCGACCAGGTCGGTGTCCGGCAGTTCGTCGCGGACCAGATCAGATGGCCGCGTCGCTGTCGTGCTCCTCGGCGGCGATGCTGCTGCAGTTCTGTTGGGTATCGGTCATGATCATTGCACCTCGACTTCTGCCTGCATGGACTTTGCGCCGGTGGCTCGGATCGCGGCATCCTTGAACGCCGACCATCCGAGTAGCGCACATTTCACCCGAGCCGGAAACCGCGCCACCCCGGCAAAGGCGACGGCATCCTCGAGCCGTTCCTCGTCCGGGACGACTTCTCCCTTGCCCTGCATGACCGTCAAGGAATTCGTCATGCAGCTCAAGGCCCTCGCGCGCTGACCGCCCGATGACCAGATCAGTCATCACTGACGTCGACGCTTGTGAGATCGAACAGCCCAGACCCTCGTAGGACACGTCGGTCACCACATCGCCGTCGAGGCGACACGCGCAAGCCTCACCTCGTCGCCGCAGACGGGATTGACGTGATGCACCTCGGCGTCGAACGGCGTGCGCAGGCCACTGTGGTGCTTGGCCTTGTAGTGATCGAGGATGATCTCTTGGTACAGGTCGTCGATCTTCATCGGAAGAAGTCCCGGGTGTAGTTGAGGGCCTCGACCAGTGCGTCGATCTCGGCCTCGGTCGTGTAGAGGTAGAACGACGCACGGGTCGAGGACTGGATCCCGAAGCGCTCGTGCAGCGGGCGGGCACAGTGGTGGCCACCTCGTACGGCGATTCCACGCGCGTCGAGCAGCTGGCTCACGTCGTGCGGGTGGATCGGCGACCCATCCGCGGCGGTCATGGTGAAGGACACCGCGCCGCCTCGGTCGACCGACTCGGCGGGCCCCAGGATCCTCAAGACCCGGCACGGTCGCCAGCCCGCTCAGCGCGTAGCGGGTGATCTGTTGCTCATGGGCCGCTACCTGCGCCATACCGAGCTCGCTGAGATAGTCGGCAGCGACACCGAGCCCGACCGCCTGAGCGATGGGTGGCGTGCCGGCCTCGAACCGATGAGGTGGCGGTGCATAGGTCGATCCAGTCATTCGAACGATCTCGATCATCTCGCCCACCACCCAAGAAAGGAGGCAGCGAGGCGAGCAGGTCGTAGCGCCCCCACAGGACACCGATACCCGTGGGCCCGACCATCTTGTGGCCGGTGAAGGCGAGCAGATCAGCACCAGATCCGGCCACGGCTATGGGCAGCTGCGGGACGGCTTGGGATGCGTCCACGACGAAGACGGCGCCGACCGCATGGGCGAGGGCCGCAAGCTGGCCTATCGGGTTGACGGTGCCCAGCACATTGGACACATAGGTCACCGAGACGATCTTGGTTCGTTCGTTCACCAGACCCTTCGGCGGATCGCGCGCTCGAGGTCGAGTCGACCCTCTTCGGTGACGTCGAACCAGCGCAGCGTGGCGCCGGTCCGTTCCGGCCAGCAGCTGCCAGGGCACGAGATTGGAGTGGTGCTCCATGACCGAGACGACGATCTCGTCACCCGGCTTGAGTTGAGCCCCCAAGGTGTGGGCGCAGAGATTGAGAGCCTCTGAGGCGTTCTTGGTGAAGACCACCTCCTCGGACCGCTCTGCGCCGATGAATTTGGCGAGTCGCGCTCGTGCGGCCTCGAATGCGGCGGTGGCTTCGGCACCCAGGGTGTGCATGGCGCGAGCCACATTCGCATTGTGGTTGAGGTAATGATCTTCCATCGCCTCCACTACCACCCGCGGCTTCTGCGAGGTGTTGGCGCTGTCCAGATAGATCAGCGGCCCGTCGCCCGCACGTCGCTGAAGGATGGGAAAGTCCGCGCGAATGTGATCGACGTCGAACGGGATCGGCTCATCCGGCGACGTCGACATCGTCGAGAGCGATGGTGGCCGCGTACTCCGGCCCACCGGAGACCGACATGACGCCTACTCCACCCCCACGAGAAAGAGCATCATTCCGCTCCTGCCGTCGCGTTCGCGCGAACATAGCGGTCGTAACCCTCGGCCTCGAGACGCTCGGCCAGTTCCGCGCCACCCTCCTCGGCGACCCGGCCGGCCACGAATACGTGGACGAAGTCCGGCTGGATGTAGCGCAGGATCCGGGTGTAGTGGGTGATCAGCAAGACGCCACGATCACCCTGGGCCGAGAAGCGATTGACACCCGTCGGCCACGATCCGCAGGGCATCGATGTCCAGGCCGGAGTCGGTCTCGTCCAAGATCGCGAACCGTGGGTTCAGTAGTTCCAGTTGAACGATCTCGTGCCGCTTCTTCTCACCGCCCGAGAAACCCTCGTTGACATTCCGATTGGCGAAGTCGGGATCCATCTTGACCCGATCCATGGCCGTGTTGACCACTTTGACCCAGGTGCGTAGCTTCGGCGCCTCACCGTCCAGAGCTGTCTTGGCTGTACGGAGGAAGTTCGACACCGAGACGCCTGGCACCTCGACGGGGTACTGCATTGCCAGGAACAGGCCCGCGCGCGCCCGCTGGTCCACGGTGAGCGACAGCAGGTCGGTCCCATCGAGGGTCACCGAGCCTGAGGTGATCTTGTACTTCGGATGGCCGGCGATCGAGTAGGCCAGCGTCGACTTGCCGGAGCCGTTCGGACCCATGATCGCGTGCGTCTCGCCACTGCGAATGGCCAAGTCGACCCCCTTGAGGATCGGCTTGGCGACCCGACTCGGTGTCGACGGAGACATGGAGATCACGGATTTCCAGAGTGGACATAACTGATCAAGACTCCTGGGTGTTCTGGGTTTCGAGCGAGGAAGCCACGGCTTGTAGCGGGGGTTCTGGGAGGCCGTCCCCCCCGGCGATGACGGGAGAGGAGACGTCGACGAGTACATCGTCGCCCTGCACCGAGCAGCGATAGATCACCACGGGCTCGGTGGCCGGAAGGCCGGTCGGCTGTCCCGTACGGAGATCGAACCGGGAGCCGTGCAGATAGCACTCGATCTCGCCGTTGTCCTACGTCTCCTTCGGACAGCGGGATCGATGCGTGCGAGCATTCGTCGGCGATGGCGTAAAACTGCCCGTCGCTGTGCACAATGGCGAGTTCAGTTCCGCCGATCTCCACAGGAATGGCCGATTCAGGTGCAACCTCGGCTACCCGGCAGACCCGTACGAAGTCGCTCATGCGGCCGCTCGGCGTCACCGATGTTGACGGCCAACTCAGCTTCCAGAGTCTGAAGCAGCTGGCGCTCGAGTTCCGGTACGCCGATCTTGCGAATGATGTCGGCGAAGAAGCCGTGAACGACGAGCCGACGAGCTTCGGATTCGTCGAATGCCGCGGCTACGCAGGTAGAACAACTGCTCGTCGTCGAACCGGCCGGTGGTTGAGGCGTGGCCGGCGCCGACGATCTCTCCGGTCTCGATCTCCAGGTTGGGTACCGAGTCGGCTCTGCAGCCGTCGGTCAGCACAAGGTTCTTGTTCGACTCGTAGGTCTCGATCCCCTCGGCCGCCTTGCGGATCAAGACGTCGCCGATCCAGACCGTGTGGGCCCCACGGCCCTGCAGTGCGCCCTTGTAATCGACGTTGCTGCGGGTTCTTGGCTGATTGTGATCGACGAACAGCCGGTTCTCCAGATGCTGGCCGGCGTCGGCGAAGTACAGGCCGAGCAGCTCAGCGGAACCACCGGAACCTTCGTAGCGCACGGAGGTGTTCATCCGGATGAGCTCCCCGCCGAAGGCGACGGCCAGGTGACGAAGTGAGCCGTCCCGCTTGACCAGCGCGTGGTGATGGGTGTGGTGCACCGCATCGTCGGCCCAGTCCTGGACCGAGGCGACTGTCAGCTGCGAGCCTTCGCCAACGACGATCTCTACGTTGTCGGCGAATGTCGCAGATCCACGGAACTGCAGCACAACCGTGGCCTTGCTGAAAGGCTCGGCCACAATCACTACGTGCCCGGCTGAAGCTACGGCTGTACCCGTGCCTGTCAGCGTCACGACCGTCGCGGCGTCGCAGCACGGCCTCCTTGGGGATCCGCACACTAACGGTTTGTGTCGCCGCTTCGTACGCGCGGGCGCTGATCCGCTCGTTGGGAACGTAACCGCTGGAGCCCTTGATCGGGTCGGCCGCCGGTACGGTCGCCACCGCCACCTCATCCGGTCCATCAACCTCGACGGTGAACTCCCGGCCGTCGAGGGGTGCGTCTTTGTGCAGGTTGCGCAGCCGCCTCAGCGGAGTGAAACGCCAGATCTCCTCGAGCCCGGTTGGCACCGGATGATCATCGACGCGGAACGATCCAGCAGGATGCAGGTGACTGGCAACCTGATCACTGGTCTCGACCGCGCCCGCAACATTGGGAACGGCAGTCAAGGTCAGCCCACCGCACCTTCCATCTGCAGCTCGATGAGCCGATTCAGCTCCAGCGCGTACTCCATCGGCAGCTCGCGAGCGATCGGCTCGACGAACCCGCGGACGATCATGGCCATCGCTTCGTCCTCGCCGAGGCCGCGGCTCATCAAGTAGAACAGCTGATCGTCGCTGACTTTGGAGACTGTGGCCTCGTGCGCCATCGAGACGTCGTCCTCCCGCACGTCGACGTACGGGTAGGTGTCGGATCGGCTGATGGTGTCGACCAGCAGCGCGTCGCACTTGACGATCGAGGCGGAGTGCGAAGCCCCCTCCTGGACCTGAACCAGTCCGCGGTAGGACGTACGGCCGCCGCCGCGCGCCACCGACTTCGAAATGATCGACGACGAGGTGTGTGGCGCACAGTGCACCATCTTGGAGCCGGCGTCCTGGTGCTGACCTTCACCGGCGAAGGCGACCGACAGGGTTTCGCCCTTGGCGTGCTCGCCCATCAGGTAGACCGCCGGATACTTCATGGTCACCTTCGAACCGATGTTGCCGTCGATCCACTCCATGGTCGCGCCCGCCTCGCAGGTGGCCCGCTTGGTCACCAGGTTGTAGACGTTGTTGGACCAGTTCTGGATCGTCGTGTAGCGGCAGCGCGCGTCTTTCTTGACGATGATCTCCACCACCGCGGAGTGCAGCGAGTCGGAGGAGTAGATCGGTGCGGTGCAGCCCTCGACGTAGTGCACGTAGGCGCCCTCATCCACGATGATCAAAGTGCGCTCGAACTGGCCCATGTTCTCGGTGTTGATCCGGAAGTAGGCCTGGAGCGGGATGTCGACGTGCACGCCCTTCGGCACGTAGATGAATGAGCCGCCTGACCAGACCGAGGTGTTGAGCGACGCGAACTTGTTGTCACCGACCGGAATGACGGTGCCGAAGTACTCCCGGAACAGGTCGGGGTGCTCTTTCAGCGCAGTGTCGGTGTCCAGGAAGATGACGCCCTGACGCTCCAGCTCCTCATTGATCTTGTGGTACACCACCTCCGACTCGTACTGAGCGGCGACGCCGGCCACCAGCCGGGCTTTCTCCGCCTCCGGGATGCCGAGCTTGTCGTAGGTGTTCTTGATGTCGGCGGGCAGGTCTTCCCAGGACGTGGCCTGCTTCTCGGTCGAGCGAACAAAGTACTTGATGTTGTCGAAATCGATGTCGCCCAGCTCCGCGCCCCACGTCGGCATCGGCTTGCGCTGGAAGAGCTTGAGACCCTTGAGGCGGAGCTCGAGCATCCATTGCGGCTCGTTCTTCAGCTTGGAGATGTTCGTCACGATCTCCGGCGTCAGACCCCGCTGGGCGCTCGCGCCGGCCAGGTCGGAGTCGGCCCAGCCCCACTCGTAGCGGCCGAGCGCAGCCAGATGTTGATCTTGGGTCTGCCCGGTGCCGACCGGGCGAGCGGTCGTCGGATCCTGAGTCTGGGTCATATCACGGCCTTCTGGTTGGTGGTGAGTCGTGCACGCTTGCGGAGCCCTTTGACACGCGGAGGAAGCCCTTCGTCCAGGCCGCGCACTTCCACAGGCCCTGGGCGCGGATGTGGAATGTGAGTCGTGCACACCCCATCGCCGTGGGCAATGGTGGCGAGCCGTTGGACGTGCACGCCGAGCACCCGGGAGAGCATCTCGGTCTCCACTTCGCAGAACTGTGGGAACTGCTCAGCTACGTGAGCGATCGGGCAGTGATGCTGGCAAAGCTGCTCACCGATCGCGGACGGCAGCGTCGAGGCGACATAACCGTCGTCGGTGAGGGCGGCGGCCAACGCCTCGGCGGGCGTCGTTTCCGGGCCGGCCTTAGTGACGTTGTCGCGATAGCGATCCTCGACGCCAGCGATACGCGACTGGGCGAATCGGGTGACCGCATCAGGTCCTCCCGTTTCGGACAGGAACTCGAGCGCGGTGTTGGCGAGATCGTCATATGCGGAGTAGAAGTTTGCGCGGCCGGCGTCAGTCAGGGCGAAAACGCGAGCGGGACGGCCGCGTCCACGCGCTCCGTAGACACGCTGCTCGCGAGCCTGGACATGACCGGTGCTGAGCAGCACGTCGAGGTGGCGACGGATGCCCGCCGGGGTCAGGCCGAGGCGCGTGGCCAACTCGGCGGCGGTAGACGGACCATGCTTGAGAATTGAGCTCTTGACCCGTTGTCGGGTGGAGGCGTCAACCTCCGCGGCCGATGACCCCGCGACGCCCGTGGCTGCTCGCTGGGTTTTCACAACATTAGTGTGCTCTTATTCGATGGACACTTTCAAATAAGGTCGGCCTTAGTTGGCGTTGGGTTGGTCACAGTGTCCATATCCGTGGCGGCCGATCGTCTGTGAAGTAGACGGGCAACCTGGCTCGTGGCAACCGAAGGGAACCAGCATGACTCAGTACGCAGCCATCATCTACAGCAGAGACGTCGACTGGACGCTCCCGGAGTACGCCGAGGAGACGAAGGGCTACAACAAGTTCGGCGAAGACAACGAAGCCGCCATCCGAGGCGGCGCCGCGCTGTACCCGACCAGCACGGCAACCACCGTGCGGGTGAAGGGCGCCCGAGGCGGCGACGTCGTGACCACCGACGGTCCTTACGCCGAGACCAAGGAAGCCCTCACCGGCTTCTACCTGCTCGAAGCGGCTGACCTGGACGAGGCCGTCGCCATGGCGGCGCAAATCCCTGGCGCGTGGGACGGGGCTGTCGAGGTGCGACCCGTCATCGACTTCCCTGGTTAGAAGCGCGGTTGAACGCAAGCGACCAGCTGGCGGAGGCCATCCGGATCGAGGGGGCCAGGTTGCTGGCCACCCTCACCCGGATCGTCGGTGACCTTTCCATCGCCGAGGAGGCGGTGCAGGAGGCATCCATCGCTGCTCTTCGGGATTGGGAGCTTCATGGAGTACCCGATTCGCCGCGGGCCTGGTTGATCACCACCGGCCGGCGGAAGGCAATCGACATCATCCGCCGGGAGCGTGCCCGCCTGCCCAAGGAACGATCTGGGGTGGAGCTGATGGACCAGAGCCGACCTGATGAGCTGCCCGAGAACGTCCTCGCAGACGATCTCCTCCGGCTGATCTTCACCTGCTGCCATCCGAGCCTGGCTCCCGAGGCCCGGCTGGCTCTCGCCCTGCGCACGCTCTGCCAGCTGTCCACCGCCGAAGTCGCCTCCGTCATGCTCACCACCGAGGCCGCCATGACCAAGCGGCTGACCCGCACCAGGCAGAAGATCGCGGTGGCCCGAATCCCCTACCGGGTCCCGGCCGATTCCGAATTGACTGAGCGGCTTGCCGCTGTCTGCGGTGTGGTGCATGCGCTCTACACGGCGGGTCATTCGCCGCCGCGCGGTGAAGATCTGATCTCGGTCGACCTCTGTCGCGAGGGCCTCCGCCTCGCGCGGCTGCTGGTGGAGTTGCTGCCAGACGAGCCCATGCCGCGCGCGGTGCTTGCGCTGATCTTGCTCACCGAAGCTCGCCGACCGGCTCGTCTCACCGATGAAGGAGAAGTTGTGCTGCTGGCCGACCAGGACCGGGCGTCCTGGGACCAGGCCATGATCGCCCAGGGTCGCGTCTTACTCGACGTCAGCCTCCGGCGGACGGGGGAGATCGCGGACCCGTATCAGCTGCAGGCGGCGATCGCTGCGGAGCACGATCGCGCCCCCGAGTATGGGGCGACCGACTGGAAGGAAATCGTTCGTCTCTACGATCTTCTGCTCTCCGTGGCTCCGAGCCCGCCCGCCGCTCTGGCCCGAGTCGTGGCCGTGGCAGAGCTGGACGGCCCGGCGGCTGGGTTGGCGGCCATGGCCGGTCAGTCACCGAGCCACCGCTGGCATGCGGTCCGGAGCGAGCTGCTCGCTCAGGAGGGACGTTATGGTGAGGCTGTCGAGGCGGCGACAGAATCTCTGACGGGCGATTTGACCGAGCCGGAACGACGATTCCGTGAGGGCCGGCGCGCGAGCTGGCTCCTGAGCGCGAGTCGCAGCCGTCCGCGACAATGAACGCATGCTCTTACCTGTGATGCCTCCGGTGGCACCGATGCTCGCGAAGTCGGTGCCCCAGATTCCGGAAGGTGCGCTGTCTTTCGAGCCGAAGTGGGATGGTTTTCGTTCGATCGTCTTCCGCGACGGAGACGAGGTGGAGATCGGTTCTCGCAACGAGCGGCCGATGACCCGCTATTTCCCGGAAGTCGTCGAGGCGATCAAACAGAGCATGCCCGGGCGCTGCGTGGTCGATGGGGAGATCATCGTCGTGGTTGGCGATCGGCTCGAGTTCGAGGTGCTGCAGCAACGCATCCATCCGGCAGCCAGCCGCATCAAGCTGCTGTCCGAGCAGACTCCGGCCAGGTTCATCGCGTTCGACTTGCTCGCACTGGACGACGTCGACTACACCCATGAGCCGTTGGAAAAGCGCCGCGCGATCCTGGAAGAAGCGATGACCGACGCCGAGCCGCCAATTCACCTGACTCCGGCGACCCGCAACCATGATCTAGCTCAGCGGTGGTTCTCTCAGTTCGAAGGTGCGGGACTCGACGGCGTTGTGGCGAAGCCGCTGAATGGGACCTACCAGCCGGACAAGCGGACCATGTTCAAGATCAAGCATCAGCGGACGGCGGACTGTGTGGTGGCCGGCTACCGGGTGCACAAGAGCGGTCCGGACAGCATCGGCTCCCTGCTTCTGGGGCTCTACAACGACGGTGGTGAGCTGGCCAACGTTGGCGTGATCGGCGCCTTTCCAGCCGCTCGTCGCAAGGAGTTGTTCACCGAACTCCAGCCACTGGTGACGACCTTCGACAACCATCCCTGGGACTGGGCGAAGTTGGCTGAAGGCAACCGGACCCCACGGAGTTCGGAGTTCAGCCGGTGGAACGTCGGGAAGGACCTCTCCTTCGTTCCTCTGCGTCCGGAGCTGGTTGTGGAAGTGCGCTACGAGCACATGGAGGGCGCCCGCTTCCGGCATACCGCCCAGTTCAATCGCTGGCGTCCCGACCGCGATGCACGCTCGTGCACTTACGAGCAGCTTGAAGAGCCGGTCAAGTTCGACCTCGAAGACATTCTTTCATGGCGATCATGATCGACCGGCGCGCAATCGGTTAGCGCGGTGCTCGACCGAGCCGAGCCAACTCTCCGCCGCTTAGACTTCAGCAGTGCTCATTCACCGCGCCGATCCGCTCATCGTGGATGGCCTGGCGGTGCGGTTCGGCCGCAAAACGGCACTCGATGACCTGACGCTCCGGGCCAAAGCCGGCGCGTTGACAGCGGTGCTTGGGCCAAACGGCGCCGGGAAGACCACGCTGATCCGCTGCTGCACGGGCTTGCTGCGGCCAGCTGCTGGCACGATCACAGTCCTCGGCAAAGCACCAGGCTCGGCCGTGGCCGCGAGCCGTATCGGAATGATGCCGCAAACCAGCGGGGCTTGGTCAGGCATCAAGGCCGCCGAGTTGCTGAATTACCTTGCGCGACTCTATGCACACCCACTGGACGTCCCAGCGCTGATCGACTTACTTGGCATCGGCGAGTATGCAGCCACCACCTACCGCCGGCTGTCCGGAGGCCAGCAGCAGACGATCAACCTCGCCGCTTCGCTCATCGGGCGACCCGCGCTCGTGTTCCTCGACGAACCGACAGCCGGCCTCGACCCGCACGCTCGCCGCGCCACCTGGCAGCTGTTGCGTGAACTGCGAGCCGCCGGGGTGACGATCGTCCTGACCACACACGCGATGGACGAGGCCGAGGCGCTCGCCGACTCCGTCTACATCCTCGATCGCGGCCGAGTGGCGGTCTCCGGCACGGTGGCGGAGTTGACGCGCAGCGGCGAGAATCTCGAACACGTCTACCTTGCGCACACTCGCGCACAGGTGAGCACGTGACGGCTATCGACTTCACCCCTGCTCCCGGCGCCGCACCGCCGATCCGCCGGATCCTGCGTCACGGAGTGTTGGAAGCACGGCTGCTGGCCCGCAACGGCGAACAACTGTTGCTCGCGCTGGTCATTCCCGTGGGCATCCTCGTGGGCGGCCGGCTCGCCGGAGGGCGCTTCGGTTCACTCGAAGTCCTGGCGCCCTCCGTCCTGGCGCTGGCGGTCTGGTCGACCGGCTTCACGTCGGTGGCTATCGCGACCGCCTTCGAGCGGCGCTACGGCGTGCTGGAAAGGCTCGCCGTCACGCCGCTCGGCAAGTCAGGTCTGATCGCAGGAAAGTCCTGCGCCGTCATCTTGATCATGGTTGGTCAGGTCATGATCTTGGTTGGCGTCGCCCTCGCTCTTGGCTGGCATCCAGCGTTCACCGTTCTGTCAGGTACGGCAGCGCTACTGCTGGTCATCATGGCGACCGCGACGTTTGTATGCCTGGGTCTTCTCATAGCAGGCCGACTCCGTGCGGAAGCGACCCTCGCGTTGGCCAACTTGATCTACGTGATCCTGCTCGCCGGCGGTGCACTGGTGGTGCCGCTCGAGCGCTACCCGGCCGTCGTGCAGCCGGTGCTCAAGGCGCTGCCGACCGCCGCGCTGGGGGAAGGTATTCGAGCAGCAGCGGTCGGCCGTACTCTGGGCTGGCCAATGATCGTGCTGGCCATCTGGCTACCTGCGGTCGCCTGGATAGCACGGAAGGCATTCCGGTGGACGGCGTGAGAAAGCTGACGATGGTCGTTCGCGGACCCCGCGCCCTACCGCGTTGGGCGGTCGCGACCCTGGTGGCGAACATCGTCATAGTGATCACCGGTGGGCTCGTGCGGTTGACCGGCTCTGGATTGGGCTGTCCCACCTGGCCTAAGTGCACGGAGGCGTCGTACGTCAATCACCCGGAGCTCGGTTACCACGGTGCGATCGAGTTCGGAAACCGCCTCCTGACCTTCGCCCTCATAGTGACCGCGGCTCTCACCCTGCTGAGTGCCATTTTTTCCCGAGCCGAAGGCCCCCACAGCCGAGGCGTTCGCTGGCTAGCGGCAGGCCTCGCCCTCGGCATTCCAACGCAGGCAGTCATTGGTGGCCTTTCCGTGCTCTATCAGCTCAATCCGTACGTCGTCGCGCTGCACCTGCTCGTCTCGATGACTTTGATCTGCTTAGCCGTCTGGCTGGTCCGCAAGACACGGAACGCGACTGCCGCACCGGCAACTCGTGCGGCGGTGATCGCGTGCCGGGTGACCTTCCTGGCCATGGCCGTCGTCATCGTGCTAGGCACCTTGGTGACCGGCAGCGGTCCGCACGCCGGCGACGAGCAGGTCGCCAGATCCGGCTTGGACGGCTTACTTCTCACTCGCCTGCACGCCTCGATGGTCTATCTGACGATCGCGTTGACACTGGCTTGCCTGTTGCTGCTTCGTAGCCGCGCGGCGCTGCTGCTCCTGGGAGTAGAAGTCGGTCAGGCTGCCGTTGGGTTGACGCAGTACTACACCGGTGTGCCGATCTGGCTGGTGGCGCTCCACCTGCTCGGTGCATCCCTGGCGATAGCCGCGGCCACTAATCTCATGCTGTCCGTGAGGTCACCCCGGCTGGGAGAGCCACCGGACGGTACGCCGCTCGCCGTCCCAGCGGCGGCAGTGCCGCACGACGCCGGTCAGCTCGGCCGCTGACTCACCCAGCACGCCTATCGCTGCGCCGACCTGATCAACCCGCATCCGGCGAGCCAGGGTGACGTGAGGGGTCCAGCCCCCAGCGCCGAACTGACCCCGCGTATTGGCACCACAGAGCGTAGCTGTCCGAGACTGCAGGACCAGCAGTTCCGCCGAGGGCACCACCAGACGGACCAAGATCACTTGGCCGTGTCGTGGACCGAAGATCGTCAGGCCACCGATCCGCAGGGTCAGATCCAGCTCCGCGAACAGCGTCGGCAGCCTCTCCTCGGCCTCAGCAGAGATCGCTTCGGCGGCATACAGGGTCAGATGCGGCCGGTGGTGTGGATCCGGCTGGGGTCGCCACGAACTGGGAAGTCCAGCGCCCGCGAGCCGGTCCCACTGAACGCGGAGGGCGTTTTCAGTGGCGGGGTCGAAGATCAGCTCGACCGACTGAGCCACCGCGGATGGGTGGAGTCAGGCCAGCAGCGGGCTGACGGCCGCTGCCACGAAGATCAGCGCCAGGTACGAATTCGACCAGTGGAAGAGCCGCATCGGCTTCAGGGATGCGCCGCTCAGCCCGTCGCGTGCGCGAACCAGCAGCCGCCCGGACTCCCACAGCAGCACCGCACCGGCGGCCGCGGCAACGACCGGGTAAAGCCAGCCGGTGTCCGCAATCGGCCACAGCGCCAACGAGACCGCAACCGTGATCACCGAGTAAGCGACGATGCGCAGCGCAACTGCTGGCGCTGACCTGACCACCGGCAGCATCGGCACCTTGGCGGCGGCATAATCCTCGCGATAGCGCATGGCCAACGCCCAGGTGTGCGGCGGGGTCCAACAGAAGACAATGGCGAACAGGACCAACGGCGCGACCGCCGGGGAACCGGTGACTGCGGTCCACCCGATCAATGGCGGGAAACAACCGGCGATGCCTCCCCAGACGATGTTCTGCGACGTTCGACGTTTCAGCCACATGGTGTACACGAAGACGTAGAACGCGTTGGCAGCCAGGGCCAGCAGGGCCGACAACCAGTTGACGAAGAATCCCAGCCACAGCGTCGCTGCGATGCCCAGCACCGCGCCGAAGATCGTCGCGGCAAGAGGCTCAACCGCATGCCGGGGCAACGGCCGCCGACGAGTCCGACGCATCCGCTCGTCGATATCGCGATCGAGCACACAGTTGAAGACATTCGCGCTGGCGGCCGCCAGGCATCCGCCCAGCATGGTGGACAGAACCACGGTCAGCTCGGGTACGCCGCGTGCCGCGAGAAACATGGCCGGCACTGTGGTGACAAGGAGCAGCTCGATGATTCGGGGTTTGGTCAAGCCGACATAGGCGCCCACCACGTCGCTGGGCCGGGGCAACCTACGTTCGTGAGCGTGGGGATCTGTCACGGTCGCAGACCTGACCCGCTTGGCGTCGTCCGTCGCTATCCGGGCGGACACGTCGATGCTCGTCACAAGCCCACTCACTCCCCAGACGTCAGCTGACAGGTCCAACACTCCCTCGACGGGAGCACCGATAGGGAAGTCTAGGGCCCACGTCGTCGATTGACACTCACCCTTGCGCCCCCGAACTCGGACGGTACCCATATCCGCCGCGATCGGCCACCGATAGGCTCAAGGTGTCTCGTCGATGAGCTCGCTCCCTCGGAAGGAACCGCCCGGTCGTGACCGATACCGCAATCACTCCCAACGGCTGGACGGAGCTCGACGCCCGGGCAGTGGACACCATACGGGTACTGGCCGCTGACGCCGTGCAGAAGGTCGGCAACGGCCATCCGGGCACTGCGATGAGCCTCGCACCCGCGGCCTACCTACTGTTCCAGAAGATCATGCGGCACAACCCGGCCGACCCGCATTGGCCCGGTCGGGATCGTTTCGTGCTTTCCTGCGGCCACACCAGCCTGACCCTGTACATCCAGCTCTTTCTGGGCGGATTCGGGCTCGAACTCGAAGATCTCGAGGCGCTGCGCACTTGGGATTCGAAGACACCGGGTCACCCCGAATACCGGCATACGGCCGGCGTTGAGGTGACGACGGGTCCGCTCGGACAGGGCATCGGCAATGCCGTCGGCATGGCCATGGCCGCACGCCGCCAGCGCGGGTTGCTCGATCCAGACGCAGCCCCCGATACCTCGCCGTTTGACCATCACATCTATTGCTTCGCCTCCGACGGGGACATCGAGGAAGGAGTGTCGTCCGAAACGTCGTCCCTGGCGGCCACCCAGCGACTCGGCAACTTGACGTTGATCTACGACTCGAACCACATCTCGATCGAGGACGACACCAATATCGCGCTGAGCGAGGACACGGCCGCACGCTATGCCGCGTACGGCTGGCACGTCCAAGAGGTCGATTGGACCAATGGCGACGGCCCGTACACGGAGAACGTCGCCGCACTCGCCGATGCGCTGCAAGCGGCCCGGGCGGTGACCGACCAGCCCAGTTTCATCCGCCTCCACACCATCATCGGTTGGCCCGCGCCGAAAGCGCAGGGTACCGGCAAAGCGCACGGCTCGGCGCTTGGCGACGAGGAGGTCGCGACCACCAAGAAGATCTTGGGTTTTGATCCGAACAAAAGCTTCGAAGTGTCGGACGAGGTTCTCGCTCACACCCGCCAGCTGCGCGAGCGCGGGCAGCAGGCCCAAGACGCCTGGCAATCGACGTATGACGAATGGGCCGCCGCCAACCCAGACGCCCATGCACTACACGAGCGGCTGAAGACCCGCGAGCTCTCTCCTGGCTTGGAGGAAGCCCTTCCTACCTTCCCCGCCGATGCCAAGGGCATGGCCACCCGCAAAGCATCCGGTGAGGTGCTGACCGCAATCGCGCCCAAGCTGCCTGAGCTGTGGGGTGGCTCGGCCGATCTCGCGGAGTCCAACAACACCACGCCGGAAGGCGAGCCGAGCTTCCTGCCGCCTGACCGGCAAAGCAAGATGTTTCCCGGCGGCCCGTACGGCCGCGTGCTGCACTTCGGAATTCGCGAGCACGGCATGGGAGCGATCTTGAACGGCATTGCGGTGCACGGTGGGTTGCGGCCCTATGGTGGCACATTCCTGGTCTTCAGTGACTACATGCGACCGTCCGTACGGCTCGCCGCGTTGATGAAGTTACCCGTGACCTATGTGTGGACCCACGACTCCATCGGACTCGGTGAGGATGGTCCCACCCACCAGCCGATCGAGCACCTGACCGCACTGCGCGCCATTCCAGGCCTGGACATCGTCCGTCCGGCGGATGCCAACGAGACTGTTGCCGCCTGGGCACAGGTCCTGCAGAACACCGATCGCCCCGCCGGCTTGGTCTTGACTCGGCAGAACGTGCCAACCTTCCCGCGCGCTGAAGAGGGCTTCGCCGATACCTCGGGTGTGGCGAAAGGCGGCTATGTGCTCAAGGACAGCGATCGCGAACCAGACGTCATCCTGATCGGCACCGGATCTGAGGTGCAGCTCGCGATTGAGGCGCAGTCCCAGCTTGCAGACGAAGGCATCGCCGCGCGGGTGGTGTCGATGCCCTGCCGCGAGTGGTTCGACGAACAAGATCAGGCCTATCGAGATTCGGTGATTCCACCCGGTGTGAAGGCGCGCGTAAGCGTCGAGGCGGGCGTGGGGTTCGGTTGGCGAGATCTCGTCGGGGACGCCGGCCGCACGATTGGCATCGACCACTACGGAGCGAGCGCCGCGGGCAGCGTGCTGTTCGAGGAGTTCGGCTTCACTCCCAACACAGTGGTGACGGCAGCAAAGGAGAGCATTGAGGCAGCGGGTGGACCAACCGGATCGGTCCACACCGCAGCCAGCGGGTCGGCGGGACCAGCCGACACCGAGTCCGACCCCGGGGCCACAATCAGCTGACCGCTGAGCGCGGACCGAAACCTATTCGATTCAAGTTCAATCGATCTCGGAGCTACCAGGAGGATCTCATGAACGATCGACTTAAGGCACTCGCCGACGCGGGCGTCTCCATCTGGTTGGACGACCTGTCACGCGAACGGCTGCACACGGGCAATCTGGTCGAACTGGTTCGCGACTGGTGCGTGGTTGGCGTCACCACCAACCCGACCATCTTCGCGACCGCCATCGCCAAGGGCCATGAGTACGACGACCAGCTTCGGGACCTGGCGGCGCTCGACTCCAGCGTCGATGACGCAATCAAAGCGCTGACTACCGACGATGTCCGCGACGCGTGCGATGTCCTCGCCGCCACTTCGGCAGCATCGGGTGGGGTGGACGGCCGGGTCTCGATCGAGGTCGATCCCGGCCTGGCCATGGATACCGACGCCACCACCGCCCAGGCCGTGGATCTGTGGAAGATCGTCGACCGACCCAACACGCTGATCAAGATTCCGGCCACCGAACCCGGCCTGCCCGCCATTACCGCCACCATCGCCGAGGGCATCAGTGTGAACGTGACGTTGATCTTCGCCCTGGAGCGTTACGGCGCCGTCATCGACGCCTACATCACCGGTCTGGAGCAGGCCGCCGCGAACGGTCACGACCTGAGCCAGATCCACTCCGTCGCGTCGTTCTTCGTCTCCCGGGTGGACACCGAGGTGGACAAGCGGCTGGACGCCATCGGCACCGACCAGGCCAAGCCTCTGAAAGGCAAGGCCGCCATCGCCAACGCCCGGCTGGCCTACGCGCTATACGAAGAGAAGTTCGGTGGCGACCGATTTGCAGCTCTGGCCGAGAAGGGTGCCAACAAGCAGCGGCCGCTCTGGGCGTCGACCGGCGTCAAGGACCCGGCCTACCCCGACACCATGTACGTCACCGACCTCGTCGTCGCGCAACACGGTCAACACGATGCCGGAGAAGACCCTGCAGGCCTTCGCCGACCATGGTGATGTCACGGTGATCAGGTCAGTGGGACGAAGGCTGAGGCGCAACGGGTCTTCGACGACCTAGCCAGTGTGGGCATCGATTTCGACGATGTTGTCCACGTCCTCGAGCGCGAGGGTGTGCAGAAGTTCGACGCGTCGTGGGCGGAACTGGTGGAAGACGTTCAGATCGCGCTCGACGAGGCCAAGGCCGGCAAGCCGAATCCGGGCTCCAGCGCTTCGCCGACCGTGGATGACGACGTCAGTTGATGGCTGAACGGCACCCCAACCTCCTCCGCGATCCGCAAGACCGCCGACTGCCGAGGATCGCCGGACCGTGCGTCCTGGTGATCTTCGGCGTCACCGGTGATCTGTCGACCAAGAAGCTGATGCCGGCGGTCTACGACCTGGCGAACCGGGGGTTGCTCCCTCCCGGTTTCGCCCTGGTCGGATTCGCCCGCCGTGGATGGCATCACCACGACTTCGCCAAAGTGGTCCACGATGCCGTGCGGCAGAACGCGCGCACACCTTTTCGCGAAGAGGTCTGGCGGCAGCTCTCGGAGGGGATTCGCTTCGTACCCGGCGAGATCGGGGACGAGAAGTCATTCGCTGATCTGACCGACACGATCGCCGACCTGGACGAAGCGCGCGGTACCGGCGGAAATCACGCGTTCTATCTGTCAATTCCTCCCGGACTGTTCCAGACGGTGGTCGATCATTTGCGCTCGCACGGGCTGGCGGAGCAACGGCCCGGTCGGTGGAGCCGGGTAGTGATAGAGAAGCCATTCGGACACGACCTCGCCAGCGCCCGGGAGCTGAATCACATCGTTTCCAGCGTCTTTCCTTCGTCGTCGGTATTCCGGATCGATCATTACCTCGGCAAGGAAACGGTCCAAAACATGTTGGCTCTTCGCTTCGCGAACCAGCTGTTCGAACCGGTGTGGAACAACCACTACGTCGATCATGTCCAGATCACCATGGCCGAGGACATCGGCATCGGCGGCCGGGCCGGCTACTTCGACGGCATTGGCATCGCCCGGGACGTGATCCAGAACCACCTGATGCAGCTCCTTGCGTTGACGGCGATGGAAGAGCCGACGTCGTTCGAGGCGAGCCAGCTCCGCGCCGAGAAGCAGAAGGTGCTCGCCGCGGTCGAACCGCCGAAGAGAATGGACCTGCAGACCGCTCGCGGCGCCTACACCGGCGGCTGGGCGGGCGGTGAGCAGGTCAAGGGATATCTCGAGGAGGACCGGATCCCGCCGGATTCCAAGACCGAAACTTTCGCCGCGATCCGACTGGACATCGACAACCGTCGTTGGGCAGGCGTGCCGTTCTATCTGCGCACCGGCAAGCGGCTGGCTCGGCGCGTGACCGAGATCGCGCTGGGCTTCAAACGCGCCCCCCACCTTCCGTTCGCCAAGACCGACACCGAGGAGCTGGGCTACAACGCGCTGGTGCTGCGGATCCAGCCCGACGAGGGCGTCACCTTCCGTTTCGGCGCCAAGGTGCCCGGCACCCAGATGGAGATCCGAGAAGTGAACATGGACTTCGCGTACGGCGGCTCGTTCACCGAATCTTCGCCGGAGGCGTACGAGCGGTTGATCTTGGACGTGCTGCTCGGTGACCCGCCCCTCTTCCCGCAGCACGAAGAGGTTGAGCTGTCCTGGGAGATTCTGGATCCGATCTTGAACTTCTGGGCGACGTTGCCCGAGCAGCCGGAACCCTACGAGCCGGGAGGCTGGGGTCCGTCCAGTGCAAACGAGATGCTCGCCCGCGACGGGTTCGCCTGGCGGCGACCGTGAGCGTCGAGGGCCGGAGGCCGATGATGACAGGAGCCCGCCGATGGGCGTGACGCTGACCAACACCAACGCGGCGAAGATTTCGGCAGCCCTGCTCAAGGCGCGACGCAGCGCCGGGAGCCCGGCCATGGGCATGGTGCTGACGTTGATCATCGTCTGTGACGAGTCGGAGTACGAGGCCGCGATGAAGGCCAGCATGGAAGCGGGCCGGGAGCATCCGTCCCGGATCCTGCTCGTGGTCAGCGGACATGGGCGAACGGCGATGCTCGACGCCGAGGTCAGGATCGGCGAAGGTACACCGGGCGAAGTCGTGATCATTCGGATGCGTGGAGCGATCGCAGCACATCCGGCGTCGGTGATCCGTCCGCTGCTTCTGCCTGACTCCCCGGTGGTCATCTGGTGGCCGGGCAAATGCCCGACGAATCTCGCGGAGGACGAGCTCGCCCACCTTGCGAGACGCCGGCTCACCGACGCCTCGACCGCGGCGCGGCCACTGGCGGGGTTGCGGACGCGAGCCGAGAACTACATGCCCGGCGACACCGACCTGAGCTGGACCAGACTGACCCCGTGGCGAGCGCTCCTCGCAGCCGCCCTCGACCAGTACCCGTCGAGGATCACCTCGGTGCTGGTAGAGGCGGAGCGAAACAATCCGTCCGCAGACCTGCTCGCCGCGTGGCTGCACAACCGGCTGAACCTTGAGGTTGCCCGCCGACTGAGTCACGGCCCAGGTATCACCGCCGTCCGCCTCGCTACCGCAGCCGGCGACATCGCGATCACCCGGCCGGACGGACTGCTCGCCTCCTACACCGTGCCGGGCCAGCCGGAACGACTGGTCGCCCTGAAGCGTCGCGAGGTCACCGAGCTGATCAGCGAGGAACTGCGTCGAATGGATCCCGACGAGGTGTACGAATCCACCGTCAAGAGCCTCGTTGGTCCGCCAGAGTCGCCAAGAGGCCGACAGCCAAGAAGCGGACAACCACAAAGCGGACAACGATAAAGCGGGCAGCGAAGAAGCCGGCAGCGAAGCGAGCCGGCGAAGAAGAGCGCGGCAGGCCGCTCCCGTGGTTGACGTCGGTGGTAATGAGGTCCTCGTCCATGCCGGGCCGGATGAGGTGGCGGAGGCGCTGGCTGCTCGGCTGATGGCTCGCCTGGTGGAGATCCAGCGTGAATTCCGCGTCCCTCAGATTGGGATGACCGGCGGCCGGATCGCGATCAAGGCCTACGAGCGGCTCGCGGCCGAGGGAGCACGGTCGGCGGTCGACTGGTCTCGGGTGGAGCTGTGGTGGAGCGATGAGCGGTTTGTTCCCGCTGGCCACGCCGACCGCAACGACACGCAGGTCTTGGATCTGCTGGTCGAGCCGCTCCAGTTGAGCAGCGACCGGATTCACCCGATGCCGGCGCGCGACGCCGACCTGGACCTTGATCAGGCGGCGGAGGATTACGCGCGTGCGCTAGGTTCGACGGTTTTCGACGTCTGTCTGCTGGGCATGGGACCAGACGGGCACGTGGCGTCGATCTTTCCCGAACACCCGTCGTCATACGAGAGCGGCGACGTCATCGCTGTCCGATCGTCACCGAAGCCGCCTCCGGAGCGCATCAGCCTCACGCTTCCCGTTCTCAATCGGTCCCGGGAGGTCTGGTTCCTGGTGAGCGGCTCCGACAAGGCGGCCGCGGTCAAAATGGCGCTGCTCGGGGCGGGGCCGGTCCAGGTTCCCGCCGCCGGGGTCTCCGCCGTCGACCGGACGCTGTGGCTGCTGGACCGTGACGCGGCATCCGAGCTGCCAGCCGATCTCCAGCAACGCGGCCGGATCTAGTAGATAACCTCGCCGCGGGCGCGGCGGTCGCGCAGAGCCTGGAGTGCTTCGGACAAGATGGCGGCCGCCTCCTTGTCGGTGCGGCGCTCTTTCACGTACGCGAGATGCGTCTTGTACGGCTCTATCTTGGGTGGTGGGGGCGGGTTGGTGGAGTCCAGGTTGGAGGGTAGGCCGCAGCGTGGGCAGTCCCAGCTGTCCGGGATCTGCGCATCCGCCGCAAACGCCGGACGGGTTTCGTGTCCGTGGGCACAGAAGTAGGACACATAGAGTCGTGGCGCCGTGTCGCCACGCTCGGCTTCGCCCATCGGACCAGCCCCCACCCGGCTGCCACGGATGGCACTCCCACCACCTGCCACAGTCACTCCCCTTCGCTATTTAGGCGTGCACAGACATTCTGCGGGCCGGGTGCTCAGCCCTCTAGCTTGTAGAGCAGGCCGAGAGCCACGATCGCGGCGAACCAGACCACGCCGATGACGATCGTCAGCCGATCGAGGTTGCGCTCCGCCACGGAGGAGCCGCCCAACGATGACGAGATGCCTCCCCCGAACAGATCCGAGAGGCCACCGCCGCGCCCTTTATGCATCAGGACAAAGAGAGCAAGCGCAATGCTGGTGATCACCAAGACGATCGAGAAGATCAAGATCGGAGTCGTCATCATCGGCACGACGGCAAAAAGCACGCACGTAGCCTAACTCAGAAGTGGCGGATTCCGCACCACAGCTAGAGAGTTGGGAGGTCGTAGAACCGGGCAATCGCGACAAATTCGTCGACGATCAGACTGGACGCCGCCCACCAGGCAACCGTCCACGTCCGGCTGGGCCATGATCTCCACGACGTTGTTCGCCTTCACCGAGCCGCCGTAAAGGATGCGGACCCGCTCGGCGACACCGCGGTCGTACCACTGGCCGATCCATTCGCGAATGGATCCGCAGACCTCCTCGGCGTCATCAGGAGTGGCCACCCGACCGGTGCCGATCGCCCACACCGGTTCGTAGGCGACGACCAGCGAGCCGATCTGGTCCAGGGTGAGATTCGCCAGCGCCTGCGAGACGAGCGCGATGGTGAACTCGACCTGGTCCATCTCCTCACGCACCTCGATGCCCTCGCCGACGCACACGATGGGCGTGAGACCGTGGGCCAGCGCCATCCTGGCCTTGGCGTTGACCAGCTCGTCGGTCTCCCCGTAGTGCTGCCGGCGCTCGGAGTGACCCACCAGGACGTAATGGCAACCCAGCTTGGCCAGCATCGACGCCGATACGTCTCCGGTGTAAGCCCCGTTCTCGAACGGAGAGACGTCCTGGGCGCCGTAGCCGAGAGCCAGTCGGTCACCTTCGATCAAGGTCTGCACAGTGCGAAGGTCGGTGTACGGCGGCAGCACGACCACCTCCGACTTGTCCGGATCGTGTTTCTTGTCGTCCAGGGTCCAGGCCAGCTTCTGCACCAGACCGACGGCCTCGACATGGTTGAGGTTCATCTTCCAGTTGCCGGCCATCAGCGGCTTGCGAGTCATCACTGCCTTTCGTTCTCGAGAACGGCCAGGCCGGGCAGCGTCTTGCCCTCGAGGTATTCGAGGCTGGCACCGCCACCGGTCGAGATGTGACCAAAGGCGTCGTCGGCGAAACCAAGATCACGGACGGCGGCCGCGGAATCTCCACCGCCGACGACCGAGAGGCCATCGACCTCGGTCAGCGCTTGGGCGACAGCCTTGGTCCCGCCGGCGAAGTTGTCCCACTCCGCGACGCCCATGGGGCCGTTCCAGAACACCGTCTTGGCCGACCGGATCACCGAGGCGAAGGTCTCCGCCGATTCCGGGCCGATGTCCAGACCTCAGTTGATCTCTGGGCATGGCCTCGGCCGGAACGACCGTCGGCGGCGAGTCGGCCTTCGAACTCAGGCGCCACGATGATGTCAGTCGGCAGCACGATCTGCTTGCCACCGGCCGCCGCGTCGTCAAGGTAGCCCTTCACTGTCTCGATCTGATCTTGCTCGAGCAGGCTCTTGCCCACTTCGTGTCCCTGTGCGGCCAAGAAGGTGAAGACCATGCCGCCGCCCGACGATCAGGGTGTCGGCGGTCGTGATCAGGTTTTCGATCACCGCGAGCTTGTCGGACACCTTCGCGCCGCCCAGCACGACGACGTACGGTCGTCGCGGATTCTCCGTGAGCTGCCTCAGCACCTCGACTTCGGCCTTCACCAGGCCACCGGCGGCGTTGGGCAGCCGCAAGGCAATGTCGTACACACTGGCCTGCTTGCGATGGACAACGCCGAAGCCATCGGACACGAAGACGTCACCGAAGGCGGCGTACCGGTCCGCCAACGCCCCCCGCTCCGCGTCGTCCTTCGATTCCTCACCGGACTCGTAGCGGACGTTCTCCAGCATCGCCACCTGGCCGTCAGCCAGTTCCGGCCACCGTCTGCTGCGCCGACTCGCCGACCACGTCGCGGGCCAGCTTCACCTCGCGTGCCGAGCAGCTCGGAGAGGCGCTTGGCGGCTGGCGCCAGCGAGTACTTCGGGTTCACCTCGACCCTTCGGCCGACCAAGGTGGGCCAGCACGATGATCTTGGCCCCAGCCTCCCGCAGCTGGTTGAGCGTCGGCAGTGAGGCTCGGATCCGCCCGTCGTCGGTGATCTTCTGGCCGTCCAGCGGAACGTTGAGATCGCAGCGGATGAGTACCCGCTTGCCTCGGAGGTCACCAAGGTCGGCAATTGACTTCACGATTGGTCCTTTCGAGGACAGGAACGCGTGAGATGCCGAACGGGCAGACCGGTGCCGAGTCTGTCGAAGCGATGACCGCCCTCCGACCGACCCAGGGCACGTGCGCGGTCAGGCTCAGGGCTGGAGATCAGACGGACTGGCCGACGAGGCTGACCAGGTCAGCCAGCCGGTTGGAGTAGCCCCACTCGTTGTCGTACCAGCCAACCACCTTGACCTGGTTCCCGATCACCTTGGTCAGGCCCGAGTCGAAGATGCAGGAGGCCGGATCGGTCACGATGTCGGAGGACACGATCGGGTCCTCGCAGTACTGCAGGTAACCCTTGAGTGGCCCGTCCGCAGCTGCCTGGACGATGTTGTTGATCTCCTCGACGCTGGTCTCCCGAGGCGCCTCAAAGGTCGAGATCGGTGGCCGAGCCGGTGGGCACCGGCACCCGGAGCGCGTACCCGTCGAGCTTGCCCTTCAGCTGCGGCAGCACGAGGCCGATGGCCTTGGCGGCACCCGTGGACGTGGGCACGATGTTCAGGGCGGCAGCACGGGCACGACGCATGTCCTTGTGCGGACCGTCCTGCAGATTCTGGTCCTGGGTGTAGGCGTGGATCGTGGTCATCAAGCCCTTGACGATCCCGATGCCGTCGTCAAGCGCCTTAGCCATCGGCGCCAGACAGTTAGTCGTGCAGGACGCATTGGAGATGATGTGGTGGGTCGCCGGGTCATAGTCGCCGTCGTTGACGCCCATGACCACAGTCCAGTCTTCGTTCTTCGCCGGGGCCGAGATGATCACCTTCTTGGCTCCAGCGTCGAGGTGAGCCTTCGCCTTGGTGGCGTCGGTGAAGAATCCGGTGGATTCGATGACGATGTCGGCACCAAGATCCCCCCAGGGCAGCGCCGCGGGGTCCTTCTCCGCGAACGACCTGATCAGCTTGTCGCCCACCTGGATCCCGCCCTCGACGACCTTCACCGGCTGGCTCAGCCGGCCGAGGATGGTGTCGTACTTCAGGAGGTGGGCCTGGGTGTCATCGTCAAATAGGTCGTTGAAGGCCACGACCTCGACGTCCGCGCCCGAGGCGAGCAGCTGCACGGTAGAAGTTGCGCCCGATACGGCCGAAGCCATTGATACCAACACGTACGGTCATCCCTGCGATCTCCTTCGTCTGGAACCCCGCCTGGGGCCACATGACACACTAACGACTTCCGATGGGCCCCGTTATCACCGGTTGCCCACTGGTCTAGTGTCTCGGGCCCGCGTTCGGTCAGGTCTCAGGGGCTCTCTTCAGTCGTCCAAGAGATCTGCGGCGAGGTTGGCTTCGGTATTCGGGATGCCAAGTTCTGCGGCCCGGCGGTCAGCGGTAGCCAGCAGGCGGCGGATACGGCCTGCGACGGCATCCTTGGTGAGCTGGGGATCGTGCAGCTGGCCGAGCTCCTCCAGGCTTGCTTGCTTGTTCTCGATCCGCAGCACACCGGCGGCACGAAGATGATCGGGTACGTCCTCGCCGAGGATTTCCAGCGCACGCTCAACCCGAGCGCCGGCGGCCACCGCTGCGCGGGCGGACCGGCGAAGGTTCGCGTCGTCGAAATTGGCGAGCCGGTTTGCGGAAGCCTTGACCTCCCGGCGCATTCGTCGCTCTTCCCAGGACAGCAGCGACTCGTGCGCGCCGAGCCGGGTGAGCAACGCGGCGATCGCGTCGCCGTCGCGGAGCACGACCCGGTCGATGTTGCGCACCTCCCGCGCTTTCGCGCTGATCCCGAGCCGGCGGGCGGCTCCAACCAGAGCCAGCGCTGCCTCCGGGCCGGGGCAGGTGACCTCGAGCGCCATAGAACGCCCGGGCTCAGTCAGCGAGCCGTGAGCCAGAAAAGCGCCGCGCCACGCCGCAACGCAGTCACAAAGGCCGCCGCTGACGACCTGCGGTGGCAATCCGCGCGCCGGTCGGCCCCTTGAGTCGATCAACCCGGTCTGACGAGCGAGTGCCTCTCCATCCTTGATCACCCGAACGACGTAGCGGGTGCCGCGGCGGATTCCTGAGCCAGAGACGACGACCAAGTCGCTCGGATGACCGAAGACCTCACCGATCTCGGTACGCAACCGACGGGCGGCCGCGCCGGTGTCGAGCTCCGCCTCGATGAGGATTCGGCCGCTGTGAATATGCAAGCCGCCGGCGAATCTCAAGATCGCCGCCACCTCGGATTTGCGGCAGCAGGGCTTGGTCACTTTGACGGTGGCCAGCTCCGCTTTCACCTGGGCGGTCATTGCCATTGGGAAATGATGACATGCGTACGGCCCGGCCGACGGGTCATATGCCCATGATCTCGGCGTAGGCCGAGGCGAGCCGGAGCGGATCATGCCGGGCCGACCCGTCCCGGGCCGCAAGATCAGCGATCACCAATCGAGCGCCCAACGAGTGTGCCCAGTCGGCCAGGTGGATGTCTTCCGAGGCGAAGCGGCGGTCCGCCAGCACGACATCCAGCCGAAGATGGGGGGCATGCTCGGCCAGCAACTCGATGTGTCGTGCCGCGGTGAAGCCGGCCGTCTCCCCCGCCGGCTCGAGGTTCATCGTGAGCAGCCGCTTGGCCTGGGTCTGGAGGATGCTGTGAGCCAGTTTCGGAACCAACAGATGCGGGATCACCGAAGTGAACCAGGATCCCGGCCCCAATACGACCCAGTCCGCCTCGAGGATGACCTCGATCGATTCCGGACAGGCCGGTGGATCATGAGGGAGCACGCGGACCGCTCGTACCTCGCCAGTCGTCTTGGCGACCCGCTCCTGGCCGCGAATGATCGCGTGCTCATCCGGCCGGCGCGGATCGAGGCCGATGACTTCCGCCTCAATGTCCAGGGGCACCGACGCCATCGGCAGCACGCGGCCCTTGGCGCCGAGCAGGCGGGCAACCATGTCGAGTCCAGCGACCGGGTCGCCAAGACGCTCCCACAGACCGGCAATCAGCAGGTTGCCGATGGCGTGGTCGCCGAGTGGACCCGTGCTCGAGAACCGGGACTGCAGCACGTCAGCCCAGGTCCGGCCGGATTCGTCGTCACCGCAGAGCGCCGCCAGCGCCATCCGAAGATCACCCGGCGGCAGGCAATTCAGCTCGGCTCGTAGCCGGCCCGATGACCCGCCGTCGTCCGCCACCGTGACGATGGCGGTGAGACGGTCAGTGATCCGCCGGAGAGCTGTCAGCGAAACCGCCAGACCGTGGCCGCCACCGAAGGCGACCACCGCTGGGAGTGATGGCCGAAGGCCCCAGCGCATAGCCGCCCCGAGATGGGCTCCGCTCTCCAGGCTCACTCGCGACCCACATCTCGGTGCAGCACCTTGGTGGCGACGCCCTTGGCACGGAGCCGCTTGGCGAACTCCTCGGCCATCGCGGTGCTCCGGTGCTTACCGCCCGTACAACCCATCGCGATCGTGGCGAACCGCTTGCCCTCTTGCAGGTAGCCCGCCGAGATCACCTCGAACAGCTCCGCAAGATGCTCCAGAAAGGGCTGAGCCCCGTCCTGGCCCAACACGTAGTCGCTTACCGGTTTGCTGAGGCCGGTTTGCGGGCGTAGCTCGGGGATCCAGTGCGGATTCGGCAGGAACCGGACGTCGAGGACCATGTCGGCATCGACCGGTATGCCGTTCTTGAATCCAAAGGAGATCAGGGTGACCCGGAGCCGGTCTTCGGTCTCACCGCCATATGCGTGGGTCACCCGAGAGGCGAGCTGGTGCACGTTCAGCGACGACGTGTCGATCACCAGATCAGCGGCCGCCCTGAGGGTGGCCAGCGTCTCCCGTTCACGGGTGATGCCGTCGAGAAGGCGACCATCACCCTGCAGCGGGTGTGGCCGCCGTACTGACTCCTGCCGGCGGACGATCACGTCGTCGGACGCTTCCAGATACAAGATCTCGGGCAGCGCGCCCGCTGCGGAAAGGTCGCTGAACATTGCGGGCAGCTGTTCGAAGAACTCCCGGGTGCGCACGTCGAGAACCACGGCAAGTCGGGTCAGACCGACTTCGCTCGCCTGTGTGCAAACCTCCGGCAGGACGCTCGGCGGCAAGTTGTCGACCACATACCAGCCGAGGTCCTCGAGCGTGTTGGCTGCTGTCGACCGACCGGCGCCCGACATGCCCGTGACGACGACCAGCCGAAGCTTGGTGGCCGATGGCTCAAGCGCCGGGGGCTCAGTCACGGAGACGATTATCCCTGCTCCGCTCATGAAGCGGTGGAGCTAGACCGCGGTGATTTCGCCTGTCGCGGTGTTGATCGATTCGCGTTGCGGCAGAGCCTCCAAGGCTTGCTTGATGCTCAGCGCGGTCTTGCTGCCGAAGCCGGGGACGGCGGCGATCTCCTCGACCGTGGCGGCACGAAGTTTCTTCAGAGAACCGAAGTGGTTCAGCAGCAGCTTCCGGCGGACCTCGCCCAAGCCTGGTACCTGATCCAGCACCGACTCGACCATCGACTTACTACGCCGTTCGCGGTGGTGGGCGATGGCGAATCGGTGAGCCTCGTCGCGCAGTCGCTGGAGAAGATAGAGCCCTTCGCTGGTGCGCGGCAGGATGACCGGGTCCTCGCTGTCCGGCAGCCACACTTCCTCCAGGCGCTTGGCCAACCCGCACAGGGCAACGTCGGAGATACCGAGCTCGTCCAGCGCCTGGGCTGCGGCCGCGACCTGGGGCGGGCCGCCATCGACAACTACCAGCGAGGGGGCGTACGCGAACTTCCGCGGAGCGCCGGTCGTGGGGTCGATCAACAGCGGCCCTTCCTCGCCATCGGCCCCGCTCTCACTACCCTGGACGAGCGATCGGCGATCGTCCAAGAGGCGCCGGAACCGGCGGGTGATGACTTCATGCATCGCCGCGACATCGTTTTGGCCGTCGACGTGCCGGATGACGAAGCGGCGGTACTCGCTTTTGCGGGGCAGTCCGTCCTCGAAGACCACCATGGATGCCACGACCTCGGTGCCTTGGAGGTTGGAGATGTCAAAGCACTCGATCCGCAATGGCGAGGTGGGCAGGTCGAGTGCCTCCTGGAGCTCCTCCAAAGCCCGATTGCGGGTGGACAGATCACCAGCCCGCGCAGTCTTGTGCCTGATCAGCGCCTCTCCGGCATTCCGGCTGACGGTATCCATCAGAGCCCGCTTGTCACCCCGCTGCGGGACCCGGATCTCGACTGTCGAACCGCGGCGTTCGGTGAACAGCCGGGTCAGTGAGTCGAGTGACTCAGGCAGCACGGGCACCAGGACCTCGCGGGGAACCGTCGCGGGATCCGGGACGCTCGGATCGGTGTCGGCATAGAGCTGGAGCAGGAACTGCTCGATCAGGAAGGCGGTGCCTGAGTCGTCGAATCGATCGGCTACCCAGCCGCGCTCACCGCGAACCCGTCCGCCGCGAACGTGGAAGATCTGCACAGCAACCTCGAGCGGATCCTCCGCCAGCGCGATCACGTCTGCATCGGTTCCGTCGCGGAGGACGATCGCGTTCTTCTCCATCGCTTGTTGGAGAGCGCCGATGTCGTCGCGCAGGCGCGCCGCCCGCTCGAACTCCAGGGCCCCGCTGGCCTGATGCATTTCGCGATCCAGCCTCTTGAGCATGGGCGCGGCCTGCCCCGACAGGAAGGAGCAGAAGTCTTCGACGATCTGCCGGTGATCTGCGGCATCGATCCGGCCGACGCAGGGAGCGGAACACTTGCCGATGTAGCCGAGCAGGCAGGGCCGGCCAAGCTGCCGGTGATTCTTGAACACCCCGGGGCGACACGACCGCATAGGGAAGACCCGGAGTAACAGATCCACCGTTTCTCGGATTGCCCACGCGTGCGCGTAAGGGCCGAAGTAGCGGTTGCCTTTGCGCTTCGCCCCGCGCCCCACCATGACCCGCGGGAATTCCTCCGACAGGGTCACGGCAAGCCAGGGGTAGGACTTGTCGTCCCGATACTTGATGTTGAACCGCGGGTCGAACTCCTTGATCCAGGAGTATTCGAGTTGCAGCGCCTCCACCTCGGTCTGCACCACGGTCCAGTCGACGCGTGCGGCGGTCTCGACCATCGACCGGGTCCGACTGAGCATCGATGTGGGGTCAGCGAAGTAGGAGTTCAACCGTGATCGGAGGCTTTTGGCCTTACCGACGTAGATCACTCGGCCATGCGCGTCGGAGAACCGATACACCCCCGGCTGGTCGGGGATGGATCCGGACGCCGGGCGGTATGACGGGCCAGCGCGTTGACCGCCTCGCCGCGGCAAGGCGGATGGCAGGGAAGCGGCTGGCACGTGTTCCAGCGTAGGCGGCGGGGTTGACAGCGATGAGCGCTGTCGGTGAGAGGATGAGTTGGCTCGCCGCGGGAGGAGGGAATCGTGCCCTATGTCACGCGGGATGACCTCAGCCTGTACTACGAGCGAGACGGTGCGGGTGATCCTCCCCTCCTCTTCGTGCACGGTTGGTGCTGCGATCACACCTTCTTTGGACCGCAGTTCGACCACTTCAGGTCGTCCCACCAGGTGCTGGCGCTCGACCTGCGCGGATGCGGCAACAGCGACCGGCCTGACGACGGCTATGACGTGCCCAACTTCGCCGACGACCTCGCCTGGCTGTGCGCCGAGATCGGAATCGAGAGGCCAGTCGTCATCGGCCACAGCCTCGGCGGGATGATAGCGATCGAGCTGGCGGCCAGGTACCCGAAGCTTCCGCTGATGGTGGTTGCCGACGAACCCGGGCCGATCAACCCATTGCCTGAGACCCGGCTGGTCTACGAAGGGTTTGCCGCCGAGCTGGAAGGACCCGGTGCCGACGCCGTTCGGCGTGCATGGGTGGAAGCCGATTTCAAGATGACGGACGACCCGGTAATCAGCCGCTGGATCGTAGAAACGATGTGCTCGGTGCCACTGAACGTTGCAGCGGCGGTGATTCGGGGGGTCAATGCCTGGAATGGGGTTGCCGCCCTGGCATTGTGCGAGGTACCGCTGCTGCTGCTGCGCTCAGCGACAGGAGGAAGTAACGACCCCGCTCGCCTTCTTCCGCTCAAACCCGATTTGCATGTCGGGGTGACCGTCGGCGCCGGCCACTTCAATCAACTCGAGGTGCCGGAGCAGGTGACGGCGATGATTGAACGCTTCCTCCAGGTTGCGAGCCCCGCGTCTGCCAGCTAGCGGACATAGCCTTCTGCCACCGACACAGGTCAACTCGCCTTTCCGACCGGAACCCGTCGGCCATTAGGCGCCGTTGCTACATCGGAAGTCACAGCTGTGGACTTCTTCGCCGGAATCTTCTTGGCGGAAACCTTCTTGGCTGGGGCTTTGCTTCCCGACCCTTTCTTCACCGTGGCCGGAGGCTGGCCGTCGGTCGGTGCGGGCTCCAAGGGAGGCCCGACCAGGTCGGGTTGTCGTGGTCCGACCGGGACTGAGCGGCCGGCGAGAATCGGCCGGAGGAAGTCACCCGTGTAGGAGTCGGCATTCGCAGCGATCTGCTCTGGCGTGCCCTCGGCGATGATCATGCCGCCGCGAGTGCCGCCTTCGGGGCCCATGTCGATCAGCCAGTCAGCGGTCTTGATCACGTCGAGGTTGTGTTCGATGACGACGACAGTGTTTCCGGCGTCGACGAGCTTGCCGAGGACGCCGAGCAGCTTGCGGATGTCTTCGAAGTGCAGTCCGGTGGTGGGTTCGTCGAGCACATACAACGTGCGCCCAGTGGACCGCTTCTGCAGCTCGCTGGCCAGCTTGACCCGCTGTGCCTCGCCGCCGGAAAGGGTGGGCGCCGGCTGCCCCAGCCGCACGTAGCCGAGACCGACATCGACGAGAGTGCGCAAATGCCGAGCGATCGCCGGTAGCGCCGCGAAGTACTCCAGGCCCTCTTCGATCGACATGTCCAGCACCTCGGCAATGGACTTGCCCTTGTAGTGCACCTCCAAGGTCTCCCGGTTGTAGCGAGCGCCGTGACAGACCTCGCACGGAACATACACGTCCGGCAGGAAGTTCATCTCGATCTTGATCGTGCCGTCGCCGGTGCAGTTCTCACATCGGCCGCCCTTGACATTAAAGGAGAATCGGCCCTGCTGATAGCCGCGCACCTTGGCTTCGGGCGTCTCGGAGAAGAGCTTGCGGATGTGGTCGAAGACCCCGGTGTAGGTCGCCGGATTGGACCGTGGGGTGCGGCCGATGGGCGACTGGTCGACATGGATGACCTTGTCGATCTGGTCGCCGCCGCTGATCGAGCGATGCCGCCCGGGCACCTCCCGCGAGTTGTAGATGCGCTTGGCGAGCGCGGTGTACAAGATGGTGTTGACGAGCGTCGACTTGCCCGAGCCGGAGACTCCGGTCACAGCGATCATCTGACCCAGCGGAAACGACACGGTGACGTCGCGCAGGTTGTGTTCGGCCGCGTTGTGGACGGTGATCTCCCGGCCCCTGACCCGGGGACGCCTGCTGTCCGGCAGCGGAATGGTCCGCCGGCCGGAAAGGTAGGCGCCGGTCAAGGAGGTGGGATGGTTGAGCAGGTCCTCGACAGGCCCCGACACGACAACATGGCCGCCGTGTTCCCCGGCTCCGGGGCCGATGTCCACCGCCCAGTCCGCGGTACGGATGGTGTCCTCATCGTGTTCCACGACGATCAAGGTGTTGCCAAGGTCACGCAACCGGATCAAGGTCTCGATCAGCCGGCGATTGTCCCGCTGGTGCAGCCCTATGCTGGGTTCGTCCAACACATAGAGCACGCCGACGAGACCGGAGCCGATCTGCGTGGCGAGCCGGATGCGCTGCGCTTCACCGCCGGAGAGGCTGCCCGTGGGACGGCTGAGCGACAGGTAATCCAGGCCCACGTCGAGCAGGAACTTCAGCCGCTCGTTGATCTCCTTGAGCACCCGCTCCGCGATCTGCCGCTCCCTGTCGGTCAGCACCAGTTGCTGCAGAAAGGCGGCAGACTCGTCGATGGACATTGCCGAGATCTCCGCGATGTTCTTGCCACCCACAGTGACGGCGAGCGATGTGGGCTTCAGCCGGGCACCGTGGCACGAATGACACGGGACCTCCCGCATGTAGCCGGCGAACCGCTCGCGGGACGTGTCGGACTCCGCTTCCGCGTGCCGGCGCTCGATGTAGGAGACCACTCCCTCGTACTTGGCGTTGTAGCTGCGCTCTCGGCCGTATCGGTTGCGGTAGCGGACGTGCACCTGGCCGGGCACCCCGTACAACAGCAGCTTCTGCGCCGCCGCCGGCAGCCGATGCCACGGAACCGTCATGCTGAAACCCGAGCTCGCGGCGAGTGCCTCGACCAGTCGCTGGAAGTAATCGGCGACATGAGCAGACGCCCAGGGAGCAAGCGCTCCCTGGGCAAGGCTCTTCTCGTCGTCAGGCACCACGAGCTCCGGATCGACCTCCATGCGGGTGCCGAGACCAGAGCAATCCGGACATGCTCCCCAGGGCCCGTTGAAAGAGAACTGGCGCGGCTCGAGCTCCTCGATGGCGATGTCATGATCATTCGGGCAGGCCATTCGCTCGGAATAGCGCCGTTCCCTCAATGGATCGCTCGGATCAAGGTCCACGAAGTCGATGGAGACGACGCCTTGGGCTAGCGCCAGCGCGGTCTCGACTGAGTCCGTGAGCCGCTGCTTGACACTGGGCTTGACCGCGAGCCGGTCGACGATGACGTCGATCGAGTGCTTGTACTTCTTGTCCAAGGTGGGCGGCTCGGTCAGCTGCACCACCTCGCCGTCGACCCGGGCCCGGCTGAAACCGGCGCCGGCCAACTGGCGGAAGACCTCGACGTACTCCCCCTTGCGGCCACGCACCACAGGAGCGAGCACCTGGAATCGGGTGCCCTCCTCCAGCGCCAGCAGTCGATCAACGATCTGCTGCGGAGACTGCCGACTGATCGGTTGGCCACAGACGGGGCAGTGTGGGCGGCCGGCCCGCGCGTAGAGCAGGCGGAGGTAGTCATAGACCTCCGTGATCGTGCCCACCGTTGAGCGCGGGTTGCGGCTGGTGGACTTCTGATCGATAGAGACCGCGGGCGAGAGGCCCTCGATGAAGTCGACATCCGGCTTGTCCATCTGCCCGAGGAATTGACGCGCGTAGGCCGACAGGGACTCGACGTAGCGGCGCTGTCCCTCCGCGAAGATCGTGTCGAATGCGAGGCTCGACTTGCCCGATCCCGACAGTCCGGTGAAAACGATCAGAGCGTCCCGCGGCAACACCAGGGAGATGTTCCTCAAATTGTGCTCGCGGGCACCCCGGACGACGAGACTGTCGGTCACGGTGCACATGGTATGTGCCGGCCCCGACAGCGCTGAACCGCTTGCACCGCGGCTCCTCCGGCGCGGCGGGCGACCACTACCTTTGGTCCATGAGTGCGCCCACGGCATCGGCCGCCAATCAGCTGGAGACGGTACGTTCCATGGTCAACCAGGCGACCCAGCGGCTGCTCGGAGACACGATCTCGGTCAGTGACGAGGACTGGCGACGCCCGAGCCGGCTGCCCAACTGGACCCGAGGCCATGTGGCAACGCATCTCGCTCGGCAGGCGGACGCGATCGGGCGGCTTACCGAATGGGCCAAGACTGGCAACCGCCGGGACATGTACTCATCCGCCGAGCAGCGCGAGACGGAGATCGAGGCGGGAGCCGGACGCACGGGTCTGGAGCTGCAAGTCGACCTGGACACTTCTGCCGGGCGGCTCACCGAGGCCTTTGACACACTGGATGAGGCCGAGGCATGGGATGCGGTGGTCGAGATGCGCGGCGGAATGCGAGTGCCCGCCCGGCTCCTGCCCCTGTCGCGGCTGCTCGAGGTGGTCGTCCATCATGTCGACCTTGATATCGGTTTCGATGTCGGCGACATCGATCAGCAGATGGCCGAATGGTTATTGGAGTGGTGTACTTTCCGACTGCGTAATCGCGAGGAGTTCCCGAAGTTGGTGCTGACCTCGGACTCCGGGTTCACGACCAACGTCGGCAGTTCAGGTGAGCCGCGTCCTCTCACGGGCAGCAGCTCGAACCTACTGGGGTGGTTGATGAATCGCGTCGATGGTTCGGCGGTCTCGGGCGGGGACGGGCTCCAGCTGCCGGCTTTCTAGAGAGGAAATTGATCATGGAGGGCCGGGGACACGTCACGCCGGGAGGCAGGCCGTTGGTCGACAAGCTGTCGTCGAGCGTGACCATGATCAAGGTCAGCGTTGGACCGATGGACAACAACGCCTATCTGCTTCAGCCTTCGCATGGATCGGGTGTGCTGATCGACGCCGCCAATGATCATGAGCGACTCCTTGGAATCATCGACGGACAACCGTTGGAAACGATCATCACCACCCATCGCCATGGTGATCATTGGCAAGCTCTCGCCCGCATGGCCGCCACCACGACAGCGCGGCTGGTTGCTGGTCGCCCGGACGTCGCTGCGATCGCTGAGAGCACCGGGGTCCAAGCCCTGACCGGCGTGTGGGACGGCGACCAGATCCAGCTCGGCGAGGAGTTCCTCGAGGTGATTGGGCTTGTCGGCCACACGCCCGGCTCGATCACCTTGGCCTACTCAGCCGGCCCCATTACCCATCTGTTCACCGGAGACAGTCTCTTTCCGGGAGGCCCCGGCAGGACTACGAACCCCACGGATTTCGGGACGCTGATGAATGATCTCGAGACCAAGATCTTCGCTCGATTCGACGACAACGCCGTTGTTCACCCGGGACACGGCGACGACACCACACTCGGCGATGAGCGGCCACATCTCTCCCAGTGGCGTGCTCGCGGCTGGTAGGCGTCCAGGCCTCCCCTGAGCTGTGATCGGGCTAGGTGGCGATGGTTGACTAAACAGCGGCCAGCTCGTCGAGCCGCGAGACTTTTCCGGACGGCACCCGCGGACGACCGGCTAGGTCTACGATCTCGCCCTGTGCGCATCTACCTGGCGAGCCACCAGCCCGGTCTGCTGGCCCATCTGATCGACTCCGGCCATGACATCGCCTGCTGTGAGCTGCTGGACTTCTCGACGTGGCCGACGGAGTGTACCGATCGGGAGAAGGTGTCGGCCATCATCGCCTCCGTCGACGAAGAGGTAGCGATCGCGAGGACGGCCGATGTGATCGGCTATGCCGGTGACCTTGCTCCCGGCATCCGCGTACTAGCCAAGATGGCAGGAAAACCGCTGCAGGCTCTCTGAACCCTCGCGCCCGCCTCAATCTCTGGCGCGAGTGATTCTCGCGGATCAGGGAGGCAAAATCAGGCATGGCGGCCTTCCCGCTTTTTCAACCAGTCGGTTGACAAGGTTCGGCTGCCGGGCTACCTTCGTTTACAACCGCTTGGTTGAATACGGAGGCAGCCATGTCAGAAGATCAGCTGTCGCGGATCTTTGCGGCGCTAGCCGACCCGACTCGGCGGGATATGGTCGCGCGGCTGGCGATTAGTGACGCCACGGTGGGCCAGCTGGCGCAGCCGTACGGTGTCTCGGTTCAGGCCGTGTCAAAGCACCTGCGAGTTCTCGAAGACGCCGGGCTGGTCAGTCACAGTCGAGATGCGCAGCGGCGCCCACGCCACCTGGAAGCCGAGGTCTTCGACCTGATGACCAAGTGGATCGAGAAGTACCGCCAGCAGGCCGAGGAGCGGTTCCGCCGCCTCGACGCCGTTCTGGAAGCCATGGACGAGGAAGTGACGATCGATCGCCGGCGGAGAGCCGACGATCAGAAGGGAGCAGCATCATGAGCACCACATCCACAACAGGCACCCGCGAGGCGCAGATCGAGGCCGACCCTCAGCTGCCAACCGTTCGGATCACCCGCGAATTTGACGCCCCACCCGACAAGGTCTTCCGCGCCTGGACCGATCCGGACCTGGTGGCCCGTTGGCTCGGCCCGAGGAGCATCACGACCCGGATCGAGAACTGGGACGCCCGAACCGGAGGCAGCTATCGGTACACCGCAGAGCGCGACGG
The DNA here is from genome assembly GCA_963754965.1 of uncultured Actinomycetota bacterium. Lineage (GTDB taxonomy): Bacteria > Actinomycetota > Actinomycetes > Propionibacteriales > Propionibacteriaceae > Microlunatus. The sequence goes on from CAVWIA010000007.1 coordinate 465,620, forward strand.
CGAGGAGGTGGCCTCGTTCTACGGATCGTTCCATGAGGTCCGACCAAATGAGCGACTGGTGCAAACCTTTACCTGGGAGGGGATGCCGGACGGCGTCAGCCTGGACACGATGACGTTCGAGGATTTGGGAAATGGCCGCACCCGGGTTGTGGGCCTTTCGGTCGTCGACAGTATGGAAGCCCGGGACGCGATCGTGGCCAGTGGGATGGAAGTTGGCGTCCACGAGGGTTACCAGAAACTCGACGAGCTCCTTGCGGCTAGCTGACCGGCCGCGATCCGGGAGAGCTGCTAGCTGCTACTTGGTCGGGTCGACGGCGCCGGCTGCTCTTCGGCTGCTGGGCTCATCTTCTCGCCTTCGCCGATCGATTCGGTGACCTTGGCTTGGCTCAGCTCGTCTTCGGCCGCACTGAGCCTGGCCATCAGGGTTCGAGCGACGATCTGCTGCCGCGTTGTGGTGCGTTGCGACCGCCCGCGGGCGATGAAGCTGACCGCCCAGTGGAGCACGGTCGTGAACCGGTTCTTGAAGCCGACGAGGTACATGACATGGACCACGAGCCACATGATCCAAGCGATGAACCCAGCGAGCCGAATGCGTTTGCCGATGCTGCACACGGCGTGGAACCGAGAGATCGTGGCCATGCTGCCCTTGTCGAAGTACTTGAACGGCTGACCGGTCTCTTCGCCGCGCAGCCGGCGTTCGATTTGCCCGGCCGCGTGCTTACCGCCCTGCATGGCGACCTGGGCGACGCCGGGCAGGTTGTCAAGGGCCATCATGTCGCCAATGACGAAGACCTCGGGATGCCCTGGCAGGGTGAGGTCTTTGTTGACCAAGACCCGGCCTGCGCGGTCGACCTCGGCGTCACTCTGCTCGGCCAGCTGCTGGCCGAGCGGTGAGGCGCTCACGCCTGCGGCCCAGACCTTGCATCGCGACGGAATGCGGCGCTGGGTACCGTCCGGATCGATGACGTCCACCCCGGTGTTGTCGACTCCCACCACCTTGACGTTGAGCTGGATATCGACGCCGATCTTGTGGAGCTGCTCGGTGGCGGCCGCTGATAACTGATCACCGAATGCGCCCAGGACAGCGGGCGCGGCGTCCAGCAGGATGACCTTGGCCATTGTCGTGTCGATGCGGCGGAAGTCGCGGCGCAACGTACGGTGCGCAAGCTCACTGATCTGGCCGGCCATCTCCACCCCCGTGGGGCCGGCCCCGACCACGACGAAGGTCAGCCACTCCTCTGCGGCGGCGGGATCGGTGCACAGCTCGGCCAGTTCGAACGACCCGAAGATCCGGCCGCGCAGCTCCAGCGCATCGTCGATGCTCTTCATGCCAGGCGCGAACTCGGAGAACTGGTCGTTACCGAAGTACGACTGGCCCGCTCCGGCGGCCACAATCAGGCTGTCGTATCGCGTGATCGTCGTCCCGAGCGGGCTGACCGAGGTCACCGTACGTGCGCCGAGGTCGATGTCGGTCACGCGCCCCAGGAGAACAGTGGCATTGTCCTGCCTCTTCAAGATCTCGCGAGTTGCTGGGGCAACTTCACCCTCGGAAAGCACCCCCGTCGCCACCTGGTAGAGGAGGGGCTGGAACAAGTGGTGCGATGTCATGCTGATCATGGTGATGTCGACCGGCGCCTTGGCTAGCGCCTCCGTTGCCCACAGGGCGCCGAAGCCGGAACCGATCACGACGAGGCGGTGCCGGCCAGACCCCTCCCCGGTGGGAGTGGGTGCCACGGACGCCGTTCCGGAACTGTCTACTGACATCGTTCTCTCCTCGCTGTCGATCGTGCCGCTGGCCGCTCCTCGCGGACTGGTTCAGGGCCGAGCCTGCGATGGCGCGACATGGCCGAAGCCCACGCTCTTGGGGCAATAGTCCCAGTGGCCGCCCGAATTGACTACTACCGTCTTCTCGTTACTTCGCCCGGTCGGGGGTCGCTGCAGGCCAATTCGGTGCCAGGTTAGAAGTCGCTCGGCGCCGCACGGTCAGGGAGCCGAGGGCACCGGCAAGCCCGATGATGACCGCCGCGAAGAACCCCCGCCGGTAGCCCCCCATCGGAGCCGCTGATGCTACGAGCGGAGACGTCACGGCTAGCCCCAGCGCCGTGCCCAACTGAGCCGTGGAGTTGAGCAGACCGGCGGCCACTCCCTGCTCGCCGCTGGGCACCTCGGCCGTACCCGCTGACGTCGAGGCCACAGAAGCGGCGCCCAGGCCAAGCCCCATCGCGGCGAAGGCAACGACCAGAGTCAGTATCGGCAGCCCTTCGTCGGGCAGCGTGAACAGCAGCGCGATCCCGGCAACCACAGCACCGAATCCGCTCAGCAGCATTGCGCGGGCTCCGATCCGGCTCAGCCCGAGCGGTCCGAGCAACGAACCGCCGATCACAGCAAGACTGAAGGCCGGAAACAACAGCGAGGCGGGGGCCGGGGAGAGTCCCACCGTGCCCTGAACGTACAGGATGACAGTGAGCATCGCCGGTGTCGTCGAAGCGGTAAGGGCAGCAGCGGTCAGATTGCCGCCGACCACGCCAGGCCTGGCGATCAACGGACCCGGAAGCAGCGGGTCGGGATCTCGATCTTCGTGCCAGATGAAGGCGGTCAATGCGACCGAGGACATGCCAACCATGAGCCAACCGACCCAGTTGCCGACGTCCTGCGCGATTTTGGACAGTCCGAGCGCTCCTAGGGCAACGCCGGAGGTTACCAGCAACGCGCCCACCAGATCGAAGGAACGCGACTCCCTTGTGATCGAATGCGGCCGATTGATCGATGTCAGGACACGAAGGCTGATCAGCGCGGCGGCCAGGCCGATCGGAGCGTTGACGGCGAAGATCCACCGCCAGCCGGCGAATTCCGTGATCACACCTCCCAGCACCCAACCGCTGGCGCCGCCTCCTGCCGCCGCCGCCGTCCACCACCCGAGGGCGCGCCGCCGAGCGGCAGGACGTTCGATCAGCTCGTTCAGTGCGGCCAACGCCGCTGGCGACAGCAGAGCCGCCCCGACACCCTGGGTGATCCGGCCGCAGATGAGCGCGGCCGGAGACCAGGCGAGAGCGCAAGCCAGCGAGGCGATCGAGAAGCACACCAGACCGACGCGGAACATCCGCGCCGCACCGAGCAGGTCCGCTGCCCGGCCACCCAGGATCAGCAGTCCCGCGAGGACGACGGTGTAGGCCGTGATCACCCACGAGAGCTCGGCTGGCTGAAAGCCCAGGTCGCGAGAGATCGCTGGCAGCGCGATAGCGACGATGGTGACGTCCAGCACAACCACGAACTGGGCGACACAGAGGACGGCGAGCCCTCCGACGGTCCCCGCCAGTGAGTTGTTTCCGGCAAAATCACTCACACCGGTAACACTGCCACCCGACGCCCTCCAGTGCAAACTGGTAATGTGTGTTTTGGTGGAAACAATGACGCAACCTCAAGGCCCCCTGCGCCGTGAAGGAATCCGCGAGCTGTCGATTATCGGCGGGAACCTGACGTTGGACTTCGCCAACACCGTGGACGACCCCTTCGGGCCCCAGCAATTTGACTACATCGCGGATTTTCGAGGTCTCCTGGCCTGGTCGCAGCGGATCGGGACAGTGTCAGATCGGTCTGCAGCAGCGCTGAATCAAATCGCCGAAGACAATCCACGGCAAGCCAGGGCAACCGTGCGACGCGCGAAGGACCTGCGGGCAGCGATCAACGAGACCTTCGGCGCCCTTGCCGACGGGCGATCTCCCGATGTCGGTTGGCAGCAGCTCCGGCCATTCGTCACTCACGCCGTGCAACACGCCGGCGTCATCTCCTCTCCATCTGTGTCGCTCAGCTGGGATTTCTCCGCTTTGGAATCGCCGCTATGGCCGGTGGCCGATGCGGCCTATCGGCTGCTCGTTGGTCCGGAGATGAAGCGGCTCAAGCGATGCGCCGCCTGCCGCTGGCTGTTTCTTGACCGCTCGAAGAACCACAGCCGGCGTTGGTGCACGATGGAAATCTGCGGCACCGATGAGAAGATTCGACGCTACGTCACCAAACGCGCTGACCGCCGCCACGCTGAGCTAGCCGAACTACCCGTTGGTCACAGGAGGGCTGAGTAGGCGACGATGGCCAGATGGCCGCTCAGTACGTATTCCGCAGCGAGTGGGATGTGGACGCTCCGCAGGACCAGGTGTTCGATGTCTTGGTCGACAGTCGCACCTACCCCGAGTGGTGGAGTCCTCCATACCTGGCAGGTGAATCAGATGGGCCTCCAGAGCCAGGATCTGTTTCGCGGATCAAGTTCAAGAGCAAGCTGCCGTTCGTTCTGAAGGCCACGTCTCGGCTGGTCAGGGTCAATCGGCCGCACGAATTCGAGACGGAGGTCGAGGGTGATCTCCGCGGAAGTGCTGTATGGACGCTCACGCCGGTCGGTGGCAAGGTGCATGTTCGCTTCGATTGGCGCGTGTTCGCCGATCGGCCATTGCTTCGTTATCTGAGTCCGCTGCTACGCCCCCTGTTTCGTTGGAACCACACCATGGCCATGCGCCAGGCCATCCTCAAGCTTGAGCCGTACGTGCGTCGCCGAGCGGGACTGACAGCGTTGTAAGCCTCAGCGGCGAGTTGCGCGACTGCGAACGGCGGTTTTGATGCTGACCATGACGTCGTTCACCCAGGGAGAACGCCGGGAAGAAAACGTTCGCAGCCAGCATTGAGTCTAAGTCGCTCAACTCGAGCGGCTCCGAATTTGGAGGCTCACTTCCCGATGTCGATAAACAAGCTCCCGGTCCTCTTCCTGACCGATCTCGTCGTGCTCCCGGGCATGGTCGTGCCGATTGAGCTCGATGACGCTGCCCGCGCTGCGGTCGACGCGGCGCGGTCCCACAGCGATGGGAATCTCCTCGTCGCACCTCGCCTCGAAGACCGCTATGCCTCGTACGGTGTCGAGGCGTCCATTGTGCAGATGGGCCGTCTGGCCAGCGGTGAGCCCGCTGCGGTCATTCGAGCCGAGCGCCGGGTCCGCATCGGGTCGGGTGTCTCGGGGCCCGGCACTGCGCTCTGGGTGGAGGCGGAGGAGATCCGCAACCCTGCTGCGGATAACGACGAAGTCCGCAAACTCGCATCCGATTACAAGGCGCTGGTCATCGCCACGCTTCAGCGACGGGACGCCTGGCAGGTCATCGATACGGTCAATCAGGTCACGGATCCCTCCACCCTGGCCGACCTTGCCGGGTACGCGCCATACCTCAGCGACAGCCAGAAGCGCGAGCTTCTCGAGACTCCTGATGTCGCGGCCCGGCTGCGCTCGCTCATCGAGTGGACGCGGGACCACATCGCCGAAACCGAAGTCAACGACAAGATTGCCGACGACGTTCGGGACGGCATGGAGAAGAGCCAGCGCGAGTTCTTGCTTCGCCAGCAACTCAACGCGATCCGCAAGGAGCTCGGCGAGGATGAGCCCGACGGCGCCCAGGACTACCGCACTCGAGTCGAAGAGGCCCAGCTGCCCGACGACGTTCGCAAGGCGGCGCTGCGCGAAGTCGGCAAGCTCGAACGGGCCAGTGACCAGAGCCCCGAATCCGGCTACATTCGAACCTGGCTCGACACGATTCTCGACCTGCCGTGGGGAACCAGGACCACGGATTCGATCGACATTCAGGCGGCACGCGAAGTCTTGGACGCCGATCATCATGGTTTGGACGACGTGAAGGACCGGATCGTGGAGTATCTGGCGATCCGCGCCCGCCGAGCGTCCCGCGGTCTCGAGGTGATCGGCGGTCGGGGCTCCGGCGCCGTAATGGCGCTCGTCGGGCCGCCCGGAGTCGGCAAGACCTCACTTGGTGAGTCGGTGGCTCGGGCGCTCGATCGTAAGTTCGTTCGGGTTGCTCTCGGTGGCGTCCGAGACGAGGCAGAGATCCGCGGTCACCGGCGGACCTACGTGGGCGCGTTGCCCGGCCGGATCGTACGGGCAATCACCGAGGCGGGCTCGATGAACCCGGTAGTCCTGCTCGACGAGATCGACAAGGTCGGCTCCGACTATCGCGGAGACCCGGCGGCGGCCCTGCTCGAGGTGCTGGACCCGGCACAGAACCACACCTTCCGCGATCACTACCTTGAAGTCGACCTCGATCTCTCGGACGTGCTGTTCCTGGCGACCGCGAACGTCGTGGAGACCATCCCGCAGGCGCTGCTCGATCGGATGGAGCTGGTCACTCTGGACGGCTACACCGAGGACGACAAGATCGCCATCGCTCGGGATTTCCTGCTGCCACGGCAGTTGGAACGTGCTGCGCTGACCGCGGACGAGGTTGTCGTCACCGATGATGCGCTGCGCGAGATTGCGGCCGACTACACCCGCGAACCCGGTGTCCGTCAGCTCGAGCGGATGCTTGCCAAGGCGTTGCGTAAGGCGGCCACCAAGCTCGCCAGCACATCGGAGACGCAGCAGCTGACGATCGAGCCGGCCAATCTGCGGACCTATCTCGGTCGGCCTCGGTTCACCCCCGATGCACATGAGCGGACCTCGGTGCCCGGTGTGGCGACCGGATTGGCGGTGACCGGTCTCGGTGGCGACGTGCTGTTCATCGAGGCGAACGCCGGACCTCCGACGGGTTCAGGCGACGTTTCGACAACCTCGGGGGTCATCGGCGGGTCACCGAGCGGGCGCGGTGGGCTGACGCTAACTGGCCAGCTGGGCGATGTGATGAAGGAGTCGGCGCAGATTGCCTTGTCCTACGTACGGGCTCACGCAGCGCAGCTCGGCATCACCGATCCGAGTAGCCTCGACCGGCACATCCACATCCACGTGCCGGCGGGCGCAGTACCCAAGGACGGCCCATCGGCCGGCGTCACGATGGTGACAGCACTGACATCCATGGCGCTGGGACGGCCCGTACGATCCGACGTCGGGATGACCGGCGAGGTGACGCTCAATGGTCGGGTGCTGCCGATCGGCGGGGTGAAGCAGAAGCTGCTCGCTGCGCAGCGGGCAGGACTCACCACCGTCTTCCTGCCCAAGCGCAACGAGCCCGACCTGGACGAGGTGCCAGTCGACGTCTTGGAATCGATCGACATTCGGCTCACCGCCGATGTCGCGGAGCTCGTGGCGCAGGCGATCGAGCCGGAGCAACAGGCAACTCAGGCGGCGGCCTAGGCGCCACCATCTAAGCCTTGAGCCGCCGGCAATCGCCGGCGGCTCAGGCTTTGGATTTCCGAGCGGTCCTCGTTGCCTCATCGCGTTTTGACCTGGCCAGGCTCGCCAGGGTCGTGATGGTCAGCGTTCCGACAATCACCGCTAGCGAGAGCCAGATTGGGATCTCCCCATCGAACGGAGCCCAGTCCGCCCAGTGGTAGTGGTGCATGGCGTGCAGCACCAGCTTGATGCCGATAAATCCGAGGATGACCGATAGCCCCAGCGATAGGTAGACCAGCCGCTTGAGCATTCCGCCCACCAGGAAATAGAGCTGACGCAGTCCCATCAGGGCGAACACGTTGGCCGTGAAAACAAGGTACGGCTCCTGGGTGAGTCCGTAGATCGCTGGGATGGAGTCCAGTGCGAACAACAAGTCCGTACTGCCGAGGGCGACGATCACCACCAGCATTGGCGTAATGAGCCTCGTGCCGTTCTCGGTGACGATCAGCTTGGTGCCGCGGAAGTTCTGTGTCGCTCTGAACCGCCGCCGGATGAGCCGCAGCGCGGCGTTGTCCGGCACGTCATCGCTCTCGTCGTGCTGCCGATAGTCGATGAATAGCTTCACCGCGGTGTAGAGCAGGAATCCGCCGAAGAGGAAGAAGATCCAGCTGAATCGGTTGATCGCGGCGGCGCCGACCGCGATGAAGATGCCCCGAAAGATCAAAGCGAGAATGATTCCCACCATCAGAGCGAATTGCTGAAGGTGCCGCGGCACCTTCAGCTTTGTCATGATGATCAAGAAGATGAAGAGGTTGTCGATCGACAGGCTGTACTCGGTGAGCCAGCCGGCGAAGAACTCGCCGGCGTAGCGCGGTCCGGAAAGCAACCACACCCCAAGCCCGAAGGCGATGGCCAGGCCGATGTAGATCCCGATGAAGGTGCCGGCTTCCTTCATCGACGGTTCGTGCGGCCGGCGGCCGATGACCAGGACGTCGATGGCCAAAATCGTGATCATGACCACCACGGTGATGATCCAGGCATAGAGGTGAACGTCCAACTGGAAGCCTTCCGAGACGGTTTCGGCGAACGTCGACATCTCGGAGGTCTCTTCCGCCAGGCGAGCTGGCCGAGGCACCGGGACTGGCCGTCGCCGGGTAGGCGACGGTGTTTCCGTGATGACGATGCCGACGCGAGGGAATACTCCCCTCCGTGGTCCAGTATGTCAGCAGTGCTACTGAACGACCTAACGTCGGCCCGTCGTCAGGCGCTGTCCTGAGCCTTATCGAAGCGCTCGGAGCGCCAGCAAGGCTCGAGGCGGGTCTACCGACTGCCGGCGACCTGTCAGCGGCTGGCCTCCACCATCTGCCGCAGCTCCTTCTTCAGATCCGAGATCTCGTCACGCAACCGGGCGGCGACCTCGAACTGGAGTTCGGCGGCCGCGGCATGCATCTGCTTGGTCAGATCCTGCACGAGATCGGCCAGATCGCCCGCTGGCATACCGGCCAGGTGGCGTGCCTGACTGCCGATGTCCTTCACGCCCAGCATGGGATACGGCGCCCTGCCCCGGCCCCGCTGGCGACCGCCGAAGAGGTCGTCGGTGTCGGCATCTTCGCGCGCGAGCATGTCGGTGATGTCGGCGATCTTCTTCCGGATCGGCTGTGGGTCGATGCCGTTCGCGGCATTGAACGCCGCCTGCTTCTCACGGCGCCTGTTGGTCTCCTCGATCGCCGCGGCCATCGAGTCGGTGATCGAGTCCGCATACATGTGGACCTGTCCAGACACGTGGCGCGCCGCGCGCCCGATGGTCTGGATCAAACTCTTCTCGCTGCGCAGGAAGCCCTCCTTGTCAGCGTCGAGGATCGACACCAGCGACACCTCAGGTAGGTCAAGGCCCTCTCGCAGCAGGTTGATGCCGACCAGCACGTCGAACTCCCCGATCCGCAACTCGCGGAGCAACTGGACACGCTGGAGCGTGTCGACCTCCGAGTGGAGGTATCTGGTCCGGATGCCGTTTTCGAGCAGGTAGTCGGTGAGGTCCTCGGCCATCTTCTTGGTAAGCGTGGTCACCAGAACGCGTTCCGACCGCTCGGTTCGGTGCCGGATCTCCCCCATCAGATCATCGATCTGGCCTGACGTGGGCTTGACGATCACCTCGGGGTCCACCAGACCAGTGGGCCGGATCAGCTGTTCGACGAAGCTGCGTGACCTGGCCAGCTCGTAGTTTCCTGGCGTCGCGGAGAGATAGATGGTCTGGCCGATCCGATCGGTGAATTCCTCGAACCGCAGCGGACGGTTGTCCATCGCACTGGGCAGCCGGAAACCATGGTCGACCAAGGTGCGCTTGCGGGACATGTCGCCCTCATACATCCCACCGATCTGTGGCACGGTGACGTGGGATTCGTCGATGACGAGGAGGAAGTCCTCGGGAAAGTAGTCCAGCAGGCAGTGCGGAGGAGTACCTGGACCGCGCCCATCAATGTGTCGGGAGTAGTTCTCGATGCCCGAGCAGGTGCCGATCTGACGCATCATCTCGATGTCGTAAGTGGTCCGCATTCGCAGCCGCTGAGCCTCCAGCAGCTTGTGCTGTCGCTCCAGCTCGGCCAGCCTCTCCTCGAGTTCGATCTCGATTCCGGCGACCGCGCGGTCCATTCGCTCGGGACCGGCGACGTAGTGGCTGGCCGGAAAGAGGTAGACCTCCTTGTCTTCGGTCACCACCTCGCCGGTCAGCGGGTGCAAGGTGCTCAGCCGTTCCACCTCGTCGCCGAAGAACTCGATCCGCACGGCGAGCTCCTCGTACATCGGGAAGACCTCGAGGGTGTCACCGCGAACCCGGAAGGTGCCTCGCGAGCCCGACAGATCGTTGCGCACGTACTGGATATTGACTAGTCGGCGGAGCAGCACGTCCCGTTCGATCTCGGTGCCGATGTGCAGGGTGATCATCCGGTCGAGATACTCCTGCGGAGTCCCGAGACCGTAGATAGCCGACACCGTGGCCACCACGACCACGTCGCGCCGGGTGAGCAACGAGTTGGTCGCCGAGTGGCGGAGCCGCTCGACCTCCGAATTCAGCGAGGAGTCCTTTTCGATGTAGGTATCGGTCTGCGGAACGTACGCCTCGGGTTGGTAATAGTCGTAGTACGAGACGAAGTACTCCACCGCATTGTTGGGGAAAAACTGCCGCAGCTCGTTCGTGAATTGCGCCGCCAACGTCTTGTTGGGCTGCATAACCAGGATCGGCCGCTGCACCCGCTCCGCGAGCCAGGCCACCGTGGCGGTCTTGCCGGTACCGGTCGCGCCGAGCAACACGACATCGTGCTCTCCCGCGTTGATGCGCTGCTCCAGCTCGGCGATCGCAGTTGGTTGGTCACCGGACGGAGCGAAGTCGCTGACCACCGCAAACGGGGCTACCGTGCGTTGCAACTCTTCGATCGGACGCATGAGGTGAGGATATGCGGCGGGTCCGACAGCCCGTTCGCGTTCGCCGTGTCGGACGACCCAGGCGCTAGCCTGCCGCGGCCTGACCCTGCAACATCGAGTTGATCATGGCGTTGAAGTCCTTGTTCAGCTGATCGCCGTCCGCGCCCTCCAAGAAGTACATGGTGCCCAGCACCGTCACTCCGTCGGTACGCACCGATACCAGGCTGAAGACGAACACGTCCTGGCTGCCACTGCCATTGCTGGCGGTGAACTTGCCGACGCAGGTCGCGCCCTTGAGTTTCCTGGTGTTCAGATCCGCGGTCTTGGGATCGGCGAACTCACCGTTCGCCTGTCCTTCGGCGACCTTGCGATGCCAGGCATCACATAGCTGACCCGGATTGCTATTGGGGTCGACTGCGGTCACCTGGCCGAGGAAGAGCTGATCGCCGTTACTGAGACGGGCGTATCCGGTGCCCGACTTCTCGAGCTCATAGCCGGCGGCCGGCGTCAAACTGATACCGCGGCCGAGGTCGATCGCCTTACCGCTGGGGACTTGGGTCGGTGCCGCTGTCGGCTGCGTTGGTTGCGATGTGCTGCGTTGACCGCTCGGGCTCCCAGTCGTCGGCTGCGCGCTCGGCTCTTCGGTGGACGGCTCCGCGGTCGGTGTACTCGGTGTGATGGTGGCGGCCGGTTGTGTGTCGTCGCTGCGGTTGAGCACCAGGAAGATGCCTCCCACCGCCGCCAGCAGAACCACGGCTGCGGCCACGATCCCGATGATCATTGCGGGGCTCTTCTTGCGGCGGCGGCCCACCCGGGGGCGATCCCCCCAGCGGCCGAGCCGGGCGGCGGATACCCCCCAGGGCCGCCTGGGTAGGCCGCCTGCGGCGGGTACCCGCCCTGCGGGTTGTAGCCGCCCTGCGGAGGGTAGCCACCGGGTTGCCCGGCATAGCCGCCAGGTTGACCCTGCGGCGGATAGCCGCCAGGTTGGCCCTGCGGTGGATAGCCGCCAGGTGGTTGGGGCGGGAAGCTGCCTGGTTGGGGTTGTGTGGGATCGCCACCCGGCTGCGTTTGGGGCGGGTAGCCCGGGGGCTGATTTTGCGGCGGGTATCCACCCTGGGAGTACCCACCCTGCCGGGGCGGCCACTGGCCCGGAGTCTCACTCATGACCGCCACTCCTCATCATCTTCGAGGCGATGCCGCGGCTGGTCGGGAGAGGACAGCTCCGGCGGCAGTGGAACAGTGGATCCGGGCTGTCGGACTGGTCGGATTGGACGCGTTCGGTGACTTCGTCGAGGTAGCCCTGTCCGTCGTCGTAATCGTCGCGGTCCATGCCGGGAATGATCGACGTTGCCGCGTCCTCCGTCTCATACTCCGTGGCCGCCCGCGAGGCGACTGTCACCGGCGGCTTGGGCATGACGGCCTTGGGCCGCACTCGGACGGCCGTGCCGCAGGCGTTGCAGAAGGCCGCATCGTCGAGTAACGGCATCTCGCACTGCGCGCAGAACTCCAGCTCACCGCTTGGTCCGATGCCGGATTCGCGGGCGGAACGCTCGAGAGCCGCCTCCATCAGCCCGACGTGCAGGACGTTGCGCACGCGCAAGATCAAGATCGCGAGGATCAGCAGGCCCCAGCCGATGCTCAACATCACGCCCAAGGTTGCCGAACCGACGTAAGAGAACAGGTAGGTGCCGGCCTGATAGGCGATGTTGGCCAGAACCGCCTCCGCCAGCCCGCGGAAATAGCGGGGCGTAAAGCCGTCGTAGCCGCGGCCCAGGCCAGAGAACTCAGCACACGCGATCCCGGTCGCCGTCCCCATGATGAGCGGTTTGACGAAGCCCTCCAGAAAGATGAGCGACACCCACAGTCCAGGGTTGGACTCTTGCACCCCGGAGGTGAGCAAGTCCCAGTGTCGGACGAGGGTGTCGAAACAGGCGTAGCTCACGCCGCTGATCACCCCGAAGGTCAGTCCGTCCATCAGGTCATCGAATTCGGGACGGCTGGCCAAGATCACGGGGCCGATCTGTCGGATCGCCTCCCCGACGATCGGCACCAAGAGGGCGACGATCAAGAACGTGCTGACCGACGGGGCGCCGTACAGTGGCCCTTGCAAGGTCGGCGAGGAGAACGGTACGGGGCCACGGAGGTAGGTCCACAGACCAGTGAACGCGATGGTCAACGCCCCGGTGAGGAGCAAAAGCGACCCCCGTGACGGTCAGTGGCTCGTCCTCCCAGAGGTTGACGTCGTAGATGTAAACGATGTAGACGATCGGGATGGCGAACGCCGCCACGAGCACGGCGATGGGCATCGCGCCGAAGATCGCTGCGATCACAGCGACCGCGAGTGCAATGGTCAACGCAATCCGATAGGTCTGCGGTCGCTTGCCGGCGCCGCGCGGCATGATCGTCGACACGAGCGCGAAGGCCGTCACCGGCTCATCTGGTCTTGCGGCGAACGACTTCCGTCGCGCAAGGTCGGCGGAGCGCTGATCCTGCCCACAGACGTGGCAGAAGTGCGCCACGTCCGGGAGATCACTCCGACATCGTGGGCATTCCAAGGCCGCACCTCCTTGACCAGCTACCGAGCTGAAGCACCTGCGAGTATGTCATTCTCCCGCGTGAACGGACATCAGATCAGACCAGAGCTGGTCCATCTGCTTGCCAGTTCGCCGATCGTCCCGACGTTATTGACGACGATGTCGGCCGCCGTTAGCCGCTGTTCGCGCGTGGCCTGGGCGGCGATCCGCGACTCGGCCTCCTCTCGGCTCATCGGGCCGCGGGCCATCAATCTCGCCAACTGCGTCTCGTGATCGACGTCGACCACCACGCAGAGATCGAAGTCGGACTGCTGGCCGGTCTCGACCAGCAGCGGAATCACGTGGACGATCACCGCGGTGTGCGGAAGCGCGGCCTCCAGTTCGGCGGCTCGGCGCCGTACCGCCGGATGAATGATCTCTTCAAGATCGCGGCGCGCCCGCGGATCGGCGAAGACGATCTTCGCCAATGCGGCACGATCGAGTCGCCCGTCGGCCAGCACGCCGCCGCCGAAACGGCGGACGATGGCGGCCAGTTCGGGCGTGCCAGGCTCGACGACCTCACGCGCGAGATCGTCGGCGTCGATGATCACCGCGCCGCGGCGAGCCAGCTCGTTGGCCACCGTTGACTTGCCGGACGCGATCCCGCCGGTGAGCCCGACTCTGAGCACGCGACGAGCCTACGGCTCACTCTCGTGCGAGCGCCGAAGATCAGTTGCCGCCGGTCAGCTTCTGTCGCAGCGCCTGGAGAGCCTCATCGGAGGCCAGTGAGCCCTCCGGCGTCGCCGGGGTGGGAGCAGCAGGCTGATCCGTGGTCGATGAGTAACTGGCCGGGCTGGGCGTCGCCGCGCCGTCGGCGGTCTCGGCGTCTTCGACCTGCTTCTTGTGGGCTTCCCAGCGAGCATGGGCCTCGGCGTACTGGTGCTCCCAGGCGGCACGCTGCTCCTCGTAGCCCTCGAGCCATTCACCCGTCTCCGGGTCGAATCCTTCTGGGTAGAGGTAGTTCCCCTGATCGTCGTAGGACGCGCTCATCCCGTAGAGGGTTGGGTCGAAGTCCTCGGCTCCGGCATCGACGCCCTCGTTGGCCTGCTTCAGGGACAACGAGATGCGACGCCGCTCCAGATCGATGTCGATGATCTTGACCATCACGTCGTCGTTCACCTGGACGACCTGCTCCGGGATCTCGACGTGTCGCTCGGCGAGCTCGGAAACGTGGACCAGGCCCTCGATGCCCTCCTCGACCCTGACGAACGCACCGAACGGAACGAGCTTGGTGACCTTGCCCGGTACGATCTGGCCGATCTGGTGGGTGCGGGCGAAGGCTTGCCATGGGTCTTCCTGAGTGGCCTTCAGCGAGAGTGATACCCGCTCCCGGTCCATGTCCACGTCGAGCACCTCGACGGTGACTTCCTGGCCGACCTCCACTACCTCGGACGGGTGGTCGATGTGCTTCCACGACAGCTCGGACACGTGGACGAGGCCGTCCACACCACCAAGATCGACGAAGGCGCCGAAGTTGACGATGGATGACACCACACCCTTCCGGATCTGGCCCTTCTGCAGCTGGGTCAGGAAGTTCTGCCGCACCTCCGACTGTGTCTGCTCAAGCCAGGCGCGCCTGGACAAGACGACGTTGTTGCGGTTCTTGTCCAGCTCGATGATCTTCGCCTCGAGCTCCATCCCGACGTATGGCTGAAGATCCCGGACGCGGCGCATCTCGACAAGCGACGCGGGCAGGAAGCCGCGCAGGCCGATGTCGATGATCAAGCCGCCCTTGACCACCTCGATGACGTGACCGGTGACGACGCCGTCGGAGTCCTTGATCTTCTCGATAGTGCCCCACGCACGCTCGTACTGAGCCCGCTTCTTGGACAGGATCAAGCGACCTTCCTTGTCCTCCTTCTGCTGGACGAGGGCCTCGACTTGATCACCGACGCTGACCACCTCGAAGGGGTCCACGTCGTGCTTGATGGAAAGTTCCTTGGAAGGGATGACCCCTTCGGTCTTGTAGCCGATGTCGAGCAGGACTTCGTCCCGGTCGACTTTCACGACGGTGCCGGTGACGATGTCACCGTCGTTGAAGTACTTGATCGTGGCATCGATGGCCTCGAGAAAGGCTTCGGGCGAACCTAGGTCGTCGATGGCGACCTGCGGGGGTGCCTCGAGGGAGGACGTCATGTAGTAGGGCTCCGGATAAGGGTGATAAGGATGCTGTGCTGCGGCCCGATCCGTACACATACGAAGAGCTCAACCGACAGCTGACGCAAATCCCACCCGTACGAGCGCGGCCTACTCGGTCCGAGGTCGCGCAGGCCACAGCGACAGGAAAGCGTATCGCTGGGCGACAAACAGGGTCAAACGCACACACCCGGCGGGCACTCGATATCTGACCCGCGGCGGCCGGCGGAACCCCTACTGACGACTAATGTGCCGCGTCGTGCCAGGAGCGCCCGACGCCAACGGAGACATCAAGCGGCACGGCCAGTTCCACGGCGTGGCCCATCTTGTCGCGAACCAGCTCCTCCAGCGCCTGGCGCTCGCCCGTCGCGATTTCGAAGACGAGTTCGTCGTGGACTTGGAGCAGCATCCGGCTGCGCAGACCCGCGTCGTCCAACGCTTTCTCGATGTCGAGCATGGCGACCTTGATGATGTCGGCGGCTGAGCCCTGGATGGGTGCGTTGAGCGCCATCCGCTCGGCCATCTCACGGCGCTGTCGGTTGTCGCTCATCAAGTCCGGCAGGTAGCGACGCCGACCAAGAATCGTCTCGGTGTACTCGGTGCGGCGGGCTTCAGCCACGAGGGAGTGCAGGTAGGTTCGCACTCCCCCGAAGCGCTCGAAGTATTCGTCCATCAGCGCCTTGGCCTCAGAAACGTCGATGGCCAGCTGCTGGCTCAGTCCGTACGCGCTCAGCCCGTACGCCAGCCCGTAGTTCATCGCCTTGATCTTGGCGCGTTCTGCGGGAGTGACCTGCGACGGATCGACGCCGAAGACTCGAGATGCCGTCACGGTGTGGAAGTCCATACCGGATTTGAACGCCTCGATGAGGCTGTCGTCGGCGCTGGCGTGGGCCATGATGCGCATCTCGATCTGCGAGTAGTCCGCCGACATCAGCGCCTCGCAGCCGTTCCCGACAATGAACGCCTGCCGAATGCGCCGTCCCTTCCTCGGTCCGGATCGGAATGTTCTGCAGGTTGGGGTCAGTGCTCGACAATCGTCCGGTCGCGGCGATCGTCTGGACGTAGGTGGTGTGGATACGTCCGTCGTCGGCGACCGACTTGAGCAGGCCTTCGACGGTCTGCTTAAGACGCATTGCGTCGCGATGGATCAGCATCTGCGCGAGGAATGGGTGCTCGGTCTTGGCGTACAGCTGCTGCAGCGCCTCGGCGTCGGTGGTGTAGCCGGTCCGGGTGCGTCGGGTCTTCGGCATCCGCAACTCGTCGAAGAGCACCACTTGCAGTTGCTTGGGCGAGCCTAGGTTGATCTGCTTACCCAGCACGCGATAAGCCTCGTCGGCCGCGCGGTTGACGGTCGACCCGAACTCGGCTTCCAATGCCTCCAAGTGCCCGACGTCCACGACCACGCCGGTCTGTTCCATCCGGGCCAATGTCCGCAGCAATGGCAGCTCGACTCCGTAAAGCAGGCTGGTCCCGTTACGGTGTTCGATCTCGACATCGAGCGCATCGGCGAGATCGATCACGGCGCGGGCGCGCACCATGGCCGCTTCGGCGGCCAACTTGGCGCCGGAGTCGTCGTCGCCGAAGTCCAGTGCCAGCTGATTCTCGTCGGGGGTGGCACCGGGAACCTCGACCTTGAGTTCGCGCTTCAGGTAACGAATGGTGAGGTCGGCCAAGTCGAAGGTGCGCTGATCCGGCCGAGTCAAGTAGGCCGCCAGCTGGGTGTCGGACGTCAGCCCCTCGAGGTTCAGACCACGTGCCCAGATCGCGAGCAGCGGGCCCTTTGCGTCGTGCATCGCTTTCCGGTGACTCGCGTTGCCCAGCCACCTGGCCAACTCTCGGTCGTCCTCCGGCAGCAGTGACCTCACGTCGACATAGGCGGCTGCCCCGTCGCCGGCCGCGAGCGCGAGGGCGCGAAGATCCCCCGTTCCCGATCCCCAGTGGCCGATGGCGTCGACTCCGATGCGATCACCCATGGCGTGCTCGACCAGCCACGCCGAGAGCTGGCCCGGCTGCAGAATCTCCCCGCTGAGTTCGAAGCCGCCCTCCGGCGTCAGGTCCTCAGCCGGCAGCGTTTCCAGCAGCCGGTCCCGCAATACGCGGAACTCGAGACCGTCGAAGAGCTGGTGGGTCGCTTCCCGATTCCAGGCTCGGCGGGCCAGATCGTCGATATGGACCTCGAGGTCGAGATCGCGTACCAGCGCGTTGACCCGGCGATTGAGCAGCACGCTGTCGATGCGGGCGCGAAACTCCTCAGCCGCCTTGCCTTTCAGTTCGCCGGCGTGCAGAACGAGATTGTCCAGACCGTCGTAGGTCTCCAGCCACTTCGCCGCGGTCTTTGGGCCAACGCCTGGAATGCCGGGAAGGTTGTCGCTGGACTCGCCGACCAGTGCGGCCAGTTCCGGGTATCGGGCCGGCGTGGCGTAGTAGCGTTCCGCGACGGCGGCTGGCGTCATCCGGGCGAGATCTGAGACGCCCCTGCGCGGATAGAGCACTGTCACGTGGTCGGTGACCAGTTGGAAGGCATCCCGGTCCCCAGTACAGATGACAACGTCGAAGCCAGCCTCCTCTGCCTCCGTAGCCAGGGTTCCGATCACGTCGTCGGCCTCGTAGCCCTCCTTCTCCAGGTGCACGATGTTCAGCGCATTGAGCACCTCCTTCACCAGATCGAGCTGGCCGCTGAACTCGTCCGGGCTCTTGGAGCGAGTCGCCTTGTACTCGCTGTAGATCTCCGCTCGGAACGTCCGCCGGGAGACATCGAAAGCGACGCCGACATGTGTCGGGTTCTCGTCTCGCAGGACATTGATCAGCATCGAGGTGAAGCCGAACACGCCGTTCGTGTGCTGTCCGGTTTGAGTGGAGAAGTTCTCCACCGGCAGGGCGTAGAAAGCCCGATAGGCCACCGAGTGACCATCGATCAGCAGCAGCTTCGGCCGAGTCTCGGCGGGCGCGGTCGTCGGAGTCGGCACGGTGCCGACTCTATCTGCGGGCGCCGACACGAACCCCGCTGACAAGATGGCAGAGTGACCGCATCTGCCGACCGGCCGCAGCTCCCGGACTGGTTCCTCCGTATGCACAGCGCATTGGACGCGAAGATGGGATTCCAGCTGCTCGAGCTGAGACCCGAGCACATCATGGGCAGGATGCCCGTGAGCGGCAACACCCAGCCGATGGGCTTGTGGCACGGCGGCGCCTCATGCGTGCTTGCGGAGACGTTGGCGTCTCTCGGAGCGGCCGCGCATGCCTTGCCTGACCGGCTCGCCTTCGGCGTGGACATCAATGCGACCCATCACCGTCCGGTGACCGCCGGCTGGGTCACCGGTGTGGCAACGGCACTCCGGCTGGGACGAACAGTGGCGTCCTACGATGTGGTGCTGATCGATGACGGCGAGAGCCGGATCTGCACGGCTCGGGTGACCTGCCAGATCGCGTCGGCCCGTGACACTCCGATCGATTTGCTGTCGGCTCAGACATCGCCTTAGCGCGGCACAACCGAATCTGTGAATAGCTGGTGGTAGGTCAAATTTTCGGCGGTAATGTGTCGCCCCGGTGTTTGGACGAAAGCTGCGACCGGCCACCACATGACTCTTTGAGGAGGAACCTTGCGAAGAAAATCGGTCACCAGGGCCGTCGCGCTAGGGATTGTCGGGGCGCTCGCCCTGGGCGCCTGCGCAACAGGCGGCGACGGCAGCAGCGGTGGCGGCGCCAGCAGTAATTCGGTCATGGTCGCATCCGACCTGCCACTTCAGGGAGCCGGGGCGACGCAATGGCAGGACACCAACAAGTTGATCCAGCTCTATTTGGAGCAGCAGGGCAGCAAGGCGGGAAACTACAACGTCAGCCTCAAGATTTACGACGACTCCACGGCCGCGAAGGGCGCCTGGGATGAGGCCGCGTGCGCGAAGAACGCCACGGACCATGTCGCAAACACTAACGAGGTTGCCGTGATGGGCACCTACAACTCAGGTTGCGCAAAAATCGAACTACCAACGTTGAATCGCGACACTTCCGGGCCGATGCTCATGGTTTCGCCCGGTAACACCAACCCTGGTCTGACCAAGAAGTGGGAAACCGGAGAGCCGGAGAAGTTCTATCCAGCAGGCACCCGCAACTACGCCCGCGTGGTGACCACCGACGACTACCAGGGAAACGCTGGAGCAACCTTTGCCGCAGAGGACCTGAAGGTCACAAAATGCTTCGTATTGAATGACAACCAAACCTACGGACTGGGTGTTGCCAAGGCGTTCGCTGATTCGGCCAAGAACCTCGGCATCGAAATCGTCGGCGAAAAGTCCTGGGATGCCAAGCAGCCGAATTACACGGCCTTGTTCCAATCGGTCAAGGCGTCCGGCGCTGACTGCGTGTACCTCAGTGGCATCTACGAGAACAACGGCGGCCAGTTGATCAAGGACAAGTTCGCGGTGCTGGGCGACAACCGCAAGGTCAAGATGATGGCGCCGGACGGTTTCACGGGATACCCCGACCTGCTGAAGCTCCCCCAAGCCGAAGGCATGCACCTCACATTCACCGGCCTGCCCGCGGATGAGCTGATGAAGGCGGGTGGACCGCCCGCCAAGCTCATCGAGGCGTACAAGCAGAAGTTCGGGTCAGTCCCCACCGGCAACTTCCCGTTGTACGGGGTCGCCGCCACCCAGGTCATCCTGGCGGCAATCGCCAAGTCCGATGGCACCCGAAAGGGGGTAACGGCCGCCGTCTTGTCCGGCGACGGCATCACCATCCCCATGTCGGAATCAGTGACCGGCAAGGAGATCCGAATCGACCCCACCACCGGGGACACCACCTCGAAGGACATCACGATCGAGATCGTCAAAGGCGGCAAGGAGACTTACGTCAAGGCGCAAGCCGTCGACTAGAGTCCGCCTCAGCGATGTAGGGAGACCGCCGGGTCTGGAAGGAAGCTGACCTAGTTTCACGCCCGGCAGTTCTCGTGTGAGGTTGGAGAGGCCTATTAGTCGGATGACGGCGTTGGCATTGGGAGGCATCAGGCGCAAGTCTGCGATACGGCTCGGCCCACTGGTCGGGCGGATTCTCGGCCTGATCCTCCTCGCCTTGGCCGCGATCTGGCTGGGGTGGAACCTCGTTGCTGATCCCACACGATTCACCGGTTCGGTGCTGATCGGCTTGCAGAATGGGCTGCTCTACGCGCTGGTTGCCCTTGGCTACACGATGGTTTACGGCGTCATCGAGCTGATCAATTTCGCGCATGGTGATCTTTTCATGCTGGCCACCATCGTCGCGGCCGCCCTCATGGTGAGCCTTTTCGGCGTCAGGCAGGTCGGAGCTGCCACGGTTCTCCCGCTGGTTGTCGCGCTGGTGGGATGCATGGCGTTCGGGGCAGCCATCAACGTATCCGCCGAATTCTTCGCCTACCGACGCTTGAGAACGGCGCCGAGGCTTGCTCCATTGATGACCGCCGTCGGGCTGAGCTTCGTCTTCCGCGGAATAGCTCAGCAGGACTACGTCAACGGTTCGGCACAGAAGAACTGGCCGATCGAGTGGGGCGGTCCGATTGTCGAGGGCGTCTATCTTTACAAGCTGCTCCTGGTCGCAGCTGTCACGACGCCGCTACTGCTCGGCATGAGATACATCGTGAGTCGGACCAAGATGGGCAAGGCCATGCGTGCGGTGGCACAAGATCAAGACGCCGCCCGACTGGTGGGCATCAATGTCAACGGCACGATCTCCTTCACCTTTGCACTCGGCGGAGCCCTCGCGGGTGCTGCGGGGGTGCTGTACTTTCTGGTTCAGGCGCAGACGTATTACGACACCGGCACCCAGTTCGGCTTGATTGCGTTCACGGCTGCCGTCCTCGGGGGGATCGGGAATCTCACTGGAGCCGTCGTCGGCGGTCTGGCCATTGGACTGATCCAGAGCATCAACGAAGGTGGCGCGCATGGGCTTGGGTCGAACTGGTCCCAGTCCTTGGTGTTCCTGATCTTGATCGTGCTGATGGTCTTCAGACCGGAGGGCATCTTCGGGCGGGCGTCCACGGAGAAGGTCTAGACATGCCCTCAACCTCTGCTCGCAGGGCATGGCTGGCCGACTACAAATGGCCCCTCGGCTACGTCGCTGTCATCGTGTTCTTGTTCCTGCTCTATCAGGTCTTTCTCCCGAATCTGGTCGACGAGGTCTCCGGACCAGTCACTGCGTGGCTGCCGGTCGCCACCATCAATGAGTGTCTGATGTGGGCCATCATGGCCCTGGGCTTGAATGTCGTCGTTGGTTATGCGGGCCTGCTGGACCTCGGCTATGTCGCCTTCTGGGCCCTGGGCGGCTACACAGCGGGCTGGCTGATGGCAGCGCCGTTCAACTGGAGCTGGGACTTTCAGCTCTTCGCCCCGGTGGCCCGGACCTATCCGGGTACGCATATCACTTTCTGGCTCGTGATCCTGATCGCCGGCTGCTTGTGCGCCTTGCTCGGCGTGGTCATCGGTGGGCCGACGCTGCGGCTGCGTGGCGACTACCTGGCGTTGGTGACGCTCGGTTTTGGAGAGGTGATCACGCAGTTCTTCCGCAACTCGAGGGATATCGATGGCTATAACGTGGCGAACGGTGACGCTGGGATTCCGATCATCGACCCAATCGGACTCGGGCTGTTCAGCCTCATCAAAGGCGTGCCAGCCTCGCTAACCAACTCAGGAAGCGACAACATCTACAAGATCCTGGTTCTCGGTGCCCTGCTGGGACTGTGCCTCTTTGTCTCGTTGCGCATTCGGGGAGGCCGTCTCGGCCGGGCATGGTTGGCCATCCGCGAAGACCAGCTGGCCGCGAGCACGATGGGGATCTCGCTGGTCCGCTCGAAGTTACTTGCGTACGCCGTGGGCGCATTCTTCGGTGGCATTGGCGGTGTCGCCAATGCGGCGGGCATCACGGGAGCCGTATCCCCGTCAGGCTTCGACTTCAGCAAGTCTGTCCTTGTCTTGCTGATGGTCGTGCTCGGCGGCATGGGCAATGCGTGGGGCGTGACCATCGGGGCGTTCCTTCTGGCTTGGTTGAACAGCAATGGTCTTCGCCAGATTGGCGTCGCAATCGGCGCCGCGTCCGGTAAGAACCTGGAGGCGGTGCTCCCTCGTTACAACTTCCTGATCTTGGGTCTGCTACTGGTCCTGATGATGCTGTTCCGGCGGGAGGGGTTGCTCCCTGAGAAACGCACGAAGGCATTGATGACCATGCCGAGCCGTATCGAGATGGAGTCAGTGGGCGCGCACATCGCCGAGGCGGAAGCCAAGACAAAGGCCTTTTCAGAATCGACTTCGAATGCGGACGCCGAGATCGCGGCCTCGGCCAGCGCGGTTAGTCCAGACCTCGAGCCGCCGCCCGACCAGTCGACCGCGCTAGTGAAGGACACTGACAAGTGAGCCAACCAGGCACCGATGCGTCGCGAGCTGGGGTTCACGAAGCAGGTGCGAACGTCCTCTACGCCGACCACATCACGATCCGCTTCGGTGGCCTGGTCGCTGTCAGCGACGTGTCGTTCGGTATTCCGCCGAGGTCGATTGTGAGCCTGATTGGCCCCAACGGCGCGGGCAAGACGACATTCTTCAACGTCCTGACCGGGCTCTATTCGGCGAGCGGAGGCACCGTCTATCTTGACGGGCGAGACCTCACCGGGCTCAAGCCGAATCGCCGCGCGGCACTGGGCATGGCCCGTACGTTCCAGAACATTCGGCTGTTCAACCTGATGACAGTTGAAGAGAACATCATGGTGGGGATGCACGCGCACTTGCGTTCCGGCGTGTTCTCCACCGTGCTCCGGCTACCTCGGCAGCGCCGCGAGGAGCGAGCCGCAGCCGACGGCGCGCGTGAGCTGCTGCACTATGTCGGGATCGAAAAGACCCAGGGTGAGCTCGCCCGGAATCTCTCTTATGGAGACCAGCGCCGGCTGGAGGTTGCTCGGGCCCTGGCGCTTCGTCCCAAGGTGTTGCTGCTCGACGAGCCCACGGCTGGCATGAATCCCCGGGAGTCGGCGCAGTTCAACGAGTTCGTCCATCGGGTGCGTGACGAGAAGGACTTGTCAGTGCTGCTGATCGAGCACGACATGAGCGTGATCATGAAGGTCAGCGAGCGGATAACGGTCATGGACCACGGGCATGTGATTGCCGAAGGCGCGCCTGAGGAGATTCGCAACAATCAGACCGTGATCGAGGCATACCTCGGCAAGGCTGGCACCGGTGCACGCAAGACGACCCAGTCGTGACCGCATCGCGCGAGACGACCCACGTGAACAACGAACGAGGCGCAGGCAAGGAACCGATCCTTGAGCTTAAAAGCGTCAGCGTTAGCTACGGCAATATCGCTGCTGTCGAGTGTTTGTCACTGAGGGTCTATCCAGACGAAATCGTGACCCTGATCGGATCGAACGGGGCGGGGAAGTCCACGACACTACGAACCATATCGGGATTGTTGCGGCCGAGGGCTGGTGAGGTGATCTACAGGGGCCGAAGCATCAACGGCATGCCGGGGCATGAGGTGGTCAAGCTAGGCGTCTGCCATTCACCAGAAGGCCGCAAGCTATTTCACCGGATGACCGTCTCTGAGAACCTCGATCTGGGTGCCTTCGTACGCAAGGATTCCGCCAAGGTCGCCAAGGACCGAGCATGGGTCCTCGAGCTGTTCCCACCGCTGCGGGAGCGGATCGATCAGAAGGCCGGCACCTTATCGGGAGGCGAGCAGCAGATGCTTGCCGTGGCGCGAGCGCTCCTCGGCAATCCAACCCTGCTGCTGCTCGACGAACCGTCGATGGGACTGGCTCCAGTGCTCGTCGAACTGATCTTTCAGACCATCGAGCGGATCCGCGAGCAAGGCGTCACTGTCCTGCTCGTAGAACAGAACGCGCTGGCCGCCCTGGAGATCGCAGACTACGGCTACGTCTTGGAATCTGGCAGGTTGAACCTGCAGGGGCCGGCGGAACAGCTGCTGAGCGACGATTCGGTAGCAGCTGCCTATCTCGGTGGATCAGACGTCGCCGCCGAGGTACGCCGCCTTGACTGAGTCGTCAGCGGCAAGCTCGGCACCAGTGCCGGAGCGTACGATCTCGCCCGTCTCCAGGATGTGCGCCAGCCGCGCGGCCTTCGAGAGCCTGCGCAGCGTTCTGCTCCACCAGCAGCACGGTGGTGCCCTGAGCGTTGATCTCACTGATCACCGAGAAGATGCGCTGGATCAGCATCGGCGCCAGTCCCATCGACGGCTCGTCCAGCAGCACCAGCCGAGGACGGGCCATCAGCGCATCGCCCGATCGCCAGCATCTGCTGTTCGCCGCCGGACAGCTTGCCGGCCGACTGGCTGATCCGCTCTGAGAGCCGCGGAAACAGATCGAACACGCGGGCAAGGTCGTCGGCATACGCCTGGCTCTTGCGATCGGTACGCACGAAGGCGCCCATCTCGAGGTTCTCCCGCACCGTCATGCCGGGGAACACCCCGCGCCCTTCGGGTGCCTGGCTGATGCCCATCTTGACCCGGTCGTACGCGCGGTGTGCCGGTGATGTCCCGGCCGTCGAACCGGATGGACCCGGCTCGAACCTTGTGCAGCCCGGAGATCGTCTTCAGGGTGGTCGTCTTGCCGGCGCCGTTGGCGCCGATCAGCGTATCGATGGCGCCCTCTTCGACTGAGAAGGAAATGTCGCGGATGGCCTCGATGTGGCCGTAGTTCACACACAGACCCTCGACCTCAAGGAGCACGGTCACCCTCCTCGGCGATCGCCCGCTCCTGCTGCTCCTCCTCGGCGATAGCCCGCTCCTCGTCGGCCACCTCATCGGATTCCTCATCGACGCCGAGGTACGCGGCGACGACTGCGGGATCGTTCCGAATCTGTTCTGGGCTGCCTTCGGCGATCTTCTTGCCGAACTCCAGCACCACGATCCGGTCAGTCACGCCCATCACCAGCCGCATGTCGTGCTCGATCAACAAGACGGTGTAGCCCTGGTCCCGGACCTTGCGGATCAGCTGCATCAGAGTGCGTTTCTCGGCCGGATTGAAGCCGGCCGCCGGCTCGTCCAGGCACAGCAGCGACGGCTGGGTCGCCATCGCCCGCGCAATCTCGAGACGGCGCTGGTCGCCGTACGACAGGTTGGCGGCGAGTTCGTCACACTTGCTCTGCAGGCCCATGAAGCGCAAGAGCTCCAGGGCGAGATTCTCCCCTTCTGCCTCCTCCCGGCGATGGCGTGGCAGCCGGAAGACCGCTGAGAGCACGCCGGTCGAGTGACGGGCGTCAGCGCCGACCATGACGTTCTCCAGGGCAGTCATGGACTTGAAGAGCCGGATGTTCTGGAATGTCCGCGCTATGCCAAGGCGGGTGATCTGATGCCGCTTCAGGCCCACCAGCGGTTGTCCCTGAAAACGGACAGTTCCCGCCGTGGGCTTGTAGACCCCGGTCACCACGTTGAAGCAGGTCGTCTTGCCGGCCCCGTTGGGCCCGATGAGGCCGAGAATCTCACCCGGCTGGATAGCGAAACTGACGTCGTCCAGCGCGGTGACGCCACCGAATCTCAGGGTGATGTTGTTGACCTCGAGCACCGGATCAGGCACGGATATCGTCCTCTTCGGTGCCCTCTTCCAGCTCCTCGATCTCCTGCTCCATCCGGCGTGCCCGGACTGTACGGCGCGGCGGGAGGATGCCCTGCGGCCGGTAGATCGCCAGGACGATCAGTGCAGCACCGAACAGCAGCACTCGCCACTCCTCGAAGCCGCGGAACCTTTCCGGCAGGTACGCGACGATCGCAGCACCGATCATGACGCCCCAGCGGTTGCCTTGGCCACCGACCACTACCGCCGCGACGAACAGGATGGAGAGCAGCAGGAGAAAGGATTGCGGGCTGACGAAGCCCTGCCGACCGGCGAACAGGGCGCCGGCAAGCCCTCCGACAAAGGCGCCCATCGCGAAGGCGAGCAGCTTGAACCGAAATGTGGGCACGCCCATCAACTCGGCCGCGTCCTCGTCCTCCCGCGTTGCCTCCCAGGATCGCCCGACCCGACTGTTCTTGATCAACGTGTCACCCAGCAGCACCAGGATGATCACCGTCAGCGCGAGCCAGTAGTACGGGATCAGATCGACGACACCGAACTTCACGAAGATTGTGGTCTGCCCGAAGTCCACCAGGGGCACGCCCGAATCCCAATTGAGATGCGGGAATCTTGAACAGCTCGATGCTCGGCGGCCGGTGGATTCGGGCGATGCCGGCGGCGGCCCCTAACCAGGCGTGTATTGACCAGGGTGAGCCGGACGATCTCGCCAAAGCCGAGCGTGACGATGGCCAGATAGTCGCCGCGAACCCGGAGCGTCGGAGCACCAAGGGCCAATCCCGCCAGCATGGCCACGCCGATCGCAATCGGAATGGTCAGCAGGTAGGGCAAGTTGCCGTGCTCGGATGTCAGAACGGCCACGGTATATGCACCGACCGCGTAAAAGGCCACATAACCCAGGTCCAGCAGGCCGGCATAGCCGACCACGATGTTCAGACCGAGCGCCACCAGCATGTATACCGCAACTGTGAACAGCACGCCGCCGAAGTCGGTGCCCGGGGTTGTGATCAGCGGTGGTTCCAGAAGGGCAGTGCATAGGCCAGCAAGGCAGCCAAGACCAACGAGCGCCAGCTTGGCTGGCCGCGGCAGCGCCGAGATTCGCTCGCGGAGCGGGCTGCGCTTGCCCGGCCTGCCCAGAACCCGCGCCTTGCGGCTGCCGAACTCATGCCCGCGCCTTGCCCAAGGACTCACCCAACAGACCGGTTGGGCCGGAAGAGCAAGATCAACACCAGGAGGCAGAAGGCGACGACGTCCTTCCATTGGGTACCGATCAGGGCCGAGCCCCAGTTCTCGGCAACACCGAGGACAAGGCCGCCGAGGAGAGCGCCGCGCAGGTTGCCGATACCGCCCATGACCGCTGCAGTGAAGGCCTTGACGCCCAGAATGAAGCCGGCATCGAAACGGGTCACCCCGATCCGGATCATGTAGAGGGTTGCAGCTGCTCCGGCCATCAGTCCGCCCGATAGGAAGGTCAGCTGGACGATTCGAGTGGAGTTGACCCCCATCAGTGCTGCTGACTCCGGATCTTGGGCCACGGCGCGGATGCCACGCCCCATGCGTGATCGGCGAATGTACTGGTCAACCATGACCATCATCACCAGCGCCGACACGATGACCAGGATGTCGATATTGGTGACCGTGTAGTCAACGATTCGAACGACCGGCTGCGGCACGATCTCGACCGGCATGCCGGTGGCATCGCGCGAGCGCTGCACGAAGCGACCAATGTTGTCGTCCAGACCGAGTGCCGCAGCGATCCGGCCACGCAGGCCAATGGCCTCGGCCAATACAAAGGAGGCCCCGATCGCCGAGATCAGGGCAACGAGCTTCGGAGCGTTGCGCTTGATCAGCGGTCGGTAGGCCACGCGCTCGAGCAGTAACGCCACGCCGCCGGACACCACCATCGCGATCACTAGCGACACCAGCAGCATGCCGATGAGCCCACCGGTGCTGGTTGTTGGAGTGCCACCAAGGATGTAGAGAGTCCACACCACCGCGAAAGTGCCATACATGAACACCTCGGAGTGGGCAAAGTTGATCAGCTGGAGGACGCCGTACACCATCGTGTACCCGAGCGCCACCAGGCCGTACACCGAACCGAGGGCCAGACCCGTGAGCGTGAGTTCGAAGAAGTGCTCAAACAAGAACATGCGTCGGCCTGCCCGGACGGCGTAGCAGGCGCCGGGACCCGGCGCCTGCCAGCACTGTAGTCCGGGTCGACGACCTACGCGCCACTTATCGGCGTACCCGGCACGATCTTGCCGCCCTCGACCTTGTAGGCGTAGATCGTCACCTCAGCGAGCTCGCCACTCTGATCGAACTTAATCTGCTTGGTGACTGCCCTTGGCGTCGTACTTGTTGACCCAATCGAGCATGTCCTGACGAGTACTCTTTCCGGCTGCCACGCCCTGGAGGAACACATTCATCGTGTCATAGCCCTCGGTGGAGTAGGTGCCAGGCTCCTCGTTGGTCAACGCCTTGTACTTCTCGGTGAACGACTCGTCGGCCGGGGCGCACGGGCAGGTGAGCACGGCACCATTAGCCGCCGAGGCACCAGCACCTTCGATGAAGCCGGGGTCGAGCGTACCGTCGCCCGAGAGGAAGGTGCCCTTCCACCCACCGGCCCTCAGCTGCTTGGCGAGCAAGCCGGCCTCTGCGTAGTAGCCACCGAACCACAGTGCATCTGCGCCGGAGGCCTTGACCTTTGTCACCGTAGGGCCAAAGTCGGTCTGCTTCTGCTGGATGGTGTCCTTGCCGACCACCAAATCACCGAGATCCTTCTCGACCTTGCCGGCGAGGAACTTGCCGTACACCGACGCGTCATCGACGACAAAAACCTTCTTGGCCGCGAGGGTGTCCTTGATGTATTTCGCCGCTGCGGCTCCCTGCGGCTCATCGGTGGCGAGAAGACGATGGAAGGTAGCCCAGCCGTTCTTCGACAGTGTGGGGTTCGTGGCCGATGGCGTCACTGTCACGAGCTTTGCTTCATTGAAGATTTCACCGGTGGCGTCTGTTTCGCCGGAGAACATCGGTCCGGCGAGGCCGAGAATCTTCGCGTCATTGACGATTTGGCTCGCGAGTGGAGTCGCCTTCTCCGGGTCGCCCTGTGAGTCGAACTCATCCAAAATGACCTTACAATCGGGATTCGCCTTGTTGTACTCATCGAGCGCGAGCTTGGCACCGCGCACCGCGTTCTGACCGAGGTTGGCGTAGTCGCCGGTCAGCGGCCCCATGAAGGCGAAGTGCAGGTCGCAGGCCTTGCTGGCGCCGCCGCCGCTGGCCTGCGGAGCCGCCGAGTTGCCCCCGGTGGTGCCACAGGCGCTGAGCACCAGGCCCGCTGCCGCAAGCGTTGCGGCCGCCCATATCGGGTTCTTCTTGCTGATCATGACTCCTCCTGAAGCCCCTGGGGTGCGTCGGCGATGCAGCACGACGCCTGTCATTCGAGGGTGAAAGCTAGCATCCAGGAGCGGTTTCTTCATGTTCCTCTCGCTGCTGACGCCATCTTGTTACATCGCGGTTCTCGCGACGGGGCCCCCAGATCGACCGCACGGTGGAGCGTTCGGCTGAGTGCTGGGCTATCTGTAGTTCGCGCCGGCTCCGTGCTCGATCACGCCTTCCGCAACTTCGCGCATCGACTTGCGCAGATCCATCGCGGTCTTCTGAATCCAACGGAACGCCTCGGGCTCGGTCAGCCCCAGACCACTTTGCAACAATCCCTTGGCCCGGTCCACAGCCTTGCGAGACTCGAGGCGTTCGGTGAGGTCGCTGACCTCCGCCTCGACCGCTTGAATTTCCGCGAACCGGGCTCGCGCGACCTCGATCGCCGGAATGAGATCGGCCTTGCCGAAGGGCTTGACGACGTAGGCCATGGCGCCCGCCTGGCTGGCCCGCTCCACCAGATCACGCTGGCTGAAGGCGGTCAGCATGATCACCGGCGCGATCCGCTGACCGGCGATCTGCTCGGCCGCGCTGATCCCGTCCATCTTGGGCATCTTGACGTCCAGCACCACGAGATCCGGCCTCAGGTCCGTCGCCAACGCGACTGCCGCTTCTCCGTCTCCGGCCTCGCCGACGACCTGGTAACCCTCCTCGGTGAGCATCTCCACCAGATCGAGGCGGATGAGCACCTCGTCCTCCGCGACAACAACGCGGGTCGCCGTGGTGGTCTCGCTGAGGCTGGCTCCATCGGTCACGGAGCACACTCTAGCCAGGCCGTGTTACGGTTGGCGGCGCCCAAGGCCGGGGTGGCGGAATGGTATACGCGGACGGCTCAAACCCGTCTGTCCGCAAGGACATAGGGGTTCGACTCCCCTCTCCGGCACTCGATTTTGCTGGATGTCCGCAGGAGTGCTCATCGATGACTGGCCCGGACAACCATCCACCCTCGCAAGCTCGGGCTTAGGGCGCGATCGAGCGCGAGCAAACCTCTAATTAAAGGGGCGCGCCGATGCGACGGACGCGGACCATGTTGGTGTGGCCGGCGACGCCGGGAGGGGAACCGGCGACGATCACGGCAAGTTCGCCTTCGGCGATGCGGCCAGTGTCTATCAGGGCCTTATCGACCTGGCGGATCATGTCATCGGTGTGGCCGACCATGGGCACCAGGAACGACTCCACGCCCCAGCTCAGCGTCAAGGATGAGCGGGTCTGGTCGATTGGTGTGAAGGCGAGAATCGGGATCGGAGATCTCAACCGAGCCAGCCGTCGAGCCGCATCGCCCGAGTGGGTAAAGGCCACCAGGAACTTGGCGTTCATCCGCGCCGCCACCTCGGCGGCGGCCTTGGTGATCACCCCGCTGGTCGTGTGCGGATCCCAGTCGATGTCCTGCATTCGATCAAGACCGTGGGCCTCGGTATTTTCGACGATTCGCGCCATGGTCTTCACCGCCACAACGGGGTACTCCCCGACGCTGGTCTCACCGGACAGCATCACGGCGTCCGCACCATCCAGGATGGCGTTGGCCACGTCAGAGGCTTCGGCCCGCGTGGGCCGCGGCGCGGAGATCATCGACTCCAGCATCTGGGTCGCCACGATCACTGGCTTGGCCCAGCGGCGGGCAGCGGTGACGATCCTCTTCTGGACCAGCGGCACCTCTTCAAGCGGAAGCTCCACACCAAGATCACCACGCGCCACCATGAAGGCGTCGAAGGCATCGATGATCTCGTCGAGGTTCTCCACCGCCTGCGGCTTCTCGATCTTGGCGATCACCGGCACCCGGCGGTTCTCCTCGTCCATCACTTGATGGACGAGCTCGATGTCCTTCGCGCTACGGACGAAGGACAGCGCCACCATGTCGACTTCGTTGCGCAGCGCCCAGCGCAGGTCTTCGGTGTCCTTAGCGCTCATCGCCGGAACACTCACTGCCACGCCTGGAAGGTTGATGCCCTTGTTGTTGCTGACCGGTCCCCCGACGACCACTTCGGTGATCACATCGGTGTCGGTCACCTCCGTCGCCTTCAAGGTCAGCCGACCATCGTCGATCAAGATCACGTCGCCCGGCTGCACGTCGCCCGGCAGTCCCTTGTACGTCGTCGAGCAGCGCTCGGCGGTCCCCTGAGATCTCCTCGGTGGTGATCGCGAACGAGGCCCCTTCGGCCAGCATTTCCTTGCCCGAAGCGAAACGACCGAGGCGAATCTTGGGACCCTGAAGGTCGGCCAGTACACCCACCGGCCGACCGGTCACCTCAGCAGCCCGCCGGACGTTCTGCAGGTTGGTCAGGTGATCGTCGTAGCCGCCATGGCTCATGTTGAGTCGCGCGACGTCCATGCCGGCCGCCACCAACTCCGTGAGACGTTCGGGCGCTGAGGACGCCGGTCCCAGCGTGCAGACGATTTTGGCTCTTCGCACGGTTCAGACCATAGCGGACACCGACCCGTGCGGTTTGCCGCGATGATCAGGTGGTCCGGGCGATCTCCAAGGCATGCCGCAAGTCGGCCGGATAGGGCGAGGAGAACTCGATCGGCTCACTCGTCACGGGATGGTTGAAAGCCGAGCCGTACGGCGTGGAGCCATTGCCGCTGCAGGCCAAGCTTGGCCGCCAACGTTCGGATCGGCACCATAGGTCAGGTCACCGGCGCAGGGGTGCTTGAGCGCGGCCAGATGAACTCGGATCTGGTGAGTCCGACCCGTTTCCAGACTCAGTTCCAACAGCGTGGTGCCGACGAACGCCTCGAGGGTCTCGTAGTGGGTGATGCTAGGCCTGCCGTTCGCCATCACCGCCATCTTGTAGTCGGCGCCCGGGTGCCGGCCGATGGGCGCCTCGATCGTGCCCTCAAAAGGATCAGGGTGTCCCTGAACCAAGGCGTGATACGTCTTCTCCACAGCGCGCGACCGAAACGCCCGCTTCAAGATCGTGTACGCGATCTCGCTCTTGGCCACCACCATCAGACCCGACGTTCCGACGTCGAGGCGCTGCACGATGCCCTGCCTCTCCGGTACGCCTGACGTGGAGATCCGGAAGCCCGCGCCAGCCAAGTGGCCCAGCACGGACGGCCCGTCCCAGCCCAGACTCGGGTGCGCGGCCACGCCGACCGGTTTGTCGACCACGACGATGTGGTCGTCGTCGAAGATGATGTCGACGCCCTCGACCTTCTGCGGCACGATCGTCAGATCCTGGGCCTCGTCCGGCAGGCGGATCTCGAGCATCGCACCGGTGCGGACCCGGTCCGATTTGGCCGCCGGTCGGGCGTCTATCAACACCTGGCCGGCATCGATCAGGTCGGTGATCTTGCTGCGGGAAAGGCCCAGCATGCGAGCCACGGCGACATCGACCCGATCCCCTTCCAGCCCCTCAGGGACCAGCAGCACCCGGTGCTCGCCCACTCAGGGTCCACCCCTCGCCCGCTGTTTCGCCGGTGGGCTGTGCGGCACGTTCACCGTTGAGACCGACTCCCTTGATCACCGACCAGTAGATGATCAAGACTGCGGAGGTGGTGATGCACATGTCGGCCACGTTGAAGATCGCGAAGTAAGGCAGTTGTAGGAAGTCGACCACGTGGCCACGTAGCACAGCTGGGCGGCGGAAGAGACGGTCCACCAGATTGCCTGACACACCTGCGCACAGCAGCCCGAGAGCGACGGCCCATCCTACGTGCCGCAGCCGTGGAACCAGACGGATGATGACGAACGCCAGCACGACGATCGCGGCCACCGCGAAGACGTAGGTGAACTGCTCGCCCTGGCTGAAGGCGGCGCCGGGGTTGCGCAGCAGCCGCAAAGTGAGCAGACCGCCGAGAAGCCGTACCGGAGCTCCAGGATCGAGACGCGCGACGACGATCGACTTGGTGATCACGTCTGCGGCCAGGCCGGCCACCATGACGGCGCCGAACAGCAACCGAAACCGGCGCCGGTCGGCCGTGGCCTGATCCGCTATCGGCGTTCCTCGCGTTGCTTGCACGTGA
Source organism: uncultured Actinomycetota bacterium (assembly GCA_963754965.1). GTDB lineage: Bacteria > Actinomycetota > Actinomycetes > Propionibacteriales > Propionibacteriaceae > Microlunatus. Next base: position 498,771 of record CAVWIA010000007.1, read on the forward strand.
CGCACAAGGTGGCACGGGGGAACGCCTGCAGGCGGCCCTTACCGATCGGCTGACCGCAGTTGTCGCAACTGCCGTACGTTCCCAGTTCGATGTGTCGCAGCGCTAGTCGGGACTGGTCCAGCATCTCGCGGGCGTTGTTGGCCAGAGACATCTCCGCGTCCCGCTCGAAGTTTGCCGAGCCGACATCTGCGGGGTCGCGCCCGGCGCCTTCGCTGCCGTCGCGGAGCAGGCCCACGAGCTCCGCAGTGGAGATCTCAATTTGGCTCTCGAACCTGGCGATGTCTTCCTCGAGCACCTTGCGGAGCTCGTTCAGCTCGGCTTTGGTCCACGGACTCTCGCCCGGCCGCACCGGCAAAGCCTTCACGTTGACGGGCTTGGTATCACGTACCGGGTGCTCGGAGTCAACCGGCTCCACCGCATGCAAAGACGGCGCCTTCTTCGTCGCCGCTGACCGTGCGGAACTATCAGCGGACGTCGCCTTAGCGGTAGTCATCAATGTTCCCCTCTGGGATAGAAGTGACGCAGAGACTAGGCGGCAATCGACGGTACTTCAACGATGCTCGCTGAGTTTTCGCCGAAATTCGTAACCGCTCCGGACAAGCGAGGGGCCCGCCAGTGGCGGGCCCCGATGCGATAGTCATTGGTCGTTCTCAGCTAGCGCTGATCTCCGAGGAGAGCGTCGAGCCGAGGGGTCTCGCTGCCTTGGGCACCCCCGGCCATCGTCGGCGTTTCATCCCGGCCGCCACCTTCCCGTGACGAGGCGCCGTTCTTGCGCTGATTACTCTGCTCAGCGGCGCTGAGGCGGACGACCTCAGGCGCGTCCGGTGGCTCCGCACGGCCCGACTCCAACGCTTCGATCTGGCTGCGCAGATGGTTGGTCAGGTTTCTGCGGTAAGTCGTCTCGAAGCCGCGGAGCGCGGCAACAGTCTTGGTCAGATCCTCCCGCTGCTGTTGCAGATCACCGAACATTTCGCTGCGGCGGGACTCGATGTCCTTGTCAAGCTTCTCGGCCCTGCTGAGCGCATCCGCCTGCATCCGCTCGGCGTTGACGCGCGCCTCCGATTCGACCCGCTCCGCCCTCGTACGGGCGTCGGTCGTGACCTGATGAGCGATACGGTTCGCTTCCTCGCGGATCCGATTCGCGTCTTCGGTGGCCTCATTGACCAGACGCTCAGCCTGTTCGGTCGACATCTCCACCAAGCGGACCACGGCAGAGCTGGCCTCCTTGCTGGTCGTCACCACGATGGGGCCGCCGCTGGCCTGCGGCGGCGCGGCGGCCGGCGCAGGGCGAGGCTGCTGAATCTGGGGCGGCGGGGGCGGAGTCGCAGCCGCCGGAGCCGGCGGAGCAGACTTCAGCGAGTCCACCTGCTTCTTGAGATTCTGGTTCTCCTCGAAGAGCTGGGCGAAAGTCTCCTCGACTTCATCGACGAACTCGTCGACCTCCAGCACCTCGTAGCCAGACTTGCGGGCCATGCGGAACCGCTTGTTGCGCACATCGTCCAGCGAGAGCGTCATTGTTCACCTCGGAAAGGAGTCCATTGGAGTCGCAGCAGGCCGCGCCGGCCGTCCATCGCACTACCGTACCTAATTTGCCCGGCAAGTACACCTCAGCGAGGCAACAGCCAAAAGCCACTGTAATAACTACGCTCAGCCAAAGAAAATCCGGCCGTTGATCTGTCGAAGGATCAGAACGATGATCGTCAGCCCGATGAAGGCGAGGTCGAGCATCATGTTGCCGATCCGAACTGGACGCAGCACTTTGCGGAGCAGCCGCAGCGGCGGATCGGTGATGGAGTAGATGATCTCGGCCACGACCAGCATCGGTCCGCGCGGTTCCCAGTCGCGGACCAGTACCGGAACCCAGGACAGAATCATGCGAGCGAACAGAAGGAGGAGGAACACCCACAGCACCCAATCGATGATGCTGCCCACGATGAACATTCCAGCGGTCCCGTCTTGTGGTTGCGAAAGATTGGTCACCAACTAGCGTAGGCGACTCGACGCAACGTCAGGATCGCAGCGATGCTGCGGGCACTTGCCCGTTCCCTCGATCCACGCTCAGCTCTGGTTGAAGAACCCGCCGGCGATCCGCTCCTTGTCTTCGGCGGCAACCTTCACATTTTGAGGCGACAGCAAGAAGACTTTGCTGGTGACCCGCTCTATCGCGCCGTGCAGACCGAAGATCAGGCCCGCGGAGAAGTCGACCAGCCTCTTGGCGTCCGCGTCCTCCATTTCCGAGAGATTCATGATGACTGGCACTCCTTCACGGAAGTGCTCGCCGATCGTGCGGGCGTCGTTGTAGGTGCGCGGATGAACCGTCACGATTCGGGACACGTCTGCCGTCCGAGGCTCGGGTGCGGATGAAGCGGAGGCAGCTGGCCGCCTGCTCTCCAGCGGAGTGACGCTGGCCGGCTGCCGCACCGGCGAACCAACGAACTCCTCGCGGCTGAGACCTTCGGTGAGTTCCTGCGCCTCATCAGGCTCGTCGTAGTCGGAGTACCGGTCGTCGGTCACGAGACCGAGCCACGCCGCCGCACGCTTCAGTTTCTCCGCCATCGCTCAGCCTTCGTCGTCGATTCCGCGTCCTGCGCTGGACACTACCGTCCAGATGGCCATGAACTTGATCACTTCGCGATCGACACGCGGAGCATTGGTCCGCTACTTGAGGAAGTCGGGGATGTCCAGGTCGTCATCGAGGGGGCTCGATGGGGGCGGCCGGAAGGGCGTCGGCGCCGGCGGTTCGAGATGGGAGTGGCCGTTCCCCGCATCGTTGGCCGGCGAGCCGCCGGGGCCACCCGCCGCACCAGAGGGCTGACCGCCGGGCACCGCGGCCACCGGTACTGGCTGACGTTCTCCGTTGACGGCCGGCGCGGCTATCGACGCTCCCTCACCGCCGCCGGCACCGCGCTGGAGCGTTGTCCGGATGTCTGCCTGCCGGCTGACTCCAGGCAGACGACGGGGAGGTTGCCCGCCCTCGAAGCCAGCCGCTATCACTGTGACCCGGACCTCGTCGCCCAGCGCGTCGTCGATGACCGTACCGAAGATGATGTTGGCGTCTTCATGAGCCGCGCTCTGAATCAGGTTGGCAGCAGCCGAGACCTCGAACAGGCCAAGATCCGAGCCACCGGCGATGGACAGCAGGACACCGTGAGCTCCGTCGATGCTGGCTTCGAGCAGGGGTGAGGAGACCGCCATTTCGGCAGCGGCCCGGGCTCGGTCCTCGCCGCGCGCGGAGCCGATGCCCATGAGAGCCGAGCCCGCGTTGGACATGACCGCCTTGACATCGGCGAAGTCCAGGTTGATCAAGCCCGGCGTGGTGATCAGGTCAGTGATGCCCGAGACGCCCTGCATCAGCACCTGGTCGGCTTGCTTGAAGGCGTCGAGGATCGCGATCTGATGATCGATCATCTGGAGCAGCTTGTCGTTGGGAATGACGATCAGGGTGTCGACTTCCTCGCGGAGCGTCGTGATGCCCTGCTCAGCCTGCGTGGAGCGCCGCTTGCCCTCGAACGAGAACGGCCGGGTCACCACACCGATGGTCAGCGCACCCAGCGCACGGGCGACTCGGGCGACGACAGGCGCACCGCCCGTGCCGGTCCCGCCACCCTCGCCCGCGGTGACGAACACCATGTCGGCCCCTTTAAGGGCGTCCTCGATGTCTTGAGCATGGTCCTCGGCCGCCTGCCGACCTTTGTCCGGGTCGGCACCGGCTCCGAGCCCACGGGTCAAGTCGCGACCGATGTCGAGCTTGACGTCGGCGTCGCTCATCAGTAGGGCCTGGGCGTCGGTGTTCACCGCGATGAACTCCACGCCGCGCAGCCCGGCCTCGATCATGCGGTTGACCGCGTTGACGCCGCCGCCGCCGACCCCCACAACCTTGATGATCGCCAGGTAGTTCTGTGATGCAGAGACCACGATTCCGCCTCTTCCTTCCAGGGGGTGGGTGTGCGTGCGAAGTCTCAACCTCTAGTTCACAGAAGGGGCTAATGGAGACTGCGACCCCGCGGCGTTGTCGTCACGTTATGAGATGGCTCTGGCGCAGGTGGACAGTCTCGAAAAGGACACGCCAAATCCGCGACAAAGTGATGATTCTCTGCAGGTCAGGCTGACCTTGAGGCTCAGCGGATCGACGGATTGTGCGGCGACGAGACATCGATGGTCGACGGTTTGCGCTTGAGCAGCGCCAGGACAATGTCGGCCTTGAGAGCAGAGTTCGCGTCGGTTCCCCAGTTGACTCGAACGCCATTGCTGAGCACCACCATGATCGACGACCGCGATGTGGCCTGTAGCCGCTCCACCCGTCCTCGCAGTGCAGCAGGCATGGCGGCGGCGATGCTGCCTACCTCGACCAGCACCGCGACATTGCTCGGGTCGACATCAGCCTGGAGCACTCCGTTCGGCAGGCTTGGCTGGATCTCGAACGCGACGCCGTGGGCGTCGATCAGGACGAATCCTTCGGGCTGTCGCACCCCGAGCACTGGGCGGCGCTCCACGACGGCGATCCGGATGGTGTTCGGCCATCTGCGGCTCACCTCGGCCGACTGGATCTGAGGCAACGTGCTCAGCCGGCCGGCGATGGCGGTCAGGTCCTGTCGGGCTAGGGGCACGCCCAGTGGTACGGCAGCCGCCTCCCGAAGGGACGACGCATCATTGCGATGCGCACCCTTGATCTCGACGCGCTCGACCGCCAGGACATCTGAAAAGCCCACCAGCCAGCCGGCTCCGGCGAGCACAGCCAGGACGAGTAGCAGAACCACCGCCAGTCCCGACCTGCGTCGAAAACCGCGGGCCCGAGGTTTGCGGGGCGTGGGCGCGGGGCGACCCGAGGTGCGGCCAGGCGAGGCACCCTTGTTCCGCGACGCGGTGGTTCGGTAGCTGGTGGTCGTCGTCACCCAGACGCTCCCACTCTGCTGGTCCGCTGCCGCTCGAGTTCGGCGACGATCATTGGTGCCACCTTCGTCACGTCGCCACAACCGACCGTGATCACCAGGTCCCCCGGGCGAGCGATCCTGGCCACGGTCGGCGCCGCCTCGTCCCACACCGGCTCGTAGGTCACTTCAGCCGTGTCCGGTGCCACGGCGTCGGCGACCATCTGTCCGTCGACCCCAGGGATGGGATCCTCGCGGTCACCGCACACGTCCATCACGATCGCCTGGTCAGCGCGCTCCAGCGCCCCGGCCAGCTCCCGCCAGAAGTCTCGGGTGCGGGTGTACAGATGCGGCTGGAAGCACACCACGACCCGCCCGTCGCCGACGCCCGTACGAGCGGCCGCCAGGGTATTGGCCACCTCAGTCGGGTGGTGCGCGTAGTCGTCGTAGACCCGAATGCCGTTGACCGTCCCCACCAGTTGGAAACGCCGATACGTGCCGCGATACCCGGCCAGCTGCACGCGAATCTGCTCGTCCGGGACGCCGAGCCAGGAGGCGACGGCATAGCTGGCCGCGGCATTGCGGACGTTGTAATCGCCGGGCACTGACAGCGTGACGGGTCCTCCTCCTTCGGCCGTGTGGAGTTCGAAGCTGGAGCCGGTCCCGGCGAAGATCGAGCCAGAAATCCGTACGTCGGCGGCTTCGCTCTCGCCGAAAGTGACGATGTCGACCGAGCTGTCGCCGTTCGCCATCTCATTCCGGACCCGCTGCGTCAACCGGACAGCGCCGGCGTCGTCGGCACTGACCACGAGCAGTCGCACTGCCTTGCCGCTCGCGAAGCGGAAGAAGCCGTCGGCATAGTTCTCCGCGGAGCCCCAATTGATCAGATGGTCTGGATCGACGTTGGTGACAACGGCGATCTCCGCCGGATACTGCAAGAACGAGCCGTCGCTCTCGTCCGCCTCGATCACCAGGACATTCCCGCCACCGATATGACCGCCCGACTTCGAACCGGTGAGCGCACCGCCGATGACGAAGGACGGGTCCAGCCCGGCACCGGTGAGCACGGAGGCGATCATCGCGGTGGTAGTCGTCTTGCCGTGAGTGCCGGCGACCGCGATCCCTCGCCGGTCCAGCATGAGCGAGCCAAGGGCTGCGCTGCGGTGCAGCACCCGAAGGCCCCGCCGTCTGGCCTCGACCAGTTCGGGATTGTCGTCCCGGATGGCCGACGATGCCACGACCGTACGGGCCTCCCCCAGCTGATCTGCCGCGTGACCGACGTGGACTCGCGCGCCTCTGGCCTCCAATGCCCGCAGGTAGGGCGAGTCTTGTCGATCGCTGCCGCTGACGGGAATGCCGAGTTGCAGGAAGGCTGTGGCGACGCCGTTCATTCCCGACCCGCCGATCGCGATGAAGTGAATCGGTCCGAGGTCTGCGGGGTCAGGTAGCTCTATCGTCTCGACCAATCCCATCAGCTGGCTACCTCCAACGCGTGTTCGGCAAGGACGCTCGCCGCATCGACCTTGGCAACGCCCCGCAAGGTGGCGGACATTCCAGCCAGGCGGGAGCGGTCGGCGATGAGCGCCGGGACGTGTTCGGCAACCCAGTCTTGCGTACACCTCTCGTCGGGGAGCAGGATGCCGCCGCCGGCGTCGACGATCGCCCCGGCGTTGCGAGCCTGCTCTCCGTTTCCGTGCGGATAGGGAACGAAGATCGCCGGTAGCGCCACCGCGGCCGTCTCCAGCACCGTGCTGGCCCCACAGCGGCCGAGCATCAGGTCGGCCGCGGCGTAGGCCTGCTCCATCGCGTCCACGTAGGCCACGGGTGAGTAGCGGGCGCCAGTGGTCAGATCCGATGTGGCCAGCGTCTGATCGTTGAGGTTCGCCGGACCGAGGACGTGGAGCACCTGGATGCCGGCCGCCAGCAGCGCATCGCGGGCACCAAGGACCGCGGTGTTGATGCTCAACGCGCCCTGGGATCCACCGCTGACGAGAAGCACCGGCAGGTCGGCCCGCAGCTGGAACTGCTCTCGCCCGGCGCGGCGCGCCTGAGCACGATCAAGATCGGTGATGGCCCGGCGCAGCGGCAATCCGATATACGTGGCGTGCGGCAGCGGGGTATCCGGGAACGACGTATAGACATGATGGGTCAGCCGGGCAGCGAGCCGATTGGCCAGGCCGGGCAGTGCGTTCTGCTCGTGCAGCACGATGGGGACGCCAAGCCGCCGGGCAGCCAAGTAGACCGGTGCCGACACGTAGCCCCCGAATCCGACCACGGAGTCGGCCTCTGCGCGACGCAGCACAGCCACCGCCGCGGCGATTGCCCGCCACAACCGGGGTCCGACCAACGCCAGGTCCACGCTTGGCCGGCGGGGAACAGGCACCGGCGGGATGAGTTCCAGCGGCAGACCGGCAGCCGGAATGACCCGAGTTTCGAGTCCGCGCGCCGTTCCCACCGCGGTCAGCCGAGCCCCGGGTCGGAGGCGCTGTAACTCGAGCGCCGTCGCGATCAGGGGTGAGGTATGGCCCGCCGTACCGCCACCGGCCAGCACGATGGAGACATCCCGCGGCGCACCCACGGCCTCGTCGCTCGTCGGCATCAGCTGCGCGGCGTCCGGGAGCCCACCACGGTGGTCATCCGAGGCAGCGGCTTGGCCGACCGCCGCTCCAGCAGCTGGCGCGCCGCAGGCTCCCGTCGAGCGCACGAGAGCAGCACGCCGACAGCCAGCAGATTGGCGATCAACGCTGAGCCACCGTAAGACAGCAGGGGCAGTGGTACGCCGGCAATCGGGAGCATCCGGAGCACGACCGCAAGGTTGATCAACGCCTGGACGATGAACCAGACAGTCACCCCGCCTGCCGCATACCGCGTGAAATCGTCATCGGAGCGGCTGGCCACGCGTAGCCCGGCGTAACCCAGAACCAGGAACAAGGCGAGCACGATCAGACTGCCGAACAGTCCCAGCTCCTCACCGATCACCGCAAAGACGAAGTCGGTGTGGGCCTCCGGCAGACCGCCCCACTTCTGCCGGCTGGCACCCAGCCCCACACCCCACCAGCCTCCGGAAGCGATCGCGTACATGCCGGCGTTGGCCTGGTCGTTGGCTCCGTTCAACTGGGCGGAAGGGTCCACGAAGGCGGCCAGCCGCCGCATGCGTACCGGACTGGTGACGAACAGCGCGACGATGCCCAGCATGCCGGTGAGGCCGAGCCCAGCCAGCACCCGCATCGGCGCTCCCACGATCCACAGCACGCCGGCGGCGATGGCGGCCATCACCACCGCCGTCCCGGCATCACCCTGGAAGACGACAAGCAGGATCAGCACGCCGCACACCGGAAGGTAGGGCACCAGCAGATGCTTGGGCTGGTCGAGCAGCTTGCGCTTGCGCGCCAGCAGATCCGCCCCCCACACGATCATGGCCAGCTTGGCGAACTCCGCGGGCTGGATCCTGAACGAGGGCAAGCCGACGTCCAGCCAGTTGCGGTTGCCCTTCACTTCGATGCCCAGCGGAGTGTAGGTCAAGATCAACAAGATGAGGGCCAGTGCGATGCCGAACCAGCTCAGGACCCGCAGTTTGGCCGGTGACAGTTTCATGATGATCAAGGCACCGATAATCCCGGCACCGAGGAAGATTGCCTGGCGCTTCACGTAGTAATACGAGTCGTGGTACTTGAGATAGGCGTTCACGCTGGACGCCGACAGCACCATCAGCAGACCCAGAGCAAGCAGGATCGCAGTCGCTCCAAGTACCAGGTGATAGCTGGTCAGCGGCCGGTCGAGCACAGCTCCGAGCCAAGCTGCGGCCGAGTGCCGAGGTTCGGACGCTGGCTTGCTCTCGCCCCATCTCGAGGGGGTCAGCGTGGCCACCCGGACTACTCCTTCGGTTCGCCGGTCCGGCCTCCCGCACCGGATCGATGGATCAGATCCCGGACGGCCGCTGCGAAGGCTTCCCCGCGGGCGGCGTAGTCACGGTACATGTCCTTGCTGGCACAGCCCGGCGCCAGCAGCACCACGTCACCGACACGAGCGAGCGACGCGGCAGCCTGCACGGCCTGTGCCATGGCTCTAGTGTCAGTGGACTCGATTCGAATCACCGGGACGTGGGGTGCGTGTCGGGTCAGCGCTTCGGCCACGATCTCGCGGTCCACACCCAGCAGTACCGCTCCACGAAGCTTCCTGCCGTGGGTCTTGATCAACTCGTCGAAGCTGGTGCCCTTGGCTTGGCCGCCGGCGAGCCAGACGATGTGCTCGTCGAACGCCTGCAGTGCGGCATCGGCGGCATGCGGGTTCGTGGCCTTGGAGTCGTCGATCCAGCGAACGCCTTCGTGCTGGGCGATCGTCTCGATCTTGTGCGCTCCCACCCTTACCTGGCGAAGGCCATCGCGGACCGCGATGGCGGGGACCCCGAACGATCTGGCCAGGGCGGCGGCGGCCAGCGCGTTGGCCACGTTGTGCGGGGCCGGCGGGGAGACGTCGGTGATCTTGGCCAGTTCGAGGGCCGAGTCCCGGCGTTGCTCCACGAAGGCACGATCGACGAGCAGGTCATCGACGACACCAAGCATCGACAGGTCGGGAATGCCCAGGGTGAAGCCGATCGCCCTCGCCCCTTCGACCACCTCCGCATCCTCGACCAGCCGCTCCGTGGCCGGCTCAGCCACGTTGTAGACGCAGCTGGCCTGGACGCCGGAGTAGATCTTGGCTTTCGCCGCCCGGTAGGCCTCGAAGCTGCCGTGCCATTCCAGATGATCGGGCTGGAGGTTCAACACCGCCGCCGAGTGCAGGGCTAAAGAGTTGGACCAGTGCAACTGGTGGCTGGACAGCTCGACCGCCAGAACGTCGTATGGCTGCGGGTCCAGGACGACTTCCATGATCGGCCGGCCAATGTTGCCGACGGCTGCCGTCCGCAAGCCCGCCGCCGACAAAATCGATTCGAGCATCTGCGTGGTCGTGGTCTTGCCGTTGGTTCCGGTAACGCCCAGCCACGGCACGATCTTGTTCGGCCGGCTCAGCCGCCAGGCCAACTCCACTTCACTCCAGAGCGGCACTCCGCGCTGGAGGGCGGCGGACAGCAGGGAGTGGTCAGGGCGCCACCCCGTCGTGATCACCAGGTCGACACCCGGCGGCAGCGTGTCCGCGGCGCCCGATCCGAGCCGTACGCTGCCGCCAAGCACCTCCAACAGCGTCGCCTTGTCCGCGTTGGTGGCATCGTCCCGCTCGTCGAGGACGGTGACCTTGGCCCCGAACTGAAGCAGCCCGTCCGCGGCGGCGAAGCCGGAAACGCCAACACCCGCCACCACCACGTGGGCGTCCTGCCAGGCGGAAGCCCCGTCAGCCTCGGGGCAGCCACGATAATCGCGTCATACCCGCACCTTGGTCCGAGGGCCCGCTCCACGCCGGACAGCTCTGCTCATGCGCCGGCCACCCATTCGGCATAGAAGATGCCCAATCCTCCGGCAACGAAGAGTCCGGCAATGATCCAGAATCTCATCACGATCGTGACCTGAGCCCAGTTCAGCAGCTCGAAATGATGGTGGATGGGCGACATCTTGAACAACCGGCGACCCTTGGTGAGCTTGAAGAAGCCGACCTGCAGGATGACCGACATCACCTCGATCACCAGCAGGCCACCGAGAATGATCAACAGCAGTTCGGTACGAGTGAAGATCGCCATTCCGGCGAGGGCCCCGCCGAGCGACAGCGAGCCGGTGTCACCCATGAAGATCTTGGCCGGCTCCGCGTTCCACCACAGGAACCCGAAACAAGCGCCCGCCAGCGCAATCGCGATCACGGCCAGGTCGTACGGATCGCGGACCTCGTAGCACTTGGGCCCGGCCGACGCCGTGTACGCGCAAGACTGGTTGTACTGCCAGATGTTGACCAGTGTGTAGGCGCCGAAGATCATCACGCAGGCACCGGAAGCCAGCCCGTCAAGCCCGTCGGTCAAGTTCACCCCGTTGCTCGCCGCGGCGATCAACAGCAGCACCCAGACCACCACCAGGATGATCGGCAAGTTGTCAAGCCATTCGATGTCGCGCAGGAAGGACACGGCCGGGCGAGGCGGGCGTGATCCCCCGCTCGTCGGGAAACTGCAAAGACAGCACGGCGAATGCCACCGCCACCAGCGACTGGCCCGCGATCTTGGCCTTACTGCGCAGTCCCAGCGAGCGCTGCTTGCTGATCTTGATGAAGTCGTCGAGAAATCCGACGACGCCCAGTCCGGTGAACAAGAACAGGATGAGCACGGCCGAGGCCGATGGGCCGGTCCAGGTGATCAGGTGGCTTGCCAAGTAGGCAAACAGCACCGACTGAGATGATCACCAGACCACCCATGGTCGGTGTGCCTCGCTTGGTGTGGTGAGACGTGGGGCCGTCGTCGCGGATCAGTTGGCCATAGCCCTTTCTGACCAGCACTCGGATCGCCAACCGGGTGCCCAGCAGCGTGCCGAGCAGGGCGATACTCCCCGCCAGAACAATGGTCTTCAACGGCGGGACTCCGCCCCCGGGCTGGTGGCTGGCAGGTCCGGGCGCAGGAGCTCCTCGGCCACGGTGTCCAAGGCTAGGCCACGGGACGCTTTGACCAGGACAACGTCGGCGGGCGCGAGAGCGGCAAGAACCCGCTCCGTGGCCTCGACCTTGCTGCTCGCGATCACCGCCCTATCGGCCGCTAGACCGGCGTCGATGGCGGCATCGACGAGGACGTCTGCATGGTTGCCGACCGCGATCAGCCAAGTAACGCCAGACTGTGCGACCTGAGCTCCCAGATCCGCGTGCGCGGCCGCCGACGTGGCACCCAGCTCGAGCATGTCACCCAGCACGGCCCAGGTCTGTGCACCACGGCGGGCACGCCCCAGCTCCGCGAGGGTTTCGATGGCCGCGCGCATGGAGTCCGGATTGGCGTTGTAGGCGTCATTGATGACCAGCACGCCGTCCAGCCGGGCCTGCAGCTCCATCCGCCAGCGTGATCGGGGCTGGGCCGTATGCAGCGCGGCAGCGATCCGGTCCAGCGGCGCCCCGACCGCCATGGCCCCGGCGGCTGCGGCGACAGCATTGGCCACCTGATGCCGTCCGGACAGGGAAAGCTGAACATCCACTTGACGGTAAGGGTCGTCCGGCAGGCAAACGTGCAATCGGAAGCCAAAGCGACCGAGGGCATCGCTGACCAGGTCCGATGCCCAGACAGCGGAGTCCCACTCGGGCTGCTTCTGCACACCGACTGCGACCACCATGCCGTTCGTCCGAGCGCGCATGGCCCAGACCAGCGGATCGTCGGCGTTGAGCACAGCCACACCGGTGTCGGTCAGGGCCTCTACCAACTCACCCTTGGCCTGAGCGATAGCCGGGCGATCACCGAATTCCCCGACATGGGCGACGCCAACATTGAGCACGAGTGCGACATCGGGGGGTGCAATGCGGCACAAGTAGGCAATGTGACCTATGCCGCGAGCGCCCATTTCGGCGACCAGAAAGCGGGTGGTCGGCTCGATTCGTGCCACCGTCAGCGGAACACCGAGCTCGTTGTTCAGATTGCCCAGTGCCGCCACGGTGGGGCCTGTCGGCTCGAGAAGCTGCGCGAGTACGTCCTTGGTCGAGGTCTTGCCTTGGGAGCCAGTGATCGCCAGAACGCGGAGATCTCGTTCGTGCCCGGCATCCACCTGGTCTCGGGCGAGGAGGCCCAGCGCGGTCAATGGATCCGGCACCACCAAGCTCAATCCGCCGTCGACCGGGCGGGAAACCAGTGCCGCCGCCGCGCCGTCGGCTCGAGCGCGCGCGACGAAGTCATGGCCGTCGGCACGCTCCCCTCGCAGGGCCACGAAGAGCGCACCCGACGTCACGGCCCTCGAGTCCGCGACGAGTGAAGTGATGGGGACGCCGGCATCACCGTCGCCAACCGGAGCGACACCGAGCACCTGCGCGGCATGCTGCACCGAAACCGGGATCATCGCGCTCCCCGAGCGAGGTGGCTGGCCCACTCCTCGGCCACCACCGCCGCGTCGTCGAAGGGGAGCACCTTGCCGCTGATCTCCTGGCCTGTTTCGTGGCCCTTTCCCAGCAACGCAATCGCGTCGCCTGGTTCTGCCAGTGCCAAGGCTTGCCGGATGGCCCCGCGCCGGTCGCCCCCGTCGATGACCTCGACGTCACGGTCACCGGTCCGGCGAGCAGCCTCGGCCCCGGCCCTGACCTGTGCCCGGATCGCCCCCGGCTCTTCGTTGCGGGGGTTGTCGTCGGTGATGATCACCACGTCGGCGGCGCTTGCCGCGGCTGCCCCCATCGGCCCGCGTTTGTCGGGATCCCGATCGCCGCCGCAGCCGAGAACAGCGATCCGGCGCCCGGCCGACAGGGCGCCCAAGGCTGCCGCCACGGCCTGCGGCGTGTGCGCGAAATCGACATAGACCCGCGGAGCGTTCGGCCCGAGGTCGACCCGTTGCATCCTGCCAGGCACCTGGGCGTCAGCCAGGCCAGCGACGGCTCGGTCGAGGTCGACACCAGCGGCTTCGAGCATGGCCACTGCGGTCAGCGCGTTGCGTACGTTGAACTCCCCTGGCAGGCTCAAAACGAAATCCACCTTGCGCGCCGCTAGCCGAGCGGCCACCCGCAGCCGTCCGTCCGGCCGCGTCTGAACGTCGATCAGCGAGCAGTCTGCCGCTCGATCGTCAAGGCTGATCGTGGTCAGCCGCAGTCCGTCTGCCCGACGGACGCGATCCGCAATCTGACGGCCGCGGGCGTCATCGACATTGACGACGGCATGCCGCGTCCGCTCCGGACCGAAGAGCGACGCCTTGGCCTCGAAGTACGACTCCTCGTCGGTATGGAAGTCGAGATGGTCACGACCGAAGTTGGTAAAAGCCGCCACGTCGAACCGGATGGAGTCGACGCGGCCGAGCACCAGGGCGTGCGACGACACCTCCATCGCGACCGAGTCGGCGCCGGCTTCGCGCAGGTGGCCGAGCAAGGCCTGCAGCTCAGGTGACTCGGGTGTCGTCACCGTGTTCCGGACCGCGGCGAGGGGCCGACCGTTCAGGAGGAAGCCGACGGTCCCGACCACACCGACGCGGTGGCCAGCAGCACGCAGCGCCGCATCGAGCAGGAACGTGGTCGTCGTCTTGCCGTTGGTGCCGGTCACCGCCAAGGTTTTCAGTGCATCAGCGGGACAGCCGTAGATCCGCGCAGCAAGTCCAGCCATCTTCTGCCGAGGATCGGCCGCGACGTGCACCGCGACGCCGGAACCGGCGTCCACCGGAACGCCACTGTTCGGCATTGAGGCCGGCACGCCGGCTTGAGTGATGAGCTCGCGGCCCGCCTCGTCGGTCAGCACAGCCACCGCACCGGCGGCCAGCGCTTCCGACACGAACGAGGCACCGTGCCGAGCAGCGCCTGGAAGCGCGACGTAGAGATCCCCTGGCTCCACCAGCCGTGAGTCAGCGGTGATCCCACCGACGTGAACCGTCGAGTCGGTGGCGATCAGCTCGGCGAGCGAGACACGCGGCCGCGACCTCGGGCGCAGCGCCGCGGCGCCGTGCTTCGACATGTGCTCTTCAGACACGACCCCGACGCTATCTGCTTACCACTCGGTAGGCCGGGGCTTGTGGTCCTTCGCGTTCGGGGCGACCGAGTAGCGTGGCAGCGCGAACTCCATGATGTCGCGATAGGCCGGGGCGGCCACGACGGAGCCCGTGTCACCCTTGCGTGGATTGCTGAGGACCACGTAGGTCAAGAGCTGAGGATCATCGAGCGGTGCGAATCCGACAAAGGACGTGACGTAGCCGCGGTAGCACCGGCATCCGGGGTCGGACCGCTGCGCCGTACCGGTCTTGCCACCGCTTTGGTACGCATCCAGCTTGAGATTGCGCTGACCGTTCTCGCTGACGACGACAGCCTCCATCAGGTCGCGCAGGGCCGTCGATGCCGAGTCAGAAATGATCCGACGCGGCTGGCTCTTGTTGAGCGCCACCGGCTTACCGGAACCATCGGTCCCGCTCTTCAGTACGGTTGGCGGGTTGTAAATGCCGTGATTCACCAGCCCTGCGACGGCGGCCGCCTCCTGAACCCCGGTCACCGCCAGCGCTTGCCCGAAAGCTATCTGATCGCGTTGCACATCGGACATGTCCGCACGAGGCATGATGCCTGCTGACTCGCCCGGAAGTTCGATTCCGGTCCGTGAGCCGAGGCCGAAGCGGGCCAGGTATTCGGCAAAGACTCGCTTGTCGAGTTGCCGGGTGAGCAGCGTGGTCCCGATATTGGAGGATTCAGCGATCACTCCCCTCATCAGGTAATGCAACTCGCCGTGGTCGAAGTGGTCCCCGATGGTCAACGGTCCGGATCGTAGCCGCGACGGAATCGTCACCCGCGTCTCCGGAGTAGCGGTACCCGAATCCAGCAGTGCCGCCGAAGTGAGCACCTTCTCCACGCTGCCCGGCTCGTAGGGAGCCGCGACCGCTCGGTTCCCGCGATCCTCGGGCGCCGAGCTGGCCAGGTAGGTCGGATTCACTGTCGGCGCGTTGGCCATCGCCAACACCTCACCGGTCTTTACGTTGAGAGTGATGGCAAAACCCCAGTCGGCGCGCATCCGTCGGACCTGTGTGGCCAGCCGACGCTCGGCCACCCACTGCAGCTCCGAGTCGATGGTCAGCTGGAGATCCACTCCATCTTGAGCAGGGACGACCGTGCTGCTGCCGAGCGGAATTCTGCTGCCGTTCGGTGCGATCTCGTAGCTCTCCTTTCCTTCGACACCGGCAAGTTCGCGGTTCATGGAAAGCTCGACGCCAGCTTGGCCCTTCCCGTTGGCGTCGACGAAGCCGATCACCGATGATCCGACGCTTCCACCCGGGTAGGTGCGGATCGGGTCGGGTTCACGAAAGACGCCGTAGATGTGCCTCTTGGAGAGCTCGGCGGCGAGCTGGGTGTAGATCTGCGCGGGCACCTTCTTCTTCAGGTAGACGAAATGGGTGTCGGGCTTGGTCAGCAGCCCCACCAGCTCCGGCTCCGCCATCTTCAGCGGGCCGGACAGGATTCCGGCGATCTCAGCTGCCCGGGCGCTGGTCAGCGTGGGGTCGGCCGTCACGGCCACGGCCGGTTGTGTGGCGGCGAGCACCACCCCGTTGCGATCGGTGATCTGGCCGCGTGACGGCAACAGGGGAAGCTTGGTGGTCAGTTGGTCCGCGGTCAGCGCGGCGTAAGCGGACGAATCGAAGCCCTGCAGCTGCAGCAGTCGCCCGGCACACAATGACAACGAGATGCCCAGTATGAGAAGGACAGCGTGCAACCGCCTCGGAGTATTGGCCAGCGGGATCCGCAAGGCTCGCTTCCGTCTCGACGGCCGCCGCTGCGGTGCACCGCGCGGAACAGACCTCGGCCGCACACCTGCACCGGCCGGCGGAGGGCCTTGCCGAGGTGTCGGCGGCATCTCAGGGCGTTCCCTGATCGCCCGGCGCCGACTCCGCCGCCTGGTGTGCCCTGACCGGACGCTGCGCCTGCTCGGCGGCAGCTCGTTCGGCAGCGCGAGTCGCCGCATCGGTCGCTCTGCGTTCCTCGGCCGCCTTGGCCTCAGCAGCGGCTCGCTTCTTTGCCTCCACGGCAGCCTGCAGTGCGGCCAGCTCGGCCGGTGTGCGGACGATCAGGTCCGCTGCCTCATTCCCGCTGACCGGCCTGGGCCTGCCGACGACCTTGCCGCCCGGCAGGACAATGAACGCCGGACGAGGATTCGGCCGCATGCCGAGCGCTGAAGCCTGGCGTGCCAGCTCAGCTGGTGCACTCAATTGATCGATCTGGGCCTCCAGGGCCGCTTGGTCGTAAGCCAGAGCCGTGGCCTGCCGGTTGAGCGTACGGAATTGGAACGCCTGGTTCTGAAGCGTCGTGTTGAGCATGAGCAATCCCGCCATGCCAACCCCGAAGAAGGCGATCAGCACCAGAACGAACGGCAGGCGCGCCAGCCTGGTCGGCACCCGAGGTACGGCCCGCAGCCACCGCCCGCCGGCCTGCACATCGGCGCCGCCGCCGGATCCCAGTGGCGCCCACAGCGCGCTCATCCGCCAGCTCCACGTCGTTCGGATCTCGCGATCCGTACGGCGGCTCGCAAGCGGGCCGACGTCGCCCGGGGATTGGCCGCTACCTCCGCCGCACTCGGCCGGGTAGCTCCCCTCGTCAGCAGCCGCAGCTGTGGCCGAAGCTCGGCGGGCACGACCGGCAGGTCCCGCGGCGCCCGATCATGGGCGGCGGCGCTGAGCACCTGTTTCACCAGCCGGTCCTCCAAGGAGTGATAGGCCAGGACCGCGATCCGGCCGCCGAGCGAGAGCGCAGCCACCGCGCTCGGCAGCGCGGATTCGAGAGATGCGAGCTCTCCGTTGACCTCAATGCGCAGTGCCTGAAATGTGCGCTTCGCCGGATGGCCACCGCTCCGGCGGGCAGCCAGCGGTATGGCACCGTCGATCAATTGCACCAATCGGGCAGAGGTGGCGAAGGGCGCATCCGCTCGCGCCGCGACGATGCGGTCCGCGATTCGGACCGCGAAGCGTTCCTCTCCGTACCGGCGCAGGACCGAGGCTAGCTCTGCCGCGCTATAGGTGTTGAGCACATCGGCAGCGGTCCTGCCGGTCTCCCCCATGCGCATGTCAAGTGGCGCATCGACCGAATAGGCGAAGCCGCGCCGAGGGTCGTCGATCTGGAGCGATGACAGCCCGAGGTCGAGGAGAACGCCCTGCACCACCTGCAAGCCAAGCTCGTCGAGTACTTCAGGCAATTGGTCGTAGACCGCCTCGATCAACGTGATGCGCTCTGCAAACGGCGCCAGGCGGCGACCGGCAACAGCTAGCGCATGCGGATCGCGGTCAAGACCGATGAGCGACGCCTGTGGGCAGGCGCGCAACAAAGCCTCGGCATGACCGCCGAGGCCGATCGTGCAGTCCACCAAGACGCATGGATGGCCGGATTCGCTCGGCGCCTGAAGCGCGGGCGACAGGAGGGCAACCACCTCCGAAAGCAGCACGGGAACGTGGACCGGCGGCAGGTTCATGCCAGCCACCCGATAACGGCCCAGAGGACACCCGTGACCAGCAGGGAGCCGACCAGCGAAAGCGAGGCGGCACAGATGCTGTCGCGAGCTTCATGGCGAATGCGCCGGACGGTGGCCGAGCCGGGACGCACCGACATCGGCGGGCGCGACACTTCCAGCGCCATCTCGACCCACCCACTTTCCATTTCCCCGCTCGCGGCCGGGGTGGCTCGTGTCCTGAGGTTTCAACCCGAGATCCGCGGGGAGTCCTACCTGGCGCCGGGGAAGGTGCGTCAGGGAGTCGAACCTGCGGGTTGAAGCCTCAGGACACGAGTCCTCGTACTGTCTGTTGCTTCGACGCTCCGCTCACATGATCGGAACAGCCGTCTCGTCCAGCTCGGCGAAGGCGGACTCCTTCGCCGCGGAGTAGTCCTCCCAGGCCTGTGCGTCCCAAATCTCCACTCGGTCGAGGGCCCCCACGACGACACAGTCCTTATCCAGTCCGGCGTAGGTCCGCAGGTGAGGCGGGATCGTAATGCGGCCCTGCTTGTCTGGAGTGTCGTCCGAGGCGCCCGAGGCGAGCATGCGCTGGTAGTCACGGGACTTCTGGTCGGATGGGGCGCTCCTTGCCGCCGAAGCCATTTCGACGAACGTGTGCAACGGCCAGATCGCCAGGCATCTCTCCTGGAATCGCGTGATCACCAGACCGTCCGCCAGTTCCTCTCGAAACTTCACCGGAAGAAACAGTCGGCCTTTTTCGTCAAGCTTCGGAGTGTGGGTGCCGAGAAAGTACATCGGCCGCCCCTCCTCACTCTCCGATCAGCCCCTCCTCCACTTCGCGCCACTCTACTCCACTTTGCACCACTTGCCACCAATTTGGTCCGGAAACGAGAACAGCGGCGTGTTGGGAAGGCAAGGAACCCGCTCGCACAGTCGCGTAGGGTGAGAACGTCTCTTACACGGAGGTCTGGTGAGCCTGAGTTACGACAAGATCGAGGCCCGCGCGGTTGAGGCGCCCCGATCCACGTATTCCCTCGGTGATGTCGTTTCCGTAGTCGGCAGGGTCCGCCACGCCATCGAGAGCGTTATCGAGGGCAAGCGCAGCGCCATCGACCTCGCGCTGGTCGTCTTGCTGGCCGAGGGACACCTACTCGTCGAAGACGTACCTGGTGTCGGCAAGACCATGCTCGCCAAGGCGCTCGGCCGCTCCATTGCCTGCTCGGTCCGCCGGTTGCAGTTCACTCCGGACCTGTTGCCGTCCGACATCACGGGCGTCTCGGTGTTCAACCAGGAAACTCGGGACTTCGAGTTCAAGCCGGGCGGCATCTTCGCCAACATCGTGGTCGGTGACGAGATCAATCGCGCCTCACCCAAGACTCAGTCGGCGCTGCTGGAATCGATGGAAGAGCGCCAGGTCAGCGTCGACGGCACGACTTACGTCCTCGAGACCCCCTTCATGGTGGTCGCCACGCAGAATCCCATTGAGATGGAAGGCACCTACCCGCTGCCAGAAGCGCAGCGCGATCGTTTTATGGCGCGGATCCAGATGGGGTACCCAACGCCGAGCGCCGAACTTGACATGCTGGACTCGCACGGCAATTCGGATCCGTTGGCGGACTTGCGACCGGTCACCGATGGCCAGACCATTCGCGGCCTGATCGACGCGGTGAAGACGGTCTATCTGAGTCCGGCCGTCAAGCACTACCTCGTGCAGGTTGTCAACGCGACCCGCAACTCGCGCGACCTGCGTTTGGGCGCCTCGCCGCGCGCCACCTTGCAGCTGCTTCGGGCCAGCCGCGCCTTCGCGGCTCTCTCCGGCCGCGACTACGTAAGCCCCGATGATGTGGCCTCACTTGCGGTTTCCGTGCTGGCCCATCGGGTGCTTGCCGTCCACCGATGCGCAACTGGCCCGTCATACGGTGAACGACATCATCGCCCAGGCAGTCGCCTCGGTACACATCCCTGACCGGAGATAACCAGCCATGCGCAGGAGCTGGCGGCTGCTGACACCTCGGGGCCGGTTTTTCATCCTCGGCGGTCTGGTCGTCGTCGTTGGGGCGATGGCCGCGGGCCAACGTGACGTGATGAGGATCGGCTTGCTGCTGCTGGTCCTGCCGGTCATCGCCGCCATTCTCGTCGCCCGGGCGCGGCTTCGGATGTCCTGCGAGCGTTCGGTCGAGCCGGCGCAAGTGCCCCTCGGCTCACCGATGCGCGGCAAGATCAGCCTCGGCCAAGATGGCCGGCTGCCCGCGGGAATCCTGCTGCTGGAAGACACCGTGCCACGAGAGCTCGGCAGTCGACCTCGCTTCCTGGTCGACAAGGCGGATCTGAGTTGGCGCCGCATCGTGGAGTATCCATTGCTCGGGCGGGTTCGGGGGCGGTTCTCAACCGGCCCGCTGCGAGTGCGCACCTCCGACCCATTCGGGCTGGTCCAGTTGGACCGTCAGTTCTCGGCGACGACCCAGGTGATGGTGACCCCCCGGGTCGTGCCGCTGCCTGCACTTCGTACGACCGGCGGGGCGGGCAGCACCGGTGAGGCCCGGCCGCACCGGATCGGTGTCGTTGGCACGGACGACGCCCTCGTCCGGGAGTACCGGCAGGGCGATGACGTCCGGCGAATCCACTGGCGGTCCACCGCACGGTGGGGCGACCTGATGGTACGCCGCGAGGAGCAAGCGTGGGATCCCAGCGCCAGCATCGTGCTGGACTCACGGATGTCGTCGCACGCGGGCCGCGGGATGAACAACTCGATCGAGTGGGCGATCTCGGCCGCGGCCTCCATCGCCCTGCACTTTCTCGACGACGGCTTCAGTGTCGAGATCTATGAGGCCGACGGACCGTTGCGCATCACCGGCACATGGGGCAGCACAGCTCCGCGTCAACCGAGCTGGTGATCAGCCGGCTCACCGACCTCCAAGCACGTCCGACGGCCACGCTGCACTACGCCATGGAAGCTGCAGCATCCGATCGGGCAGGACAGTTGGTGATCGCCATTCTGGGCCGGATAAACGCCGAGGACGCCAACGCCCTGCTTCGCGGGCGGCGGAGCCGGGCTCAGGGACTGGCGCTGGTACTGGATGTGGACAGCTTCGCTGACCGGCCTGGCGGCCCTCATGTCCAAGCACAGCATGAGCTTGGGACATCGATACTGCGGGAAAACCAGTGGCGGGTGGTCGAGGTTAGGCGCGGCATGGGTGTGGCCGAGGCCTGGTCGCTCCTCGACCAGTTGGGGTCGGCCGCCTGATGCACGCCACCGACCGGATGGGCATTGCCGTCATCTTCTCAGTGTTGCTGGCTACCTTTCCTGTCTCACCACTGACCACCGACAGCAGCTTCTTTGGCGTTAGCTGGCTGCTGATTGTGATCCTGGGCGGCGCCACCATCGCTATGCGGCGGGCCCGGTTAGCCAGCAGCACGGTGCTGGGTGTCCAACTCCTGATCTTGGTGGTCGCCACCTTTGCCCTAAGCGCCAGCATGCCTGGGCGTGGGGAGCCCTGGTACACCCACGTCAGCATGCTGTGGCAAGCCGGGGTCGAGCACATGCGCACCCAGACGTCCCCGATGGACCCCAACGACGGAGTCAAGTTCATCTTCGTCACCGTGATCGGCGTGATCATGATCATGACGGATTTGCTGGTATCCGGCATCGGTCGTCCCGTCTGGGGAATCGCTCCTCCGGCCACTCTCTTCCTCGTGCCGGCGATCGGCCTGCGTAGCGACACCGGCGCAGGCAGCTTCTTGTGCATTGCCTTGGGCTACTTGGCGATCTTGGTCGCCGAGGGGTTGAGCTCGACCGACCGCTGGACGCGAGGACTGACCCGCGACTCGGCCGAGGGCTTCGGCACGGCGACGCCCGTGGTGTGGCGGGCCGCCGGCTACCTCGGCATCTCGGCCCTGATCGCCACGCTCTTCCTTGGCGCGGCGCTCCCGACGCTGGCGCTGCCCGGCTTTGGCACCGGTTATGGCCCAGGGGGCGATGGACCCCTTCAGCTCACCGATCCCACGCTGGATCTGCGCCGAAACCTCAACCAGCCGACTGACCGCGAGGTGATCGACTACCAGTCCGATGCTCCTGGTGGTGTCTACCTGCGGCTGGCCTCATTGCCGCAATTCAACGCGACCGGATGGAGCAGCGTGCAGATCCGCCTGGACAGCGGCTCCACATTGCCGGCGATTCCCGGCGCCACTGGGAACGCGGGGATTACCCGGAAAACGACCGTCCAAGTTCTCGACTTCCGATCCCAGTACCTGCCGATGCCGTACGCCCCGCGCAGGTTCGATGCTTCCGGCGATTGGCGCTTCGACGCCAACTCGTTGATCGTGGTGAATGGCAACGACCGCGCCGATGCACTGCGTAATCTGACCTATTCGGTAGAGAGCGTCGACATCACCCCCGATGTAGACAAGCTGGACGAAGCTTCGGCCGGGACACCACCAGACGCTGCGATCACCGCGGCCATCCCGCGTGACCTGCCTCAATCAATCAGCAGGCTGACCGACCAGGTCACCGAGGGCGCCGACACGGCTACGCAGAAGGCGGCAGCCATCCAGAGCTTCCTGAGGAGCAGCCGATTCACCTACAGCACCGAGCCGCAGGCGGGCAGTGGTTACGCGGCCCTGGAGCAGTTCCTCCTCAAGGACAGGAAGGGCTACTGCGAGCAGTTCGCTGCCTCGATGGCCATCATGGCCCGAATTGCGGGCATTCCATCTCGGGTCTCGGTCGGGTTCCTGCCCGGACGCCAGAACGGAGACCGGTGGGAGGTGTCGATCCGCGACATGCACGCCTGGCCGGAGTTGTACTTCGCCGGCTATGGCTGGGTGCGCTTCGAGCCCACCCCGGGGAGCGTCACGGGGTCGGCGCCGCCCTGGACGGTACCGGACAGCAGCGGTGGCGGAGAGGATCCGAGTACCAATCCGAGCAGCGAGGCCAGCAGTGCTGCACCGACCGAATCCGGGACGGTGTCGGCTGGACCCAGCCTCGACACCACGACGACGACTGGCTCGGAAGGGTTCTGGACTCCCGGCAAGTCCGCGCTGGCGGCCGGGATCGGTCTCGTCGTCTTGTTGATCTTGGCCGCGCCCGCAACGCTTCGGGTTCGGCGGCGGACGGCCCGACTATCGCCGGATGCGCCTGCGGAGGAGCAAGTCGAGTCTGCGTGGGCGGAGATCCGAGACACGGTGGTCGACTACGGCGGATCGTGGCCCGATGGCTCACCCCGCGCGATTGGCCGGGAGGTCGGTGCCCACCTTGATCAGCCAGAGTCGTCCGCAATGGCTTCAGTGGCGACCTTGGTCGAGCGTTCTCGCTATGCCCGAGTCTTCACCGACGATGCGGCGGCTCGTGATCTTCCGAGCGTGACCGAAGATATTCGCAAGGGCATCGCGGCACCCCAAAACCTGCGCCGCAAGGCGCTGGCCAATCTCTTGCCGAAGTCGATCTTTCGCCGAAACCCGAAGGACTAGAAGCCTGACTCGTCGCGCCGGCGACGCCAGCGCTCCTCCATCTTGTCCATGAAACCCTGACCATCCGGCCGCGAACCCTGGGGCGTTCTGGCCCGGTCGCTGCCGCTGCCGCGACCTGGATCCGGACCGCTGCCCACATGCTGCCAGGAGTAGATCGCCGTCACCGCGGCGATGACCATGATCACAAAGCCGAGCACACTCAAGAAGAGCTGAGTCGAGATTCCCACGATGAGCAGGGCCAGGCCGGCGAAGAAACCGACTCCGGCGAGTGCGGCGCGGCGGCGGTGTACGCGGCGCGAACCGGTACCACGGAGCGTGTTGACGAGCTTGGGGTCTTCGGCCGCCAGCGCAGCTTCCATCTGCTCGAGAAGCCGCTGCTCCTCGTCTGAGAGGGCCATCGGCCACCTCCCACCGATTCTCGTCGTGCGCGTGTGGTCATGATACGTCGCCTCCACTTTCGAGGGCTCGCGATCTAAGAAAGCGAACCAGAGATGGTGGCTGGCGCGTCACGCCGCTCGTGCTGGATGGGCTAAATCGGCCTAAGTCTAGGTGGCTGAGCCACGCAGAGGAACCCGCGGCGGCGATCGATGCCAAACTGCATCCACGTCGGATGGCACAGCTACGGGTGAAGCGAACCGATCTGCCCGAAGGCCGCTGGCCCCCGCCGGGTCAAGATCGCGCGTTGAACCGCAGCAGGCCCGAACTTTCCGACAGCAGCGTCGACGGCGACCTCAGCCTCCCGCCAGCCATACTCCGGGTCGGTGAGTTGTGGCTGCCGGTAGGCCTGGGTCGCGGCGACCAAGCCCTCGACCCGAACGCCGACCCGTCGGATTCGAGCTCGGTCGAGCCGGAGCCTGTCGTAAAGGGTCAGCGCGTGGGCATAGATCTCATCGGTCACGTCGGTTGGCGTGGCCGTGCTGATGGAGCGGGTCAGCTCGGAGAAGTTGGCGAAGCGCACCGAGATCGTCACGGTCCGCCCCAGGACGCGTTGCTTGCGCATCCGAGACGCCGTACGAGCGGCCATCCGCAGCAGCTCCCGGCGAACGACGGCCGGGTCATCGGTATCACGACCCAAGGTCTCCTGGGATCCGACGCTGCGCTCGGGCACTCGTGAGGTGACCCGCCGCCCGTCGCGGCCCCACGCGAGTTCCTGCAGCATGCCGCCCCAATGCGGTCCGAAGCCTCGACGCAAGGCCGGCCGAGGCATGTGCGCCAGTTCCCCAACCCGGAAGATGCCCAGCCGGTTCAGCCTCTCGGTCGTGGCTGGACCGACGCCCCACATGGCCTCGACGGGCAATGGATGCAGGAAGTCGGCCACGCGATCAGGAGGCACCTCGATCAGTCCATCCGGCTTCGCCTGCCGGGAGCCGACCTTGGCGACGAACTTCGACGGGCCGATGCCAACCGAACAGGTGATCTGCTGCTCATCAGCTACCACGGCGCGAACGTACTCACCGATCGCTGTCGGTGAGCCGAACATCGAAATCGACCCGGTGATGTCCAAGAACGCCTCGTCGATGGATGCCGACTCGACAACCGAGGTCACTGAGCCGAACACCGCGGCAATGGCTTGCGAAACGGCGGTATAGCTGTCGAAGTCGGGATCGACGAAGGTCGCACGCGGGGCGAGCTGACGAGCCTGTGCGGATGGCATGCCGGACCGCACGCCGCACGCTCTCGCCTCGTAGCTCGCGGATAGCACGACGCCTCGCGGGAAACCGCCGACGATGACTGCGGTCCCTCTTAGGTCGGGGCGTCGGCGAAGTTCGACAGAAGCGTAGAAGGCGTCCATGTCGACGTGCATGATGACCCCGCTGGCCATGGGCCCTCCCAGACCTCTATCGAACCTATGTTCGATAGAGTACCGCCGACAGCACTTCAGATCGAGCGCGACGTGGCGGCAAAGACGTGGACCTGAGGGGCTAGGACGCGAAAGGCCGGGTCCTGGCTGACCTCGGATTCCAACGCCGTCAGTTCGGTGTAGGCCGCCGCGTCGCCGTCGAGCATGGACTCGGGCACCTGATCGGCGATCGCACCGATCCCGTGGCTGGCCAGCACGGTGAAGCCTGCGCCTCGGACGAGGTCAATCACTTGATCATGATCGAATCGTCCGCGGTCGGCAAATGTTCGACGAGCTTGACTGAAGTGGCCGCCGAGCGCCTGGATCAGGACGGCCGCGTGGCGTTGCGAGACCAGCAAGCTCAGTACGCCTCCCGGTCGCAACACCCGAGCCATGGCGTCAAGTGCTTCGGGCGGTGAGTCGACCACCTCCAGAACTCGATGACAGACGACGACGTCGACCGCGTGTTCACCCACCAAGCGGATCAGATCACCGGCATCTCCTTGCACGCCATTAACGCGGCCACTCAGGCCCGCATCAGTCGTGCGGCGGTCGAGCGACGCGAGAGCGTCGGGACTGGGGTCGATGACCGTGACCGCATGACCCCGGCCGGCCAGCGAGGCCGCTAGGCCGCCGGTCCCTCCGCCGAGGTCGACGATCTCGAGGGCGCGGACTTCTCCGGGAATGAGCTGGCCAATTTGCGACTCGAGGAGCTCCAGCAGAAAGCTCTGCGACACCGAGCGATGGCGCCGCAGCTCGGTCATGGTTCCTCCTGGTCGGATTCAACGCCGGTCGGATCGAAAGCCTAGTTCCGGCGGCGACCGGGTGCCGATGGCGGCCGAGTCGCTACCGAGCTGGAGGCCCGCGCCGCCGTACGCTCGACTGGGCCGCAGGCCCTCGTGGGAAATCGCCGGATCTTGCATGGAATCACGACAATGACTGGGGTGGCGTGAGGGCACGAGGTATCGCGCAGGCGGCAGCGTTGGTTACGGGCCTGACCGCGGGATCGGCGATTCTTGGCTTTCTGCGCGATGTCGTGATCGCTGGCGTGTTCGGAGCCGGCGCGAGCCTGGACGCCTACCTCGTCTCTCAGGGACTGATGAATCTCGTGCTGGCGCTGATTGCCGGTGCGATGGCAAAGGCCACCGTCCCAGTGCTCGCAGCGGAAACCGCTGGGGCAGCCGGCGACTCGAGCAAGGCTGGCCACACGCTGTCCGTCGTGCTGACGGTGACGCTTTTGATCCTCGGGCTCGGTTCCCTGATCATGGCGCTGGCTGCCGACGTGGTGGTGAAGGTGCTGGCACCGGGATTCGAAGGGTCCCAGGCGGACCTGGCCGCATTCCTGGCTCGGATCGTGCTCATCGCCACGGTGTTGATCGCCGGTACCAATCTGCTCGCGGCGGCAGCCGAAGCACATCGCCGGTTCTTCTGGTCAGGGTTTCAGGGGATTCCGTTCAACTTGATCATGATCGGTTCAGCGGTGTGGCTCGGCCCTCGGTACGGAGTCACCGCCCTGGCCGTCGGGTTCGTGGCTGGCTCTGCGGCCAGGTTGGCGTGTCAGCTGGTGCCGCTTCGAGCTCTGAAGTTACGACTCCGGGCGTCCCTGAACATCCATGATCCCGGTTTCCGGGCCATCGCCACCCTCGTGCCGCCGCTCCTGCTGGGCAGCGCACTCGGCAACGTCAACACATTGGTCGACCGGGCCGTTGGATCGATGGTCGGCGAAGGAATCATCTCCTCGCTCGGATACGCCTGGCGGATCATCGGGCTCGGCGAGACCTTGCTCGTCGCATCACTGCTGACCGCGCTCTATCCAGCGTTCGGCGCGGCCGCCGGCAGTCGAGACCTCGTGGAGATGCGGCGACTGGTCGGCCGAGGTCTCGCCACCGTGGCGACCGTGCTGTTGCCGGTGTGCGGCTTTCTCGTCGTCTGCGCCGGCCCATTGGTGGCGCTGCTGTTCGAGCACGGCAGCTTCGGGCCGAGTGACACCGAGCGAACAGCGACAGCAGTGCTCTGGTACGCCCCCGCCTTGGTTGCTCTCGGCTGGCGCGAGTTGGTGGTGCGGGCCTCCTATGCCCTTGGCGACACCCGCAGGCCGGTGCTGGTGGCGTTATCCGCGATGGCTGTGAACGTCGTCGGTGACCTGAGCCTCGGTCTTTCCTTCGGCATCAAGGGGCTGGCGGCCTCCACATCCTTGTCGCTGGTCAGCGCCGCCGTTGTCAACACCTGGCTGTTGGCTGTGCGCCACCGAGCTGTGGATCTCGGGCCATTGTTCGGGATGGCAGGACGGACGGCAGCGGCGGCCGTCGCCGGGACTGCAGCCGGAGCGCTGGTGCTCCGACTACTGGATCCGGTGGTCGGTCAAGGCATCGCGGCCGAGCTGTTGCTCCTGTCGTCGGTCGCTTTCACGGTTCTTATGACATTTGTCGGCGGCCTGTACGTCTTGCGCGCGCCGGAGCGTCGTCTGCTCGCTGACGCGATTGACATCGTCACGCCCCGTCGGCGATGACGCTCGGCGCGGCGCTGATAGGCGAATCAGGCGGGTCTGACGAGAACGAAGGGCGTGCTCCTCAACCGCTGGCCCATCGGATTGTCGCCGAGCACCGCGGCCAGCGTTGCGGCCGAAAGTGACCTCGGCGAGGTCGCACGGATGGAGCCGCCGTAGTCGTTGAGGTCGACGATGCTGACGCCGATGCCCAGCGCCCGCTCGAGATCGGCGCAGATCCATTGAGCCACCGCTGTATTCAACGGCGGGAAGAGAAGCTTCTCGTAAGGTGGCCGGCCCCCGTCGATATCCCGAGCGATCGAGCCAGCGAGCCGGTAGAACGTGCCGCGCAGTCCAAGCGGTCGAGTGAGTGCGCAGCCCAAGGCCGCTCCGATCGCCCGTGTTCGGCCGATGGATCGGATCACAAATTCCATCTTTTCGGGTACCGATAGCCCACAGGAATCCGTGCGGGGCCGTACGTGACTGGCCAGCATGAGGGCGAGTCGGCCTGGTCGTACGGTGCCGATGTCGACCACTCGGCCGGTCAGCAAGATGACCACCTTTTCGCTGACTGCGACAGTATCGCCGAGGCGCGCGTCGTGCAGACTCTCTTTCAAGGACAAGATCAACTCGTCGTCTTCGCGGAGCCAGCGCGTGTGTACTGCCTGGCGGAGGTAGGTCACCCCGGCGACATGTACCTGACTCCATGCCTCGGCGTGGTCCTCCGCCCGCAGCGTTGCAGAGACGATGGTCATGTCAACTCCTCAAGGTGTGCTTGGAGTGGTAGATGTGACGACAGGGACTGATGTGATCAGTGTGACGATTTCGTCAGCCAAGCGGAAGAGGCTTTGGCTGGTAAGCGTTGGTGTGTCTCGTCACGATTCGGTCTCACACGACCGGCTTCGGCACCGCCAAGCGCTACGAAAAGGACACGGTCGGCTACGCGGAGGCCGCCCGAGAGCGCTCCACCACGGCCAGAAAGCACTGCGCGTCGCGCAGCAGGTCGTCTGCCTCGCGGGCACTGACAATAGTCGTGGCACCGGCCCGCACGGCTTCTCGTTTCGCCTGGGTAGCGGCGAAGAAGGCTGCCCATTCGGCAAATTCAGGGGCCACATCGGCGAGCATCCGCCAGACGTTCCGCGGCCGGCTGCCTCGTCGGGCCAGCGCCGGATTTGCTCGCCAGGCGAGGACGACCGCAGCGATCTGCAAGGCGGCCAAGTGAGCCGCTAGGTAGCGCTCGCTCGGCCGCTCGGCAAACTCAGCCGCCAGAATCGCACGTCGGGCGCGCCGCAGGTCAAGCTGCGTTGGGTAATCGGGCATCGATCGAACCTCGAGTCGGTGCGGACAACAAACTCGACCCGGGTTGGCGGCCTCGGTGTGGACGGGGTCGAGAACCACCCACACCGAGGCAAGCCCAGGGCGCGTGCCGCGAACACAGCGCCGCTTCGACCAGCGAACCTTGAGGCCCTTCCCCAAGTACCTCATATAGAACGCTTGTTCGAACTTGGCTAACGCTACACCACTGTCCGGACAACGCGTCAAGAGCAAGGGTGATTCGGGCGTGTCCGGCCGGAATCGATGTGGGCCATTGGGTCAGCCACCCCAGCCGGTGGGGAAAACTTCGAAGGCGGCAGCCATCGGCACGCCAAGCCGGGTGCCAGTGCGGCGCGCTTGCCCTTCCAAGAATTCGGCAGGGTCGAAGTGCTCCCAGCCGAGCCCCGCGATGTAGGCCTGATGGGCGGCGAGTGAGGCCACCCCCCGCTCGAACGTGGCGCTGGTGTCGACGGCATGTTCGGCCCGCGGCGAATTGGCGGCCCAGATTTCCTTGACACCGGGCCATGGCTCAAGGCCGCTCGGGGTCAACTGTTCGGAGAAAATCCACCGGTTCGCGGCGTCGTTCACCGCATCCAGGGTGGCTCTACCGGTGGCGATGTGATCGGCCTGGTTGAGGGTACGTCCGCCCCAGGTCTCCCGGAAGTTGTTGGTGATCACGATCTCGGGGCGATGCTTGCGGATCACGCCGCAGATCACTCGGCGTAGAGCCACGCCGTACTCCACAATCCCGTCCGGCAGCCCCAGAAACTCCACCAGCTCGACGCCGACGATTTTCGCCGACTCGACCTGCTCTGCCTCGCGAACGCGGCGGCACTCATCCGGGGGGACTCCGTCGATACCGGCCTCACCACTGGTGACCATCGCATAGATCACCGCCTTGCCCGCGTCGGTCCACCGGGCCACTGCGGCCGCTGCGCCGAACTCGAGATCGTCGGGATGCGCGGCGACGCAAAGAGCCGTGCTCCAGGATTCGTCGACAGGTGTGAGCTCGGGCATGGCGTCAGCCTAAGAGCCTTGATCGAAAGCCGCTGGGTCGGACGCGGCGGCCGCCGTCGAGCGGTCTGCCACGGCGGGATCCGCCACCCGATCGGTGTGCCCGAGGTGGCGTCCTGGAGACACCCGATCGCGGATGAGGCGTTTCAGCCGACCCAGATCGGGGAAGCCGCCCTCGACCTTGCGGTCCCACACCACCTCGTCGTCAACGGACACGCGGAAGATACCGCCCACGCCTGGGCGCAGGGCCACTTCCGTGATGTCGGTTGTGAAGGTGGTCAGAAGCTCCGAAGCCAGCCAGGTTGCACGCAGCAGCCATCGACATTGCGTGCAGTAGGTGATCACGATTCGTGGGGAGGTCACTGCACGCACTCATGCCCAAAGCCTGACACTTCCGCTGGCCACGCTCCCTACCCTTTTGGGCCTTACCCTCTTGGGCATGGAACGACCGCCGATCGCTGTGGTCGGCGGCGGGCTGGCGGGTATGGCAGCGGCGGTTCGCCTGGCCAAGCTCGGCCATGCCGTCGATCTGTACGAGCGAGCTGGCGTGCTCGGTGGCAGCTGGGCACCGTACGAGCTGACCGAAACGGTGCTCGTGGACGATGCCCCCGCGGTTCTCGGGTTCCCAGCGCCGTGGCGGGATCTTTTTCGCAAGAGCGGGCGTCCTTTGGAGGCCGAGCTCGCCCGCTCGGGCTACGCCCTGGCGCCCGCAGACTCGGGTCGGTTGATCTTCGCCGACGGTGCCAGATTGGTGATGCCAACCGATCGCGGCGAGCAATATGCGATCTTGAGCCGGGCGTATGGCCCGTCGGTCGCCGGCCGCTGGCGCGACATGCTCGACCGGCTCGATGACGTCTGGCAGGCCCTCCGGCCGCTCGGTTGGGAATCCGAACGGCCGTCGGAAGCCCACCTCAGCCGAAAGCAGCGCAGGCGGTTGATGCAGAACCGGACGTTGGCTGACCTCGCGGCTGCGGTCGCACACCCGCATCTCTCCGCGCTGGTCCGGAGTATTGGCTACAGCTTCGGGGCCGACCCAGAGCACACCCCGGCGCTGGTGGCCGTCGAGCTTGCTATCCGCCGCACATTCGGCCGCTGGCAGATAGAGCCGATCAGCGGAAAAGCCGCGATCGACGCCGGGAGATCCTCCGTCCTGGTCCAGGCCCTGGTAGGACGGCTCCAGCAGCGAAAAGTCCAGGTCCGGCTGAGCACACCAGTGACCGGCATCAGTATTGAGGCCGGCCGCGTCACCGGCATTCGCACTCCTACAGCCCACCACCCAGCAGGCGCCGTGGTGTGCACGCTAGATCCGTGGCACACAGTCCGCGACTTGCTGGCTGTCGACGTGGCTAAGGGCACCCGACGTCGGCTGGCTCGGCTCGATCCCGCTCCGGCGCCGACTATCAAGCACGTTCTCATCGATGAACCGGTTCCTGCCGTCCGGGAGACGATCGCGCTCAGCGACCGCGGCGTGCCGACCACCACCTACGAACGGCCGGCCGGCGAGCGATCGATCCGGACGGTCCATGACTTCGCCAGGCTCACACCGCGCTCCTCATACGGCATCGCCTGGAGAGGATTCCGCACGTTCGTTCGCCGTCCGGCCGTGACCAGCGAGGTCGAGGGTCTCTTCCTCGCCGGACCGTTCTCGCCAGCCGGGGCGGCGCCGTCTGCGGTCGTCCTGTCCGCCGCTTTGGCGGCCTACGGCTGTCAGAACTATCTGTCCTGACGTGAGCGCGCCGCAGCCGGTTGACCGGAGGCCCTACGATGGATGATCGCATCGGGGAAATCGGTATTGCAGCCCATGTTGCATGTCGGCTCGATGTTTCAAGATCAAAATCCACCTGACTAGGTGTAATATTGTGAATTCCGCAAGTTATCTATACTCAGACGTTCGTCGGTTGAGTAAGGATCGTTCTTCTTGACTCAGCACCCCAACACGATCGAGCGCGAGCTGGCCCAAGAGCAGGCGCATGTCGATCTTGTCTACGCTCGTCTCTCGGACGCAACACGCTCCGCGCAGCAAGTGGCGACGGCCGGACAGGCGCTTTATCAATCCGATCGCGGTTCTTTCGTCCGCGAGGAAGACGGCACCGGCCTCTTCGAGCGTGATGTGTTCGCGTTCCAGGCGGCCAAGAGGCTTGCTGTGCTCGACGCGGAGCACGAGGGATTGGTATTCGGCCGGCTGGATCGGACAGATGGTGAGGTCCGCTACATCGGCCGGATCGGGATTCGCGACGCTGACTATGAACCCCTGGTGATCGACTGGCGTGCCCGTGCGGCAGAGCCGTTCTACCGGGCCACACCGGCGAATCCCATGGATGTCGTTCGCCGCCGAGTATTGCGCTGCCGCGGTGACCGCGTCGTCGGCATCGAGGACGATCTGCTGGACGGCGACGCGGCCGACTCCGATCTGGTGGTGATCGGCGACGGTGCCCTGCTGGCGGCGCTGACCCGCGCCCGCGGGCACACCATGCGCAGCATCGTGGCCACGATCCAGGCCGAACAGGACGAAGCGATCCGGGCTCCCTGGCAGGGCTTCACCATGATCTCCGGCGGTCCCGGCACGGGCAAGACTGTCGTGGCGCTGCACCGGGCGGCCTACCTGCTCTACTCCAACCGGCGGCGCTTCGAGTCCGGCGGCGTGTTAGTGGTAGGCCCGAGCCGGATCTTCCTCAACTACATCGAGCGGGTGCTGCCTTCGCTGGGCGAGGAATCAGTAACGTTGCGCAGCATCGGCGCAGTGGCGTCAGACGTTGTGCCGATCAGCGGTGATCGAATCGATCTGGTTGGCGTTGCTGCGGTCAAGGGCAGCCTGCGGATGGTCCCCATCCTTCGTCGGCTGGTCCACGAGCCGCCACAGTCGGTTCCCCTCGAGCTACGTGTGTCCTGGCACGGCCATGTTCTGGCCCTCGCACCAGATGTGCTGGCCCGGTTGCGGGCCGACATCTTGGCCCACCATCGCTACAACCAGGGCCGAGAGGCTGCAGAGCGGGCCCTGCTCGGGGCACTGTGGCGCCTGCGGCCGGTGGAGGAGGAGATCGACCGCGATGAGTTCGACGAGCGGGTCAGTGGCCTGGCCTCGTTCCAGATGTTTTGCAGCGCATGGTGGCCAGCTGTCAGTGCCGTGGAGGCGCTACGCCGGCTGGCCGATCCGGCGCTGCTGCGGCGGCTCTCGGGCTCGATCCTGTCCCCTGTCGAGTGCGCGCTGATGAGCGGGAGCTATCAGCCTGCCAACGGCGACGCACTCGACTGGACGGCCGCCGACGGCGCCTTGCTCGACGAGCTCGCCAATCTGCTGGGACCGGTTCCAGAGCCTGAGGATCGCGAAATCCCGATCTTCCTCGAGGGTGGCGCCGACGTACCGGAGTTGATCACGACGCTAGAGCGGCTCACCCCCAACCGCGAAGTAGACCCCTTCGCCACCCCGCATGAGACATACGCGCACATCCTGGTGGACGAGGCGCAGGATCTCAGTCCGATGCAATGGCGGATGCTGCGCCGCCGAGGAGGCGGTGCCAGCTGGACCATTGTCGGGGACGCCGCGCAAAGCTCCTGGACCGACCCCGAGGAGGCGTCCCGTGCGCTTTCGGAGATCATCGGTGCGGCACCGGTGCGACGGTTCCGGATGAGCACCAATTACCGCAGCCCGGCGGAGGTCTTCGACCTGGCCGGCCGTGTCGTGGTGGCGGCGTTCCCGGAGGCAGATCTGCCCAGCGCCGTACGATCGACCGGCGTTGACCCCGAGTTGCGGGCGGTGGCACCCGACGAACTGCTGAGCCATGTGTCCGAAACCGCTTCGGAGCTACTCGAGTTGGTCGAAGGAACGGTGGGCGTGATTTGCCCACCGTCGCGCAGGTCGGCCGTCGACCGCCAGTTGAGGTGTGCCCCGCGGGTGCTGATCGACTCGTCCTGGTCAGTCCGTTGGAAGCCAAAGGTCTGGAATACGACGCGGTCGTCGTGATAGCGCCGGACGAGATCGTCGCGGAGTCGCCAGGCGGTATCCGGTCCCTCTACGTTGCTCTGACCCGGGCTACTCAGCGCTTGGTCACGCTGGATGTCGGATCTGCTGGAGATTGGCGTAGATCTCTCGAGTAGCCAGCGACCGATTCTGGGTGAAGAAGTGCAGGCCGGGCGCACCTCCGTCCAGCAGCGCCTCGCCCAGCTCGGTGGCGATCTCGATCCCGACTTTTCGCACCTGATCCTCTTCATCGGCCACTGCGGCGATGCGGTCGGTCACCGCGGCCGGCAACGCGGACCCGGACAGCTCTGCGAACCGCCGAACCTGTGAGACGTTGGTGATCGGCATGACGCCCGGAAGGATCGGGATGTCGCAGCCCAGCGACCGCACGCGCTCGACGAGGCGGAAATAGTCCTCGGCGGTGAAGAAGAGCTGGGTGATGGCATAGCTCGCGCCGGCTCGTGCCTTCTCGACCAATAGGCGGGCGTCAAGTGCAGCATCGCCATGTTCGGGATGCGGCTCGGGAAACGCAGCCACACCAACACAGAAGTCGCCCAGCTCGCGCACCATCGCCACCAGTTCGGTGGCGTTGCTCAGGCCATCGGGATGGCGCACCCAGGGGACTCGCGCACCACCCGGCATATCGCCGCGGATCGCCAGGATGTGACGGATTCCGGCCGCCGCGTACGAACCGATGACCCGTCTGATCTGGTCGCGCGACTGGCTCGCGCAGGTCAGGTGGGCGACCGCTCGCAGGGTTGTGTGCTGGGCAATCGCTTCGGTCGCCCGAATGGTCCGCTCGCGAGTGGAGCCGCTGGCGCCGTAGGTCACGGAGACGAAGTCCGGGCCGAGTGATTCCAGTTCACGGATGGTCTGCCACAGCCGGCGTTGCTGGACTTCGTCCTTCGGTGGGAAGAACTCGAAGGAGTAGAGCGGGCGGCTGCCAGAGTGCAGGAGGTCCGCGATGGTCGGGGTCCGTGACCGGCTAAGGTACGGTGTCCAGCCCGCCATGCGAACACCCTAGGACAAGAGATAGCCGGTCCCTCCGTAGGCTCAGCATGTGGCGAGCGATGTCCTGACTCCGAACGCACCGCTGTCACAAGAGTTCCGGGAGGCCGTCTCAGCGGCGATCGTGGGGTTCTTGGACGAGCAGGCCGGCGTGCTGGATTCGATGGGTCCAGAACTCGCGCCCGTCCATCTGATGGCCTCGCAGCTGCTTTGCGGAGGTAAGCGGATCCGGGCCGGCTTCTGCACCTGGAGCTACGTCGCCGCGGCCGGCGTGCCCGAGCCTGACGAACTCGACTCGATCGTCACCGCAGCCAGCAGCCTTGAATTGCTGCACGCGAGCGCGTTGGTACATGACGACGTGATGGACGCCTCCGACGTTCGCCGCGGCAAGCCGGCTGCCCACCGCCAGTTCGAGGCGCTGCACGCTAACGCCGGATGGCTGGGTGACTCTGCCGCTTTCGGCCGGGCGGGGGCGATCCTGCTCGGCGACCTGCTGGTGATGTGGTCCGTTCAGATGCTCCAGGGCGCCGGGATCGCAGATTCCGCCCTCCAGCGGGCGCTACCGATCGTGGAGGCCATGCGTACCGAGGTGACCGGCGGGCAGTACCTCGACATGGTGGCCCAGGCACATCCCCTCCGTCAGGCGCCTCCGGCGTTGGGCTCGACCACGCCTCCCATCGACGTCGCGGTAGACGACGCCAGCCGAGTCGTGGAATACAAGGCAGCGCGCTACACCGTGCAACGGCCCTGCCAGATGGGTGCCGCGCTCGGCGGCGGCGATGACCAGCTTTACTTCACGCTCGGTGCGTACGGGTCACCGCTGGGTAGAGCGTTCCAGTTCCGGGACGATCTGCTCGGAGTTTTCGGCGACAGCACCGTCACCGGCAAGCCGACCGGTGATGATCTGCGCGAGGGGAAGCGGACAGTGCTCGTCGCGCATGCCTTCGCCCACGCCGACGACGCGGGCCGGGAACTGTTGCTCCGCAGGCTGGGCGATCAGACCCTGGACGCGGACGGCGTTGCCGAACTCCAGCAGGTACTCGAGGAATCCGGCGCGCGTAAATCGGTCGAAGCCATGATCGATGAGGGCTATGAGCGCGCCATGCTCGCCCTCAACGAGGCGGAGATCACCGACGAGGGAAGGACAGCACTTGTCGCCTTGGCCGACGCGGCGGTTCGCCGGGACTACTGACAGCTCCGCCGCCCTGGATTATTGACTGGCGGGCGGCTGCGGACTGCTCCACCGAGCGACGGGAGGGTTGGTGCCGGCTGCGGCCTGGAAGCTGTAGCGCTCCATGGCTGGGTCGTTTCGCCACGCCGCCTGCAGTTTGTTCCGAAGCTCGCGAGCCGCTTGCTGCGGATCAGACGCCTCAGTGATGGTCCGCACAACACAGATCCGGCGCGCCCCCGCCTCGATCACGTCGTCGAGGTTGCTCGCATTGATGCCGCCGACGGCGAACCAGGGCTTGGCCTCCATCGTCGCTACGGGTGCCTGCCGCGCGGCGTAGCGGAGCAGGGACAAGCCGACCGGGTCGTCGTCGGGCTTCGTGGTGGTAGCGAAAATCGGACCGACGCAGAAGTAATCGACATCCGGGTCGGCGATCGCCTGGTCGGCTTGTCCGGTCGAGTGGGTGGAGCGGCCGATCAACGCCCAACGGTGTAGCGGGCGGCGGGCCACCGACGCCTCCCCATCGCTCTGTCCCAGATGCAGCATGTCCGCCGAGAAGCGGCCGGCCAGCTCAGCGGAATCGTTCACACAGACGATGGCCTGGTACGGGGCCGCTATATGTCGCGCCACCTCCAAGGCGGCCAGCTCGGTCCGACGCTTCATCCCCTTCTGCCGGATCTGGACGATGTCGACACCGCCGGCAAAGGCGGCCGCAAGGAAGTCCTCCAGGTCGCCCTGCCGCTCACGGGCGTCCGTACAAAGGTAGAGGCGGGCCAGCCGGAGCCTCGCATCGAGGCCCATCAGCGCAGTCACAGTCAAACACGATAGACCGGTGCCTGTGGACTGCAACCATCGCGAGTGTGCCCATCTAAGACTGGAACGCCTCGCGACATGGCCGAATGCGGTGACCGCCGTGCGTACCGGGACCAGCGTTGTGCTCTCGGGCCTCGGCATCCTCAGCTCGTCGCTGACGCTGTTGCTGGCCGGGCTGGCTGTCTATTGGGTCGGTGACATCGCCGACGGTGGGCTCGCCCGCGTTCTGCGGCGTGAGACGCGGATCGGTGCCACTTTCGACGTCGTCTCCGATCGCGCCTGCGCGGTGGTGTTCTACCTCGGCCTGGTAGCCATCCGCCCGGCGGTGCTGGTCCCGGTCACGGTCTACTTGTTCAGCTTCTGTGTGATCGA
This sequence comes from uncultured Actinomycetota bacterium, assembly GCA_963754965.1. Lineage (GTDB taxonomy): Bacteria > Actinomycetota > Actinomycetes > Propionibacteriales > Propionibacteriaceae > Microlunatus. The sequence goes on from CAVWIA010000007.1 coordinate 536,059, forward strand.
TTTGATCTTGTCGTTGGCTTTCTGGCGCTGGCCGCTCTCCAGCCCGAATTACTTCTACCTCGCCGACTGGCGGATATGGGCCTGGAACTGGTCCAAGCCTGCCAAGGCCGCCAATTCGGCGGTGTTCGCCCTGGCCCTGGTCTGGCTACCCGTCCCCTGGCTGAACCTGTCGGTGGCCCTGCTGCTCCTCGCTGTCAAGATCATCAGCGTGGTCCGGCTGGCTGGACTTCCGTCGCCGCCGGACGTGGACTGCGCGTACCAGATTCGGACGGTCAGCTCGATTGCGTAGCGAGCCGCTCGCGAACCATCGGCGCGACCTCGCTGCCGAAGAGCTCGATAGAACGCATGGACTTTGCGTGATCGACGTGGGATACGTGCAGCTCGAAACGATCGATCTTCAGCAGCGAATGCAGCGAAATGATCTTTTCTGCGACCGCCTCGGGGCTGCCGAAGAAGAGGGCACCGCTGGGTGCGATGAGCGCCTCCACGGCGGCGTCCGACATGGGCGGCCATCCCCGCTCCCGGCCGATCTTGGCGAAAGTCTGCCGATAGGCCGGCAGAAACTCGGCGCGGGCGGCCTGCTCGTCGTCGAAGACGTACCCGTGACTGTGCACGGCCAACGGAGTGGCCGGATCCTGCCCACCGTACTCGAGCGCCCGCCGGTAGAGATCGACGTGAGGGGCGAAGGCCGCTGGCTGACCACCGATGATGGCCAGGGCCATCGGCAGGCCGAGCGTACCGGCCCGAACCACCGAGTTCGGTGTGCCGCCGACAGCGATCCAGATGGGCAGCGGGCGTCCCTCCGGACGCGGATAGACGGTGGTGTTGTCCAGAGGGGCGCGGAATCTGCCAGACCAGTTCACCGGCTCCTGGCGGTTGAGGGCCAGCAGCAGATCGAGTTTCTCAGCGAAGAGCTCGTCGTAGTCGTTCAGCGAGTAGCCGAAGAGTGGAAAGGACTCGGTGAACGAGCCGCGGCCGGCCATCAGCTCCGCCCGACCGCGCGAGAGAAGGTCGAGTGTGACGAAGTTCTGATACACCCGCACGGGGTCGGCCGAGCTCAAGACGGTCACGGCACTGCTGAGCTTGATCTGCTGCGTGATACCCGCAATGGTGGCGAGCACGATCTCGGGAGCGGAGGCAGCCATGTCGGGACGATGGTGCTCGCCGATCCCGTAGACATCCAGGCCTAACTCGTCGGCCAGCTTCGCTTCCTCAACCACCTGGCGGAGGCGCTCCCCGGCGGTCATGCTCGAGTCGTTGATCTCCGCAAAGGTGGTCAGTCCGAGTTCCATCTGCGTCACGTTACCGAGGCGAGTCTCCAAATCGTCGGACTGCCTAGACGACTTGGCGGTCGCAGCGTGTCGACTGAACGCCCGCAGCGGTCGCCGCGACGCGGAATTTCCGATTTGCCACCACGCTGAGGCATCCTCGAAGCGTGGGGGATCAATCGCCGAGCTCCGGCGCGCCGGGTCCGGGGCCGTGCGAAGACACCCCTAGACTCGCGGACACGGTCACCTTCCCTGCCGTGTTTGGAGCTGGCATGACCACGACAAGCATTGCCGACCCGATGATCGGTCATGTGCTTGACGGGCGCTACCAGATCACCTCTCGTCTGGCCCGGGGCGGCATGGCGACCGTCTATCAAGGGGTCGACACCCGACTGACCCGCACCGTAGCGATCAAGCTCATGCATGTGGGGCTGGGCGACGACGCGGAGTTCGCCCGCAAGCTCGACCGTGAGGCCCGCGCCGCCGCGCGCTTGACCCATCCTTGCGTCGTCTCCGTTTTCGACCAGGGCCGCGACGACTCCAACCCAGGCGGTGGGCGGCCGTACATCGTGATGGAGTTCGTCGACGGGCACACGCTACGAGACGTGATCAATCGCGATGCTCCACTCTCCCCGCTGCGCTGCGTCGAACTGATGGAACCGGTCCTCGCCGCGTTGGCCGCCGCTCACGATGCCGGATTGGTGCACCGCGACGTCAAGCCGGAAAACGTGCTGATCAGCGACCGCGGCCAGATCAAGGTGGCGGACTTCGGGCTCGCCAAGGCCGTCAGTTCGCAGACGTCCACCGCGACCCAGGGCCTGCTGATCGGCACCGTCTCTTACTTGCCCCCAGAGCTCGTCATGTCGGGAAAGGCCGATGCCCGGTCCGACGTCTATAGCGCGGGTGTTGTCCTCTTCGAGCTGCTCACCGGCCGCAAGCCGCACACCGGCGAAACGCCTATTCAAGTGGCGTATGCCCATGTGAACTCCGACGTGCCAGCGCCCTCGACCCTCCGCACCGGCGGCCGTATTCCTCCGTATCTCGACGCATTGGTGACCCGAGCCACCTCACGGAATCGCGACGCCCGACCGCCCAATGGTCGAGTCTTTCTGAGCGAGCTGCGCCGAGTTCGGGCAGCCCTCAGCCAAGGATTAGCTGACGATCCAGAGCTGACCCGCGAGCTCAGCCAAATACTGCCGCTGGCACCGACTTCCAAGCGTGATCGCGCCGACTACGAAGTCACCCAGCTGGTGAGCGACGTGGCGGCGGTTCCGGGGCAGCGGGGGCCAGCGCCGCCGCCCCCGTCGTTGACGGCCCACCCGCCGCGAACGATCCTCGATGCCCCTCCCCCGGCCGTACCAGAGCGGGTCTACCAACTGTCGGCCAGCCGGCAGGCCGCCCAGCGGGAGCTCCAGGCTCGGAGCCGTCGGCGCGGTTGGCTGGCCATGATCCTGGTCCTGATCCTTGCGACCTGCGCGGCACTCGCGGGCTGGTACTGGGCCGAGGGCCGATTCACCGCAGCTCCAGTGTTGACGATGCTGACGGAGGCCGAAGCCAGTCGCGTGGCGAAGCAGGCTGGGCTGCGGATCGACTTCGACGAAGGCTTCAGCGAGACAATCGCCAAGGGTAAGGTGATCTCCACCGACCCGGCAGCCGGGGCCCGCATCCTCGACGGCGGGCAGATGCATGCCACCGTTTCCAAGGGCCCGGAGCGCTATGCCATGCCCGTGGTGGGTGGCCTGAGCCGTGCCGATGCGATCACCGCCCTGAAGCGCGCCCGACTCGACGTCGGAAAGATCACCGAGGAGTACAGTCGCTCGGTCTTGGACGGCACGGTGCTTCGCGCATCCGAACGCGCCGGGACGCTTTTGCGTCGCGGCACCGACATCGATCTCGTGGTGTCCAGGGGGCCACAGCCCTTGACCATCGCCAATTACGAGGGATCCGACGCCGACACCGCGATCCGGAAGCTAAGGCAGCTTGGGTTTGCGGTGGCCGTTTCCACAGAACGCTCCGACACCGTGGCGCGCGGGCTGGTCATCCGCCAATCGCCTAGCGACGGCACGGGCATCCGAGGCGACACGATCAACATCACCCGGTCCCTCGGGCCGAATCTGGTCACTGTGCCCGGTGTCAGGTCCATGGAGGTAGGGGCAGCCGAGCAGGTGATGAAGAAGGCCGGGTTCAAGACAGAGGTCAAGGCAAGCCCGCTGAGGAAGCCAGGCAAGGGCTACGTCGTGTACACCAACCCCCGAGCCCGCAGCCAAGTGCCCAAGGGCACCACCATTACCTTGTTTGTGATCTGAACCGGCCCCCCGCCGCCCTAGGCTGGCCGGATGTCGTCAGCCGGACCCGGCACGCAGCGGTGGGCATTCGTGGCCTTGCTCGCGATGACCGCAGTCTGGGGATCGACCTTCTTTCTGATCAAGGACATCGTCACCCGGATCCCGGTGCCGGACTTGTTGGCGCTGCGGTTCGCTATCGCCACGATTGCGCTGGCGACGATGGCGGCCGGGCAGCTGAAGATGTCCTACCGGACCTTGGTCCGCGGCCTCGTACTCGGTGTCCTCTACGGCACCGCCCAGTTGCTGCAAACCGTCGGTCTGGGCCACACCGCCGCCAGCGTCTCGGGCTTCGTCACTGGCCTGTACGTCGTGGCGACGCCACTGCTGGCCGCCTTGATCCTGAGAACCACGATTACCAGCAACGCCTGGCTGGCCAGCGGCCTGGCCACCGCCGGTCTGGCAGTGCTCTCCCTTCGCGGGTTCTCGATCGGCTACGGGGAGCTGGTGACCTGCGTCGCGGCGCTGATCTACGCTGGCCACATCGTCGCGCTGGGACGGCTGAGCGAACCGGGCGAAGCGCTCAGCTTGAGCGTTGTCCAGCTCTCGGTGATCACCGCCGTGTGCGCTCTAGGAGCCATTGCGTCGGGTGCTTCCGGTCCGTTGATCCAACTGCCAACGACCGCACGGGACTGGTTGATCGTCGGATATCTGGCGGTGGCCGCGGGCGCGGTCACCATGCTGCTGCAGACCTGGGCTCAGGCGCGGGTCGAGCCGTCTCGGGCTGCGGTGATCATGGCCATGGAGCCGGTGTGGGCGGCGGCGTTCGCGACCGCGCTGGGCGGGGAGACGATCACCGTGAGGATGATCGTCGGCGGCCTGGCCATCGTGGCGGCCATGTATCTCGTGGCCCGGCCACCGGGCCGCGATGTCCAACGCAGTCGTGATGACGGCCTGGCGGCACGTCCATCCTGATCTTCAGGCCACGCGACCAATCCGGGTCAGAACTCGTGCGTGGCGCCCCCCCGCAGATCGATCAGCCGAGTGCTGGTCAACTCGTCGATCCGCGATATCACCAAGTCGCGACCGCGGTCGTTCAGCAACTCACCGTGGATGGGGAAGCCTTCCAACGCACCAACCGCCCGGACGAAGTCGATCGTCTCCTTCATCGCTGCCCACGGCCCGTACGCCGGCATCGCCAAGATGTCGATGCCCTGCGGCGCAGTGTCGTACGCATCCCCGGGATGGAAGAAGGTGGGTTGACCGGCTGAGCGAAGCACATACCCGACATTGCCGATGCGTGGGATATCGCGATGGATGACGGCGTGCTGACCGCCCACGCCGGTGATCAGCATGTCCCCGATCACCGCCTGTTCATCCGGCCGGAACGCCGTCGCGTTCGGCAGCTCGGGGATTGTGCCTTCGGCTATCTGCTGAAGGATGGACGGCTCGACCAGCACGGTCGCGGCCGGGTTGGCCGTGAGCACCGCACCGATGTGGTCGGGGTCGAGATGATCAGGATGCTGGTGCGTCACCAGGATCGCGTCCAGATCGGTCAGTTGGTGCCACGCATCGGAGAGGTTTCCCGGATCGATCAGGATCCGTGCATCGTCGGTTTCCACGAGCACCGCTGCGTGTCCAAGGTGGGTGATCCGCATGGACCAAAGCTATGGCACCGCCCGAATCAAGTCGCCAAGGATTCGCCCGGCCCGTGCGCAATCGGCAGCACTGACATCGAGATGGGTCACCGCGCGCAGCACGCTCGAACCGAGAGCGGAGACCAGCACGCCACCCTCGGCGGCGGCGGCGGCGATGGAGCCTGCTGGGATCGCACGGGTGTGCAGCACCACGATGTTCGTCTCAACGCTGTCGAGGTCGATCGCCTGAGGCGCCCGGTCCGCGACGGCTTCGGCGAATGTCCGGGCGGCCACATGATCATCCGCCAGACGTTCGACATGATGATCAAGGGCATAGCTCGCTGCTGCGGCAAGCATTCCCGCCTGTCGCCAGCCACCACCCAGGCGCTTGCGCAGAATCCGCGCTCGAGCAATGTTGTCTGCGGTGCTGAGCAGCACCGAGCCGATCGGAGCACCGAGCCCTTTGGAGAACGCGACCGTGACAGTGTCGAAGAGGCGGCCGTACGATGCGAGGTCAACCCCTGTCGCGACGTGCGCGTTCCAGAGCCGAGCGCCGTCCAGGTGGCAGCGAATGCCGTGGTCATGACACAGCTCCGACACACCCTTCAGCGCGTCCAGCGACTGCACGGTTCCGCCGCCGAAATTGTGGGTGTTCTCCACCGCGACGGCGGCAGTGGCCACCAGAAAGGGGTTGGACGCCGGTGAGATGAGTGCGGCCACCTGCTCGCTTTCGAGCCGGCCGTTCGGGGATGAAAAGGTGCGCATGGTGACGCCGGCAACGGCTCCATGGGCGCCCATCTCCGCCCTGGCAATGTGCGCTGCAGCGTCACAGATGACCTCTTGACCCGGCTCGACCAGCAGCCGCACGGCGAGAAGGTTCGCGAGCGAACCGCTGACACAGAAAAGTCCGGCCTCATGCCCCAGCAGCTGCGCCACCCGTCCTTCCAGTTCGATCACCGTCGGGTCCTCGCCGTAGACGTCGTCGCCCAACGGAGCCGCGATCATCGCCTGCCGCATTGCTGCCGTCGGTTTGGTGATTGTGTCCGACCGCAGATCGATCACGTCGACTGGCCGCAGCGAATTCATGTGGTCAATGATGACGTGGGCGAGCCATGGCGATCGCCGCAGCCCGGCTGCCTCAGCGATGTCACTGCACGCCGCAGCGATTGCTTCGACACTGTCCCCGACAACGCAACATCGTCTCAAACGGCACTGACAAAAATAGAACGTATGCGCGACAATGGCGCCGCGAGGCGGGAGTACCTGAGACGACTAGAACGAGACCGGCACGTACGACTGCACCGGATTGGCCCGCTGAATCCGCCCGGTGGTGAGCCGCTCGGCCACCAGAAACGCCAGCTCCAACGACTGATTTCGATTGAGCCGCGGGTCACAGAGCGTTTCGTAGCGGCTTGCGAGGTCCGCCTCGACAAGATCATCGCTGCCACCGACGCACTCGGTGACGTCGTCTCCGGTCAGCTCGACATGGACGCCTCCGGGCCACGTGCCCAGCTCTTCATGCACGTCGAAAAACCCGTTCAGCTCCGCGATGACGTCGGAGAACGCCCGCGTCTTGTACCCGTTCCGAGCCTCGAAGGTATTGCCATGCATCGGATCGCAGACCCAGGCCACCTGGCGACCGCTCGCCGTGACCTTCGCCACGATGTCGGGCAGGACATCACGCACCCTCGCCGCACCCATCCGCGTGATGAAGGTGACCCGGCCTGATTCATGATCAGGATCCAGTCGGTCGGCCAGCTCTAAGGCGGTGTCGGCCGTCGTCGTCGGGCCCAACTTGACTCCGAGCGGATTGCGGACGTGACGCATCAGCTCGACGTGCGCGCCGTCGAGCTGACGGGTACGCTCACCGATCCACAGAAAGTGGCCGGACGTGTCGTACGGCAACCCGGTACGCGAGTCGATCCGGGTCAAGGCATGCTCGTACTCCAGCAGCAGCGCCTCGTGCGAGGAGTAGAAGTCGACCGTCCGGAAGACGTCGTCGTCGATCCCGCAGGCCACCATGAAAGCCAGGGCACGATCGATCTCGTTGGCGAGATTCTGGTATTGCACGCCAGCCGCTGAGTTCTTCACGAAGTCGGCATTCCAACTGTGCACGCTGCGCAAGTGCGCAAAACCACCGGTGACGAACGCCCGGGTCAGGTTCAGAGTGGCGGAGGACGCGTGGTAAGTGCCGAGCAGTCGCTGAGGATCAGGTTCCCGTGCCTCCGCGGTGAAGTCGGCTCCGTTGACCGCATCCCCGCGGTACGCCGGCAGCGAGACCCCGTTCCGGCTCTCGCTGGCCGAGCTGCGCGGTTTGGCGTACTGGCCGGCCAGCCGCCCCAGCTTCACGATCGGCACCTGAGCGGCATAGGTGAGGACCACTGCCATGGACAGCAAGGTCCGGAGCTTGCCCTGAATGTTGGCGGCTGTGACGCCCTCGAAGGTCTCGGCGCAGTCCCCGCCCTGCAGCAGAAAGGCCTCGCCGGCAGCGACGCTGCCCATCTTGGCCCGCAGATCGTCACATTCACCAGCGAAGACCAGTGGGGGCAGCTTACGCAGCCGCCCGATCACGTCGGCGACCTCGGTCTGATCGGCGTAGGTCGGCTGATGGAGCGGGCTCAGCGCCTGCAGCGCATCCAGCGAGGGAAACCCGAGCGGATCTGGCACGCAGACACTGTAGACGGCTGCCGTGAGCCGGACCGATGGTTTTCCAGGCGATGGACCCGCTCATCGGCGAAACTCCCGGGCCAGTGGTGGGACAACATCGGGTCGGCTTTCCGGATTCACGTTTGCGGCGATACCTCGTCGGTCTCGCGGTCGGCCGCTTCCCGGGCAGCGGCCGCCTTCGCGGTCGGCGCGTAGACGTCGACATACTCCTGCCCCGACAGTTCCATGATCGAGTACATGATCTCGTCGGTGATCGAGCGCAGGATGAAGCGGTCGTCACTCATGCCCTCATAGCGGGAGAAGTCCAGCGGCGTTCCAAAACGTATGGTCGGGTTGACGATCTTCGCGATGATCTTGCCCGGCGGTGCGATGAGGTCGGTTCCGATGATGGCCGACGGAATGACCGGCACCTTGGCCAGCAGTGTGAGCCTCGCCACGCCGGTCCGCCCCTTGTACAACCGGCCGTCATGGCTGCGAGTGCCCTCGGGGTAGATGCCGAAGAGCTCGCCGCGTTGCAGCACCTTCAGCCCAGCACGCAGCGCGCTCTCCGATGCCCGCCCACCGGTGCGGTCGATGGGCACTTGCCCCGTCCCGGCGAAGAACCGCTTTTGAGCCCAGCCCTTGAGGCCCGCACCTGTGAAGTAATCCGACTTCGCCACGAAGGTGACCCGACGGTCCAGGGCGAGGGGCATGAACAGCCAGTCGGCGAACGAGAGATGGTTGCTGGCCAGGATGGCTGGACCCCGCGCGGGGACGTTCTCGACGCCTTCCTCGACCGGCTGGAAGATCTTGCCAATGGCTGGTCCGAGGACGACATTCTTCAGCAGCCAGTAGATGCCTCGACCGCCCCCGCGACCGGGGTCGACCCCACCCTCGCCCGGTGGATCGGCGGAGACAACTGGATCGATCACGCCGTTTCGGTCCTTCCTGCATCGCCAGCCGGCGGCGGCTGAGCAGGTGGCGCGGGCTCTGGGGGCAACCTTGGCACACCTCGCCCTTCCCCCGGGCGCGTGGCGACCTTGGCGTTGAACTCCTTGCCCTCCTTGATGGCGGTCTTGACCGACGACCCGTAGGCATCGACATAAACCTGGCCCGACAGTTCCATCACGGCGTTCATGATCTCGTCCGTGATCCAGCGGAGCACCTGGCGGTCGCCGCCGGCTCCTGCGGATGCCCGAAAGTCAAGGGGCTTACCGATCCGGATGCCAGGGCGCCAGATGGTGGGAATGCCCAAGACCCTTGATCGCCTGACCTGCGTATTGATCATGGCCACCGGGATCACCGGCACACCGGCCTGCACGACCAGGCGAGCAACACCGGTCTTTCCCTTGTAGAGGCGGCCATCCGGGGAGCGCGTGCCCTCGGGATAGATGCCGAGCAGCCCCCCAGCCGCCAGCACGCCCAGAACGCCTTCCATGCTGCCCGCGCTGGCGCGTCCGCCGGAACGATCCATCGGCAGTTGACCAACGTTGCGAAGAAACCAGCTGACGAGCCTGCCGCCGACTCCCCGTCCCCGAAACAGCTCCACCTTGGCGGGAAAGGTCAACCGGCGCTTGATCATCGCCGGCAGGATGAAGGTGTCACCGGCAGCAATGTGGTTGCTGACCAGAATGGCCGGTCCGGCATCTGGCAGGTTCTCCTCGCCCTCTACCCAGGGGCGGAAGAGAAGCCGCACGAGTGGTGCGAACATCGCCCACTTGAAGACCCAGTACAACAACAGCGACCCTCCGCGTTCGCGCCATCCGCAGCGTCGCACTGCGTCGCCCGAAGCCAAGCCGGACAGCCGAGAGCCTATCGGTCCTACGATGCACGAGTGAGAGTCGCGCCGCAGCGAGCCTTCGGGCCGATCACCCGCCCCTGGCAGCGTGACCGACGGCCCTCGGACATGTCGACCGTTCGGCCGCACGCTGAGCCCTTCTACTCAGGAGAAGGGCGCTTGGGCGTACTGGTGTTGCACGGCTTCACCGGTTCGCCGCGGTCGGTCCGCCCGTGGGGCGAGCACCTCGCCGGTGAAGGCTTTCGGGTGGCCCTTCCCCGACTCCCTGGGCACGGAACGACCTGGCAGGACCTGGATACGACGACCTGGGCCGACTGGTATGGCACGGCCGAGCGGGAGTTCACTACCCTGGCAGACCAATGCGATCAGGTTTTCATCGCGGCGCTCTCCGTAGGTTCGTCGCTGGCCATCCGGTTGGCTGAAGAGCACGGCGAGCGGGTGGCCGGCCTGAGCCTGGTGAACCCGATCGTCAGTCAGCAAGACATTCGGCTGCGGCTTCTGCCCTGGTTGCGCCGGCTGCTGCCGTCGTTTCCTGGAGTGATCAACGACATCGCCAAGCCGGGCCAGGACGAGGGCGGATACGTTCGGATGCCGCTCAACGCTTTGTACTCGTTAGTGCTGGCTGGGCCGCAGTTACGAGCCGACCTGCCGAAAGTCACCTCTCCGCTGCTGATCTTCAAATCGAACGTGGACCACGTCGTCGACACGACGTCACTGCCGTTGATCATGAGCAAGGTGAGCTCGACGGACGTGACCGTCGTTAAGCTGGAACGCAGCTACCACGTTGCCACCATGGACTACGACGCCGAAGAGATCTTCGCCAGGACCAACGCCTTCTTTTCGGGACTCAAGAAGGACCGAGATGTCGCCCGCTGACGATGGCGCGTGGGACGGACTGTCAGACGACCGCGAAGCGATCGACCGGGCCTTTGCCGAGCTCGTGGCCGGCTACCACCTCACCGCCGACCGTCCCGATTCGCTGGTGGCCGATCACAGCGTCGAACAGCGGCTCCCGGACGGCGCCCCATCGGAGTCGGCCCCTGATCCGGCGCCGGAAGCGGAGCAGGTGCTGCTCCGGTTACCTGAGCCGCTCGAGCTGGCAAGCCCCGCCGCGCACGAAGATCGCTTCATTCCGCCGCCCGTCGAACCGCTGCCCCGACTGAGCGCATCCACTCTTCTAGGCTGGATCGGCATTGGCTACGCCGTCGTCTTCGTGTTGCTCACGGCAGTCGGCATCAGGTTGCCAGCGCTGGCAGGTTGGCTGGCGATCGGCGGCTTTGTGAGTTCTTTCGCGATCCTCGTCAGCCAACTTCCCCGATCTCGGCCTCCCGGCGACGGCGCGGTGCTCTGAGCCGCCGCTGTCTACCTTCCGAAAAGGGGTGCCGCGCGCGCCGCTCGACGCTCCTTGACCCGGCGGCGTACCTTGCGCTTGTTGCGGCGCGGCCAGAACCCGAAGCGGGCGGATTCGGGAGGCTCGACGATCGCGCGCCGCGCGAGATCAGCGGCACCGATCAAGCCAGCGTCATTGCCGAAGTGCGCGAGCACCAGCCGCGCCTCGGGGCGAAACCCACGGCCAGTCAACGTGCGGGTGAAAGCCTGCCGGGCCGGTATGAGCAGCAAATCACCGGCGGCGCTGACACCACCGCCAATGACCACCACTTCCGGGTCCAGCGCGGCGGCCAGGTCGGCAATGCCTCGACCGAGCCAGGCACCGACGTCGGCCAGCAGCTCGATGGCGTTCGGCTCGCCGGCGAGCGCTGCCGCGGTGACGTCCGGCCCGGTGATCTTGTCGGGATCCCCGCCGGCCATCTCCAGCAACCGGAAAGCCCGGGGCGAATTGGTCTGGGCCAGCGCGCGAGCTTCGCGAACCAGAGCGTTGCCTGACGCATACTGCTCCCAGCAGCCACGGTTTCCACACTCGCACCAATGCCCATTCGGCACGCTGATCATGTGGCCCCACTCGCCCGCCATCCCGTATGTGCCCCGGAACAGCTGCCCGCCGATCACGAGGCCGCCTCCGATTCCGGTGCCCAAAGTGATGCAGACCAAGACCGATGACCCCCGCCCAGCACCGAACCGGTATTCGGCCCAGGCGGCCGCATTGGCGTCATTGTCGACGATCAGCGGCAGGTCGATCCGCTCCGAAAGGCGCGCCTTCAATGGCTCCGCACGCCACGCCAGATGGGGCGAGAAGGCCACTACCGCCTGGCCGTTGTCGACCCAGCCAGCCGCTCCGATACCGACCGCCTCCGCCCGGTGATGGGCTCGCAATCGATGAACAGCCGAGAGGATTGCTTCCTGGACCGCCCGAGGGCTGTGCGATGGAGTTGATTCCTGGAGCCGCTCGAGGATCACGCCGTGCTCGTCCACTGCTCCAGCGGCAACCTTGGTTCCACCGATGTCGACGCCGATGCTGACGGCCGGTGGTAAGTCTGGCTGGGCGCCGCGTAGCCCCGCAACCGGGGAGCTGGTCAGCTTTCGACCCTTCTCTTCAGTCCCTTGAGAGCGCCATCGATGATGGTCTTCTCAGCCTTGCGCCGAAACATGCCGATCATGGGCAGGTTCACATCGACCGTCAGCGTGTACGTGACGGCGGTGCCCGTGCCCTGTTTCTCGAGGACGTACGAGCCATCCATGGCTTTCAACAATGTGCCTTCGACCAGATGCCAGCTGACCGTGTTCGGTTGCCAGTGGTAGGCGAGTACGTAATCGTCCTTGACCAGTGGGTGATCGAGCACCATCCGCACTTTCTCAGCCCTGCCTGCTGATGAGCTGAGCACCTCGGCGCTCTTCATGGAATCCACCCACTCGGGGTAATGCTCGAAGTCGGCGATCACGGCCATCACTTGAGCCGGCGAGGCATCAATGTCGATGCTGGCACTCGTCTGATCTGCCACACGCCTCAGCGTAGCTGCGATGGTCACAGCTGCAGGGCGCGCCGCAGCGTGGCTCGGGCGTGCCGGATACCGAAGTTCTCTTCGACCAAGCAGCGGCCCGCACCACCCATCCTGCGGGCCAACTCGCCATCGCTCAGCAGAGTGGTGATCCTCGTCGCCAGTTCGACCGGATCACGCGGATCGACCACGAAGCCGGTCTTTCCATGGCGGACGGTCTCGGGCGCTCCCCCTGAGTCTCCGATGATCACCGGCAGCCCGCAGGCCGCCGCCTCGAGGGCCGCCAGACCTAGACCCTCCGGGTTGAGGCCGCCCAGCCGGGTGCGGACCGGCAGTGCGAAGAGATCCGCCTGCTGCAAGGCTGTGATTACCTCAGCCCGCGGCATCGCCCCGGCCATTCGTACGGTCTTCGCCAGACCAAGATCTGTGATCATTGAGGCCAGCCGAGGTCGGTCCGGTCCGTCACCGATCAAGATCAACTCAGGACTGTGCGTCGGGTCATGATCATCGAGGACGAGTCGCCAGGCACGCAGCAGCGTGGCGAAACCTTTCTGCGGCACGAATCTTCCGACCGCGATGCACCGGGCAATGTGATCGTGTCGCGATGCAGGTACGAAACGTGTGGTGTCCACGGGCGGCGGGAGCGGCAGCAGTCGGGCGCGGGCCGATGGGCTGAGCGCCCTTCCGACCCGGGCGGACGTGTAGTTGGAGATCGCCGTCAAGTGATCGCAGCCGTCAGCGATCCGGCGCAGCAGATGGCGGGTACCAGGAAGCGCCGCCCACCAGATCTCGTGGCCATGCGTTACGCCGATGATCCGTTGAGCACCGGCGCGCCGCAGCCTTGGTGCCATCAGGGCAAGCGGAGCGGCGGCACCGAAGATCACCCGCGTGGCGCCATAGCGCCGTAGGACTTCGGCAGTCCGGTCGGCCAGCCGTCTGGTCGGCAGCAGGACCGAGCCGTCGCGGATGACCGGATATCCGCGGTCGGCGTCGCTGGTGGCGCTGCCAGGCGGACCGGACCCGTAGACCACGACGTCGAAATCCAGTAGCTCGCAGATGTCGGAAACGAACGATTCGATCCCACCGATCCGAGGTGGGAAGTCGTTGGTGATGATCAGTGTGGGGCCCATCTCCTCAGCTGCCCAGGGACGAGAGATAGCGATGCCAGCCTTCGGCGAACTCGTCCGCCGAGACGTTCAACACCGCGTGGGCCGCCTGATCGAAGGTCCTTCCTCGATCGAGTTGCCGGTAGAGCTGATTCAGCTGCCGGGGCGAATAACGCTCGGCGACGTAGCGGCAGGCCAGCCATGCCTCGGCGTAGGCCAGATCGACCTGCTTGCGGGAAGCGCGAAACCGGTCGTCCTTTGGGAGAGCACGCGGCACCCGACCGGTGCGCACCTCGGCTACGATCGGGGCTGCCGCCGCTGTCCGGGCGTCCGGATATGCGGTGTAGGCCACATGATCGGCCAGTCCCTCGACCACCCAGGCGGGCGCTGGCGAATCGACCGAGTGGGTGGCCACGTGCGTCGCCTCGTGAGCCAGCAGAACGCTCATCCCAACCTTGGTGAGCTTGGCACTCGCGACCGGGTTCACCACGATGCGGATCGGCGCGGTCGCCGGATTCGGGCCATCGGCGCGGGTCATCCCGGCAATCTGGTCGACCGATCCGGCTGGAGCGCCGAGTAGCTGCTCGAAGGTTTCCGACGAGCCCGGCACCTGCAGGACGACGCTCCCTGACCAGCCGTGCGCGACCCCCGAGACTGCGGGGCGGATTTTCGCGACGACAGCGTCCGCGGAGCGAGCCCACCGATCCGCCCCGGGGAGCGCCGTGCTGACCAGGGCCGTCACCTTCGGTGTGCGTTCGACTCGCACCGGCTCCAACCACCACAGCGGGAGCGGTGCCGACCGCGTGTGACCCTCCGGGATGTCCGTGGTTCCGGCAAGCCGGGTTTTGTTTCCCTCGGCAACCATGGTCAGCCACACGGTGTGCTCAGCAGGTGCGGCATCCGCCGGCAGTTGCCAGCTGAGCGCCGCCTCCTGCAACCAACTGCCCTCGCCGAGTTCACGTTGGCGGCCGGCCGGCAGGATTCCGAAACGGGGTCGAGCGGTCAGCTGGAGGGTGGTCAGCGGCAGAACCGTCAGATTCCGGAAGATCATCTGCGCCCGCGTCGCGAAAGCTGGATCCCGGGTGCTGACCACCGAGGTGAAGGCGGCGTGGTCACCGGCGCCGGCCGCGCGGATGAGCTCGTCGAGGACGGTTTGCGCGAGCCGGGTGCGGGTGGAGTCGTTCAGGGACGCCGAGATTTCAGGTGTTGGCCGCTCGGGCGGTGTGGTGGCAGCTGAGCTGCATCCCGCCAGCGCGAGGGTCGAGACAAGGGCCATCGCCATCACGAGACGGACCAACTGCAGCGCGGCAGCTGAGCCGGAGTGAAGGATGTCGCTCCGGGTCAGCCCGGTCGACGGGCGCCCGCGTAAGGCATATATGACATCTTGATGTACTCCACCGACGACCCTGGGTGCGGGGCGTGGATGACCATCCCGTTCCCGGCGTACAGGGCGACATGGCTGAGCCCGCTGTAGAAGAAGACGACGTCACCGAGCGCGAGCTCGGACTTCGACACGGCACGTCCGACCCCGTATTGCGCCTGCGACGTCCGTGGCAAGGTCACTCCGGCGGCCTTCCAGGACGCATAAGTCAGGCCGGAGCAGTCATAGGAGTTCGGGCCGGCGGACGCGTACTGATAAGGCTTCCCGAGCTGAGCCCTCGCAAAGGCGAGCGCTGTTGCCCCGCGGCCGCTGCCCGTCGCGACCGGCGTCGACTCTCGGGTGGTGCTCCGCGAGCTGGACTTCTGGCTCGATCGGGTCGAGGTGCTGTTGTTGGCTTTCTCGGCCTGTTTCCGGGCCTCACCGGCCGCCTTCCGCTTTTCGTCGGCGATTCTCCGGCGCTCTTCGGCGCTCAGTCGGGCCAGGACGGCCTTGGATTGGCTGATCTTCTTCTCCGAAGCGGTCCGGAGGGTCTTCAGCTCCTTCTCCTGCTCCTCCAGAACGGCAACATCGGCCTCGGTGGAGTCCTTGATGTCCGCCAAGTCGGCCTGCTGCTGCAGGTAGTCCTGAAGGACCGAATTCTGATTTTCGCTGACCTTCTCGACGGTCGAGATCTGGCTCAGAAAGCCGTCGGCATCGGTGGTGAAGAACAGCTGCGCTGCGGCGTCGAGATTGCGATTCTGGAACCGCGCGAGTGCCACCTGACCAACCTGTTTCTTCATCCGGCTGACTTTGGTCCGCTGCGTGGCAGCATCGGCCTTCTTCAGCTCGAGCTTCTTGCGGCCCCGGTCCAGCTCCTCTTTGATGCCCACGTACTGCTGGTCCAATGCCTCCGCGTCGGTCTGCAGGGCGGCGATCTGGGCCTTGGCATCCTCAACGGTCAGCGGCGGGTCCGCCGACGCTGGTGCCCAAGTGGAGACGAGCAGGCTCGCGGTCAGGGCGGCAGATATCAACCCGAGAATCGCGGCCCGAAAGGTGAGTAGGCGTTTCGAGACACCGGCGGCGGTTCCAATGGCTAGCAAGCGGCTAATCCCTTTCCTCGTCACCCGACCGTTAGTGATGGGCATGGTCGAGCGCACGCGAAACTTCCCCCGAACCAGCCGACTCAAACAGCGACCCCCAGGCTAGGTCACGAAATGGTCACTGAGCAAACCGCTAGCCGTATTTTGACCGCCATCTGGTCGGGTTGGGTGATCTAGGCGTAATCCTGTCGACCCGGCGGCGCGGAAACCGATCGCGCCCGACGAACGCCGGGAATGAGCCGTAGCGGCGGCACGAGGCCCTGTTCCGCCAACGCTGACAGTGTGGCCTGCTCGTCGGAGTCCAAATCCACCACTCCGTACGAGGGACCGAGGAGCACGGTGATCACACAATCCTCGCAGGCCGGACCACGCGCCATGCATCGATCGCAGTCGACATGCAATACATCCATCCTGGTCTTCCCTCTCGTGCCAGCCCCGCTGTCTTCCCAACCACTGCGGGCAACTATGCCGGAGGGGTCCGACAATTTAATGCCTGACTACCTTGGTGCCTGCATGAGGGTAGATTGAGGCCTCAGATTGGGATCTCAGCGTTTACTCAGGGGAGATTTGTGGTTAAGGCACGACGAGCAAGACAGAGCGCCGCAAAGGTTCTCATACCCGTGGTGGCTGGTTTGGTTCTGCTCGGCGGCGGCGCTGTAGCGGCCTGGCAACTGTGGCCGGATGGATCCACAACCTCAGCTCAGCCGCAATCCTCAGCCACGGCCTCCACAGTCCAGAACCCGACCCCGTCAGCGACCAGTGCCACTCCGAGCGAGACGCCTACGGCCACGGCCACGCCGAGCAAGACCGTCGACCCCAACACCGCCAAGGCTGAGCAGGCGCTGGCAGCGTGCCAGGCGAAGGTCTCCGCCGGCGACAAGGTCATCAAGGAAGCCAAGACCGGAGTGGGGCACTGGGCCTATCACGTCGAGTCTCAGCTGCTCGCCGACGAGGGCAAGATCGGTATCGAAAAGATGAAGGCGCGATTCAAGGCGAGCCGCCTGAAGGGACCGGCTGATCAGAAACGCTTTCGCGATGCGCTGAACGCATATGAGAAGGAAGACGGATCCTGCTCAGAAATAGCCGATGCGCCGAAGGCGGTCGCCGCTTCCCTCGAAAAATGCGCCAACCGGCGCTCAGATCAGGAACCGGTGATATCTGCGGGAGCCAAGGGCATGAAGGACTGGTCTTCGCATCTCGCTGCGATGCAGCGCAACAAGCTGGGCCACGTGAATGACCCTCAGGGAGTGTGGGTCAGGGCCTACCGGGCTGCTCCGACCAACATCAACGGGTTCAAGAAGGCAATCGACAACTACGATCCGCCGAACTGTTAGCCGCTGCGGGGGCGACGCCCCGCTCTATCTGGCTGAGTGTCGGAGGTTGTCTCTAGCGTCTTCGGCATGGCAGGGTCGCACGCGGTGGATCGCGGTCCCGGAGATTCGGGTCTGCAAGCATCATTCGATGATCTTGGTACGCACCTGTCCCAGGTGACGTTCTGCGTCGTCGATCTGGAAACCACCGGAGGCGCCGAGACGGATTCGATCACCGAGTTCGGGGCCGTCAAGGTGCGCGGAGGGGTGGTGCAGGGCGAGTTCCAGACCCTCGTCAATCCCCGGACCCACATCCCGCCGCTGATCGCGGTGTTGACCGGCATCACGAATTCGATGGTGGCTGACGCACCCGTCCTGGCGACTGTGCTGCCGAGCTTTCTGTCTTTCGCGGAGAGCACGGTGATCGTCGCCCACAACGCGCCCTTTGACGTGGGATTCCTGCGGCGGTCGTGCGATCAGCTGGGATACCCCCCACCACGCTGGCCGGTGATCGACACGGCGGCGCTTGCACGCCAGATACTGCTGCGGGACGAAGTGCCGAATTGCCGGCTGGCGACGCTCGCCCGGCACTTTCACGCCGTGGTTGCGCCAAATCACCGAGCCCTGATCGACGCGCGGGCGACGGTGGATGTGCTGCACGGTCTCATCGAGCGGGTGGGGAATCTCGGCGTCCACAGCATCGAGGACCTGCAGGAGTTCGCCCGGCGGGTGTCCCCGCAGCGACGCGCCAAGCGCAGCTGGGCGGCGGATCTGCCCGACGAGCCAGGCGTCTATCTCTTCGTGGCCGAGCACGAGGAGACCCGACATGTGCTCTACGTCGGGAAGTCAAAGAACATCCGCAAGCGGGTGCGAAGCTACTTCACGGCCGCGGAGAAGCGTTCCCGGATCGATGAGATGGTCCGGGTGTCCACCGGAGTGGAGGCGGTCCCCTGCCGGACCGGGCTGCAAGCCGATGTGGTGGAGCTCCGACTCATCGCGAGCCATGCGCCGCGCTACAACAAGCGGTCGAAGTTTCCCGAGCGAATGTCTTGGATCAAGATCACCCAGGAGGCCTATCCGCGGCTATCGATCGTGCGCTCAGTGCGCGACGACGGGGCCAGCTACTTCGGTCCTTTCTCACACCGACAGGGATGCGAAGATGTGCTGTTCGCCATCTACGACGGATTTCCCATCCGACAGTGCACTCCGCGGCTCAGTGCATCGGCCTCGAGCTCGGCATGCGCGTTGGCCGGCATGGGTCGCTGCTGCGCGCCCTGCGACGGAACCATCTCGATAGATGGCTACGCCGACGTCGTGGAGCACGTCCGATCCGCGCTGTCGACCGACGTGCGGCCTGCGGTCAGCGGTCTGCAGGACAGGTTGTCCCGGCTCATCGATCAACAGCGCTTCGAGGAGGCGGCGGCCATCCGACGGCGGCTCGAGACGCTGACCCGTACTGGCTATCGGTTCCATCGAGTCCGCAGCCTGGCTCGTTGCTCAGAGATCGTCGCTGCCCGCAGGAACGGTCGGGACTGGGAAATCCACGTCATCCGCTATGGCCGGCTGGCCGGCACGGCGATTGCCACACCGACCGACGTGCCTCAGGCGGTTGCTCGATCGGTCCGGGCAACCGCTGAGACCGTGACCCGACCGCCCGATCCGCTGCCGGCAGCCACCATCGAAGAGACCGAGCGCATCGCGGACTGGCTCGAGCAGCCCGGCGTTCGGATCATCGACATCGTGGGCGAATGGGCCTGGCCGCTGCATGGTGTGCTGAGCCAGGAGAACCTCATCCGCCACGCGCTAGGCCCACGAGCCCCTGCCATGCCCCAGGGGTCGAAGCTCCCTAGGATGAGCACGTGATCACCGCCATCGTGTTCATCCGAGCTGACGTATCCCGAATACCGGAGGTGGCTGAAGAGATCGCCGATCTTCCGGCCGTCAGTGAGGTCTACTCGGTGACCGGCGCCATCGACCTCATCGCCATGGTCCGGGTCGTCGGGCACGAGCAGATAGCGGAAGTCGTCGCCGACCGCCTGAACAAGGTTCCGGGTGTGGTGAGCACCGAGACCCACATCGCCTTCCGGGCATACTCTGCCCACGATCTGGAAGCAGCCTTCTCGCTAGGCAGTTGAGGGCTGCAGAAACCCCCTGTGGGCGGATTCAGAAGATCGCGATCTTGGCCACCACGGCGACCAGGCAAACCAGCATGATGCCGAGCAAACCGACGATTTGAATGACACTCCGATTGCGCCGCGGGGCATAGGCCAGGATGTAACCCACCAGTGCCCCCACCGCAATCCCGCCGATCAACGTCAGCCACCCCATGCTGGAGAAATTGACCAGAACGCTGTAAAGCACGAGCAGGACGAGCAGCCCGATATCGGCCCGAATATCGTCTCGGGTCTTGAGCTTGCCGATCGCATTGGCTGCGAGCAGGCCGATCACCGCCGCGCCCGACGTCCACACCACCCCGCCAGAGGGTGCCAGCAGGAAGAAGATCGTCGACCCGCCCAGCCCCCCCGCCAGGTAGAGCACGGCAAAGCGCCAGCCACCCAACTCAGATTCGATCGCCCGACCGGCGATCCACAGAACCAGCAGATTCATCAGCAGTCCGAGCAAACTGCCGGACAGCAGCGCGCCGGTCAACAACCGCCAGAGCTGGCCCATGGCGACGAAGTCGTTGGCCATGACCAGCAGCGCGGTGAGCAATCCGCGGGTGACCAGATCAAGGACGTAGACGACGGCCAGCACCACCATGATGATCTTGGTCATGCTGCCGCCGGCAGGCCGAAGAGCGGCGCCGAACGCGGTCGTCGGCTGCCGGACCCGGTCGCCAGTCACACACTTCGGACACTGGAAACCAACCGATGCCGGCCGCATGCATTCGCCGCAGATGGGGCGCCCACAACGTTGACACTTGATGCCGGTCATCCGCTCCGGATGCCGGTAGCAGGCCACGAATCCGGGGGCGGCGAAATCCGGTCCCGCCGGCGGCGGAGAGCTCACTCGGAGACGTCGACCGACTCGATGACCACCGCGTCGACGGGGCGATCGCCGCGCCCGGTCCGTACCCTTCCGATCTCGTCGACGACTTCCCGGCTGGCGGGGTCGGCGACCTCGCCGAAGATGGTGTGCCGCCGATTGAGATGGGGGGTCGGACCGAGAGTGATGAAAAACTGGGAACCGTTCGTTCCCGGCCCGGCGTTCGCCATGGCGAGCAGATAGGGCCGGTTGAAGCTCAGCTCGGGATGAAACTCATCACCGAACGTGTAACCGGGACCGCCGGTGCCGGTTCCGAGCGGGCATCCACCCTGGATCATGAAGCCGTCGATCACCCGATGGAACGTGAGGCCGTCGTAGAAGTTTCCCGTCGTTTTGGCGCCGGTTTGCGGGTCGGCGTACTCCTGGGCTCCGCTCGCCAATCCCACAAAGTTGGCAACCGTCTTTGGCGCCTGATTCTCAAAGAGATTGAGCAAGATTTCGCCATGATTTGTGTGCAAGGTGGCCGTTTTTGGCACGTCGGTGGACGCCTTCCTCTGGTTGCGATCTTGATCGGTGCGCCGCCCATCCTGTCACGCGCGACCAATCAAAGTCTGATCAGCGAGTTCGACCCATCGTCCTCCGCACTCCCGGTCCCGGGGCGGTACGGTTGACCCGGACGCGGATCAGTCGCGTACCGCAAGCCGGTGTCGCCTACGGAGGAAACGTGACGCGCAGATCTGAACGGAAGAAGGCCGCCAAGGCGGCAAAGGCCGCTCCCCCGCCGGACTTCGTGCATACGGCAGCGGGCCGGATCGGGCCGCTGGTCCATGGCGCTGCCGATCGTATGGACCCGATGGCACACTCCGCCGCGGACCGGGTCGGTCCGCTCGCCCTATCCGCCGCTGATTTGTTGGGAACTGCCGCTGTCCTTGCTCGTTCGGCAGCGGACCGGGTCGGTCCGCTTGCCCAGTCCGCTGCGGACAGGGTCGGCCCTCTCACCCACGCAGCCGCCGATCGAGTCAGCCCGATGGCGACGGCGGCCGCCGATCGGATCGCTCCGCTCGCTTTATCGGCGACCGACCGAGTCGGCCCGTACGCCCAGGCCGCTCGGGATCGTGTTTCGCCTTATGCTCACGCTGCGGTTGATCGCGTATCGCCGTACGCACAGCTCGCGACGGAGAAGGTCGGCCCACTGGCCTCCGGCGCCAAGAAGCGGGGCGCCCAGGCGGCACACGATGCACTGGAGAAGATCGGTCCCAAAGTTGATGATGCCTTAGAGGCCGGCAGGCACAAGGTGTCAGACGACCTGCTGCCTAAGCTGGCGGGTGCATTGAGCGCCGCCGCCGGGGCCCCCGTCGTCGCTGAGGCCACCCGCCGCGGGAAGGCCACGCTGGCCGCGGCCAAGGGCGACCTCGTCCTGCCGCCCCCCAAGAAGAAGCGGCGGTGGTTGAAGAGATTCGCCATTGTGGCTGCTCTTGCCGCCGCCGCGGCCGTCGCGGCCCGCAAGTTCCTAGGGAGCGCCGACGCGGACTGGCAGGCCGCCCGTCCGAGCGCTCCATACAACCCGCCGCAACCCGCAAGGGAACCCGAGCCCAGCGCGGAGGGCGCGACGTCGGTCGATGAAGGTGCGACGACGAACGATGAGACGAGTGCGACCGCGGACGCAGCCGCCGCATCCGTCGCCATCGACGACCTCTCACCAGCAGGCGATGAGTCGAGTCCCTCTTCGGATGATTCGACGGTTCTTGCTCCCAGCGATTCGGTCGCGGACGTGGGCGAGCCACCCGTCGCCGAGTCCGATCTCCAAGACTCTGACACGTCGACGTCCGACGCGGACGAAGGAGTGTCGCTCGTGTATTCGACCGAGACCGACGGTACGGGGGACTTCGACCAGTCGATGGAAAGCCAATCTCACGAGGCTTCCGCGGTGGAGACCGAGTTGCCGATCGCCGAGTCGGACCAGACCACGTCAGGTGCGTTCGGCCGTGAACGCCCAAGGTATGAGGGTGAGGGCGTCTATGTCGGCCTCGAACCCCCCGAGGGATACACCATCAAAGGAAACGAGCGCTCGAAGAAGTACCACGTGCCGGAGTCGGTGGGGTATGGGCGAACAACGGCAGAGGTCTGGTTCAACAGCGAGGAGGCCGCTGAGCGCGCCGGCTTCATCCGCGCTCAGCGCTGATCATTCACCACCTGCCGACTGCGTGATCTCCCGGGAGCTCGCTACCCAACTGTCGTCGTATCTGGCGTGGACGCCCGCCAATGGAGACCAGTTCTTCATCCCCCAGCCGGAGATCGCCGACTCGGTGTTCCTGGTCAGCGACATGGTCGTGGAGTTGGTGGTCAGGGGCGGCGATTCACGCTTCCACTTCAACGGGACGGTCGAGTGGGCCCTGGACTCGGTCGCGTCTGGGGACGTGGTCTGGCTGCCCCGGGAGGATCAGCTACGCGAGCTGCTGGCCGGATACTTTCTCTCCCTTGATGCTTCGGCGGGTGGCTACGTCGTCACGGTCAGCGGTCCGGGCCGTGCCTATCACACAGGTCCGGAGCAGACCGCGGCCGATGCTTACGCCCGGGCGCTGCTCTACGTGTACAGCCACGACGCGGCCAGGGCGAGGTAGGCACCGGCCAGCATCGAGGGCGCGTATGGGAATGGTCCTGAGCGGCTCCGAGCGAGTCGCACCAGACCGTGAATCCCTCCGACGACGGTGCCCAGGAAGAGCGCCCAGAGCAGAAGCCGCCAAGAGTCGGCCCCTGCGGCCGCGCCGAGCAGCGGCGCGAAGCGGACGTCCCCGAAGCCGAATCCCCCGCGAGTCAACACCCATCCCACGAAGTAGACGGCACCCGCCGTTCCGGCGCCAACTCCGCTGCGAACCACGAGTTGCCAGCCACCGCCCAGGGCCCCTGCGGCAAGCGCGCTCAAGACCATCAGCAGCCACGCGATCTGGGTGAGCCGCAGCGGCAGCCAGGTGGTCCGGGCGTCGATGACCGCCAGCAAGATCCCGACCGTCGAAAGCACCGTCCACAGGGGCACGGCGGCAAGTGGCACGCTGTGCCAGGTGATGGCGGCCGCGGCTGCGGCCAGTCCGCCGCAGAGCCAAATGAATCCCGGAGTGGGAAGGGAGCGGTATGGGATCTTCTCCGCGACGCCCTCCGGCTCGGGCATGCGGAGCAACACTGGGCCTGACGGCCGTCGCGGTGACCAGGCCGGTCATGACCATGGCCAAGATCAGTGACTCCGTGCCGCTCACCCGCGCGATCCTAAGGAATCTCTACGAGCGAGTCCGGCCGGCCGGGCCGATTCACGCCACACTGCGGCCGACGGCTGCTCCGAGCTCCTGCGAGCCTGCGGCCCCAGCGGCCAGGACGGCCGCCGCAGCTCGGACAGCTACCAGCGCAGTGCACGTCGTCGCGCTCCCCTCTATCAACCCAGCAAGCGAGCGATGATCGAGGCCGAAAGCTGCCGCCAGGCGCGACTCCGACCAGCCCGAGCTCCGCAGCAGCCGTGCGCGTTCCGTGACAGCCTGTGCGCCGACGAGGCGGCATCGGAGCGCCCGCACGTCGCTGCTCCGCACCTCCAACAGCGAGCGAGCAAGGTCCGCGATTTATCCTTCCGACACGCGGGCCGTCCGGTTTCCCGACCCGCCATCAAGCGGGCGACCGCCTTGCTGTTGACTCCCGCGAGCAGTGCGACCGCCTCGACACTCAGCGCGGCACCGGCCATCAGGTGGGCCACATGGGCTCGGAATGGTGCCGCGTCCACCCACGTCGGCGGCACTCTGCTGGGGCGGTCGCTACGCGGCAGGACCGACGAGGAGTTCTGCGTCTGTTTGACAGCCATATGTTCCCCTTCGAGATCTCCCTCTATAGAGGAAGGCCCTCGGAGAGGGTCGGATGTTACGTCGCCTCCGCAATTTTGTTGACGGAGTTCGGTTGCGGCGTCCGGGTTAGGCTCGCCAGCATGACTACCAGCCCGCCCCTCGGCTGGCCGGACCGAATGTCAGCCGCCGGGTCGGGAACCAAGGTGGCGCTCATAGTCGCCTTGGGAATCGTCCTCGTCGCCGGCGCCGGTGTTGGCATCGGGCTGATGGTGTGGCAAGAGCCGACGACGACGGGCGAACAAGCTGCACGTTCGATTCGTGCGGCGAGCAATGCACCGGCGATCGATGGCCTGGACGCCGCCACTCGGCGGGCGGACCTTGGGTCGGCGAGTCTGATGCTCCCAGCAGAGCCGTATGTGCTCTATCCCGACCCGATCGAGCTCGACGGAGTTGTTCACGTCATCTTCCTGGCCAACGCGGAGGTCCATCCGAATTACGACGAGGGACGCGACTGGCAGGCAACGGTCGCGCTGGCGCAGATCAGCTCCGACCTGACCGACGCCGATCTCGAACGAGCAGGGCGCCGCGTGCTGGATGAGCTCGGGCACCGATTCTTTGGTGGGTACCCGACGAGGATCACCCATCTGCGCACTGCCGATCGGGCCGTCGCTGGACGGCCCGGCATGGAGTTTCGGGCGGACGTCTACTACACCGCCAACGGTTTACCGAGCCGGTACGACCGCGTTGTGGTCTGGCTCGTGCGTGGCGACGACGGTGCCCTGGTAGCCGCTATCAGCTCGGTCCCTGACGATGCCTCTTCGGAGCTCACCGATCTGGCCGCCACCGCCATGAATTCATTGACCGTGACTTGATGGTGTCAACGAAACGCTCGGGTGGCCGTAACCCACTCCTCCAGCTTGGCCTTCGCCGCACCTGAGCCGATCGCCTCTTCCGCCCTGACGAGCTGAGCGGCGATCTGGTCGGTCAGGTCCTCGGCGACCGGCTTGGCCTCCGCCACGAGCCCGGCGGCGGCGTTCAAGGTAACGATGTCGCGGACAGGTCCAGGTTTGCCCGCCACGAGATCACGAACCACCTGAGCGTTGGCGCCGGCGTCGCCGCCGACAAGATCAGCCAGCTGGGCCCGGGGCAGCCCGACGTCGGCCGGATCAAACCGGGTACGGACAACCTGACCGTCGGCGTACACCCACACCGCCGAGCTGGTCGTCGTGGTCATCTCGTCCAAGCCGTCATCGCCATGCATCACCAGGCCCTGGTTGCCACGAGCGGCAAACACTCCCGCCATCAGCCCAGCCATCCGAGCGTCGGCAACACCCACCGCCTCCGCAACGGGCTGAGCGGGATTAGCCAACGGACCGAGGAAGTTGAAGGTCGTCGGGATACCGAGCTCACGCCGCGGCGCGCCCGCAAAGCGCAGTGCTGGGTGATAGTGGGGGGCGAACAGGAAACCAATGCCGGTTTGCTGGATCACTGTCTGCTGATGTTCCGGTTCGAGATCGAGCACGACGCCCAGCGCCTCCAACACGTCGGCCGCACCACATGCCGACGAGGCTGCGCGATTGCCATGCTTGACGACCCGGGCACCGGCCGCCGCCATCACGATCGCGGCCATGGTGGAGATGTTGACCGTACGGGCTCGATCGCCGCCGGATCCTACGATGTCCACGGCCGGGCTCGACACCTCGATCGGTGTGGCGAATTCGATCATGATGTCGGCCATGCCCGTCAGCTCGGTGACGGTCTCGCCCTTGCTCCGCAGCGCCACCACAAAAGCGGCAAGCTGAGCGGGCGTGGCTTCGCCGCGCAGAATCTGCTGCATGGCCCACGCCGTCGGTCTCCGCACTCTGATCCTCGCCGACGCACCAAGCCGGCCAACAGCTCAGGCCAGCGTCATCATCGCCTCAGCCACGGGTAGCGAGTGACGTGCCCACTCTCGGCCTTAGCAGCGCCGCGACCGCACCGGGCAGCCGCATGCGGATCTATCGGGTGCGCAACGACACCATCGGCCCGCGACCAGGTGGCCAGCCACGCGTCGTCCCGACGGCCGGTCAGCACCAGGATCGGCGGACACTTGGCGATCTCGTCCTTCAGCTGGCGGCATAGTCCCATGCCGCCGGGCACCGCCTCGCCGTCCAAGATGACCAGGTCGATGCCTCCGCCGTCCATGGCTGCGATCACCGCTGGCTGAGTTGCGACCTCGACGACCCGAACCGGTGACAAGTCGGCCGCCACCTTCCGACCGAGCGCAAGCCGGACATTCTCCCGAACGGTCCGGTCGGATGCGTAGAGGAGGATGATCAACTCCTCCGGTTCCGACCGGGATGCTCGCTCAGCGCTCGGCTGGTCGCTGCTCATCGTCTGCTCATCCCCACTTCTCTCGACACCCTGCGGAGCCGGTCGATCCTATCCTGGCGGAACGAGGAGTTGGCGGGACCTCGAATGGGCCCAAGTCGTGACGTGCAATGTCGTGCCCAGGGGTGACCTTGGCAGTCCATACGGCAATAATGACCTCGTGGCCCTACACACCCATGCCGTGAGCGGCTCGATGACCAAACCGGCCAGCGCCTTGCATCCGATTCCGCAGGTTCGTCTCCGGGGCCGGGAGAACCGCCCAGACTTCGTCGCCGTGGGCACCATCGTCTGGCTGGCGTCGGAGCTCATGTTCTTCGCTGCGCTGTTCGCGGCGTACTTCACGGTGCGCAACGTCTCCAACTTCCAGGCCGCCCAGCTCGGGGTCGACACGCTCTGGAACTTCGAAACCGACAAGCTGAACATTCCGTTCGCGATTCTTGAACACCAGCGTGCTGGTGGCCAGCTCCTTCACGTGCCAGATGGGCGTCTTCGCGGCCGAGCGCGGGCAGGTGAAGCGGACGGGTTCCGTGGCCGCGATTCGACAGTGGGGTCTGCGTGAGTGGTACGTGCTGACGTACCTGATGGGCGCTTTCTTCATCGGCGGCCAGGTCTTTGAGTACGCGGCGTTGTTCTCGGAGAACCTGACCATCTCCACCAGCGTGTACGGATCCCTGTTCTTCCTGGCCACCGGCTTCCACGGGCTTCACGTCACGGGTGGTTTGATCGCTTTCGTCCTGCTGCTCGGGCGCACCTTCCTGGCCCGCACTTTCACTCACGAGCAAGCCGTCAGCGCCGTTGTAGTGTCCTATTACTGGCACTTCGTCGACGTGGTGTGGATTGCGTTGTTCGGTGTGATCTACATCCTGCAGGTAGCGCTGCATCTGCAGCGGAAAGACAACCGAATAGCCAGTAGCGAACCGCAAACGAGAGGGTCCACGTGCGATTCCTGTCTTCGAGAAGAAGGCACCCAGCCGCCAAGGTGCTGCTGTTGCTGTTCGCGCTGTTCGTCCTCGGCGCCCTGTACAACACGGTGGCGCCGGTCCAGCGGGTGTCCGCCGATACGGGCAACAGTCAGCAGGTCGCGGAGGGCAAGGCCCTGTTCGCGGTCGGCTGTGCTTCCTGCCACGGACTGAACGGTGAAGGCCAGACCACCGAGACGATCCAAGGACCCCCACTGATCGGCGTCGGCGCCGGCCGCGGTCGACTTCCAGGTCTCCAGCGGCCGGATGCCGATGTCTCGACCCGGCGAGCAGGCTCCGGTCAAGCCCAACCGGTACTCCGAGGAGGAGATCGCTGCGCTGGCCGCATTCGTGGCGTCGCTTGGACACGGTCCCGCCATTCCGGCCGAAGCCGACTACACTCCGGCGAACCTCACTGAGGAGGACCTCGCCCGTGGCGGTGACTTGTTCCGTACCAACTGCTCGGCATGCCACAACTTCGAAGGTGCCGGCGGCGCTCTGCCCAATGGCAAGTACGCGCCGTCGCTGGTCGGTGCAGTGACAAGCGCCTGTACGAGGCGATGGTCACCGGACCACAACAGATGCCGGTCTTCTCCGACGAGGTTCTCAGATCCGAGGACAAGCGGGCGATCATCGGCTACCTCGACCGCGCTACACGAACGGCCCAGTGACGGCGGATTCGCGCTCGGCGGCCTCGGGCCGGTGAGCGAAGGATTATGGGCGTGGATCATCGGCCTGGGTATCCTCGTCGCCTTTGCCATCTGGATCGCCGCGAAGGGAGTGAAGGCTAAGTGAGCGAAGACACCGGCATCAGTCCGATTCCCGCCAGAGGCGAAAGTCACGGCCATGAACTGACCGAAGTCGACGAGGCGCGCTACCCGGTGCCCGATCCCGGCCATCCGGAGCATCTGCCCCGATTGACCGACGTCGACCCGAAGGCCGCCGACCGCGCAACCCGCCAGGTGGCCACCTTGTTCGGCCTGGTGCCCGTTCTGGCGATCGGGTTTGCCGTCGTCTACTTCGCCGTTCCCGGTGATTGGTTCTTCGACTTCGGACCGCTACGCGCCAACGCCCGGAATCTCGGACTAGGCGTCACCTTTGGGCTCTCCTTGCTCTTCATCGGAATCGGAGCCGTGCAGTGGGCACGGATGCTCATGGGCGACGAGGAGATGGTCGATCAACCGGCATGGCGCGACGTCGAGTCCCGAAGACCAGAAGTGGATGCTCACCGAGCTCGACAAGGTCGTCGACGAATCAAAGCTCACTCGGCGCAAGGTGATCGGTCGCAGCTTGCTCGCGGCGATGGCCTTTGTCTTCGTCCCCATGTTGGTCGGCCTCGCTGATCTCGGCCCATGGCCCACCAAGAAGAAGCGGGCGGCCACGATCGAAAAGACGATCTGGGCCGAAGGTGTCCGAGTGGTCAACGACGTCACCTTCGAGCCGATCAAGGCAGACGACGTCGAAATCGGTCAGCTGGTCAACGGTGAGCCGGAGAACCTGAAGGATCTGGAGGGCACGGAGTTCATCACCCAAAAGGCCAAAGCCGCGGTGATTCTCGTACGGATGGATCCCAACACCATCAATATCCCGGCTTCCCGCCAGGACTGGCAGGTCGGCGGAGTCTTGTGCTACTCCAAGATCTGCACTCATGTGGGCTGCCCCATCAGTCTGTGGGAGCAGCAGACCCACCACCTGCTCTGCCCTTGCCATCAGTCGACTTTCGACCTCGGCAACTCCGGGGTTGTGGTGTTCGGACCCGCGGCCCGCGCGCTGCCGCAGCTGCCGATCACCACCGACTCCGAGGGATACTTGGTGGCACGCAGTGGCTTCACGGTGCCCGTCGGACCGAGCTTCTTCGAGCGAGATTCGCGGCATGACTTCAAAGAAGGTGACAACTAATGGCTGAGCCGGTCATCACGGTACCTGGTAGCCCGTCCGTCGAGGCTGAGGTTCCCAAGAAACAGGCCGGTCCGGTTTTCAAGATCGCCGGCGGCCGCCGGTGAAGTGGGCCGACGAGCGGATCGGCCTCGCGGGCCTGCTCCGGCCGTTCTTCCGCAAGGTCTTCCCCGACCACTTTTCCTTCCTGCTGGGTGAGATCGCTCTCTACTCCTTCATCGTGTTGCTGCTGTCCGGAGTCTTCCTCACGATCTGGTTCAAGCCGTCGATGGGGGAGATCGAGTATCAGGGCAGCTACGAGCTGCTGCGCGGTCTGCCGATGTCGGAGGCCTACGCGTCGACCCTCGGCCTTTCCTTCGACATCCGCGGCGGCTTGTTGTTACGGCAGATGCACCACTGGGCGGCGATGCTCTTTGTCGCCGCCATGCTGACGCACAGCCTCCGGGTCTTCTTCACGGGCGCATTCCGCAAGCCGCGCGAGATCAACTGGTTGATCGGCGTGACCATGCTGGTGATCGGCATCTTCGAGGGCTTCATGGGCTACTCCTTGCCGGACGACTTGTTGTCGGGCACGGGCCTGCGTTTCCTCGATGGTGCGATTCGGGCGACCCCGCTGATCGGCACCTGGGCCGAGTTCTTCATCTTCGGTGGCGAGTTCCCTGGCGACCTCATCGTCCCTCGGCTCTACATGCTGCACATCCTGCTGCTTCCGGCGCTGCTGCTCGGACTGATCGCCGCACACCTGGCTCTTGTGGTGTACCACAAGCACACCCAGTACGCGGCCCCCGGCCGCACCGAGGCCAACGTTGTCGGTTACCCCGTCTTCCCGGTGTACGCCGCGAAGGCCGGCGGTTTCTTCTTCATCGTCTTCGGCGTTCTCACCCTGATGGGCGCCTTGATGCAGATCAATCCGGTGTGGGTGTTCGGCCCGTACAACCCAGCCCAAGTGACCGCCGGAAGCCAGCCGGACTGGTACATGGGCTTCGCCGAGGGCGCCATCCGGATCATGCCTGGGCCGGGCTGGGAGTGGCATATCGGATCGACAACGTGGTCGTGGAACGTGTTCCTGCCTTTGTCGCATACCGATGGCCCTGCTGTTCGGCGGCATGGCGCTGTATCCGTTCATCGAGGCGTGGGTGACGGGCGACAAGTCCGAACATCACCTGCTTGATCGCCCGCGCAACAATCCGACCAGGACCGGGCTCGGTGTCGCGGCCATGACGGCCTACGCGATGCTCTGGCTCGGCGGCGGCAACGACCTGATCGCCACCCAGTTCGACGTTTCGCTGAACGCGGTGACGTACTTCCTGCGGGTCGCCGTATTCGTCGCTCCCGTGCTGGCGTTCTTGCTGACCAAGCGGATCTGCATCGGTCTGCAGCGTGCCGACCGCGACCGGTTGCTGCACGGCGCTGAGACCGGCGTCATCGAACGCGATCCGTCGGGTCGGTACTCCGAACGGCATCGGCCGATCACCGTCGGTGAGCAGTACGCGCTGACCCAGCATAAGGAGCAGCACGCCCTCGTACCGGCGGGTGGGGACGGCGATGGCGAATACTCCGACCTTCAACTCAGGTTGGAACAACTTCGGCGCCGAGCAACGCGCTTCTACTTCGTCGACACTCTGCGCAAGCCAACCCGAGCTGAGCTGGAAGAGGCGGCAGCTCACCATCACCATGGCGCCGGTCACGGTGCCGGTCACGAATTGCGCGACGGCCAGGGTAACGGGCATGGTGACGGGCACGGACAGGCGGCAATCGCCGGCACTGAGTCGGAGCATCTAGCGCCCTAACCTCCCTGCGGAACAGCTGCACCCCGAGTCGCCGAAGGCTCGGGGTGCTGCGTTTTGTGCCCCTGCCGCTGTGTCATCGGTCACTCTTCGCCAGTTTTGACAATGATTCCGCTGCCGGGGACGTTGGAACGGGTGGACGAGACTGGGTCATCGCTGCCTCCGGTCACCACGCCCGAGAGAAACCGACGAAGACATGAGCATTGATCAAGGGACCGATTCCGGTACCAATCCCAGCCAATCCGAGCCAATCGAAGACCAACAAGAAGCAAGCAGTGACAGACCGGGCAAGAAGCGCGCCATCGACTTGTCGCCGGCTCAGGTCCTTGGCGGCGCCCTTGCCGCGATGACGGCCGCAGCGATCGGCTCTCGGCTTGGCGCTGCGGGCACCATCATCGGCGCCGCGGCCGCGAGTGTCGTGGCTGCCGTCGCCAGCGCGGTCTATACCGCCTCCCTCCGGCACACACACGCAAGGGTCCGTACGGTGTGGAGCGGCCGGTGGAATTCCGGCACGCCTGGAGCAGTCGAAGTGATCAGTGACCGTGCGGATACGACCGCCGCCACTGCGCGACCGCAGCACACCGCCCGGCAACGCCAGGCACCGCTGTCCGCTGCCGATGCGAGGCGCCGTTGGAAGCGGCCGATAGTGGGTGCCCTGCTCGCTTTCGGCATCGCCGCTGCGGTGCTGACCGGATTCGAGTTGATCTCAGGCCATGCGCTGTCCGGCGGCGAAGGCACGACGGTCACGCAGGTAAGCAATCAAAATAGGGGTACTGATCCCGCAAAACCAGCTCCAGCCAGCAAGCCGGAGGAAAAGAAGCCGGCGGCGACCTCTGAGCCAACCCAGAGCCCGGAGCCGAGCGCATCCTCGAGTCCTGACCAGAAGACGCCGACAGCCAGTCAGGATCCGACAGAAACTCCGGTTCCGACGACGCGCGCCTCATCGTCGGAACCGACACCCAGCGGCACGCCGTCCGGCTAAGGCCGACTGCTCTCAGGTTGCTCGCCGCCGGTCTAGCCCCACGTCCTCGTGTCGGGTGGATTTCAGGGGATCGAATTGATGGCGGCCAGGTCGATCTGAGCGTCCAGGTCTCCTTGGCGGCGCGCGACGGCCGAGTCTGAGCCCGTCGAAAGGCCGACGTATCTGGCGATTGTTTCGCGATGATCGCAAGCTTCTGAGCGGCTGACGCTAGCCCACCAACGAGCTGGATCAGGCGAGAAGAGGCACGCCGTTGCCTCTGGGCACGCTCTCTTCCTCCACAACCGGTCCAGGCGGCGTGCCGTCGCCGAAGGGTCGGCCACCAAGCTGCTCACGGTCGTGCGGAGCCGCCCAACCGCTCAAGTCGGGCCCCTGCGGCACGATCTTGGTCGGATTGATGTCGGTGTGCACGATGTAGTAGTGCTGCTTGATCTGCACGAAGTCGGTTGTGTCACCGAAGCCCGGCGTCTGGAACAGATCGCGTGCGTACGCCCAGAGCTCCGGATACTCGGTCAACTTTTGCCGGTTGCACTTGAAATGGTTGTGGTACACGGAGTCGAACCGAACCAGTGTCGTAAACAGCCGCACGTCCGCCTCCGTGATGGTGTCGCCCATCAGGTACCGCTGACCCTGCAGCCGCTCGGTGAGCCAGTCGAGCCCGTCGAACAGCCGGTCGTACGCGGCTTCGTAGGCCTCTTGCGTGCCCGCGAATCCGCACTGATAGACCCCGTTGTTGACGTCGCGGTACACGAGATCCATCACCTCGTCGATCTCGGTTCGCAGCGGTTCGGGATAGAGGTCGGGCGCGCCGGGGCGGTGGAACTCCTGCCATTCCGTCGAGAAGTCCAAGGTCATCTGCTTGTAGTCATTGGTCACGACGGCCTTTGACAAAACGTCAACGATCGCCGGCACGGTTATCCCGCGGTCATAGGCGGGAAAGCGCGCGAAGTATGCCTGCTGCAACCTCTCGTAGCCCAGCACCGGATCGACGCCGTCCGGATCGAGGTCGAACGTCCAACTCCGGCGGTCGTGTGTCGGACCGCAGATCGCAAGAGAGATGGCATTCTCAAGCCCCAGCAGGCGCCGGACGATCACCGCCCGATTCGCCCATGGACACGCCCGCGAGACGACGAGCCGATAACGGCCGGGTTCGATTGGATAACCGTCGCGTCCGTCTCGGGTGATACGGGTCGGGATGTCGTTGGTGTCGCGGGTGAATTCGCCGCTCGTCGGGACATCGCGACCTGAGGTAGCCGAATCTTGAGTCACCTGACCAACCTACGTGCGTGTCCATACGGGGGGCGCGTGCGCCGACGACACGCACCGATGCTGTACGGGACTTGCGTCCAGCCGCGAGAATGGGCCAGTGCGATTTCTGAAGGACCAGCCTCCGTACGACCTGACTTATGCCGATGTCTTCATGGTGCCGAACCGATCGGCAGTGAGTTCCCGGCTGTCAGTCGACCTGACCAGCACCGACGGCATCGGCACGACGCTTCCGTTGGTGGTTGCCAACATGACAGCGGTCTCCGGGCGGCGGATGGCGGAAACCGTAGCCAGACGCGGCGGCCTGGCGATCCTCCCACAGGACATTCCCGCCGACGTGGTTGCCAAGGTCGTCGGCAAGGTGAAGGGTTCTCATCCGGTCTTCGACACCCCCGTGTCGGTGACGCCGGGCACGACCGTCGGCGAGGCCATGTCGCTACTTCCGAAGCGCGCTCATGGGGCGGTTGTCGTGGTGGAAGAGGGCAAGCCGCTGGGCACGGTCACTGAGGCCGATACTTCGGGGGTCGACCGATTCGCCCAAGTGCGGGACGTCATGTCCACCGACCTTCTGCGGGTGCCGCCGGATACCTCCCCGGCCGAGATCTTCGAGACGCTCACCGCCGGCCACCTCAACCTGGCCCTGGTCGTGGAAGACGACCGTCTGCTCGGCGTCCTGACTCGCAAGCATGCGCTCCGCTCGACCCTTTATCGACCGGCGCTCGACGCGCAGGGTGCGTTGATGATCGGCGCAGCGGTCGGCATCAACAGCGACGTCGCGGGCCGCGCGGAAGGTCTGCTGGAGGCGGGAATCGACGTTCTCGTGGTCGACACCGCCCACGGGCACCAAGAGAAGATGCTGCAGACGCTCAAGTCAGTCCGTGAGGTCCGCGATCGGTTGAGCGACACGGAGGGCCGCCGGGTGCCACTGGTCGCGGGCAACGTCGTTTCCGCCGAAGGAGTCATCGACTTGATCGACGCCGGAGCCGACGTCATCAAGGTCGGGGTCGGGCCCGGAGCGATGTGTACCACCCGGATGATGACCGGAGTCGGACGACCGCAGTTCAGCGCTGTACTGGAGTGCGCCGAGGCCGCGCGTTCGGCAGGCAAGTCGATCTGGGCCGATGGCGGCGTGCGCTATCCGCGAGATGTCGCACTGGCCCTGGCGGCAGGGGCCGGCAGCGTCATGATCGGATCCTGGTTCGCCGGCACCTACGAGAGCACCGGCAACCTGCTTACCGACGCCGAAGGTCGCCAGTACAAGGAGGCGTACGGCATGGCCTCTGCCCGCGCTGTGCGGTTGCGGACGAGGGACGCCAGCGGCTTCGAACGTGCCCGGGCAGGGCTGTTCGAGGAGGGCATCTCTACCGGACGCATGTACCTGGAGGCCGAGCGGCCCAGCGTGGAGGATCTCATCGATTCGATTGTGGCGGGATTGCGGAGCAGCTGCACCTACGCCGGCGCCGCGAACCTTGAAGAGTTCCATGAGTTCGCTGTTGTCGGCGTCCAGTCCCACTCAGGCTACGACGAGGGCCGGCCGCTGCACATCAGCTGGTGAGGGCAGCGCCCTATCCGGAAGACCTCAACGCCCGATCCGTGCTGCTGCTCCGACGCGATCAGGCAGTCGCGAAGCGCTTGGCGGAGCGAGCTCGGGCCTTGGCGGCCTCCTGGTCACGATTCTTCGGCGGCGCCGTGGACACCAGATCGGCGAGCAGGTGCTCGGTGGCGTGCGCGATGTCGTGCACGGCCCGGTTGAAGGCTTCCTCGTTCGCCTTCGACGGCTTGCTGGTGCCGGCGATTTTGCGCACGTACTGTAAGGCGGCGTCATGCACCTCTGAATGCGTCGCGGGCGGCTGGAAGTTGTTCAGCGGTCGAATGTTGCGGCACATGTGTCGACCTTAACTCGCCTGACGAGTGCCCCGGAGAGCTGCTGCTTCAACCTCTGTGCGCCGCCTCAGCGGCGGCCTCCTCGCCCTTGCCGTCATCCCGATCGCCACCCCTTGGCGGCCGCCTCGGCCGAACCGAAGCGTCCGAGCCGACCTGAGGCTCCAACCATCGACGGTAAGCAGGCCACTTGACACTCAGCACAGCACGGGCCGACCTAGTGCGCGTGGTCTCCCCGATAGAACTCATAGACCCAACCGGTCAACGTGACCGAACCGATGGCGAAGCCCAAGATCATCAACCACCAACCGAAGACCGGACCCAGCACGACCAGGATGAATGTGAGCCCGCAGAACAAGGGCCATTTGCTCTGCGGCGGGAAGAACCCAAGGTCACCTGCACCCTCGAGGACTTGACCGTCGGTTCGATCCTCGGGCCGGGGATCGATGCGACGGGCCACCAAGGCGAGGTAACCCGAGATCATCAACGATAGGAAGAGCGTCAAGATCAACGCGACCGTGCCGGTCGGATCGTGACTGAGTAACCAATAAATCGGAGTGACCACGACGAAAAAGATGACCAGGATCCCGAAGATCCACGCTTCGACCTTCACCGCTGATCCTCTTCGGGCTCCGGCGACCGGGCATGATGACCCGCCTCGTACTGTGCAGCAAGGTCGCTGGTCGTCCCCCGGACCCGAGCCCGTAGCTCGCCCTTGCGGCCGGTGTCCTCGCCTGCATCCACCCCGGTCTCTTCGAAGAACTCGTCCTCTTCCTCCACATCCTCCTCGTCGTACTCCGACAGCGCCACCTCCGGATGGTGCAGATCAAAGGCCGGCGCCTCGGACCGAATACGGGGAATAGCCGTGAAGTTGTGCCGCGGCGGTGGGCAGGAGGTGGCCCACTCCAGTGACCGCCCCCACCCCCACGGATCATCGGTGGTGACCTTCGGGTTGTGCCGGGACTTCCAGACGTTGTACAGGAACGGGAGCGACGAGGCGCCGAGCAGGAAGGCGCCCGCGGATGAGATCTGGTTGAGGACCGTGAATCCCTCGTTCGGCAGGTAGTCGGCGTACCGTCGCGGCATGCCCTCGACACCCAGCCAGTGCTGCACGAGGAAGGTGGTGTGGAACCCGATGAACAATAGCCAGAAGTGGATCTTGCCCCAGGTCTCGTCGAGCATGTGGCCGGTGAACTTGGGCCACCAGAAATAGAACCCGGCAAACATGGCGAAGACAACTGTGCCGAAGACCACGTAGTGGAAGTGGGCCACGATGAAGTAGCTGTCGTTGAGTTGGAAGTCAAGCGGCGGGCTGGCCAAGATCACCCCGGTCAGGCCACCGAACAAGAATGTGACCAAGAAGCCCACGGCCCAGAGCATGGGAGTGTGCATCGAGATGTTGCCGCCCCACATAGTTCCGATCCAGTTGAAGAACTTCACACCGGTCGGAATGGCGATCAGCATCGTCATGAACGAGAAGAACGGCAGATTCACGGCGCCGGTGGTGAACATGTGGTGCGCCCAGACGGCCATCGACAAGGCGCCGATCAGCAAAGTCGCACCCACCAGGCCGATGTAACCGAAGATCGGCTTCTTGCTGAAGACAGGGAGAACTTCGGTGATGATGCCAAAGAACGGCAGCGCGATGATGTAGACCTCAGGATGGCCGAAGAACCAGAACAGGTGCTGCCACAAG
This sequence comes from uncultured Actinomycetota bacterium, assembly GCA_963754965.1. Lineage (GTDB taxonomy): Bacteria > Actinomycetota > Actinomycetes > Propionibacteriales > Propionibacteriaceae > Microlunatus. Next base: position 573,100 of record CAVWIA010000007.1, read on the forward strand.
ATCGGTCCGCCGGTCGCCGCATCGAAGACATGGGCACCGAGCACTCGGTCGGCCTCGAGAACCAGCAACGCAGCAGCCAAGATCGGGAAAACCATCAGCACCAATATTGAGGTGACCAAGATGTTCCAGGTGAAAATCGGCATCCGGAACATCGTCATACCGGGCGCCCGCATGGTCAGGATGGTGGTGACGAAATTCACCGCTCCGAGCAGGGTACCGATGCCGGCCATGTAAAGGCCCATGATCCACAGGTCAGCACCTGCGCCCGGCGAATTCACGGCATCGCTCAACGGGGTGTAGGCGTACCAGCCGAAACTTGCCGCCCCGTTGGGCGTGAGGAATCCGGAGCAGACGATGAGGCCGCCGAACAAGTAACTCCAATAGGAGAACATGTTGAGCCGCGGGAACGCCACGTCGGGTGCGCCGATCTGCAAGGGCATGATCGCGTTGGCGAAGCCTGCGAACAACGGCGTCGCGAAGAGCAGCAGCATGATCGCGCCGTGCATCGTGAAGAACTGGTTGTACGCCTCGTAAGACAGGAACTGGAGGCCTGGAAAGGCCAACTCGGCGCGGATCCCAAGCGCCAGAATTCCGGCGAAGAAGAAGAACATCAACGATGTGATGAAGTAGAGGTTGCCGATCACCTTGTGATCGGTGGTGATCATCCACTTCCACGCCACCCGGCCGAGGTCACGCTTGGGCAGTGCGATCTCAGCGGCCGTCGCGGTCCGCTCCATAGTCGTCATCGTTGGCCCACCTCCTGTGGGTTCGAATTCTTCAGCTCGTTGCCAGGCTCGGCGTTCTTCGCTCCCCGGGCCTCCCCGATCTGCCCCTTGGCGACCAATGTCTTCAAGTAGGCGTTGTACTCGTCCTCACTGACGATGTGCACGTTGAACAACATCGCGGAGTGGTAGGTGCCGCAAAGTTCCGCACACTTGCCGCGGAAGACGCCCTCCTTGGTCGGCGTCAGGAAGAAGTTGTTGGACCGACCCGGCACGACGTCCAGCTTCTCGTAGAACGACGGAACCCAGAAGGAGTGAATGACGTCCGGCGACGAGAGGTTGAAATGGACCACCTTGCCCACTGGCAGGTAGAGGTCGGGCGTGGCATTGATCGTGCCCGCGTTCCAGACGTCCTGGCCGACGGCGGGATTGTTGGCAGATTTGTAGTTGAACGTCCACGACCACTTCTGTCCGACAACGTTGATCTCTACGTCCGGCTGAGGATTCCGCTGGAGGATCGCATTCTGGGCAAGGATCGTGTAGTAGAACAACACGCCGACGATGATGAACGGCGCGATCGTGTACATGATCTCCATGGGCAGGTTGTACCGACTTTGCCGAGGCATCTCATTGTTGTGGGATAGGTAACGAATTACGGCCCACCCGATCAGGCCCCAGACCAGAACGCCGACGATGCCGGCGGCAATCCAGGTGCCGATCCACAGGTCGAGCATGTGAGGAGACCGGTCGCTCGCCGGCTCGGGCAACCCGAGCCGCTTCAGTTGAGCGGTGGTCTCGGCGGAGCAGCCGGTGAGAGCCAGCACCAACGCGGCTGAACCGGCAATCAACAGCCGTCTGGAGCTGACACCCACGTCGTGCCTTTCGCCGGGTCGGTCGGTCACAAATCGAGCCAGAGGAGGCAGGCACAACCCCGTGCGAGACAGCTGGGGTCTACCAGTCTCGCTTTCACCCTAACGTAGGAAGACTCTGCCAACACCGGTGGCCGGGGCGTAAGTTTTCGTTGTGGCGCAGCCGTTATCTACGGTCTTTCTCGACTCATCTTCCGGCGAGCCGATGCTGCCAGAGGGCCGCCAAGCCTGGCTCGAGGCACAAGACGCCGGATGGGGTGATCCGCTTCGATTGCACCGGCCTGGCCGTCTCGCCTCGCAGGCGCTCGACTGGGCCCGAGATCGTGTTGCCGAGACAGTCGGAGCCCGGAGCGACGAGGTGGTTTTCACCAGCTCGGGAGTCCACGCAGCCGCTGCCGCGATCGCCGGCCTTGCCAAAGGCCGGCGTCGAGTCGGGCCGAAGGTGGTGACCAGCGCAGTTGATCATTCTTCGGTGCTTGCGGCCGCCGAGGAGTACGGCGAACCTGTGACCGTTGCCGTCGATCCGGTTGCCCGGGTCGATCTTGAGGGCTGGAGCAGCGCGGTGCGCAGTTCAGGGGTGGCGGCGGCAAGCCTGCAAGTGGCCAATCACGAGGTAGGCACCCTGCAGCCGTATGCCGAAGCAGCCGAGCTGTGCGCGCAGGCGGGCGTTCCCCTCGTCCTCGACGCGACCGCAGCCGTGGGCCGGATCGACCTGCCCGCTTCTCTCGGCTGGTCGGTCCTGATCGGCGCGGCCCACGCGTTCGGCGGCCCGCCCTCGGTCGGTTTGATGGTGATCCGGCGTGGCGTGCGGTGGCGAGCGCCATACCCGACGGATGACTATCAGGCCGGGCGCTGGCCGGGCACTCCGGACGTACCGGCGATTGCGGCTGCCGCGGCTGCCCTGGAGGTGTGGGAGAACGACCGGACGGCAATGGGCGCACGCCAGTACGCGCTCGTGGAGAAGCTGCGATCGGGCATCGCCTCAGCGATCCCCGACGTCGACGTCGTCGGAGATGCCGACCGGCGAGTACCCCATCTGTTGACGTTCTCCGCGCTGTACGTCGATGGCGAGACGCTGACCCTCGAGTTGGACAAGGCGGGTTTTGCGGTTTCCAGCGGTTCCGCCTGCAGCGCCTCCAGTGAGCAGCCGTCGCACGTTCTTGCGGCAATGGGGGCCTTGACCCACGGCAACGTCCGGATCGGAGTAACCCGCACAACCACCGAAGGAGATGTCGCCCGCTTCCTCGAGGTCCTGCCGCCGATCGTTGCGGAGCTCCGCGCCACTGTGGGTGTTACATGAATCAGCGACCACGGCTGTCGTTGGACTGCCTCGGCATGGCGTGTCCGCGGCCGATCATCGAATTGGCCCGGCGATTTTCCGAGCTCGACGCCGGTGATGTTGTCGAATTGCTAGCCGACGATCCCGCCGCCGGGCCCGATCTGGCTGCATGGTGCCGGCTGCGAGGGCAGGAATTGATCTTGAACGAGCCGCCTCGCTTCAGGGTGCGCCGAGCCTCCGCTTGAGAATCGGGGGCTCGCCCCACGGGTCCGGGGCGGCGACACGCCGTCCCGACTTCACGTTGCGAACTCGATCAGTGGAAGCTGTCGCCGCAAGCGCAGGACCCGGTGGCGTTCGGGTTGTCGATGGTGAAGCCCTGCTTCTCGATGGTGTCCACGAAGTCGATCGTGGCGCCCATCAGGTAGGGAGCGCTCATCCGGTCCGTCACGACGTTGACGCCGCCGAAGTCCTTCACGATGTCGCCCTCGAGGTTGCGCTCGTCGAAGAAGAGCTGGTAGCGCAGACCGGAGCAGCCCCCCGGCTGAACTGCCACTCGAAGTGCCAGGTCGTCGCGGCCCTCGCCTTCCAGCAGCGCCTTGACCTTGCCGGCCGCCCCGTCGGTGAGGATGATGCCGTCGGCGACGGTCGGTGCTTCGACGAAGGTCTGGTCGGTTGCCGTCATATCCAACTCCTGAATGTTGTCTGCCCTACTCGACACGTTAAGTCTAAGGGGGCGGAAGACAGCGGCAAAACGCCTGCCCGCCAACCCAGTGCGCTGAGAATTGCCTTGCCATGAGCCGACACGCCGCGGATCGACGTCGTCCGGCCCCCTGGTTCGGCCGATTTCAGCGAGGGAGGCGGAGCTCTGGGTGATCACCAGCTCCATGAGCGTGCGACACGCCGCGCCAGCGCGGCCAACTCTGCCTCGCTCACCGCCGACCCATTCGGCCGGTCGCCAGCGGTCTCGCGTACCGCGTACGCGGCTTCGATGCCCAAGGTTCGCATTTCTCGGGCACCGATGAGGACCTCGTAAGCCAGAACGATGCATGGACTGAGCCCGACTGCTGCAGCCTCTGCTACGGCAGCGACAACTCCGCCGCCGCGCGTGGCGAAGTCGAACACGGTGCAGCCGGTCACCATCAGATCCACCTTGTGTTCGACCGAGGTCAAGGCCACCTCAGGTCCGGTGGTCAGTCGCCCACCCAACGCCAGGACGGCAAATCCGAGGCCGCCGCAAGCACCAGCGCCGGTCAGCGCCGCATGCTCGGCCGAGGTGTGCCGAGCGAAGCTCTCCAGAGCCCCGTCAATACGCAACAAGAGCGCGGGATCCAAGCCGGCGCTTCGACCCCGTGCGGACGTGATCCCGCGCAGGCCGAGCAGGTGGTGGTTGAGCTCGCTGTGCGGCACAACACCGATGAGCTCGGTATGGCCAAGGGTCGAGAACGGAATGCTGAGATCCACAACACCGAGATCGCTCAGCCCCAGGGCACCGTGATCAAGCGGCCGATCGGCGGTGGCTCCCAAGCCGGCCAGGAACCCCGCGCCTGCGTCGTGCACAGCAACCCCGGCGAGGTCAAGGTAGACCCGGCGCGGGCGGCGGCTGCGGAGCAGATGGTTGAGTTCCTCGCCCAAAGCTCCCGACGAGGTGGCGTACGGCAGATCGGCTCGGAGCTGCTCGCCGCTGACGCTCAGCGCGGCGACGCCGTTCGCCTCAGCGAGGGTGACCGTCGACCCGCCGACTGCAGAAACGTCCAAGGAGGCACCGCGCAGGTCCGCGAAGGCCGAGACGAACCCGGCGCCAGCCTCCCCCAGTGCGATCACGTCCACCACTGCCGGCGACCAGCCGGAAGCGATGACGCGGCCCGCTTGGAGCGATGTCAGCGCACCAACGGCATCGCTCGCTACCAGCACTCGCACGTTGGCCGCCCTCTTTCTGTCCCCGGCGGCTGCCATCGTAGGGACGTGACGATCGGCGCGACGACCCCACAGCACCTGGACTGGCGTGCCGAGCTCGGGAATCAGCTCTCCTGGCATTGGGAGAACCATCTTGCATATCCATCGCGAGGTCATCCACCATGGCGCCGAGATCGCCCTGCTTCGGGACCTCTATCGGACCGGGCTCCCGAGCCGCGGAATCGGGTAGTCCCGGTTGCGGCCAGTATCGTGGGGGGGTGACCACCACCCCGACGTCGGCTCCGATCAGGCCTGGGACTCCGCTCTCCCTGTTCGTTCTCGGCCAAGAGTCCGACCCGCGCTCGGAGCGCGGCGTTGAGTGCCCGGGCGATCTTCCTCCAGCCTCCGACCCCGCACTGGTGGAACGCGCCCGACGGGCGAAGGCGGCGCTCGGCGACCGGTTGTTTGTTCTCGGGCACCACTACCAACGTGATGAGGTCATCCAGTTCGCCGACGTTACTGGTGACTCCTTCAAGCTGGCTCGCGAAGCGGCGGCTCGCCCGGAGGCGGAATTCATCGTTTTCTGTGGCGTGCACTTCATGGCCGAATCGGCAGACATTCTGACCGCCGATCACCAGAGGGTGATTCTGCCCGACCTCGCGGCCGGCTGCTCGATGGCCGACATGGCTCGGCTGGCGCAGGTGGAGGACGCCTGGGACGTTCTGGCAGATGCCGATGTCGCCGACGTCACGGTGCCGGTCACGTACATGAATTCCTCGGCCGACATCAAGGCATTCTGCGGCAAGCATGGCGGCGTGGTGTGTACGTCATCGAACGCCAAGACGGTGCTGGACTGGGCTTTCCAGCGGGGTGAGAAGGTGCTCTTCCTTCCCGATCAGCATCTTGGCCGCAATACCGCCGTGCTGCAGATGGGCTTGAGCCTTGACGATTGCGTGCTCTACGACCCACGCAGGCAGGGTGGTGGGCTGACACCCGAGCAGCTTCGTTCAGCGAAGATGATCTTGTGGAAGGGCCACTGTTCGGTGCATGGCCGCTTCACACCCGAGGCCGTCGATGATGTCCGCGCCCGGATCCCGGGAGTACAGGTGCTCGTTCATCCGGAGTGTCAGCACGAGGTCGTGCTCAAGTCCGACCTGATCGGTTCCACGGAATTCATCATCAAGACGATCGAGAAGGCGCCTTCGGGCTCGAGATGGGCTATCGGCACTGAGCTCAACCTGGTGAAGCGACTGGCGCTGACTCACCCCGAGAAGGAGATCGCCTTCCTCGAGCAGCACGTCTGCTATTGCGCGACGATGAATCGGATCGACCTGCCGCACCTGGTGTGGGCATTGGAGAATCTTGCGGCGGGCCACGTCGTCAACCAGATCGTGGTCGACCGCGATACCGAGCACTACGCCAGGGAGGCGCTGCAACGGATGCTCGCGCTGCCAGGCGAGACGACGAAGGACTAGCTGCTGATCCGCTGCGAATCAGGAGCTAGTTCGGAATCAGGCCCTCGTCGGAGTCGCTGAGCAGGGCCCGGACGTCCTCGACTGTCGAGTCCGCATCCGGCAGGATCAGGTCGGAGTCGCGAAGCTCATCATCGGGCACCACGGTGCCGGAGCTGCGTACTCGGTCGAGCAAGGCTTGGAGAGCGGCCGCCAGCTGGTCCTGATCCCCCGCGGCGACTGCCTTGTCCACCGCGTCGTCGAGGGAGTTGAGACCACGGACGGCCTCATCGCTCAGCTCCCACTGCCCCTCGCTCAAGATCCGTACGATCATCGCAAGTCACCCTCGTTCGCCGGTGCTGACTGCGGCTGCTCGGCGTTGAATGCAGGCGGAGCCGGAAAGCTCCCATGGCTAGGTGTGGTCGGTGGAAGGGACTGCGCAGGCGGCGGCTGGCCCTCGATCGCCTGCGGTGCCTCCGACTGGCCAGGACCGATGGCCGCTTTCATCCGGGCGAGCTCGTTTTCCACGTCTGAAGTCGACGCGAGCTGCTCCAGCTCGAGGGTGATGTCGTCCTTCGTCGTGCCGGTCGGATCGTCGAGCGCACCGCTCGCCAAGAGCTCGTCGATGGCTCCCGCTCGAGCCTGCATCTGCGCGGTCTTGTCCTCGGCGCGCTGGATGGCCATGCCGACGTCACCCATCTCCTCGCTGATTCCGGAGAACGCCTCGTTGATCCGGGTCTGCGCCTCGGCAGCGGAGTAGGTGGCCTTGATGGTCTCCTTACGCGTCCGGAAGGCATCAACCTTCGCCTGCAGCCGCTGGCTGGCACGAGTGAGCTTCTCCTCTTCGCCTTGCAGCTGAGCATGCTGGGTCTGCAGATCGGTCAGCTGTTGCTGCAGACCGGAGCGCCGGGTCAGGGCCTCACGGGCCAGGTCCTCGCGGCCCACCTCTAGTGCCTTCTGCGCCTGCTGGGTCAACTTGTCGGCCTGGGTGTTGAGCTGCGTCGCCTGGAGCTCGACTCGCTTGCGGCTGGTGGCGACGTCAGCAACGCCCCGGCGCACTTTCTGGAGCAGTTCGAGCTGACGCTGGTAGGAGTAGTCGAGCGTCTGGCGAGGATCTTCAAGTTTGTCCAAAGCCTTGTCGGTTTTGGCTCGAAAGATTAACGAGATGCGCTGAAAAATGCCGCTCATGACGTATCAGCTGGTCCTTCCACAATCGCAAATATGCGGGGCGCAGGTACAGAGGCTTCCACCGTATCCCCGCAACGGTAAGGGCGTCGTTCCGGATCGGCGAGTAGGTTCGTCTTTGGGTTGTCCCCCTGAGACAATCCAGGGATGCGTCGGCCGCTGAGCCAGCGCTCAGGCAGATCGCACCGCAGCGAGAGGTACGAGTTAGTGGCACTCTTCCGCCGGAACACCCCATCCGAGCCAGCGCCCCCGCCACCTGCTGCGCCGGTCGGGCCGGGCACCAAGAAGGACCGGCCGACGCCCACCCGCCGGGAAGCCGAAGCCGCGCGTCGCTCGCGGGTCACCCAGAACCTGTCGAAGAAAGAGGCCCGTCAGGCGGCGGGGCGGCAGGCCCGGGCCGAGCGGATGAGGACGGTCAACGCTCGCGACGCGACTCCGGAAAAGGCACTGCTGCGGGACTATGTCGACTCCCGGTTCAATCTCGGCGAGTTTCTCCTGCCCAGCCTGGTTGTGATCTTGGCACTGACGTTTCTGAGCCAGTCACTGCCACGGGTCGCAGTGATCAGCACCATCGGCATGTATCTGTTCATCTTCGCCGTGATTGCCGATTCGGCGATCATGTGGCGGGGGTTCAAGAAGGTGCTGGCCGCCCGACTGCCCAAGGCTTCGCCGCGGGGTCTGCTGATGTACGGCATGAACCGCGGCATTCAGATCCGCCGTTTCCGGATGCCGCCCCCGCGGGTCAAGCGGGGCGAGAAGAAGTTCTGAACGTCCCTGTCCCGAAGGAGAAGGTATGGAGTTCCGCCATCTCGGCATGAGTGGACTCAAGGTTTCCGCGGTGAGCTACGGCAACTGGGTGACGCACGGATCGCAAGTCGAGGCGGAGCAGGCGACGGCGTGCGTCCGAGCCGCGCTCGAGGCCGGTATCACCACCTTCGACACCGCGGACGTGTACGCGGATGGGCGGGCGGAGGCCATCCTCGGGGAAGCCCTATCGAGCGAGCGGCGGGAGAGCCTGGAGATCTTCACCAAGGTCTACTTCCCTACTGGCCCCGGTGGCCCCAACGACACCGGCTTGTCACGCAAGCACATCAGCGAGTCGATCAACGCGTCTTTGCGCAGGCTGCAAACCGAGTACGTCGACCTGTACCAGGCGCATCGTTACGACGACGCGACGCCGTTGGAGGAGACGATGGAGGCTTTCGCCGATGTCGTCCGCTCCGGCAAAGCGCTCTACATCGGCGTCAGCGAGTGGACCTCGGACCAGCTGCGCGCCGGCCACGCATTGGCTCGGGAGCTGCACTTTCCGTTCATCTCCAACCAGCCCCGGTACAACGCGCTGTACCGGATCATCGAGGCCGATGTGATACCTACCTCTCGAGAACTGGGGATCGGCCAGGTGGTCTTCTCCCCGATCGAGCAGGGCATTCTCACCGGAAAGTACAAACCGGGTGAGCCGCCTCCCGCCGGGTCCCGAGCGACCGATACGCAGGGCGGCGCGCGCTTCATCAGCGGCCTGATGAGTGACGACGTGCTCAGCCGGGTGCAGCGGTTGTCGCCGTTGGCGGACGCTGAGGGGCTGTCGATGGCCCAGCTGGCCATCGCCTGGGTATTGCAGAACGACAATGTCGCCTCCGCGATCACCGGTGGCTCCAGGCCTGAGCAGGTGCAGAACAACGCCGCCGCGGCTGACCGGAGGCTCTCGGCCGAGACAGTGGCCGAAATCGACGAAGTGCTGGGTGAGGCCATCGAGCGGGACGCGGCCAAGGTTGGTCACGCCTCGCCGAAGCGAAGGTCTGCCTGATGGCCTGGCGGTGGAAACCAGATCGCGAGCCGAACGATGGCTCCGCCCCTCGCACATTTGCGAGCCAGGGTGAGGCTGAGACGTGGCTCGGCGAGTTCTACCCCGAGCTGATAGCCGCCGGAGTCCAGGCGGTCAGTCTCTACGAGGAGGATCGCCTGGTCTACGGTCCGATGAACCTCGGTCCAGACCACGACTGATCAGCGGTTACGGCTCCCGGACGCCGGGAGTGACGAACGGCGGTTTGGTGATCACAAACGGCTCTCTCCGACTCCGGATGTCGACGAAGACGCCGTCACCAGCGGTGACCTCTGGAGCGAGCAGAGCCAGCGCGATTCCCGTTTTGAGTGTCGGTGAGAATGTGCCGGACGTGACGGACCCGATCTCCTCTCCGCTTGTGCTGTGGACGGTCATGCCCGGGCGCGGGATGCCGCGGCCAGTTGCCGTCAGGCCACGCAACAGTCGTCGTGGGCCGCGCGCCTTCTCATCGCGCAGCGCCGCATCACCGAAGAACGCCTCCTTGGTCCAGCCGACGGCCCATCCCAGACGCGCCTGCACGGGCGTGATCTCCGGCGACAGGTCCTGGCCGTGCAGCGGATAGCCCATCTCCGTGCGCAGCGTGTCGCGGGCAGCGAGGCCGGCCGGTTGCAAACCGTACGGAGCACCGGCGTCTGACAGCTGCTGCCACACCTCGACGGCGGCCTCCACGGGCATGATCAGCTCGTAGCCGCGTTCACCCGTGTAGCCCGTCCGGCAAATTGTGATGGGCCGACCTGTGCGCTCGATGGCCAGGAAGGACATGTAGTCGTGGCCGGCCGGGAAGCCGGCTGCCGTAAGGACTTCGTCCGATTCAGTGCCTTGGACCGCGAGGATGGCGAAATCGTCGTGCTGGTTGGAGACGCTGACGCCAGCGGGGGCCGATGCTCTCAGCAAGTCGACAACCCGGCCGCAGTTGGCCGCGTTCGGGATGAGCAACACCTCGTCGGGCGATCTCAGGTAGGCGATCATGTCGTCCACCACGCCACCGTCCTCGTTGCAGATCAGCGTGTACTGCGCCTGCCCGGCCTCGATCTTGCCCAAATCGTTGGTCAGGCAACGGTTGAGGAACCGGGCTGCATCGGGGCCAGCCACGGTTGCCTTTCCGAGGTGGCTGACGTCGAAGATTCCGACAGCCTTGCGGACGGCGGCGTGCTCGGCCAGCACTCCTGCTCCGGCGTACTCCAACGGCATCGACCAGCCGCCGAATGCGGCAAACCTTGCTCCGGCCGCGACGTGCTGGCGGTGCAGCGGCGAAGTCTTGAGGGCGGGAGCGGGCGTGCCGCTGCCGGCGTCCGGCTCGCCGAGTTCCATGATCACCGAACCTACCGCACCTCCTGCACCGACGTACCGCGGTCGTGAAGCCAGCAGCTAGCCTGTGACTCGTTTTGGACGCCTCAATCCGCAATGAAAGGTGGCAGTGTCATGTCGACACCCTCGTTGCCGACCCTGACGATCGCCAGGTCGGTTCCGCGCGACGTGGACGTGCTGGTGGTCGGATTCTCCACCGATGGATCGGTCGGAGTGCCGAAGGACGTGGAGCAGGCATACACGAAGCGCTTCGGGGCCGGCGTCGGCGATCTGACTCGTTCCATCGGGGCAAAGCCTGACGTTGGCAGCCGGCGGACGTTGCCGGCTGCTGGCGACGGACCTCGGCTGGTGGTGGTTGGGCTCGGCAAAGGCGAGTCAATTCTCGACGAGCTGCGCCAAGCCGCAGGCAACGGCATCCGGGCGGCGGGCGAACTGGCTGAGGAGGAGCCCTTGTCGGTGGCCGTCAGCCTTGGTCAGGGCGTGGACGCCGTGTGGGCAGTCGCGGAAGGTGCGCTCCTGGGCAGCTATCGCTATGCCTCCCTCACTGCGGAGACGAACGGCTCCGCCCCCGGGTCAGGGATCGGCGCCATCACGGTGGTGGAGCCTGGCGGCGCCCCAAAGGGCATAGCTGAGAACGCCTTGACCGTTGCCCGTGCGGTGGTCACCGCCCGGGAATGGGTCAACCTGCCGCCGAATCTGCTATATCCGGCATCGTTTGCCGACGAGGCCCGAGCCCTGGTCAGGACGGTACCCGTGGCGATCGAGGTGTTGGATGAGAAGGCGTTGCTCCGGGACGGCTATGGAGGCATCCTCGCCGTCGGTGGGGGGTCGTCGCGGCTTCCGCGGTTGGTTCGGTTGAGTTATCGGCCGCGAGGGGCGAAGGCCCATCTGGCACTGGTCGGCAAGGGGATCACCTTCGATTCCGGCGGGCTGAACATCAAACCCGCCGACGGCATGTACACGATGAAATGCGACATGTCCGGCGCGGCCGCGGTCTTCGCGGCGACCCGAGCGATCGCCGACCTGGGCCTCAAGATCAAGGTCACCGCGTACGGGTCGCTGGCCGAGAATCTGCCCTCCGACACCTCATACCGGCCCTCCGACGTGCTCACCATCTATGGTGGGAAAACCGTGGAGAACGGCAACACCGACGCCGAAGGACGGCTGGTGCTCGCCGATGCTCTCGCCCGAGCAGGTGAGGACCGGCCTGACCTCGTGGTCGATGTCGCCACGCTGACTGGGGCGTGCGTCGTGGCCCTCGGCTCCCGTACCGCGGGACTCATGACGTCCGACGACGAAACCGCAGAGCGGGTGCTCGGCGCGGCCGACGCTGGGGGTGAAGAGGTGTGGCAGCTGCCCATCCCGGCGGAAACCCGCGGCAAGCTCGACTCCAAGGTGGCGGACCTGAGGTCAACCGGTAACGATCGAGCCGGTGGCGCCCTCCTGGCTGCTGCCTTCCTCCGCGAATTCGTCGCGGACGGTACGCCCTGGGCACACCTGGACATCGCGGGCCCGGCCTTCCACGACGGCCCACCATATGGCTACGTCAGCTCCGGCGGCACCGGCGCAGGCGTCCGCACCCTCATCGCGCTGGCCCGATCCATGGCCACCTAGCCAACGTCGCCGATTCCGCGACCGAACACACCGTTCGCGAGCGTCGACAAATCGCGCTCCGCAGTCTGGACGGACGAGCGAGCAAGACACGCTCTTCGTCGCGCGAGCGAGGGAGGAAGACAGCGGACAAAGAGCGCGATGCGCGAGCCAACACACCGTTCGCGAGCGTCGACAAATCGCGCTCCGCAGTCTGGACGGACGAGCGAGCAAGACACGCTCTTCGTCGCGCGAGCGAGGGAGGAAGACAGCGGACAAAGAGCGCGATGCGCGAGCGAACACAAAAGGGGCTGATGTTCGCCGTGCTGGCAGTGCCCCGGCAACGCTTGCTCCATCCGGTGCGCGCGATGCCTCTGCCAGCACGGCGTTGGTGAGACGCCGCCCCCCAAACCTGGAACCGTCAGGCAGGTCCCATTGCGTCGACGTCTCACCTAACCGGTTTTCGAAGCCGTTGGACGAGCGGATTGCCTTAAGGCCGAAAGAATTGAAGCGGCGCTCTCAGCGAAGATCTGGGTGCTTCTTGTTGCGGCTGTTGTAGTCCCGCATGCGCTGGGGATAACCCACCACGGCAGCGTCGTAGCCGGGGATCTGCATCGACTCGGCAAAAGCGTGTGCCCACTCCGGTGACGGAACGACCCGGCGGGTCCACTCGCCATCGAAGGCGACCAACAAGATCGTGGTGTGCGTCACGGAGGTCTTCGGCTCCACGAACGCTTCGACGCCTCGGCGGCTCTGCACGAACTGGGTCAGATGCTGGGTCACGGCGTCGTCGACCGTACGGTTGTCGCCGGACCGGCGGCGCCCTCGCTTGGTCCGCCCGGCTGTCCGCTTCAACCAGTTCATGGGCCAAGTATTGCGCTCACCGGAGCTGACAGGATGTCAGCCATGGCGTCTTCGTACGACGTGGTGATCCTCGGAGCCGGGAGCGGCGGCTATGCCTGCGCTCTGCGGGCAGCCCAGCTCGGGCTGGCGGTGGCCATGGTGGAGAAAGACAAGGTCGGAGGCACCTGCCTTCATCGGGGCTGCATCCAGACAAAGGCCCTTTTGCACGCAGCGGAGGTGGCCGATGCAGCCCGGAACGGCAGCAGATTCGGCGTCCACGCCACCGTCGACAAGATTGACTTGGCCGGTATCCAGGATTACGCCGGATCGGTTTCCAACCGGCTCTACTCGGGTCTCACCGGGCTGGTCAGAGCCGGCGGCATCACCGTGGTTTCCGGTGCGGGCCGCCTGGTTTCGGTCGACGGAGCGGTCGCCGTCCGGGTGGCAGACGAGGACTACCTGGGCAGCTACCTCGTCCTTGCCTCCGGATCGCTTCCTCGAACGCTCGCCGATGTGGGGGTTGACGGCTATCGCGTGATCAACAGCGATCACGCGCTCAAACTGGGCCAGCTACCGAGTTCCGCCATCGTCCTCGGCGGTGGTGTCATCGGTGTCGAATTCGCCAGCGCCTGGCGTTCATTAGGCGTCGAGATCACGGTTGTGGAGGCCATGCCGCATCTGGTGCCGGCCGAGGATGCCGCCATCTCAGCTGCTTTGGAACGCGCCTTCCGGCGCCGCAAGATCGGCATCCGAACGGGGAGTGCGGTCGAGAGTTGCCAGGCCGGCGACGACGCAGTCACCGTCCGACTGGCCGATGGCACCGAACTAAGAGATGAGCTTGTGCTGATGGCGGTTGGCCGTGGGCCGTACACCGAGGGACTGGGCTACGCCGAAGCTGGTGTGCGACTCAGCCGCGGCTTCGTCGAGACGGACGATCGGCTGCGCACATCCGTGCCTGGCACGTACGCCGTCGGTGATCTCGTGGCCGGACCGCAGTTGGCCCACCGCGGCTTTGCCCAGGGCATCTTCGTGGCCGAGGACATCGGGCACCGAACCGGACGTCTGTCGACGGCACCCGTACCGGTCGAGGACAGCGACGTTCCGCGTGTGACCTACTGCGATCCCGAGATCGCTGCCGTCGGCTTGTCCGAGGAGGCCGCCCGGACAGCCTACGGAGAGGTCGAGACGCTGACCTACGACCTGGCTGGCAACGGCAAGTCCCAGATCCTGAAGACCTCAGGTTTCGTCAAGCTCATCCGCCCGTCCGGCGGTCCGGTGGTGGGGGTGCACATGATCGGCTCCCGCGTCAGCGAGTTGATCGGGGAGGCGCAGCTGATCAACGGCTGGGAAGCGCACCCCAGTGACGTGGCGCCGTATGTCCATGCCCATCCGACCCAGAACGAAGCCTTGGGCGAGGCGCATCTCGCCCTCGCCGGCAAGCCTCTGCACGGCCATCGCTGATGCCGGCCGCGACTCCTTGCTGCACGACCTCGCCAAGATCAACAACGTAGCTGAGCATGTCCCTTCCTCAGTTACTGCTGCCCCGACGCCCTCAGAGCCGGGTTTGGCTAGGCTGAGGCGCAACCGAGGAACGGTCCGCTCGACGAAGGAGTCCTAACCACTATGCCGACTTCTGTGACACTTCCGGCGCTTGGCGAAAGCGTGACCGAGGGCACCGTCACCCGGTGGCTCAAGCAGGTCGGAGACAACGTCGAGGCGGACGAGCCATTGCTGGAGGTTTCGACGGACAAGGTGGACACCGAGATCCCGTCACCGGCTGCCGGCGTGCTTCTGGAGATCACGGCGCAGGAGGACGAGACCGTCGAGGTCGGTGCCGTGCTGGCCGTGATCGGCGACGCGAGCGAGGCGGCTGCGGATGGCAGTGATGGATCGGCAGAGGCACCAGCGGTCGAGGAGCAAGCGCCTACCGGGCCACAGGCACCCCCGGACAGCGACGCGAGCGGGCAGGGCGCACCGGCGCCCTCGTCGGCGGCCGACGAACAGAGGGCCGCCGAAGCAGCTCCGGCGACCGCGCCGTCCTCGGACGGTGGCGGACCAGCCAGCGGCACAGAGGTGAGCCTGCCAGCCCTCGGGGAAAGCGTTACCGAGGGCACTGTCACCCGGTGGCTCAAGAAGGTTGGCGATCAAGTCACAGCGGACGAAGCCCTGCTGGAAGTGTCGACGGACAAGGTCGACACCGAGATTCCGTCACCTGCGTCGGGCGTGCTGCTCGAGATCCGCGTGCAGGAGGACGAAACCGTCGAGGTCGGAGAAGTGCTCGCTGTCGTTGGTGAACCAGGTTCCGCGGCCGCCCAGCCCGAGCCTGAACCCGAAGGCAGACCGCAGCCGGAAGCAGAACCTGAGCCTGAAGCTGAGCTGCAGGCGGAGCCCGCTGCAGAACCTGAGTCGGCAGCGGCACCCAGCAGGCCGCCCGAGCCAGAGGCCCAGCAACCCGCAGCCACTCCACCGCCGCCCGGGGCATCGGGCACGTCCGCAGTCTCGGCCGCCACCGAGGCTGACGCCGGGTACGTCACTCCCCTGGTCCGCAAGCTCGCCAAGGAGCACAGCATCGATCTGGGCCAGGTCAACGGCACCGGCGTGGGCGGCCGGATCCGGAAACAAGACGTCCTCGCGGCAGCGGAAGCGGCCAAGAACGCAGCGGCGGAAGCGGCTAAGGCCGCTGCGGCACCAGCTGCGGCGGAGGCGCCGGCCGCGGCGAGGCCTGCACCCGCGGCAGCGTCCGCCGCGACCCAGCCGAGCTCGCTGCGCGGCACCACCGAGAAGATGTCGAGGCTGCGGCAAACCATCGCCAGGCGGATGGTCGAGTCGCTGCAGGTCGCCGCCCAACTGACCGCGACGGTCGAGGTCGACCTCACAGCAATCTCACGCATTCGGGCCAAGGTCAAGGAGGACTTCAAGAAGCGCGAAGGCGCCAGCTTGTCCTACCTACCGTTCATCACCAAGGCGGCCATCGAGGCGCTCAAGATCTACCCGAAGGTCAATGCGACCATCGATACCGAGGCTCAAACCATCACCTACCCTGACGCGGAACATGTCGGGATAGCCGTCGACACCGAGAAGGGTCTGCTGGTCCCCGTGATCAGGGACGCGGGTGATCTCAACATCGCCGGACTAGCCAAAAAGATCGGTGACCTGGCCGCCCGCACGCGGCAGAACAAGGTCAGCCCGGACGAGTTGAGCGGCGGTACCTTCACCATCACGAACTACGGCTCGGCCGGCACGTTGATGGACACCCCGATCATCAATCAGCCGCAGGTCGCCATCCTCGGCACCGGCGCGCTGGTCAAGCGTCCAGTGGTCGTCGCCGATCCGCAGCTCGGCGAGGTGATCGCGGTGCGCGACATGATGTACCTCTCGTTGTCCTACGACCACCGACTGGTCGACGGAGCCGAGGCGGCTCGCTTCCTCAGCACGGTTAAAGCGCGACTCGATGAAGGGGATTTCGGCTCCGAGTTCGGACTCTGAATCCCTTTGGCGCATCCGTTCGGACGCCCCGCTACGAAAGGTGGTGGGAAGCGACCTGATCGGCGAGATCGGCTGTCCTTCGTCAGCATTTTCGAGCGGAGGGGCGGTAGAGCGTGAAGTGGCTGCTGGCTGGCGCGTCTGGCTTCCTCGGCGCTGCGCTGCGGAAACAGCTCGCTACAGAGGGTGCGGAGGTTGTCCGACTGGTCCGGCGGGAGCCGGCCGCCCGGAGCGAGTTCCGTTGGGACCCCGATGCCGGCCGTGCAGACGAGCGGGCGTTCGACGGGGTGGACGTGGTGGTCAACCTCTGCGGTGTCGCCGTCGCGCCCAAGCCTTGGACGTCGTCTCGGCGGAGGCTGATTTTGTCCTCACGCGTGAACGCTGGCCAGACTCTGGCTCGAATGCTCGCTGCACGGGCCGAGAACGGTTCCGTGCCGACCCTGATCCAGGCGAGCGGTATTGCGCGCTACGGCACGGCATGGAGCCGGGAGCCCCACACAGAGCTTTCAACGCCGGCGAAGGACTACCTGGCGCAGGTCGTCGTCGCATGGGAGGCGACCGCCGACCAGGCAGCAGCCGCCGGCATCCGCGTCGTGCACCTCCGCACCAGCCCGGTGATGGACCGCACTGGCGGCACCTTCCGGCTGATGCAGCTGGCCTGGCGGTACGGCCTTGGCGCCACGCTCGGCGACGGCAGGCAACGGATGCCGATGATCGCGCTGGAGGATTACCTGCGGGTCGTTCGCTGGGCGGCGGCAGATCAAGACGCCTCCGGCCCGTACAACTTGACCATTCCCGAACCAACCACCAATGCAGAGTTCAGCGACACCTTGGCCGAAATCTTGCGCCGACCGAGGCTGCTCGGTGCCCCCGCCGTAATCCTCCGGACCGCCGTGGGCGAGCTGGCCGAGCAGCTTATCGGCGATATGTACGTGATCCCGAAGCGGCTGCTGGATGCGGGATTTGTCTTCACCGCTCCGGACCTCGAAAGCACGATCAGAAGCGCGCTGCACGTCAGCTGAACCTTGTCAGCGCGACTATCGCCGCGGTCACAGAACGTAGAATCCGCGTCATGGGTCTGGTTTTCCTCGACCGAGGGCTGGGGCGTGATCAGGTCGACTACCTGGAGGCATGGGACCTTCAGCGCCGACTGCACGCTGAGGTCGCGGCCACGATTCGACCGAACACCGTGATCTTGCTGGAGCATACGTCGGTGTATACGGCCGGCAAGCGGACTGAGCCCCAGGAGCGCCCTCTCGACGGAACTCCGGTTATCGACGTCGATCGCGGCGGCAAGATCACCTGGCACGGACCGGGCCAGCTCGTGGGCTACCCCCTGGTACGGCTGCCCGAGGCGACCTACGTAGTCGACTACGTCCGCCGCCTCGAGGAGACACTGATCCGCACCCTGGCGGATTTCGGCCTGGTGACCGGCCGAGTGTCCGGGCGTTCGGGCGTGTGGCTTCCCGCGGACGAGGCCAGGCCTGAGCGCAAGATTGCGGCGATCGGCGTACGGGTGGCCGCGGGCACCACCATGCACGGCTTTGCCCTCAACGTCGATCCCGATCTCCAGGCGTTCGACAAGATCATCCCTTGCGGCATCGCCGATGCTGGCGTCACGTCCATGACGGCCGAACTCCACGACGTGTTCTCACTGCAGCACGTGGCTGCAGTCCTGCGCCCGCACCTGGAGCGTTATCTCGGCTTCGAGCCGTACGAGAGATCACCAGATCTGCCGGCCATCACTCCGGACCCCGGCCGCAGGCTCACCGTGGGCGTCCTCACCTGATCGTCCGTTCGAGGCCGTCGCCATTCTGATCACAGGTGCGTGCATCGCTGCCGACTCGCGCCTCCCGGAGCAATCGCGGCCAGAATGGGCCAATGGTGGTTCGGCCAGCCAGGCGCGATGACGTACCGATGATCACTGAGATCGACAACGACGCCGGTATCGCCTTTCACGAGAGGCATGGCTTCGTTGCCGTCGCCCGTTTGCGAGAGGTTGGGCGGAAGTTCGACCGTTGGCTTGATCTTGTCTTCCTGCAGCTTCTGCTGGACGAAGATCAGCGCGGTCAGGACTCGGCATGACGGCACGCGCCGGACCGCGGCACGCAATGCCGCGGAGCACGACGTACGCCGTCGAGACACGCGGTCTGCGTAAGTCCTACCGGACACGCAAAGGCAGACTGATAGCGGTTGCCGGACTCGACCTCATGGTGCCGGCTGGCGGAGTCCACGGATTCCTGGGTCCGAACGGCTCCGGCAAGACCACCACGATCCGGATGCTGCTGGGCTTGATCAGCGCCGACTCCGGTGACATGGAGGTTTTCGGCGAGGATGTGCCACAGCGGCTGCCGAATGTGATCGACCGCATCGGCGCCATCGTCGAGCAGCCGAAGTTCTTTCCCAGCTTCTCCGGTCGGAAAAATCTGCAGCTGCTGGCTTCGGGTATCGGCGCGCCGGCCGCCCGTGTGGGGCAGGTTCTCGAGGAGGTCGGGCTGGGTGACCGCGCCAAGAGCAAGTACCGCACCTACTCCCTCGGCATGAAGCAGCGGCTGGCCATTGCCGCAACGCTGCTCAAGGATCCGGACCTGTTGATCTTCGACGAACCGACCAACGGACTCGATCCGGCTGGGATCCATGAAATCCGCGCCACTATGCGTGGACTCGCCGACTCCGGCAAGACCGTACTCGTCTCCAGTCACATTCTGAACGAAGTGCAGCAGGTGGCTGACACCGTCTCCATCATCGGCCGTGGCCGGCTGCTGGCCCAAGGTGACGTGGACGACATCCTGGAGGCCGGTGCCCAAGAATCCGCCCGGGTAGGCATTGCCGACCCTGCTCGCGCCGCGACGGTGCTTGCCGAGTCTGGTTTTGCGGTCACCTCCTTGCCCGACGGCATGCTCAACGTCGCGGCCGGCCCGAGGGCAGGCCAGTCGGCGACCGACCTCGATCTGGCGCAGATCACCCGCGTGCTTGCTGAACACGAGCTCTACGTCTTCGAGCTGACACCCGTGCGAGCTGATCTGGAGTCTGTGTTCTTGGAGCTGACAGCCGAGGACCATCTGGGCGCTACGAGTGGAGCACCCAGATGATGCGGCTCATCGGTGCGGAGATCAACCGGCTGCGGAGTCGACGCTTCACCCTCATCACGCTGCTCGCCGTCTTCATGATCTTGTCGATCTTCCAACTCCAGGTCAATGCGGACGTCAGTCCGCCGTCGGCTGCAGCCGTGGCCGCCAATCAGGCGCAGTACGAGCGAGACCTGAAGGAGTGGGAGCTACACCACGAGGAATGGGAACGGCAATGCGTTGCTGCCGGCCAGCCCCAGGAGCAATGTGCTGGGGTCGCGCCCAGCAAGGAGAACTACGGGCTGCAACCGGAGCCGTTCAACGAGGTCGCTCACATTGGCTTGTTGCTTTCGATCTACTTGACCGGGTTGGCCATGTTCTTGGTCGCCGCGTCATTCATCGGCGCAGAGTTCACTACCGGCGCGATCGCCAACTGGCTCAGCTTCGTGCCGCGCCGTGTCCCGGTCTTCGGTTCCAAGTTGATCACCGTGGCGACGTTCGCGCTACTGGTGAGCGTGCTCGCTTCAGCCTTTGTTCTCGGGATGGCGGCGCTGCTCACCTCTGTGCACGGCGGTGACGTCAGCGGACTGCGTGCACAGCTGTCGATGGCCGGACGCGGAGTGGCCGTCGTCGGCGCGCTGGCGGTTGTCGGCTACTGCATCGGCCTGATCACCCGGCACACGGCCGCCGCGCTCGGCGTACTGCTCGGTTACCTCTTTGTTTGGTTCGTTCGCATTGTGGTTCTCCGCGAGCGGGCATGGGCCCAGCGACTCACCCCGTGGTCAGCAGAATCCAACCTGGCGGCGATCGTGGACCAGGGATACCAGTACCCGATCCCCGTCAAGAAGTTGACCGAGGGCGGCGTGAGCGTCGAGTACCTGCACCGAGAGGTCGGTCTGGCCCATGGCGCGGTCTACTGGACCGTGTTGCTGGCCGGGTTGATCATCGTGACGCTGCTGATCTTCCGTCGCCGCGATGTCACCTGAATCGAGACCGCACAGCCGACACAGCACAAACCAGGTACCGAAAGGAGGGTCGTCGACGTCCAAATCTGTGCAAGCGCGCCCAGCCGCGGTCAAGGATTCGGCTCAGACCAAAGGCTGAGGCAAGTGCGATCACGGGTAGTCTGAGCGGGTGACGATCGCTCCGGACGGCCGCAAGCTTCTGCGCTTGGAGGTCCGCAACGCGAGCGTGCCGATCGAGAAGAAACCGGCGTGGATCAAGACCACGGCCAGGATGGGTCCGGAGTATCGGGAGCTCCAGCAACTCGTGAAGCGCGAGGACCTGCACACCGTCTGCCAGGAAGCCGGATGCCCGAACATTTTCGAGTGCTGGGAGGACCGGGAAGCCACCTTCTCTGATCGGCGGCGACTCTTGCACCCGGCGTTGCGATTTCTGCCAGATCGATACCGGCAAGCCGGCTGACTTCGACGCCGCCGAGCCGCTGCGGGTGGCCGAATCTGTGCAGACGATGGACCTGCGGTACGCGACTGTGACCGGAGTGTGCCGCGACGATCTACCGGACGAGGGCGCCTGGCTTTACGCCGAAACAATTCGCAAGATCCACGAGCTCAACCCAGGCACGGGAGTCGAGATGCTGGCCCCCGACTTCTCGGGCAATCTCGACTATCTGACCCGGGTCTTCGAGACCGAGCCGGAAGTTTTCGCGCACAACGTGGAAACGGTGCCGCGCATCTTCAAGTCCATTCGGCCGGGTTTCCGCTACGACCGCTCGCTGGACGTGTTGCGGGCGTCCCGAGACTGCGGCTTGGTGACCAAGAGCAACCTGATCCTGGGCATGGGTGAGACGCGCGCCGAGGTCTCCGCTGCGCTCGGCGATCTTTACAGTGCCGGCGCAGAGATCATCACCATCACGCAATATCTGCGACCCTCCCCTCGACACCATCCGGTCGATCGCTGGGTACGACCCGAAGAGTTCCTCGAGCTGCAGGTCGAGGCGGAACAGATCGGCTTCGCCGGCGTCATGAGCGGCCCGCTGGTCCGTTCGTCCTACCGGGCCGGACGGCTCTACCGTCAGGCGATCGAGCGCCGCAACGCTCGCGTCGCAACCCCCGTCGCGTAGGTACGGGTCCGGGCATTTTATGGCAACGAACGTGACTCGACGAAGGACGACGCATGGCTGAGGCCAAGGGCCGGACCGGCAAGAGCGCCCCCACCCGCGACCGGCAAGCAGGCGCTGAGCCCGGCAGAAACCAAGAAGGCGGCGGCCGCCGCCAAGAAGGCCGAGAAGGCTCGCAAGAAGGCCAGTACCGACCCGGCTGACATGGGTCGGATGCGCCAGATCGTCCGTGCCTACAAGCTCACCCACGAGTACGACAAGGCGCTGCCGTACTTGATGGTCGGCGCCTTTGTGCTGCCAATCGTCATCGGTCTGCTGGTCAGCCTGCTGTGGCCACACCCGATCTACCTCGCCTTCCTCGGCGCCTCGACCGGCCTGCTGTTAGCCATGATCATCTTGGTGCGGCGGGCCAAGGCTGCCACCTACAAGCGCTACACCGGACAAGCCGGTTCGGCCGAGGTGGCGCTGAGCATGTTGCCGAAGCAATGGGTGTCCGCGCCGGTGATCGCGGCCAACCGCAACCGCGACGTGGTGCACCGCACGCTCGGTCCTGGCGGCCTCGTACTTATCGGCGAAGGTGAGGCTGGTCGCGTTCGGCAACTGCTCAATAGTGAGGTCAAGAAGCATGAGCGGGTCGCGTACGGCATTCCGGTCAGCACGGTGCTGATGGGCGATCGGGAGGGCCAGGTTCCGCTGGACAAACTTGCCGAGCACATTCGCAAGATGCCGAAGGTGCTGCAGCCCAACCAGGTAACCGACGTGAAGCAGCGGCTGCGGGCCCTCGACGCCGTCCGCCCGCCTGTGCCCATGCCCAAGGGCCCCATGCCCACGAATCCCCGCCAGGTGAAAGGCGCCCGCCAGGCGATGCGCGGCCGGTAGGCCGTCACCCGATGGCGAACCTGCTGAACGCCGAACGTGTCTCCATCACATACGGCACTCGGACGCTTATCTCCAGAGTGAGCGTCGGCGTCGGCGATGGCGACGTCGTCGGCGTGGTCGGGCGCAACGGTGACGGCAAGAGCACACTGCTGCGCATCCTGACCGGCCGGACCGAACCCGATTCGGGTCGGGTGATCCGAACCGGAACCCTCTCGATCGGCTATCTGGAGCAGGCGGACGACATCGCACCTCGAGACTCGGTGCGCGACGTGATCGTTGCCGGGCGCCCAGACCACTCCTGGGCGGCGCAACCGGGCACTCGAGCAGTGGTCGACCATCTCCTCGACGGAGTTGATCTGGACACAGTGATGGGCTCCTTGAGCGGGGGTGAGCGACGTCGAACGGCGCTCGCTGCCATCCTTCTGGGCGACCACGAGCTGCTAGTGCTCGACGAGCCGACGAATCACCTCGACGTCGAGGCCATCGCATGGCTGGCCCAGCATCTTCGTCTGCTGCAGAGCCGCGGCGTGGCGATGATCGTGGTCAGTCACGACCGTTGGTTCCTCGACGCCGTCTGCACCCATGTTTGGGAGGTGCATGACGGCACAGTCGACGCCTATGACGGGGGCTACTCCGCCTATGTGCTGACCCGCGCAGAGCGAGCCCGGCAAGCGGTCGGGGTTGCCGCCCGGCGGAGAAACCTGCTGCGTAAGGAGCTGGCCTGGCTGCGTCGGGGCCCGCCCGCTCGTACCTCGAAGCCCAAGTTTCGCATCGACGCGGCCAACGCACTCATCGCCGATGAGCCCCCGGCGCGCGACACGATCGCGTTGCGGCGCTTCGCCACCGCACGGCTCGGCAAGGACGTCTTCGACCTCGCCAACGTCGATCTCAGCGTTGGCCGCGGTGAGCAGCGGCGCCGCGCTGCTGACGGATCTCAGCTGGTCGATCGGTCCCGGCGATCGGATCGGATTGGTCGGCGCGAACGGCTCCGGCAAGACATCGTTGCTGCAGCTGCTGACCGGTGATCGGCGTCCGAACTCCGGCTCCGTGAAGCGCGGAAAGACCGTGCGCATCGGCCATCTCAGTCAAGAGCTGGCGGAGCACCGCGGACCGCAGCGGGTCCTGGAGTCGGTACAGGAGATCCGTCGCGCCAGCTCGCTGCAGTCAGGCAAGGAGCTGTCGGCGACGACGCTGCTCGAGGACTTCGGCTTCCGTGGCGACCTGCTCACCACCCGGCTGGACGACTTGTCCGGTGGCGAGGGCCGCCGGCTGCAGGTCCTGCGGTTGCTACTGGATGAACCCAACGTCTTGTTGCTCGACGAGCCGACGAATGATCTTGATATCGACACCTTGACGGTTCTCGAGGACTACCTCGACGGCTGGCCCGGCACGCTGATCGTGGTGACGCACGACCGCTACTTCCTCGAACGCGTCTGCGATGTCACCTACGCGCTCCGCGGAGATGGGCGCTGCGTCCTGCTGCCCGGTGGAGTGGATGAGTACCTGAGCTCACGCCAAGGGGCAGTCCCTCCGGCACCAGTCGGTGATCAAAGGGGCTCCGCCGTCTCCTCGGCTGCCCAGACGCGGCAAGCGCGAAAGGAGCTCGCGCGCCTCGAAGCGCAGCTCGAGCGTACGCAGCAGCGCATCGACGAACTCCACCAAGAGATGGCGGCCACCGCGACCGACCATGGGCGGCTGGCCGAGCTGAACGCGGAACTTGTCAACCTCATCACAGACCGCGAGGGACTGGAACACGCGTGGCTGGAAGCTGCCGAGCGGACCGGATAGCTCCCGCGCACGCCACCAGCGGGTGAGCTGATCATGAACTGGACAGCCTCAGCCCCGATCCCGGGATGCGCGCGTCAGCCGTCAACCAGCGTGACATCCCCGGGCAGGCCCGACCTGAGAAAGGCACGCAGGCGCTGACCTTCCTCCTCGACTTGACTGATCTCCGAACCAGAAAGCCCTACTGCGTCAACCTGAAGGTCTGCGGTGTGCTTGGTGGACACGAGTTGCCACGTTCCTCGGAAATCACCGTCAATGAGCACCGTGCCCACTCGTGCGCCGTCGCCGGGCGGAAGGGGCACCGGTCGACGGTCGGGGATGATCCGAGTCCGATCATCGTGGGAGAGCAACGCGTTGTCGTACTCCGGCAGGAACCGAACCGGGGCCGGCACGTCAGCCGCCGGCCGGGGAGCCTCGGGCAGGTCGTGCAACTCCCGGCCGCTCTCGTCGGCGAAGATCCGCAGGTCCGGCGCTAGCCGATCGACCACCTCCCTCAAGCCGGAGAGACCCGACCAGATGCGGATGTCGCCAACCGTTGCCGGTCCGAACGCCCCGAGGTAACGCAGCACGATCTGGTCGATCCTGGCCGGTGTGTTCGCGTCCGTACCGAGCCAGCCACGATAGGTCTGCCAACGGACCGGGGCCCGCTTCCCCCAGACGCCGCGCGGCGGAACTTGCGCCATCGGCTCGAGGTAGGTAGCGGCGTACGCCAGCGGCTCCTCCGGAGCGTCAGGAAAGTGCTCAGCGAGCCCACGGCCCAGTTCGATTCGACTGAGTGGACGCTCGGTCGCGAGAGACCGCGCTTCCCGACAGACCGCATCGAGGTCGACGTTAGGGAGCAGCTTCGGGAAGGGCGACGATGCAAAGCGCGCCGCCAGCATTGGCTGCATCAAGGCTCGTATCCCCAATGCGTCGCGGCGGGTGAACAGATGAACGGTGGCCCGCATGGCGTGGGTGCGGACGAGATCACCGGACTCGAGGGGGACTCCAGCCTCACTCGGGTCGAAATCGGCGAGCCGACTCCAGAGGGCGACATAGTGCGCTAGCGGCGCCTGGGACTGCAGCCCCACCAGGTTTTCGACCGCGGCAGGCACCGAAAGATCGGACCGCTCCAACAGCAGCTGACGGGCAAGCGTGGCGCGGTTGAGCTGGCGACGGGTGAGGCGGTCAGGACGCATGGAGCCACAGTGTCATTCGACGAATAAGTTGGTGACCATGAGCATCCCCGACCCGGCGGCGTTGAGCCAACTGATCAGCTCCCTGCCGGCCGGTGTGGTGGCGGTCGAACCGGCGACGTTGGAGAACTATCGCTTCGACTGGTCTCGTGACCCGGGTGCGGGGACACCGCTGGCGGTTGTGCGACCGCAGGATGCCGACCAGGTCCAGACGGTCTTGCGGTGGGCGTCCGCGCAGCGCGTACCAGTGGTTCCCCGAGGCGCCGGTAGTGGCCTGTCCGGCGGTAGCACCGCGGTGGACAGCGGCATCGTGCTCAGCATGGAAAGGATGCGGGCGATCGAGATTGACACCGCGACCCGGGTTGCCGTGGTGGAGCCCGGCGCGTTCAACGCCGAGGTGAAGTCAGCCGCCGCAGCGCACGGGCTCGTGGTATCCGCCGGACCCCTCCTCGTACGAGATCTGCTCTATCGGCGGCAACATCGCCACCAACGCCGGCGGGCTCTGCTGCGTCAAGTACGGCGTGACGACCGATTATGTGCTCGGCCTCGATGTGGTACTGGCCGATGGCACCAAGATCACCTTGGGCGGAAAGCGGATCAAGGACGTGGCCGGGCTGTCGCTGCTCAAGCTCTTCGTCGGCAGCGAAGGCACGCTCGGGGTGATCACCCGGGCGATCCTTCGGCTCATCCCGGCGCAGCCCGTACGATCCACCCTGGTCGCCGCGTTCCCGACCGTCACGGCTGCCGCGGACGCTGTGGTGGCGATCGGCGCAACGCTGCGCGCCTCCATGATGGAGCTGATGGACAACGCGTCGATCAATGCGGTCGAGGACTACCGGCCGATGGGCCTGGACCGCAGCGCCGGAGCGATGCTGCTGGCCCAGTCTGATGCGCCGGGCGAGGCCCGGGCCCTCGAGATCGCGGCGATGGAGGCCGCATGCGAGCTGGCTGGCGCCAAGGAGGTCTTCATGACCGACGACCCGGACGAGGGCGAACTTTTCGTCGCCGCTCGGCGGGCCGCGTTTCCGGCCGTCGAGGCCCTGGGCAGCCTGCTACTGGAAGACGTTGGCGTGCCGATCCCGCTACTGCCGGAGTTGCTGACCGGCATTGCAAACATCGCTTCGAAGAATGGCACCCCGGTGCCTGTGGTGGCCCATGCCGGGGACGGCAACACTCACCCGCTGGTGGTCTACGACCCCACCGACGAGGCGGCTCGCGTTCGGGCCTACCAAGCCTTCGACGAGATCATGGCTCTCGCTATCTCGTTGGGCGGCACCATTACCGGAGAGCACGGGGTAGGCCGCGCAAAGAAGGCCGCGCTGCCCGATCAGCTGGGACCGGACGTGATGGCGCTCACTCGAGCGATCAAGAATGCCCTCGACCCGCATGGCATTCTCAACCCAGGGGCGATGTTTTAGCAGCCGCTCCGGAAATCCAACGCTCGATAGGACTGGGGGCTGATTTCTCGGCGTTTCGACCAACGAACATGGTCGAGCGTTAGATTTCCTGAGTTTCCGCGATAACTTGACGCTTGTTGGTGGTCGGCGGCCAGCGAGCACCGTTCAGCGGCGGTTGATCACGACCGTGCCGACCGCCAGGTCTTGTAGTCCGCGTCGGTTAGCTCCGATGATGAGCGCCGGCAGCGCCAAGCTGACCAGGAACGCCCGCAGCACCGCTCGCGCGAATCCCAAGGGCTGGCGATCCAGCCGAGCAATCGCGATCCGGCAGATCAACTGACCGAAGCTGCCGCCGACGAGCGCACTCAAGACCGCGGACTCCACGAAGAACACCGTCAAGATCATCCACGCTCGCCAGCCACCGCCGGTCAGCACACCCGAGCCAAAGAAGCCCACCGCGATCGCCATACTGGCCGCCCAGTCGATGGTCAGCGCAGCGACTCGAGATGGCCAGGACGCCAGGGAGCCGCGGCCGACCCGCGGCAGCCCGAGGCGCTCCCCCGGATACGCTTCGTTTTCGTGCCCCACCTGAGCCGACTCGGCCACCTGCCGAGGTTATCTGTGCTAGCCAACTGCACGACGTGCCGCTCGGCCCCGCGGCCGACTCGTGTTACATCCGTGAAACATTTCGGCAACTGCACGGAAACCGCCTCTCCCTAGGCTCCTAGCCACCGAGTGCGGAGGGCATCGAGCCGTGCTCGTCCAGCGAACAACGTTGCTCACCAGAGCAAGCCGACATGTGCTCACGGAGCAGCACAAACATCACCGCCGTGCCCGACGGGCACACCGACACATCGGAGGACGAATGTTCAAAGGCCCAGATGAACTGTTGGCCTACATCAAGGATGAGGGTGTCGAGATGGTCGACATCCGCTTCTGCGACCTGCCCGGCATCATGCAGCACTTCACCGTACCCGTGAGCTCGTTCGGCCCCGACGTCATCGAGGACGGCCTTGCCTTCGACGGCTCGTCGATCCGTGGCTTCCAGAAGATCCACGAGTCGGACATGGCCCTCCTGCCCGACCCGACGACCGCCTACCTGGACCCCTTCCGGGTGGCCAAGACGCTCTGCCTGAACTTCTTCGTGCACGATCCGCTGACCAAGGAGCCGTACAGCCGCGACCCACGCAATATTGCGCGCAAGGCGGAGGTCTACCTCGCCTCCACCGGCATCGGCGACACGGCCTTCTTCGCCCCCGAGGCGGAGTTCTACATATTCGACGACGTCCGGTTCGAGACGAAGCAGAACACGGGTTACTACGCCATCGACTCGATCGCCGGCGCATGGAACACCGGTCGTGTCGAGGAAGGCGGCAACCGCGGTTACAAGGTGCGGTACAAGGGTGGCTACTTCCCGGTTCCCCCGGTTGACCACTTCGCCGACCTGCGCGACCAGATCGTCATGCACCTCGAGGCCTCCGGCCTGCAGGTGGAGCGGGCGCATCACGAGGTAGGCACCGCCGGGCAGGCCGAGATCAACTACAGGTTCAACACGATGCTGAGCGCCGGCGACGACATCCAGAAGTTCAAGTACATCGTGAAGAACACGGCGTGGGCGGCGGGCAAGACGGCCACCTTCATGCCGAAGCCGATCTTCGGCGACAACGGCTCAGGTATGCACGTGCACTCGTCGGTCTGGAAGGACGGGGAGCCGCTGTTCTACGACGAGGCCGGTTACGGCGGCCTGTCCGACATCGCCCGCTGGTACATCGGCGGAATCCTGGAGCACGCTCCGTCGATCTTGGCGTTCACCAATCCGACCGCGAATTCCTACCACCGGCTGGTGCCGGGATTCGAGGCCCCGGTCAACCTGGTCTACAGCTCGCGGAACCGATCGGCAGCCATGCGTATCCCGATCACCGGCTCGAACCCCAAGGCCAAGCGCGTCGAGTTCCGCTGCCCGGACTCCTCGTCCAACCCCTACCTGGCCTTCGCGGCCATTCTGCTCGCGGGCCTGGACGGCATCCAGAACAAGACGGAGCCCGATGCTCCGATCGACAAGGACCTGTACGAGCTGCCGCCGGAGGAGCACGCCTCGGTCAAGACCGTGCCGGACAGCCTCGGCGGCGTGCTGGACAATCTGGAGGCCGATAACGAGTACCTGCTCCAGGGCGACGTCTTCACCCCCGACCTGATCGAGACCTGGGTCGAGCTGAAGCGGGCCGACATCGACTCCGTACGGCT
Organism: uncultured Actinomycetota bacterium; assembly: GCA_963754965.1. Taxonomy (GTDB): domain Bacteria; phylum Actinomycetota; class Actinomycetes; order Propionibacteriales; family Propionibacteriaceae; genus Microlunatus. The sequence goes on from CAVWIA010000007.1 coordinate 602,191, forward strand.
TCGCCCGCACCCGCACGAGTTCGAGCTCTACTACGACGTGTAGCACTAAAGTGCCCGCTGACTAGGCCTTCCGGGCCTCACCTCCTCCCCTAGTCCGCCAGGATGCTCCGGAATCTCCTCGGCGCGGGCCGCCAAGACCTTGTTGACGGCGGCCCGCGTGCTGTCGTCTGAGTCCGGCCACAGGTGCGCGTATGTGTCCAAGGTGGTCTTGGCTGACGCGTGCCGCAGTCGGGTCTGCACCACCTTGACATCGGCCGCCCGAGCTAATGAGCAGCGAGGCGTAGTAGTGCCGGAGGTCGTGGAACCGGAAGCCTGCCGGCAGGCCGTCCACCTTGGCCCGGGCCGCCCGGAATGCACGCTGCAGTTGCCAGGGTCCGAGCTGGTGGCCCGTCTCGTCCGTCAGCAGCCAGCCGCCGGCCGGTACGCGGCGACGTGCGCCGAGAGGGTGAGCGCCAGGCTCTCCGGGATCGGGACGGCTGTCCGCGAGATCTCGGTCTTAAGCGGGTCGGCTGGGTACTGCAACGCCGGGTTGACGATGCCCCGCATGAAGTCGACGTCGGAAACCCGCAGCCCGCACACCTCGGCCAGCCTCAGGCCCGCGAACGCAGCCAGCAACAGGCCGGCGCGGTAGCGCTCGCCCATCGCGTCGTGCAGCTCCCAGACGTGCTCGGTGCTGGCCACGTACGGACGCTGCTTGCCCGCCTTCGGTGACGTACGCCGGGACACTGGTGAGCGGGTCAGCACTCCGTCGTGGACCGCGTCGGAGAGCACCTGGGCCAGTCGGGCATGGATCGCGTAGATGTAACTGTCGGCCAGGCCCTCAGCGTGCAGCGCAGCGGTCCAAGACTTCACCTCAGACGGCCGGATCGAGTCGAGCCGACGGGCACCGAACTCCTCGGTGATCTTGGCGATGTGCACCTCGGCCTGACGCACCGTCCCAGGCTGGCGGGTGCCGTACCCGGTCAGCCAGGTCCGGCACCACTCGGTCACGGTGATCTTGGCCGCCTTCGGGTCTACCCAGGCGCCCGAGACCAACTTGGCCGTTTCGCGGTCAAGCCACTGCTGCGCGTCGGTCTTGCGCCGGAAATGCTTCGCGTGCTGCTTCCCGGAACGGTCGTAATACCGGGCACGATAGGCGCCGTCTGGGCGCTTGGCGATGCTGGCCATCAGATGCCCGCCTTTCCCGGTCCCTCGGCCGGGCTGGGCTGCCTTCGCCTGTGAGCGGGCCAGTTTCAGTGTCTGCGCGGTCATCGGGACTGTGATGGCGCCAGCCTGAAACACCCTGGTCTGGTTCCGGGCAAGATCGATAACGCGGCGGCTCAGCGGCGTGGGCACGAGGTGCCCGCCAGCAGTCAGCGTTCCTTCGGACAGGGCGCGCTCATGCTCCGCGCCGTCCCAGTTGCCGGTCGCCAGACGCTTGAGGTATCGGTCGAAAGACAGAGGCTGGTCGTCGGGGATCAGGCCACGGGCGCGGGCCCAGTCCTCGACGTTTTGCTCGCGGGTCAGCACCGGGCCGCGGGTGCGGGTGGTCCGGTGCGGCGGGCGGCGGTGGCGCGGAGTTCGGCGATCTGCTCGTCGCGGACCCGGTCGGCCTCGTCGGCCGCTTCCCGTTCGGCGGTCACGTGTTGGCGGTGTTCGGCCAGCTCGTCGGCGGTGAGGTCACGCTGCCGGCGGCGGCGCGGGTCAATATCTGCTCTGCGGCCTGCCGGGCGGTGTCGCGGCGTTGGCGAAGCTGGTCAAGAAGAGTCAAAGCGGGCAGCCTTCCACATTCAGGTTGGCCGCCTCAAGCAGAAGCCTACTATATCGGCAGGAAAACTAGGGACGATGCAGCGCGCATGGCCCGACGAACCGAAGTAGCGAAACCCGCGCCGGTTGAGGGCGGCGCGGGGTTCACCCATGAACACCGATGTGAAGGGTGTCAAGGGTTCAATATTCCGATTAGGCCCGGACGTTTCAACTCAGGTTGGGCTCCTTTTCGCTTGCTGAGATTTATCCGATCCGGCGCAATCTGAATTGGCGTTGACTCCGAACAGCCCGACGATGGCGGTCGTGGTGAACCGTCTCATTCCTACTTCTCGGGGGTTTCTCATGTCGCTGGTTCGTCGTATCGCTATCGGACTCTTCGCATCCGCAGGACTGTTGTTGGCGTCTGTTGTGCCTGCGTCTGGTGCAACCGGTGGGGTGCCGTTCACGGTTGAGCTGACTGCCGCGGCGGAGGTCGTCCCCGGAGACCCGGACGGCAGCGGAACCGCCACCGTGACCGTCAATCCGGGAACGGGCGAGGTGTGCTGGACGATCGAGGTAACCGGTGTCGAGGTCACCGAAGCGCACATTCACAAAGCACCAGCGGGCGTCAACGGGCCGATCGTTGTGCCTTTTGACCCGTGGGAGGCAGGGTGCACCACGGTCGACCGATCACTGGCGATCGATATCGTCGTGCATCCCGACTCCTACTACGTCAACGTTCACAACGACGAGTTCCACCGTCCTTTGGGAGCGCTGCGAGGACAACTCGACCGCTGACATTTCAGTTTCCGGCCGTGATTTGGGCATTGGGATCTCGCGCTCGCACAGTGGGATTCCAGGCCCGGCCGGTGTTCCAGCACTGGTCGGGCCGCTTCGGTTGTTGATCTTGGTTAGTCCCTGAAAAGTCCCCAGGACGTCAAGCAGTGACGGGTAGCGACCGTCAACGACCAGCAGCAGAACCGCTAGTCGGAGGTACATTGCTCAGCATCACGCCTAGCCACGGCTGCGCGGTCGCACTTCGAGCTCTACGACGACGTGTAGCATCGAAACATACGCTGACTAGGTGAGACGCTTCTAACTGTACCTCGCGCAAAAGTCAGGCAGTATTTCCGCTCCGGGCCGTCATCACCTCGTTGATGACGGCCCGAGTGCTGTTGCTTGAGTCCGGCCACAACTCGCCCTAGCTATAGCTCTTTCCTTGACTCCAGCGGTGGTCGCGCATTTCGGTGAGCGGTACGTGAAGAAGCCGCCCCCGAGATTGCTCTCGCTGTCGCCGACGAAACTCGACCGGGGTCGTAGGCCGCTGATGACGCGAGGCTGGCCGCCTCACGCGTTGAGACCACCAACCTTTCCTGAGGCGCGATGAAGCAGGTGGTCGCGACATCTGGCGGCTGACGAATTGTGTGAACCATTGCGACGGTCAATTCGTATCCTCCCGTAGCAGGTTGCCGCGGTGGCCTCCCTGGCTTCGCTAGATCACTTGAGCCGTTGGACGGACGGCTCCACGTCTTAGGGGGAATTCATGTCAAAGTTTCGGGTGGCCCTGGCCACTGGTTTCGCCGCGTCAGCGCTCGTGCTCATCCCGGCCGGCGCCGCCTCCGCGCACGTACACGGCATCACGCCATTGCTTTGCACTCCTGCACCTGACAATGCGGGGGCCAACCAGACTGAGGAGACGCCGGCGGCGGACAACGCAGGGCTCACTGGCGTCGATCCCGATCACCAAGGGTGGCAATGTAACGCTCTTCGGAGAGGGATTTGGCAAGTCTGCTTTGTGCTAGCTGGACCACTAAAGGCTCAGATCGCCGACCGACACGGTGCGAGCTGAAACGAGCCCACCACCTGTTCTGACCTCCGCCCTCCTTCGTTGACCGGAGACATGGGGTCAACGCACGGACTGCGGGGGTGAAGGGTTGTGAAGTCACCGATCTTGGCGTATTCCGAGTAGCGCGGGTCCGAAGGCCCGTGACCGCCTTCGGCGACCGGTGACATGTCATGCGTCTTGCAACTCCCCGAGTTTCCGGCGAACCCGCACCATCCAAAAGTCAAATGGAAGTCCTAGCCTCGGTCACAGATCTGGCCGTCAGTGGTCCACAGGCCTGCATTTGCGCGCGAGTGCCGTTCGTACCTGCACCCGTGCTCAGCCAGACCGACAGCCGGCATTCGGCACTGACACCGCCCAGCGTCACCGCCGCGCGTTACGCACTTCCTTATGCGGGGGGGAGCTTGGCCACCGCAATGATCTGGTCGGAGGTCGGAGCCTTCGGGGTGCTGCCGTCTGACTCGATGCTGACCGCTAGGAGGTCGGCTTCGGCCACGTTGCCACCGAAGTACTGCCGCCATGGACGAACGTTCGGCACCGCGTTGTCCAGGTTGGGGTCGTTCTTCGACACAGTTCCGGTCGCCGTCCACAGCTGGTAGTGCCGCCCCTGCCCAGGATCGGGCATCTCCGTGCCCAGGTAGAGGGCACGGTTCAGCTTCCTGGAAACGATGAACGTGCATCGGCCACCACCCTGCAGAGTTGGCGTGACCACGACCTTGGCGTCGTCGGCGCGGAGCAGCTGCTCCTCGAAGGCGGCCTTGGCTGCGACCTCGGTCTGGCGCTGCTGGACCACGGTGTATGTGACCCCGCCCAGGCCGACCGTGATGATCAGCACCGCCGCGACCAGCCCGCGCAGGATCCTGTTCTGTCGCTTTTGCCGGCGCAGTTCCAGCTCGTCCACGCGACCCGTATCCGGCTCATCGGAGATCTCTGAGCCCGGCATGGCTCGGCGCGGTCCAGTTGGGCGGGTAGGCGTGTCCGTGCTCGTACGGCGATTCAGTGTCGCCGGCATGCTGAGTCGCTCGTCGGCCCCGTCCTCAGCCGGTCGCTCGTCGGCCCCGTCCTCAGCCGGCAGCTGCGGCACGTCCTGGATGACCGTGAGGATGTTCGGCCGCAATCTCGGCGGCGGAGTCGCCTGGGTCAGCAGGGACAGCTGCGCAACAGTCGCCGAGAACTCAGCAACCTCCTGCTGGCAGAGCGCGCAGGTGGCCAGATGGGCCTCGAACTCCGCCAGTTCGGCGCCGTCCAGGGCGGTGAGGGCGTACGCGGCCGCGTCCTCATGCATCTCGCTCACGCCTCACCTCCCAACGCTTCGCCGAGACGCTTCATGGCGTCCCTCATTCGGGTCTTGACCGTGCCGAGAGGCACGTTCAGTCGAGTCGCGATCTGGCTCTGGGTCAGGTCCTGGTAGTAGGCGAGGGTCAACGCTTCACTCTGCGCGTCCGTCAGCGACCGAAGGCAGTGACGCACCCGCTCGACGTCCTGCTTCTGCGCGGCGCGGTCCCAGACCTCGTCGATCTCGGGCTCTGCGGCCACGGCGTACCGTTCGTCCCGGGCCATCTCGCTGGACACCGACCGAACTCGGTCCACGGCCCGCCGCCTGGCCACCATCATCATCCAGGTGATCACGCTGCCCTTGTCTGGGCAGTAGCGCGCCGCGTGCTGCCACAGCTCGGTGTAGACCTCCTGGGTTACCTCCTCAGCGTGTTCCGGTGAGCGCAAGACCCGCAGCACCGTTCCGTAGACGCGGCGAACGGTCAGGTCGTAGAGCTCGGCAAAAGCCTGATGGTTGCCCAGAGCCGTCTGGGACATCAGATCCACCAGGTGCGCAGCCTGCAGGTCATGCGTCGGTGGCTCCACCACGTGACCAGAGCGCGACGAAGCGCCTGGCCCAACCGGTGGCAATGAATCCACGAGGAAACGCTCTCACGCCTGGAGCGCAGCGCCAAAGCCTGGACAACTCAAGCGTTGTTCCGACGTTGTTCCGACGGAGCTTCCGGATGTCGGGAGGAGGGCAGTCCTGAGGTGAGGTCCCTGGGCGCTTTTGCCGCAAAGCCATAGATTTTAGCATCCCAGCCATCTCGGCATGCCTACTTGCGCGAAAACTTGACAAATTCGTGCCCTACGCGGGAGTTTAGAATGTAGCCGGTTTGGGCATGTAGGACTGGAAGAGCAGACCGACCCTCGGGGGAGATTGTAATGTCGGACGACCAGGCCCGTGGCGTCAGCCGTCGCGGCTTCTTGAAGGTAACAGCCGCCGCCTCGCTGGGAACAGCGGCCGCCGCCGCCGGGATAACGCCCTCGGGGCTGCCAACGGCAGCGGCCGAGGAGCTGCCCCCCATTCCGCCCCACGGCGCCGAGTTGCGCGGCATGGACCTGGTCGTCCAGAGCCCCACGACCGAGGGTCGCTTCGGCTTCATGTTCAAGAGCCAGCCGCCGTTCCCGGCCTCGGATACGCTGCTCGACAGCCTGGGTGCGACCATGGAGGAACAGCCCACCGCCAACGCCGGCAGTACCTCTGTCGAAAAAGACGACAACGACGCCTTCGGCGAAAACCCCAACCCACGCCTCACGTCCGGGTTCACCTTCGTCGGTCAGTTCGTCGACCACGACATCACCTTCGACACCACGAAGCTCAGCGATCAGCAGTCCGACCCCTACGCGACCACCAACTTCCGCACCCCCCGCTACGACCTCGACGCCATTTACGGACTGGGCCCCAGCACGAACCCGCAGTTCTACGACCCCAACGACCGGGACAAGTTCCTGATCGTTGAGCGTCCCTACAGCCAGATCACCGGCAAGCTCAAGCTGCCGAACGGCGTGGACGAAACAAAGACCTGGGACGTGAAGCCAGACGTCGTCTAGGACGTGCCACGCGCTACTGCCAACGACCCCGACGGCCGCCCCGAGGGCACGGCGATCATCGCCGACCCCCGCAACGACCAGACCGAGATCATCCTCCAGCTTCACGTGGCCATGCAGAAGTTCCACAACCGGCTGGTGGACGTCCTGCGCATGCAACAGGTGCCGCGGTCGGCGGTGTTCGAGTCGGCTCGCCGCCTGGCCCGGTGGCACTACCAGTGGATCGTGATCCACGACTTCCTGCCGGCCATCGTGGGACAGACCATGTCTGACTCGGTGTACAAGGAAGGCTACCAAGGCCCCGACCATCAACATCAAGTACTACAAGCCGACGAATCCCGGGGGTCGCTCCTTCATCCCGGTCGAGTTCGCTGTGGCCGCGTACCGCTTCGGCCACAGCATCACCCGACCCCGCTACACCGTCCGGGATGTTTTCGACAGCAACAACGACGCTCCTGGGCTCTGTCTCGGGCGTGCCGCTGTTCGGCGACACGCCCACCGACAACAACTTGAACGGGCACCGCGAGTTGCTGCCTCGGCTGAAGATTCAGTGGAGCAAGTTCTTCAACGTTGCCGGGGCAGGCGCCCACAGCCCGGCCCGTGCGCCAGTTCGACACTTCGCTGGCCAACCCGCTGTTCAAGCTGCCCCAGACGGCCCTGCCCGACACCAACACTCTCGGTCTGCTGTCGCAGCGGAATCTCCAGCGGGGCAGGAAGATGGGCCTGCCCTCAGGACAGCAGGTGGCTCGGCTGATGGGCGTGACGCCTCTCACCCCCACCCAGTTGTGGACGAACCACCGTATCAAGGTAGAGATCCCGATTGTCGGCAACGTGGTGAAGGTCCTCCAGGAGTACGACGAGCAGAACCAGAGCCTCAAGGACCTCTTCGCGGATCCGGGATGGAACGGGGAGGCCCCCCTGTGGTTCTACATCTTGAAGGAGGCCGAGATCGTCGGCAAGGGCCGCGAGATGGGGCCCGTCGGCGGGCGCATCATAGCCGAGGTTCTCGTCGGTCTACTGCAGAAGGACCCCAACTCGTATCTGTACTTGCAGCCCGGCTGGAAGCCCACGACACCCATAGCGCCGACTAGCGGGCAAGTTCACCATGGCCGATCTCCTTAAGTTCGCGCAGGTCTGGTCCTGACAAACGGAGGTGATGAACCTTTCTAAGAACGATCGCAATGACTTACGTGAAAACTGATGTGAATGAGGTGATGAAACATGAAGAAATCGATCGCGAAAGAGTCGCCGCCGCAGACGCATGGCCCGGCGGGTCGGAGCAGCTGGAGTGGCTCTGGCCACGGCACTCGTGTTGGCGGGCTGCCATGAGGCGCAAGGCGGCGGGTACATCGGTGCGCCCTCGGACGGGAAGCCCCGTCTTCAATGGCAGGGCAGACTTCGGCTTCAACTTCCAAGTGCGACGCTGGGGTCAAGGGCCAGATCACGTACCACGACTCCAGCACGAAAGTATCGGTCGGTGGGGTGTTGTTCCCCGGACTCAGGCTTCACGGCACAGTGGAGAACGTCCTGATCGACACCGACCCCCTCGATGACGTCCCAGCCGTACCTGCCGTCACGTGCGAGGACGTGGCCGAGTCCCCGTGGGCCCAGTTCCAGGGCAGCTATCGGTCTCAGCAGACGAATCTGCTGTCCGCGGCGCCCGGCAAGTTCACCGTCCTTGTCTTCGATCAGGGTGAGCCGGGCCGCACGAAAGACCCCCAAATCACCGGGGACGGCTTCTCCATCGACCTCAAGGGTGGGCCCCTACCCCCTCTACACCCGAGCCGGCTACATCGAGGGCGGCAACATCCAGGTGGACAACTAGCAGTAGCTGACCGGGACGGGGTCTAGCGGCGGCCCTCGGGCTGGTGCCTCGGTAGCTGGCCGCCGGCATTCCGTGCGCAGGCCCAGTCCCGGTGCGCTTGTCCTCCCTCGGTGAGTTCGACGTTGGAGGATCAGGACCTCAAGCAGATCTTCGCCGCTCCGCGAATGCGGCGGCGAAGGTCTGCCTTGATTCTCCTCCGAAGAAGAGTTTGGTTCCATGGCCTGAAGCGAGTGGTCGGCCGAGGGCGGCTAGCTCGGGCCGATAGAGTCGGCGCTTCCCCATGTGGGCCTGGGCCGCCGGTCGGTCCGGCTTCCTGCTGACCCGAGTCCGGCGCGAATCCGAATTGTTCTGCTGGTGATTAGGCGGCTGACCACGCCCGGTGTCAGCCACCATGCCCGCGCACCGCCGTAAGCCGGGCGAACACAACGACGTTGTCCAGATATTTGTGTCTGGCTGTGTCGTAGGTGCCACCACACGTGATCAGCCGCAGCCCAGCATGATCGATGGGGCCGTACACCGCCCGGGTAGGGAATCGCGACTGCGAAAAACGGTCCACCCGGCTGACCGTGAAGACCGCAGTCTTCCCATCCTCTCGGCTAACGGTCACTTGATCGCCCTGCCGCAGGGTGTTGAGGCGGTAGAACACCGCAGGGCCGTTCCATGTCACATGCCCGGCGATCACGGCCGGCCCGAGCGCACCCGGAGCGGCCCCCTCAGTGAACCAGCCAGCGACGGCAGGCGCTGGCGTCTCCAACTCCCCCTTGTCGTTGAGCCCAAGCTTGACCAACCTCGAATGGACACCAATCTTCGGTATCGACACCGCCACGGGATCAGACTCCGGCAAAACCAACCCGGTGATCTTGTCCCGAACATCGGTCTCATCCGCCCGCCCCGCTGATCGTTCAGACGAGGGCGTCGCGTCGGGAGACTCCGACGCGAGGCTGGGCTCGGTCGGCGCATCACCCAGGGCCGAGCCCGAAGTCGACGGCCCTGCCAGCGCCGCCCACACCAGCGCCGCTCCCAGAATGGCAAACCCGACCGCGACCCAGACTCGAACACCTCGGCCCGAATACCAGCGGGCTGAACCGACCATCAGCTCCGATTCCCCCTCATACGCAACGGCCGGAACAGACCATCTACACCCAAGCCAGAGCGCCCCAATGTCGCGGCAGCGTACGTAAAATCCCGATGCCCACAGTCTGGACCCCACGACTTGGAATGCCAAAGTGCAGCACAACGGCTACGGCCACCAGCCGAGAGAAGCCCCTCACGTCAGCCGCAAGTGTAGAAGGCGCTCTGACGGAAACATCAATTAGTGAGATTGGCAAGCGATGGGACGCACGCCGCCCGAATGCGACCGTCCAAGGCGCCGCTTGAAAACTGCCCCTCCTCGTCAATGGAGCCAGTCAGCATGACGTGGCAGAGAAGTGCGAAGTGCGATTTCTCGGAACGATTCGATTGCAGAAGTTCAGTCGTGATAGATATATGGGGCGGCACTGACGGATGCGAAGGTGCCTCGGTGTCCAAGGACATCGGCTGCCGATACGGGGGGTCGGGTTGGACACGACGTTGCAATCGAGCACGTGGGTGCTCCCAACCTGAGGCAGTGGATACATGATCAAGTTGCGTAACGCCCTCATCCTGACAGCGGCCTCGGCCCTGATGTGCCTACCTACGACCGCCTCGGCCGACACGACTGTGAAGGCGAAGCTGACGGAACAAAACGGCAGCGGTGCCCACGGCACAGCCACCCTGACGGCGCTCGACAACGGCGGCCTCAAGGTGGTCATCCACACTGAAGGCCTCGTGCCGAACGTGTTCCACCCCCAGCACATCCACGGATCAGCGCACGGTGGGCACTTCGCGTGCCCGAGTCTGAAGAAGAACGACAAGGATGGCGACGGGGTCCTCCAGAACGAGGAGGCGACCGGTGAGTACGGCAGCATCTTCTTTCCATTGACGACCAAGGGTGGAGCGACTGCGACGCCAAAAGACGCGCTCGACCCCACCCGGATGCCGGTCGCCGACGCCAAGGGCACGATTGACTACGAACGAACCTTCCCCGCCGACATGGTTCCCGATGGCCTGCTAGAGCACCTCTCCTCGATGCACGTCGTGCAGCACGGCATGGACGCCAACGACAACGGCAAGTATGACTTGGACGCCCTGGGTGAATCGACATTCGCAAAGAACCTCGGAAAGCCCGGTGTACCGGAAGAGGTAACCAACCCGGTCATCTGCGGCGTCGTCCAGGGGGCCGGTGCAGCGCATGCGGCGAGCGGCGGCGTCGATACCGGCGGTGCCCCAGCGCCCGACCTGAAAGCACCTCTGGCTGCAACGGGAGCTGCGCTACTGCTGCTGTCCGCGGGCTTGCTGATTGGGCGGCGGCCGTTTCGCGCGACCAGCCACAGGGGCCGATGACAGGCGAGCGCCTCCTGACAGCTTGACCACCTTCCGCGGCCACGTTGGCGTGGAGTGGTGCTCTGCCCGACCACAATCGAAGTTTGCGGCTTGAACCGCTGGTTCTCGCGGTGCTCGTCATCCCTACAGTGCTCGGGGCGCTTTTGTGCCCCGAGCACCGGATGAGCGGGCGGTGGAGTCCCGCTGCCGGCCACCAAAGTCGGCTGCGATATCGATCCACCGGTCTAACGGTGCGCAGCCAAGGATCGACTTCTCGTCGTGCGGAGGGAGCAATCGCGCTCCGTCGCCGAGTTGCTGACCGATCTTCCCAATCCGATCAGCCGCCGGGGGCGAACCATACTCAACGGGCCGAGTCCTCGGCCGGGGATTGGCGAGCATACTTGTGCATCAGGCGAAAGATAGAACATTCGAGTCAGCGCCTGCTACCTTGGCAGCAGTCGGTCATCGTCATCCAACGAACCTTGCCGGGGCCACAGTGCCAGTACGCATAGCGCTGAACCCAGAACTGTTTCAGCTGGCACTCGGTTTGAACAGGATCATCTCCTACACCGGATACATCCTTCTGGCCGGCACCTTCGCGTTCTGGTCTCTGGTTTGGCCCGAGGGGCGCACACACCGTCGACTGGTGAGGCTCGCCTGGATCGGCATGGGCCTGATGGTTGTCGGCACCATCGGTGCCCCGCTCATCCTGATGTCGTTCGGCGACCGCCAGGCGGGCACCGCCCTCCCGCCGATCATCGGGACGACGGCAGCAATCATTCGGCTGGCCATCCTGGTTGGCATCGCGTTCTTTTTGATGGATCTGATCCGGTCATCGATCACCGGTTGGCGGCGATGGGTGGCGCTTGGCATTGTCGCTGTGCTGGCCGCGACTCTGGTTGCCCAGTCCAACGCGGTCGGTGGGCCGTGGCAGGTCGTGAAAATTGTCGCTACGTCCGGACACGTGCTGGCCGTAGCGGCCTGGCTGGGCGGACTCGTTGCGCTGGCAGCGTTGTCAACATCGCGAAATAGGGTTTCCGAGCTTGAACGTCTGGTCCCTCGATTCTCTATTGTTGCGATCTTCAGCGTCATCACCCTGGTGATCACCGGACCCATTCATGCACTCGCAGTCGCCGGCGGTGCAGGCGCATTGTTGAACTCCCGCTATGGGTTGGTACTGCTCGTCAAGGTGGTTTTCTTCGGCCTGATGCTGGCGATTGGCAACCATGCACGCATGTACGCATCTCGGATGGCCTTCGCGCGTAAGCATCTGCCCGGGTCGGAGCTGAGCAAGAGTGGAGGGAGGAACGGCCTAGCGGTGGTCATAGGCGCCGAGTTGACGATCGCGTTCGTGATCTTGTCAACCACATCGATCTTGGTGATGGTGGCTCCGCAGCCCTAGCGGCGGAGTAGCTCACCAGCTTTCAATGTTGGCCGGCGGCAACCGATACCGCGATATGTCCAAAGACATTTCGAATTCATATGGACCCGTACACTGCCGTGTCTTGAGTGGGGGCGGCGCGATTCACCGGGAGCAACAGGGGTATGCAAAAGGCGCTGCACGATCGAGATGAGCTAGTTGAGAGGCGGAGGCATACTGAGCAAAAGCCGAACCAAGCGGAGCTAACGACAAGACGGCATCAATCGCCCGGCGGGATTCCCTCGAGACCGAGGAACGGGGGCCTCATGACGACCTGTACTCAGCCAGGATGTACCGGCACAATCGTCGACGACTACTGCGACGTCTGCGGCAATCCAGCGGGCACACCCGTGTCCGTTCCAGCAGCGGCAGCAGCAGTGGGGTCGTCCACCTCTAACGGCCGGCCCGGCCCAACGCCAGTCCCTCAAACGATTGCCTGTAGGCAGCCAGGGTGTACCGGCACGATTGTCGACAGCTACTGCGACGTCTGCGGCAGTCCAGCCAGCACACCCGTGTCCGCTCCAGCAGAGGTAGCGGCAGCAGCGGCGTCCGCCCCTAACGGCCGGCCCGGCCCAACGCCAGTCCCTCAAACGATTGCCTGTAGGCAGCCAGGATGTACCGGCACGATTGTCGACAGCTACTGCGACGTCTGCGGCAGTCCAGCCAGCACACCCGACTCCGTATCAGCAAAGGCAGCAGCGGCACCAAAGAAAGCGGTCCCTGCACCTCCACCGGCAAAAACAGCAGCAGCACCCGCCCACGCCCACACCGACAAAGACAGCGGCGGCAGCAGCTGAACCCACGCCCACGCCAGCAAAATCAGCAGCGGCGACACCCCCACCAGCAAAGACAGCAGCCTCAGCGCCAGCAAAGAAGGCGCCCCCTGCAGCCCCACCCGCAAAGACAGCAGCAGCAGCGCCACCCCCACCAGCACAGAAGGCGCCCCCTCCAGCCCCACCCGCAAAGACAGCAGCAGCAGCGCCACCCCCACCAGCAAAAACAGCAGCAGCGGCAGCACCCGCGGCCGCACCAGGAGAGAAAGCGGCCCCTGCACCCACACCCGCAAAGACAGCAGCAGCACCCACAACAGCAAAGAAGGCGCCCGCGGCGCCCCCACCAGCAAAAACAGCAGCAGCTGCCACGCCCACACCAGAAAAGACAGCGGCCCTGGCAGCGGCAGCGGCAGCGTTAACGGCAGCGGTAGCGGCACCCCCACCAGCGAAAACAGCAGCAGCGGCAGCACCCGCAGCCGCACCAGGAGAGAAAGCGGCCCCTGCACCCACACCCGCAAAAACAGCAGCAGCACCCACAACAGCAAAGAAGGCGCCCGCGGCGCCCCCACCAGCAAAAACAGCAGCAGCTGCCACGCCCACACCAGAAAAGACAGCGGCCCTGGCAGCGGCAGCGGCAGCGTTAACGGCAGCGGTAGCGGCACCCCCACCAGCGAAAACAGCAGCAGCGGCAGCACCCGCAGCCGCACCAGGAGAGAAAGCGGCCCCTGCACCCACACCCGCAAAAACAGCAGCAGCACCCACACCAGCAAAGAAGGCGCCCACGGCGCCCCCACCAGCAAAAACAGCAGCAGCTGCCACGCCCACACCAGAAAAGACAGCGGCCCTGGCAGCGGCAGCGGCAGCGTTAACGGCAGCGTTAGCGGCACCCCCACCAGCGAAAGCAGCAGCAGCGGCGCCCACACCCACACCAGCAACAGGAGAAGCGGCGGCGGAACCCGCTCCCGCTGCCCGGCCTGGTCTAACCGCAGTACGTCGTGCAGTCGGGGTGGCTGCAGTCTTATTGATACTGGCCGGCGCCTTCGTCTTCTACCGAGTAGCGCCGGGCTTTTACACTTCCGGTTCAACCCCGGGTACGGCCGCCAGTTCAGCGGCCAGCCCGGCCCCAACCTCGGTCGGCACTCAGAGCGCCCCGACTACGGCCACGAAGGCGCCGACTTCGACTGCGACACCAGGTGCCGCCAATAAAGCCGGCTCCGGTCCGGCGCGAGCGCCCATTCAGCTGGAGAATCCAGTTGCCTCCGCCAAACCCTTCGCAACCCTGCAAATCCGAGGTACGTACCGCGGTGGAGCGGACACCCTTCTGCAGGTGCAGCGCCGGGAGGCAGGCAAGTGGCTCCCCTACCCGGTAACGGCCGCGACCGACAAGTCGGGCAAGTTCACCGCCTATGTCGAGCCTGGGCCGGCCGGTCGGTACCAGCTTCGCGTGCTGGACCCACAGGCGGGGGCGGCATCCAAAACCTTCGTGGTAGTGATCAAAGCCTGACCACGTCTGATTATCAGCCACTGGGCCCGTGCACGGCCCCGACACACCAGCCCCGCGTGAGACGCCTGCTGTCACCACCAAACACGGGATTGAGGATGCGTACGGGGCTCGAAGTGTTGGGAAGTCACCCATCTTGGGTATCCCCGAGTAGCCTGACGACGCGATCAGCGCGGCCGCTGGCGAGGACGGAGGTGCCGCGTGTCCACGTCCACGGAGTACCCCCGGCGGGTAGCGATGATCAGCTTGCATACCTCGCCACTGGCGACCCCAGGCGTCGGCGATGCTGGCGGGCTCAACGTGTACGTCGCGGAGGTAGCGCGGCGGCTCGGTGAGCGTGGCCTCAAGGTCGATGTCTTCACGCGCGCCGAAGACCCAGACGTCGATGAGGTCGTGGAAATCCACGAGCACACCCGCGTCATCTCCCTGCGAGCGGGGCCCAGGGCGATGGTGTCCAAGGAATCTCTGCTGTCTCTACTTCCCGAGTTCAGCGCGCGAGTTCAGAGCCGCATCGACGGCTACGACGTGGTGCACTCCCACTACTGGCTCTCTGGGCTCATCGGATTGGACGTGCAGACCTGTTACGGGATCCCGCTGGTGCACACGATGCACACCATGGCCCGGGTCAAGAATGCATCCCTCGGCGACGGCCAGGCAGGCGAGCCGGGGGTCCGCGAGCGGGGCGAGCTGCGCATCGTCAAGCACGCGCAGGTGCTGACCGCGAATACCACCGACGAGGCCACGGAGCTGCAGGACCACTACGGGGCGGCGGCGGATCAGATCATGATCGTCCCGCCGGGGGTCGATCTGCACACCTTCCACCCCTGTGATCAGCCGAAGTCACGGGCCAATCTGGGAGTCGCCCAGGACGCGCAGGTGATCTTATTCGTCGGCCGGATTCAGCAGCTGAAGGCTCCCGATGTGTTGATCCGAGCGGTGGCCGAGCTGGCCCGGCGCGAGTCGGCTCGACGAGACCGGTTGAGGTTGATCATCATCGGCAGTCCCAGCGGACCGGAGTCTGAGTGGTCCCGAACGCTGCCTCCTTTGGCCCGGTCCCTTGGCGTGGAGGACATGGTGGAATTCCGACCCCACGCGGTTCGCTCGGAACTCTTCCGCTGGTACTGCGCTTCCAACGTCGTCGGCCTGCCGTCCCACAACGAGTCCTTCGGCCTCGTCGCACTGGAAGCGCAAGCCTGTGGCCGCCCCGTGATCGCTACCGACGTCAGTGGGCTCCGGCACGCGGTCGACGATCAGCGCACCGGCATCCTGGTCGCCAGCCACGAGCCGGCGGACTGGGCGACCGCGCTGGCCAGCGTCTTGGACGACGAGGAAGAGGCCCTGCGGCTGGGCATCAACGGAGCTATCCGAGCCGCGCACTTCAGCTGGGACAACAGCGCATCCGCAACACTCCAGGCCTACCACCAGGCGTTGCGGAACCCGCCCGTCCCTGTCGGGGGCGTGCGGGTCAACTGACGCCGGAGCTCATCAGCGACTCGAGCGTGGCCAGAGCTCCTCGGCTGTGCAGGGAAGCAAGCGTGGCGGCATAGGGCTCGACGAAGCCCGGCTGGTCAACCAGATCGCCGAAGATTTCACGGTTCGCGACAAAAGCGAGCGGGTCTTCCCGCTGGCGCGCCGCGGCCGCCATCAAGGATGGCGCCAGCCGGTCGACGACCTCGATCCGCTCCCCCTGCTCGTCCACTCCCTCGGCATAACGCGCCCAGCTGGCGACCACCGCGGCCGACAATGGCACCTCGCGCCCGGCCTGCAGGTTCTCGCGGATAACCGGCAGCAGCCACTTCGGAATCCGGTCGGAGCTCTCCGCGCAGAGCCGAGCGACCGTGTCGCGTACGGCCGCATTGGAGAACCTCTCGATCAGCTGCCGCTTGTAGACCTCAAGGTCGACGCCGGGCAGCGGGGCCAGGGTCGGCGTGGCCTCGCGATCCATGTAACCAAGCAGGAACCTCGCGAACAGCGGATCCTGCGCCACCTCATGTACCAGTCGGAACCCGCACAGGTACCCGAAGTAGCAAAGAGCCTGGTGGCTAGCGTTCAGCAACCGCAGCTTCATCAGCTCGTACGGCTCGACGTCGGGGACCACCTGCACGCCCACCCGCTCGAAAGCCGGCCGCCCGAGGGAG
The DNA here is from genome assembly GCA_963754965.1 of uncultured Actinomycetota bacterium. Taxonomy (GTDB): domain Bacteria; phylum Actinomycetota; class Actinomycetes; order Propionibacteriales; family Propionibacteriaceae; genus Microlunatus. The sequence goes on from CAVWIA010000007.1 coordinate 618,681, forward strand.
AACTTGTCCTCCAGGGCCCACTGGGTGAAAGGTTCGCACACCACCGGCCAGGCGTCGTCGACGCCGAAGCGCAGCCGAACCTGGTCGCGATCATCGTCGGTGGTGACCGGTGTGATCCGATCGACCATGGAGTTCGGGAAGCAGACGGTGCCGGCGACCCACTCCCCGAGCTCCGGGTCGCGCAACCGCGCGAACGCGGTGAACACTTCCTGAGCCACGTGCCCGTTGCCCTGGATGTTGTCGCAGGACATGATCGTGAACGGTGCCACACCACGCTCCCGGCGGCGCACGAGCGCCTCGGTGATCAGGCCGAAGGTGGTGGCCGGCACTCCCCCAGGCTTCAGGTCGGCCTGCACCGCCGGGTTCAACTCATCGAACTTCCCCGTCACCGGATGGAAGTTGTAACCGCCCTCGGTCACGGTCAGCGAGACGATCCGCGTGGCCGGATCAGCCATCTTCTCGATCACCACGTCGGGATCGTCAGGGGCATACTGATACTCGACGATGGAACCGATGATCTTGGGCTGCCAGCCGCCGCTGGGGTCCTTCTGCACCAAGGTGTAAAGGCAGTCCTGAGCCTCCATCGCCTCACGCATCCGCAGGTCGAACGGCATCACCCCGACACCGCAGATCCCCCAGTCGAGCGCCTCGCCCTGCTCCATCAGCTGATCCACGTACATCGCCTGGTGGGCGCGGTGGAAGCCACCGACCCCGAAGTGGACGATGCCGACGCTGACTTTCGACCGGTCGTAGCCGATGGCCGGAATTGTTAGCGAGTCGAGCGTCTCGTCACTGAGCGCTGTCATGCCAGCCGGCCCGACTGGTTGGCGAACTGCTGGGCCGCCTGATTACGGATCATATTCTCCGAGTTAGCCGTGAAATGCACCGGAATCCCGGACCCCTTTTCAAACTTCCCTATGTGTTTCTGCGGCACCAGCATCTGCGGACCTTTCACCATCAACACATTTAATCGAACCTCCCCCGCACGAGCCCTGCCACCCCCGCTGGCCGCCAGCAGGGTCACTGGTGCGTGGACATCCCCGCAATAGTGACCCGGCGGTGCGGAACCGATTGGTTGGCGCCCTCAGCCGGCCGGGCTTGCGACGTTGAGGTAGTGCTCCCCCACGACGGCCCGATAGCGTTCGTCGACGGCGGCCGCTGCTCGGACATCCGCCGGGGTGGGCTCATAGTCAGCCAGCTGCGGCACCGACCACGCCGGTAGTCGTCCGGTCAGCGCCCAGGCCGCTTGACGGGCAGCTCCGATCGCGACGCTTTCGGCCACGTCGGTGATGGTCACTGGTAAGCCGAACACCGCGGGAGCGATGCGCTGCACCGCCGCCGACTTGGCGGCTCCTCCGGTCAGGAGAATCCGCTCGATGGGCCGGGAGGTCGACGTCTCTGACGGCTCCAGCTGGTCTTGCATCACCACGAGGCCGTACGCGAGACTCCACAGCACCCCTTCGATGCACGCGCGAGCGACGTTCGCGGGGGTCAAGTTCCCGAGGGTCAGGCCGACCAGTTCTCCCGTGGCCTGCGGCAGTGGGGGCGTTCGCTCTCCTTCCAAATATGGGACGAACGCGAGCCCGTCGCAACCGGGCGATGCGCTCAGCGCGAGCTGGGCGAAGTCGTCGAAACTCACCCCCAACAGTCCTGCGGTTGCTGCCAGGTTCCTGGCCGCATTCAAGGTGCAGACCAGCGGCAGGAACGCGCCTGTGGCGTCGGCGAAACCCGCGACCGTGCCGGTCGGGTCATGAGTCTGGCGCGCACTGCGCGAGAAGGCCGTGCCGCTGGTTCCCAGCGAGACCACTGCTGCGTCGTCAGTCAGACCGAGACCCAGCGCGGCTGCCATGTTGTCGCCGGTCCCGGCGGCCAGCCGGATGCCCTGCCGCGTTTCTCCGACCAGCTCGTCGGGAGCGGCCACGCGCGGCAGGGTCAGGTCGTGTCCGAGGGCGAGTTCGACCAACTCGGAACGGTACCTGTTGGTGGTGGCGTCGAAGTATCCAGTACCCGACGCGTCCCCACGGTCAGTAGTCGGGGCGAAGCTGCGCTCTCCCAGTTGCCACGTCAGCCAGTCGTGCGGGAGCAGCACCGCCTCCGTACGGGCCGCAAGCTCGGGTTCGTGCCGACCGAGCCAACGGACCTTCGCCACCGTGAGCGCCGCAACGGGCACCGAGCCGACCTGGTCGGCCCAAGCCTGCGGTCCGCCGAGCTCGGCGATCAAATCCAGGGCGTCCGGGGCTGACCGGTTGTCGTTCCACAGCAATGCGTCTCGAACCGGCTCCCCCGCGTCGTCCAGCGCCACCATGCCGTGCTGCTGGCCACCGACCGCCATGGCTTCGACGTCAGCAAGCAGATCCGGATCGCGGGTCGCCTCCTTAAAAGCGTCTAGCCACGCCCGCGCCGGTACTTCGGTCCCTGGCGGGTGCGCCGCCCGCGCCGAGCGAATCACCTCGCCGCTGTCGGCGTCGGAGACGACGATCGTGCACGACTGGGTTGAGGAATCAACTCCGGCGACGACGCTCATGGACATCTCCCGTGCTGGCTATGTCTTGCGAACCGGTCAACGTGGACCGAAGCGTACGCCTCGAGCCTCCTCCGTCCGCACAGCAGATCTGGCTGAACGAGTGCATTGCGTAGACTCCCGCTGTGCGCGCCGCGGCGATCGTCGTGGCGAGCCTGCTGATCTGCAGCGGCTGCGGGCGCTCGCAGGTCGCGTGCACCGACATTGGCGCTCCCTCCGGGGTCAACGTCACGATCGACCGGCAGATCGCAGCCGAGGTTCGTTCACTGACCCTGACGATCTGTTGGGCCGGAAACTGCCTCGATCACCTCGCTGATCTTGCTCCGGGTGCAGATTCCGTTGATCAAGGCTGCAGCGGGAGTGGACCAGACACCGCATGCTCAGCCACTGCGGTTCCCAACGGTTCCAAGATCGGATTCGTACCGGCCGCTCTGCCGGAAGGCAGGATCACCATCCAGGCCACGGTGGACCGAAACGGCCGGCCGCGCACGTTTGGGCCGCTCGAGGTCGACGCGCTGACCACCTATCCCAACGGCCGCACGTGTCCTTCAGGTGGCAATCAGGCGACGATCACTCTCGGTTCAGACGGTCTGCGTTGAGTTAGCCCGCGCCCCAGAACACCCGGTCCACCACAAGGCGGGCCCTACGGGTCACTCGGCGATAGTCGGCCAGCAGGTGCGAGGACTCCCCCGGACCATAGCCGAGCAGTTCCGCGAGGGAGGCGAGCTCCCGGTTGTCGCTCGGCAACGAGTCCGAGCCACGCCCGCGAACCAGCATGATCTGGTTGCGGATCCGACTGGCCAGAGTCCAGGCGGCCTCCAGATGGCCCGCGTCCGCGGGGTCGATCAGGCCGGCTTCTCGAGCCGCCCGAAGCACGGTGATCGTCCGGGAGGAACGCAAGCTTGGCTCTGAGTACGCATGCTGCAGTTGCAAGAGCTGCACAGTCCATTCCACGTCGGCGATGCCACCCGGGCCGAGCTTGGTCTGCTTGGCGGGGTCAGCACCGCGCGGCAGCCGCTCGGCCTCGACGCGAGCCTTGAGCTTGCGAATCTCAGTCAGTTGTGCAGGTGTCAGGCCACCCTCCGGCCAGCGACGCGTATCAATCTCGGCGAGCAACTGTTTGCCGAGCTCCTCGTCGCCGGCCAACGCGTCCGCTCGGACCAGAGCCTGCAACTCCCAGGTGGACGACCACCGGCGGTAGTAGTTGCGGTAGGCGGTCAGAGACCGGATCAGCGCACCGCCCTTACCTTCCGGCCGAAGGTCAGCATCAATGCTCAGCCCGGGATCGACGCTGGGCCTGGCCAGCAGCCGCCGCATCTCGGTGATCGCGGAGCCCGCGATCTTTGTGGGGTCGGTGAAGGGATCGCTCTCATCGTCCATCACGAACATCGCGTCTGCGTCCGACGCGTACGACATTTCACCGCCACCCCAGCGGCCCATGGCGATCACGGCGATCCGGGGCACCGCCTGGGTCTCCCTGGACGCCCGGACCACGGCAAGGGCAGCATCGACAGTTGCCGAGGCAAGATCGGTCAGGGCGGCTCCGACGGTATGGATGTCGTTCAGCCCCAGGATGTCGCCGGCCGCCACTCGGAACAGCTCTCGCCGCCGGATCGCCCGAATCGCCTCAATCGCGGCAGGCGGGGTGTCCTGGCGGCGTGCAGCCGCGTGCATTTCGACCTTCAGGTCGGCCAGCGAGCGCGGTCGCAACTCTTCATCGTGGGCAAGCATCTGCACCGTCTGTGGCGCTCGGGTCAGCAGCTGCACCGCGTACCTGCTCGACGCCAGGATGCGGGCCAGCCGCTCGGCCATCGCGCCCTCGTCACGGAGCGCACGGAGATACCAGGGCGTGGTCCCCAGCGCCTCCGAAACCTGACGGAACGCCAGCAGCCCATGATCAGGACTCGGTGCTCCGGCGAACCAGCCGAGCATGGCCGGTAGCAACTGCCGCTGAATTTCGGCCTGGCGGGTCACTCCTTGGCTCAACGCAGCGATGTGCCGCAGCGCGGCCGACGGATCCGCGTAACCGAGGGCTTTCAGACGGTCGACGGCAGCATCGGTGGTGAGCCGCAGCTCGGTCGATGGAATCCGAGCAACAGTGTCGAGCAGCGGTGAGTAGAACAGCCGCTCGTGCAGCCGGCGGACGCGCTGTGCGCAATGCCGCCAGGTGCTCAGCAGCTCTCCCATGGGATCGCTGTATCCGAGCGAGCGGCCCAGGCGCCGAAGATCGTTTTCGTTGTCAGGCAGGACATGGGTCCGGCGCAGGTTGTACAGCTGGATGCGGTGCTCGAGGGTACGCAGGAACCGGTACGCCAGAGCGAATCCCTTGCCGTCCTCTCGCCCCACATAGCCGTTGTCGACCAAGGCCTTGAGTGCGGGCAGCGTGCCTGGCGAGCGGAGACGTTCGTCGGCGCGGCCATGGACCAGCTGCAACAGCTGGACCGAGAACTCGACATCGCGTAACCCGCCCTCGCCCAGCTTCAGTTCCCGGTCTTGATTGCGGGCGGGAATGTGGGCGACCACGCGTTTACGCATGGCTTGAGTGTCACCGACGAAGTTCTCCCGCTCCGCAGCCCGCCAGACCATCGGCGAGATCATCTCCACGAAGTCCTGACCGAGCTCAAGATCGCCAGCGCTGGGCCTCGCCTTGAGCATGGCCTGGAACTCCCAGGTCTTGGCCCACTTTTCGTAATAGATGCGATGGCTGGACAAGGTCCGGACCAGCTGGCCTGCTCTGCCCTCCGGCCGAAGCGCAGCGTCCACCTCCCAGATGGTCCCCGCCGCTGTGTGCGCGGAGCAGATCCGCGTCATCTCCGCCGCCATCCGAGTGGCCACCGTGATGGCTCGATCGCTCGTGATCAGCGGTTCGCCGTTCTCATCCGGTCGCGGTTCGGCGACGAAGAGCACATCCACATCACTCACGTAGTTGAGCTCTTGCGCACCGCATTTGCCGAGGCCGATCACAGCCAGTCGGCACAGACGCGAATCGTCGCCAACCTTTGCCCTGCCGATGGCCAGCGCCGCGCCTAGGGTGGCATCCGCGAGATCAGAAAGCTCGCCGGCGATGTCGTCCAGGATCTCGATCGGCTCTGGCGAAGTCAGGTCGCGGGCAGCGATCCGGAGCAGAGCTTTGCGATACGCCAGCCGCAGGCCATCCCCAGTCAGGTCAGTGGCCAACGGCATGTCGTGCTGTTCAGCACCCACAGCCGTCAGCAACTCCGCGCGGAGCCGCTCCGGCGGCGTGCGGCGAACATCTGCGTTGAGCACATCGACGTGTTCGGGATGAGCGATCAAGTGCTGTCCGAGGGAGGCACTGGCGCCAAGCGCCATGATCAGCCGGCGCGCCCACTGCGGGGTGCGGGCCAGGCGGCCGAGCAGGTCCGGAGCCACCTCGCTCAATCGGCTCAGACCGTTCAGCGCGAGATCAGGATCAGCCGCCTGCGCCGCCAGGTCGACCAGCACTTCCAGCTCGGCGTCCCAGTCGGCGATGATCCGCTCTGCCGCGACCGCGTCGACGAAGCCGCGTCGCACCAACGTGCCCTGCGCGGTTGCGATGCGGATCACGGATTGATGCTACTGAGCACCCGCCGCCTCCGCTCAGTGCAGCCGGCGGCCGATGCCTCCACCGCCCGCTAGCCTCGATCCGTGGTTCGGACGGCCTCGGATGTCCCGGCCGCTCTTCTCGAGCAGTCGCGGACGGTGTGCGAGTGGCTGGCGGGCGTGATCGCGGATGATTTCGCCCGTCCCACGGTGCTGCCCGGTTGGGACGTACGCACCCTTACCGAGCACCTGGTGCTGGTTCACCGCGGACTCGCCCGAGTGCTCCGGCAGCCGACCCGTGAACGGCCGCTACCGAATTCTGAGTTCGTCCGTCGCTATCGGCGTGACCTCGAGATGATCATGGAATCAACGCGAACGGCGACCGGCGACTTCTCAGGACCGGTCTTGGTCGACCAGCTTGATGAGGAAATCCACGAGCTGGCCGAGCTACTTCGTTTATACGACCCGCGATCGGTGGTCAGCGCGCCGCAAGGACCGGTTACCGCCGGAGACTTCTTGACGACGCGGATCGTCGAGGTCGTCGTGCACGCCGACGATCTGTCACGGTCGCTACCTGAGCGGGCGCCGATCGCTCTGCATCGGGCCGCTCTGTCGCGCTGTACCCGTACGCTCGCCGATATCTTGGCCGGGCAGCAACCCGGGCGTTCGGTGGAAGTGCGGGTGCCGCCGTACGCAGCGGTGCAGTGCTCGATCGCGTCCGGGGCGGGCGGGGACGCGGGACCGACGCACACCCGTGGCACACCACCGAACGTCGTGGAAACCGATCCGCTCACCTTCCTCCGCCTGGCCACGGGCCGCATCACATGGGACGCCGCGCTGGCGGAGGGAACGATCAGCGCCTCCGGCCTCCGCGCCAACCTTGCCGCCGCTCTCCCCCTCTTTTCCTGAGCGGCTAGATCACCCACTGCGAGCGTCGGTATCGGGGGGCGCCGCCGGGCTGAGAAGGAGAGAGCGAAACGCGGCTTTCGTTCCGGCGGCCGACGACGAAGTCGGCGGGCTGTCGAGCGCGATGCGCGAGCAGCGCTTTATAGCGGCGCGAGCGTCGGTATCGGGCGCCGCCGGGCTGAGAAGGAGAGAGCGACACGCGGCTTTCGTTCCGCGACCGACGACGAAGTCGGCGGGCTGTCGAGCGCGATGCGCGAGCAGCGCTATAAAACGGGGAGCAGTCGATTGAGCTCCATCGGCGTGACCTGCCGGCGGTACTCATCGAATTCTGCCCGCTTGTTGCGCAGGAAGAAGTCGAATACGTGCTCGCCGAGCGTCTCGGCGACGAGATCGGAGCGCTCCATCGTGCGGATCGCCTCGTCGAGGTTCCGCGGCAGCGGGGAGATGCCCAGGGCTTGCCGCTCCCGTTCAGTCAGCGACCAGACGTCATCCTCTGCGCCCTCCGGCAGCTCGTACTCGCCCTCGATCCCGGCCAAGCCCGCCGCAAGCATCAAGGCGAACGCCAGATAGGGATTGGCGGCGGAATCGATCGAGCGGAGTTCGACGCGTGCCGAGGATCCCTTGTTCGGCTTGTACATCGGCACCCGGACCAGGGCCGAGCGGTTGTTCCGGCCCCAGCAGATGTAGCTCGGTGCCTCCCCGCCACCCGCCAGCCGTTTGTAGGAGTTGACCCACTGGTTGGTGACGGCGGTGATCTCGGCGGCGTGCCGCAACAGCCCGGCGATGAAGTAGCGCGCCACCTTGGAGAGATGGTGCTCGGCGCTCGCGTCGTAGAAGGCGTTGTTATCGCCTTCGAACAACGAGACGTGGGTGTGCATAGCCGAGCCCGGCCACTCGGTGAAGGGCTTCGGCATGAACGAGGCGTAGATGCCCTGGGACAGCGCTACCTCTTTGACAACGACCCGGAAGGTCATCAGGTTGTCGGCGGTAGATAGCGCGTCGGCGTAGCGAAGATCGATCTCTTGCTGGCCGGGAGCACCTTCGTGGTGGGAGAACTCCACCGAGATGCCCATCTGTTCCAGCATGGTGATCGCTCGCCTGCGGAAGTCACTGCCCAAGCTTTGCGGCGTGTGGTCGAAGTAGCCGGAATGATCCACCGGAGTCGGAGGCTGGCCCGGAATGATGGGCTCCTTGAACAGGAAGAACTCAACCTCGGGGTGGGTGTAGAAGGTGAAGCCCAGATCGGCGGCCCTCTTCAGCGCCCGCTTGAGTACGTAGCGGGGATCGGCGTAGGACGGCGAGCCGTCCGGCATCGAGATGTCGCAGAACATGCGGGCCGTCGCCGGGCTTGCGTCCCGCCACGGCAGCACCTGGAAGGTCGCGGGGTCCGGGTGAGCCACCATGTCGGACTCGTAGACCCGGGCGAAACCTTCGATCGCCGAACCGTCGAAGCCCATGCCCTCGGCGAAGGCACCCTCGAGCTCGGCAGGCGCGATCGCCACCGACTTCAAGAAGCCAAGAACATCGGTGAACCACATTCGGACGAAGCGCACATCCCGTTCCTCGATTGCCCGCAAAACGAACTCGGTCTGCTTATCCACGACGGCAAGTCTGCCCAGATGCGTGTAACAACGGCGTTACGCGCTTTACAGCATGCCCGCTATGGGAGATGCGGGCCCGCGCGTACGCGCCGCGACCTCGATCGTGTGGTGAGTATCGGTCGCGATGGAACTCGCGTGTGCACCCCGCGTCTGCACAGATAGCGCCAAGGGCAACGACCAGTGCAAGGATGTCGGCCACCTGAGGCTCGAATACGCTGAGGCGGTGCCGCACCTTCGCATCGCCCTGGCTCAGATCAACACCACGGTGGGCGATATCTCCGCCAACGCGGACCTCATCGTCGAGTGGGCGGAGCGGGCGTACATCGCGGGAGCCGACCTGGTGCTTTTTCCAGAGATGGCACTCACCGGCTATCCCATCGAGGACCTCGCCCTGCGGCAGTCCTTCGTCGAGGCCTCGCGGATCTCGATCGCCCGGCTCGCCAGCCGGCTCCATGGCGGCGGCTTCGGCGACCTGGTGGCGGTGGTCGGCTATCTCGACCGGACCGACGATCCCGATCACCCAAAGGGCGGCCACCCACTCGACGCGGCCGCGGTGCTGCATCAGGGCCGGGTCGTCACCAGCTACGCCAAACACCATTTGCCCAACTACGGAGTCTTCGACGAATACCGCTACTTCAAGCCGGGCAACGAATTGCACGTGCTGCGGATCCGCGGCATCGACGTCGCCGTGGCGATCTGCGAGGACCTGTGGCAGGACGGCGGTCCGGTCGCCGCTACCCGGGAGGCCGGGGCCGGGCTGCTCGCGGTGATCAACGCCAGCCCGTACGAGCGCGACAAGGACGACGTGCGCGGCGAACTGGTCGCGCGCCGCGCACGAGAGGCCGGCTGCCCGCTGGCCTACGTCAACCTCGTCGGCGGCCAGGACGAGCTCGTCTTCGACGGCGACACCATGATCAGCACTGCGGATGGGAGGATCACAGTCCGCGCCTTGCAATTCGTCGAGGAGCTGGTGCTCGCGGATCTCGAGCTGACCGCGGCCAGCGCACCGGTAATGAGAGAAGTGGCCGAAGGAACCGTGCCCGCCGAGCCAGGTCAAAGTGGCATGATCATCACCCGGCATGTGATCTCGGCCGAGTTCAGCGAGCCTCCGGCGGAGCCGATCAAAGCGGATGTGGCGACTCCGCTACCGGCCATGGCCGAGGTCTACCTCGCGCTGGAGATGGGCCTACGGGACTACTGCCGTAAGAACAGCATCGAGCGCGTCTATCTCGGACTCTCGGGTGGTATTGACTCCACGCTCGTGGCGGCCCTCGCTTGCGACGCGATCGGTGCGGAGAATGTCTATGGAATATCGAATCCGAGCGCTTACTCCTCGGAGCACTCCAAGACCGACGCCGCGGAACTCGCGGAGCGGACCGGTCTGAACTTCTGCATCGTGCCCATCGGGCCCGCCGTGGACGCCTTCGCCTCCATGATCGACATCCACGGGATCGCCGCGGAAAACCTGCAGGCGCGGATCCGCGGCATGATCTGGATGGCCGAGTCAAACGAGCACGGCCCCTCGATCGTGCTCGCCTGCGGCAACAAAAGCGAGCTCGCGGTCGGCTACAGCACCATCTACGGCGACGCCGTCGGCGGCTTCGCTCCGATCAAGGATGTGCCCAAGACGTGGGTGTGGAAGCTGGCCCGCTGGCGCAACGAGCAAGCCGAAGCGAGGGGAGAGACCCCACCCATCCCGGCGAACTCGATCAGCAAGGAGCCGAGTGCCGAACTGAGGCCGGGCCAGAAGGACACCGACTCGCTCCCGCCCTACGAGCTGCTCGACGACATCCTCGATGACTATGTCGAAGGTGATCGAGGGCATGCCGAGATCGTGGCCATGGGCTTCGACGCCGCGCTCGTCGACCGGGTGACGAGGATGGTCGATCGAGCGGAGTACAAGCGGCGCCAGTATCCGCCGGGGACCAAGATCAGCTTCAAAGCGTTCGGGCGGGACCGCAGGTTGCCCATCACGAACGGCTGGCGCGAAGGTCGCTAGCCTCGCCGGTGCCCGACGCTGGGCGAACGGCTGGCGAGAGGTCGCTAGCCGCGGTACGCACACCCCGGCTGGCTGGCGCTGCCAAGTCATCGCCTTTGATGTCGACTGCCCGGCTCCAATAACGCGACCAGCCTCATCTCCGTGCGGGAAATATGTTTCACTCTCACGAATCGTTGGTAGCTTCTTCGGCGATCACCGACATCGACTGAAGATACGGAGCTCCGAAGGTGGTCAGCATCGCCACGTCGGCCGCGTCGCGGCCCCGCCCGATCAGCACGCGGCCCTTGCGATGCTCATTGTTGCGCGGATCGAACGTGAACCACCGGTTTCCCAGCCAGACCTCCATCCACGCGGCGAAGTCCATCGGCACATCAAGCTTCTTCTCCACCTCGATCTCCGGAAGGTAGCCGAAGACATAACGGGCGGGGATGTTCAGCGCGCGACAAAGCGACACCGCGAGATGCGTGAAATCCCGGCACACCCCATACCGCGACTCGTGGACATCGGCGGCCGTGGTCCTGGCGGTGCTGGTCCCGTAGGCGAATTCGAGATGGTTGTGGACGTAGTCGCAGATCGCCTGCACGCGCCCATAGCCGGGCGTGACTTCACCGAACCGAGTCCATGCTTCCTGGCCGAGCACGTCCGGCAGGCAGTAGCGGCTCGGCAGGGTGTAGATCAGGACATCGTCCGGGAGTTCCGAGGGCAGCATTTCAGGCGCATCGAGATCGACGTCCTCGGTAGCGTCCGGGACCAGTGCGGTGGCGCGGTAGCTCAACACGGACCGTCCGACCGGGATCGTGAGCCGCCGGCACGGGTTGCCGTAGAGATCGAAATAGATGTGGCTCTCGATCGCCGAGTCGGTGGTCCATTCGCTCGAGACGATTTCAGCGATTTGATCCTTCACAGGTTCGACCTGGAACACCGCCGAGACGGGCCACTGCGACGACTCCACGAAGTCGCACCCGACGAGCACCGTCCGCTGTGCCATGGAGCCTCCGATCATGTCCAGTCCTTCGCCGTTGAGACGGCTCTGGAATCTAGCGCACGCTGTTGCGAGTGCCTCGCGCACCGGCTCATACCCAGGTCCGCCGCAGATTCCCTGAAAAACGACCGCTGGTTGGTCTATCAGAGGCAACACGCCGCCGATCGATGCCACCAGTGGTCAGTTTTCAGGGCCGACGGTCAGTCGTCGTTCCAGCGAGGATCGTTGTCCCAGGAATCATTGCGCTCCGCCACCTTCTGCAGCGCGTGCTCCGCTTCCTCCCGCGTCCGGTATGGGCCCAGAAGGTCGGTCACCTTGGTGACGTGGTTGTCCGGCACCACCGAGTGCGTTTTGAGGTCATACCACCAGTCCCCGTCGGCCATCGTTTCCTCCTCGAAGTCGCCACTTAGGACGCTACTCCTCCGGTCCGTGCGCCAGCCGGGCACAGCCGCTACCGAACCTCGCAGCCGCTACCGAAGGTTTGCGCGCGGCTGCCAGATTCGCGAGCGGCTGGCGCCGCTCGCTCGGGCGCTGCTCATAGGATCACGGCGTGCCCATCCAGCCAGCCGCCGTTTCGCCGCTGCGCTCGGTCCCGCCGCACATCCCGCGGCCGCGGTACGTGGGTCAGCCGGCGCCGGAGCCCTATCTCGGGTCACACGTGCAGACCGGAGAAACCATCGAAAAGATGCGGGTTGCCGGACGGATCGCCGCCCTGGCGATGCATGCCGGTGCTGCCGCGATCGCCCCGGGAGTGACCACCGACGAGCTGGATCGCGTGGTCCACGAGTTCCTTCTTGATCATCACGCCTACCCCTCCACGCTGGGTTACCGTGGGTTCCCGAAATCCTGCTGCACGTCGGTCAACGAGGTGATCTGCCACGGTATCCCCGACGCGCGACCGTTGGAGGACGGCGATCTGGTGAAGATCGACGTCACGGCCTACGTCGACGGAGTGCACGGAGACAATTGCGGCACCTTCTTCAGTGGCGAGGTCGACGAAGAATCCCGCCTGCTGACTGAGCGCACATGGGAGGCGTTGCAGCGAGCGATCAATGCCGTCCGACCGGGACGCCAGGTCAACGTCATCGGTCGCGTTATCGAGAGCTACGCCAAGCGGTTCGGCTACGGGGTGGTACGTGAGTACACCGGGCACGGTGTGCATTCCAGCTTCCACTCGGGCCTGGTCATCCCGCACTACGACGAACCGGCGTACGACACGGTGATGGAAGTCGGCATGACCTTCACGATCGAGCCGATGATCACCCGCGGCAGCAGCGGATCGTACGTGTGGGGGGACGACTGGACCGTGGCAACCACGGATGGCAGCCGGTGCGCCCAGTTTGAGCACACCCTTGTCGTCACCGAGGCGGGCGCCGAGGTCCTCACGCTCGCGAGTCCGTAACGGTAGGCACTACCATCGACTGAGGACGAGTCGGCCAGGCGATCGCGGTTCCTCCTCTTCGACGAAGAGGTGGGGCCGAGGAAAGTCCGGACTCCACAGAGCGCGGTGGTGGGTAACGCCCACCCGGGGTGACCCGCGGGACAGTGCCACAGAAAACAAACCGCTCCTTCACAGGAGTAAGGGTGAAACGGTGGTGTAAGAGACCACCAGCACCTCAGGTGACTGGGGTGGCTCGGTAAACCCCACCGGGAGCAAGATCAAGAGGGCGTACGCAAGTACGCCTGCGGGGACGCTTGAGGGCTGCTCGCCCGAGTTCCCGGGTAGGTCGCATCAGGCCGCTGGCAACAGCGGTCGCAGATGGATGATCGCCGGTCACCGTTCGCGGTGATGCACAGAATCCGGCTTATCGGCCGGCTCGTCCCCTCCCCTCCCCTGACAAGGGCTTATGTCAGTCGGCCACCTCCTCAGTCCGCGCAGAGTCCCCAGAAAGAACGGCGTCGACCGCTCCGCGGGTGCGGTCGTCGCTGTCCGGCCAGAGATGGGAATAGGTGTCGAGCGTCTCACTCGCTGACGCATGGCCGAGCCGGGCCTGAACCGTCTTGACCGACGCACCGTGGCGGATTAGCAGTGACGCGTAAAAGTGCCGCAGCTCGTGAAACCCGGTGCCAGCGGGTGCGCCTGCCGCCTTGACGGCAGCGCGCCAAACATGGCCAAACGCCGACCGCCCAATCGGACGCCCGGCGTCGGTGACGAACACGAACCCTTCAGGCGGGCGTCGTAATACTCGCTACCAGGACCTCACCGGCGGGCGCCGAAACGCGGCCAGATGTGCCGCGAGCACGTCAACGACGACTTGTGTCAGTGGGACCGTGCGAACAGCCAGGTCGAGGCGACGGTGCCAGCGGTCGACACTGTCCACAACTGAGGCTCGGGTCGGGTGATCATGGTCGGCGATAGGCCGGTCTCTAGCTTGTTGTCGGTGCGGGCCCACGCCTCGTCTACGAAGCCCAGGTCGAGGGTTTGGGAGTGGCCGGCGGACTCGTTCGGCGCGGTGATGCCCCAGCGGGACCCGTTGGCCCAGCGGATCGCCTCCTGGCCGCGCTGCCGGCGGACGGTGAACAGCCGGGACAGCGGCGACGCTTGGAGGGCGGGGACCTGGTCGCCCTCCCACTTCGCCAGCGCGTGGATGCGGTCCTGGGCGGTGTAGAGGACGTTCTGCGGCTCGCCGAACCCAAGGCAGCGGTGCGTCTTCACGGCCAGGCCGAGCAGCGTCTTGCCGGCCTGGCGGTGCACGGTGAGCACTACCTCGTCAGAACTCGCGGAGGCGGGCGAGGCGTAGCAGCGGCCCGGTCCGGTCCTGCGCGGCGCGTAGGGCGGCGATCGGGGCGGCGGGATAGGCCGGGGGTGCGGACGATGGCGACGTGATCGAGCGCGGCGCGCATGCGCTCAACCTGGCTGCGGTCGGGTGACCAGCGATCGGTGACCGGGATGAAGCCGATCGACAGGCCGGTGACTGCGCCGTCGCGGACCAGTTCGAGGATTTCGTCGCCGAGGCTGGTCTTGCTGATCTTCGAGACGCCGTGCAGTCCGTCGGGTTCGTCGCGCAGCTCGACGCTGACCCCGATGGGCAGGGTGCCGGCGTCGCGTGGGTGGGTGGCGGTGAGCGGGGCGGGCCGTGGTCGGCGAACGCCCGGGCGGAAGGTTTCCAGGTAGCGGCCGACCCGGATCTGGACCCCGTATGGGACTGCGAGGCCGACGATCTGGCGCTGGTCCTCGCGGATCTCCAGCTCGGTGTCGTAGGCGCGGGTGATGATCACGAGTTCGCCTCTGGCGCGTCCGATTCCTGCACGCCTAGGCTGCCCGGACAGACGAAGGGGGACAAATGGCAAAGCTGACGGTGTTCAAAGGGCAAACGACCGTGATTGTGCAGATGAGCAACGACGGTGACCTCCTGCGCCTGATGGAGGACGCACGAGACCGGATCGAGGCTGGGGAGGGGTTCTGGGTCGCATCTGCTGGAGATCGATCCACTGGTGCCCAAACCCTCTGGGTCCCGCCTCGCTCGATGGTTCAGTTCGGATTCGACAGTACGGTTCCTCCCCGAGTCGAGTAGGGCCGGATCATGGCGGAGCGCCGCCAGCAGCTCGCGACACCCACCGATGATGTAGTTCGGAGAGTGGATGGAGTATGAGGCTGTCACGCGACGGCTCCGATCTGACGTGGCGGTAGCGGTTCGCGGTCTTCCAGCTCACGGACCTCGTCGATGGTAAGGAAGCCGGCGCGGAGGCCGATCTCGTAGGACTCGTATCGGGTTTTCAGGTCGGTGCGGAGCAGACTGCCGCGATTCCACTTGACGTACTGGCCGCGCGGGACCAGGTCGGTGAGGCCGGTTTCCAGCCGGGCCAGCCATGGGTCGACGGCGAATTTGAGCAGGCCGAGGGTGCGCTCGGACAGGTTGCTGTAGGTCATGCTGTTGCCGGCGTCGGCTGCGACCATCTCGGGCGGGATGCCGTATTTCATGCTCCCCCGATTACGTCCAGCGCGATCCCTCGGTGGCAGGCGTGCTCGGCGTGAAGGCCGCTGATCGCATGGCCGAGCGGCTGCCCTCACGGCAACCTTTCCCGCCGACTGCGGGTAGCGATAGCGTTCAATGGACGCAGCTGCCCCTGCGGCCCGGACCAAGCCGCGCATCGAGGAAGGTGGACCATGACCCAGACCGCCAGCACCGAATTTCCTGCACTCGATAGCGATCCCATCGACAAGCTGGCCATCGACACCATCCGCACGTTGTGCATGGATGCTGTTCAGGCAGCCAACTCCGGCCACCCGGGCACGCCCATGGCTCTCGCCCCAGTGATGTACACGGTCTGGCAAAAGTTCCTGCGCTTCGATCCGGGTGCACCGATCTGGAGCAATCGGGACCGGTTCGTCCTGTCGGCCGGCCACGCGTCGACGCTGCTGTACTCCATGCTGCATCTCGCCGGGGTGAAGTCGGTCAACCCGCAGTACGAGACACTCGGTGAGTTGGCGGTACCACTGGAGGACCTGAAGAAGTTCCGGCAGTTGGACTCCAAGTGCCCCGGCCACCCCGAATACCGCTGGACCGCCGGAGTGGAATGCACCACCGGTCCCCTGGGCACCGGCATCGCTACCAGCGTCGGCATGGCGATGGCTGGTCTGTGGCAGGCCGCGACCTTCAACCGGCCGGGCTACGACCTGTTCGACTACGACGTGTACGCCATTGCCGGCGACGGCTGCCTGATGGAGGGCATTGGCGCCGAGGCCGCGTCGCTCGCGGGCCACCAGAAGCTGTCCAACCTGTGCTGGATCTACGACAGCAACAAGATCACTATCGAGGGCAGCACCGATCTGGCTTTCACCGAGGACGTTGGCAAGCGTTTCGAGGGCTACGGCTGGGCGATCCAGCGGGTCGATGACGCCAACGACACCGACGCGCTCACCAGCGCGCTCGAGGCTTTCAGGTCCGAGCAGGACCGGCCAACCATGATCATCGTTCAGAGTGTGATCGCGTACGGCGCACCCACCAAGCAGGGCCACCATTCCGCTCACGGCGAGCCGCTGGGCGTCGAGGAGATCAAGGGCGCCAAACGGTTCTACGGCTGGCCGGAGAACGAGAGCTTCCTGGTTCCGGACAAGGTACGAGAGCACTTTGCTAACGAAATCGGCCGGCGAGGCGGCGAGCTGCGAACCAAGTGGGACGAGCTGTTCGCGGGGTACGGCAAGGAGTATCCCGAACTGGCCGATCAGCTGGACAAGATGCAGCGCCGGCAGCTGCCAGAGGGTTGGGACGCAGACCTCCAGGAGTACCCCGCCGATCCCAAGGGGTCTGGCACGCGCGACAGCAACAACAAGGTGCTGAACATCGTCGCGCAGAAGGTCC
The DNA here is from genome assembly GCA_963754965.1 of uncultured Actinomycetota bacterium. Lineage (GTDB taxonomy): Bacteria > Actinomycetota > Actinomycetes > Propionibacteriales > Propionibacteriaceae > Microlunatus. The sequence continues at coordinate 635,533 of CAVWIA010000007.1, forward strand.
CCTGGCTGATCGGCGGTTCCTCCGACCTTGCGCCGTCAAACAAATCGGCTCTTACCTTCGAGGGCGCCGGTGATTTCTCGGCGGAGAATCGGGCCGGCCGGAACCTCCACTTCGGGGTGCGAGAGCACGCCGCCGGCGCGATCACCAACGGCCTGGCGCTGAGCAAGATTCGGGCCTACCAGGCCGGATTCTTGATCTTCTCCGACTTCCAGCGCGGCGCGCTGCGGCTTTCGGCTCTGATGGAACTACCGGTCATCCACGTGTTCACCCACGACTCGATCGGTGTGGGCGAGGACGGGCCCACCCACCAGCCGGTGGAACAGATCGCCTCCCTGCGAGCCATGCCAGGGATGATCGACATGCGCCCCGCCGACGCCAACGAGGTCGTGGAGGCATGGAGAACGCTCATGCCACTGCGGCACGAACCGGTGGCGCTGATCTTGTCCCGACAGGCGCTACCCACGCTTGACCGCAGCGTCTACGGGCCGGCGAGCGGTGTGGCGAAGGGCGCGTACGTGCTCGCGGGGGCCCCAAACGAAACCCCTGAGGTGATCTTGATGGCCAGTGGCAGCGAGGTCTCCCTCGCGGTGTCCGCCTACGAGCAGCTGGCGGGCGACGGGATCAAGGCTCGGGTGGTCAGCATGCCGTCGTGGGAGCTGTTCGACCGGCAGAGCCAGGAGTATCGCGACAGCGTTCTGCCGCCAGACGTGACGGCCAGGGTGGTGATCGAGCAGGCGTCTTCGTTCGGCTGGCACCGGTGGGCCGGCGTCAAGGGTGAGGTCATCGCGATGAGCACCTTCGGCTCCTCGGCTCCACTGAAGGACTTGCAGTCGAAGTTCGGCTTCACCCCAGAGGCCGTTGTGGCGGCGGCCAAGCGCCAGATCGGCCGCTGACTTCTAGGCCAGCTCGAACGCCACGGTCCCTTTCGCGTAGTCGGCAGAGATCAGCCGAACGGACACCTCCTGGCCGAGGGGTAGCCGATCCACAGCGGTCAGGCGCGCCTCGACAGCGGGCTCGGAGATCATCACCGTGCCGTGGCGCTTGTCCCGGCCGACATCGATGACCGTGCCGGGAAATGTCTGGCCGACCCGATCGGCGAGCAGATGGACCTCAATCAGGTCGATGATCGCCCGCTCGTAGGACTTGGCTCGCCGTGAGGCCACGGCCATCTGTTCAGGCAGCCCGTCAAGCGCCCCGAACACCCACTCGGGCACGGGCAGATCCGCACAGAGCGCGACACAGATCTCACCGGCGTAGCGATCGACGAGTCGCCGAAGCGGAGCGGTGGTATGGGCGTAATCGCTGGCCAGCGCCGCATGGTCGGCGTCGTCAGGAACGCCGCCGCTGAAGCTGCGATAACCGGCGCCGCGGAAGAGCACCGTGGAGGCGTTGAGCATGGCCGCCTGATCGGGCCTGGTGGGGCTGAGGTACCGCACGAACTCCGAGTAGTCCATGTCCGACGGCCATACGATGCGCAGCGCCTTGGCCACCTGGCGCAGTCGGCGCATCGAATGCGCATCGGCCGGTGGCATGGTGCGGAGGATTCCCATCTGCCCGTAGAGCATGATGTGGGCGGCCGCCATGCCCGTCAGCAACGATATCTGCGCGTTCCAGCCCTCGACCGGTTCCGGCGCCCGGAACGCGAGCGTCCAGCTGTCGCCCTGCTTCTGAATCTCCTGCTCCGGAATCTGCAGACTCACCCCACCCCGATCGCGTTCCCGCAGCTGGCGCCACTGGCCGACCAGCTTCAGCAGGCCCAACGTCTCCCTTGGCGTGCTTCCGTCCATCTCGGCCTGGGCCTCGACATAGCTGAGCTGCGCTCGACTCCGCACCAAGGCTCGCGCTACCTCCGCCGCCACCGTCTGGCCGCGGTGGTCGAGCGTGATCGTCCAGAGCAGCGCTGGTCGAACTTCGTTCGGCAACAGGCTGGCTGCATCTTCGCTCAGTACCGGCGGGTGCAGCGGAGTACGACGGTCGGGCGCGTAGAGCGTCGTACCCCGGCGGTGCGCCTCCACATCGATGGGATCTCCAGGGCTAACGAAGGCCGCTACGTCGGCGATCGCGTAGGACACCACGAAGCCGCCACTCGGCGACCGAGCGATGTGCAGCGCCTGATCAAGATCACGTGAGCCGGCCGGGTCGATCGTGATCAGCTCCAGATCGGTGCGATCAAGATCTGGAAGGCGCGGCTGCGCGGCGGCCCGTTCAGCAGCAGCTTCTACCTTGGCCGGAAAGCCGTCGGGCACCTCCGCCGCGGCGCGGATGGTGGCCAAACCCTGGGCCAAGTCGTCCGGTACGACGGCAGGCAGGCCGAGCTTGCGGGCGGGCATGGCCCGAAGCTTAGCTGGACGGTTCCCTCGATCCGGGGATTCGCTGGGGCCGGTGAACAAGGTGTGAGCGGGGCACGGGATTGCCGTCGAGCGCCCGGTTCACCAGGGCGTCAGCTGCTTTATTGAGCTCACGAGGCACCCAGGTCCAGATCACCTCTGACGGTCGCAGCCGCGCTGCTTCGAGAGCCAGCGGCTTCATCGAGGGGTGCTTCACCCGCCAGCGACCGGCCATCTGCTCGATGACCAGCTTGGAATCCATCCGCACCTCGACGGCGGCGGCTGGGTCGAGCTCACGGGCCATTTCCAGGCCAGCGATCAGCCCGCGATACTCCGCCACGTTGTTCGTCGCACGCCCGATGGGCAGCCCTTCGCTGGCCAAGACCTCGAACGAGTCGGCGTCCCGGACCACCGCACCAAAGGCCGCCGGCCCCGGGTTGCCCCGCGACCCACCGTCGGCCTCAACGATCAAGCGGCGAGCCATCACAGGCCCGACGTCGCCGTGCGGACGAGGATCCGGGAACACTCCTCGCAACGCAGCACATCGTCGTCCGCTGCAGCGGCGAAAACACCAAGATCTGCGGCGTTGACCTCCAGCTGGCAGCCGGTGCAACGCCGCTGGCGCAGCTCAGCCGCTCCTACGCCGTTGTGGCTGGTTCCGATCTTGTCGTACAACGCCACAAGGTCAGCCGGCAGCAGCGGAGACAGCTGGTCGCGCTCGGCGCGCTGCTCGGTGACTTTGGCATCGATAGCCGCCACGGCTTGATCCCGACGCGCCACCGCGTCGGCCAGTCGCTGGTCGAGCTCGCCGGCTCTGATGCGCAGCCGTTCCAGCGTGGTGGTTGCCGACTCCACCTGCTCCATGATCTCCAGCTCGGCGTCTTCCAGATCGGAGATCCTGCGTTGCAGGTGCGCCACCTCCTCGACCATCGACGACAAGGCCTTGGGGTCGGCGATGGTGCCGTCAGCGATCCGTCTCTGATTGCGACGCAGGCGTTCCCGCACGGGCTCGAGCTCGACTTCAGCCCTACCCTGCTCAGCTTCCAGGTCGCTGACGGCGGTCTCGGCGGAAACGAGATCGGCAGCGATTGCGGCCACAGCGCCATTGAGGGCGTTGATCTCCGCGTGCTCCGGCAGAGTTCTTCGCCGGTGCTCGAGCTGGGCGAGCGCGGAGTCGACGGTCTGCAGGTCAAGCAAGCGCAGCTGTGCGCCGCGGTCAGCTTTGATGAGCCTCTCCCTGTCTCGTTGCGGATCGCGACAACCCTACTTACCGCTTTCCTGGGGAATGAATCGGGCTGCAGCGAGGTTGTCGCCGAGGAGCCCAGTGCGGCTCTCTCTTCGTGGCCACATCGCGGTGACTGCGCCAGCAACACTCACCCCGCTAGGACACGCAGACTCATGACTTCCGTGCTGGACCGCGCGACCGTCCAAAGCTCTAGCGATCTCCAAAGCTCCAGTGATCATTTCGTCGGGCGGAAGTACGTCCAACTAGTGCTCGTGCTCGGTTCGCTGATGGCGATCGGGCCGCTGACCATCGATACCTACCTCCCAGCGCTCCCTGAGCTGACCACCGAGCTGGGCGCCACCGACTCGCAGGCTCAGCTCACCATTACCGGTCTGCTGACCGGGCTCGGCATCGGCCAGTTGATCGTCGGACCGTGGTCCGACGTCGTGGGACGGCGTAAGCCGCTGCTGCTCGGCCTGGCCGCGCATGGCCTCATGTCACTGCTCTGCGCCGTCGCACCGTCGATCGAGCTGCTGATCTTCACCCGTACCTTGCAGGGACTGTGCGGAGCGGCTGTCGCCGTGGTGGCCATGGCGACAGTCCGCGATCTGTTCAGCGGTGTGCGCGCCGCCCAGCTGCTGTCCCGGCTCATCCTGGTGCTCGGCATCGCGCCGATCCTAGCGCCGTCATTGGGTAGCGCGTTGTTGCAGCTGACCCCCTGGCGTGGCATCTTCGTCGTCCTCGCCATGGCCGCGGTCGGCTTGTTCGCAGTCGCCTGGTTCGGCCTGCCGGAGACCTTGCCGCCCGAGCGCCGGCGCTCAGGCAGCATCCGCGGATCCGTGCGCGCCTACGCCGCCCTGTTCTCGGACCGGCTATTCCTGATCATGGTGGGCGTCTCCAGTCTGATGTTCGGCACGCTGTTCGCCTACATCGCCGCAGCGCCCTTCCTTCTCCAGGAGATCTTCGGCCTTTCACCTCAGCAGTTCGGATTGGCGTTCAGCTCGACAGCGGTCGGGCTGATCTTGATGACCCAGCTCAATCCGATCTTGCTCCGCCGCTACAGTCCGGTACGTGTGCTGACGGCCGCCGTGGTGGTCGCGTTTTCCAGCGCCTTGGCCTTGCTCGCCACTGCCCTCACCGGATTCGGCGGCCTGCTCGGCATCATGATTCCCCTGTGGTTCCTCGTGTCCTGCGCCGGTCTGTCGTTCCCCAACGCACCGGCGATAGCTCTCAGTCGCCACGGTGAGGAGGCCGGCACCGCCGCTGCGCTGCTCGGCGCGGCGCAGTTCGTGATCGGCGGTTCGGTCGCTCCTGTGGTCGGCGTGTTGGCGAACGGCACCGCGGTTCCGATGGCGGCAGTCATCGTTTGTACGACCGCACTTGCCGCGACGTTGATGCTTTCCGCCCGGCGTCGGCTCGAGGCCGGCTCCTGGGCTTGACCAGGTAGTGCCAGGTCGTCGCAGGAGCGTATCCCTGACATGATCAGGACTCGGGTCCCGACGACGGTGGAAGAATGCAGCTGTGAGTGATCAACAGCCTCCGTTGCTCAACCGCCAGGTGCCGTATTCCGATGCGTTCAAAGCGTTCATCAGGAAGGGCTGGGCTGCGGGGCCGACAGAGCTTCCTGATCAACTACCTTCCGCCCCGCACGCGGCTCGACGGCGCCAGGCCATCAGCGCCCAGTTCCCCGGCGATCGGCTCGTCATCTCCGCCGGCGGGCTCAAGGTGCGGTCCAACGACACGGACTACCGCTTTCGGCCGCATTCGGCGTTCGCCCACCTGACCGGCCTGGGTACCGACCAGGAACCTGACGCCGTGCTGGTGCTCGATCCGACCGACAACGGGCACGACGCCACCTTGTACTTCAAGCCGCGAGCCCCGCGAGACTCGGCCGAGTTCTACTCCGACACCCGTTACGGCGAGATGTGGGTCGGCCGTCGACCCTCGGTCGAGGAGTTGAGCAGCCGCTGCGGCATTCGCTGCGCTCCGATTGATCAACTTGCCGACGACCTGGCCAAGAACGCCGACTCGACCCGGCTGCGCGCGGTCCTGCCGCACGCTGACACATCACTCGAGCGGTTGCTGAAAGGTATTCGCTCACCGGTGAGCGTCGACGAAGCTGAGCACGATCCCGGCGAGACCTCCGACCCGGACTCTGACCTGGCCGTCGCGCTCAGCGAACTGCGGTTGATCAAGGACGAGTTTGAGATCTCGCAGCTACGCGAAGCCTGCGAGCAGACCGCGCGCGCCTTCGGTGCGGTCGTCGCGGAATTGCCCGAGGCACTCCGCCGCGGCCGAGGGGAACGGTGGGTTGAAGGCGTATTCGGATTGCACGCCAGGCACGTCGGTAATGCCGTGGGCTATGACACGATCGCGGCTGCCGGTGACCACGCGTGCACCCTTCACTGGATCCGCAACGACGGTGACCTACACGACGGTGACCTGTTGCTGATGGACGCCGGCGTGGAGTTGGACACGCTTTACACTGCCGACGTCACCAGAACCCTGCCCATCAACGGCCGGTTCAGCGACGACCAACGCGTGGTGTACGAGGCGGTGCTGGAGGCGCAGGAGGCCGGCATGGCGGCTGCACGGCCAGGAGCAACGTTCTCCGAGGTGCACAAGGCGGCGGTCGCGGTGATAGCTCGTCATTTGCACGAGTGGGGCCTGCTGCCGATCAGCCCCGAGGAATCGCTGGCTCCGGACGGTGGGCTGCATCGGCGCTGGATGGTGCACGGCACGTCACACCATCTAGGCATCGATGTGCACGACTGCGCTCAGGCGCGGGTCGAGAACTACCGCGAGGGCACCCTGCGCCCGGGCATGGTGTTCACGGTCGAGCCGGGCCTGTACTTCAAACCCGACGACGAGCTTGTGCCGGATCACTTGCGCGGCATCGGCGTACGGATCGAGGACGACATCGTGATCACCGAGAGTGGCTGCGAGAACCTCTCGGCTGGGTTGCCTCGATCCAGCGCCGACGTCGAGGCGTGGATGGCCTCGATCTGGGCCTGTTGAGCCCGGTCGTCGGCAAGCAGGACCTGATCATTCGAAGGCGCTGGCGCGGGCACCGGGCATGTTCTGCAGCATCTCGCGCGCCTGCGCGGCGACTTTGTGCTCGCACAGGACCTCGTACTTGGTCGCTACTGTCTGGCTGACCGAGGTGAAATCGCGACGGCCACGGGTCATGGCGTAAGCGGCGGCACTGAAGCCGATTCCGAGGCTGATGCCTATCACGAGTGCCACGATCAGCAACGCCAGGATGCTGGAGGGTCTGGTGAAGATCAACATCACGAGGCCGACAAGCAGCCCGGTCGACACGCCGGACTGCACGCCCTGACCGATCACCGTGCCCCACGTCCGGCGGCCCAGCACACGCTCGACCGATTTCAGGTCGGTACCGACAATGGCGAGGTTCTGTACGTCGAAGCGCTCGTCCGCCAGATAGTCGACCGCTTTCTGAGCATCGGCGTACGTCTGGTAAATCCCGACCGATTGGGGGAATTTGAGCTCGAAGATCGAGCTGGTCTGCTGCGGTATCGACATCGTCTTCCTCCGGTTAGCTCCCGCCCAATCTACCGCCCTTCGCGCCTCCGGCCACGGCCATCACGGTGCGTCACCAGGCTGCGAAGGCGCCCGCCGGCGAGAAGGACATCCTGGTCGTGCTCGTCGACCAACCAATCGCGCAGAGGCTGGGATACTCAGCTCGTGGCATCTCCCGCGGCGACTTCGGTCTTCATCTCCCGGATCCGGGGTCTGCCGGTGCTCGACAGCGCCGGTGACCAGGTCGGGAAGGTGCGCGACGTCGTCGTTCAGCGAAGAGCTGCCGGCCACGCACCGCGGGTCAAAGGGCTCGTCGTCGAGCTGTTCGCCCGGCATCGCATCTTCATCTCGATGGCCCGAGTGCACAGCGTCGACGCCGTCCAGGTCGTGATCAGCGGAGTCGTCAACACCCGGCGATTCCAGCGGCGGGAATCCGAGACGCTGGTCGTCGGTGACCTGTTCGATCTGGCTGTGGAACGAACCGATCACGCCGGTCGGGCGGTAATCTTCGACGTCGCAATGAGACCGGTCCGGTCCCACGACTGGGAGCTTTCAGAGGTCGCCCTCCGGGAAGGGGCGCGAAAACGGCTGGGGCGGCCCGGCCACACGACGATTGTCGACTGGTCGGCCATCAAGATGCTTGGCCTCGATCATGGGCAAGGCATTGATCGGCTACTCGCCGAGATGGAGGACATGCTGCCGGCCGACATCGCCCGGGAGCTGCACGAGATGTCACCGGAACGCCGGGCAGAGGTGGCTGCCGCGCTCGATGATCAGAAGCTCGCCGACGCGCTGGAGGAACTGCCGGAGGATGAGCAGGTCCAGCTCATCTCCAAGCTGGACACCGCGCGGGCGGCGGACGTCCTCGAGGAGATGGATCCCGACGACGCGGCAGATCTGATAGCAGACCTCGCACCGGACATGGCCGAGGTGTTGCTGGGGCAGATGGAACCTGAGGAAGCCAAGGACGTACGGCGGCTGCTCAACTACGCCGAATTCACAGCTGGCGGCATGATGACGCCGGAACCCGTCATCCTGCCTCCCGACGCCACGGTGGCGGATGCGTTGGCCCTGGTCCGCGAGGCCGAACTGACTCCGGCGCTGGCGTGCACCGCCTACGTCTGCCGACCGCCGCTGGAGACGCCAACCGGCCGGTTCGTCGGCGCCGTGCACTTCCAGCGGCTTCTTCGCGAACCACCATCAGCCCTGGTTTCCGGTCTGGTTGACACGGAGCTGGAACCGTTGTCGGCCGGTGCCAACCTGCATGCGGTCAGCAGATACTTCGCCACTTACAACCTGGTCAATGCGCCGGTGGTGGACAGCGATCACCGACTGATCGGTGCCGTCACGGTTGACGACGTTCTTGATCATGTTCTGCCCCCGGACTGGCGCGGGACCCAACTCGACTCGTTGCCCGCCACGATTCCGCCCGCCCTGCGCGCCCGGGTGATGCCGCGTGGCTAGGGCGGAACGCGAGATCGATCGGTTGAACACCCCCGGGAGGCGGAAGCGGTCGGCGCTGCCCCGGGTCCGGATGGATCGCGATGCCTTCGGCAAGTTCGCCGAGGGATTCGCCCGCTTCATGGGAACCGCGCGATTCCTCGCCTGGATGACGCTGATCATTGTGCTCTGGCTGATCTGGAACGCTCCGATCGGGCCGGCGCGACCCCGCTTCGACGCGTACCCGTTCATCTTCCTCACGCTGATCTTGTCATTGCAGGCCAGCTACGCTGCGCCGTTGATCCTGCTGGCCCAGAACCGGCAGGAAGCCCGTGACCGAGTCGCCCTGGATCGCGATCGTGCGCAAGCGGCACAGAGCCGCGCGGACATGGATTTCCTTGCTCGGGAGATCGCCAGCTTGAGGATGGCGGTCGGCGAACTGGCCACCCGGGACTACTTGCGGTCCGAGCTCAAGTCCGAGCTGCGGGCCACCTTGGCGGAGATTGAGGCGAGCGAGGAACGCGTCCGCGACAGCATCTAATCTTGAACGGTGCCAGACACACAGGTCTCCCCACTGGTCGGCGCGGTCTACTCCGCGCTGGATCGAGTGAACGATCCCGAGATTCGGCGGCCCATCACCGAGCTGAAGATGGTAGCGGCGGTCGACGTCGACTCCACGGGTCTCGCTCGCATCCGGGTGCTGCTGACGGTGGCAGGCTGCCCGATGCGTGACACCTTGCATCGGGAAGTGACCGCCGCCGTCGCTGCGGTGCCTGGGGTGAGCGCGGTCGAGGTCGAGCTTGGCGTGATGTCGGACGAGCAGCGGGTGGCGCTCCGCGATCAGCTCAAAGGGGGCCAAGCCGAGCGGGAGATTCCGTTCGCCCGTCCCGATTCCCTGACCTCGGTCATCGCAGTCGCCTCCGGCAAGGGCGGCGTCGGCAAATCCTCGGTGACAGTCAACCTCGCCGCCGCACTGGCCCGGCTCGGCCGTACGGTTGGCGTCCTCGATGCCGACATCTACGGTCACTCGATTCCCGCCATGCTCGGGGTAGCGGACGCCCGGCCGACTTCGGTCGAGGACATGATCATGCCGGTTCCGACCAACGGCCTCAAGGTGATCTCCATCGGCATGCTGAAGCAGCGGCGGGACCAGGTGGTGGCGTGGCGGGGACCGATCCTGGACCGGGCCCTGACGCAGCTGCTCGCCGACGTCTACTGGGGCGACCTCGACTACTTGATCTTGGATCTGCCTCCAGGGACCGGCGATGTGGCAATCTCGCTGGGCCAGAAGCTGCCGAACGCCGAGGTATTGGTCGTCACCACTCCGCAATCCGCGGCGGCCGAAGTCGCTGAGCGCGCCGGAACCATGGCGTCCATGCTCAACCAGCGGGTCATCGGCGTGGTGGAGAACATGAGTTTTCTCGCTGCGCTCTGCCCGCACTGCGGCCGCGAGCATCGCTACGACGTCTTCGGCCGGGGCGGTGGAGACGACGTCGCCGCGACGTTGAGCACCCGGCTCGGCTATCGGGTCCCACTGCTCGCTCAGATTCCGCTGGACCCCATCGTTCGGGAAGGTGGTGACGCCGGCATCCCGATCGTTGACGCCGCTCCCGACCAGCCCGCTGCCCAGGCGCTCAGCTCGCTCGCGGATTCTCTGGCCAAGCGTGGCCGCGGCCTCCTTGGGCGGCAGCTGGGCCTTGCTCCGGTCGGCGGCTAGTCAGGGGCAGTTCTGCACGTCCAGCCACCATGGGGAGTCGGCGGTGTCCTGCGCTGGTGCTTCCTTGCCATCGAGATCGGGCAGTTCTGCAATGGGCACCCTCCAACGCCCATAGATGTCCGAGAAGTTCACTGCGATCGGGCGGAAGCTGACCGGCAAGGCGTACATCGTGCAGCCTTGAACATTCGCGATCGTCACCGACGTGAAGTCGGTGCCTTCAACCCATAGGTCCGCGACTCGCGACGTACCGAAGTTGATCACTACCCATTGCGGCCGATTTCCCGACTCGGGATGCTTTGAATAGGCGTAACGAGGGGCCTCTGCCAAGTACACCTTGGCCGCTGTCTGCCGCATCTCTTCGACGTTGAGTCGTTGATCAGCCCGGTACGACAGCCACAAGGCGGCGGCGGCAACCAGCAAAGCAAGTACTGCTACCAATGCGGACGCCACTTGTACTCGCGAAGCGGTGGGCATGCGCACCTCCTGCCAAGCAGCTTAGCTAGGTCCAGCGGCAGCGCCTGACTTTCGCGAGGGAGCCCAGTTAGGGTCTCGCCCGAAGGCGATCAGCAGATCGGATTGAGCATCGCCACCCTTGGCGGACACCGGTCGATCGGCCACGGCGCCGCTCGAGCGGTAAAGCTCCTCCTGTTCGCCATACCAGGCGGCCACCTCGGAGACGAGCTCTGGATCCAGGCTGCGCTCCTGACCAGTGCCTGCCGCCAGGTCCCACCCGTGGATGAGGTGGTCGGCGGTCAGCTGACTGATGTACTCGGCGATGTTCTCATCGCCGTAGGACAAGTTCACCGTTCCGCCTCGAGGCAGTTGAGCGGCGACCGACGCCAACGCCTCGTCCGCCGCCGCAGAGGCGACGGCTTGTGGATCGTCGCCGAGCAAGTCGCCGTCGAGCGAATTTCCGACGTCGGCGATCGTCTTGCGGTCGACCAAGGGTTTGGTCCAAGGTCCTCCCCCACCACATGGTTCACGAGTTGTCGGACGTTCCAGTCAGTGCAGGGCGTCGGGTCCGACCAGTCACCGGTCGCGCGCGCCACCGTCGTGGCCCAGAACTCCACGCTGCGCCGGTAAGCGGTGCCTAAATCCATGGCGGCCTCCATTCGGGCTCTGCTCAAGGTTCCTCTGCAGGACTAGGAAGCGTCCAGAGGGGAATACGAACGGTTTCCGAACGGTTTCGCTTCTCCGTGACGCCGATTGCCGTGACCGGGTCAACAGGTCGACTGGGCCGCCGAATCTCCGACCGCCTGGCGAATGCTGGCGTATCGCAGCGACTACTTGTCCGAGACGTCGCCCGCGCACCCCAGTGGGCCGACTCAGCAGCGGTAGCTGCGCATTACAAAGACACCGCCGCTGTCGCTGCTGAGCTTGCCGGTATCGAGACTGTCCTGATGGTGTCGGGCTCTGAGGCGCCGGACCGGCTTGCGCATCATCTGTCGTTCGTCGACGGTGCAGTTCAGGCCCGGATAGCCCATCTGGTCTACACCTCGTTTGTTGGCGCCGGCCCGGACTCGACTTTCACGCTGGCTCGCGATCACTGGGCCACCGAGGAGTACATCAAGGCGAGCGGACTGAGCTACACGTTTCTCCGCGACAACATCTATGCCGACTTCATGCCGATGATGATCGGTGAGGACAATGTCATCCGCGGTCCGGCGGGAGACGGCCGAGCAGCCATCGTCGCCCAGGATGACATCGCCGATGTGGCTGCGGCCGTGCTCGTCGACCCCGCTCGCCATTCGGGCCGGACGTACGACCTGACTGGCCCGACGGCGCTCACGCTCGCCGAAATCGCTGCCATCCTCAGCGCGGCGACTGGGCAAGACATCTCGTACCACCCGGAAACGCTGGAGGAGGCCTACGCCTCGCGCGCCCGATACGGTGCCCCCGGCTGGCAGGTGGACGCATGGGTCTCGAGCTATACCGCTATTGCTGCCGGCGAGCTATCGGCTGTCAGCGTGGACGTCGAAGCCGTGACCGGCCACCCGGCCACAGCGTTGCAGGATCTTCTGCGGCGCGACCCGGCACTAGGTAGCGTCTGAGTCGAAAGGTGCTGCACCGGCAGACGACGGCGTCCCGGCTCCCAGGTCGTGCGGTCCGCCCGGTGACAACTCTTTCTGGGGTTCTCCCGGCGAGGGCACGGTGGCACCGTTGAGAGCGGAAGCCTCTATCACGTCCTTCACGTCGGCCACAATCGGTTCGACATCGTCAAGCAGATGTTTGCGGACGAAGGTCCGAGGATGCAGGTCTCGCACATCCAGGTCGGAGAACTCGGGCCCAAGTTCGTCCTTGAGCTGGCGTTGCGCGTTGTCGGCCAGCGTACGGACGTAACGAATCATGCGCGCCGCCTTGCGAGCGAGCTCCGGCAGCCGCTCCGGACCGAACAGGATCACCGCAATCACGAGGAGTAGCAGGAACTCCGCGGGACCTATATCGAACACGGCGTCACGCTAGCCTTCCTTGCTGCCGAGCACGACGCGCGCCTGGCCGTGAGTCTCACCGCGCAGGTAGTCGAGAACGACGGCCTCACGCGGCCGGTGGGTGCGGATGGTGACGATCAGCTCCTCGATCGTATGCACCCTTTTCCCGTCGATCTTGGTGATCACATCATCTTTGCGTAAGCCCGCATCGGCCGCCGGCCCGCCGCTGTCGAGGGAGATCAGAACGACACCGTCGTCCTCGCCGGCTTGATCCACATTCGCGCCGAGTACCGGATACGTGGCCTTGCCGTTCTTGATCAACAACTGGCCGATCTCGACGGCCTGGTTGATCGGGATGGCGAACCCGAGCCCGATGCTTCCGGACTGCCCTCGGTTCGAGCCCAGCGTCAGGATCGCTGAATTGACTCCGATCACCCGAGCGCTGGAGTCGACCAACGGACCGCCGGAGTTACCCGGATTGATCGGGGCATCCGTCTGGATGGCGTTGATGTAGGCCACCGGCGCGTCAGCATTCTCGGTTTCCCGGACCACGACTGGTCGATCGCGCGCGCTGACGATGCCCGACGTCACGGTACCCGGGAGCCCGAGAGGGGAACCGACCGCCACCACCGGCTCGCCCACTCGACTAGCCCGCGAGTCACCAACCGGCAGAGGCTTCAACCCCGATGCCTTCACCTGGATGACGGCCAAGTCGTAGGAGGGGCTGCGGCCCAGGATGGTCGCATTTACCCGACGGCCATTCGCAAGCACGACCCGTAATCGCCCACCTTCCGCGGCCGCCACCACATGATTGTTGGTCATGATCCGGCCCGATGCATCAAAAACGAACCCGGACCCGGTGCCGTCTCCCGCCTCGATCATGACCGTGCCCGGCAGCACCGCATTCGCAACCTCGATCGTGCCCTGTCCAGGCCTGTTTGCCTGCGGCACCGTGGTGGGGTCAGCCGTAGAACCGCCGGAGCTCGGATCAGACGTCGATGCTGGCGCACTGGACTGGCCGCTTGCCAACGGCGCCGCGAGGTCCCGGTCCGGTGTTCGCCCAGCAAGCAGAGCGCCACCGTACCCAGCTCCGCCGCCGACAAGCAGCGCCGTCGCCGCTGCAGCGATGATCAACAAGGTCGTCGACCGAGGCTTTCTCGAGCGTTCCGTCGGCACGCTGGTCCGTGAATCCTCCGGGGGCCGGGCCACCGACCCCGCTTGCCCAAAGGCAAACGGCGCCTCGCCTGCCTGCGGAGGAAGCGGCTGCCAGGTTGCATGAGTCTCGAACGACTGTTCCGGCTGCGGTTCAAAGGGTCCGTAGTAGTAGCCGCCGTACGGGGACTGCTCGGAGGCCTCAGGTGGCAAACGGTCACCCTCGGTCATCTACTCAGCCCCTCGTTGCCGGCCGCGATCAACCTCAGCGCTTCAGACGGCTCAGGATGTCGGCCCAGCCTGCCTGGACGCGCTCCATCGTAGTTGGCGACGACAGCGGCTCATGGGGCAAGGCCCGGACCACGTCCGCGAGCAGCTGCGTCGATCCATCGGTGACAACCGTGTATACGGTCGTCCCGGACTGCCACGTCGCGAGCCCCGGGGCGTGAGCGGCGGGTACATACGCGCCGAGGCCCTGATCCCAGGGCGCACCCTGCGGCGGGGCGGCAAGCAGACCTCGTCGCTGGAAGACACTGACGGTGTTGAGGCCGTCACTGTAGACCAGATGCAGCACCTGAGGGCTCCCAGCCCGGTCAGTGCGAACGCGCACCAAAGCCAACCCCGCCAGTGAGTTCGAGCAGGACCACCCCAGCGCTGTGAGTTGGGGCGACGACGAGACCGTCAGCGCACTCGTCGTGGTCGAGACGCCCAGTCGAGGCGGCAGATGTTCCAGAATCGCTGAGGTGTTGCCGATTCGGATCGACGTAAAGCGTGAGCTCAAGATCAGCTGGCCCTGCTCGTCGTACGTCTCCTGCCCGAGCAACAGCCCTGTGGCATCATCGATCCACCAGCGCGCCGCAACGGCGCCGCCTCTGGATGCTTCCACTAGTGTCGCCGGTCGACCGGCGACGGTGCTTCCGGACGAGCCGGACACGCGATAGTTCCGCTCGAGCAGGGCCAGAAGCTGGTCGTCGACCATCCGAGATGTCACCGCTGGCCGCGCATAGCCCGTCAGCACCTTCTCGGCTCGCTCGTTGAGAACAGTCAGCTGGCTGCCCTGCTCCTTGCGGGAATCGATCTGTATCACGGCGGAGATAGTGGTGCCGTCCAGAACCGCGGTGAAGGCCTGGCTCCCGGAGTAACTGAACCTGCTGGCTGCTGCTGACGCCTTCACCAGCGCCGCGCGAGCTTCCGCGCCGGTCAACGACAACTCCGGCTTGGCCTCCTGCCCGGCCGGAGCCTGTGGCAAGCCGTTGGCGGATGTCAGCCTTTCGGTACCAGCCAGCATGACCGCCCCGACGGTGTCGCTGACCAGCGGCGGACTGCGTCAACATGGATGTGAATTCGGCCTGCGCGTCAGCGCTCGGATCATTGATCGGAGCCACGGCAGGTACCGGCGCGGCCGCATATCCCACTCCGACGGCCGTCGTGACCAGCACGCCGACCGCCAAGCCAGCCGCACCCAGCCGAAGGCGCCGGATGTAGCGCTCGCTGGGCAGCATGCCCGGCGAGGTTCGGCGGAACGGTCGACTCCACAGCGGGTCCGCCGCTTGCGGGCCGGCGATCGAGGTCAAGCGCTCTGAAAGGTCACCCGAAGCTGTTGCCTGTCGCGCGCGGCTTCCGCTCAGCAGTCGACGGATCGTCCGCAGCTCGTCGACGTCGGACCGACACGCGCCACAGTCGACCAGGTGGGCGAGCAGCCGTTCCCGGTCGTCTGGGCTGAGGGCATCGTCGACGAACGCGGACCTCAACTCCGCAAGGTCGGCGCAGGGCCGCCTGCTCACCCAGGCCTCGCCGACTCCAGACTCCGACCGGTCTCCTCCGCCACGCCCAGGTAGCGCTCGCGTTCACCGGTTGGCTGGCGATGAGCCAGAGCGGCTCGCAGCTGGGCCCTGCCCCGGTGGATGCGACTGCGGACGGTGCCGATTTTGACGTCCAGCACCGAAGCGATTTCCTCGTAGCTGAGACCCTCGATGTCGCAAAGCACGACCGCGGCTCGGAATTCCGGCGGCAACGCGGCCAGAGCTGCGGCAACGTCGTGATCGAGGTCGGCATCGGCGAGCTGTTCGGACGGCGTCGGCCAGGCGCTGGCCAACCGCTCGGCCGCTCCTTCGGCCAGCCCGTCGAATCGGATCTTCTGCTTGCGGCGGGCGCCGTCGAGAAAGAGATTCGTCGTGATCCGATGCAGCCAACCCTCGAACGTGCCGGGCTGGAATCGGTGCAATGAGCGGAAAACCCGGACGAAAACGTCCTGGGTCAAATCCTCGGCGTCGTGTGGATTGCCCGTGAGCCGGTAGGCAAGCCGATACACCCGCGAACCGTGGTCGCGGACGATCTCTTCCCAGGTGGGCGGCACCCACTCCGGCGCCGGATCCTGCCCCGGCAACGACATCGGGGTCCCCTCCCTCGCGGCCAGCCGTGACGGCTCATTGTCGCGAGCGAACCTGGCAACGCCCTGAGCGAACCCTGTCAAACGGCTGTGCACGCTAAGTGTCCTCCCTCACACCGACAACGCTGAGTTCTGCCGGCGTGTTCCCCGGCCCACTAGAGACCGGCGGCGGCCAAAGATTTCGCGAGCGCCGTACGCTCTGCCTCAGTTGCGGTGACCAGCGGCGGGCGTAGGCCGCCGACTCCCCGCCCTCGCAGATCCAGACCCGCCTTCACCAGGATGCACCCCTGGGTGGCAAAGATGCCGGTGTAGATCGGCAGCAGTTGGCGGTGCAGCGCCAACGCCGTGGTCACGTCCCCGGAAAGGTAAGCCTGGATCATCCTCTTCGTCTCCGGCCCGCAGAAATGGGTGGAGGTGCCCACGACGCCGACCGCGCCAACCGAGAGCAGGGGAAGTGTCATGGCGTCATCTCCGGAGTAGTACGCCAGCTCGGTCTCCGCCATGACCCGACCCGAAGCCGTGAGATCGCCCTTTGCATCCTTGACGCCGACGATGTGGGGATGCTCCGCAAGCCGGATCATCGTCTCGGTGGCGATTGCTGTGCCCGCTCGACCAGGAATGTCGTAGAGCATGATCGGGACATCAGTGGAGTCGGCCACGGTGAGAAAGTGGTTGACCAAACCTGATTGCGGCGGCTTGGAGTAGTAGGGGGTGACCACGAGCAGGCCGTCGGCGCCGACTTTGGCCGCTTCGGCGGCGAGTTGAAGCGTGTGCTCGGTGCTGAACGTGCCCACGCCGGCGACCACCGCAGCGCGGTCCCCGACAGCGTCGACGACAACCCGCAGCAGGTCGGCCTTCTCCCCGTCGCTCAGGGTCGGGGCTTCACCTGTCGTTCCGCTGATCACCAAGCCGTCATGATCACCGTCGTCGACCAGGTGAGAGGCCAAAACACCGGCGGCATGAAGATCCAGCGACCCGTCCGAGGCGAAGGGCGTCACCATCGCCGTCAGAAGGCGGCCGAAGGGCGGCGTGGCTGGGGCGGACACGAAAGTCATCCTAAGCCGAGCGCTCAGGTACGAATCACGACGAGCGGGTCGCCGTCATTGACCACATCACCTGAGGCGACCACCACTTCGGTCACCGTCCCAGGCACCTCCGCGAGCACGGGGATCTCCATTTTCATGGATTCCAAGATCACTACCGGGTCGTCGGCGGCGACTCGGTCGCCGACTTCAACTTCGACCTTCATGACGGCGGCGACGAGCTCGGCAACCACGGTGTGGCTCATGTCGTCATCGTATGGGTCAGCGGCTGTCGATAGGCTGACGTCCGTGACGCCCTCCGCAGGCAAGACCTCGCCCAAGTCAGCACCAAAGTCGGCGAGCTGGGCATACGCCGAGGATTATGTCGAGGAGTCCGAAACAGCCGTGGCCGCTCGGCTAGAGGCAGCGCAGTTCGGCGTGTCGCCGCTAGGTCGCGGATGTGCCAGCGCACTGACGCTGCTCGCGCGAGCCATTTCCGCGAAGGCAGTGGTCGAGATCGGCACGGGATCCGGGGTATCCGGTCTCGCACTCTTTGCCGGCATGCAGCCCGACGGCGTGCTGACCAGCGTCGACATCGAGCCAGAGCATCAGCACGCGGCGCGGAAAGCGTTTCTCTCCCTTGGCATTCCAAGTCAGCGGTTCCGCTTGATCAGCGGCGCCGCCCTGAGCGTGCTGCCCCGGCTGAGCGATGGTGCGTACGACATGGTGTTCATTGATGCGGACAAGTCCGAGTACCCGGACTACGTCGAGCAGGGCCTGCGTCTGCTCCGGCACGGGGGCTTGCTGGCCGTCGACAATGCTTTGTGGCACGACCGGACGGCTGATCCGGCACAGCTGGACGAACAGACCGAAGCGATCAGGGGCGCCGTGAACGCCGTGAAGGAGAACGACGATCTGGTTGCGGCGCTGCTTCCGGTGGGCGACGGGCTACTGGTGGCCATCAAGCGCTGAGTAAATCGGCCGTGGCCGGGGGGCTGGCGACCCTCCTGGCAGTGGTCAGCTGGGGCCGACAGTGACACCCTTTCCGACCACAGTGATGCCGCCGTCGGAGACGGTGAAGCCCCGGGCGAGATCTTCCTCGGCGTCCACACCTACCCGCGCCTTGTCGGGAACCACCACGTTCTTGTCCAAGATCGCTCGTCGGACAACGGCCCCTTTCCCAATGGTCACGTTGGACAAGATCACCGAATCGCTGACCTTGGCGTTCTCGTAAACCCGGACGTTAGGTGACAGCACGGAGTCGTCGATCGACCCACCGGACACGATGCAGCCCGGACTGACGATCGAGTCCACCGCGAGCCCGCGGAGGGTGAACTTCGCACCCGGCATCTGCACCGGATAGGTCCAGATCGGCCACTCATGGTTGTACAGGTTGAAGACGGGGTCGACCGACACGAGATCGAGGTGCGCCTCGTGATAGGCGTCGATCGTTCCCACGTCGCGCCAGTACGCCGTCTCCCGTCCAGTCGAACCCGGCACCTGGTTCTGCGTGAAGTCGTAGACCTGGGCCTCGCCTCGACCGACGAAGCTCGGAACGATGTCGCCACCCATGTCGTGCCGAGAACTCTCGGCCTCCGCGTCCGCGGTCAACGCCTCGATGAGGGCGTCGCTGGTGAAGATGTAGTTACCCATGGACGCGAAGGACACGTCTGGATCGTTCGACAGCCCTGGAGGATCGGCTGGCTTTTCGAGGAAGTCTTTGATCTTGTTGTCCGGCCCGGCGTCGATCACGCCGAAGGCCGTCGCCGAAGTCCGGGGAACCCGAATGCCCGCCACTGTGGCGCCAAGACCGCCGGCGATGTGCGCCTCGAGCATCTGCTCCACATCCATCCGGTAGATGTTGTCAGCGCCGAAGACCACGACATATTCAGGATCCTCGTCGATCACGAGATTCAACGACTGAAAGATCGCATCAGCGCTGCCCTGGTACCAGCGCGGGCCGAGTCGCTGCTGTGCAGGCACCGGTGTCACGTAGTTGCCGAGCATGGTCGACATCCGCCAGGTCAGCGAGATGTGTCGGTCGAGCGAGTGCGACTTGTACTGGGTCAGGACGGCTATCTGCCGCATGCCGGCGTTGGCGAGGTTGGATAGGACGAAGTCGATCAGGCGGTACGTACCGCCGAACGGTACGGCCGGCTTGGCCCGGTCTGCGGTCAACGGCATCAGCCGTTTTCCTTCGCCACCAGCCAAAACGATCGCCAGAACCTTGGGACGAGCTGCCATGGTCTGAACCTAGGGTCTACGGGCTGTTGCCGACAAGAGGCGCGCAAGAGCGCGGGAAGGGCAACTTGCCCAACCCTTTCCAGCTTTCGAATGGCTGTGACACGATGCGGGCTATGGCTCCCGACTCCGCTGATCAGCTCCGAATCTCTTTGTTGACCCGGGAGTATCCGCCCTCGATCTACGGCGGTGCCGGGGTGCATGTGGCCCAACTGGTTCCTCAGTTGCGCAAGCTGATCGATGTCGACGTGCAGTGCATGGGAGAGCCGCGCGAAGGCGCCACGGCGCATCCGGAGAACTTCCCAGCCGGCGCCAACGCGGCCCTTCGGGTCTTCGGCGCGGACCTGTCGATGGTCGCGGCCATACCGGAGGTCGATCTTGTTCACTCGCATACCTGGTATGCCAATCTGGCCGGCCACCTTGCCGGCCTGCTGCAGGACATCCCGCATGTGGTCACCGCCCATTCCCTGGAGCCGCACCGGCCGTGGAAAGCGGAGCAACTGGGCGGCGGCTACCGCTTGTCCTCCTGGACTGAGCGGACCGCGTTTGAAGCCGCCGACGCGGTGATCGCGGTGAGTGAGGGAATGCGCGGCGACACCCTGGACTCTTACACCAACCTTGACCCGGACAAGGTCCACGTGGTCAAGAACGGGATCGACACGGCGGAGTTCGCGCCGGACAGCGGCACCGACATCGTCACCGAACTCGGGATGGATCCGGACCAGCCGTCCGTGGTCTTCGTCGGCCGGATCACCCGGCAGAAGGGATTGATCCACTTGGTTCGGGCCGCGGAGCAACTCGATCCCGGTACCCAGGTTGTCTTGCTGGCGGGTGCCCCGGACACCCCAGAGATAGCCAAGGAGTTCAACGACGCGTTCGCCCATCTGTCCTCGACCCGGGGCAGTGTGTTGTGGATCGAGGAGATGGTTCCCCGAGGTCACGTCCGACAGGTGCTGTCGCACGCCACAGTGTTCGCTTGCCCGTCGGTGTACGAGCCTCTCGGCATCGTCAATCTGGAGGCGATGGCCTGTGAGACCGCCGTGGTGGCGTCCGCGGTCGGGGGCATCCCGGAGGTGGTGGTCGACGGCGAAACCGGCTATCTGGTGCCGTACGACCCAGCTCAGGCCGACGACCCGGCGGCGATTGCCGCCTTCGAGGAGGGACTGGCTACCAAGATCAATTCCCTGACGTCGGATCCGGAGAAGGCTGAGGAGTTCGGACGCGCCGGTCGGCAGCGCTGCATCGAGGAATTCGGCTGGGGCAAGATCGCCGCCGAGACGGTCGATGTTTATCGAAGAGCAATCGAGGTGCACAGCAGCTGAGACGCTTCGCGGATCGCACAGATGCGGGCCGCGTCCTGGCGGCCGAGCTCGCTGTGCGCCTTCGGCCGAGTTCTCCGGTCGTCCTAGCGCTGCCCCGCGGCGGCGTTCCGGTAGCGGCCGAGGTCGCTGCCGCGCTCCCCGCGCCGCTCGGCGTGATCCTGGTCCGCAAGCTCGGCGTACCCGGTCATCGCGAGCTAGCGATGGGAGCGCTGGCGATGATCGGTGACGAAGTGTCGCTGTTCCGCAATGCCGACGTGATCCGTGATCTTGGGATCTCAGACTCGGCGTTCGAAGCTGTCCGGGCCGGCGAGCAAGCCGAGCTGCAGCGCCGCCGGACAGCCCTCGGCGGCGAGGCGCTGACGGTGACCAACGCCGAGGTGATCGTCGTCGACGACGGCCTGGCCACGGGCTCCACGATGATGGCTGCGGTAGCCGCGCTTCGGCCCAAAGACCCGGCCAAGATCATCGTGGCAATCCCGGTCGCGTCCCGCTCGGCGGTCCGTTCGGTCGGCGCGGTGGCAGATCTGGTCGTCTGTCCGTCGATGCCCGAGCCCTTCTTCGCCGTCGGTGCGGCATACAAGGACTTCGGCCAGCTGAGCGACGACCAGGTCACGGCCATCCTGCAGCGGTACTAGCTCGACCACTCCTCGCGAGCGTCCGAAGATCGGCTTAGTGCGGAAATCGCGCGAGCGGACTAATTCCAGGAGTGCGCAACGTCGATAACCACCCGCTGGCCCAGCTCGGGGCCATTGAGCCGGAAGGCTCGCATCGGCAGCCGGGCGCGCACGCCGAGCCCGATCGTGGTCTGACCCTCGAAGCTTCCAGCGAAGGCGACCTGGCGGAAGGTCGGGAAGCCGGTCACGTCGGACAGCTCACTGAGGCTGCTCGGTTCCATGATCAGCTCGCCGCTGGTGTCGTACGCGGGCGCCTTGATCACAATCTGGAGCTTGGCATCACCACGCAGCGGCACAAGCTGACCCGAGCCGTCTTGGTACACGTTGTCGACGTAGCGCACGTCGTAACCCGTGGCGCCGGAGCTCCAGCCGTTCAGGTCGACAACAAGCCGGTCGTAGCACGCATGGTGGCCGGCGCGGACCCCTCGGATCTGGCGGGCAGTCATCGGCGCGGAAGTCTTGGGCAGCGATCCCCAGGTGACGGCGCAGGTGGTGGCCGCCGTGGCTGCCGGCGCCGTGACGGCGGTCCCGGTAGCGATGGCAGCAGCTACCGCGAGCGTGACTGTGGCGGCGCGCAACCTGCGGAAAACAGACATTTCAGCCTCCTTATGGGCTGGACAGCTCGGGCCATTCCCGAGCCCTTTGCATGAATGAGTGCAGCCCAAGAGCAAGGGATACGGGGCTAGAAATACGGTTCGGTTGCGTTTGCGCCGAGACCGATGAGGTTTGGCTTAGCAGCCCGGTGTGATCGTGATCACACTGCAATCCGGCCGGAGGTATCCGTGCCGGCGGGATCGTTTCGATAACGAAGCGCCCGCAGATACAAGCCAAAGTGCGATCTGCGGACGCTGAGAAGCGATGCGTGAGGGCTCTAGCCGACCACGCCCTTCAGCGCGCCGGCGAGCTCGGCGGCCTCCACGGCGTTGAGTTCGACGACAAGCCGGCCACCACCTTCGAGCGGAACGCGCATCACGATTCCGCGGCCCTCCTTGGTGACCTCCATCGGGCCGTCACCCGTCCGCGGCTTCATTGCAGCCATCGCCCAACCTCTCTTTGATCCGGCTTGTTTCGGAGCAATTATTCCGTATCATTCAGGCCCCGGGTGAGCCGGGGGACGAGCACGTAACAGTTCACGAGGTGATCGTTCACCAGCCCGACGGCCTGCATCGTCGCGTACGTCGTCGTGGGTCCGAGAAACCGGATCCCTCTCTTCTTCAATTGCCGGGACAGCGCAACCGAAGCCGCCGAACTCGCCGGCACCTCCGCCAGCGTGTCAGGGCGTCGACGATCGGACCCGTAGTAACTCCAGACCAGGTCGGCAAAGCCCTGCCCCCAGGCGGCGATGACACGCGCGTTGGCGATGGCAGCGTCGATCTTGGCCAAGTTCCGGATGATGCCGGCATTGCCCATGAGCCGCTCCACATCGGTCTCGTCGTACAAAGCCACCCGCTCCGGTACGAACTGGTCGAAGGCAGCGCGGAAGTTCTCGCGCTTGCGCAAGATCGTGATCCACGACAGCCCCGACTGGAACGCCTCCAGCGTCATCCGCTCGTACAGGCCCGAGACACTCGTCACGGGCTGACCCCACTCGTGATCGTGGTAGTCGAGATACTCCGGGGCTGACAGTGACCACGGGCACCGCAACCGGCCGTCGGGACCAGGTACCGCGGCTGTCACGGGCGGCCTTCGGCGAGGGTCGCCAGGCGGCGAAGGCTGCGCCGGAAGCCAACCCGCATGAGCGGCAGGCCGAGCCGGACAATCGCTTCGATGGGCCTACCGCCCGGCAGGGAAAACACCTCGGTCGCCGTGACCCTGGTACCGCCATCATGCGGCTCGAGCCGAAATGCGCCGTCTCCGGTGAAATAGGGACCCAGGTGCAGCACTTCCAGTTCCTTCGCCGGTGTCCAGCCGGTGACCACAAAGTTGTCCAACAAGCCGACCGGAAGTCGGCCGATGCGAAAGCCCGACAGTGCCACGGCTCGCACACCGAGGCCGTGGTCGTGATCACTGACGATGTCGACTGTGGTGAACGGAATCCATCGCGATTGGCCTGCCCAATCGATCAGCACTTGCCAGACGCGGGCTGGATCGGCGGAGACCTGCGAATCGACCTGCAGGATCATTCAGCAGGCCTGCGCTCGTCGATGCCCTGTCCGAGGGGCAGCTCAGGAGCGAGAGGGGCCTGCAGAGGGAGCGACCCGCTCAGTTCGGCGATTCGCGCGTCGCGTTGCGCGATTTCGCTGCCCAGCCGGTCCAAGATCTCGTCCACTTGGGCCATCGAATAGCCACGAAGTGCGACGCCGAAGCGGAGGCCGTCCAGATCATCGGCAGTCAGCGGCCGGTCCGGAAGGTCCTGCCGATAGATGTCGCGGACCGGATCTCGGCTCATCTGCCCTAAGCCTCCAGCCGCGGCAATGGCCGCTGCACCGAGCAGCACGATGGCAAGCACGGCGATGAACCACTCCATAGTTTCGATGGTTTCATGAATGCCCAACCATCCGACGATTCACTCCGGACGCCGAGCGGCGCCAGTCGTTGCCCACCCGCCTCGCATCCGTTCCACCACGTCGTCAAGATCATCGGTGAGGTGCAGCAGCTCCAGGTCGGCCGCCGAGACGTAGCCTCTCGCCGCCGGCCGGGCGTTCAACCAGTCCAGCAGGCCGCGCCAATAGTCGGTTCCGACCAGCACGACTGGAAACGTCGTCACCTTGCGGGTTTGGACCAGGGTGAGGGCCTCGAACAGCTCGTCGAAGGTCCCGAAGCCTCCCGGCATGACGACGAAGCCCTGGGCGTACTTGACGAACATGGTCTTGCGGGCGAAGAAATAGCGGAAGTTGATGCCGAGGTTGACGTAGGGGTTGAGACCTGACTCGAACGGCAGCTCGATGCCGAGGCCGACTGACACACCGCCGGCTGCGGCGGCGCCTTTGTTGGCTGCCTCCATCACACCGGGCCCGCCGCCCGTGATCACCGAAAGCCCGGCGCCCACGAGTTTCGTGGCGAGCTCCTCTGTCGTCGCATAGACCGGATCCCCACGGTCGACTCGGGCCGAACCGAAAACACCGACCGCTGGTCCCAGTTCGGCCAGAGTGCCGAAACCGTCAACGAATTCCGACTGGATCCGCAGCACCCGCCATGGATCGGTATGCACCCAGTCGCTCGCCCCTCGGCTCTCCAGCAGCCGCTGGTCGGTGGTCGTGGACTCGCGTTGCGCGCCGCCGCGGATGATCGCGCCTTCGACCCTTCGCTCCGTGCCTCCGGCATCGGTCATACAGCAACCCTAGGTGAGCCATCGCACCAAGGCGTCTCGGCAGGCGACGACGTCAGCGGCAGGGCAACACTCATCGTCGGCGTGGGCTTTGCTCGGGTTGCCGGGACCGAAATTCACCGCCGGAACACCCATCGCGCTGAATCGGGCCACGTCGGTCCAGCCGAACTTCGCACTCGGCTCGCCGCCCACCGCAGCCACGAATTCCTTCGCGGCGGGCCGGTCCAGACCGGGCCGCGCGCCGGCCGCGACATCGGTGACTTGCAACGGGAAGCCGGCGAGCACCTGACGGATGTGTTCCTCCGCCTGCTCCGGTGACTTGTCCGGAGCGAACCGGTAGTTGATCTCGATCTCGCATCTGTCGGGGATGATGTTGCCAGCGGTACCGCCGCTGATCCGCACCGCGTTGAGTCCTTCTCGGTAGAGCAGCCCGTCGACCTCGACGTCGGCGGGTTGGTACTCGGCGAGACGCTGGAGCACTGGCGCCGCGTCCTGCACGGCGTTTCGGCCCATCCAGGCCCGCGCCGAGTGCGCCGCAAGACCGCGCAATTCGACCTCGATCCGCATGGTGCCCTGGCACCCGCCCTCCACCCTTGCGTTGGAGGGTTCGCAAAGCACCGCGAAGTCGCCCGCGAGGTCGCTGGGCCGTTCCTGGCTGATCCGCGTCAACCCGTTCCGGCTGGCCTCCACTTCCTCACAGTCGTAGAAGATCCACATGACGTCGCGGGCCGGCTGAGTCAGTGCCGCGGCTGCCGCCAGTTGGACGGCGACACCGCCCTTCATGTCGCAAGCTCCGCGTCCCCACACCACCTCGTCATGGTCGGTACCGGTGACCCGCGAAGGAAGATTGTTCGCCACCGGAACGGTGTCGATATGGCCGGCGATGACTACTCTGCTGCCTCGACCGAGATCGGTTCGCGCGAGAACGACGTTGCCGTCCCGGACGACCGCGAGATGACCGTACGGGCGGAGGGCGGCCTCGATTGCCCCAGCGATCTTTGCCTCGTTGCCGCTGACCGATTCGATGTCGATCAGCGCCCGCAGCAACGCGATTGGGTCACCTTCGAGGTCCAGCACCGACATGTGCGAACCCTACTTGGTACACCGGGACGAGCCGACGTTGCTGATCTTCGTCGATCCCGCCGATGACCGTCTAGGCTTCCCCGCATGATCGACGGCACGACCGCACGACCAGCGTGGGGATGGGGACTAGCCACGGTCCACGAGTCGGGTCAGGTGCTCGACACCTACTTTCCCAGGCCTGCCCTCGGGCGAGCCGAGGACAGCGACCCGCCCCCCGACCTGGCCGCCGGAGCGGACGACCTCCGCGCGGTACGGACCGACGTGCGGCGCGTCGAGATCGATTTGAACGTTCCGCCTTCCGGCGGCTCGGACGCATACCTTCGGCTTCACCTGTTGAGCCACCGGATGGTTGCGCCCCGAAGCATCAACCTCGACGGCATCTTCTCCCAGCTGGCCAATGTGGTCTGGACCTCATACGGGCCCTGTGCTGTCGACGGCTTCGAGCGGGTTCGCTCACGGCTCCGTGCTGTCCACGGGCAAGTCACCGTCTACGGCGTCGACAAGTTTCCTCGGATGATCGATTACGTGGTGCCTGCCGGCGTGCGGATCGCGGACGGTGATCGGGTCCGTCTCGGCGCGCACCTCGCCGAGGGCACGACGGTAATGCACGAGGGATTCGTCAACTACAACGCCGGAACGCTGGGCACATCGATGGTCGAAGGCCGCATCTCGGCGGGGGTCGTGGTAGGTAAGGACTCCGACGTCGGTGGCGGCGCGTCCATCATGGGAACGCTTTCCGGCGGGGGCACGCAGGTGATCTCGGTCGGAGAACGCTGCCTGCTCGGCGCCAACGCCGGGATCGGGATCGCCTTGGGTGATGACTGTGTCGTGGAAGCCGGCCTTTACGTCACCGCGGCGACGAAGGTCACCCTGCCAGGGGGCCAGATCGTCAAGGCGCTCGAGTTGTCTGGGCAGGACAGCCTGCTGTTTCTGCGCAACTCGGTGACCGGCGCGATCGAAGTGCGTCCGCGGCTGGGCAAACCCGTCAAGCTCAACGAAGCGTTGCACGCGAACTAGCCGATGGCAGTCCGTACGGCCCGAGCGGTGGGGTGCTTGCTGATCGCGCTGGTGCTCATAGCCGGCCTGGGAGTCGGGGCGTTCCTGTGGCTGCGCAGCCGAGGCCTGACCACCCCCGTCCCAGGCCAGCAGCGCTGCGTCGCGACGGCCAGCGGCCGATCGGTTGCCCTCGACCTCGAGCAGGCGCACTACGCGTCGATCATCGTGGGGTTGTCGGTGAAACGCGGCCTTCCGCCCCGAGCGGCTTCCATCGCGCTGGCCACCGTCTACCAGGAGACGGGCATCCGCAACCTCGACTACGGCGACCTCGATTCGGTCGGCTTGTTCCAGCAGCGGCCGTCCCAGGGCTGGGGTAACCGGAAACAGCTGCTCGATCCCTACTACGCCACCAACAAGTTCTACGACGCCTTGGTGAAGATCAACGACTGGGAGACGGCGGACATCACCAAGGTGGCACAGACGGTCCAGAACAGCAGCTACCCGGAGGCCTATCGCGATCATGAGGCTGATGCCCGAGTACTGGCCAGCGCACTGGCCGGACACTCCACCGCGGGTTTCAGCTGTCTAGAACGAGAAGGCAATCCCGGCAAGTCATCGGCATTGATCTCCTCTATCGAGAAGACCTTCGGCACCGTCTCCGACAAGACCAAGGACAATGTGGTCGGCATCGACGCTCGCAGCGGCACGCTGGCTTGGGCTTATGCGAGTCACGCTCTGGCCAACGCCGATCGCTACGGCGTCGTGGGAGTAAAGGTCGGGAACCGGCAATGGCAGACCCAGGCTTTCAATCTGCCCACCTGGACGAAGATCACACCTGCGCTGGAGAAGACGCGGGTGGAGATCACCCTCCGCTGAGCCGATTCGCGGCCGCCTGGACGCGCTCATCCGGCGCCGTGAGGGCTAGCCGTACGTGCCGCGCGCCAGCAGGTCCATAGAAATCGCCAGGCGCGACCAGGATTCCCTGCCGGGCGAGGAAGGCGACGGTCGCCTGGCACTCCTCCCCTCGGCTGGCCCAGAGGTAGATAGAGCCCTCCGAATGATCGATCGTGAAGCCGGCGCCCTCGAGGGCCGAACGCAGCACCCGGCGACGTGCCGCATAACGCCGTCGCTGAACCTCCACATGATCGTGGTCGGCCAGCAGCTCGATCATGACCTCCTGGACCGGACCTGGCACGATCATCCCGGCGTGCTTGCGGACGGCCAACAACTCGGCCACCAACGCAGCGTCGCCCGCCACGAAGCCGGCGCGGTAGCCCGCAAGATTCGAGCGCTTCGACAGGGAGTGGATGGCCAGCAGGTTCCCGTAGTTGCGGGAGCTGACCGATGGGTGCAGCACCGAGACCGGGTCGATGTCCCAGCCGAACTCGCCATAGCACTCGTCGGAGATGACCACCGCCCCTCGATCACGGGCCCAGGCGATGCGCCGGGCCAGAGTCTGTGCCGAGAGCACGGCGCCGGTCGGATTGGACGGTGAATTCAGCCAGACGAGCGCTGGCTCCTCGGCACCCAACTCGTCCAGGTCATCGCAGGCGATCGAGCGACAGCCAGCGATTCGGGCACCAACCAGGTAGGTCGGATATGCGGTCGTCGGATAGACCACGAGCTCGTCGGGGCCTAGCCCGAGAAGCGTGGGCAGCCAGGCCACCAGCTCCTTGGTGCCGATCACCGGCAAGATCGCCGTCGGGTCGAGCGAGTCAGCACTCCATCGCCGCAGGAGGTAGCCGGCGATGGCGTCGCGCAGCCGAGCGGTGCCCGAGGTCAGCGGGTAGCCGGGGCTGTTGGCGGCGCGGCTCAGGGCTCGCTGGGCGATGTCAGGAGTCGGATCGATCGGCGTCCCGACGGAGAGATCGACAATCCCGTCCGGGTGAGCCTGGGCAACGGCCTTGGCGCCGGCGAGCGTGTCCCAGGGAAAGTCAGGAAGGTCGGCAGCGATGCTCCGACGGTTCTTCTTGGCTGGTGCCAGCGTCACTCGTCGTGCTCTTGGAGCGGCAATGCCTCGATCAGCGGATGGTCCTTGTCGATGAGGCCCAGCTTGGCGGCACCACCGGGCGAGCCGAGGTCAGAGAAGAATTCCACATTCGCCGCGTAGTAGTCCTTCCACTCCTCCGGGGTGTCGTCCTCATAGAAGATCGCCTCGACAGGGCACACGGGTTCGCATGCGCCGCAATCCACGCATTCGTCGGGGTGGATGTAGAGCATCCGCTTTCCCTCATAAATGCAGTCGACCGGGCACTCCTCGACGCAGGCTAGATCCTTCAAGTCCACGCACGGCTGCGCGATGACGTACGTCACGACTGTTGCTCCTTGCTAACCGGAATGCGGCGACGGCTTCAGCGGGCCCGTCTGTTGTCCTATTATCTCGCCCTTGGGCAACACGCTCGAAGGACCTCAGCCAGTGGACGCGCTGGCCCGCGCCCGCGAGGGCGAGCGCTGGGTGGTGCGGTATCGACTGGCTGACGGCTCGGCCACCGACGTCATCGGCTGGATCGAGGCGAAAGAACGGGACTCGGTCTCGGTTGCGACGTCCGGCGGTCGGGTGGTGCGGCTGTCAATGGCAGACATCATCATCGCTCGACGGGCGCCGGCCGCCACCGGAGGGCCGAATCCGTTGCGGACCACCGCAGAAGAGTTGGAGCGCTATGCGCTGCCGGGCTGGCTGGCCATCAGCGAGCCATTGGGCGAGTGGACCCTTCGAGCGGCCGCCGGCTTTACGCGCCGGGCCAATTCCTGCCTGGCCGTCGCCGACCCCGGGATTCCCCTGGAAGCCGCGGCCGCAAAGATAGTCAGCTTCAGTGACGCCCACGGCATCGCACCAAGGGCTCAGGTCATCACCGCTTCCCCGACCGAGGCGGAGCTCCGGACGCTCGGCTGGCTGGACGCCTCCGAGCAAACCGACGTCCTGGTCTGCCGGCTGAGCGATGTGCTCGGCGAGGAGTTGCCCGATCCGGGCGTGCAAGTGGTCGAGACGCTGGCGGCGTCGTGGGAGGCCGCGTACCAGCGCAGCCGTCCCAGCGACGTGGACCCGGCGGTAGTTAGAAAGATCTTGGTCGGTCATCCGCCGCGAGCCTTCGGCAGCGTGGTCGGTGACGACGAACACTTTGTTGCCATCGCCCGCGGGCACCTGAGCGGGCCATGGCTGGGACTGGCTTCAGTGTGGACCGATCCTGACCATCGTGGGCAGGGCCTCACCACGAAGATCATGATCGCGCTCGGTCATTGGGCCGCCCGGCGCGGCGGCCGCTATGCCTATCTGCAGGTGTCCACTGCCAACAATCGGGCGCGAGGTGCGTATGCCGCCCTCGGATTCATCGAACACCACCGTTACCACTACCTTCGGCCGCCTGGCTAGGTGCACGTGACGCGGTCTGTGGGGGCATATTTCCAGTGGAAGCTCTCCCGCTTCACGACCGCGCCGCCCTTGTAGAACAGACGCTGGAAGTCGACGTCGAAGCCGCGAACCGGGCTCATCGGCTCGCACTTGGCCGAATCGTCTTTGATGTCACGTCCGTCGGTGAACTTCGATTTGACCGGCTTGGTCGCCACGACCTTGTCGTAGGACTTGGTCGACCACATCCGAACGGTGATGGAACCCTGCTTGCCGGGCGCCCCCTTAACGCGCCAGGCCTGCACCAACACCCCATACCTCGTGTCGTTCTGGAATTTCAGGTCCAGGCTCGGCCAGGCAACCGTCGCTTCGCGGCCGGGCGGGTAACGGTCGATGAAGAGGGTGTGCGGCTGGTGCTGGATGTCTCTGAGGCCGGCGAAAAACATGGCGTTGAAGGTGGTGGTCGCCGACTGCGACACTCCCCCGCCGAGCTCCTTACGGAACTTGCCATCCTCGATGATGTAGCCCTCGGTGAAGCCGTTAGCGGCAGTCCGTTCGCCGACCAAACCATTGAGCGAAAAGATTTCACCGGGCTTGAGCAGCGTGCCGTTGATCAACTCAGCCGCCCGACCGATGTTGACGTTCCGGTAGGGCAGGTACGGGAAGTACGTCGTGAACTCACCTGTCACCTGCGTGATACCGAGCTTCTT
Organism: uncultured Actinomycetota bacterium; assembly: GCA_963754965.1. Classification (GTDB taxonomy): domain Bacteria; phylum Actinomycetota; class Actinomycetes; order Propionibacteriales; family Propionibacteriaceae; genus Microlunatus. The sequence goes on from CAVWIA010000007.1 coordinate 666,417, forward strand.
TGCATCGGCAGTGGAGAACTTGGCCTTGGCACCCGTCAGGTGCACGGACACGGTCCGGTCGGCGCCTGACTTGGTCAATACCGGTTCGACTGCCTTCGCGAGGTCGTCGGCACGCACTTTTGTCCCGTTCACGGCCGCAATGACCTTGGGCCGACCATCGACCAGCCGTACGGTGGCGTTTTTGGGCTTGGTCAGTTCAACCGTCGCCCCGGCGCTCGCCGCGTTCTTCAGCAGCGCCTTGGGGTCCAGCTTGTGCGCCAGCGTGCCGTCCTTCGGCTCGAACGAAATCGATTTGCCAATCATGGTCGGTGACAACGAGAACGTTCCGTTGGTACCGGCATTGACCTTGACCGGGGCGGAGACTGCCGGTTTGCCGAAGTCGTTTGCCACCTGCTCAGCCTCGTTGGTCGTGATCTCCGGCTCGGACAGGTTGGCGGGCAGATCCACTGGAGTGGTCGCCACCAGGAAGGCACCCCGGACGATCGTCGCTGCTTCCTGCTGACGCAGCACAAAACCATTCTTCGCCGGCGTCAGTTTCAGCTTGGCGCCCGAGTAGGAGAGCCCCGCGTCAGCGGGCTTGCGGTCCCAAGCTGCTGCGAATCCGGCGACGGCCTTGGAAAGCTTCTCCTGATCAACGGCCACCACCGCGTCGGTCGATGTTCCGCCGGTGAGCACGGTCAGGATCTTTCGCGGATTCAAGCTGCGGCCACCGCCCGCGTTCGCAATGCTCTGCTCGTAGTCGATCTGCAGCCCGGCTGCGGCCGGCTTCAGCTGAGACTTGTGTGGCCCGGCCGTGACCTGAATGGACTGCGCCTCTGCGGAGCCGAGCTCGTCGGCCAACTTGGCCACGGCAGCCTCGCGAGTGAGACCGCCGACCGCAACGCCGGAGACGACCGCGTTCTTCGGTACGTTGTCACCCGCCATGGCGTACGCGATGCCGTACAGCGCGCCGACGAGCACCAGCAGCGAACCCCCGACGATAGCCACCATGACGCCCGGCTGCAGCCGCTGGGTCGGGGGATTCCCCGCGGGAGGTGCGACAACCCAGGTGTCGTCATGCTCGGGCGTTTGGGTGCTCACCAGCGGACCTTACGGTGCTAAGGGGTCAAAGTACGAGCCCCGATAGTACGCCAGCGGGCGTCCGGATGGCGCCTCTCGACTGGCGCGGACAACCAGGCCCAAAACGATGGTGTGATCGCCGCCGTCGTAGGTCGCGTAGGTATCACAGTCCAGCCAACCGTGTGCTCCGGCGATGAGTGGGGCCCCGGAGGCGGGTGCCACCCAATGCTCGACGTGGTCGAATTGGGTCTTCAAATCCCGGCCGCGGTTGCTGAAGTGTCGGGCGATCGGTTCCTGGTCGTCGCGCAGCAGCGAGACGGCCCAGCGACCCGCACCGAGGACGGCGGCGTGGAAGCGGCTCTGCTTGCTGACACAAACCAAGACCAATGGTGGGTCCAGTGAAACGGAGCTGAACGCGGTCGCCGTCATGGCGTGCGCAGCGTCTTGCCAGACCGCGGAGACGACCGTGACCCCGGACAGGAATGTTCCCATCACGTGGCGCATGGCCTCACCCGATCCGACCGCGCCCTCGTCGGTCTCCGCTGGGGCGCTCACGTTCTAGGTCAGACCCACAAAGAGATCGTCCGCCCAGCCCTCGCCACCCGGAAACGGTTGGCCGGCCGCGAATCGGTAGTACTCATGGGACCACATGTCATTGCCGAGGACCGCTTGCCCGGAGAAGAACGGTCCGTCCGCCGTGATCTGGGTGGCGTGAGCACGCATCGCATCGATCTTTTGGCTCACGTAGGGTCCCCCGTCGATCGCCGCCGCGATGTCCTCGTCTGCGGAGATCATGGGAAGCAGGCCGCCTTCTGGGTCGAACCCCTTCATGGTCTCGGTGTCCCCGGCTTCCCGGAGACGCCGAATCGCCTCAGCCATCCGGGTTCGGCTCATGGTGCTCCACAGCACGCGAGGTATGGACCAAGCAGGCCCAAGGTCAGGCCGATACGAGGGCACCCCAGCGAGCAGATATCCGTACATCGCAACCCGGTGGGCCTGAACGTGGTCGGGATGGCCGTAGGCACCGACTTCGTTGTAGGTGATCAGCACGTGGGGGCGGCGCTGCCGGATCAACGGCACCAGCTCGTTGGTGGCCTCGAGGAGATCGGTGGTCCAGAAAATCCCTTCGCGTAGCTCCGCACGGGCAATCGCCATACCCTGCTCGCTGTAGTCCATGCCGGAATCGCGGAAGCGTCCATCGCCGCCCAGCCGGACGAAGTCGGTGACGCCCAGGGTGTCCATCGCCTGCTTCAGCTCACCGAGCCGGTGCTGCCCCAACTCATCACCTTGATCAGCGGCGAGATGGCTGAGGTCGTCGACCAGAACCTCGCCCTCCTCGCCCAGAGTGCAGGTCACCAGGCACACTTCGGCGCCCTCGGCGGCGTACTTGGCCATGGTTGCGCCGTTGTTGATCGTCTCGTCGTCGGGATGAGCATGCACCAGCATCATGCGGCGCGCCGACGTGCCCAGCTTCGGGTCAGCCTCAGCAGTCACGGCCACCACCTTATTCGCTGTTCAATCATGTGGCAGGAGCCGCGGCTGGCTCACCCGAAGGCGGCCAGCGACCGGACGGCTCGACGAATACGGTCCGTGCCGTCAACCAGCGCCCGTCGCAGCGGCGTGGCCAGTTCTCCCGCCAGCCTCTGTTCCGCCACGTGCAGTGTGTCGGGCGTGGCAGCGGCCCACGGATAGGCGCGGGCGGCCACCTCGCCCAATGGCCAGCCGGTGCGAAATTGCGCGGTGTCTCCCACCTCGGAGAAGTAGCGAGGCACATAAGACTTGACGAGTTCCGGCTGGTTTGGGGCGAAGAAGCCCTCAGCGGTGGCAGAAATCTCCTGCGCGGAGGCAGCGGAGGGTCGCATCAACAGCGACCACGCCGCTTTCTTCGCTTCGCCGTTCGGCAGGGCCGCTCTTGCCCGCGCGGCATGCACGTGGGCGGCGGCCGTCGGGTCGCGATCAAGAGTGTGCGCGATCAACTGGCTATCGTCGGCGAGCACAGATGACCTCTCGACGATGTCCCACACCAGCTCGGGGTCAAGCGCGAGTCCTTCCGGAAGTCGATCGCCTCGATACCAGCGCCGAAGCAGGTCTACGTCGCCGGCGCTGCGTACCGCCAGCCGAAAGGCTGTCAGCTGATGATCGGAGCCGGGTTCGCTGTCGGCCAATACCTGCCGTGCCAGGCTGTGCACTTGGGCGACCCTCTCGGAGCGCTCAGCGACTGGACAATAAGCACCCGCAAGTTGAGATTGGGCGAAGGCGCCCACGGAGGCCAGGATCACGTCGGAACGACACGGGCCGAGGCCGCCGCAGATCATGTCGAGCGCGCGTGCTGGCGCTAGGGCGGCATCGCGTACGGCATCCCGAATCGCGTTGTAAATCACCACCGCAGCGAGTTCGTCGGTAATGCCGGGTAGAGCTGCGGCTACCTGGGACCAGCCGTCGGGACCGAATCTGACCTTGGCCCAGGTGTCGTCACACAAGTCGGGAATGACCAGCAGGGCGTCGGCCGGGACGGTGATCGGTACTCGGGTGTCGGCGACAATCGCTTCGTCAGACGCGGTGGCGGCGCCGCCGGCATCGATGCTGCCGACGCACAACGCGTGTGAGCGGCTCAGCAAAGAGGCGGGGGTGGACGTCTTGACCACCGCGACCGCCGGGGGCTTCCCCACGACATCGATCGTGTCCATGCCAGTCGTCCGTAGCCAGCGGTCCGCCCAGGAGGGCAGGTCGACTGCACCTGCCTGCGACCAGCACTCGATCAATTCGCCAAACGTCGCATTTCCGAAGCGATAGCGGTCGAAGTAGGTGTCCAGCCCGCCCAGGAAGACCGAATCTCCCAGGTAGGCGACCAGCTGTTTGATCACGGCCGCGCCCTTGGCGTAGGAGATGCCGTCGAAGTCCTGCAGGGCCGAAGCGGCGTCGGCCGAGCCGTTACCGGCCACCGGATGGGTGGACGGTGACTGATCAGCCACCGACCCCCAGTCCTTCCGGATCACGCCGAACTCGATCCAGAGCGGGTAGTCCGTCGCGTCGGCACAGCATCGGTGCGCCATGTACTCGGCGAACGACTCATTCAGCCACAGGTCATCCCACCAACGCATCGTGACCACATCACCGAACCACATATGCGCCATCTCGTGCGCGATGAGCCCCGCCCGCGACGCGCGGTCGGTATGGGTGGCGCGACCGCGGAAGAGGAACGTATCTCGGACATTGACACAGCCGGGATTCTCCATTGCTCCGGCGTTGAAATCCGGCACGAAGGCCTGGTGGTACTCCCCGAACGGATACCGAGTCGTGAAAGTCCGGTGGTAGTAGTCGAGGCACTGTTTGGTGACGGTGAACATGTCAGCCGCCTGCTCGCCAAGCTGCTCCGCGAGGGATCTCCGGACATGAAGTCCGAGTCTGATGCCGTCATGCTCATCGAGGACCGAGGCGTACGGACCAGCCACCAGAGTCACGAGGTAGGTCGACAGCGGTGTCTGCTGCACGATCCGCCAGCTATCGGGAGCCAACGACTGGCTCGGGCCGTTGCCGAGCACCGTCCACTCTGCGGGGGCGCGGACGCGGATCTCGTAGCTCGACTTGAGATCCGGCTGGTCGAAACAGGCGAACCAGCGCGGTGCCGCGTCGAGAAAAGACATGGCGTAGAGGTAGATCTCACGATCCTGTGGATCGATGTGGCGATGCAGGCCTTCGCCGTCGCCGGAGAAGCTCATCTGTCCCTCGATGACCACCGTGTTCTCGGACCGAAGGTCCTCCAGCGCGATCCGGCCGGCACGCCAGGCGCTCGGGTTCAGCTCGGCGCCGTTGAGGCTCGCCGCCGTCAGAGCATGCCCCTTGAAGTCGAGGAACGTGTCTGTGCCGCGACTTTCGAACCAGATAGTGGTCCGAGACGTGAAGGTGTCCTCCGACGGGTCGGTCAGGTCGAGCTCGATCAGCGTGCGGGTGATCGTCAGCTGTGCGGCCCGGGCCTCTGCCTCGCTGCGTCGCAGACTGGTCGCGCTGACGTCACCGTGCATCTACCGATCGTCTCTCGGCTGGGCGGCCGCCAGCACGCCGGGGCCGCTCCCGACACAATGTGGTCGTGAACTGGACGGTGCGGCGATTGACGATCGAGGATGCCGGGCAAGCGCGACAACTCGGATTTGAAGCGTTCGGTGTCCCGGCCACGCCGCCGGCGGATCCGCCCTCGGTGGACCAACCGGGATTCACGTGGTTCGGAGCCTTCGATTCCGAGGTACTGGCGGCACGGATCGTGGACCGGGAGTTCGAGTCGTGGTTCGGCGGCGTGCGCCTGCCGACATGTGGGATCGCCGGCGTGACGGTCGCCGCGGAATACCGCCGACAGGGACTGCTGACGCCGCTTTTCCACGAGACACTGCGGCACGCCAAGCAGCGCGGCTCACTTGTTTCAGGCCTATACCCCACGGCGGCGAAAATCTATCGCCGGTTCGGCTATGAGCTGATCGCGGACTATGTGGCCGTGGAAGTGCGGACGCAGACCTTGGCTGCCGTCACTCCGCCGCTGTCGGTACGGACCCGCCGAGCCGGAGTGACAGACTTCGACGCCGTACGGGATGCCTACGACGCATGGGCCAGGGGCCAGAACGGTCCGCTGACCAGACGAGGAGTTTCGTTCACGGCGACCGCTGAAGACTTTCTCGACAGCTTCACCGGGGTCACGCTCGCCGTGGATGAGACCGAAGCGGTCCTCGGTTTCGCGTCCTGGAAGCGCGGGCCAGGCTACGGCGAGAAGGCCGTGATCGAGGTCGCCGACCTGTTGGCCACCACGGGTGACGGGTACCGAGCGCTGCTCGGGGCGCTGGGCAGCTTCGTCACCGTGACACCTACGTTGCGCATCGACACCTCAGGCGATGATCTCGCCCGGCTTTTCCTACCGGGGGTCGAATGGCGGATCGTGCATTCCTCGCCGTACATGATCAAGATCTTGGACATCCGTGGCGCCCTCGGTGCGCTCCGCTACCCGGCTGGTATGACCGCAACGCTCGATTTCTCGGTCGCGAACGACTTTCTCGCCGAGAACAACGGGGCGTACCGGCTGCAGGTGTCCGGCGGGGAGGCGCGCTGCTCTGCAGGCGGCAGCGGTGACCGCGTCCTCACACCACAAGGGCTGGCGCTTCTCTTCGCCGGGGCCCAGTCATGCGCCAACCTGCGAGCGGCCGGCCACCTCTGGGGTGGCGACGCTGGTGAAGATCTGGATTGGGATGCCCTCTTCGGTGGTCGTCAGCAACACATCCGCGACTACTACTGAGCGACCTCTTCGACTGCTGCTGGAAGTCGGGTTGCCATTGGTGAGAGCGGGCAGCCCGTTCGGCGCGTCGGCCAATGAGGAGGGAGGTTTCAGCGCGGCTTGGGGAAGCGGAACTCGACGCTAGACATTGAACTTGAATTCGACCACGTCGCCATCCGCCATCACATAGTCCCTGCCTTCCAGGCGCACTTTGCCCTTGGCGCGGGCGTTGGCCACCGAGCCGGCGGCGACAAGATCATCGAACGAGACGACTTCGGCCTTGATGAAGCCCTTCTGGAAGTCGGTGTGAATCACCCCCGCAGCCTCGGGGGCCGTGGCGCCCTTCGGGATCGTCCAGGCCCGGGATTCTTTCGGGCCCGAGGTCAGGAAGGTCTGCAGGCCCAAGGTGTCGAAGCCGACGCGGGCCAGCACGTCAAGGCCCGGCTCCGCGATATCCATCTCGGCGAGGAACTCCCGGGCCTCCTCAGGTTCCATCTCCACCAGCTCGGACTCGATCTTCGCGTCCAGGAAGATCGCCTCCGCCGGTGCCACGAGGGCCGCCAACTCCGCCTGAAGTGCGTTGTTTGCCAGTTCGTCGGAGTCACAGTTGAACACGTAGAGAAACGGCTTGGCGGTGAGCAGGAACAAGTCCTTCAGCGCTCCGCGATCGAGGCCCGCCGCAAACACGGTAACGCCGCCATCGAGGACGTTCTGTGCCTCCCGGACGGCGGCCAACGCTTCGGCCCTGTCCTTGTTGATCCGCGCCTCCTTCTCCAGCCGGGGAAGCACACGCTCCAGGGTTTGCAGGTCGGCCAAGATCAGCTCGGTGTTGATCGTCTCGATATCGCTGCCGGGATTCACGCTGCCATCGACATGGGTGACGTCCGGATCGATGAACACGCGGGTGACCTGACAGATCGCGTCGGCCTCGCGGATGTGGGCGAGGAAGGCGTTGCCCATCCCCTCTCCCATGCTGGCGCCCCGCACGATCCCGGCAATGTCGGTGAAGCTCACCGTCGCCGGCACGATCCGCTCCGACTTGGAGATCTCAGCGAGGGTGGCCAGTCTCGGATCGGGGACGCCGACGACTCCGAGGTTTGGCTCGATCGTCGCAAAGGGATAGTTCGCGGCGAGAACGGAATTTCGCGTCAGAGCGTTGAACAGGGTCGACTTGCCGGCATTGGGTAGCCCGGCGATGCCGATGGATAAAGCCACGGGCGACAAGCCTAGGGCGTGTCCTCGAGGCCGAGGAACGCTTCCATCGCCAGCGCGAGAGCTGGCGGATCAGCCACGCCGGCGAGCTCGCGCGCCGAATGCATGGACAGCAACGGAATGCCGACGTCGACGGTCTGCACGCCCAGCCGAGTCGCAGTCAACGGACCGATGGTGGTCCCGCATGGCAGCGTGTTGTTGGAGACGAACTCCTGGGTTGCCACCCCCGCATGACGACAGGCCCGTCGCCAGATCGCCGCGCCCTGGGCACCGGTGGCGTACCGCTGATTCGAGTTGATCTTGAGCAGCGGTCCGCCGTTGAGAACGGGACGATTCGCCGGGTCGTGCCGTTCTGGGTAGTTGGGGTGCACGGCGTGGCCGGTGTCGGCCGACAGGCAGGTACTGCGGGCCAGTGCGCGGGCACGCTGATCATCATCGGCACCCAGGCTCCGGGAGATCCGCCCGAGCACGTCGGCCAGCAGGGGGCCCGAGGCGCCCGAGCGAGACTCGCTGCCGATTTCTTCATGATCGAAGGCAGCCAGCAGCGGAATCGCCTTCCCATCGGCGTGCTTGATCAACGCGGTCAGGCCGGCGTGCACGCTGACCAGGTTGTCCAGCCGTCTCGACGCCAGGAACTCCGACGCCGCTCCGAAGATCAGCGGCGGCGCGGTGTCGAAGATCGTCAGATCGAAGCCGAGAACGTCAGTTGCGGCCATTCCCACCAGTCCGGCCAGATGATCAAGAACGCTTCCCGCCCGACCACCGACCGTCCACAGCGGCGCGGTGTGGCGCTGCTTGTCCAGCTTGAGGCCGTCGTCGTTCACACCCCGATCGAGGTGCAGTGCTAGTTGTGGAATCCGGGCGATGGACTCACTCCGCACCAACGTGACCCCACCGTCGGTCACCAACCGACCGGCCACGCCGAGCTCGCGATCTAGCCAGGAGTTGAGCAGGGGGCCGCCATAGATTTCGACGCCGAGCTGTCCGTAGCCCGAACCGCTCAGGTCGGGCTTCGGTTTCAGCTTGAACGCCGGTGAGTCCGTGTGGGAACCGATCATCCGAAACGGCGTCAGTCCATCCGCTCCGTCAGGAATTCGCCAGGCCAGCGCCGCTCCTTCGCGGATCAGCACATGCCCGCCGGGCGAGGAATCCCAAGCGTCGGTCTCGGCCTGGATCCTGAAGCCCTCCCCACTCAGCCTCCGGGCGATCTCCATGGCCGTGTGATACGACGACGGACAGGCTGTGATGAAGCCCACAAGATCATCAACATGATCATCGGCAGCGGCCACGATGCCCACGCTAGCGGCAGCGTCCACAGTTCGGGAGCGACCGGTGGGGCGGCGCGGCATCCGCGGATTTGTCAGTCACTCCGGGCAAGATCTTTAGCTATGGACTCCTTGACGGTCACCGCGCTGATCTTGGGGCTGCTGCTTGGTCTCATGCTCGGGGCCCTGGCCAGCCTGCTCCTCGGTCGCGCGCGGAAAGATGCCGAGCGAGCGCAGGGCGAAACGCTGATTGCCCAGGCCCGCGGCGAGGCCGCTCAAGCAAGGTCAGAGACCGCGCAGGCCCGTCAGGAGGCGGCGCACTTTCGGGCCAACGTGGCAGAGGCTCGCAGCGAGACCGCCGACGCGAAGGCGGAGGCTGCGGCAGCCCAAGTGGAGGTGGCCCAGTCGTCCGCGATGGTGGCCAAGGCACTCGCCGAGCGGAGTGCGGCGCTCGAGCGAGCGCAGGAGATCGCTGCGGACCGGCAGGCCATGCTCGACCAGTTCAAGATCATGTCGACCGAGACCCTGGACCGGCAGTCCCGGACGGCAGACGCGCAGGCGGAGGCCCGGCTGAAGGCGACTGAGCTGCTGATGACTCCGGTTCGTGAAGGCTTGGAGCGCTTCGACAAGCGGTTGAGCGAGGTGGAGAAAGAACGGGTCGCTATGGCCACCGACCTCCGTTCTCACGTGCGGGCCGTGCAGGAGACCGGCGAGACGTTGCGCCGGGAGACCGCGAACCTGGTCACCGCCCTGCGCAAGCCCCAGACCCGCGGAGCCTGGGGTGAGACGCAGCTCAAGCGGGCGGCGGAGATCGCCGGGATGGTGGAACGCTGCGACTTCGACCTGCAGCACACCGCGCGGGCGGACGACCGCCTGATGCGACCGGACATGCGTGTTCATCTGGCCGGTGGAAAGTACCTGTTCGTCGACTCCAAAGTGCCGTTGACCGGCTTCCTCGACGCCCAGGAGACCGACGACGACCAGGCCAAGGCAGAGCATCTCTCCGGCTACGCCCGCAACATTCGCCACCACATCGACCAGCTCTCGGCCAAGCAGTATTGGAAAGCGGCGGACACACCGGAATTCGTCGTCCTCTTCCTGCCGAGCGAGGCGTTCTTCGCGGCCGCCCTGGAGCTCATCCCGGACCTCTACGACTACGCTGCGGCGCGCGACGTGGTGCTGGCAACCCCGACGACCTTGATCGCGTTGCTGCGAGCGGTCGGCTACGGCTGGCGTCAGGCGGCTCTGGCCGAGAGCGCAGCCGAAGTTTTCAAACTGGGCCGGGAACTGCACGAGAAGCTTGGGCTGATGGGCAATCGCCTCGACAAGCTGGGCCGGGCCCTGCGCACGTCTGTCAATGCCTACAACGAGACCATCGCCACGGTGGAGGGCACGGTGCTGGTGCGCGCCCGCAGGTTCCGCGAGCTTTCTGTCAGCGAACGCGACCTCACCGAATTGAGTCCGATGGATGATCCGGTACGACAGATCTCGGCAGCCGAGTTGGTCGAAGATGCCGTGCAGGTCGAGCCGATCGTCGGCCGTGGCGCACGCCGACGGCGGCCCGGCGCGATGCCAGAAGAACCGGAATTGCTTCGTGCCGATCCCGATCTGCTCGATCTGGTCGAGAGCGATGCCAGCCGGCGGGTGGACGACGACGAGGAGAAGAACATCTCGTCTTGATGTTCGCTCGCGCGATCGCGCTCTCGAACGGTCTAAACGTGTCCGCTCGGCCCCTCTGGAGAACCATCGCGGCTGCCGGCGAGGTCCCTGCGCAGCTCGGGAGGCAGTGCAAAGGCCAGCGACTCCTCGATGAGCCGCTCCTCGGTAGCTGGCGGGAACCCTTGGCTCTCGAGGAACGTGAGCACACCCGTCACCAAATCTTCGGGGACCGAGGCACCGCTGGTGACGCCGACATTGGCGACGCCGTCCAGCCAGCGAGGATCTATCTCGCCTGCGTTGTCGACCCGATGTGCCGCCTTCGCGCCGGCCTCCAAGGCGACCTCGACCAGCCGTACGGAGTTCGAGGAATTGGCGCTCCCGACCACGATGACCAGGTCAGCGTCGCGGGCGATCTGCTTCACTGCAAGCTGCCGGTTCTGAGTGGCGTAACAGATGTCGTCGCTGGGCGGATTCATCAACTGCGGGAACCTTGTCTTCAGCCGGTCCACCGTCTCCAAGGTCTCATCGACACTCAGTGTGGTCTGGCTCAACCATGCGACTCGCGACGGGTCTCGCAGCTCGAGGTCGACGACCTGGTCGGGGGATTCCACCACGGTGATGTGGTCTGGCGCTTCGCCCGTCGTGCCTTCGACCTCCTCGTGACCCGCGTGTCCGATGAGAAGGATCTCCAAGCCCTCGCGGGCGAACCGCTTCGCCTCCTGGTGCACCTTTGTAACCAGCGGACAGGTGGCATCGATCACCTTGAAGCCTCGGGCCTTGGCCTCCGCATGTACGGCCGGTGAAACGCCGTGCGCGGAAAACACCACGGTCGCACCAGCTGGCACCTCTGCGAGCTCATCAACGAACACCGCGCCACGCCACTCCAGATCCTCCACCACGTGACGGTTGTGGACGATCTGCTTGCGGACATAGACCGGCGATCCGTACCGATCAAGTGCCTTCTCCACCGTGACCACTGCACGATCAACACCCGCGCAGTAGCCCCGTGGGGCGGCCACAACCACCCGCTTGTCGGTCGCGGGGGCAGGTCCGGTTGAGAAGGCAGGCGGAGGCACGGGACCTAAGTTTAGGTGGTCGATCGCAGCGGCCCTGCCCACGAGAGGCGAGCATCGTAAGCTCGCCTGCATGCCGCTGGAGTCCTCACCGGAGCACCCGGTCCCGCTCGGCCGAGTCCTGTCGCTGGTCCGGCAGTGGATCGACCGCCTGGGGTCGATCTGGGTCGAGGCCCAAGTGATCGAAATCAATCGGCGCGCAGGCACGTCGAGCGTCTTCCTGACCCTTCGCGACCGGCTGGCCCAGGTGTCTGCAAGCGTCCGGGTGTCGACCGCCACCCTCGACTCAGCAGGCCCGCTGAGCGAGAACGCCACGGTTGTGGCCCGCCTGAAGCCCGCGTTCTACGAGGCGAGGGGCCAATTCACCTTCTACTGTGACGCCATCACGCCCATCGGTGAAGGGCGGCTGCTCGCACAGCTGGAGCAGACGAAGCGCCTGCTCCAGGCCGAGGGCCTCTTCGATCCGGCCCGTAAACGCCGGCTGCCCGCCCTGCCGCGAGGAATCGGCCTGATCACGGGTGCCGGCAGCGCAGCCGAGCGGGACGTGGTGGACAACGCACGCCGTCGCTGGCCCGCGGTCCGGATCCTGACCCGGCACGTGTTGGTCCAGGGTCCGCTAGCAGCGGCGCAGCTGATGGAGGCAGTACGCGCGCTGGACACCAATCCGGCAACCGATGTGATCGTGATCGCGCGGGGAGGTGGGTCGCTCGAAGACCTGCTGCCGTTCTCCGACGAGGGACTGGTCCGCGCGGTCTTCGCCTGCCGTACGCCGGTGGTCAGCGCCATCGGACATGAGTCCGACAGCCCCATCCTCGATCTGGTCGCCGATCTCCGGGCGTCCACCCCGACCGACGCCGCGAAACGTGTGGTCCCCGACGTCACCGACGAGCTCGCCCAGCTCGCCCAGCTACGACACCGGCTAGCTCAGTCCATGAGCAGCAGGATCTCGGCCGAACAGGAACGACTCACCGCATTGCGTTCCCGGCCAGTACTCGCGGACCCGACGGCAAGCTTCGCCGTCCGCGCCGAGCAGATCCTCGCACTGCGAGACCGGTCACGACGGTCGATGGGCATGCGGATCGAGCATGAGATGACCGCCGTGGGCCATCACCTGGCGCGGGTACGCGCCATGTCGCCCCGGGCCACCCTCGAGCGCGGCTATGCCGTCCTCGTCGACGCCGACGGTCACGCGGTCACCCTGGTCCGGGACGTGTCGGTGGGTGATCAGCTGACCGCTCGGCTGCTCGACGGCGAGGCTGTCGCCTCCGTGACTGCCGTCATGCCGGAACCATCCGCGAGCCGAGGATCCGAGGTGCCCGCGTGACCACCCCGGATCACGAGAAGTTGAGCTACGAGCAGGCCCGCGAGGAGCTGGTGTCGGTGGTTCAGCGGCTGGAGTCCGGTGGAGCGCCCTTGGAGGAGTCGCTCGCGCTGTGGGAACGCGGCGAGCAACTAGCTGCCATCTGCCAGGAGTGGCTGGACGGTGCCCAGGCCCGAGTCAGCGCCCTGCGGGACGCTGCGCGGCGGGACGGTGCGGGCGATGCTGCCGCTCAGGACGAGCGCTAACTGCTCGTCAGCGTCGCCGCGAACGCCTCGAGTCCGGCATAGGAGGTGTCGCCGGCCACGATCGAGGTCACAGAGTCGGTTTTGCGGACCAAGGAGCGGGTGCGGTCGTCCGGGCTCACCCGACGCTGCCAGACATCGCCGTTGATGCTGCTCTCACCGTCGGCCACCCCGTCGCGCGTTTCGGCCGAGACGAAGTCGTCCGGCTCGAGGTCGCCCTGAGCGATCGCAATGTATACATCGTCCGGGCTCAGGTATCCGAGTCGCCACAGGTTGCGGACCGACGGTGTGCCATTCAGGTACGGCTCGCCGGTGCGGACCCAGGACACGCGTGTCGCTCGCCACTGGCGCGGAAGGTTCACAGGCGCCAGGACCGGATACGGCGACTCCTGGCGAGCCTTGGCCACGACCGGCTGAGGATCGACGACCTGCACCGGGTGGTTCTCGGGCAACTTTGTGAACAGCACGGTGATCACCACCAGCGGGATCAAAATCACCGCAAGCGATCGGACCAGATCACCGGTCGTCGCCTGACTTGCGTGAGCGTGCCACTGCTCTATCTTTCCAGATCTCTACCATGGCGCCGTGGAGCAGGCGATGATCATCGCCCGAGCGGAGTCCGCCCGGGGTGAGGTCGTGCTGCGCCGCCGGCCGACCGCCGCGGGGTTCATCGACGAGCTGATCGTCAACGGTGCTTTCGCCATGGACTCCGCCGAAACAAGTAGTGAGCGAGCCCTCGGCCGGATGGCCAAGGACGCGGATCGGGTGCTGTTGGGCGGCCTCGGGCTTGGTTACACGGCCGACGAAGTGCTGACATCTTCGGTACGCCGGCTGGACATCGTGGAACTCGAGGCCCCGCTGATCGAGTGGGCCCGGCTCGGGAAGACCGAGGTGCTCCATCTGGTGGCGTCAGACCCGAGGGTCCGGTTCCACGCCGGCGACATCGCCGACGTGCTGAACAGCCGTACGCGCGCTGAGCCCGTCGAAGTGCCGGGTGATCTTTCGACGAGTTCGTCACAAGCGAACCCAACGGGGCCGTGGGACGCGATCCTCCTCGACGTGGACAACGGCCCCGATTTCTTGATCCATTCGCAAAATTCTGTGCTCTACACGGCTCCGCTATTGGCTGCCACCTACCAGCAGCTGACGCCGGGCGGGTTGCTCGCGATTTGGTGCCAGGGGACGACAACGTCCTTGGAGTCTGCACTGCGCCGGCTAGGCGACGCCGTGGACGTGTGTCGGCTCGACGTCACCCGGGCCGCTCGGCGCGTCGAATACGTGATCTACACGCTTCGTCGGGGCAATTCGAGCCGGAGCCACTGCTAGGCAACAATGGCAGTCATGCCGGAGGACTACCGTGTCGAACGCGACACCATGGGCGAGGTGCGGGTGCCCGCCAACGCCCTGTACAAGGCCCAGACCCAGAGGGCCGTCGAGAACTTTCCGATCTCGGGTTTGCCGATCGATCCGGCACTGATCGCCGCCCTCGGGTTGATCAAAGGTGCGGCGGCGCAGGTCAACGCAAAGCTGGGTGTGCTCGATGCTGACCGTGCGGCGGCCATCGCCTCGGCAGCGGAAACCCTTGGCCCACGGTGATCATGACGTCGAGTTTCCGATCGACGTCTTCCAGACCGGTTCCGGCACGTCGTCCAACATGAACGCCAATGAGGTCCTCGCCTCGCTAGCCTCGACAGGGCTCGGCAGTCCCGTGCACCCGAACGACGATGTGAACGCCTCCCAGTCCAGCAACGACGTTTTCCCAAGCGCGATCCATATCGCCGCGACGCAGAGCTTGATCAACGTTCTGGTACCGGCGCTGCAGCACCTGGATGACGCGATGAGCTCCAAGGCGAAAGAGTTCACCGACGTCGTCAAGAGCGGCCGCACCCACCTGATGGACGCAACTCCGGTCACCCTCGGCCAAGAGTTCGGCGGTTACGCGGCACAGGTGCGTTACGGGATCGAACGCGTGCACGCGGCACTGCCTCGGGTCGCCGAACTCCCGCTCGGCGGTACCGCGGTGGGCACCGGGATCAACGCCCCGACTGGATTTGCCGCCTCAGTGATCTCGATCATCGCCGCGCAGACCGGCCTCCCGCTGACTGAGGCCCGCGACCATTTCGAGGCTCAGGGCGCTCGGGACGGCCTGGTGGAGGCGTCAGGTGTCCTGCGCACCATCGCGGTCAGCTTGTACAAGATCGCCAACGATCTGCGCTGGATGGGCTCCGGCCCGACGGCCGGCCTTCGCGAGATCGCGCTTCCGGATCTGCAGCCGGGCAGCTCGATCATGCCAGGCAAGGTCAACCCCGTGATCTGCGAAGCCACCACGATGGTGTGCGCTCAGGTGATCGGCAACGACGCGGCGGTCGCCTTCGCCGGCGCGTCGGGCAACTTCGAGCTCAATGTGATGCTGCCCGTGATGGCCCGTAATCTGCTCGAGTCCATCCGCTTGCTGGCGAATGTGAGCCGCCTGCTGGCGGATCGATGCGTGGCCGGGATCGTTGCCGATGTCGAGCACTGCCGGACGCTGGCCGAGTCCTCTCCGGCCATCGTGACCCCGCTCAACCGCTATCTCGGCTACGAGAACGCGGCGACCGTGGCAAAGAAGGCGCTCAAAGAGGGCAAGACCATCCGTCAGGTCGTCCTCGAGAGCGGCTTCGTCGCCGATGGCAAGCTGACAGAAGAGCAGCTTGACACCGCCCTCGATGTGCTGGCGATGACCCGCCCACCTCGATGACGGTCCTCGACCCGCAGCGAGCTCCGGCCTTGCATTCCCGCTAGCCCAGTCCTCCGGCTAATACCAGCCGTGAGCGCTCTTGAAGCTCCAGGCCCCACACGGACTGCCGTACCGGCCCTTCATGTAGCCGATGCCCCAGATGATCTGCGTTGCCGGATTCGTCCGCCAGTCGCTGCCAACGCTCGCCATCTTCGACCCGGGCAGCGCTTGCGGAATCCCGTACGCGCCGGAGCTCGGATTCGTGGCGTTCACGCGCCACATGCTCTCGCGCATGATGATGTTGTTGAAGCAGGAATACTGATCTTCTCCGTAGCCGTACTTGTTCTTCAGGATCTGCCGCGCAATCTCGCGTGGGTCGGTCGTCCCGGGCTGGTAGCCCCGATTAGCCAGCGCCCGCCGACGAGCGGCCTCTTCCTCCGCCTTCGCCTTGGCGGCGGCAGCCCTCGCCCGTGCGGCGGCCGCCTCAGCCCTGGCGGCGGCGGCTTTGAGTCGGGCCTCTTCGGCGGCAACGGACTTGCCGTGCTTAGCCAACGTCGCGGCTCGTCGGCTGGCTCGCTTAGCAGCCGTCGCGGCAAGCTTGGCGCGAACGGCGCTTCGGTCGGCCTCGTGATCCGCCCGTGCCGCGGCGGTGGCCAACGCGCTTGAAGCCGCGGGCGTCGGGCTGGCTGAGGAGACGGGTACGGCCAGCACGGAATCGGCGCTGGCGACTCCCGCATTGGGTGGGCTGGTCAGCGTGGCAATCGCGGCGGAGGCGACGAATGCAGTAAAGCCAAACCCAGCAATCGCATGCTGCACCAGTCGACGCACGGGCTAAACCATGCCATAGGCCGTTATCGAAATGAAATATTCGCCAGACCAGTTCTTGGACTGGTCCGCCCCTAGACGGCGACGTCCTCGAGCAGGTCCGTCACCAGGGCGGCAATTGGGGAGCGTTCCGACCGGTGAAGGGTGACGTGACCGAACAGCGGGTGCCCCTTCAACTTCTCCACAACGGCTACCACCCCGTCGTGGCGGCCCACCCGAAGGTTGTCGCGTTGCGCGACGTCGTGGGTCAACACCACCCGGGAGTCCTGGCCGATGCGGCTGAGCACAGTGAGCAGCACATTGCGCTCCAGACTCTGGGCCTCGTCGACGATGACGAAGGCGTCGTGCAGCGAGCGCCCACGAATGTGGGTCAACGGCAGCACTTCCAGCAGGCCGCGTTGCAACACTTCCTCGATCACTACCTTGGAGGCCACCGCGCCCAGCGTGTCGAAGACCGCCTGGGCCCAGGGCGCCATCTTCTCCCCCTCGGTGCCAGGCAGATAGCCGAGTTCCTGACCGCCGACGGCGTACAGCGGGCGGAAGACCACCACCTTGGAGTGCTGGCGCCGCTCGACCACCGCCTCCAGGCCGGCGCACAGCGCTAGCGCCGACTTACCTGTGCCCGCACGGCCGCCGAGGGAGACGATCCCGATCGTCGGATCCAGCAGCAGATCCAGCGCCACTCGCTGCTCGGCGGAACGACCGTGGATGCCGAACGCATCCCGATCGGCCTTGATCAATCGGAGGTCTTTGGCCGGTGTCACCCGTCCCAGCGCTGAGCCGCTGCTGCTCAACAGCACGACGCCCGTGTGACAGGGCAACTCGCGCGCCTGCTGGAGATCCAACGTGCCGGTCGCGTAGAGCTCGTCGAGCTGGGCTCCATCGACATCCAGCTCGGCCATGCCCGGCCACTCCGCATCAACGGCGAGCTCGGCCCGATATTCTTCCGCACTCAATCCGACCGCCGAGGCCTTGACCCGCAGCGGGAGGTCCTTGGAGACCAGGGTGACGTCGCGGCCCTCAGCGGCGAAGTTCAAGGCGACGGCCAGGATCCGGGAGTCGTTGTCTCCCAGGCGGAAGCCGTCGGGCAGGGCCGCCGGGTCAGTGTGATTCAGCTCGACGTGCATGGTTCCGCCCACATCGTTCACGGGAATCGGCGCATCAAGCCGGCCGAAACGAATCCGCAGGTCATCCAGGTGCCGCAGCGCTGTCCGGGCGAAATAGCCGAGTTCGGCGTGGTGGCGCTTGGCCTCCAATTCGGTGATCACCACCACGGGCACCACCACGTCGTGTTCAGCGAAACGGCGCAGCGCTTGGGGGTCGCTGAGCAAGACCGAGGTGTCGATGACGTAGGTACGGCGGCTCGAAGAAGAAGGAGACACAGTCTGCCCTTCTGTGCGGGCCGTACGCCGTGGCGCCCGGCCCCACCGTTAAGTGGATGGCCGGGTGAGTCGCCGGATCGAAGATCCGAGCCTGCTGCCCGTCGGTTGACGGTGCATTCATCGCCTCCCGGGAGGGCCGCTGTCGCGGTCCCGCACGACGACGGTACGACGCCGACCGGGTCCGGCGGAAGTGCCACGCCGCGATTGTGGGCGGCCTACCGGCCGAAACGACGCTCCCGATGCCCATAGGAGCGCAGCGCTCGGATGAAGTCGACCTTGCGGAAGTCGGGCCACAGCGCCTCGCAGAAGTAGAACTCGCTGTGAGCGGACTGCCACATCAAAAAGCCACTCAGCCGTTGTTCGCCGGACGTACGAATGATCAAGTCGGGATCCGGTTGGCCCTTGGTGTAGAGGTGTTGGGCAATGTGCTCCATATCGAGCGTGTGCGCCAGCTCCTCGATTGAAGTGCCACTGGCCGCGTGCTCAGCGAGCAAGGATCGTACGGCGTCGCGTAGCTCGTGCCGCCCGCCGTAG
Organism: uncultured Actinomycetota bacterium; assembly: GCA_963754965.1. GTDB lineage: Bacteria > Actinomycetota > Actinomycetes > Propionibacteriales > Propionibacteriaceae > Microlunatus. The sequence goes on from CAVWIA010000007.1 coordinate 684,959, forward strand.
GAGACGGCGATGTTGACCTGCATGCCACTGAGGTGGCCGGTGTCGCGATCGGCGTTCTTCAAGATCTCTGCCGACTCGGCCGGCAACAAATCGAGTGCCCCGACGGGGTGCACCCGCCAGCGACCCGTCGCGGCGAGATCGGTCACCATCTTCTCGATCACCCGGAGTAGGGGCGCGATCTCTTCCGCGCTGCTGCGCGAAAAGTTGTCGGTGGACAGCACCCACAAGGTGACGACCGGGATGCCGAGCTCGTCGCACCACTCGACGAACTCTTTGAGCTTCTCGGCGCCCGCCGAGTAGCCGGCGACCAACGGCTGACCCGGCGCGTTGGTACGCGCCCACCGCCGGTTGCCGTCGGCGAGCACGGCGACGTGTCGGGGCAGCCGGGAGTGATCAAGTTCGGCGATCAGTCGGTGTTCGTAGGTGGCGTACAGCAGTCCGGACGGGTGCAGGCGGTCCACCAATTCCCGGAGCCGCTCGAGACGAGCCACGACTTGCAGCGTATCCCTGCATCGCCGGTTGGGCAGGTATGGCCCTGATCTGCCATGTTGAGCCCCCCGGTTGGTCTCAACTACGCTCCCGGCTACGTACCCGTACGTGACGAATCGTCACGTTGGCCGATGTGGGGATCCAGATGGGCAGTTCCGTTCACCTCGGGGACCAGGACACAGAGGCACAACTGCCGCCCGGTCCCCTCGATGAGGTTGTCCGCACGGTCAAGCCCCGGCTGCGCGGCTGGCTACACGCTGGAACGTCGCCGCTCGCCCTGGTGGCCGGCATCGTGCTGATCAGCCTGGCTCCAACCTCGGCTGCTGTCATCGGCGGCGTGGTCTTCGTCACTGCATCGGTGTTGCTGTTCGGCACTAGTGGGCTCTACCACCGCTTCACCTGGAGTCCGCGCGGTGAGGCGGTGCTTCGGCGGATGGACCATGCCAACATCTATGTCTTCATCGCTGCCACGTACACCCCGTTGGCGCTGCTGCTGCTCGACGGCAGCTCCCGGGTTCTGCTGCTGGCCATCGTCTGGGCGGCGGCGCTAGGCGGCCTGATCTTTCGGCTGTTTTGGCTCTCGGCACCTCGGTGGCTTTACACCGCGCTTTACCTCGGGATGGGTTGGGCAGCGGTCGGGTGGCTCGGCGCGTTCTACCGTGCGGGCGGTGCGGCCGTGGTGTCGTTGATCATCTGCGGCGGGGTGTGCTACACGGTCGGGGCGGTGGTGTATGGGCGGAAGCGGCCCGACCCCTCCCCTGCCTGGTTCGGCTTCCACGAGATCTTTCACGCCTGCACAATCGCGGGCTTCGTCTGCCACTACATCGCGATCTCGCTGGTCACCTACGCGGCGACCTAGCCGTGGGGCCCCTCCTCGCTCTCATGTTGACCCCCGCGCTGGCACCTTGACCCTCGGATACAGGGTCAAGGTTGCAGCGCGAGGGTCAAGGTCGCAGGACCGGGCGCGCTGACGGTCACTGTTGCGAGAGTTGGACCGCAAGATCAGCGGCCGAGGTGACCGGAAGCTGGCACATGAAGTGCCGGCAGACGTAGGCCGTCGGGCGGCCCTCGAGCAACGGCCGGTCGGCCAGCAATGCGAAGCCCATCTGGTCCGGCTCACCGGCCAGGATCACTGAGCCGGCCGGGCTCGCCTGGTGAGCCGTACGGACGAGCTCGGCACGAGCCGGGTCCTCGCTCGCCCCGACAATGGCCACCTGGACCGGCCGACGATCACCGAGGTAGCTGATCGCGTCCGCCAGCAGCCAGCCGGCGAACCGGGGGGCCTGGACGATCAGCTGGCCGGCGGTGGCCGCCGCCCGTGCGGCCCGGTCTGCGTGTGCGTCGTCTCCGGTGAGCTCGCTGAGCAGCCGCAGCGCGTGCACAGTCGCACTGAGACCGGACGGAGTCGCGTTGTCGGTCGGATCTTGCGGACGGGCATAAAGCCGCTCGGCGTCGACGGCCGTATCGAAGAATCCACCCTTACCGTCGTCGAACTTGCTCCCCATTACGCCCCACAGTTCGTCGGCGCGTTCGAGCCAGACCGGCTCGGCGGTGGCGGCCGCGAGCCGTACGAAGGCCTGGGTGAGAGCCGCGTAATCCTCCAGGATGCCCGGGGCAGACCCCACCCGCCCCGCGCGCGAGGTCCGGCGCAGCCGGGAATCGACCCAGTGCACTCCCCACAGCAGCTCGCCGGCGGTCCGGGCCGACTCCAGCCACGACGGCTCCTCGAAGATCATGGCGGCATCGATCATCGAACAGATCAGCCAGCCGTTCCAGGCGACGACGACCTTGTCGTCCCGGCTAGGTCGCGGCCGCTGTTCGCGAACTGCCAACAGGCGGGCACGCACGTCGGCGAGCCGTTCGGGCTCGGGATCAGCGAGTAATTGCAGGGTCGAGAGGCCGTCCTCGAAGGTACCCTGCTCGGTCACCGAAAAGATCTCCGCCGCCCACGACCCGTCCTGAGGCCCAAGGGCCGCGTTGAGCTGCTCCCGATTCCAGGCGTAGTAGGCGCCTTCGCGATGTCGGCCCTGGTCGTCCAGCGAGTCGGCATCCAAGCTCGCGGCGAAGGCGCCCTCCTCGGTGCGCATCTCGCGCAGCAGCCAGCCCATCAGGTCGCGCACCACCCGGCTCGCGAGCGGTGTTCCGGTCAGCCGCCACCAGTGGGTGTAGACCCCCAGCAGCAGCGCGTTGTCGTAGAGCATCTTCTCGAAGTGCGGCACCGCCCACTGGGTATCGACGCTGTACCGCGCGAAGCCGCCGCCGAGTTGATCGCAGATACCTCCCCGAGCCATCGCCTCGCAGCTCTGGTTGACCATGATCATCGCGTCGTCGCCGCCCTGGCGCAGCAGCGCTTCCAGCACCATCGACGGTGGGAACTTCGGCGCGCCACCGAAACCGCCGTGCACGGGATCGTACGAGCGCCCCAGGTTGGCGATCACGGCACCGATGTTGATCTCGGCGGTGCCGCCGACGCCGGTGGCCAGGTTGGCCAGCTGCTCGACGATCTTGACCGAACTCTCGACGACATCGGCGCGGCGATCACGCCAGGCCTCGGCAATCGCCGTCGCGACCTGGGCAAAGGACGGCATGCCGTGCCGGGGGATCGGCGGGAAGTAGGTGCCGGCGTAGAACGGCCGCCGGTCGGGCGTCAAGAAGACGGTCATCGGCCAGCCCCCGTGGCCAGTCATCGCTTGGGTGGCCTGCATGTAGACGGCGTCGACGTCAGGCCGCTCCTCACGGTCCACCTTGATCGCCACGAACTGATCGTTGATCAACTTTGCGGCTTCTGGATCCTCGAAGGACTCGTGCGCCATGACGTGACACCAGTGGCAGGCGGCATATCCGACGGACAGAAAGACCGGGACGTCGCGCGAGGCTGCTTCGGCGAAGGCCTCGTCGCACCACGGCCACCAGTGCACCGGATTGTCCGCATGCTGCAGCAGATAGGGGCTTGTCGCGGTAGCCAGGCGATTGCGACCGCTCATTCTTCGACCCCATGCCGTTCCGCGCCGGTCTTGGGCACGGATGAGCTCAGGGGGCCCCGTCCGAATCGCTACCCGGCCTCGATGCCGCTCCGGGCTGGCTCGGTTCGTCGGAACCCCCGACGTTGATCTTGCGGAACTGGCGCCGCATGCTCAAGAAGAGGAACACCATGGCGATGGCCAAGAGGGCGACGACAACAAAGGCGATCCAGCCCGGTCTGACGACGCTCGGATCGACGTCCAACACGACCAGATGGGTCATACGGTCACTCTACGCGTCGACCATCGCCCGGGATTCGATCGCGATACCCGCGAACAGGTCGTCTTCAGGAATCTCGGTGTCGACCAACGTCCGGACCAGCTGCCAGTCCTCAGTGGGCCATACGGCTTGGTGCACTTCCAACGGTACGGAGAACCAGGGACCTTCCGGATCGACCTGGGTGGCGTGCGCCAACAACGCATGATCGCGAATATGGAAGAAGTCCGCACAGGGCACCCGAGTGGTCAGTCGCGCCGCATGGTCGGGGTCGGGCTTCCAGTCTCGGAGCCGGTCCGCGTACGGCGACTCCAGTCCGCGCTGGGTCATGGCCCGGTCCAAAGCAACGATCCGCTCGCGGTGGAACGCGAACTGGTAGTAGAGCTTCTTGGCCTGCCACGGCGATCCCAACTCGGGGTACGCATGCGGGTCCGCCGCCGCGTCGAAGGCGGCGACCGTGATTCGGTGACACATGATGTGGTCCGGGTGCGGATAGCCACCGTTTTCGTCATAGGTGGTCACGACATGCGGCCGGAAGCTGCGGATCACCTCGACCAGCGGGGCCGCGGCCACCTCGACGTCGATGCTGGCGAAGCACCCGTCCGGCAGCGGCGGCAGCGGATCGCCCTCGGGAAGTCCGGAATCGACGAAACCGAGCCACACCTGCCGAATGCCGAGGATCTCCCGGGCCCGGTCCATCTCCTGACGGCGGATGTCGCCGATGTTGGCCAGGATGTCGGGTCGATCCATCGCCGGGTTCAGGATGGAGCCGCGCTCGCCGCCCGTACATGTCGCCACGACGACCTCCACGCCTTCGGCCACGTACTTGGCCGTCGTAGCAGCGCCCTTGCTGGACTCGTCGTCGGGATGGGCATGCACGTGCAGCAGCCGAAGTCGTTGTCCCTCGGTGTCGGTACGCAGCGCCGGATGCGTCACGGCGTTCATGGTGTCACGGGCCGCCTGAAGGTTTCACCGCCAATCGCAGCATGAGAGCGGGCACAATGTCGAGGTGACCGAGGACCCGCAGCAGGCGGTAGCCGAGCGGCTGCGACGCCGCTATCCCCGGTCACGAGTGCCGCGACCGCTGGTCCTGGTCCTCGTGGGAATCGGGGTGGCGCTGGCCGGCACCTGGTTGGTGCAGACAGCCTGGCATCGCGCCCGACCGCCTGCCGTCGCCGAGGTGAGCGCCTTCCATGTCGTGAGCGACACCAAGGTCGACGTCACGCTGAAGGTCGAGCGGCCGAACCCCTCTGTGGTGGCGACCTGCCGGTTGATCGCGCAAGCTCAAGACCTCCAGCTAGTCGGTGAACAAGCGGTCTCCGTACCCGCGAGCAATCAACGCCGGGTGGACGTACCAGTCAGCATCATCACCCTGCGCCGGGCGGTTTCGGCCAGCGTGCGCGGCTGCACGCCGATCTGAGCGGCGGAAGCCTGCTCGCTGGGCGGACTCCCGGTCGGTGTGCCCTTGATAAGATTTCCGGATGTCTGAGAACTCGTCGCAGGCGATCTGGCTGACCCAAGAGGCGTACGACAAGCTCCGAAGTGAGCTTGATCACCTCTCGGGACCGGGCCGTGCCGCGATGGCGCAGAAGATCGCTCAGGCACGAGAGGAAGGCGACCTGCGGGAGAACGGTGGTTACCACGCCGCCCGTGACGAGCAGGGCCAGCAGGAGGCGCGGATTCGCCAGCTCTCGGACATGCTGGGTCGGGCACAAGTCGGCGAAGCCCCGGCGGAGGCGGGTGAGGTCGCTCCAGGCACGCGGGTCACGATCGCCTTCGATGGCGACGTCTCGGACGCCGACACCTTCGTCCTCGGCTCACGCGAGCTGCTCGGGTTGGACCAGAGCATCGACACGACCAATGTGTACAGCCCGCAGTCACCTCTGGGTGCGGCGATCTTGGGCAAGCGTGAAGGAGACGCTGTGTCCTACATTGCTCCCAACGGCCGCTCGATCAACGTCACGGTGATCAAGGTGGAGCCCTTTTGAGCCGGCTCAGCCGAGTTCGACGAGCAGTGCTTGAGCCTCAGCCGGGCTCAGGGCGCCCGAAGCCACCTCGGACAGGACCTGCTCGCGGGTAAGTGTTTGCACTGGCTCGGGTGACGCGCCGCCCAATCCCAGCTTCTCCAGCAGTTCCGCGAACCGCGCCCTCGCGGTCGGATAGGAGACGCCGAGGTGCTTTTCCACCTCGCGCAAGTTGCCACGGGAGGACAGGAAGACCCGCAGCAGCTCGGTGTTCTTGTCGTCCAATGCACAGAACTGGCACGGCGCGAAAACGCCCGCCAGCTCAGTGCCGCAGGAGCCGCAGCCGAGCCGGGTGACGGACAACTGGTCGCCGCAGACTGGGCAGTCAATCGGTGCCCGGTGCAGCGTACGGGCTGGATCTGGACGCCGGCTCCGCTCGGATCGCCCGCGCAACCGCTCGGTCACGAAGTCGCAGTTGTCGCCGAATGATCAGAGCCAACCCGGACTGCCGCGTGTCCCATGACCACCTCGATGTCCAGCTTCGCGCTTCCGTTGCCCATGACGACCTCGTCACCGGCCCCGGAATGCCCGCCCGACCAGCTGACCTTGCCCAGCTGTGCCTCTCCCTTGACCGTGACGTTTGAATCGTCATGCAGGTTGATCGACAGCGATCCCGACTCGGCACGGATCCGGTTGCGGCCGGTGGTGATCGCTCCGGAAATCGTGGCCTGTCCAGCCTGGATCAAGGCATCGTTGATCTCAGTGACGTCCAGCAGCTTGGCGCCGCCTGCGGTGACCCGTACCTTGCCCAGGTGAGGCACCCGTTCGGTGTTGAGGCTGCCAGCGGTGACCTCGACGTCGACCGTGATGTTGGGATTGACGCGGAGGAATAGCTCCTTGCCCAATCCCAGTGCCCGGAAGTCGTCCAGGCTGCGTGGCGCGCGAAGGATGCTGAACCCATCGAGCGATGCTCCCAGCTCACCGTCGCTGGAGACTTCGAGTACCGAACCGTTGCGCCGCAGCACATGGGGCCCGTCGGCGGACAGGGTGGCCACCGAGGTCTCTCCCACGATGCGAACCCGACGACCGATGGCGCGCACAGACAGCCGCTCGACGCCGTTGGTATTCACCGGCGTCCGGACCGGCTCCTCAGTGGCCGCCGGCTCCTCGGGCGCAGGTTCTGACGCGGACGGACGGAAGCTTTCGGTGTGGTACGTCGCGTGCTGTGGACGGTCGGTCTCAGCAGCCCAGGGATCGGAATCCCCGTCACTTTCGGCAGCCAGCTCATCGTTGGTGGGTTCCGCGCTGACCTCCGGCTCGGCGTCTGCCGACGCGGATGCGGTCTCGGCGGCCTTCAGTGCGTCGATCCGGCGAGATGCTTCGGCGGCGTCAATGCGGCCCGCAGCGAGTTCCTCCAGGATCGCGGTCATGTCTGGTGTCGTCATGAAACGAATGTAAAGCGGCACTTTCACTAATGGAAGGTTGGGCGACCCAATTGGGGGTTCACTCAGGGTCGTCCGTGGCTTTTCGGTCACATCTTCAATGACTTTGAGCCCGTTCGACCCTCCCTGAGCCCATTCGTAGGGGGTCAAGGAATGCCGCCGGGGCTCAAGGTTGGGCACGGGACGGGTGCTGGTGTATCGCCAAGGAGTGCCCAGCGGCACAGCAGTTGCTTGCAGCATGCATCTAGTTATATGTTTGTTCCATGCAAGTAATGGCGGACGCCTCCATGGCCTCCCGCGCGAAGTCCGTCGAGTCCGTCATGCACGCGCTGATGAGCATCGGCCGGCTGATGCGGCAGCGACCCACCGATGAAACTCTGGACATGGGCACCTTCTGGCTGCTCAAGACGGTTGGGACGAGCGGCACCATCCGGGTGACTGATCTCGCGGTGTACTGCAATCTCGACGTCTCCACCGTCTCTCGGCACCTCGCTCAACTGCACAAAGCGGGCATGATCGACCGAGCTCCCGATCCGGTCGATCGCCGGGCGCAGCGGGTGAAGTTGAGCAGTGCCGGCCAGCAGGCGCTGACCGCTGCCCTTCAGACTCGACGGGCGCTCTTGGAGCGCAGTCTGGAGGGCTGGGCCCCCGCCGACCTTGAACACCTGGACCACTTGCTGACCCGCTTCGTCGGGGACATTGACACCTTTACCGAGAATTTGGAGAAAGCATGACCGAGCAGGGACCTGGACGCTCCGACAACATGTCGGCGTCCCGGGAGTCAGTCGGGAAATCGGTCGCGGAGGCGGCGCCGCCGGCGAGCGTATCGCACGCCCCCAGTGCTCAAGCCACGCCGAGTGGGGACTACCTGAGCCACCGCCAGATTCTGGTCGTCATGGGCGGCTTGATGGCCGGGATGTTTCTAGCCGCGCTCGACCAGAGCATCGTGGGCGTCGCCTTGCCCAAGATCACCTCAGAGCTCGGCGGCCTGGACAAGCTGTCCTGGGTGGTCACTGCCTACCTGCTGACATCGACCGCAGCCACCCCGCTCTGGGGCAAGATCTCCGATCTGCGCGGTCGTCGGCCTATCTTCCAAGCAGCAATCGTGGTGTTCTTGATCGGCTCTGTGATCTGTGGCTTCTCCAGTGACATTGCCGACGCCACCGGGTGGGAAGGCATCAACGTCATGATCGCCGGCCGCGCCGTCCAAGGTTTGGGCGGCGGCGGTTTGATGTCGCTCGCCCTGGCCGTGATCGGCGATGTGATTCCGCCACGGGAGCGCGGCAAGTACCAGGGGCTCTTCGGCGCGGTGTTCGGCGTGTCCTCGGTGGCCGGGCCCTTGCTCGGCGGACTTTTCACCGACCACCTCGGCTGGGAGTGGATCTTCTTCATCAACGTGCCGATCGGCGCGGTCGCCCTGGTCGTCACTTCGATGGCGCTGAAGCTGCACCACGTACGTCGCGAAGCTTCGGTCGACTATCTGGGAGCCGCGACGATCGTCGGTTCGGTGACCAGCCTGATCCTCTACCTCAGCTGGGCAGGCCCGGACGAGGGCTGGACGTCCACCGTGGGCATCGGTCTGCTGATCGCCACGGTCGTGCTCGCCGGACTCTTCGTGCTGGTCGAGTCCCGGGCCAAGGAACCGATTCTTCCGCTGGAGCTCTTCACCCACTGGACCTTCGACTCCAACATCATCTTCGCCATGATCATGGGCGTCGCCATGTTCGGCGGCCTGATCTACCTGCCGATCTACCTGCAGGCAGTGAAGGGAATGTCCGCCACCGAGTCCGGACTCGCCTTGCTGCCTCTCGTCGTCGGTATCTTCTCCACCTCGATCAGCGGCGGCCAGATCATGAGCCGCACTGGCCGTTACAAGTGGATGCCCATCACGGGGGCGATCGTGGTCGGTGGCGCGCTGTTCGCCTTCTCCCGACTGGCGGTCGACACCCCGTACTGGGCGGCTGCACTGAACATGTTCGCCTTCGGTGCCGGTCTCGGCTTCACCATGCAGGTCGTGGTCACCGCCGTACAGAACAGCGTGGACCGCCGGAATATGGGGGTGGCCACCTCGGCAGTGGCCTTCTTCCGGTCGATGGGTGGCGCGATCGGCACAGCGCTTTTCGGAGCCATCCTGAACACCCGGCTGAAGCATCACCTCATCGAGGTGGTGCCCAGCAACGCCCATGCTCAGCTCGGCAACGCCTCGCAGTCGCTGCGCGACGTGACCGCCATCCAGGCGCTCCCGGAGCCGGTGAAGACCTGGGTGCTGACGGCTTTCACCCGGTCCATGGACGATGTCTTCTTGGCGGCGGTGCCGTTCATGGTGGTTGCGCTCGTCGTCGCCATCACCATGCGGGAGAAGCCGCTGATCGGACGCAGTCATGGCGCAGCCGCGCGATCCGCCAGCGAGCCTGCTGATGCGGATTTGGTTGCGATGGGACATTAGGTTGAGAAGCAGCAGGTCACCCAGGTAGTTGAGGGGTTTGCGTGCGATCGAGCGGGGCATCAGCGCTGGCCGGCGTAACCGTGGCCGCGGTGTTGACCAGTTTGCTGTCAGCGTGTGGCTCGGGAGCGACCCCAGAACCCGCGGACGCGGCCTCCCAGCAGGCTCAGGCATCGGCCTCAGCTTCACCGAGCGCCTCGGGCGCTCCGACGCCGCCTCCGGTCAAACCGGTCAGCCTGACCAGCAACGTCAAGGACGGCGCTACCGGGGTGAAGGTCGACACGCTGGTCTGGGTCAAGGCAGCCGCCGGCAAGATCACCAAAGTGACCCTCACCTATCGCGGCCAGGACCGTCGGGGACTTACGGTCAAAGGTCAGGTCGCCGGTGCCCTCAGCAAGGACCGCACCCGGTGGACGGCCACCGAACGGCTCGAGCCTGACTTCGACTACTCGCTGGCCATGGCGGGAAAGAACACCGCCAGCGTGGTGCTCAAGCAGTCCCGATCCTTCCGCACTCACAACTTGACGCTGGCGCAGCAGACCTTTCCGACTCTCTATCCGCTGTCGCAGAGCCGGGTCGGGGTCGGCATGCCGGTGATCTTGACCTTCGATGTGCCGGTGCAGAACCGCAAGGAGTTCGAGAAGAACCTTCACGTCACCGCGTCACCGGCCCAAGCCGGCAGCTGGCGCTGGTTCTCCTCCCGTGAGGTCCATTATCGTCCGAAGAACTACTGGCAACCGGGCACCAAGGTGACCGTCCACGCGAGCATCAATGGCGTGAACGCTGGTGGCGGCATCTACGGTCAGAATTCCGTGGGCACGTCGTTCACGGTCGGCCGGTCCCTGATGACCAAGATCAATCTGGGCGCTCACAAGGCCAAGGTTTATCGCAACGGCACACAGGTCCGAACCATCCCGATCAGCGCTGGTAAGAGCGGATGGCAGACCCGCAGCGGCACGAAACTGATCATGGACAGGGAATACACCCATCGGATGACCAACGAGATGATCGGTGCGGAAGAGACCTACGACCTCAATGTGCATTACGCGATGCGGATCACCAACTCGGGTGAGTTCTTGCACGCCGCGCCCTGGAATGCTGGAAACTTCGGGCGCCGTAACGCAAGCCACGGGTGTGTCGGCATGAGTACAGCCAACGCGCGTTGGCTGTACAACCAGGTCTTGATCGGCGATCCCGTCATCACCACGGGCAGCAGCCGCCGGGTCGAGTTCGGCAACGGCTACGCCGACTGGAATCTTTCCTACGCGGAGTACGCGAAAGGCTCGGCGCTCTGATCTAGTTCCGGCGTCGACCGGATGGCCACCGGATCGCCGTCGCCAGCGGAGGCTCGCTGGCCCCGGCCAGGTACTGGACGAACGCCTTGCCGAAGGCCAGGATCGGGACGGCGATCAGCGCCCCGACGATGCCGCCGACGATGATGCCGGCGGCGATGCCGAGGATCACCGCCAACGGGTGCAGCTTGACGGCTCGTCCAAGCAGGAAGGGCTGCAAGACGTGGCCTTCCACCTGCTGGACCAGGATGATCGCACCCAGCATGATCAACGCCTGGACCCAGCCGAGCGCGACGAGCGCGACGAGCACCGCAACGAATCCCGCGACGAGGGCGCCGACGATCGGCACGAAGGCCCCAAGGAACACCAGCGCAGCAAGCGCGGGCGCCAGCGGAACACCGATGATCAAAGCAGCGATCAGAACACCGATGGCGTCGACGAAGGCGACCAGAATGGTCGCCCGGACGAAGGAGGAAAGCGACCCCCAGCCCCGTTGCGCGGCTTCGTCGACCCGCTCGCGAGCATGGATCGGGACAAACTTGAGGAGAAAACTGAAGATCCCGCGGCCGTCGTAGAGGAAGTAGAAGAGCGAGAACAGCACGATCGCCAGACCGGCGAAGAAATGCCCGACGCCGGCACTGATGTCGGCGGCATAGGAAGCGATCATGGCCCGGCTGTCGGCGAGGAAGCTCTGCAGCCGGTCGCCCCAGGTGTCCACGTCGAACCATCCGGGATCGATGTTGAGTGGCCCGCTCTGCAGCCAGGCGACCAGCTGCTTGAAGCCGTCGACGACATTGCCGGACAGCGAAGCTGACTGGTCGACGATCTGGGTGGTGATCAGGGTGAGCACGCCGCCGATCAGCGCGAGCCCGCCGAGAACGGTGATGGCGGTCGCTGCTCCGCGAGGCAGTCGCCATTTACGCAGCCGGTTTGCCACGGGCTGCAGTAAGGCCGTGACCAGGATGGCGACGGCGACGGGCACCAGCACTTCAGATAGATAGCGGGCAATCCAGCCGATGCCGTAAACCATCGCGGCGATGGCGATGATGCGCCAACTCCACGCGGCGCCGACCTGAATTCCTCGCGGCACGTTTGAATCGACTTGGGAGGTCTGCGCCAGTCCGACCGGTCGAATCTCGGGTGCGGGTGGGACTGGCTGGGCCGAAAGAGCCTGCCCTTCCTCAGCATCTTCGAGCGTGGGTTCGGCGGAACCCGGCTCGACCGGGCCCCAATCGACCCGGCCTGAGTCCACCGGCCCGGCACGATCCTGCTCGGCATCCGACGGCTCCGCTTCGCGGGAGGCTTGCTCGGTTTCCGAAGTCCCTGGTTCTCGGTCGGAACGCGCTGGTTGTCGCGGCTCGGCCGCGGTGACTACCGGCGAATCCGGCCGTGTGGTGGACAGGAACGGCAACCGAGAGCGCACAGTCCGCCTTGCGGCGAGCCATGCGCGTATGTCGCCGAACACGGCCACCGCTGCCTCCTGCTTCTGCTCTGCCGCCGGCTCCCACCGTAACCCACACTTCCCAGCTTCTCGGGGCGTCACGGCGGGCCAGGCAGCAGGCAGACTATGGCCGTGAATTCCTCGCGTCCGGAGCCGAGCTGGCTTCGCCGGCGCCGCCCCACCCGGATGCCACGCGAGGTACTCGTGCTCGGCGTGATCGCATTCTGCGTCGCCGTGGGCTTCGGAGTCCTGATCCCCGTGCTGCCGGTCTTCGCGCGGAGTTTCGGGGTGGACAACTTCGCTGTTGGTGCAGTGGTCTCCGTCTTTGCCCTGATGCGCCTGCTCACCGCCCCGTTTTGCGGCCGCATGATCAGGCGCGCTGGAGAGCGGGTGATCCTGGCACTCGGCATCTTCATCGTGGCTGTCTCCAGCGGCCTGGCGGGTATCTCGCAGTCCTACCAGCAGCTGCTGATCCTGCGTGGAGTTGGCGGCTTCGGATCGGCCATGTTCACCGTGTCCGCGACCACGTTGTTGCTGACCTCGGTGGAGGCAGGGCTGCGCGGTCGGGCGAGTGGCGTCTTCCAGGCTGGGTTCCTGATCGGCGGTATGACGGGTCCAGCTGTTGGAGGCCTTTTGTCGGCCATTTCGCTGACCGCCCCGTTCTTCTTCTACGCGGGCACGCTGGCGGTGGCCGGGACCGTGGGCCTGCTGATGCTGGGACGCTCGGGAGCCGGTCCGTCGGCGCGGAAGACGAGCCAGGCGGTGCCGCTACGGCAGGTTGTCCGAGATCGGAGTTATCAGGCTGCATGTGTGGCCAGCCTCGCGCAGGGATGGACATCCTTCGGCGTCCGCATGTCGTTGGTGCCGGTTCTGGTGGTCGAGGTGCTACATCGACCGACGTCGTGGACGGGTGTCGCGTTTGCCTGCGCCGCGGTGGTCCAGACGCTCGCGGTCGCACCGGCGGGCAAGTTCGTCGACACGGTCGGCCGCCGGCCGGCGATGATCATCGGCGGGACGCTGGCCGGGATCTCGATCCTGGCGGTTCCGTTTGCGTCGAACATGTGGCTGCTGGTGATGGCGCTCTGCCTGTACGGCGTCGCCTCCGCCTTTCTCGGCACCGCGCCTGCGGCGACGGTGGGTGACGTGGCCGGGCCACACGGCGGTACGGCGGTGGCGATCTTCTCCATGTGCTCCGATGTCGGCGCAATCATCGGACCCCTGGCCGCCGGTCTGCTGGCCGACCGAGTCTCGTACGGAGCGGCCTTCGGGGTGGGTGCCGCCCTGCTCCTTGCCGGCGCGGGTGCCGCCGTACGGATGCCCCGGAACGGAAGAGATCTTCGAATCGAGGATGCCGATGAGTCCACGACCGCTCGCTGAGTTGATCAGTCCCGATTGGGCTGAGGCGCTCACACCGGTGGCGCCGACGATCGCCGCATTGGGCGACTTTCTCCGCGCGGAGTTGGCTGCCGGTAGAAGCTACCTGCCGGCGGGCCATCATGTCCTGCGAGCGTTCAGCCGGCCGCTCGCCGACGTCCGGATCCTGATCGTCGGCCAGGATCCCTATCCGACTCCCGGTCACCCGGTAGGGCTGTCGTTCTCAGTGGCGGCGGACGTCCGGCCGATCCCGCGCTCATTGCAGAACATCTACGCCGAGCTACATGCTGATCTGGGTATCCCGCCTGTTGAATGCGGTGACCTGACGCCCTGGTTCAGCCAAGGTGTCCTGCTGCTCAACCGGGTGTTGACCGTACAGCCGGGCCGCTCGGGTTCCCATCGCGGCCGAGGCTGGGAGGCGGTGACCTCGCGCGCGATCGATGCCCTGGTGGCGCGGGGCGGTCCCCTGGTAGCCATCTTGTGGGGACGCGATGCGCAGGCCCTGATCCCGATGCTGGGCTCCGTGCCCTACGTCGCGAGCGCCCACCCGTCGCCGCTGTCAGCCCGTGCCGGCTTCTTCGGCTCCCGCCCTTTCAGCCGCGCCAACGAGTTCCTCATCCGTGCCGGCGCCGAACCCATCGACTGGTCCCTATCGGCCCGCGGACTACTGGTCTAGTGCTTGATCCAGGTCAGCGATCAGGTCCTCGACGTCTTCGATGCCGACGCTGAGCCGAACCAGATCGTCCGGCACTTGAAGCTCGGTGCCGGCGACAGACGCATGAGTCATCCGGCCGGGGTGTTCGATCAGCGATTCCACGCCGCCGAGCGACTCGCCAAGCAAGATGATCTTGGTGCGGCGGACGACGTCGAGCGCGGCCGGCTCGCCGCCGTGGACCTGGAAGCTGATCATGCCGCCGTACCGCCGCATCTGCTGCTTGGCGAGGTCATGACCGGGGTGGGTATCCAAGCCCGGGAAGTACACAGTGGCGACCCGCGGGTGTTCCACGAGCCAATCGGCGATGCGTTCGGCGTTGTCACAATGCCGCTCCATCCGGACGGCGAGAGTGCGCAGGCCGCGCAGCACGAGCCACGAATCGAAGGGCCCGGCCACCCCGCCGATCGCGTTCTGATGGAAGCGCAACCGTTCGGCCAGTTCGTCGTCGTCGACCACCAAGGCGCCGCCGATCACGTCGGAGTGACCGCCGCAGTACTTGGTGGTTGAGTGCACCACGATGTCTGCGCCCAGCGCCATCGGCTGCTGGAGGTAGGGCGTGGCGAAGGTGTTGTCAACGATCACCAGAGCCCCGGCGGCGTGCGCGAGGTCAGCGATGGCCGCGATGTCAGCGACCGCCAGCAGCGGGTTGGTAGGAGTCTCGACCCAGACGGCGGTGGTCTCACCTGGCCTGATAGCCGCCTCGACGCTTGCCGGATCGGTGAGGTCCGCGATGACGGCGATTACCCCCCAGCGCTGGTGGACCCGCGTGAAGAGGCGAAAGGTGCCCCCGTAGGCGTCGGCGGGGACGACGAAATGGCTGCCGGGTGAGGCGATTGTCCGCAACAGGGTGTCTTCGGCGGCCAGCCCGCTGGCGAAGGCGAAGCCGTGCCGACCGCCCTCGAGCGCGGCGATGCACTGCTCCAGGGCCGTTCGGGTGGGATTCGATGAGCGGGAGTATTCGTGGCCGCCACGTGGTGCGCCGACCCCGTCCTGGACATAGGTGGAGGTGGCGTAGATGGGCGGCACGACTGAGCCGAACGCCGCATCGGGGTCTTGCCCGGCGTGGATTGCGCGGGTCGAGAAGCCCGGCGAGTGGGTCATGTGGTGAGCCTACGCGTGCAGCAGGCGGCGATGGCGCGGTGGAACAGATCCGCTCAGGTGAGCGTTCCGTTACCGGATTAGTGCGGATGTCCGCCAGGGCTGAGAGGGACACTGGTAAGCATGTTGTTCACATCGAAGAAGTCGACCATGATCGCCCCCGACAATGCGCTTCGCGGTCGGGATACGATCCGTTCTGGTCAATCCGACCTTTCACGACGTTTTTGGTATTCCGGTGCAGCGGGTCCCGGACGGATCGGAGGTGGCCTACTTCGGTCTGGGTTGTTTCTGGGGTGCGGAGAGGCTCTTCTGGCGGACACCCGGCGTGACGAACACAGCGGTCGGATACGCGGGCGGCTACACGCCGAATCCCACGTACGACGAGGTGTGCAGCGCGAGGACCGGCCACACCGAAGCGGTGAAGGTTTGCTACGACCCGAAGAAGATCAGCTACGAGCAGCTGCTCAAGATCTTCTTCGAGAACCATGACCCGACGCAGGGCATGCGGCAGGGCAACGATGTCGGCACTCAGTACCGCTCGTCCATCTACACCACGACAGCGGAGCAGGCGGCAGCCGCCGAGCGGATCCGCGACGAGTTCCAAACTGCCTTCTCCCGGGCCGGATTCCGAACCATCACCACCGAGATAAAGCCAGCACCGGAGTTCTATTACGCCGAGGACTACCACCAGCAGTATCTCGACAAGAACCCGCGCGGCTATTGCCCGATTCATGCCACCGGCGTCACGTGCAACGTGAACTGATCCGGTGACACCAAACCCAGGTCAGCGGCGTGCGCGCGTGAAACGATAGACCGCCCGGAAAGGGAGCAGCCGCACCATGCCGGCAACGAGTTTGGCGTCGAGGCCGACGACTTGGCGCGGTGGCGGATTCTTCGAGGTGAGCGCTTGGGTGATGACCCGAGCTACCAGACTCGGCTGTTGCCTTGAGCGAGTTCCGCGCTCGGCCATGGCCCAGGCGCCCTGAAGCTGCTTGGCGTAGCGCCCGAAGGAGTGGGGATGGCGGCTTTGCAACTCCTCCCCATGCGCCCGGCCGCGTGCCCAGATCGGGGTTGCGATGGTCCCCGGTTCGATGAGCAGCACTCGGATCCCAAAAGGCGTGAGCTCGGCCCGTAGCGCTCCGGTCAGACCCACAAGTCCGTGCTTGGCCGCCTGATAGGCGCCGAGCATCGGCCCAGCGATCCTGCCGCCGATGGAGCCGATCATCACGATCCTTGCGTCGCCCGTTTCCTCCGCCGACCGGCGTATCGCGGGAAGCATGACTTGGGTGACCAGCAACTGACCGGTGAGATTGATCTCGAGTTGCCGCCGGAAGGAATCGATCGGGAGATACTCCAGTGGCCCCGGGAGCGCTGCTCCGGCGTTGTTGACAAGCGCGAAAAGCGGTCCATTGGCACTAACCTCCGCGCCTGCTGCCCGCACCGAATCCTCGTCCAGCAGATCCATCAGTAGTGGCCTCACCGAGCCGCCGAACTGCGCGCGGAGCTCGTCCGCATCCTCGAGCCTTCGCACCGTCGGAAAGACGAGGAACCCCTCGGAAACCAACGCTGCGACACTCGCCCTGCCGATCCCCGTCGAGGCGCCCGTGACGACAACGGCACGGCGAGATTCGAACGTCGGTCACAGGGCTCCAGCGGCGAAAGTGTCGCATGTGTTCGGATCGCCGCTATGGAAGCCTTGGTTGAGCCACTTCTGCCGGTTGGCCGCTGAGCCGTGGGTCCACGTTTCCGGCGAGACCTGACCCTGCATCTTCTGCTGGATCCGGTCATCGCCCACGGCCGCGGCCGCGTCGACCGCTCGATTCAAATCGTCGGTGGTGACCTCTGTGATGGGGCTCTCGGGATCATCGGTTGCATGCCGGAACCACACCCCGGCGTAGCAGTCAGCCTGCAGCTCGAGGCGCACCTGAGCAGATTTCGGTCCGGTCCCCTGGCTAGCCCCCTGCACCTTGGCCATGGTGCCGATCAGATTCTGCACGTGGTGGCCGAATTCGTGCGCCAACACGTACGCCTCAGCAGCATCGCCACCTTGCGCGCCGAGCTCGCCGGTGAGCTGATCGAAGAAGCCAAGATCCAGGTAGACCGACGTGTCTGACGGGCAGTAGAACGGTCCCACCGCCGAGGATGCCGTGCCGCAGGCAGTGCTCACCTGCCCTTCGAAGGTGTCGACCTTGATGACCCGATAGCCCTGCAACGCCCCACTCCAGTAATCCTGGATCGAATTGGTGTAGGCAACGAAGCGGCAGTCGCGATCGGCATTGATGTCGGAACCTCGGCTGCACTGGGCAAACGGAGTCGCGCCACCGCTCGAGCCCGGATCAGCCTCCTGCCCACCGCCGAGGATGTCACCGGGGTTGACGCCGAAGAGCAGAGCCAACACGGCGATGAGCAGGCCGGCACCTCCGCCGATCGCGATCTTGCCGCGATTGCCGCCTCCTCCGCCCATCTGCGACGGATCGAGATTGGCCTGCTCGTTGTACTTCACGTTGCCTCCCCGCGCAGCCGTGCCTGGTCGGCCACCGCCCAGGAGCATACCCAGCGATCGATCGGGCCCGGCCGGAGCCGCACCCGGGGGCGCCCTCGCAGTCTGACGGAATAGGTGCCGGAAGACCAGCCAGCAGGCGTTCGCTGAATCTGAGCCTGGGGCCCCTAATCGTCGTCACCGGTGCGGGGACGATTGGCGCGAATGCCCAACCGAGTGATGATCTCCTCGGCCTCTTCTGCCGGCGACTTGCTGTCCAACTCGACCACGATGCCGTTCTCGTCGGCCTCGAGTGGCTGCAGCGCCTCGAGTTGGGAGTCGAGCAGAGAGCTCGGCATGTAATGGTCGCGTCGCGCGGCGAGACGCGCGGTGAGCAATTCGCGAGTTCCATTCAAATGGACAAAAGCAACGCCAGGACGACGAAGCCTGTCCCGATAGGCCTTCTTGAGAGCGGAACACGTCATGATGCCCGGTTGGCCAGTGGCCGCATGATCGTCAATCCATTCGGCGACCTTCTCCAGCCACGGCCACCGGTCCTCATCGGTCAGGGCTTGCCCACTGGACATCTTCGCCACGTTCGCAACTGGATGCAGATCGTCACCCTCCCCCAGCCCCCAGCCCAGCCGCTCGGCCAGCGTGGCAGCCACCATGGATTTGCCAGTACCAGCTACACCCATGACGACCAGCACAACGGGCGCGTCGTGGGATCTGACGTCTGGGGCACGATTCGAACTCATGATCGCTGGGTCCATCGGGGCAGGGGCCGGGAACGGTTGCATCGGCGATAGTGGCACGGGTAAAGGTTGGAGCGCATCGTGCCTACTTCATACCCCCGAGGTCGTTGCCACGGCAAGGGTCGATTTAGCTCGAGGTCGACCAGTTTCCGGAACGGTTACTGCCCGCGATCCCTTATTCTGGGCTGGTTGAATGACCCGTGCCCGGTGCGTTGTTCAGCAGAACGGAACCGCCCACCGCTTGACGGACTCCACATCCGTGTGGAGGGAGGTAGCGTCACACCAAGCGAGCCCGGTGTCAGCGGTGCGGGGCCGAGTCAGCCAGGTGGTGGATGTGGACGTTGGCGCCGCCGGCGCCGGGGAGTCCGACGCCGAGCTGTGGCACCTGCTGCGCGATGCCGACGAAGACGCGTTCCGAGAATTGTTTCTGCGGCACAGCACGGCTGTGTACAACTTTTGTTTCCGCCGGACGGCCTCGTGGTCGGCGGCGGAGGACGCCACCCAGGCAACGTTTGCCTCATTGTGGCGGCGCGCCTCGGGAGGCGACATCGACTCGTTGACGTTGGAGTCTGCGCGACCCGCGCTGTTGACCATGGCGCGCAACGAGTGCAGCAACGCGAATCGGTCCCGGAACCGGCACCTTCAGCTGGTCGATCGGATCCGTACGGAAACGGGTGCAGCTGCCGACAACACCGCCTCCTGGGTCGAGGCGGAGTCCACGATGGCCGTTATCCGGCAAGCCCTGGCGGTGCTTCCCACCAAGCAGCGAGACGTCGTCGAACTTGTGGCGTGGTCCGGACTGTCCCTGGCCGACGTCGCTGCCGCACTGAATATCTCGGTCGGAACGGTCAAGTCGCGCTTGTCACGGGCCAGAGCTCGGCTCGCCCGAAGCGAGATCGCCGGCCTGGTGGAGCGTTCCGATGAAGCTTGAACTTCCGCCAGAGCGCCAGCTCCCCAGTCCAGGGCAGATGCTCGACCGAATACTCACCGACGAGTGCCCCGTCGACGGGCCGTCGACCAGGCGCCCGGACATATTGGATCAGCGGACTTGTTGCCGCGGCGGTGGCGATCACTGCCGCCGTGATCGGTTGGGCTGTCCTGCTGCCCACCGGACGCTCCCAAGTCGGTGCCCCGCCGGAGAGCAGTATCGCGGCGCCACACCGGACCTTCGAACATCGCGAGCCCCACGGTCAAGCCCTCAGGGCCGAGCGCCACAGCAACCTCCGGTCCTCGCTCGACTGCATCAGCCCCCCGAAAGCGCCCCACTCAAAGACCACCCACCACGCTTGTTCCGACGCGGCCAGCAAGCTCAGCCACTAAGCCGACGAGCGGGGCCGGCGGTCGTACGTCGAGCGCCACCAAGTCCTCGACCGGACAACGGAGCGCCGAGCCGCCGGTCAGCACCGCAGTACCGATCGGTGTCCGCGTCCAGGCGCCGTACCTGAACCTGACCGCTAGCGGCACCATGACCGGCGGAGACGTCTACGCGATCCTGGTCGAGACGTGTGTCCGCAGCCTGCCTCCCGGCGCATCGAGCGCCCTGTTGCTCAGCCGAAGTTCCTGGACGCTGTCGACGAGCGCGGGAACAGTCACGACCGACACACCTATCACGCGACCCCATTACGCTCCCGTCGACCTACCCGGCCGACGGACGCTACGGGATCGGTGATTGTGCGAGCGGATGGATTCCTTTTGGAGTCGCCAGTGACACCGCCGTCATGGGCATCTCCTACCGCAATTCGCTTGGTGCGAACGTCACGCTGGAACCCCAACACGTGATCGCGCAGCTCTGGCACAGTTGTGGACTATGGACCTGACGGTCACCGACAACCTGTACGAGGCGACATACGAGGCGCGCCTCGATGGTGAGCTCGCCGGCACCCTCGAGTACGAGCTGACGTCGGATCTGATAATCCTCATCCACACCGAGGTGCTGTCCGGCCATCAGGATCAAGGCGTAGGTGGGCAGCTGGCCAAGTTCGCGCTGGAGGATGCCCGCAGCCGTGGGCTACAGGTCCGACCCGTGTGCACCTTCGTCCGCTCATGGCTCGAGCGGCACCCTGATTACGATGATGTTCTTGGCTGACTCGGCTCACGGCTAGGTCGATGCAGCCGATCACCTCAACGCTCGGCATACACTCTCGGCCTCGTCCGGTAAAGCCAGGCCAAACCGAGGAACGGCAGCACGAGCGGCACGAACCCGTAGCCGATCCCGTAGGTGGACCACACCGTCGCACTAGGGAAGGCCGCAGGATCGAGCAGGCTGGCAGTCCCGACAGCCAAGACACCAACAGTTTCGATGAGAATCGCTGCCAACGCGACGCGTCGGGATGTCGCGGTCCCGCGGGCCAAGGTAACGGTCGCGACGACGTAGATCACGCCAGCAAGGGCGGACAGCAGGTAAGCCAGCGGCGCCTCAGCGAACTTCGTCGCCAGCTGGACGGCCGCCCGGGAGCAGGCGGCTAGGGCGAAGACGCCATAGACGGCCACCAGGATCCGGCCCGGACCGCTGTTGGTCGGTCGAGGCTGCGGTTCGCTCATCGCAGAACTGGCGGTGTCCACAGTACGAGCAACCGCAGGGTCATGCCGAGGACAGCCAGGGCGGCAACGGCTAGAACGACGCCCGAGAAGCGAGTCCGCTCGCTGTTGGCCCAGAACCAGGCCACCGGGATCAAGATCACGATGCCAATCAGGTAGCCGATCGTGGTCGCGAACTCCGCCGGCCGGAACCCGAGCGCGAGCTTGACGCTGGCGATCAGCGTCTGCACGAGGACGACAATTTCGACGAAAGCAGCGAACAGCAGCTGGGCCTTGCCCGGAGGTTTATCGGCGGCCGCCGTGATAAGGCCCCAGATCATCATGACCCCCGTCAAGGCAACCACGGTGTAGGCCAGCCAGCTGATCACGAGCCCCAACCGTACCCGAGTTCCGGGCACTCACCTGACAGACTGACACCGTTGCCGCAGGCGGCGGACGCGGCAACCACGGTCCAGTTGGCGAAGGAGGAATATGGCGGTTCAGCCAAGCGCGAAAGGCCGCCGGCCGGGCAACCGGAACACGCGTGGGGAGATCCTGGCGGCGGCCCGCCATACATTCGCCGCCAAAGGCTTCGCCGGCGCGTCGGTCCGCGGCATTGCCGCTGAGGCCGGCGTGGACGCGGCGCTCGTGCACCACTATTTCGACACCAAAGAGCAGTTGTTCCTCGCCACGGTCGACATTCCGATCGTGCTCACCGACCTGGTCAATCACGTCACCGCCAGTGGACTGAACGGGCTCGGAAACCGCATCATCCGAACAATTCTCAGCGTCTGGGATTCGGAGCTCCAGCCGTCGTTGGTCGGCGCCGTTCGGACCGCCCTGACCGATCCCGGCCTCACCCGCTCGATCAGCGAGTTCCTCACCCTGGAAGTGATCAGTCGGATCTTGCGAACCGTGAAGGTTCCCGAGGCGGAGGCGTCACGGCGTGCCGGTCTGGTTGCGTCCCAAGTGCTTGGCGTGATCATCGGCCGCTATGTCCTCAAGCTGCCGCCATTGGTCGCGCAAACTACCGACGAGCTGGCGGCGGCCATTGGACCCACCCTGCAGCACTACCTGACCGGTGAGCTTCCCGAACCTCTGGCCGAAGTCACCGCCGCCGAGGAAGGCAGCCGTGGCCAAGGTTGAGCAGACCCACGGGTGGGACGCGGAACGGGCGCGGTTCTGGCTAGAGCATCTCGCGGCGATGGAGGCCCCGCTGGCCCCGGTCGCCACGGCCATCTTCGCCACTGTCGACCTGCAAGCCGGCGAGCGTGTGCTCGACGTCGGGTGCGGAGCAGGTGCCACCACGATCGAGGCGGCAGAACGCGTAGGACCAGAGGGCACGGTCTGCGGCATCGATGTCTCCCCCGCGATGATCGACGCGGCGCGCGGCCGATCTGCGGCACCCAATCTGGAGTGGGTCGTGGCCGACGCCGCCGAGTACGACTTCCCGCCAGAAGGATTCGACGCAATCATCTCCCGGTTCGGGATGATGTTCTTCGCCAATCCTGAGCGGGCGTTTCGTCGCCTCAACTCGGCGTGCCGGCCGGCTGGTCGGATGGTTGCCTCCGCGTGGCCGCACCGCGACCGCGCGCCTTACTTTGCGCTCCCGTACAAGATTCTGACCTCCGTCCTCGATCGGCGGAGAGCCGCCTACACCCCCGTGCCGCCCGACCAGGGGCCGTTCAGCCTGGGGAACGAGCAACGAACCATGCAGCTACTTGCCGAAGCCGGCTGGGTGGACGTTCGCTGCAGCCTGCGCGGCGATCCGCTCTATCTTCGAGGACCCGCCACTGTCGAGCAGGCTGTGGACGCGCTGGTCGAGTCGAATTCGGCGCAGGGGGTGCTGGTCGGTCAACCGGACGAGATCCTCGACGAGGCCCGGACAGCCTTGAGCGAGGGTCTCGGCCCCTGGCACGACGGCACCGGCATCGCGCTGCCCGGCGGCTTCATGTTGATCACCGCTTCCCGCGGCTGACCGTGCTCAAACCGGAAGCGAAACATGACGATCATCGGAGTCGATGGAAGCGGCACGATCAGTTTCCGTCTCAATCTTGATCATGGTGCCGACCCGGCCGTGGTGGCGCATGATCGCGGCTTCGTCGTGGTGCGCCCGCTGGACGCGATCCGCGACGAGACCGGAAATCTGATCTTGAAGATGCTGGTGCGGCCGCTGGGAGAGGAGCCGCGCCCGCTGGTCCGGGGCCGGGGTCGGGACCGCACACTCCCGCTCATCGATGATCTCGCTCCGATGGTTCGACAGCGAGTCGCCGCATATGCGGTCGTCCTCTCGACGCGCGGTCTGCTGGCCACCCAGTTCTCGGCCGTGACCGCGGTCCCCGGTCGCTGGGGAATGCCCGGCGGCGGTCTTGATGATCATGAACAGCCTGCCGCGGCGGTGCTCCGCGAGGTGATCGAGGAGACTTCCCAGACGATCGTTCTGGGAGACCTCGCCTTCGTACAGACCTCCCATTGGGTCGGTCGAAATCCGCAAGGAGCGATCGAAGACTTCCATGCCATCCGGCTGGTCTATCGCGGCCGCTGTCAGTCGCCCAGCGACCCGGTCGTCCTGGACTCCGAGGGCACGACTCGGTCCGCCCGCTGGGTGCCGCTGGCTACATGGCAGAAAGTGCACTGGACGCCGAACTGGCGGGAGGTGCTTTCCGAGTTGCTCGCTCATCACAGGCACCCTTGACCAGGGTGACGAATCCTGCGCTTCAGCTCGAGTGCGGGCGGACCCGGACCAGAATGCCAGATCATCCCCCGCAACGCGGTCTCTGGCCTGCTAGTGGATGTCGTTCAGCAGGTCCTGGCGCGTCAGGACCCCCACGGGCCGGCCGTCGTCCAGGACGAGCAGCGCATCGCCGTCAACCAGGACGTCGACGGCGTCGGTGACCGGCTCGGTCGCTCCGAGCATCGGTAGTGGGGGCTCCATCACCGATTCGACGGCATCTGCTGGCCGGGAGTGCCGGCCGAACAACATACCGAGGAGTCCCCGTTCACTCACCGACCCCACCACTTCAGCCGCCATCACCGGCGGCTCGGCACGGACAACGGGCATCTGAGACACTCCGTACTCCCGCAGAATCTCGATGGCTTCGGCGATCGTCTCGTTCGGGTGGGTGTGCACCAGTGACGGCAGTGCACCAGACTTTTCCCGCAGCACATCGCCGACGACCCGTACGTTCTGCGGGCGCGGCGCGAAGCCGTAGCGGGTCAGCCACGTGTCACTGAAGATCTTGGTCAAATAGCCCCTTCCGGAGTCGGGAAGCAGGACGACGATCACCGCATCTGGATCGTCGATCTCACGGGCCAGCTCGACCGCGGCGACGGTGGCCATCCCACACGATCCGCCGACCAGCAGCGCTTCTTCACGCGCCAGCCGCCGAGTCATCGAGAACGAATCACCGTCGCTGACCTCGAGAACTCGATCACAGACGGTTGGGTCGTAGTTCACGGGCCAGAAGTCCTCGCCAACTCCCTCCACCAGGTAGGGGCGGCCAGAACCGCCGGAATACACCGAGCCGCTTGGATCAGCGCCGACCACCTGGACCCGTCCAGCAGAGACTTCCTTGAGATAGCGGCCAGCACCGCTGATCGTGCCACCGGTGCCGATGCCGGCCACGAAGTGGGTCACCTTACCGTCAGTCTGCTCCCAGATCTCCGGTCCGGTGGTCTCGTAATGGCTGGCCGGATTGTTCGGGTTGCTGTACTGATCCGGCTTGAACGCTCCGTCGATCTCCCTGACGAGACGGTCGGAGGTGGAGTAGTAGGAGTCCGGATGGTCTGGCTCCACGGCCGTCGGGCAGACCACCACCCGAGCTCCATACGCGGCGAGCACGTTGCGCTTGTCTTCACTGACCTTGTCGGGACAGACGAAGACGCACGAATAACCCTTGGCCTGTGCGACGATCGCCAGGCCGACGCCAGTGTTGCCGCTGGTGGGCTCGACGATGGTTCCGCCCGGCTTCAGCTTGCCCTCACGCTCAGCCGCTTCGATCATCTTCACCGCGATCCGGTCCTTGACGGACCCGCCAGGATTGAAGTACTCAATCTTGGCCAGTACCAGCGGCTTCACGTCCCCGGTCACACGCGACAATTTGACCAGCGGTGTGTTTCCGACCAGCTCGATCAACGAGTTCACGTACTTCACGCAGCGACTCTAGCCACACTCTTACCTGGCCAGGAACGACCGAGGGCCGCCACCCCTTTGGGAGTGCGGCCCTCAAGTCGATGCGGATCCCGGCTACCTGCGCAGGTATGAGAGCAGGCGCAAGAGCTCCACGTAGAGCCAGACCATGGTCACGGTGAGACCAAACGCGCCACGCCAGGACTCTCGTGCCGGCGCCCCCATGGCGACACCCCGCTCGATGTAGTCGAAGTCGAGCACCAGGTTCAGCACCGCGAGGACCGCGCCCAGCAGCGACACTCCGATGGCCAGCAGGCCCACCGGACCAGTGATGCCCGCCACGAACGGGGTGGCCACGCCCAGCAGAGCGAACACGAAGTTGATCAGCATGGCGATCGCGAAGGCGATGGTCGAGATGATCACGATCTTCCGGAACTTCGGGGTCACCCGGATGTTGAAGAACTTGTACGCCGCCAGGGTCACGCCGGCCGCCGCGAAGGTACCGATCACCGCCTGGACGACGATCCCCTCGTAGTAGGTCTCGAACAACTTGCTGATCATGCCGATGAAGACGCCCTCGATCGCCGCGTACACCAGCACCAGGCCCGGCGAGACGTTACGCCGGAAGGCCACCAGCAGAACGACGCCGAACCCCACGAGCGCGGACAGGACCAGTGCGGGGAAATAGAGCGACGCCGGCACGAACATCCACGCCAGGGCCGCCGAGATGATCAAGATGGCCATAGTGACGGCGGTCTTGGTCACGACGTCGTCGAAGGTCATCCGGCCTTCGGGAGCCTGGACCGGAGCGTATCCGGGGCCGCCGGGATAACCCTGGTAGCCCTGCTGGCCATAGGGATCAGTGCCATAGGCCCCGGGTGGGCTGCCATACTGCGGAGCTGCGGGTGTGAACGCGTCCTGCTTGGAAAGGATCGGGTTCGAACTGCGCAACATCTAACTTTCCTCCTGAGTTTCAAACCGGCTTCGGCCGGACTTCCATAGTAGGCGAACGCTGCAGACTCACACTTTCATCCCGCCCGGGAAACGGCTAAGCCCCCCCGCGCGTGCCCCCGATGGGATTCGAACCCATGCTGGAGCGGGTTTAAGCCGCCTGCCTCTGCCGTTGGGCTACGGGGGCCAGGGTCCAACCAGGCATCTGCGGCGATCCTAGTGCTCGAAGCTGATCGTCGATCGCTTATCGCGCCAAGCACGGCGCTTCCGCCAGCCGACCCGCTACTTCCGGGCCGGTGTTTCGGCCGGGGTGGTCGGCGTCGGCGTACCTCCGCCCAATTGGATGCGAGTCTGGGCTGGCAAACGGGCGAGGTCTCCGGTGGCAATCCGCTTCGCGATCACCACCTTCGCCTCGGGCAGAAAGTGCACCGGCTGCACACCGGTGACGAGACCAGTGGCCTCATCGCGGAAGTAGAAGTAGACGTCAGCGCTGATCAGCGGCGGTGAGAAGGGCGTGCTGAACGAGGTGAAGATGGGCTGGCGAACCCCGCCGGCGGTGCCCTCCTGCATACCGACCGTCCAGGAGCCGTCCTCGTGCATGATCACTGACGGACCAGCCTCGGCGTGGAAATGTCCCCATAGGAGCAGCCTGGTCGGCGGGTCCGGCGTGTCCATCACGACTCTCGCCGCTACCGGCTGGTGAACCATGATCACGTCAGTCCGGCGGCCCCGGGCAACGTCCACCAGCCGCGCGGCCATCTGCTCCTCCGACTCGGGCCGATCTCGAACGCGTTCCACACTGAACGGAACGTTGTGTTCGGGATCGTCGTCCCCCAAGACGGCAAGCGACCCAGCATCGATCACGGAGCCGTCCAGGACGATCATCCCGTCGGATTTCATCTGCGCCTCGGTCACGTCCGAGTCGTGGTTGCCGCCCGCCACCAGAAACGGAACCCGTTGGGTGATTTTGGACTCCCGGCGAATGCAGCCCCGCTCAACTGCCGTGCCGTTCACGGTGTCATCACCCGAACTGAGCACCACCGACGGAGACGTGGCCCGCTCGAGCCGTGCGATCAACTCCGTCGTGGCCTGGTTGCAGTGCAGATCGCTGAAACCCATGATCATGGATTCGCCCGCGCGTGGCCGCGGCAGTCGGGTGGCTTGCGCAGCGAGGCTGGTGTTCGTCTTGTCGATATAGGTCCGCACCGAGTCCTGCTGCCTGTCACTCAGCAGCCGGATGCCCTTGATGCCGCGGTCCAGCAGATCCGCAAGGAGCACACTGTCGACTGTGAGATCTGAGAATCGCGTGCCATGCGCGATGCCGAGAGCGATACGGGTGCCCTCGCTGCCTCGCGGCACAAGAATCGAGCCGACTACCAGCGCCGTGACCGCTATGTACACCACCGCAACTCGACGCCCGGAAACGCGGTGGGCCAGCCCCGCTGACAAAAGCTGGCGTCGTAGCACCCAACCGGCAAACAGCGTCAACAGCACAGCTTCGGCGACCATTGCGCGTTTCAGGGCGTCGATCTCGAGACGTTCCACGACGCCACCCACCGCCTCGCCGGGCTCGGAGTACAGGCCGGCATAGGCGGCGAGCGTCTGATCGGAGAACAGGGTGGTCAGATTTTCGGCTGCCTGGCCCACCCCGCCGACCGTGATTCGCAGTCCGATCGGAGCCGCTGGACTCGGGAGGTAGGCGTTGCCTATCGGACCAAGATCAAGTTCTATCTCGCTGTCGTAGTTCGCCGAGAATGTCGCCCGGTGCGGGCCGAGGTAGTCGTCGATCCGAGCGTGCCCAATCCCCCAAACCGCCGCAAACGGCGCGGTCAGAAGGGCAGCGCCCACGGTAACGGCCAACGCCCGTCCGACTCCCCGCATCGCGACCCTCGACGGTCGGGCGGCTGCCGCACTGGCGGCGATCAACGCCAGCAGCCAGCGACCACGGCCGGCGCCGAGCACCGGCCGTGCTTGCCCGGGCTCTATCCGGGACCGACGCGTCGGCAGGAGGCCGCCCTCTTCATGCTTCAGACCTTACCGACCGGACCCCCGGGTCGCCTATCCTGCGGGTGGACCGCGGTAGACCTTGCGGGCGTGGACGGCGTGCGCTCCAGCCACTCGATCCAGGAACAGCAGGCCGGCGCAGTGGTCGATTTCGTGCTGCAGCGCTCGGGCTTCGAAGGCGTCAGTCGTAATCTCGATTTCGTCACCGGTTCCAGGCAGCTGTCCACCGACGGTGACCCGGGTCGCCCGCTTGACGTCGCCCGTGAGCTCCGGCACCGACATGCAGCCTTCCCGGCCATTCTCGTTGCGACTCGCCTCCACTACCTCGGCGTTCACCACAATGATCAAGCCATGCGTAGTTCTGGCCTTGGGGTGAGCGGACACGTCCACGCAGAACGCTTGCGTCGAAATGCCGATCTGCGGCGCCGCAAGTCCAACGCACCCAGGGGACACACGCATCGTGGCCACCAGATCGGCACAGAGCTGGACCACGTCCGGATCGGTGGGATCAGCGCGATCGCCACTGATCGACAGGACATGGTCCGGCGCGCGCACGACATCCCGTATGCGCCCCGAAGGCAGCGTCGGCAGCGCCCAGCTCACAGGTCGTCGCGTTCGACGGCACGCAGGCTGGCGTCGACTCCGAGTTCCGCTGCGACGCTGGTGATTTCGGTTCGCAAACTGTCGACGTCGACGGCGGTCGGAAGGTCGACTTCGGCGATCAACACATAGAGATCGCCGGCGAGCCGTGTGCTGAGGTCGGTAATGTTGCCGCCGGCAGCAGCGATCACGCTCGCCAGCCGGGCCACGATGCCCAGCCGGTCGGCGCCGTGCACCGTTACCAGGTACGGCAGCCCAATCGGTGGCTGGTCGGCCTCCACCGGTAGTTCTCGTACGGTCACGTCGAGCGATTCGTCAACCAGCGGCAGTAGGGCGGACGTGATCTCGGACGTGGATGCCTCGCCGGCGCAGATGAGGGTCATGGCGAAGTGGCCCCGGAGGAGGGTCATCGACGAGTCCTCGAGGTTCATCCCTGACCGCGCGAGGATGTCTGCCGCTCGAGCGATGATGCCTGGCCGATCGTGCCCCACGACCGTGATGGCGAGCTGACTCACCCGGGCATTGTGCCAGTTGGCGGGCCGGTGCTCATCCGCCGCGGATCATCGATGAAGCATGGCGAGGGCGATGCCGTCCAGGATGTCCGACTCGCTGATGATCAACTCGGGTACTCCGAGCCGCTCGGCGACGCGGGCGGCGACCAGGGCGCCGCCCGTGATCACGTCGGCGCGATTTGGGTGCATAGACGGCAGGGCACGGATCTCGGCGACAGTCAGACCGCTCAGCCGGCGCAACAGCGCGCCGACGTCGCGGCGCGGGATGCTCGACCCGTGTACTCGGTCTCGGTCGTAGTGCTCCAGTTCCAGATAAACGCCGGCCAAGGTGGTAGCGGTGCCCGCTACGCCGATCCAGGTACCAATTGACGGGAAGTCGACGTCCGATCCATCCAGCATTTGGTCCACGTAGTCCGCGGCCCGAGCAAAATCATCTTTTGCTGGCGGGCTGACCTTCAAGAATCGCTCGGTAATTCGCACGGAGCCGATGTCCAGCGAGATGACCGACTGCATCACGCCCGCGCTGGAGCCGACGATGAACTCTGTTGACCCACCGCCAATGTCCATCACCAGCACGGGATCACCCTCGGGTCTGACCCGGCTAAGGGCGCCGGTGAAAGAGAGGCGCGCCTCGGTGTCGCCGCTGATCACGTCCGGCCACACGCCGAGCCTTGAGCGGACGCCCTCGAAGAACTCGTCGCGATTCTTCGCGTCCCGGGAGGCTGACGTGGCGACGAAGTGAACCTTGTCGATAGGTACGCCGGCGTTCTTGATCAGCTCGGCGAATTTCTCGGTAACCGCAAACGTCCGTTCCAGGGCGTCAGGATGGAACTCCCCGGTCGCGTCGACGCCCTGTCCAAGCCGGACGATCTCGGTCTGTCGGTCGAGATCGATCAAGCCGCCATCAGACTTGGACTCGGCGATCAGCAGGCGGAGCGAATTGGTGCCGCAGTCAACGGCCGCAACCTTCATGGGGAGTCCGCCAGACATGGTGCTAACCAGAATTCACCAAGCTCATCGAGCGTCTCGTCGCCCAACGGGTTGACCCCCCGGCCGGCAGCGAGGGCAT
The DNA here is from genome assembly GCA_963754965.1 of uncultured Actinomycetota bacterium. Taxonomy (GTDB): domain Bacteria; phylum Actinomycetota; class Actinomycetes; order Propionibacteriales; family Propionibacteriaceae; genus Microlunatus. The sequence continues at coordinate 715,470 of CAVWIA010000007.1, forward strand.
GAGCAGCGAGCGCATGCAAACACTTGACCCGATCCGGCATCCCGCCGGCGCTGACGCCTGCAATCTCGGGCACGTCGCCGAGCTGTTCACGATCAGCCAGATAGGCCTGATGGGCACGGTGATAGGCGGCTGCGAGCCGGGCGTCGCGGCTCAACCGTTGGGTCATCGAGGCCATCAGCCCGCGCGACTCCAAGGTCGAGCATGCTGCGTGAGCCCTGGGGCAGGTCAGATAGTAAGTGGTCGGAAACGGCGTCCCGTCCGCAAGCCGCGGCTCGGTAGCCACCACCGCCGGCTTTCCGCAGGGACACCGATAGGCCAGGCCTGCGAGTCCCCGCGGAGGACGCTGCGAGTTGTGCGGCGATGACGTCGACGTCCTCGGCGGTCAATGGGGAAAGCACCCGCTCATCCTCTCGCGGCTCACTGCCTGGGAAAAGTGCTGACGAATCGCACGCTTCCCGCCGAAATGGGTGCAAGCTGGCCAGCAGTTTTCGCAAGACCGCGGTTCACTAAGCTCGCCGGTGTGGCGGGCGCAGGCGTGGCCGTTGTCGGCAGCATCAACGCTGACCTGACGGCGTACGGATCGCCACTGCCCCGCCCAGGCGAGACAGTGATCGCGGACGATTTCGGTCTGGCGTTGGGTGGCAAGGGGGCCAACCAAGCGCTCGCGGCGTCCCGCGCCGGTGCGGAGACCCACATGATCGGCGCAGTGGGCAATGACATTTTTCGCGACTTGACGCTGGGTACATTGACCGCAGAGGGAGTCGACACATCGGCGGTCCAAATCCTGGAGGGCTACACCGGTGTCGCCCACATCAGAGTCGACACCACGACCGGCCAGAACGACATCGCCATCGTTGGCAATGCGAATTCCAGGCTCTCGATTTCGCACGCAGCGGACGCGCTGCGTGAACTGCGTGACCGCGTCGCGGTCGTGTTGGTCCAGCTGGAGATTCCTATCCCCGTCATTGAGGCAGTCGCTACCGTCAGCCGCGAGCTCGGCCTGAGGTTGATCGTGGATCCGGCGCCCGCCCTACCTCTGCCCGATAGCGTCTGGCGAGGCGTTTCGGTGGTGAAGCCGAACGAGTACGAGGCCGAGATCTTCTCCGGAACGGCGGTCACCGATCGCGAGGCGGCCGTACGGGCGGGCCGTTGGTTTCTTGATCACGGTGCTGAGACAGCCTTGCTGACGATGGCTGACCGCGGAGCTTTGGTGGTGCACCAAGACGGGTTCGAAGAGTTTCCGGCGTATCAGGTGCGGCCAGTGGACACCACCGCCGCGGGCGATGCGTTCGCCGGCGCCCTTGGCGCGGCGCTGGCTCAGAACCGGCCGTGGTCCGAGGCGGTCCTTCGAGCCCTGGCCGCCGGAGCGCTGGCCGTCACGGTCCGAGGCGCCAGTCCAAGCCTGCCCACCGCCGATCAGATCGACGACTTCCTAGCCGCCCACGACGCACGGTGACCAGCGGCGCTCAGCGCGGCGAAGGTGAAGCGGTGGGTGTCGGTGCGGCGGCTCTTGGCGTGGACTTCTCGGTTATCGGTGGCTGTGCCGCCGGATCCTTCCGCACCGGGGTTGGGTTGTCGGCTGCCTCGACCGAACCCCAGAGCCGTGACCACCAGGCGTCCGTGGAGGTTTCTCGCGGCAGTGTTCCCGGCCCGATCTCCGCTCCCCCGCCGAGCGGCTTCCCGTCCGGCCCGACGACCCGAAAACCGGTCTCACCGGGAATAACCCAACCCAGGCGGTCACGCGCCTGCGTTTTGACGTACTCGACGTCGTTCCATTGGGCCAGCTCGCCCTGTAGCTCGGCGATGCGTTGCTGCCGGCTCGTGATCTCGGTGCGCGCGGTCGCGATCTGCTGCGACTGATGAAAGTAGATCCGCAGGCTCGTGGCGTACGAGATTGTCAAGATCAAGAACACCACGGCCAACGCGATGGCCCGAGTCGTGAGGGCCGAGGGTGGGCGTGGTAACCGCCATGGCGTCGTGGTCGGCGGCGCATCGGCCTCAGGTGGCTTCCTTGCCGGCGACGGCGGCCGCTTGACCGGTTTGCGGGCCCGCGCACGGCCTCGCCCCGGCCCGGCGCCTGGGCGCGCGGTTGAGCGGGGGCCGGACGCCACGTTTGACGCCTACTTCGCGGCGGTGAACCGTGGGAACGCCGACGGACCGGCATACCGCGCCGCGTCATCGAGGTCCTCCTCGATCCGCAGCAGCTGGTTGTATTTGGCCACCCGATCGGTACGTGCCGGTGCACCAGACTTGATCTGCCCGCAGTTCGTCGCCACGGCCAGGTCGGCAATGGTCGTGTCCTCGGTCTCCCCAGAGCGGTGACTCATCATGCAACGGAAGCCTGCGCGGTGGGCCAGGTCGACGGCGTCCAGCGTCTCGGTCAGCGTGCCGATCTGATTCACCTTGACCAGTAGGGCGCTGGCGGCTTTTTCGGCGATGCCGCGCTGCAGCCGGTTCACATTGGTGACGAAGAGGTCGTCGCCCACCACCTGCACCTTCTCGCCGAGCCCGCTCATCAAAGCGCTCCAGCCCGCCCAATCGTCCTCGGCAAGGGGATCCTCGATCGAGACGATCGGAAAGTCGTTCGTCCACTGTGCATAGACGGCGGTCATCTCGTCTGAAGATTTCGGGTTGCCCTCCCAGGTATACGTGCCACCTTCGAAGAACTCGGTACTTGCTACGTCGAGCGCCAACGCGACATCGCTGCCCAGCTGAAGACCGGCACCCTCGATTGCCGACGAAATCAGCTCCAGCGCGGCGACGTTCACCGGCAACGCGGGAGCGAAGCCGCCTTCGTCGCCAAGACCTGTGGCGTAGCCCGACTTCTTCAACACCGCCTTCAAGGTGTGGTAGACCCCTGCCCCCATCTCGAGTGCATCCCGAAACGTGGCAGCGCCGATCGGCGCGATCATGAATTCCTGCACGTCGACGCCGGAATCGGCATGAGCGCCACCGTTGACGATGTTCATCATCGGGACCGGCAGCAGGTGGGCGTTCGGGCCGCCGACATAGCGGTACAGCGGCAGTTCGGCGGAGTGCGCAGCAGCGTGAGCGACGGCGAGCGAGACTCCAAGAATGGCGTTGGCGCCGATCTTGCTCTTGTTGTCGGTTCCGTCGAGATCGAGCATGGCCTGGTCGATGAGGCGCTGCTCGCTGGCCTCGTAGCCGATCAGTTCGGGTCCCAATTGATCAATGACGCCGAGCACCGCCTTGCTCACTCCCTTGCCGCCGTACCGGCTTTCGCCGTCACGGAGCTCGACTGCCTCGAAGGCGCCGGTCGACGCGCCGGAGGGCGCTGCCGCACGACCCTCGGAGCCGTCGTCGAGGATGACCTCGACCTCGACCGTCGGGTTGCCGCGGGAGTCGAGGATCTCGCGCGCGCCGATGAACTCAATACTGGCCACGAGTGTCGCCTTTCCGATGTCGCCCCGACCGGCAGGTCACCCGATTCGGGAGCACAGAGATATTGCCGTCAGCCTATCGGCGCGCCGGCCTCTAACAGCGGAGACCCAACCGGTGCGTTCCCAGATTCGGCGGAGGTGACCTACTCTCAGGGTCGGTTGGCCCGGGCGTGGACGGCATTGACCCCGACGATGCCCAGCCAGGAGACCGCCACACCAAGCAGGCCGGGGTCGGTGCTGGTGGCGGCGATGGCGGTGATCGGTATGCCGACCGTAAGCGAGACGATGCCAAGGACGAACTGCCGGGTCCGACCAGACTGATCGCTCCGACTCGCTGAGTTCGCCACCTCGGCCTCATGACGCAGCTCTCCCGCCCTGAGGGCGGCCAGCTGCTCAACCCGCTCCGCGAGCCCCTCCGCGACGTGTTCGGTGTACTCCGGACCGAGCTCCATACGAGCGGCCAATGCGGCTTGGGCGTCCCGCGTCGTTTCCTCGCTGGGCCGGTGCACGGTGTACGGCTGGCGCGGCGGGTACGGCGCCTGCTGCTGGTATCCATGATGGGGCTGCTGCTGATAGGCGTTCTGTGGCTGGGGCCGCTGCGGATATCCCGCCTGGGGCTGCGGCCGCTGGCGGTACTCAGTCTCCGGCCGCGACCGCTCATGCTCATTCTCTGGTTGCGGCCACTGGTGGTATTCGGCCGGGGGCTGTAGCTCGTATCCGCCATTAGGCGGCGGTGGCTCGTATCCGCCATTGGGCGGCGGTGGCTGACGGGGTCCGGGCTGCATGGGCCCTTCCGGTTGTGAAGGGTAGTTCCGGGGACCGGGCGGCTCGGACATACGTTCAGCCTAGCCCGCAGCTTGCCGGTTCTGAGTCGCTTCGTTGACCCGCACTATGGCCTCGAGTCCCCGTACGGCCGCACGAACCGCCTGGTCCGGATCGATGCCGCTGGCCTGTGCGCGCCCCACCAGGGCGAGCACCTGCCGCCCGAGATCTTCTTCGTCGATCGGCTCACTGGGAAGGTCGACGGCGACCCGCCGCGAGCGCACCCGGCTGACGATTTTGTTCGCTCGAGCCAGAGACGACAGCTGGTCGGGGATGCCATCCAGGACCGATGTCCGGCCCTTTTCGGCGGCCTTCCGCTGCTCCCAGCTGAAGTGGAGATCGGCGGGCAGCTCCTCCGTGGCGAAGACGTACGGATGCCGGCCGATCAACTTGTCCGCTATGCCGGCCGCGATGTCGTCGATCGTGAATCCACCGTCGTGTTCCGCGGCAATCTCGGCATGGAAGATCACCTGCAGCAGCAGGTCGCCCAGCTCCTCGCGCAGATGATCGGAATCGCCCGTCTCGACCGCCTCGATCGTCTCGGCGGTTTCCTCGATGAGGTATTGCGCCAGTGATTCGTGCGTCTGCTCAGCGTCCCACGGGCACTGCTGCCGCAAGGTCGCCATGACCTCGATCAGCCGCGCGAGCTGCGGGTGGTCCATCAACTCAGGGGGTGGGACTTGCGGCCGCCGGGGCCGCGAGCGAGCTGGATTGATTCTCGATGATCGTCTTTTGTTGCGGATCCAGTACACCGAGTCGTGGATTCAGCGTGACATTGATCTTGCCAATTTCGGTGAGGTATTCCTGGCCGAGCTTGGAAGCGACGATCTGTTCGTCGGCGATGTCGTCGAGCACCGGCCGAGCCCCCTCGGTCTGGAGCAGCGGAGCGAGGTTGCTGCCCTTGAGCACCTCGTCGCGTTCCTGGTCGCTGATCGCAATGTTCTGGCGTGCCGCAATCTGCTCGGCCATCTCGCCATGGATCATCGCGTTGACCACGGCCTGGCTGGAGACCCGCTGACCTTCCTGGAGGGTCCCCGAGATGGCTTTCACGGCGTCATCGACCTGCCGCTGCGTTATCCGGGCGTCGTCCACGTAGGCGACGACTCCCGGCTCGGCGTTCGCGCAACCGCTGACCGCCAGCGCTACCAGGACAGCGCCGGCGAAACCGGCTCGTCTCGACCGGCGGGTGCGGAGCAAAACCATTGGACGATCCGTTCTCGAAGTGAAGCCGCGAGCGATCCTATGACACGGTACGAAGCCGGTCCGGCGTGTCGGCGCCCTCGAAGACTTCGGTGACCACCTTGGTACACCAGGCCAACAAGGCCGCGTCGCGCAATGGATCTCCGCCGATCTGCGAGCTCAGCGGCCGGGGAACAAGGGCAATCTTCGCGGCCTCCTTGATCACGCTGCGGGGATAGAGCCGCTGGAGTCTCAGCCGCCGCGACTCGGCGAGCTGCACCGGGCCGAAGCGGATGAAGCTGCCCTGAGAGACGATCTCGGTCAAGCCCGCCGATCGCGCGAGCAGCCGGAATCGCGCCACTGCCAGCAGGTTGTCAACTTCGGATGGCAATTGACCGTAACGGTCAGCAAGTTCGGCCTCAACTCCCTTGACGTCGGCTTCGCTGCGTACTTCAGCAAGACGCTTGTACATCTCCAGCCGTAGCCGCTCCGATTCGACGTAGTCGGTGGGCAGGTGCGCCTCGAGCGGCAGTTCAATCCGCATCTCTGGCTCGGGCTCGCTGTCTTCACCGCGGAATTCGGCTACCGCCTCGCCGACCAGCCGGATATAGAGGTCGAAACCGACGTCGGCGATGTGCCCTGATTGCTCACCACCCAGGAGGTTCCCTGCGCCGCGGATCTCCAAATCCTTCATCGCCACAGCCATGCCCGCGCCAAGGTCACTGTGGGCCGCGATGGTGGCCAGTCGATCATGAGCGGTTTCGGTGAGCGGTTTCTCGGGCGGGTAGAGGAAGTAGGCATACCCGCGCTCCCGGCTGCGGCCCACCCGCCCCCGAAGCTGGTGCAGCTGGGAGAGTCCGAGGACGTCGGCGCGTTCGATCAGCAGCGTGTTGGCGCTGGAGATGTCGAGCCCGGCCTCCACGATGGTCGTGCAGACCAGAACATCGGCGCGGCGTTCCCAGAAGTCGATCATGACCTGTTCCAGCCGATGCTCGCTCATCTGGCCGTGAGCGGTGACGACCCGCGCTTCGGGCACCAGCTCGGCGATCCGGCGCGCGGTCTTGTCGATGCTCTGCACTCGGTTGTGCACATAGAAGACCTGGCCCTCCCGGAGCAGCTCGCGGCGGATGGCGGCGGTCACTTGGGCCTCGTCGTACGGACCCGCGAAGGTCAGCACCGGGTGGCGTTCTTCGGGAGGCGTCGCCATTGTGCTCATTTCGCGGATGCCGGTGACCGCCATCTCCAGGGTTCGCGGGATCGGTGTGGCAGACATCGCGAGCACGTCGACGTGGGTGCGTAGCCGCTTGAGCTGCTCCTTGTGCTCCACTCCGAAGCGCTGCTCCTCGTCGATGATCACCAAGCCCAGGTCCTTGAAGGCGATGTCGCCCGACAGAAGCCGGTGCGTGCCGACCACCACGTCCACGCGGCCGTCCTTGAGTCCTTCCAACGTCGTCAGTGCTTCAGCGTCGCTCTGGAACCGGCTCAGTGGTGCGACGTTGATCGGGAAGCCGGCGTAGCGGTCGGCGAAGGTGGCGTGGTGCTGCTGCACGAGAAGCGTGGTCGGCACCAGGATCGCTACCTGCTTGCCGTCCTGCACGGCTTTGAAGGCGGCCCGGACGGCGATCTCAGTCTTGCCGTATCCGACGTCGCCGCAGATCAGCCGGTCCATGGGCACGACCTGTTCCATGTCCCGCTTGACCTCTTCGATGGCGGCCAGCTGGTCGGGGGTCTCGACGAAACTGAAGGCGTCCTCCAGCTCGCGCTGCCAAGCGGTGTCCGGCGAGAAGGCATGACCCCGTGTCGCCTGCCGGGCGGCATAGAGCTTGATCAACTCGGCGGCGATCTCACGCACCGCCTTGCGGGCCCGGCCCTTCCGCTTGGCCCAATCGGCTCCACCCATCCGGTCGAGGGTCGGGTTTTCGCCACCCACATAGCGGGTGACCTGGTCGAGCGAGTCCATCGGCACGTAGAGCCGGTCTCCCGGTTGACCTCGCCTCGACGGGGCGTATTCGATCACCAGATACTCCCGAACCGAGCCCGCGACCGGCCGCTGCACCATCTCGACGTAGCGACCCACCCCGTGCTGGCTGTGCACGACCGGATCCCCGGAAACCAACTCCAGCGGATCGATCTGGTTCTTGCGGCGAGCAGGCATCCGTCGGCTGGCTTTGTCTGCCGCGCGCTGTCCCGACAGATCCCGAGCAGTGAGCACGGCCAGCTGCACAGCGTCCGCGGTGAATCCGTGGTTGAGATCGCCCGTAACCAGGGTTGCGATGCCTGCCTCCGGGGCGTCGTCCAGCCGGTCGACGAGCCGGATCGGCAGCTCCCGCTCGGTCAACACTTCGGCCAGCCGCTGGCTGGTGCCCCGACCTTCGGCCACCACGGCGACCCGCCAGCCGGACCGGATCCGCTCCATGACGTCGGCCACGGCCGCCTCGGTGTCGCCGCGGTAGGTCTCGGCGACCCGACCCGCGACCGTGCGGGACTCCACGCCGGTGGTATCCACCTGCTCCGAGAAGTCGATCAGCTCGCCTTCGTCGGTGCGCACCTCGCGGGCCGAGCCGCCCGACTCGCGCGGTGCCGAGCCGCCCGCCTCGCGCCCTGAGCCTGCCGAAGGGCCGGCACTGAACGGCGACAGCGTCCACCACAGCAGCCCGCGGACCAAGGCCGCCTGCCGAACCTCGGCCAGCGGCTGATACGCAGATGCGCCGAGGTCGATCGGCGCCTGCCCTCCACCCGCGGCCGCCGCCCACGATGCGCGGAGGAATTCCTCACTCGTTTTCACCAGTTCGATGGCTCGACCCCGAACCAGCTCGGGATCGCAGATCAACACGACGGTGTCAGCGGGCAGCACGTCGACCAGAAGCTCCATGCCGTCGACCAGCGCCGGCGACAGCGCTTCCATGCCGTCGACCGCGTGACCCTGAACGATCTTGTCGAGCATCTCGATGAGCTCTGGATGCTGCTCAGCCAGTGCGGCAGCCCGGGCCCGAACCTCGTCGGTAAGCAGCAGTTCGCGGCATGGCGAGGCGATGATCTCGGCGAGGGTCAGTTCGCCGGATCGCTGGTCCGCAACGGCGAAGTAGCGGATCTCCTCGATGGTGTCGCCGAAGAAGTCGATCCGTACGGGATGCTCCTCGGTCGGCGGAAAGACGTCGACGATGCCACCGCGCACCGCGAATTCACCGCGCCGCTCGACCAGATCGACGCGAACGTACGCCGCGTCCACCAGAACTTGGGCTAGCTCGGCGAGGTCGAACTCTGACCCGACCGCCAGCCGTACCGGACGAAGATCGGCAAGGCCCTTGACCTGCGGCTGCAAGACGCTTCGGATCGGAGCGACGATGATCTTCGGTGGCAGCTCATCGGCCCGTCCGGCGAGTCGGCGCAGCACGGCAAGCCGGCGACCGACCGTGTCCGAGCGCGGGCTCAGTCGCTCGTGCGGCAGCGTCTCCCACGCCGGGTAGTAGGCGACCTGGTCATCCCCGATGAGCGACGCAACGGCTGCCGTGACGTCCTCCGCCTCGCGAAACGTGGAGGTGACGAGCAAGACCGGCTGACCTGATCCTCCCCGATCCTCCGACGCCGCAATCGCGGCAGCAATCACCGGGCGCATCGGTGCTGGGGCCGTGATGTCCAATGCCCGAAGGGCGCGCGAGCGAGCATCGCCGATCGTCTCAGCGATGGTCGGGTCTTCGATCAGCAGGTCAACAAGTCCCGCAAGGCTCACCGACCCAACCTACCTAGCATGTCGTCCGCTCACTCTCGCCCTCCCGCATGGCAACCCGCCATTCCTCCTTTCCTCGACTTTGAGCCCCTTCGGTACTCCTTGAGCCCGTTCCTACGGGCTCAAGAAAGGTCTACGGGGCTCAAAGTCGTGGGCGAGGGCGGTCGTAGCGGGCGTCGCCGGGCGCAGCGGGGCCCGGCGGGCGGCGTAGCCGGGCGAAGCGGGACGCCGCCGGGCGAAGCGGACGCCGCCGGCGAAGGCGCCGCCGGACGGCAGCAAGTTTGTCGGCGCTTCAGCCGGTCAGGAGTTGTACGCGCTCTGGGTGCGGTCAAGGCCAACCGTGAGCAGCGACTCGACGGCGTCGGCCGCGCGGTCCACCTCCACGGCAATCGCGTCTCGATCGCTGGCCGCGAAGTTGCTGAGCAGAAAATCGGCGGGATCTTGGCGGCCGGGTGGGCGGCCGATGCCGAACCGCACGCGGTAGAAGTCGCCCGTGCCGAGTGACTTGCGAATCGACTTCAGCCCGTTGTGGCCGTTGTCTCCACCGCCGAACTTGCTCCTCAGCTGGCCAGGGTCGATGTCCAGTTCGTCATGCACCACGACGAGCCGGTCGGGAGTGATCTTGAAATAGTTCAGGAGTCCGGCGACCGCGCCGCCGGTCTCGTTCATGTAGGTCCGCGACTTGGCCAAGACCACCCGGACGCCGTCCGGTCCGATGGGCCCGAGCCGGCCCTCCGCTACCTCAGCCCGCAGTCCGCGCGGAGCCCCGAAGCGAATCCCCATCCGGCGGGCAAGCTCGTCCGCAACGACGTGACCGATGGTGTGCCGGTGAGCCGCGTACGCCGGACCTGGATTGCCGAGCCCGACGACCAGCCAAGGCTCCACGATCGGACGGGCTATGCGCCCTCGGCCGAGGTCGCGGGCTGCGCGCCGGCCTCCGGCTCCCCGCAACACCAGTCTCCTCGAGCAGCGTGGGCTCGATGCCCGCCTCAGCTTCGGCTTCTGCCAGTTCGGCGGCTGCGGCTTCGGCACTCTGGGCGGCGGTGATGTTGACGATCAGGGACTCGGGGTCGAGCGCCAGCGTCGAGCCTTCCGGCAGTGAGAGGTTGCTGGCGAGAATCTGAGTCCCGGCCTCCAGGCCCTCGACCGAGATCACGATCGACTGTGGGATGTGGGTCGCCTCGGCCTCAATGGTGACCGCCGAGTGCTCGACAACCACCAGCGTTTCGCTGGCGGCCTCCCCTTCGACGTGTACCGGAACGTCAACGGTCACCTTCTCGCCCCGTCGGACGATCACCAGGTCGACGTGCTCGATCGTGTGCTTGATCGGGTCCCGCTGGACCTGCTTCGGCAGCGCCAGCTGGGCCTTGCCGTCGACGTTGATCGACAACAGCGCGTTCGCCGTACGCAGCGCGAGCAGTGTTTCGTGGCCCGGCAACGTGATGTGGATGGGAGCGGTGCCGTGACCGTAGAGGACGGCGGGAATCTTGTCGGCGCGGCGGATCCGGCGGGCGGCACCCTTGCCGAATTCGGTACGCGACTCGGCGATGAGCTTTACCTCGGGCACGAACGAACTCCTCGAACTTTGCGTTGTCTACTTCACGGGGCGCCCAGCGAGGAAGTCGTAGCGCTTCTTCGTCGATCACGGTCCTGCGACCCTCGCCGAGGCAACCGAACTACCTTAGCGGACGCCAGGTGACGCCGCCAACCTGGTACAGGCTAGCTCTGACCTGCGAAAAGGCTCGTCACGGAGCCATCTTCGAAGACTTCGTGGATCGCTCTGGCGATCAGCGGAGCGATGGAGAGCACGGTCAGCCGATCGAAGCGGCGTTCGGCCGGGATCGGCAGCGTGTTGGTCACGATCACTTCCTCGAACGCCGACGCCTGCAACCGCTCGTACGCCGGCCCGGACAGCACCGCGTGGGTAGCGGCGGCGATCACCGTTCGAGCGCCGCGGGCCTTCAGTGCTTCAGCCGCCTGACAGATCGTGCCGGCGGTATCGATCATGTCGTCGACGAGGAGGCACACCTTGCCGGCAACGTCACCGACAACTTCATGGACGGCAACCGTGTTCGTCATATTGGGGTCGCGCCGCTTATGGATGATCGCCAAAGCGCTGTTGAGGCGGTCGGTCCACATGTCAGCCAGCCGAACCCGGCCCGCGTCGGGGGACACCACGGTCATCGTCGATGTGTCGTAGTGATCACGCACATAATCTGCCAGCACCGGCAACGCCCAGAGGTGGTCCACCGGCCCGTCGAAGAAACCTTGAATCTGCGCCGCGTGCAGATCCACCGACATCAGCCGATTGGCGCCAGCCGTACGGAACAAGTCGGCGATCAAACGGGCGGAGATGGGCTCCCGGCCGCGGTGCTTCTTGTCCTGGCGCCCGTAGGGATAGAACGGCGCGACAACGGTGATGCGCTTCGCCGACGCCCGCTTCAGGGCGTCGACCATGATCAACTGCTCCATCAGCCACTCGTTGACCGGCGCGGTGTGGCTTTGGATCACGAAGGCATCGGATCCGCGTACGGACTCCTCGAACCGGACATAGATCTCGGAGTTGGCGTAGTTCAACGCGCGAGTGGCCACGATGTCGACGCCCATGAGATCGGCGATCTCCTGGGCCAGCTCTGGGTAGGCGCGGCCAGAGAAGAGCATCAAGTGCTTGACGTTGGGTTTCTTGAAGCCGGTCACTCTGTGTTCTCCCCGGGGTCCGGTGGGCTGAGCCTGTCGAAGGGTGACCTTCGACAGGCTCCTGCCGCGGCTCTTCAGAAGGTTCGGGAGGCGCCCCTTCGGCAGGCTCGGGACGGGCTCGGGCGGCTTCCGCCGCTGCAGCGGTCTTCGTCCCGGCGCGCTTTCGCGCCACCCACCCTGCCACATTGCGCTGGTGTGCCCGACTTACTGCCAGCTCGCCGGGCTCGACGTCGCCGGTGATTACCGAGCCGGCAGCAATGTACGAGCCGTCGGCCACCCGTACCGGTGCGACCAGCACGGTATCGCTGCCCACGAAGCTGTAATTCCCGACCGTGGTCGTTGACTTCGTCACCCCGTCGTAGTTGGCGAAGATCACTCCCGCACCGATGTTGGCTCCGTCGCCGATCTCAGCGTCGCCGAGATAGCTCAGGTGAGGCGCCTTGGCTCCGCTCCCGAGCCGGGTGTTCTTCGCCTCGACAAATGTGCCGAGCTTGCTCCGTGGCCCGAGAATCGTGCCCGGCCGCAGGTAGGCGAAGGGCCCGACGCTGGCGTCCGCGCCGATGACGCTGAGAGATCCGTGGCTGCGCGTGACCATGGCCCGCTCGCCGACCTCCACGTCTATCAACGTGGTGTCCGGTCCGATCGTCGCCCCCGCGGCCACTGACGTCGCGCCCTCAAGAAATGTGCCCGGTAACAGCGTCACGTCTGGGGCGAGGTCGACCGAGCTGTGTACCCAGGTCGTGGCCGGATCGGTCACGGTCACGCCTGCTTGCATCCAGTCCAGCAGGATTCGCCGGTTCAGTTCCGCCCCCATCGCGGCGAGCTGGACCCGGTCGTTGACACCCTCGGTCTGCCAGAGATCGGAGATCATGTGCGCCCGCACCGCCTTGCCAGCCCGACGAGCGACCTCCACCACATCGGTGAGATAGAGCTCACCTTGGGCGTTGTCGGAGCGGAGCCCGGCCAGCGCACCACGCAACGTCTCGGCGTCGAAGACATAGATACCGGAGTTGATCTCGGTGATCGACAGCTCCTCTGGCCCGGCATCCTTGTGCTCGACAACCCGGCTCACCAGGTCGTCGGGGTCTCGGACGATCCTGCCGTATCCACTGGGATCGGCGACGTGCGCGGTCAGTACCGTCACCGCCGAACCGTTGGTCCGATGGGAGACGACCAGCTCTGCCAATGTCTCCGTGGTCAACAACGGGACGTCACCGTAGGTGACCACGATCTCGCCTGTCAGGTCGGGGAGTTGGCTTAGCGCCACCTGCACCGCGTGCCCGGTGCCGAGCTGCTCGTCCTGTATCGCCGTGAGCACGTGGGGTGCGATCTCGGCTAGATGTGCTTCGACCTGGTCGCGGCCGTGCCCGACAACGACAACGACACGTTCCGGTTCGAGGCTGGTGGCGGTGCGGATCGAATAGCTGACCAGGGAGTGTCCGGCGATCTCATGGAGCAGCTTCGAGCGCGAGGACTTCATACGCTTGCCCTCACCGGCCGCCAAGACCACTACCGCAGCGACAGGCGGGGACGGGGCAGGGCTAGCGAGATCCGGGCTGGGCAACAGCGCTCTCCTTGCAATCGTGCGCGACGCCCGTACGGATCGCCGAGCGAACTGAGCGTAGGCCCCGTCCGGGTAGCGGTCCGCTGGTCGGGCGCTCCCCGGGTAGGAGTCGAACCTACGTCGCTAATCCTGATTCAAAGACGAGCACCGCCGTGGTCCGGGGACTGCTCTGAGAGTGTTTCATGCCTTGACGTGTCGTGTGGTGTCCTGTTGTGGTATGCCATCTGTGACACGCGCTGTGACAAAGATGATCATCGCATCACACCCCCCGCCTCGCTTTGATACCGGCCCCTCAGCTCGCCGCCTCCTCGCTCACGACCCGGACGCGCCGCCGCCAGCACGGCCCCGAAACGCACCGCAGCACGATTCGCGCTGTCGTCGGTGCTCCGCACGTAGAACCCGGAACTGAAGCCGATTCTGAGCGCCCATGGTGACCGCCGACTCAGAGTAAATCGAAAGCTACGCGGCACCGCGCCGGTTGCCTGGCGGTGGTGCTGTGCTGCTGCCCGGTTCGGCCAACGATCCGGAGCGGGTCCGTCGACGCGTCGTGCTCCCGGCACTATCGATCGCGAAGATGTCCCGTCTTTCTGGTGTATCGCCGAGCCGTCACGCGTCAACCCACTCGCGTGGCGACCGAGGATGCTCGTTCCTCCAACTCGTTTCTGAGCAGTACGTCAAGGAAGCGCTGGTTAACGAACACACGATCGCGCCCAAACTTGCGAGCAGTCAGGATGCTGGCACTGACCAGGTCGTTGAGCCATGACGTCGCGGTTGGTCGCGAGACTCCGCACCGGTTAACGACCATCTGTATGCGGGTGTAGGGCTGCTCAAACAGCACTGCCAGGAAGTCCGCGTTCCGTCCCCCGTGCGAGGCGCTGCGCGCCTGGTCATAAATCTCTTGTTGGACAGTGCGGATAGCAGCAACCTTCGCGGCTGTGGACTCCGCCGTCTGGCGCACTGCTTCGAGTATGTACAAGATCCACGGCTCCCATGCCCCGTCTCGCGTTACGCCGATTAGCAGTCTGTAGTAGTCGTTCTTGTGGCTGTTAATGAAGCGGGACATGTACAGGATCGGCTCCGCGATCAGGCCAGCCTCAATCAACATCAGGATGTTGATAATGCGGCCCGCTCGCCCATTACCGTCGTGAAATGGGTGGATAGCCTCGAACTGGTAGTGAGCAACCGCCATCCGGACCAAGGGGTCCAGACCGTCGTCGGCGTGAATGAAGGACTCCCAGTTCGCCAGCTTGTCCCGAATCAAGTCAGCACCCTCCGGCGGAGAATAGATCACCTCGCCTGTCGCGGGATTCGCGATCCGAGTGCCCGCAAGTCTGCGTATTGCCATCTCGCGGTTCTTTATGCCGGTGCACACTAGCTCAGCCGTGCCCGAGGTGAGGGGTCGCAACTGGATTGCGCGGACGCCCTCGAATAGAGCGGTGCGGTAGCGGAAAGCCTCCTTGGTCGCCGACTCCCCGGCGTCTCTGTCAGTCTGGGCGTACTTCAGCAGCGCATCTGCTGTGGTGACTATGTTCTCGATCTCGGAGCTGGCCTGAGCCTCAAGCAGTGGCATGGCGTACAGGAGCACCGCCGGGTTGGGTAAATTCAGAGCGGCTTGGTCGAGCCCAGCTAACGCGGCGCGTGCCCCAATAGCGGACTTGAGAACGTTCTTGGACTCAAGATCGACTGCTGGCGGCAGCAGCGGAAGGCTGTCATAAGGTGTCTGCGGGTCCCAACGCATGTGTAGTCTCCTTCACCACTGCTGCGCACATGTCAAAAATACTCGGAAAACTTTACATGTTCTGGCGACATGTCAAATGACTTGTCTGTTGACGAACAACGGGACATCTGGCGCTCCTCAGGGTCCGTTGCCGTCGGTGCCTCTCTGGATCTCGGCCCGACTCCTGGTCGCCAGAGCGGCGTAGGCGTAGAGCTGGACGCGCACGGTCGGCGTCCCAGACAGCACCTCAGGCAGCACGCACGTCTGGATAGTCGACCGCGGTGACCTCTCGTTCGAGGTCAGCCGGGGCGCACTCCGGCGGGGCAAACTGTGACACGCCGTGACACGCGGTGATAAAAGCGAGCGCCCCGCCGATCCTCGACCAGGCTCATTAGGCACTCTGACTTGGGGTTTCTCTCCGAGCAGCTCCCCGGGTAGGAGTCGAACCTACGTCGCTAATCCTGATTCAAAGTCAGGCGGGCCCTGCCGACAGACCAACCGGGGACTGTACAACCTTCCTGCTCGATTCGGCTGCACCGTCGGCGGTCAGCCTGCGGCCGACCAGGAACAAGAGTACGCACAGTAGACCTTTCGTGTGCGGTCCCGGCACAGCGGCCGGAAGTCGCCGATTCGCGCCACGAGTCTGTGCCAAACCTCCGTCGCACATACCGAGCTGTGAACTCCGCATCGATCGCCTCCGGCGAGCGCTGAGGAACGGATTTGCGTCCTCCGGGCCGCTGTCAGTAAGCTTACTGAAACGTTTTAGAAGATCTGGATCATGTCTGCTTCAACTCTTCGCACCCCATCGCAGTCCGCCCTCGCGAGCCGAACGGCCGCCATCGCGGTCACCGCCTTGTTCACCGTCAACGGACTGATGATCGGCGGCTACGGCGGTGCCCTGCCGTCACTACGAGTCAAGCTCGATCTCAGCTACTCCGAAGTCGCGGCCCTACTCTTCTGCGGCGGGGCCGCGGGCATCCTGTCCATGCAGATCGGTGGCCGGCTGGCGGATGCGATCGGCGCCCGCAAGGTCTCACTCGGGGCTCTTCCGCTGATCGTGGCCGCGACACTGGCGTTCGGCTTCGCCCCAAGCTTCCCCGTTGCGGTCCTCGGCGCGGTGCTCATTGGGCTAGGGAATGGCGCAATGGACGTCGCCATGAACGCATTGGGCGTTCAGGTCGAATCCGCCCGCCATCGGCCCATCATGAGCTTCTTCCACGCCTTCTTCTCAGTCGGCAACCTCGTGGGCGCCGGCAGCGTATTGATCATGTCCACCATCCTCGGGCTGACCGGCGGCTCTATCGTGACGCCACTGATGATCATGCTGGCGGTCGCCGGCGCTGCGATGCTGGCCGTGCTGCTCAAGATCACGCCGGAGGCGGCTGTAGTCGAGCACACCGTCGACGGCGTTCGCACGCGCATCCCCCGAATCGCCTGGCTCCTCGCAGTGATGGCGTTGGCGTTCGGGCTGTCCGAAGGCACCGCCGTCGATTGGTCGTCACTCCACGTCACGACGGTCGCCAACGTCGACTCGACCACCGGCTCGCTGGGGCTCGTCGCGGTCAGCGGCATGATGGTTGCCATCCGGCTGGTCGGCGATCGCCTCGTGGCGCGATTCGGCCGTCGGGCCGTCGTCCGCTTTGGCGGCGCATGCGCCGCTGCCGGCTATCTCATGGTGACGCTGGTCAGCGGGTTGCCGTTGCTGATCGTCGGTTGGGGGCTGGTCGGCTTCGGTGTCGGCATGATCGCGCCCCAGGTCTACGCCGTCGCCGGGCACATCGGCGGTGGGCGGGTGCTCGCCGTCGTGGTGACTTTCGGCTATGCCGCATTCCTCATGGGCCCGGCGCTGATCGGATTTCTGGTTTCCCGGCTCGGCCTGCACCACGCCATGATCGTGCCGTCGGCTTTGTGTGCCGGAATCGTGTTGCTGGCCGCCACCATGCCGAAGAGCGACGCTGACTTGAAGAGCTGATCAGTCGGGCGGCTTCACTTCTAGGATTCGTCTGTGGACCCGGACCCCGACGAGGTGGACGGCATCATCGCGGCCTGGCGACGCGAACGCCCTGACCTGGACGTTGCGCCGATGGAGGTGCTCTCCCGGCTCACCCGGCTCGCCCATCGCCTCGACCGTCATCGCGGGAACGCCTTCGGGTCACACGGTCTGGAGTCGTACGAGTTCGACGTGCTGGCCGCGCTCCGCCGGTCGGGCGAACCGTTTTCGCTCTCTCCCGGCCACCTAGCCAGGGAGACACTGGTCACCTCCGGCACCATGACCAATCGGGTCGACCGGCTGGCTGCGCGCGGACTGGTCGAACGGGAAGATCACCCCGAGGATCGGCGCGGAGTGCTCGTTCGGCTCACCGACGCGGGCCGCACGAGAGTCGATGCAGCCCTGGCCGACCTGCTTGCCGCCGAGCACGGCATCCTCGCCTCCATCAGCAAAGTCGATCAAGATCAGCTCGTGGCAATCTTGCGCCAACTGTTGAGGTCGTCGGAATAGCCTCAGCCGATCACCCGGGCGCCATTCACGGGTCCGGTGGCCCGGCGCACCGCCCGGCACTGGCCGTCCGCGCTCAAGGCCACGCTCAGATCGACGGCCGCTGCCTCGCTGGCGGTCAGAAAAGCGCAAGTGGGGCCGGATCCAGACACCAGCGCGCCCAGCGCGCCGTACTCCCGTCCTGCGTCCAACACCTGGCGCAGACGTGGCTGCAGATCCAGAGCCGCAGGCTGAAGGTCGTTGACCAGCGCGGCCCCCACGGCGGCGGGATCACCACTGCGTAGCGCATTCATCAGCGCGGGCGGGACCTCCGGATTCCGCGTCGAAGTTCCCATCTCCCGAGCCATCTTGGAACCGAGGCCTGCCTTCCTGGCGACCATTTCGTCGTGGCGGCGATAGACGGCCGGCGTGGACAGGCCGTGGTGGCCGAAGGCCAGCACCCAGTGGTGGCCACCCCGCGCGAGGACCGGTACGACCTGCTCGCCACGACCGCTCCCGAGGGCAGTACCTCCCAGCAGCGCGAACGGCACGTCGCTACCGAGCTCGGCCGCCAACACGCTCAGCTCCTCCAGACCGACGTCCAGGTCCCACAAGACCGCGCAGGCCAGCAGGGCGGCCGCCCCGTTGGCCGAACCTCCGGCCAGGCCGCCAGCCACCGGGATCGACTTCTTGATCGAGAGCGATACGCCCAGCGAGTCAGCCTGACCGTAGGTACGGGCCAGCAGGCGGGCGGCCCGGAGCCCGAGGTTCGTCTCGTCGGTCGGCACGAGCTCGGCGCCCTCGCCGGACACACTGACCGTGAACTCGTCCGGCTCGGCCCACGCGGCATGCACCTCGTCGTACAGCGACACCGCCTGATAGACGGTGGCCAGCGGGTGGTATCCGTCCCGCCGCGGTGGGCCCACGCAAAGCGCCAAGTTGATCTTGGCTGGCGCTCGGACGCGAACGCCAAGCGGCTCGGGTGGAAGGGACGACGCCACATCCTTGAGGCTATCGGCGAGGTCGCGGTGCCGCTTCCGAGGCGGAGCCGACTAGCTGAACTGCTCCGCTATCCGGGCGAAGTCGATCACGGTGAGCATCTCACCGCGAGACTGCGGGTCAACTCCGGCCGCGACGAGCCGCTCGCTCGCGAGCGCGGGTGAGCCGGCCAATCCGGCCAGCGCGCCACGGAGCATCTTGCGCCGCTGACCGAACGCTGCATCGATGATGGCGAAGACCTGCTCCCGGCTGGCGGTGGTTGCCGGCGGCGGTCGCCGCGAGATGGAAACCAGTCCAGAATCGACATTCGGGACCGGCCAGAACACCGTCGGCGGCACCGTGCCGACCCGGGCCGTCTCGGCATACCACGCCATCTTCACCGATGGAACGCCGTAGATCTTGGAGCCGGGACGAGCGGCCAAGCGGTCGGCGACTTCCGACTGAACCATCACCAGGCCCCGATCCCAGCTGTCGAATGCCGCGAGCAGGTGAAGCAGCACCGGAACTGACACGTTGTACGGAAGGTTGGCGACAACTGCGGTTGGCGCGTCGGGAAGGCCGGTGACGGACAGCGCATCTGCTAGCACCACCGTCAGCCGGTGGTTATATCCCGGCGCCCGATCGGCAACCGTCGCCGGCAAGGCGCCCGCCAGCACAGGATCGATTTCCACAGCGAGAACACGGGCGCCGATCTCGAGGAGACCAAGGGTCAGCGAGCCCAGTCCTGGTCCGATCTCCAGGACGACGTCCTCAGCGCCGACGCCCGAGGCGACCACGATCCGACGTACGGTGTTGGCGTCGGTAACGAAGTTTTGCCCGCGCTGCTTGGTGGGCCGTAGACCCAGCTCAGCTATTCGACGTCGAACCGTGCTCGGGTCGAGAAGTCGGGCCGGGCCCGAGGTCAGCTGATTCCCAGCTTCGCGGTGCAGGCTGGCCAGGCACCCCAGCCCTGGGCGGCCTGGACCCGCTTCCCGACGGCGATCTGCTCCTCCCGGCTCGCCTCGTTTGGCATGCCGGTCCCGCCGTATGCACGCCAGGTGCTGAGCGTGAACTGGAGGCCACCGTAGAAGCCGTTGCCGGTGTTGATCGACCAGTTGCCGCCCGCCTCGCACTGTGCCAACCTGTCCCACACGCTGCCCGACGGGGTGCTGGAGCCGCCCGAACTGGAGCCGCGCGAGCTGGAACCGCCCGAGCTGCTGGGCGTCTTCTTGGAGCTGGTGGTCGCGGAACTCGACTTGGGCTTCTTTCGCCACTTTGGTACCGACCAGGATCACCCGGGTGACAGGCGCCGAGGTAATGGTGTCGGACAGCTTCTTGCGATCCTTCACCTTGCCGTTGTAGCGGGTTTCGCGGACGACAACGGTCCGGACGCCGTCCCGGCCCTCGACGTCGACCTTTGTAGTGCCCTTGGCGAGGGAGTCAGAGTTCTTGCGGACCACCGAGTGGGCGACTTTCTTCTTCTTGGTGACCTTCCGTACGTCCACCTTGGTGTAGGTGAATGACGAGACGTCCAGCAGCCGCGCGGCGGCGCGAACGCTCAGTTTGTCGTTTGAATCGACGCTGATCTTCGCGACGTCAAGGGCGTCGGCGACGGTCTGGCCAGTGGTCTTGATCACGCGCTTGTGACCGGCAGCGTCGATGGTGACCACCTTGAGCGTGGCGATGTCCAGACTCAGTCCCTCACGGCCGATCCCAGTGCTCCTACTGGTGGAAAGCTCCGCGCCCTCGCTCTCGATGCCGAGGGATGCGAGGGCCGCGCCGACGTTGGTCGCGGTGGTCCAGTAGGACTGCGGCTTGCCGTCGACGCTGATCTTGAGGTGCCGCCCGAATTGCACGGCGACGACCGTGCCGTCCGTGAGCTTGGTGCTGGCGCTGGGCGCGATGACGTCGTGCTCGTTGATCGCGACGTGTTGGCTCTTCAGCAGTTCCCCGACGGTTCCCGCCATGGTGCTGACCTGCCGAGGTGCGCCGTCGACCGACAAGGTGACGTCCTTGTCAAGGCTGGCGTAAGCAAAGGTGCTGCCGGCAACAGCGAGCGCGGTCGCGCCAGCGATGGCAGCAGGAATGATCTTGCGCAAAACTCCCCCAAGTGGCCCGATGCGTTACATTTCGGGCTTCAAGTTCGGCGATGACGTCCCTGTCGGCGCCTGTTACGGTCACGAAAGCATAACGGCCAGGGGCGACGCGACCCAAATCAGCCCCAGCGACCGTGGTGAATCAGCTGGGCTCCGGCCTTGCGTGCGCGACGCCGTGGGGAGCCGCTGGGCCGCTCGGCCGGATCCGGATAGCCGATGCTGATGACCCCGACGCTGAGCTGTTCGTCCGGTATGCCAAAAGCGGACCGGACGGCTGAGATCCGATCAATGGGGATTCCGAAGAAGCCGGCCCCGAGACCGGAGTCGACGGCGGCCAGCAAGGCAAGCATGCTGGCCATGCCTGCGTCGACCCACCAGTACGGAGTCGACCAGTGGCCAGGGTCTCGATCGGCCCAGCCCTTGTCCACCTCGGCGTACCGATCCAGGTAGGCATGCTCGCTCGTCCAGACCTGCACGAGCGCCGGGGCCGTACGCATGCCCACGAGCCAGGGGCCAGCGCCGCCGGGGGCTGCGGCGGACCAGAACGCCAGCCGATCAGCCTCCGACTCACAGATCAGCAGCGAGACCGCCTGGGTGAATCCGGCCGACGGGGCGCGCAGCGCGGCTGCCGCCAGCTCGTCGACCAACCCGTCCGGGAGGGGCTCGTCGAGGTAGCGTCGGACCATCCGGCGACGTCGCACCGCATCCCGAAACTCCATCGCTACCAGCCGCCCCCGAACGCCGCGTCGGCGTTGTCGTTGAGTGCCCGGCAAAGCGTCCCGAGCTCGACCCCGCGGGCCTCGGCCAAGAAGCGTGCCGTGTGCGGGATCAGATAGGAGGCGTTGGGGCGGCCGCGGTGCGGCATCGGGGTGAGGTACGGCGCGTCGGTCTCGGTCAACAGCCGGTCAAGCGGCGTGACGGCTAGCGCCGCTCGTAGCGAGTCGTTGTTCTTGAAGGTCGCGGTGCCGGCGAAGGAGAGGTAGGCGCCTCGATCAAGACAGGCCCGTGCGAAGTCGGCGTCGCCTGAAAAGCAGTGCATCACCACGCGAACGGGTGGGCCCTCGGCGTCGAGCACCCTCAGGATCTCCTGATGTGCATCCCGATCGTGAATCACCAGCGTCTTGTCCTCGGCCTTGGCGAAGGCGATGTGGGCGGCGAACGACTCACGTTGCGCGGCGTGACCGGCGGCATCGCGCGTGCGGTAGAAGTCCAGGCCGGTCTCGCCGACCACTCGGACCCGTGGATTCGCGGCCAATCGCTCGATGGCCGAAAGCTCGTTCCCCAGCGCCGGGCCGAGCAGCGCAGCGTCATTCGGGTGGATCGCGACGCCGGCAACGACATTCGACCACTGCTCCGCCGCCGAGACGGCCCAACGGGAACCCGCGACGTCGCACCCGATTTGCACAATTCGGGTCACACCGACCCGGCGGGCGCGCTCGATCGCCTCGACCGGAGGCAGGCCGGACACCGCCTCGGTCACATCGAGGTGGCAATGCGTATCAACCACCGGTGAGGGCAGCGGCTCAGGCAGCTCCGGCAAGGTCACGAAGTCAACCTTGGCAGCGTTCCCCTGAAAATTGACCACTGGTTTGCCGGTTTATGGCCTGAAGGCACTCATTCCGGAAACTGGCGGTCAATTTTCAGGGCCTGCTCATATAGCAGGTTCTTGGCCAGGCCGCTTGCCTGCGCCACGGTGCTGACCGCCTCCTTCAACCGAGTTCCGCCGCGCACCAGTGCCCGCACGTCCGCTACGCCGGACGACAGGTCCACCGTGGTGGAACTCCTCCCGGCCACGACAAGGGCAAGCTCGCCGCGCACCTCGTTGGCCGCCGCCCAAGAGGCCAATTCGGCGAGCGGCCCCCGGCGGATCTCCTCATGGATCTTGGTCAACTCGCGGCAGACCGCTCCACGACGATCGGCGCCGAAGCACTCGACCATGGCGGCCAGGGTCGCCATGGTTCGGTGTGGTGCCTCGAAGAACACCATCGTCCGAGCTTCGGTGGCCAGCTCGGACAGTCGTCGTGCACGTTCGCCGCCCTTGCGCGGCAGGAACCCCTCGAAGCAGAACCGGTCGACCGGTAAGCCCGACACGGCCAGTGCCGCCAGAACCGCCGACGCGCCCGGCACCGCGGTCACCGAGAATCCGCGCTCGATAGTGGCGGTGACCAGCCGGTAGCCGGGGTCCGACACCGACGGCATCCCGGCGTCGGTGACCAGCAGAACGCGCTGGCCGGCCGCAAGCTCATCGACCAGTGACAGCGTTCGGCGCGCCTCATTCCCGTCGAAGTAGGACACCACGCGAGCCTCGGTCTCGACGCCCAGCCGATCGAGCAACCGGGCAAGACGCCTCGTGTCCTCCGCTGCGATGACGTCCGCCGCTCGGAGTTCGGCGAGCAGTCGGGGCGAGGCGTCGGCGATGTTGCCAATCGGGGTGGCGGCCAGGACCAGGACCCCGCCCTCTGCGGCCTTCCTCACAAGTCCAGCCTGCCATCCCGCCGTTCGACAGCGCGTGCCACCTGACCCGAGCCCGTCGAGCGCCGAAGAGCCACTCTGCCCCACCTACTATGTGCGCGTGACCGGGGTGCTCGAAGCATCGGCGGCGGCCGACAGTCGCAACGAGGCTCCGCCGCCGGAGCATAAGGCGACCCCGACCACAATCGAGCGGCTCCGCGTGCCCATGCCGACTGACCGCCTTGTCGGGTGGCTCGTCACAGTGGTGATCACGGCCATCGCGTTCGGCATCCGTCTTGTCAACCTGGGCTACCCAAACAAACTGGTCTTCGACGAGACCTACTACGCAAAAGACGCATACTCGTTGCTCAGGTTCGGCTACGAACGCAGCTGGCCCGAATCGGCCAATGCGTCGATCACCGCCGGGAACGTCGACATCATGGAAGACTCTCCGTCGTTCATCGTCCACCCGCAGGTAGGCAAGTGGCTGATCGCGGCCGGCGAGCAGATCTTCGGCATGAACTCCTTCGGCTGGCGATTCGCCTCCCTGGTCTTCGGCTCCCTGATGATCTTGATCACCATCCGGCTGGTCCGCCGGGTCTCCCGTTCCACTCTGATCGGTGCGGTGGCAGGAGTACTGCTGACCTTCGACGGGCTCGCCTTCGTGATGGCTCGTACGGCGCTCCTAGACATCTTTTTGGCCTTCTTTCTGGTGGCGGCGGTGGCCTGCCTGGCGGCCGATCGGGATTGGTTTCGGTACCGCCTGGCCGATTACCTCGAAGGCCACGAGATTCCCGACCTGGGCGGCCGATTCGGGCCCGCACTGATTGTTCGGCCGTGGCGGATCGCAGCCGGGGTGTGCTTCGGCCTCGCGCTGGGGTCGAAATGGAACGCGCTCTACGCGCTGGCCGCCTTCGCCGTACTGTCCCTCGCCTGGGACATCGGTGCCCGCCGACTTGCCGGCGCCGGCTCGAGCACCGGCCGGGCAGTGATCAGGGATGGCATCCCGGCCTTCGTCTCGTTGGTGGGCATCAGCGTCGTCGTCTACGTCAGCAGCTGGGCCAGTTGGCTGGCCACTCGCGGAGGCTACGACCGCGACTGGGGAGAATTGCACCCCGACGCCACCTCCACGAGGCTGCTCGGAAAACCGCTCGCTTCGCTGCTGCACTACCAGAAGGACATCTGGAACTTCCACACCGGCGACTTCATCAACAACGCCGAGCACGCCTACCGCGCAAATCCCTCCGGCTGGCTGATCGTGGCAAGGCCGATCGGTATCGACGCGGTGAACTCGATCAAACCGGGCACCGACGGCTGCCTCGGACCGGACGACTGCCTTCGGGTGATCAGTGGCATTGGCACTCCGGCGCTGTGGTGGGTAGCGGTCGTCGCACTTCTCGCGGCGGCAATCTTGTGGGTCGGGGCCCGCGACTGGCGATTCGGGATCCCGGTAGTCGGCGTGTTGGCCGGCTGGCTGCCCTGGTTCGGCTATGAGCACCGACCCTTGTTCTTCTTCTACGCCATCGCCTTTCTGCCGTTGTCGGTGATGGCAGTGGCCCTGTGTCTTGGGCGCATTCTCGGCGATGCCCGAGCGGGCGACCGGCGAATGGTGGGCGCGATCATTGTCGGCGTCTATCTGGCCCTGGTCGCGGCCAACTTCGCCTACCTCTACCCGATACTGACCGACGAGCTGCTGCCCTATCCCTCCTGGCTCTCGCGCATGTGGTTCAAAACCTGGATCTGATCCCGCGGCCACGCTCCTATCGATTCTTTAAGAATTCCCACCGGCTGCGCTGGACGACAAGCGGCGGAGCTAAAGTCCATGCCAGAGTTCATATCGGGCGGCCGAGCGAGAGAGGCGGGCTGAATGGGCAGGTACGTGGCCCGGCGGCTGCTGAACTACATAGTCTTGCTCTTCATCGCAGTCTCGCTGACCTACTTCCTGGCCGCGACGCAGCTCAATCCCCGCTCGCTGTACCTGATCGTCAACCCGCCTCTAGACCCCGCCTCGATCGAGCAGAGCCTGCTTCAACGCAACCTCAGCGACAACGTCCCACTACTGGAGCGGTACTGGACCTGGCTCACTGACATCGTGACCTCATGGGACTGGGGCGACTCGCCCAAGGGTGGTCCGGTACAAGAAGAGATCGCCCGCAGGATTCCGGTCAGTCTCCGGCTGATCACCATCGGGTCGGTGGTGGGCACGATCGTCGGGGTTGCCTTGGGCGCGTGGACTGCGACCCGGCAATACAAGTTCAGCGATCGGGCGGTCACGCTGGCGTCCTTGTTCATCTTGTCCGTGCCGGCGTTCGTCATCGCCAGCGTGTTGCAGGTGACGGCCACCAAGGCCAACAACGCCAGCGGCGTGAGAGTGTTCGAGTTCGTCGGCGAGACCGGCTCCCACGGCGACTACTTCGGCGCCGCGCTCGCCGACCGAATCCAGCACCTGTTCTTGCCGACCTTGGTGCTCATCTTTATCAATGCCGCGTTCTTCAGCCGCATCCAGCGGAACTTGATGCTCGATGCGCTTGGCTCCGATTTCGTACGGACGGCACGGGCCAAGGGGCTGCGACAGTCCCGAGCAGTGATGAAACATGCCCTTCGAACCTCGTTGATTCCGACTGGCACCTATTTTGCTTTCACGGTCGCGACACTGTTCACCGGTGCCACCTTCATGGAGATCATCTTCTCGTTCCACGGGATGGGTGAATATGGCGTGACCACCATCACGGGGCAGGACGTACACGGCGCGGTGGCCACCGCGGCCTTTGCTGGAGTATGCGTCCTGGGCGGAGCGATTCTGGCCGACATCATGGTCGCCATCCTCGATCCCCGAGTGCGGCTGAGCTAGGAGCTGGGCATGACCGAAAACCTGCTCGAGACCGCCAGCGAACGTCCGATCGAGGAGCCGCTACCGATAGAGGGCGAGTCCAGGCGGCTCACCCGGCGGCAATTGATCGTTCGGCGGTTCCTCCGAAACAGGACCGCCATCGTGGGTCTGATCACGATCGTGGCGCTGATCATTCTTGCGTTGGTCGGTCCGTACCTCATCAATTGGACCTATGACTACGTAGATCGCCGCGCCTACCTCAAACCACCGTCAGATCGGCATTGGCTGGGTACTACCCAGGGGGGCCGGGACATGCTCGCGCTGACTCTGCGCGGGTTACGGAAGTCGCTGCTGATCGGCCTCCTGGTGGCCGTACTCTCCACTAGCATTGCGGCACTCGTGGGATCATTCGCGGCCTATTTTGGTGGCTGGTTCGAGCGGGTAGCCCTGTGGGTGACTGACCTGCTGCTGGTGATCCCCGCGTTCCTGCTGATAGCGGTGATGACCACTGGCGGCCCGAAGGGCGCGAACGCGTGGATCCTGCTGGTCGTCCTCCTCGCCGCTTTCGGTTGGATGCTGTCCGCTCGCGTGGTGCGCAGCCTTTCACTGTCGGTGAAGGAGCGCGAGTACGTCCACGCAGCGAAATTCATGGGCCTCTCGTCGCCGCTGACGATCACCCGGCACATCTTGCCGAACATCTCGTCGCTGTTGATCATCGACGCGACGCTCAATGTGGGCGGCGCCATTCTGGCTGAGACCGGGTTGTCCTTCTTTGGCTTTGGCGTGCAGTCGCCGGACACCTCGCTGGGCACCCTGCTCGGCGACGGTGCCCGCCAGGTGAACAGCTTTCCGTGGCTCTTCGTCGGGCCGGCCATCGCCGTGGTGCTTCTGGTGTCGTCCGTGAACGCGGTTGGTGACGGTCTCCGCGACGCCCTCGATCCGACCTCCGCGTCCGGAGGCACCGCCCGATGACGACGACCGCTTCCCCTCCCGGCAAGGTGCGGCGCACCACTTCCGGCACCGTCTTGAGCGTCCGAGATCTGCATGTCACCTTCCCCAGCGAAGCCGGCCTCGTCCAGGCCGTACGAGGGCTGTCCTTCGACCTGGCCGCCGGTGAGTCGATGGCCATCGTCGGCGAGTCCGGCTCCGGCAAATCGGTCACCTCGCTGGCGATCATGGGCCTGCACCCCGATACGGCCAAGATCACTGGATCGATCACGCTGCATGGTGAGGAGCTGCTCAGCCGGAACGAGGAGTCGATGTCCAGGCTCCGCGGCGAGTCCCTCTCGATGATCTTCCAGGATCCGCTGTCGGCGCTCACTCCGGTTTACTCGATCGGGGACCAGATCGTCGAGGCGATCCAGGTCCACCATGACGTCTCCAAGGCGGCGGCGACCAAGCGCGCCGTTGAGCTGCTTGATCTGGTCGGCATTCCCAACCCCGAGGTTCGGGTCAAGTCGTTCCCCCATGAGTTCTCCGGTGGCATGCGGCAGCGCGCGATGATCGCCATGTCGATCGCCAATGATCCAGACGTGATCATCGCCGACGAGCCGACGACCGCCCTCGACGTGACTATCCAGGCTCAGGTGCTGGAGGTGCTGAAGAAGGCGCAGCGGAGACGGGCGCCGCCTTGATCATGATCACTCATGATCTGGGAGTGGTCGCGGGCATCGCGGATCGGGTGACCGTGATGTACGCCGGCCGGCCCATTGAGCAGGGCAGCGTCGACGACATCTTCTACCGGCCGCGAATGCCGTACACCATCGGCCTGCTCGGCGCCGTCCCACGGCTCGATGCGACCGACAAAAAGGCGCTGGCGACCCTGGAGGGCAATCCCCCGTCCGTGGTCAACCTGCCGCCGGGCTGCCCCTTTGAGCCTCGGTGCCCCATGTCCACGCCAGCCTGCACGACCGAAGAGCCTCCGCTGGCCCCAACCGATCACCCCAACCACTACGCGGCATGCATCTATTCGAGCAAGATCGCGGCCGGCGACCTGGGCTACGCCGAGATCTTTCCCGTGCCAGCAATTCCGGCCTCTCCCCTTGAACGCGTGCCCAGAGAGCAACGGGCGACCGTGCTGCGGCTCGAGGGATTGAAGCGACATTATCCCTTGATGAAGGGTGCGATCATCCGGCGGCGGGTCGGCACGGTGTATGCCGTCGACGGGATCGACCTGGAGATCAAGGAGGGCGAGACGCTCGGGTTGGTCGGAGAGTCGGGCTGCGGCAAGACTTCAACGCTGTTGGAGGTGCTCAACCTGAAACCGCCGACCGGAGGCGGCGTCGTCGTGCTCGGCAAGTCTGTCGAGGGCATGCGGGGCAGAGAGCGAAAAGAGATGCGACGGGACCTTCAAGTGGTGTTCCAGGACCCGATGGCCTCGCTCGACCCGCGCATGCCGGTCTTCGACTTGATCGCCGAACCGATGGGAGTCTTCAAGTACTCGAAGGCCGACATCCGCGATCGGGTCAACGAACTGCTTCGCCTTGTCGGCCTGGAGCCTGGTCATGCCAGCCGTTACCCCCAGCAGTTCTCCGGCGGGCAGCGCCAGCGCATCGGGATTGCCCGCGCTTTGGCCCTCGAGCCCAGGCTGATCGTGCTGGACGAGCCGGTGTCGGCGCTGGACGTGTCGATCCAAGCCGGAGTGATCAACCTGCTGGACGAGTTGAAGGCAAAACTGTCGCTGTCCTACCTTTTCGTCGCACACGACCTCGCGGTCATCCGGCACATCGCCGATCGGGTGGCGGTGATGTACCTCGGCAAGATCGTGGAGATCGGTGAGGTCAACAACGTCTACGAGCACCCGACGCATCCGTACACCCAGGCGTTGCTGTCCGCGATCCCGATCGCCGATCCCGAGAAGGAGCGCACCCGGAACAGGATCATCCTGACCGGTGACCTGCCGAGTCCGGCCGATCCGCCCTCCGGGTGCAAGTTCCGTACGCGCTGCCAGAAGTTCCCGACATTGACCGCCGAACAGCAGGCAGTGTGCATCGACGTGGTGCCCGACCTCTATGACCTAGGTCGCCCGGACCACAACTCCGCCTGCCACTACAACGAGGAGGTTCAGGTCGTCTGATGCCGCCTCTGTCTGCCAATCAGGCAGGCGGCCATCGTTAAGAGGCTGTGACCCCGCATCGGTTCTGAGCGAGGCTTCGCAGCCGTAAAGTGCAGTTAGTGGGGCTATATCCACTGCTGGTCCATGAACTTTTATTGGAGGGAAATGTGAAGGCACGCAAAATCCTTGCGGCACCGCTTATGGCCGGAGTACTGGTCCTTGCCGCCTGCGGTGGCGGTCAGAACCAAGAGACCGGCGGCCAGGAACCGGCCGGCGAAGCCTCGGTCGCCCCGGTGACGTCGCAGGACATCAACGAGAAGGACCGTGCCGATCTGGCGCAGGGTGGGGAGATCCGGTTGGATGTCGCGGAATTCAGCACCACCTGGAACATCACCTCCGTGAATGGCAACAACGACGACATGGCACATGCAGAGCTGCCGACCATTCCCATCTGGTTCAACATCGACGCCAAGGGAGTCCCCACTCCAAATCCTGACTATCTCGTGTCGGCCACCGAGACCTCTCAGTCACCGACCGTGATCAACTTCAAGCTGAACCCGAAGGCGGTCTGGGGCGACGGGTCGCCGATAGACATCGATGACATGATCGCCAGCTGGAAGGCCTGCAACGGGGAGAACACGAAATTCCAGTGCGCAACCACCCAGGGATACGACTCGATCACTGACATCAAGCAGGGCGCCGACAAGTTTGACGCCACAGTGACCTTCAAGAGCGCGTACCCCGACTGGACGTCGGTCTTCGGCGGCAATCCGAGCGTGAGCAAGGCGGAGAGCGTCAAGGACCCCGCCACCTTCAACGACGGCTGGTCTGAGCTGAAGAATGATTGGCTCTCCGGACCGTACAAAGTCGACAAGTTCAACAAGTCCGAGAAGGTCCTCACCCTGGTGCCTAACGAAAAGTGGTGGGGCGCCAAGCCGTTGCTCGACAAGATCACCTTCCGCGCAATCTCACCGGACGCGGTGGCGGCAGCATTCGTCAACAACGAGATCGACTCGTTTGATATCGGTCCTGACCCGGACGCTTACAAGAGGGCCTCGGCGGTTCAAGACGCCACCATCCGCAAGGCGGCCGGGCCCAACTTCCGGCATATCACCTTCAACAGCAAGTCAAAGATCTTGTCCGACCTGGCGGTTCGGCAGGCCGTTGTCCGCAGCCTTGATCGCACTGCGATTGGCTCTTCTGACTTGGCAGGCATTGACTGGCCAGTGGCGCCGCTGAACAATCACGTCTTCTTGACCAATCAAGAGGGCTACCAGGACATGGCGAAGGAAACCGGTCTCGACTACGACCTCGAGAAGGCTAAGACCGATCTCGATGCGGCAGGGTGGAAGGCCGGACCCGACGGCATCCGGGAGAAGGACGGCAAGAAGCTGGAGATTGGCTTCTCGCAGCTGGTCGGTGTCCCGGTGTCGGAGAACGAGGCCCTGCAGGTGCAGAACCAGCTGAAAGAGGCCGGCATCAAGGTCAACATCGTCAACGTCCCGATCGCCAAGTTCCAGGACGGCAGCGTGCTGACCAAGCACGAGTTCGACATGATCGCGTTCAGCTGGATCGGAACGCCCTATCCCTTCACCAGCATCAAGCAGCTGTACGGGACCGGCCAGGAGAGTAACTACGCTCAGCTCTCGCTGCCCGAGGTGGACGCACTGATCAAGCAGATCGACGTGGAGACCGACAAGGCCAAGCGGATCGACCTCGGAAACCAAGCGGCCAAGATCATCTGGGAGAACGTGCACTTGTTGCCGCTCTACCAGCGTCCAGAGCTCAAGGCCACGAAGTCGAAGCTCGCCAACTACGGCGCCTTCGGGTTCTCCGACAAGTCATTCCACTGGGAGAACGTGGGCTACGAGAAGTAGTCACTGTCGAATAGCTTCCAGAGCAAGGGTCGGTGGTCATCCACCGGCCCTTGCTGCTGAGCGGGATCCGCGCGCCCCGCAATCAGCAAATGCATGGCGATCGGGGCGGACTCGAGGTCATGATCGACAGATGAACACGCTCCAAGAGATCTGGCCACCGTACGGGGTGCGGCTGGTCGAGAACGACCTCACGATGACAGTGCTCACCGACGAGGACATTCCCGGTCTCGTGGATCTGGCTCAGGGCGGGATCCATGAGCCGGAAGAGATGCCGTTCGCGATGCCGTGGACGGCCGTCGAGCCCGAGCGACTGCCCGCCGACATGTTCCGCTACTTCTCCGTTGTCCGGGCCCAGTTCATGCCCGAGAAGTTCGACTTGCTTTTCGTCGTGCGGATCGGCCGGCAACTGGCCGGAATCCAGGCGCTTCACACCACCAACTTCGGCGTCACCAGGACCGGCGAAACCGGGTCCTGGCTAGGTCGGTCGTACCAAAGGCGGGGTATCGGCACCAGGATGCGACGGGCCGTCTGCGCCTTTGCGTTCGACCATCTAGGCGCTGTCGAAGTCACCTCCGGCGCCTTCGTCGACAACCCCGCCTCGCTTGCTGTGAGCACCAAAGTCGGATACCGACCTAATGGCCGCTTCCGGATGACCCGGCGCGAGGGAGAGGTCGCCATCGACCAACGGCTGGTGCTTACGCCCGATACCTTCATCCGCGGTGAACCGATCGAGGTCACCGGCGTCGAACCGCTTCGATCGTTCTTGGAGCTAGGCTGAGTGAGCGTGGCCTACCACAGTGATCCGCGAGTCGACGCCTACATCGAGGCGCTTCCGGACTGGCAGCAGGCGATCTGTCAGCAAGTTCGAGAACTGGTTCATGCCGCCGATCCGGAGGTCACGGAGACGATCAAGCGGAGGGTCCAGCCGTACTTCGTGCTGGACGGCAATATTTGCGCCCTGCAGGCGACCAAGGACCACGTCAACGTGTTCCTCTACGACGGCGGCATCGTGCCTGACCCGGAAGGAATCATCACCGGGGGCCACGCCAACCAGACGGCCCGTACCGTGGCCATCCGCCGTGACGAGGAGATCAGCAACCGTGCGCTCGGCGCGATGTTCGCCCAAATCATCGCCGACAATCGGGCCGGCGGCTGGCGAAAGCTCAAGGCGCAGACTGACCATGATCAGCACCGCCCGGTAGGCTTTTGATCACCGAAACGGTGATAATCGTTCGATGAGCCGCGCCGGTGAACAGCGAGAAGGTGTGACCCTCACACACTTGGACGAGCAGCTGTTCGATCGAGCGGGCGCCGCCAAGAGGGATCTCGTCGACTACGTCGATGCGATGTCCGCTCGGCTGGTAGCGGGTCTTAGGGACCGGCCTCTGTCGGTGGTACGCATCCGGCCGGGCCAGCCCGCGTTCATGCAGAAGAACCTTCCTTCGTACACGCCTGACTGGGTACAAAGAGTGCCGATCTGGGCGGAGGCTTCTCGGCGCGAGGTCTCCTACGCCCTGGCGAACGACCGGCGGACGCTACTGTGGTTCGCCAATCAGCGTGCGGTGGAGTACCACGTCACTCTGTTCCGGATAGACCATCCGGAACGTCCGAACTATCTGGTGCTCGACCTCGATCCGCCCGAAGGCGCGGCCTTTCCAGTGGTCATCAAGGCTGCCCAGCTGATCCGCCAGGCGCTGGCTGAGGTAGGACTGTCGGGAGCGGTGAAGACCAGTGGCGCCAAGGGCGTTCATGTGTTCGTACCGCTGGCGCCTCCTGTGACCCACGAGGACGTGGCAGCCGCTACCCGGGCCGTGGCTGCGCGCGCGGAGCGGATCGATCCCGCCCTGGCCACGACGGCCTTCGTCAAGGATGATCGCGTCGGCAAGGTGTTCCTTGACTCGACCCGAGCGGGCGGGGCCACGGTGGTGGCTGCCTACAGTCCGCGGATCCGGCCGCATGTCCCGGTCTCATTCCCTCTGGCCTGGGAGGACTTGGAGCGGGTCACACCGGCCGACTTCACAGTCCGCACCGCGGTCGCTCTGCTCGGCGACGCCGATCCGTGGAGTGAGCGGATGCCGGAGCCTCAACGCTTGACCGCCGATCTGATCGCTGAGGGCCACACGATTCCTGTTGCTCGGGTGCAAGCCATGCACGAGGGCAAGCGGCGCGCCCGGGCTGCGCGCGATTCTTGACATTGCGCAGATCGGATCAAGCCGTCGCTTCGCGCGGTAGTTCATTGTGGCGCTCGGACAAAGCGTTCAATAAAATACGCATAACATGAGGCGAGAATCAGATTTCAGTTCACTGGAATTGCTGCGGAACACCGGAGCGTACTGGTGCAAACCTCATCAGGTGCTTTGCTCTCCACGATGCTCCGGGAGGCTGTTAGGATGCGCAGATGGAGCAGCACGAATACGCGAGATTGTTAGAATACTCGCTGCACAATGAGCCCTTATCCGCGAGCACCTTTACCGAGACCCATTTACATTTCGCCTATGTGCTACAGACCGAGAACTCTCGATTGGTGCTCGAGGCAACCTCACTGCTAGCTGCACTTAATGAGGTCGGTCGCAAAGGATGGGTGGTATATGAGGTTATTCACCCAAACCAACCGCACAGCGCTCGGTCGCCAATGAGCGAGGCTTATCTCGACGATTTCCAGGAGAGGCACGGCTGGAGACCTCGGATGGCTCTCCTGGGCGGACAACGGTCATTGCGCCGTATCCTGTACTGAGCTACCTACCTGATCTCCACTGCGGCCAATGCGCCTCGGAAGGCGCATGCCGCATCAGGTGTACTCACTTTCGGCATTCTCCGGGACCTGAACGATCAGCACGTCACACTGGGCCTGGTGCACGATCTCCGATGGAACTGAGCCGAGTTCATGACCCTCTGCGGCACCCAGTCCACGGTTCCCGACCACAATAAGATTCTGGCGATCGGAGCCGGCCGCATCGAGGAGCGCTTCCGCCGGGCCCCCGGGCACCATTCGCGTAGAAACATTCCGCACACGATCGGTTGTCAGGTGCTTAACGGCTCGCTGCAGAGCCGTTAGCGCCGCCTCTTTGCCGTAAATTTCTCGCCGAGCGCCAGTTTGAGACTGATCGGAGGGTCCCGTGCCCGTGTTGTACGCGGATACCACCAGCACATGAGCATCGGCTTCTGCCGCCACCGCATGTGCGCGGTCGACGGCGTACATCGAAGCGTCGGTCCCGTCGGAACCAACGATCACATTGCGATAAATGCTGATGTGGTGGCGTCCGAGAGGCATGAAATCGGACTCTTCGCTGGTATGCGGGGGATTCACCCAGAGCATCGCAATCGCGGCCAACGCCAGCAGGACACCAGCGACCAACATGGCGTTGGTGGCTTTTCCACCCAACAGGTGCTTGAAAATCCAGCCGAAGGTGACCGTTTCGACGAGCATCGGAACAACGATCATCATGTTGAGGATGCCCATATAAACGCCAGTGCGCTCTCGTGGCACCATGCTCGCCACCATGAGATACGGCACGCCGACCATACTGGCCCAGCAGATACCCAGACCTATCATGGGCACCAGCGTGAGGTACTGATTTGAGATCTGTGACAGGGCCGCCAGCGACACCGCGGCGAGCCCCAAGCAGACCGCGTGTACAAACTTGCCGCCGTAACGCTGGCAGAACCTCACCAGGAAAAGGGCGGTGAGGAAGGTAAAGAAGTTGTAGGTCGCGTTCATCAGACCAGACCAACCAACAGCCTCGTCCCAGCCCGGCTGTTCGGGGGCAGTGTTAAACACCGATTCGCCGACGCTGACGGCCACGAACTGCCAGTAGATGAACATCGCGTACCACTGGAAGACGAACACCAGGCCGATCTTGTGCATGCTCTCCGGCATTTCGCGCACTGCTGCCGCGATATCCTTGACGGCGTGCCCCAAGCCTTTCGGCGCTGCTTGAAGCGCAGCAAACTCCTCGGCAGTCGGCGGAATCTCCTTGGTACGCAGCATCG
Organism: uncultured Actinomycetota bacterium; assembly: GCA_963754965.1. Lineage (GTDB taxonomy): Bacteria > Actinomycetota > Actinomycetes > Propionibacteriales > Propionibacteriaceae > Microlunatus. The sequence continues at coordinate 750,330 of CAVWIA010000007.1, forward strand.
CCACGAGCACCGTCGTGAGGATACATACGGCGCCCAGCCAGAAGCAGGTGTAAACCCAGTACGGCACGCCATTCGACGCCTCGCCACCTAGCACCTTCTGGAACACAAACAAGGACAGGTTCGCCAGTACGGCGCCGGCGCCAGTGAACATGCTTTGTGTCAGAAAACCGCGAGCAAGCTGAGAATGCGGCAGCTTGTCCGAGATCAAGGCACGGTACGGCTCCATGGAGGTGTTATTGCCCGCGTCAAGGAGCCAGAGGCATATCACACCGAGCCATAAAGCTGAGACCATCGGGAACAGAATCAAGATAATCGTGCACAGGATTGCGCCAGAGATAACGAATGGGCGCCGCCGCCCCCACCTAGGACTCCAGTATCGGTCGCTCATTGCACCAATTAACGGCTGAATGAGCAGGCCTGTGACAGGCCCGGCCAAGTTCAGGATCGGCAATTGCTCCGGTTTGGCGCCGATAAGAGTGAACAGGGGGTTTACAGCCGTTTGAGTCAAACCGAAGCTGAATTGAACGCCAAAAAACCCGACGTTCATCATCAAAATGGACGCCCCAGTCAGAAGCGGTCTGTGCCCCTCGGGTTCCGAGCTGGACCGCTCCATGATCTCAGTCGCATCAGTCACATCAGCAACATCAGTGACAGCCATCTGAATCACTCCTTCGGCGCACTCATCGATGGTGGGATCCGTCCACGTGACCTACGTCACGCTTTGAGGTCACACTATGGCGACAGCTTCATACCCACAAGACTGTCCTTCCACCCGCGGATGCCAGGACCTAAACCGGCCGCCCGGCGTCCGCTGGCTCGGCATGACGCAGCTTCGCCGCGATCGCATCGCGACCAATAGTCGGGTGACTAGCCGCACGCACTGGATGAGGCGGGGGCTGTGCCGGGAATTGCCGGGCTTTGGGCCCTGACTGTCCGGCTGCCCGACGCTAGAGTGACTCGCATGACCGAGATCAAGCGCATCATCGTCGGAGTGGACGGCTCCGACAGCAGTCGAGCCGCGTTGAACTGGGCCTACGAAGAGGCGGCTCATCACGGTGCCGCCCTGAGCGTGGTCGCGGCATGGCATGCTCCGGTGTTGCCCCAGGCGCCGCCGTACGGGTCGATGCCTCCCGAGGGCTACGACACGCAGCCAGGACGCGATGCCCTTGATGAGCTTGAGCGGTTGGTTTCCAACCTCGAGGTCAAAACACCAGCGGTCGAGGTGCAGACCTCAATCGAGGACGGAAGCCCTGCCAAGGTGCTGATCGAGCGGTCCAAAGGCGCCGACTTGGTTGTGGTGGGATCCCGCGGCCGAGGCGGCTTTGCAGGGATGCTACTGGGCTCGGTAAGCCAGCACCTCGTGGCACACGCTCACTGCCCCGTAGCGGTCGTGCGCTGATCCGCCACTGAGCGGCTGCGACGAACCGCTGATATGGATGTGGTGCGCCGCAGCGCGTCAGAAGGCCACGAACACGCCATCGAGCTCCGCAAGGAGGCCTACACGATGGCGCTTTACGTCGCGATCTGCCTGCTGGCCGCCCTCATAGCGCTACCGGAGACTCCCGCTGCCCGAGGCCACATCGTAGGCATCATTTGGGGCGTCACAATTGGGCTTGCCGCCGCGCACTGGTTCGCCTTCCGTGTTTCCGCACGTCTGGTCGGTGCCGGCAGCATTAGCCAGCGGGACCTCGAGTTGGCGGCCGCGCAGCTGGCCGGGGCCGCCGCCGTCGCACTGTTGGTATCCATCCCGGTGGTGATCTTGCCGGCGTCTATCGAGCTCCTGGTCGCCGAGTTTGAACTTGCAGCCTTCATGGCAGTGGTCGGATATGTCGTCGCCCGCCGCGGTGGCGCGAGGCCTGCCCGAGCGCTCGTCTATGCGCTTGCGGTGCTTGCCGTTGGCGCAGCGATTGCCGCTCTGAAAAACGTGCTCGCTGGTCATTGAGCACCTGGCATGCGACTTCCGCGGATGGCCAATTGCCTGTTGCTGCTCGGTGCCGCTGGCCTCATCACCGTGTATGGCATCAAAAGCATCGATTGGGACTCGGACGCGGCCGGTGGGTGAGCGATGAGTTCTCGACCTCCGCCGAGTCAGTCCGGGTGATCGAGACAAAGGCTGACTCCGCAGCAGTGCCCTGCCTCGGAGGTCGAGTGAGGAGTGACTCATCCATGATCAGTAGCACTAACCGCGCGGATCTGAGCCGGCTCCAGCGAGGGCTGGATGGCGGGGTCATGGTGCCCGGCGACGATGGCTACGACGCGGCTCGTGCAGTCTGGAACGCAATGGTCGACCACCGCCCAGCGGTTGTGGTGCGGTGCGCGAGTAGTGCGGATGTGGCGGCCGTAATCGACTTCGCGCGGAGGAACGACCTGGAGATCGGCGTGCGCTGTGGCGGCCACAGCGTCATGGGAATCTCCGTACCGGAGGGCGGGTTGATGATCGACCTGGCCGGATTGCGTGCGGTCCGGGTGGATCCGGAGGCCCGACGCGCATCGGTCCAGGGTGGCGCGCTGCTTGGGGACCTGGACCGGGCCGCCCAGCGGTTGGGACTGGCGACCACCGCGGGCAACGTTTCCCACACCGGAGTGGGCGGCCTGACCCTGGGCGGCGGTATGGGCTGGCTGGCGAGGCGTTTCGGCCTTGCGTGCGACAACGTCATTTCGTACGAAATCGTCACCGCGGACGGCGCTACGTTGCGGGTCAGCGAATCGGAGCATGAGGACCTGTTCTGGGGGCTGCGCGGCGGTGGGGGCAACTTCGGGGTCGTCACCGAGTTCGAGTTCCGGCTCCACGAGATCGGCGCCGCCGCATTGATCATTGACTACACTTTCGACCTAGCCGAGGCGCCTTCGGCAATGCGCCGCTGGCGCGATCTGCTCAGCGAGGGCGTCCCTCAGCAGGCGACACCGCTTGCCTGGGTCGGGACGATGGCGAATTCCCCGGACGTGCTACCACAGCTGCGCGACCGCACGGTGGCGAGCCTGGGTTTCGTCTGGGTCGGCGATCCGGACGAGGGCCGACAGCTGATGCCCTTGTTTGCCCGCCTTGGTACCTCGCTGGCCGAGCGGGTGGAGGAGCTGTCCTACTTGCACCTGCAGAGCATGGACGACGAGTGGCACCGTCCGGGCGCGCGGCGACGGTACTTCAAAGGTCACTACCTGGCGGAGCTCTCCGACGACGCGATCGACGCGTTCCTGTCCCAGGGGGCCGATCCGGGCGCCGACCGGAGCAGACTCGCGGCCGGCTCGCTGCAGGGTTACGGCGGCGCGATCGCGGCAACATCCGACGACGACAGCGCGTTCAGCCATCGCAACGCGTTTGTCGAATTCGTCGCTTCTACGGGCTGGACGGACCCAGCCGAGGACCGCGAGCGGATGGATGCGGCCCGACGGTTTGGCGTCGCACTCGAACCATTCTCGAGTGGCGTCTATGTCAACGTGCTCGCCGACGAGGGTGAGAGCGGAGTGCGCCGGGCATACTCCGCCGCCAAGCTCGCCCGGCTCGCCTCACTCAAACGGCAGTACGACCCAGACAACGTCTTCCACCTCAATCAGAACATCCGGCCAGGGCAGTGACTTGTCCCTTGGGATAGCGCAACCAAGTCGTCGTCACGACCGGGTGATCGCGAGTCCCAGCCAAGCGGCTAGCGCCTCGATCTCGGCTTCTATATCGCTGCGCATCGCCTTGGTGAAGGGCACATCCTCGTGCAGGGCGTTGATGGCAAGTGTTCCGACCTTCCGGTCGGCCTTTGCGTCGAGCTTGCCTGTAGCCCCATACCCGGAGGCTAATGGGCCACATCACGAGGGCGGCGGCCGCCGATGAACCCAGGGCTAGCGCGACTGGCCGGAAGCAACCGAGCCGCCGACGGGCGGGCTGGGGTCAGGTTGACGGCGGACGCCCGCCGGCAGAGGACCGGTCCCCGGCGACCCGGATCGCGTAGCCGATCAGGCACACTGCCGCGATGATGCCGAGCAGCAGGCCGAGATTCGCGGTGAAGTTCTGCAGCAGGAGCGCCTTGCTCGGCGGCTGACTGCCCTGCCGGTAGATCAGCGGGATGGCGATCACGGTCACCGGCACGGCCATGATCAACGCGGCCTGCAGATAGCGGCGGCCGCGATCCGGAATGAGGCGTCGCAGCAGCGAGCTCACGGCGATCACAACCGGCGAGACCAGACCGTAATGGACGAGGACCGCGGCGATCAGCCACACCGCTACCCACGCCAGAGTCTGGATCGGGATGTGGACCAGCAGGTTGACGATGCCGTAGAGGGCGACCAGCACGCCGAGGATGCCGAGAACCAACCGCCAGCGACCCATCAGAGCACCTCGATCTGGGCGACCCATTTGGTGTTGAGGACTTCGGGTCGGTTCGGCGCCATGAGACGCAATGGGTATCCCTGGTCCAGGCTCAGCCGTTCGCCGTTGAGGTGGGTGGCGAGCAGGGCCTGGGAGAGCTGGGGGCCGAAGATTTCGGATCGCCGGAAACCGCCGGCACCGAATGAGACCACCCGAACGTGTGAGTTGGCGTTGCCGCCGGCCCGCTCGACGACGTCAAGCAGACGCAGTCCGCGCCAGGTGGCGTCGACGCTCCAGCCTTCGACGGCGGCGGCGGGCATTCGCGCCTCGTGAACTGCTTGCTGCTCGATCTCGGGCAGGGTCAGCTTGTACGGCCGAGGCCCGCCGATCTGCAGCGTCCAGTCCGGAGCGATCGTGGCCGCCGACACCTTGGCCTCCGCGGCCGTGCGGTCGACCGGAACCCCCTGCGGCCCCTTGCTGGGTTGCCGCGCGGCCAACAACCCGATCCGTTCCAGCGGGGTCAGCGCCTGCCCGATGACGGTCACCACAACAGCGGTGATCCCGATCGTGGCGGCGGTGAGGACGCCGCGCCGGGATATGCCCGGTGTCACGGGCGGCCCCAGGTCGCCGGCGATGCTGTGCGATTCCGGGTTCTCGTTCCAAGGAATCTCGGTGAGTACGTCGCCCTCGGGCAACTTGGTCTGTAGCCCGTAGCCGATGTCGGGCAGCTTCACTCCGATGTGGAGCAGAACCGAGCCGACAACGACGTAGGCCAGGTAGTGGTGGACAGACACGAAGTCCCACGGAAAGGGGTACCAGTTGAGCACATTGAGAAAGCCGGTGGCCAACTGGAGCGAGATCGATCCAACCAAGATCACCAAAGACAACAGCTCCAAGACCCGTTTGACAGACGGGAACGTTGGCCAGCGAAACGCATTCGGATAAACCGACCAGAGCTTGATCAAGACCAACGGGATGGTCGCGGTTCCGGTCGCTACATGTACGCCTTGGGTCACCCGGTAGCCCCAGGCCGGGCTCGCCGGCGCAGGCAACCACGACCAGGGCTCGTACTGGTAAAGGCTGAGCAAACCCGTGAGCAACGAGATGCTGATCGCAATGGCCAGAGCCCGGCCCAGCCGGGCGGTCAGCGCGGTGGACCGGATGGTGCTGCTAAACCTCGGCCACCATCGTGGGCGGGTCGGAGGGCCGGACGCAGTGCCGGTCGGTTGTTCTGCAATCCCGGGAGGATCCATGTACTCCTGCTCCCTCGTCTCTCGCGACTAGGGCTTAGCGCCGTTCCGCGCGGCTGGCCCTGCGTCGGCATCATCCTCCGGCCGCTGCCGTTCGACCAGCAGCGCCTGACCCCCAGAGTGTTCGGCGCCGTTGCCCCGAGCCCGCCGGTCGTCGTGGGCGAGGCGGAGGTTGTGAGCGCCGCGCCAGGCCTTCGTCTCCAGGTAGCCGGCATTGGTCGCGGACAAGTGCACGCCGGTCGGCACTTGGGCGGCCACCGTCACGCCCAGCCGGGTGAGCTGGGCGGCCTTGTCGGGATTGTTGCTGAACAGGGCCACCCTTGGTATCTGCAGGGCTTCAAGCATCTGGGCGGCCGCGGTGTAATCCCGCTCGTCCTCGGCATGGCCGAGCGCGAGGTTTGCCTCATAGGTATCGAGACCCTCGTCCTGCAGGAGGTAGGCGTCGAGCTTGCTGTACAGGCCGATGCCTCGCCCTTCCTGCCGCAGGTACAGCAGATACCCGCCCGCTTCTGCAATCCGTTCGACAGCTTCGCGGAGCTGCGCGCCACAGTCGCACCGCTGGCTGCCGAAGACGTCGCCGGTGAGACACTCGCTATGCGGCCGGACCAGGGGCGGCACGGTCACCGGCGAGGTGCTCTGCTGAGACGTTTCCGCGTAGGGACCGAGGCCCAGCGCAAGGTGTTCGAGACCGTCGACGAGCCCGTCGAAGGTCACCACACGCGCGTGCGTCGAATATCCGTCGACGAACCGAAGCGGCATGATCACCTGCCGACGGATGCTGGCGTTGGGCAGCTCTGGCATCAAACCTCCTGGAGCGGCTCAGCTCGGAACCGCGGCGACATTGCGTAGCGCAGCAGCACAACGTCACCCAACTGCCGCACTCCAGCCAGGGTTGCACGCCGGCCCGGATTCCATGGAAATTGCCCGTCGGTCACGAACCGAGGGGCCGCCGAGTTGCCGACGAAGAAGGGTGCGACGGCGAGGTGCAGTTCGTCGGCAAGATCTCCGGTAAGGAACTGGGTGTGAATCGACTGGCCGCCCTCAACCATCAGCCGTTGCACGCCGCGGCGGTAGAGGTCCTCGCTCATCCAGTGCACGCTCACGGGCTGGCCGCCGTCGACGACGGTCGCCACGGAGCCGAGTCGTTCCAGCGCCTCGTTCACCATGGGGGTGGCGCAGTAGACCAGCTTCTCGGTGTCGCCGGTCGCGAAGAACGTGGCCGAGGCGTCCAGTCGTCCCCCTCCGGTGATGGTGACCTTGATCGGCGACGACGGCAGCCCCCGGGCCAGCCGCTCAGCACGCCGCGCGTCGGAACGGAGCAGGAGCCGCGGTTGGTCGCTCCGGACCGTGGCTGCGCCGACCAGGATGGCGTCGCATGTGGCGCGTACGGCGTCGACCCGGTCGAAATCCGCTGCGTTGGACAGGGGCAACGGTCCCATCGCTGCACTAGCGATGTATCCGTCGATCGACATGGCGCAGCTCAACACGGTATACGGACGCTCAGCCACCGACGCCGTCCTCCGACCGGTCAGCGACCGGCACCAGATCCGGGCCGCTCGTACGGTACTCCTGCGGTAGTGCGTCAGCTGGATGGCGTAGCCGCCGTAGCCAGGCCGCGGCCAGCAGGGGAACCGCCGGCGAGATTGCAGCCAGCGAGAGGAGACCGTACACGGTAGCCGTAGTAACGCCCTGTGCGGCGCCGAGGCCGGCAGCGCCGAACGCCCACGCGGCCACCCCCTCACGTGGGCCCCAACCGCCGATGTTCATTGGAACGGCCGTCGCGAGCAACACGAGCATCGCCAGCGGCAGCAACTGGACGGTGGGTGACGACGCTCCCGCGGTACGCGCCGCCAGGAGCAGCGTGGCCACGTGGCCGGAGACGACCACGACGGACGCCAGCGCGACGGCCGGCCCCCTGTGCGGTGCCAACAGACCATCGCGGATGTCGGTGGCTGCGGCGCGGAAGGCTCGCGCCCAACGGGACGCTCCCCGCGGCGGCCGACTTCTCAACAGCAGTCCGCAGCCGAGTGCAGCAATGAGAACGGCCGCAACAACGAGCGGAAGCCACGCCGGCACATGTGATGGGAGCAGGAGGAGAACCATCAGACCGAGCGCCACCTGCACGAACTGCCCAGCGGAGCGCTCCCAAGCGACGGCCCGCAGGCCCCGGCCGACATCCCCGGCTTCGCCGCCATGGCGTACGGCTCGGTCAACGTCACCAAGCACACCGCCAGGCAGCACGGTATTGAGCAGCTGCGACCGGTAGTACGCGCCGGTGGCAGTGCGCAGTGGGAGGGCGACGCCCAAGCCGCGGGCGACAAGGTGCCATCGCCACGCTGCGCACACGGTCGTGACGAACCCAATGCCGGCGGCTAACGCCAGCGACCTGCCGTCGACCGAACGGAGCCCGTGCAGAAACGGGCCGGTCCCCAGTCGCCAGACAATGACTGCAACGATCGAGGCACCAACCAGCGAGCGCGCGACCGTCCCGACCGACCAGCTAACCGAAAACCCGCTCGTCACTATGCCGCGGCCTGAGTGAGGACGTGCGCGATGCGATCAGTGGGCGCATCCCAGCCGGGCAACGTCGACCGGCGTTCGCGGGCGGCTTCTCGGAGGCGCTGCCGGAGACCGGCGTTGGCTAGCCAGTCGCGCAGCGCAGCCGCCAGCGCGCCGCTATCACCGGCTGGGACCAGAAGGCCTGGTTGGCGGCCATCGGTTGTCCTGCCCAGAGCCTCGGGCAGCCCGCCGACCGAGGTCGCGATGACCGGCAGCCCGCGAGCCAGAGCCTCGGTAACGACCATGCCGTAGGTCTCGGAGCGCGAGGCCAGCACCAGCACGTCGGCCCCTGCGTAGGTGACGGCCAGGTCGTCACCGATCCGCGAGCCAGCGAAACAGACGCGATCGCCAATCCCGGCTGCTTCGGCACTATGTAGCAGGCTTTCGACGAACGCCGGCTCGCGGTGGAGCGTCCCCACGCAGAAGCACCGCCACTGCAGATCCGCAGTGCTCGACAGCGCGGCGAGCAACACGTCATGGCCCTTGTGTGGGGTGACCGCGGCAACGCACAGCAGCTCACCGCCCCCGTCCGTCCCCGATGCCAGCCGGGCATGGTCGACCCCAGGCGGGGCCGCGTGAACTTTGTCCGGCGGCAGCGCGTAGCGCTCGAGGAGTCGTTCACGGGACCACGAACTGGTGGTGATGACATGTTGGACGGCGGACAGGACGGCAGCTTCCCGCGTCTGCGCGCGGTCCACTAGGTGGCCGGGCGGCGCTTCACCGAGGGACATATGGAGGAGTACGACGAGCTTCAGCCGGTCAGCCGCGGGTACCAGGATGCCGGGCATCGTCGAGGCGATAAGGCCGTCGATCAGCACAACGGCTCCGTCCACGATGCCGGCGATCAGCCGTGCCAGCGCATCCTCCGCAGCGGGATCGGGCCATGGCCATGAACCTGCTGCGGTGTGCTCGATCACCTGCCAGCCGGTGACGCTGAGGCCGCGGCAGATCCGGCGGTCGTAGGTGTTGCCGCCACTCGGCTTCGCCGGGTTGTCGTGGCCGGCTGGCAAGACGACATGCACGACACTCACAGCGGTCGCTCGTACGAGGCCCAGGCGACATGCGACTCGTGCAACGTCACCACAATCCCGGCCAGACTCCTGGCGGCTTCGCCGAACGCGCCGGCGTGCACCCGCTCGGCGAGGCGGTCGGCCACCACTCGAGCCAGCATCTCGGTGGTGGTCGTCAGATCGGAGAAGTCAGGCTCGTCGTCAAGGTTGCGGTAGCTCAGCTCGCTGACTACCGCGTGGAGCTCCTCGGCGGCACGTCCGATGTCCACGACAATATTGTCAGCGTCGAGAGCTTCCCGTCGGAAGGTGGCGTCCACGATGTATGTGGCACCGTGCAGCCGCTGCGCAGGCCCGAACACGGCGCCACGAAGACTGTGGGCGACCATCATGTGGTCGCGGATTGTCACGCTGAACACGCTCGTCCTTCCTCGTCATAAGTGATCACGTGGCAGAGGGCGGGCAGCTCTCCAAACGCCAGCCGCGGCATCACCTCTGGCAGCTCGTCGAAGTGGGAGACTCCGGTGAGGAGTGCATCGAAGGCGGGATCCGCGAGCAGATCGAGGGCGAGCGCCAGACGGTCGGTCGTCGTCCTGGTCCCGCGGCGCGCCGCCGCGACGACGCCCACCTGGCTCGCCCGGATGCCGAGTCGACGGGAGTGAAAAGCGCCGCCAAGCGACAGCGTGACCTCGGCGTCGCCGTACCAGCTGAGGTCGATGACCGTGCCCTCCGGCGCGAGCAGCTCCAACGACTGCTGCAGCCCTTCCGAGGTGGCGCTCGCGTGCACCACGAGGTCACGACCATCGGCCGCGTCAGCCGGCAGGGCGAAGTCGACGCCAAGCGCCGCGGCGACGTCGGCGCGGTCGCCATCGACGTCGACGAGCGTCACCCGGGTGCCCGGCATTCGCGCGAGCAGCCGCGCGACGCAGCAACCCACCATGCCGCCGCCGACGACGGTGACTCGGTCGCCGACAAGCGGAGCGGCGTCCCACAGGGCGTTGACGGCGGTCTCCACCGTGCCCGCGAGCACGGCACGCTGGATAGGCACCGCCTCGGGAACGACGACGACCGAGCGGGCCGGCACGACATAGGCGGTCTGATGCGGGTAAAGGCAGAAAACGGTACGCCCGTCCAGCGCCGGCGGTCCGTGCTCTACCACGCCGACGCTGAGATAGCCGTACTTGAGCGGGCCGGGGAAGTCGCCCTCCTGAAACGGCGCACGCATCGCCGCGTACTGGCTCGCGGGCACACCGCCACGGAACACGAGCGTCTCGGTGCCGCGGCTTATCGCCGAACGCAGCGTCCGAACGACGACGTCCCCTGGACCGGGCTGCGGCAACGAAACGGGCCGGATCTCTCCGACACCGGGCTCGCGCAACCAGAACGCGTGCGCGGCGCAGCCCAGACCCTCTCTCTCCTCCGAAATCGAGGTGAACTGCACCGTCTCATCTCCCGTCATACTGACGTACACCATAGGAGACGGAGTCGGTGAATCCAGCAGTTCAAACAGGCCCCGTAATCGGCCTTCTCGGTCAGTTGGCGGTTCTGACGATGATCGCCGGCACTGTTGGACTGGGTGCCTTAGGCTGGCTGGTGGGGACGGCGTGCGGTGTCGTCACGGCCGTCGGCCTGCTGCACGGCCTCAGCCGATCCGGCAACGGGACGCTCGGCGCGGCCAACCGGGTGACGCTCACCCGAGCCACGCTCGTCGGTGGTGTGACTGCTCTGGTGGCCGACGCGCTCGTCGGGCCGGCGAGCGTAGCTACAGCGGTCGGGCTCGCCGTCGTCGCCCTCGTCCTCGATGGGGTGGACGGCTGGGTCGCCCGGCGCACCGGAACGGTGTCGGGGCTGGGCGCGCGCTTCGACATGGAGGTCGACGCGTTCCTGATCCTTGTTCTGAGCGTGTACGTCGCCCGATCCGTCGGACCGTGGGTGCTGGCCATCGGCGCGGCTCGGTACGCCGTGTGGGCAGTCGGCTGGGTGCTGCGGTGGATGCGCACGCCCGTGCCACCACGCTACTGGCGCAAGCCCGTGGCGGCGACCCAAGGCATTGTGCTGACGGCAGCCGCGGCAGAAGTGCTGCCGGATGTCGCCATCAACGTGGCGATCGCCGTGGCCGTGGTCCTCCTCGCGGAGTCCTTTGGCCGGGATCTGGTGTGGCAGTGGCGCCGGCATCGGGTTCCGCGACCCGACGGCGCCAAGGCCGCCGCAACGTATCCCTCGGCCGCATGACGAGCAAGACACCGGACGCGACCGGCGAAAGAGGACCGCTCCGCGCCGCGGCCGCCTGGGTGATCACCGCATTAGCAGTTCTGCTGGTCTGGGTGTCGCTGACCTTTCCCGATCAGCTCAGCCGCTTCAGACCCGGCGCGTTTCTCCGGCTCCCGGTCGAGGCTCTGATTCTGGTCGCCCTCGGTCTTGTCCTGCCCCGAAGGCTGCGACGAGCCATGGCGATAGTCCTTGGTGTCGTTCTCGGCCTGGTCGCAATCCTCAAGATCGTCGACATGGGGTTCTTCTCCGTGCTCGGTCAGCCGTTCAACCCGCTGACCGACTCGCGCTACCTGATATCGGCCGTTGGTGTTCTTCGTGACTCAGCCGGTCCCTATCGAGCCGTCGCGGCAGTTGTCGCCGCCATCCTCGTTCTCGTGGCCGTGCTCCTGCTCGTCACTTGGTCCGCCCTGCGGCTGACGAAATTCACCAGTCAGCATCGCGCTTCCTCAGCCTGGACGGTATGCATGCTCGCGGTCGTCTGGCTCCTCTGCGCGGCTCTCGGAGTACAGGTTGCGGGCGCACCGGTCGCGTCCACCGGCGCCGCCGCATTCACGCACGAAGAAGCCGCCCCACCCCTCGCTGCGAATGACGCCTTCGCACGTGCGCCAGGTGCGGAGCTGTTGACCGGCTTACGGGGGAAGGATGTCCTCATCGTGTTCGTCGAGAGCTATGGCCGCGTCGCGCTTGAGGACCCGACGGTCTCGCCCAAGGTGCACGAAGTCCTCACCCGCGGCACCGACACGTTGCGGGCTGCGGGCTTCTCTTCCCGCAGTGCGTTCCTCACCTCGCCGACGTTTGCAGGGATCAGCTGGCTCGCCCACGGCACACTCCAGTCCGGCCTGTGGATCGATAGCCAGCAGCGCTACAACCAGCTTGTCCAGACCGACCGTCTCACGTTGAGTGGGGCCTTCAAGCGAGCGGGCTGGCATACCGTCGCTGCCGTGCCGGCGAACACCGAGGACTGGCCGGAGGGTACGTCGTTCTACCACTACGACGCGATCTACGACCGGCGAAACGTCGGCTACTCAGGTCCGAGCTTCAGCTACGCTTCCATGCCCGACCAGTACACGCTCGCCGCCTTTCAACGCAACGAGTTGGCGCAGAAGCACCACTCCCCCGTGATGGCGGAGATCGACCTCGTGTCCTCACACGGTCCGTGGGCCCCGCTGCCACGGATGGTCGACTGGCGTGCTGTTGGAGACGGATCGGTTTTCGCCGACATGCCCGCACAGGGACAGTCGCCTGACGAGCTGCTCGGCGATCCGGACAAGACCAAGGCCGCCTATGGCCAGTCGATCCAGTACTCGATGAGCACCCTCATCTCGTTCCTGGAAACCTTCCACGACGACAACCTCGTGGTCATTGCGGTTGGCGACCATCAACCTGCGTCGGTTGTCAGCGGGCCTGGGGCGAGCCACGACGTACCGATCACGATCATCGCGCACGATCCGGATGTCATGCGTCAGATCGGGTCGTGGGCCTGGCAACCCGGGATGCTGCCGAATTCGGACGCAACCGTCTGGCCCATGGACGCGTTCCGCGACCGCTTTTTGACCGCGTACGGACCGCAGCACGCAATGCCGCCGCCGCCCGTCTCCCCCTCACCACGTTGAGCGGCGCACCCAGAGCCATCGGATAGGGCACACTGGGTCAGCATGGCTGAGCTAGCCGGACGCGGCTGGTCATCCGCGCGTGAAGAGCTGCAGACCGCGGATGTCGTGCTCCTCCGGCACGGTGACACCAGGCTGTCCCCCGAGCGCCGATTCTCAGGTGTCGGCAGCGCCGATCCGCCTCTGTCAGCTGCCGGCCGGGACCAGGCACGGCGGGCTGCCGGCTCCGCCCTGCTGCGGGAGCCCGCGTTCACGGAAGTCCTAACCTCCCCGATGACCCGGTGTCAGGAGACAGCTCGGATCGTCGCCGCCGCGCTGGGCGTCTCCGTCGTCGTCGACCGGGAACTGCGGGAGATGGACTTCGGCCTGTGGGAAGAGTTGACATTCGACGAGGTCCAGAACCGCTATCCCGAGGATCTTCGGCAGTGGACACAGTCGGCGTCGGCCCCGCCCACGGGAAGCTCGGAGACCTTCGCGGCAGTACTCGAGCGGATGGGAACCGCAGCCGACCGCATCGCGTCCCGATACGCCGGCGCTTCGGTTGTGGCGGTGACGCACGTGACGCCCATCAAGGCCTTGGTGGCACATGCGCTGGGCGCGCCCCCGGCAGCCCTGTTCCGCATGGAACTCTCGTCCGCATGCTTCTCGCGGATTACCTACAGCGGCGGGGAGGCCTCCGTGCGGTTGTTGAACGACACCTCACACCTGCGCTAATTGTGCGACACACCAGGGCCCGGGAGTCGACCCTCTGCGCCTGAAGTCGGCGAGTCCGAACGCGCTGCTTCGGTGTCCGTACGGCGTGCAGATAAGTCGGCCCCGCGGTTGAGGGCGGCCGCTGCCCAGATGGCGAAGGCCAGGGCGGCGAGGAGGTAGGCGTTGCCGACGATGTGATCGAGCGGACTCCACCCGTATTCGCGGCCCTGACCATAAGGCAGCCACGCGAACGGGCGGGCCACGAACACCGCGGTCCAGGCGGCAGCCGCCCACCGGTTCCGCGTCAACAGCACCAGCGCGATCGGCAGCGCCCAGACCCAGTGGTGCGACCAGGAGATCGGGGAGGCGAATAGCATGGCCAGCCCTCCCAGACAGGTGCCGAGCACCCTATCGCCGCGTCGCCACCAGCCGGCGCCGACGACCATGACCGCGAGTGAGAGCGGCCCGGCGATGGCGAGCCACGCCCACGTCGGCGGCGGGCCGTCGAGGAGCCGGGTGAGGGCGCCGTACACCGACTGGTTGTGGGCCAACGCCGGGGGGCCGGCCCGGCGCGCGTCGAGAAGACCGTCGACCCAGTAGGTCGCCGCGGAGCCCGGCATCACCACAAATCCGACGGCGACGGTGCCCGCGAAGGCCAGGGCCGCCCGTCCCGCAGCCGCACGACGTCCGACGAGTACCAGCAGCACGATGAACACAAGCGGGGTCAGCTTCACACCCGCCGCAATGCCCACCAGCACGCCGGACCATCGCCGCGCTGGCCGGACAAGGTCGACCAACACCGCCAACATCAAGAACACGTTGGCCTGTCCGAACGTAAGGTTCTGCCACACCGGCTCCAGCGCGAGCGCGCCGGCTGTGATTAGCGCGATCAGCCACCCCGGCGTGGGCCGGTCGAGCGCACGGCGTACGACCACGACGACCGCCGCGAGCGCGGCCACTGACGCAGCTGCCCACAATGCGTCCGCGAGCCATGTCGGCAGCAGCCCCAGCGGCACCATCACGACGGCCGCGAACGGCGGGTAGGTGAAGTGCAGCCCGGTCACGGGGTCGCGGGATTCGTAAATTGGTAGACCGTCGAGCAGCGCCCGGCCGCCGTACAGGTAGACGGAGAAGTCTTTGAAGCCGCCCCGGAGTGCGCTCGCGACGGCCGCGAAGGCGATCAGGACCAGGACGGGTGCTGGTCCCGTCAGCAGGCGGGAGTGCCTCATTGGAGCGCCAGCCAGAGGGTGGAGGCGATCCGCTCGATCCGGTCGCGAGTCCTGCGGGTAAGCAGTAGCAGCGAAAGCAGCACGGCCAACGTCATGCGGGCCAGCACGATCGCATCGTACGCACGGTGCAAGCGCGGAATCGAGCTGTGCCGCCGCATTCCCTTGAGCGAGCGGGCGATCGGTCGTTCTCATCGCATCGTCTAGCGTTCATCGCGTGCTTCACCAAGCTGAGTGCAGCGCAGACCTGAGAGGTGGAGATGAGCACATCGGCAGCTGAGGACGTGGTCGCCGCCGAACTGGTAGCTGCCCGAAGAGAGGGGCGAAGCCTGACCCGGTTCCCGGGCGTGGTTCCCGCCAGCATGGCCGACGCCTACCAGATTCAGGAGCTGGCGATGTCGCGATGGCAGGACTCGCTGGTCGGCTGGAAGATTGGCTACATCCCGGCGGATCGGCGCGGGGCCGGGAACCCGGACCGGCTGGTCGGCCCCATCTGGCGTCAGCAATGTCACCTTAGCGAGGAGCTTCAATCGGCAGCTGAGGTCGGTATCTTCGCGGCCGGGTTTGCGGCCGTGGAAGCAGAGCTCGTCATTCGGCTGGGTCAGGATCTGCCCGACCACGACGAGACCGGCTGGACGGCCAAGGAGGTTGCGGACCTCGAGCAGGATCTGCTGGTCGGCATTGAGGTGGCAAGCAGTCCGATCCCCGAAATCAACTCGCTTGGGCCGACAGTGATCGCCGCCGACTTCGGGAACAACAACGGTCTGGTGCTCGGCTCGGTCCTCGCGGACTGGGCTAGTGCGCCTCCGGTCCAACTCGCCTGTTACGTCGACGGGCACCTGGTGGGAGAAGGATCCGCCGATAACCTGCCCGGAGGCATTCATCATGGTCTGGCGACTGCCCTGAATATCTTGGTCAGCCGACACCAACCGGTCCGGGCGGGCATGGTCTTCGCTACGGGCGCCATCACCGGCATACATCCGATCGGGCCGGGACAGCATTGCCGCGTCGAAGTGCGGGGCGGACCATCCGTGGAACTTTGGACCGCCGACGCGCGCACGGTGGTACGCAGCTGAACCTCCGTGGCCGAGCTGCGTCAAACCAGCCACCAAAGGCGACCGGCCCCGCGGTACCGGCTCGTCCAGCGGGACTACATTCCATGGAATCTATTTCGGAGTATGTTGCGGCAGTGGAGGTCGATCTGGTCGGGCTCTTTCGTGATCTCGTCCGTTTTGAAACCGAGCTGTGGAACCGAGTGGAGGCCAGAGTTCAGGAAGCGCACGGTCTGCCGCTGGCATGGTTGGAGATCATGCAGGTGATCGGTGCCACCGAGGACTGCCGAGTACGGGACATCGCTAGGGCGTTGTCGATCACTGTCGGTGGGGCGAGCAAGGTGGTCGACAAGGTCGAGGCTGCCGGTTGGTGCCGGCGGCAACCTAACCCGACCGATGGTCGCTCGAATTTGATCGAACTTACCGAGATCGGCGGCGGCCTGCTGGAGGCAGCGAATGTCACATTCGCCGCCGCCCTCTCCGCCTACGTTGGTGCGGCCGCTCCGGAAGCTCAGCTGGCCCAGCTGTCCGTCACCCTGAGTCGGTTACGCCAGGATCTGATGACACCTGATCCAGCGGACTTGGCGGCGCAGCGTTGACGTCGACGATGAAGGCGGTGGTGCTGGACGCGCCGGGACCGCCGGACGCTCTTCAGATCCGGGACCTTCCGATCCCAACCCCGCGGCCGGGACAGGTGTTGATCAAGGTCGCAGCATTCGGCCTCAACCGGTCCGAGCTGCACACCCGGCTTGGCCTGGCGCAGGGCGTGACGTTCCCCCGCGTCTTGGGTATCGAGGCGGCCGGCACGGTAGCGGCTTGCCCAGGCGGGCAATTCCCGGTTGGCCAGCAGGTGGCCACGCTGATGGGCGGAATGGGACGTCTCTTCGACGGGGGCTACGCCGAGTACACGTGTGTTCCGGTACGACAAGTGGTGCCGTTCAGCAGCGCCCTCGACTGGGCCACGCTGGGCGCGGTGCCTGAGATGCTGCAAACGTCCTACGGCTCGTTGACCGTCGGCCTCGATGCCCAGCCGGGCCAGACCCTGCTGATTCGGGGCGGCACATCCTCGGTGGGCATGGCCACCACGGTTTTGGCCAAACGTTTCGGCTTGACGGTGCTGTCGACGACACGGAATCGGGGCAAGGTGCGAGCGCTGCACGCGATCGGCGTCGACCATGTCGTCGTCGACGACGGCCGGATCGCCGGGCGAGTGCGCGACCTCGTGCCCGAGGGCGTGGACGCCGCCCTGGAACTTGTCGGCACACCGACCCTTCCGGACACCCTCGCGGCCACCCGGCTGCATGGCGTGGTCTGCTTCACCGGAATGCTGTCCAACGACTGGACTGTTCGCGACTTCTATCCGATCGACTACATCCCGCGCGGCGTCCGGCTCACCGCATACTCGGGCGGAGCCGCGGACCTACCGGCGAACGTCCTGCAGGATTTCCTCGACGCGGTCGCCGCCGGGAAAGCGGTCGTCCCGATCCATCGCGTCTATCAGCTGGATGACATCCGGGAGGCTCATGCCGAGATGGAAGCTGGCTCGGCCACCGGGAAGATCGTCGTCCTCACCCCACAAGCCAGCATGCAAGGCGGTTTCTCCTAACCGGACCACCTCAGCGAGAAAAGGAGCAGCATGACCAGCTACAAGGTCGGCTACTTTGTCGGGAGCCTCTCATCCAAGTGCCAGCTATGGGGGCGCCAACTCGTGCCAAGGTTCAGGTCATGATGATGGCGCACGAACCAAGGGGTTTGTCTCTAGGCGGGTTTGTGTATTTGCTCGTATCCGTCGGGGCGTTGCTATGACCGCTCGCGGCGACTCGTCGCCTTCCTTCTCGGCGGCTGCGTCTGCGGGTCGATCGAAGGCTGCCGGTGCGGCGGTATCGATCTCGTTGGTGTTGACGCTGGCGTTGCAGAGCGCAGTGCCGCCGTTCGCCACCGACATGTACACCCCGGCGTTTCCGCGGGTGACGGCCGACCTGGCCACCTCGGCGTCGCTGGTGGGCCTGACCTTGACCACGTTCTTTCTGGGCATGGCATTGGGGCAGCTGCTTGGTGGCCCGTTGTCGGACCAGCGTGGCCGGCGGATGCCGATGATCGTCGGCGGGCTGTTGTGCACTTTGGGAGCCCTCGGCTGTGCGCTGGCACCATCGATCTGGTTCTTGATCGTGTTCCGGGTCGTGCAGGGCTTCGGCGGCGGCCTGGCGGCGGTGGTCGCCCGTGCCGTGCTGGTCGACGTCGCCAAGGGCGACCAACTGGCCAGAGTGATGTCGATCATGATGGCTCTTGGCGGGTTGGCGCCGATGATCGCTCCGGTGTTCGGCGGGGCGGTGCTCACCCTCGGCGGGACCTGGCGCACGGTGTTCTGGTGCCTGGTCGGCTTCGGGTTGTTGATGATGATCACCGCGATCGTGTTCGTGCCCGAGTCGCTTCCGGCCGAGCGTCGCCACGGCGGCGGGCTGGGTCAGTTCACCGCGGGTTTGAGGGAGGTGGTGCGGATCCGGTTGTTCGTCGGCTACGTGCTGACCGCGGCGCTGTCCGGCTTCACCATGATGGCCTACATCGCGAACTCCTCCTACGTGCTGCAGGAGCAAAAAGGCCTGCAGCCGCTGCCATTCGCGCTGTTCTTCGCCTCCGCTGCTCTCGCCCAGGTTGTGCTGTCAGTCGTCAACGCCAAGATCGTCGGACGATTCCCGCCGCGCACACTGATCGGGTTCGGGCTCACTCTCGCCAGCCTCGCTGTCGCTGCCCTGACCGTCAGTGTCTTCGCCCTCGGCACCCCGCTGCTGCTCACCTGCGCCGGGTTCCTCGTCTTGATGGCGGTCCAGGCATTTATCTTCGGCAACGCCAGCGCACTGGCCGCCGGCCAGGCCCCGCACATCGCCGGCGCCGCCTCCGCGGTCCTCGGCGTCACCCAGGCCGTGGCGATGGCCACTTCCGCCCCCATTGCCAGCTCCGGCGGTGGCGCCACCGCCGCCCCCATGATCTGGGTCATGATCGCCGGCGTCGCCGGCTCACTGTTCGCCTACCTCGTCCTGGCCCGGCCATCGGCTGACCGCAGCATCGAGGTGGCACCCACCGGCATCGCAGCCCCCGTGGTGCGTCAACACCTCGTGGTGGCAAACCACACCCTCGGCGGCCAGCAGCTCCTCGAGGCGATCCACGACCGGATGGCGCACGGTCCAGCCGAATTCTGGATCCTCGTCCCCGCCGCCGCCGCACCCCAACTCGCCAACGACTTCAACGCGCTCAGCGGCGCCTTCCCCGTCGAGCCCAGCCTGCTGCCTGGTGCCGCCGACGTGCGAACACGCGAGCAGTGCGTTGCTGAGGCGACGTCCAACCTCGACACCGAAATGCACCGACTCCGCGAGATCGGCGCCACAGCTGACGGCGCCGTCGGCGACCCGGACCCGATGAAGGCCATCGACCACGCTCTGACCCAACGGGCATTCGACGAGATCATCCTCTCAACGCTGCCGCCGAATATCTCCCGCTGGCTCACCTGGGACCTGCCACACCGTGTTCGACGCAGAACTGACATCCCGCTGACGGTTATCACTGCTTCCAAGTAGCGCAACCGCTGGTGGCCCGATTGCCCAACGGCCGACATCTCACGTCACTTCGGAGATTGGCTGCCTCAGCCCAGTCGGATACGAGACATCCACTACCAAGATCAACAAGATCCGGCCCTGATCGGTGCCAGAAACCCGGACTTACCAAGCCCGGGGGCAGTTCAGCCTCATGGGCCCTGGGTCACTCATTCGTCGGTCTTGCACGACTGGCCGCCCAGACTGGGCGCACGCCGAGTGGCTGCGAAACGGCATCTGCTGGAACGCCTTCGATGACTAGCCGTCTTACCTGTGCTTTGTCTACTCTTCTCCATGGCAGTGAGGAGCCAGCTCGTGACGAAGAAGAGGAAGAAGAAGAATCCGCTGGAGACGTATTTCCTGGACCACAAGGGCCGGGAGATCCACAAGTGGATGCACTACTTTGACGTCTACCACCGGCATTTTCAAAAGTACCGCGGGAAGCCAGTGACCGTCGTCGAATTCGGCGTGCACTACGGCGGTTCACTGCAGATGTGGCGTGACTACTTTGGGCCTCGGGCCCGTATCTTCGGAGTTGATATCCTGCCCCGCTGTAAGCAGTGGGAGGAACCAGGCGTCAAGATATTCATCGGCGACCAATCGGACCGGGATTTCCTTCGGCGGATTGCCAAGAAGATTGGGCCGATCGACATCCTGATTGAGGATGGCGGCCACCATCCACATCAGCAGATCGCAACCTTTGAGGTCATGTACCCCGCAGTAAAGCCCGATGGCGTCTTCCTCATCGAGGATCTGCACACCAGCTACTGGAAGAAATACTCGGGCGGCCTTCGCAAGCCTGGCACGTTCATGGAGTACGCCAAGGGCCTGGCCGACCAGCTCAACGCATATCACGGGAAGGAACCGGGCTTCGAGCCCGATGACTTCACCCGCACGACTAAGTCGATCCACTTCTATGACAGCATCGTGGTCTTCGAAAAGGGAGACAGCTCGGCCCGCCCTGTCCACAAGAGGATCGGTGTGGCGAGCTGGGATCCCGCCGACCAGCTGGTGTTGCATCGCCCCCTTCCTGCTCGGGTAGAGCGGAAACTTCGGGGAGCCGCGCGGCGCGGCCGGCGGATCGCGCGCCGTCTGATCCGGCGTTCCAGGCCGTCTCGCCAGGCGGTCGTGGCACCAACATCGAAGCCTCCTACGATGGAGCATCAGCTCTAGAGCGGTTGCTAGGAATTCGTCCGGCTCGCCATTCAACCTGGCTGTCGGGGCGTGGCGCCGATTCGAGCAGAGGGAGGACAAGCGCATGGCCAAGATCGGCGTCCAGATGATGATGCTCAAACAGCATGTCGAACGCCTCGGCGCGTACGCCACCCTGAAAAGCCTCGCCGACATCGGGTTCCGCTCCGTCGAGATCTCCCAAATCCCGATGACGCCCGATGTTGTCGGCGAAATCGCCCACGCCCGCGACAACCTGGGGGTACAGATCGCCGCGATCTCGGCCACCGTCACCGACCAGCCTGGAGTCAACGAGCCGTTGGACACCAGGTTCGACAAGATCGTCGCCGACTGCCACGCCCTGCAGACCCCGAACATCCGCATCGGAATGATGCCCCACGCCGCCATGCGATCGGCGCAGGCGTTGACGAACTTCTGCACCCAGGCCGACGAGCAGGCACGGCGCCTCGCTGATGAGGGAATCCAGCTGCATTACCACAACCACCACATCGAGTTCGCCAAGCGCGGCGGCGCCTACATCCTCGACCACATCCGAGAGCAGGCCCCGCACCTGCGCTTCGAAATCGATGTCCACTGGGTCCAGCGCGGTGGAGAACACCCACAGTCGATACTGAAGAACTACGCCGGGCTGGTGGACCTCGTCCACCTCAAGGACTACCGGATCGGCGACCTGCCCGAAGAAGCCTTCAACGCCCTGGCCCGCAGTGACCAGGACACATGGCAGGCGGCCTGGACCAACGTCGTCGAATTCGGCGAAGTCGGGGAGGGCAACCTTGACTGGCCCGACATCATCGACACCGCGATTACCTCCGGCGCCAAGCACCTACTCGTCGAGCAAGACCAACAGTACGGACGCGATCCCCTCGACAGCCTGACCGTTTCCTACAACAACCTGGTCAAGCTGGGATACGGCAACCTCATCTGAGGCTGCCAGGCGCGACTCGACGAAAGCCGTCAGCCCACCCATCGTGACTCCGCCGCCGCCAGAATCGGTCATTCGACCAGTACTGATCGAAACACGCTCTTTGTCGGCGTCCTCGTCGAGGTCATTTTGCACTGTCAGGGCGAAGTTTGCGCTTCGATGGCCGGACGAGGACTTCAATCAGGGCGTTGCAGGGCAACGGTCAGGAAACTTGAAAACTAAACAGTGCGCCGTACGATTCGACCAGCGCTGCAACCCAGGGGGTGCTAGCGCAGAGAAGGGCCGGGGCGGCTGTTGGGGTGTTGGGGGTCAGCCGCCCCGGTCACCTGAAGGCTATCCAGACAGCCAGGCCGGAATCTGTGCAGATACTGCAAATTTGTGCGTCGCGGATACCCAAAAACGCACTCGGGCCATGCTGGCGACATATTCCTACGGGTGACTCAGTCTGCTTATGCTTTCAATCAGCCTGGGCGGCTCCCCCCTGACAACCCCAGCCGCCCGGGCGCCAGCCGGGGAAGACAAGCGGCAGGCGGGCGGGCCGGTCGCCTGGCCGACTTACCGGGCAGACCGGTGAATCCGCCAGCTGGCCTTTGACGATTGCGTCGCATTGGCGCCACGTTCCCAGAGCATTGCCCCACCCAGAGCTCGGAGTGTGTGATGGCCGAGCAGTACATCGGAGAGATCAGGATGTCTTGACCGGTCCCTACCCGGCTGTTGGCTGGTGGTCAGCTGTTTGGTCAGTACTGATCCGGCAACGACGGCCAGCGTTCAGACGCCCACTGCGACCACGACGTATGCCCTGGCGGGACCGGTGGGATCTCGGCACCTCGCAGTTCCTCATCGTCCGGCGCTTGGAACTGCACCTGCCACAGCTTCAGTTCGGTGTCGCTCATCTGGAACTGACCCGGCTCTGCTCCGTATCGACTGATGATGCGTCTGCGCTGCTCCTCGTAGTCGATCGGCAGGTAGACGACCTGGGCGCGAACGCCCAGCGTGTCCGCGATCCAACGCAGCGCTGAGCGCTCATCCTTGCCCCACAGGCCGAAGTCAAAGACAACGTTGGTGCCCAACTTGGCTACCCGCATCCCGACCTCTACGAGTTTGCCTTCGATCCGGTCACGCTGGCCAGCACGGTCTTTCGACCGCCAGCGCGTCGGATTGTCGCCACTGAAGATCGCGAACTGCCAGTCGTCGGGGGTCAGACGAAGGGCAGACTCGCTGATCTCCAACTCTTTGGCTCGCGCGGTCTTCCCGGCTCCGGGCAGGCCGACGATCAAATAGATGGTCGTCACCCGTTGACGCTAGCCGTGATGCGCAGCAGGGAAGATCTTGGCGGCCGGGTTATCGCAAGCGTCAGCGCGGCGCCGCCCCGCAGGAAAGCTACCAACAGCCCCAAGATCTCACCCAGCTCCGACACTCAGACGATCAGGGATCACGCACGGACGCCCACAGCGCCGCCGTCGCGGCCAGTCGGCTCCACGAGCAATCGTCGGTGATCGGCCCTGGTTGCGACGACCAGTTTGAGTTCGAGTTCGCACTCGACATCGTGCTGGATGGTCTCGAGCGCCTCCATCGGCAGGGGTGAAGCTCCAGCGCCCGGACAACAAGCTCCGCAAGCAAGTAGCCATACCCCGGGCAAACGGAGCTGTATCAGGAGACTTGACACTCAGAAATACAACCGTATGGTTGTATTTATGCAGGTCGCCCCTCCCGACTTCGATCGCATGTTCGGCGCCCTGGCGGACCACACCCGCCGCGACATCGTGCGCCGCGCGATTGACGGCGAGGCGGGCGTCGCCGAGCTGGCCAGCTACTACCCGATGAGCTTCGCGGCGGTGCAGAAGCATGTCGCGATCCTCGAGCGGGCCGGCTTGGTCACCAAGCAGCGCATCGGGCGGCGAAAGGTCGTCCGTACCAACCTCGAGGGACTGCGCGTGGCGCGTCGCCTGCTCGACCAGTACGAGGAGCTGTGGCGCGGCCGCATCAACCGCATGACCGACGTAGTCAACGACGACACCAGAGAGAGAGACCGATGACCGTAACCGCCGTCCGCAAGGACCCGGAGGCGTTGAGCCTGACTCTCAACGCAGAGTTCGACGCCTCCCCCGAGCGCGTCTGGCAGCTGTGGGCCGATCCTCGCCAGCTCGAGCGCTGGTGGGGCCCGCCCACCTACCCCGCCACCGTCACCAAGCACGAGCTGACGCCCGGCGGCCGCGTGGAGTACCACCTGACCGGGCCGGACGGCGATCAGCCGCACGCCTACTGGGACGTCGTGGAGGTGACTCCCCCGCGGTCCCTCATTGTCAGCGACGGTTTGGCCAACCAGGATGGCTCGCCGAACACCGACATGCCGACGAACCAGGTCCGCGTCACGATCGAGGAGATCCGGGCCGGCCGCACTCGGATGTCGATCGTCAGCACCTTCCCCAGCATCGAGGCGATGGAGCAGCTCATTGCCTTCGGCATGGAGGAGGGCCTGACACAGGCCGTGGGCCAGATCGATGCCATCCTCGCCGATAAGGCCCTCGCCCAAACCGGCGCGCCGCGGACCTGATCGATGGCGGACCCGCCGCTCGAGCGGTGGGCATACTCCGCGACGACGGCCGGACGATCGAGGTGCGGCGGAGGCGTCACCCGAAGCACCGCCTGGGAGCTCGACTTCCCGACCACTGCCGCAAGACCAACTGATCACCATCAAGGAGACAACCGTGACCGCAACCGCAACCGCGCCGTCTACCCAAACACTCGAGGTCCCCGGCGCGAGACTGACATACGACGTCCGGCGCAACGACAAGAGCACCGAGCCGATCCTGTTTCTGATCGCTTCACCCATGGCCGCAGCTGGCTTGGGCACCCTGGCCGGCCTCTTTGCCGACCGCACCGTGGTGACCTACGACCCCCGCGGAAGCGAGCGCAGCGAGCTGACCGAGCCGACCATTGCGCCGACGCCCGATGACCACGCCGCCGATGTGCATCGGATCATCCAGGAGCTCGGGGGCGGGCCGGTCGACCTGTTCGGGAGCAGCGGCGGTGCGGTGAACGCGCTGGCGCTCGTCGCCGCGCACCCCGATGACGTGCGGACGCTGATCGCGCACGAGCCACCGCTCCCAACTCTCCTTCCCGACCGCGAGGCCGCAATGGCGGCCGCCCGCGCGGTCCACGAGAGCTACGAGCAGGGCGGATGGGGCGCCGGCATGGCCCACTTCATCACCCTCGTCAGCTATCTCGGCGAGTTCCCGGCCGATTTCGCGCAGCAGCCAGGGCCAGATCCAGCGACGTTCGGCATGCCGACCGAGGACGACGGCTCACGGACCGACCCGCTCCTAGGGCTCGCCCTTGTGGGGTCCATCGAGTACGAGCCCGACTTCGACGCCCTGCGCGCCGCGTCCACCCGAATCATCGTGGCCGCCGGTGCGGAGTCGGAGGGAGAGCTGGCGAACCGCGGTGCCTTCGCCGTCGCGGAGCGGCTCGGCACCGAGCCGGTGATCGTCCCTAGCAACCACGGCGGCTTCCTCGGCGGCGAATACGGACAAACTGGGGATCCGGATGCCTTCGCAGCCAAGCTGCGGGACGTCCTGGCTGAGGGCTGACCAATGGGGGTCTTCGCAGATGAGCATGGTCGGGGGTTATCCGCGGTAGGAGCGGTTGCCGGATGCGGCGAGCAGGATCCGGAGTCGGTAATAATCAAAGTCTCTGAATCCGTGGCAAGCCTGCGGATCTTCTCGATGATCAAATTGATGGCTTCGGTGCCGCCGTTGGCGACCCCACTGGTGTCGAAGTAGACGAGCACCTGTTGCGCCAGGCCTTCAATGTTTCACCCGGCATCGACACAATGTCCGGTCGAGCCGAGCCACCTCCGGGATTGGACAGGTCGGAGAGCTGGCGACCAGCTTTGGTCGCTTCTGATCCTGAAGGCTCCGACGCCATCAACACGTGATCAACACGCCCAGCAGGCGCCATCACCCGTGCTCATCTGCGAAGACCCACCAATGGACTGTTGCACGCGCTGGTCGCATAGCAAACAACCGACAGCCCCTGAAATGAACAAGACCCTGATCGTGATGACCGTCACCAGGTTTCGCAAAATGCGGCCCGCCCTCACGTTCTCAGAAGCGCGCTCCTGGGCCGAGAAGCTCACCTACTGCAACATCGGGGCACACTTACGACCCAACACTAAAATGGACGGGCTCGGGCCACTCGTATCTTGGGATAAGCTCCTTGAGTTTTAAGGTATCATCTATACCCAATACCACATCAGTTTCTAAATTGGTTTCGTCGATCTGGAGTATGAACTGTCGGCATCTGCCGCACGGAGGAAGAACGCTCAATTCCTGACTATTTTCTTCTGCCCATACGGCAACAATTTTAGAGATTTTATATTCTCCTGCAGTAACCATGGCCGCGATCGCTGATGCCTCTGCGCAAAACCCAGTACCCGATCCGGTATCGATACAGACCCCTGAATATTCATTTCCATCTTGGGTAACTAGTACGGCGGCTACATCGCCGAACAGCCTGTCGCCTGACTTGTGAGGATGCAAATGGCTTTGAGCATCTCGGATCAAATCTTCGTTTGTCATGCCCATAGCATATCAAAACATATCGGAGGCAAATCGGTTAATTATGATGGTTATGCCTGGCTACCGCCGGTGAACGAAGCGATAGGGTTATACTGAGAGGGCTGGTCGCGCCAGCAACTCTCCGAGCGTTATCACGCTAATGCTGAAACCGTACGCCAAACACTTATACGACCCGACGTCACCCCGCAATTGAGCAAAAATAGTCAGCAGCTTCCTCACCATCGAACGCTTCCACCAAACTCAGAAACGCTGGCTCGCCGCCCAACCCACCGCGGCCACCCTCACCGACCTGCAAGCCCAGCTGGACCGCTTCACCAACATCTACAACAACCTGCGACCCCACCGGGCGTTAAACCGGACCACCCCGCGGCGGCCTACACCGCCACACCCAAAGCACGACTCGCCACTACCACCCAGCCACTACCGGCTGCGCTACGACCGCACTGACAGCCACGGCAAAATCAGCCTCCGGCGCCCCAGCCGGATCCACCAGCTCGGCGGCGGCGCCGCAACGCCCACCGCCGCGTCCTCGCCATCGCCGACCAGACCACCGCCACCCTCATCGACCTAGCCCGGGCGAGCAACGGAATCTGTCCTGAACATGCCCCGACCTCGGTCCCGCTCTCAGCCGAGTGTCAGCCTCGAGGGACGCCGTCCTACTTGATCGGCTGCACAATGCGGTGGCGCCACGTCGCGCGGTCGGGCAGGCTCGCGTGCCCCTCGAATCGCTCGAGGTCAACGAAGTAGTAGACCTCCCAGGCCGGGCCCGCCGGCTCCTCACCGTGCTCCTGCAGCCAGGCACTAATGCGCGCGTACGCCGCACCGAGGCCCTCTGGCACCCCGGTGTACACGGTGGTGACGACGGGGCCGTCCGGCAGTTCTCCCGACACGATGCGTCCCTCGCCTGGCAGTGCCTCCGCGACCGGGACTCCCTCCTCCACGTCGGTCTCGAGGTCGCCAACCCCCTCGGTGTGAGGCCCGATGTCGGGGAACGTGTGGTAGCGCACGAACGGCACGCCCGCCGGCCGCACGCCGTGACACTCGAGGTACTCGCGCAGCGCCGACAGCCGGTCGACCATCGTGGCCGCGAGGTCACCGACCTTGACGGTTGCTCGAATGCTGAGAACGGGCTGCGCTGGGAGCAGACGGACCTCCACATCCTCGCTGTCCAACTCTCGCTCCTCGACCATCTCCGCGAGCCGGTCGTACCCGTCCGCGCCGCTCGCGCCAGGCTGAGTCTCCATGAAGTTGAGCGTCTGGTCGCGCACCTCCTGCGAGGGGTACGTCTGCGTCATCGTCATCAGCGTGCCCGAGCCCTCCTCGACGAGCTCGATCACCGAGACCGTCGCGTCCTCGGGCCGCCACCCCATCTCCTCGAAGCCCACGAACGCGATCGTGCTGACGAGGCGTTCGGGTCGCAGGACCTCGCGGTACTCGCCCTGCATCGTGAACTCGCTGCCGTCCTCCTGGCGCATGACGTAGCGGTAGGTGCCGCCCGGCCGCACGTCCATCTCGAGGACGCGCACTGTCCAGCCCGGCCGCACGAACCAGCGCGCGAACAGCTCGGGCTTCGTCCAGCAGTCGAACACCAGCGCGCGAAGCGCATTGAAGCTCCGGGTGATCACGATCTCGCGCTGGCCCTCGGAGCGGACCGCGACCCGCGGACTATTCACCGTCGTCACCTCGGGCACCCCCCTTCTTCATCTCTTCGCTCTGCAATTCATCGAGCAGATCGTCTAACCTCTCGAAGGTCTCCTGCCAGTACTCGCGGAACCCGTACGCCCACTGCGCCACCTCTTTAATGGGCGACGCATCGAGACGCGCTGGGCGCCATTGCGCCTCGCGCCCCCGCGAGATCAGCCCGGCCCGCTCAAGCACCTTCAGGTGCTGCGAGACCGCAGGCAGGCTCATCTCGAATGGCTCGGCGAGGGTCTTCACCGAGGCCTCGCCCTCGCGTAGACGCGACAGGACGGCACGACGGGTCGGGTCGGCCAGCGCCGAGAACACCGCGTTCAGGCGCTCGTCGGTCACCGGTCGGTCGTCGTATTTAAGAGTCATCTTAATTAAGAGACTACTTAGATATACAGCAGTCTGTCAACCGGCCTCATGAGGCGCGCCTCATACTCATCGCGCCCCCGAAAGGACACCGCCATGGCTCAGCTTTCCGCCGGCCGATCACCGACACGGGCGCGCGACGCGACGTGCTGTTTCGCATCGCGTCGCCGAACGAGCTCGACGCGTGGATCGAGGCTCGCCGCTGGTAGAACTAACACCGCAAGCCTCAGCTTGGGCCCGCGGACAGTCGGGCACGAGGTGAAGCAACCTTGACCTTCTCGGACGCGACGCCGAGGCCGAGAAGCTCAACACGGCAATGCCGGGGGGTACACACGAGAAACTGGAGCAGTCCTGCACGTCTGCCAAGAGAACAAATGACCTGGTCAAAGCCATATTAAGATGGTGGAGCTAAGGGGACTCGAACCCCTGACCTTCTCGTTGCGAAGGTGGCGCCAGGCCAAAGCGCCGGCCTTGGTGAGCGTGACTTCAGGTGCATTGGGTGCATTCTGATCTTGGTCAGCGAACTGCGGGGGCACACAGGGGGCACACGGCGAATCGCGCATTCCGATCCGCTCGTCTAGAGCGCCCGATTGAGCCGTTAGTCAACCGGCCGATCGCATCAAGCGCTGGAGATGCCGGCCACGCATCAGGTGGTTCCGGTCTCGGGCAGCACCGCGATGGTGTCGATTACCCTCAGATCGATCTCGTGTGGTTCTACAACCGTAGATCCAACCTCGGACACCGGCCGGGGAGTCGGGGGGCGGTCAGCCCGCCTCGACTCGCAGTCGACCTTGAATAGAGAGCTGCGACCGAAATGACGACCAACGATCTGAGCGCCTCGCTGACGACCGGTCCTACCGCGGCAGTGCCGCTGGGTGTTCAGCTGAGCCTGGCGGTGCAGGAGATCTCCCGCTGGATGTCGGAGTTTGGTCCGTTCGAGCCACACTCGTCACTCGTAGTCGACAGTGATCAGCTGGCCAGGTCGCTCACCGAGCTGACCAACCGGTTGAGGAACAACTATCCATTCTTCCACCCCCGTTACGCCGGCCAGATGCTGAAGCCGCCGCACCCGGTCGCGATGATTGGCTATGTCGCGACGATGTTGATCAACCCCAACAACCATGCGTTGGACGGTGGCCCGGCAACTGCGCAGATGGAGAAGGAGGTCGTCGCACAGCTGGCACAGATGTTCGGGTATGGCCAAGAGTTCCTGGGCCATCTGACCAGCAGCGGCACGATCGCCAACTTGGAGGCTCTCTTCGTCGCCCGCGAGATCCACCCGGACAAGGGCATCGCCTACAGCGCGGACGCGCACTACACGCACAGCCGCATGTGTCACTTGCTGGGTATCAGCGGCTACGCGGTGCCGACCGACGCCGCGGGCCGGATAGACCTGGCGGTGTTGGAGGAGCAGCTGGCGACCGGCACCATCGGCACGGTCGTAATGACCGCCGGCACGACCGGACTGGGTGCGATCGACCCCATCCACAAGGCGGTTCCGCTATGCGCCCGGTACGGGGTGCGGATTCATGTCGACGCCGCGTACGGCGGGTTCTTCCGGCTGATCGCCGACGACAGCGCCGACGGTGTGGCCGCCGCACCGTTCCACGCCATCGCGCAGGCCGACTCGGTGGTCGTCGACCCCCACAAGCACGGCCTTCAGCCCTACGGCTGCGGCGCAGTGCTGTTCAAGGACCCGCGGGTCATCCGCTACTACAGGCACGACTCGCCCTACACCTACTTCACCTCCGACGAACTCCACCTGGGGGAAATCTCGCTGGAATGCTCGCGGTCAGGCGCCGCAGCCGCCGCACTGTGGCTGACCTTCCAGATCCTGCCGCCCACCCCTGAGGGTCTCGGGCAGGTGCTCCGGCCGTGTCGCCGCGCGGCCCTGCGGTGGGCGGAGATCCTCGATCGCTCGGAGTCGATGGCACTGTTCCAGCCGCCCGAGCTGGACATCGTCACCTACTTTCCCCGACGGTCAACCCTGTCCGAAATCGACCGCCTCGCCGCCCATATCCTCGATGCGGGAATGGCGTTGCCGGCTGACGAGGCTCTGTTCGTTGCCACCTACAACGTCGACAGCGACGCCCTCACCGACCGTGGTCACACGATCGAAGCCGACATCCAGCGCGGCCGGATCCTGCGTAGCGTCCTGATGAAACCCGAAAGCGAGGACTGGGTCGACACTCTGCACGACGCCATCCTGCAGCTCCTCAAGACCGCCGGCTAAGCCGTCTCCATCCTCAAAAGTCTCGTCACGAGGAAATCTGGTGAGCAATCCGAACCGCGACGTCGTGGTGATCGGATCCGGCGGTGCCGGTCTGTTCGCGGCCTGCGCCGCCGACCGCGACGCGCAGGTGGCGGTGCTCGAGGCCGCCGATGTCCTCGGCGGCACGACCGCCCTCTCCGGCGGCCAGCTCTGGATCCCGAACTCCGGCCCGATGAAACGAGCCGGCTTCGCGAGTAGGCGCCCAGCAGTCGACGCACTTCGGCGCCCACGACTCCTCCTTTCCGCTCTTCCCGCAAGGAGCCGATCGTCCGGACCCGGGCTTGGGTGGGCTTTGACCCACTCCTCGTCGGCGACGGTGTCGTAGCACCTACCCGCGCGCGCCCCGATCGAGCTCACGGCCCAGGGCCAAAGCCTGCTGATCCTGGTCATCTCTGGGGAAGGCGAGTTGGATCGGCGCGGCAACCCCCGGAGAGGCGTTCACCCGGCAAACCAGCGGTCAGGTTCAACTGTCATCCTCAGCCGCCCAAACCTGTCTACGTAGCCCCACCCCGATTTCAAGGACCCTTGTGCCACACACCTGGGACAGCTGCAGCTAACCCAGCAGTGATGAATACCTGTGAATGATCATGATCATTCATGTCTCGAGGTGGGTACGGCCGATGGAGGGGCGCTCGGCGTGTGTCAGTACGAGGATGCGCCCCGAGGAATCCTCGGGCCCTCTATTCCTGGTCTGCCGCCCAACCTGCTGACCTTCTCACACATGCCGCTCCAGCAAGGAGAAGGGCAGAATCGAGCACACCGGGGGCACATGCAAGATCTTTAGTGCAGGACGCGAGGCAGCCGCACTGAGCGTTACCCCTTGTCAGCGGCCTTTTGTACGTCGTGGAGCTAAGGGGACTCGAACCCCTGACCTTCTCGTTGCGAAGGCTCCTCCTGTCTGAGAAGTGGACGTCCACCACTGTCCGGCCGGTTGCAGTGGATGCATCATGCGCCTTGGTGCTACCAGTTGGGGGCACACAGGGAGCACACGAACGTCCCAGTCGCTTCCGCCCTGATTAGAGGCCGCGCTGAAGCCTTTCGCGCCGGAGGAGCGCCTCAGGGTAGCCACGGCGGAGAGCGGCGTTGCAGGCTGTGCACGCGTTCTTTGAACCGCCGTCGAAAGACTCGGTCAGGATCAGACGTAGCCGGACACCACACCAGGCCTCGTGGTGATCGGTGGAGGTTGTTGCGTACAGCCTCGCCGGCGGACGGCGCGGAGACGGTGACCACTCGGCATGAACAACGGCATTCGTTGGAGCGGTCATCGTCTTGTCGAAGCCGCCACCTTCGAGGAGGCTCGTGGTGAAGCCGATTGTCTCAACTCCGGCGCGATACCTGCTTGGATCGATGTCCGGGGTGGTCGAGGGTCGTTCCATGACTTCGGACCGTACGGGGTGGGGCTGACAACGTCCACAACAGCCTCATGCTCAGCTTGGGAAAGTGAGGCCCGCTGAACTGAGTGCCCGACACACGCTTGATCTTCGTGGTTCCTCGTGCTCGGCCTCTGCGGCGCTGGGCAGATTTCGTACACGGCCTCGTACATCCTTTCCGTGCCTATTCGTGATCGGCTGCGGTTCGCCGGCATGGCGGGATCAATAGTCGATCCTGGCCATGTTGGCTTCGGAGTGCCGCTCGCCGGCGGCTGGGGTGAGGGCGTTCAGCCGCGCGAGCTGAGCGGCAGTGAGCTCGAGGCCGTCGGCGGCGGTGTTCTCCTCCACGCGGGTGACCCGCCGGGTGCCGGGAATCGGGGCGATGTCGTCGCCCTGGGCGAGCAACCAGGCCAGCGCGATCTGCGCCGGGGTTGCACCGACCTCGGCGGCGACGGATCGGACCTCGTCGACAATGCCTAGGTTCCGCTGGAAGTTCTCCCCGATGAACCGCGGGTTGTCCTTGCGCCAGTCGTCGTCGGGAATGTCGTCCGGGGTACGGATCTGACCGGTGAGGAAACCATGGCCCAGCGGTGAGTACGGGACAAAACCGATGCCAAGCTCGCGCAGCAACGGCAGCAACTCCTCCTCGGGGTCCCGAGTCCACAAGGAGTACTCCGTCTGCAGGGCGGCAACCGGGTGGACGGTGTGGGCGCGGCGGATCGTGGTGGGGCTGGCCTCGGAGAGCCCGATGTGGCCGATCTTGCCCTCGGTGACCAGCTCGGCTAACGCGCCGACGGTGTCCTCGATGGGAGTGCTGCGGTCGACGCGGTGCTGGTAGTACAGGTCAATGTGGTCGGTGCCGAGCCGAGTCAACGAGCCGTCGACAGCGGCCCGGATGTTGGTGGGGCTGCTGTCGACAACGCCGGGTCCGCCACCGGCGTGGGAGACGAGCCCAAACTTGGTCGCCACCACCACCTGATCCCGGCGGTCCTTGATGGCGCGCCCAACGATTTCCTCGCTGTGGAACGGTCCGTAGATCTCGGCGGTATCGATGTGGGTGACGCCCAGCTCGAGCGCCCGGTGGATGGTTCGGATCGACTCGGCGTCGTCCAGACCGCCGCCGCTGGTATACGTGCCGGCCATGGTCATGGCACCCAGGCCAATCCGGGAGACGTCCAGTCCACCCAGAAAGATGTGCTTCATCAGTGTCTCCTCGTCGTTCTCGGTCCAGGCGTCGTCACTGCCCCTGTCGGGGCTGCACTGCTACAGAACCACGCACGGGACCGCGGGAGGGAGCCCCTAATGATGGGGCTACCGACAGGGACCCTCAGCCGCATCCACCCGCTCGTAAGGTGGACGACATGGCCGGTGGGAAAAGCTCTCCTGACACCAGTGACGGCATCCCCAGCGAGGCCCGCAGCAGCGTTCGCGGAGAGATCCAGACGTTTCTGACCACAAGACGGGCCAGGATCAGCCCCGAGCAGGCAGGCCTACCCACATATGGTGCAGAGCGTCGACGGGTCTCCGGACTACGCCGCGACGAGGTCGCCCTGCTGGCGGGCATCTCCAGCCAGTACTACACCAAGCTCGAACGCGGCAACGCCGCCGGCGTCTCCGACAGCGTCATCGACGGCATCGCTCACGCACTGCACCTCGACGAGGCCGAGCGGGCCCATCTTGTCGACCTGATCCGCGCCGCCGGCACCACCCGAGCACCCCGCCGGGCGCCCCAGCAGCGGGTCCGGCCGACGGTGCAGCGCGTCCTCGACTCCATGATCGGCACGCCCGCACTCGTGCTCAACGCACGCCTCGACATCGTGACCGCCAACCAGCTGGGGTACGCGCTGTTCTCACCGATTTACACCGACCCCACCAGGCCGGCCAACAACGCCCGATTCGTATTCCTCGACCCGCACGCGACCGAGTTCTTCCGTGACTGGAACAAGGCCGCCAACGACACGGTCGCGATCCTGCGCGCCGCGGCCGGCCGCCATCCCTACGACAGGCGCCTCTCCGATCTGATCGGTGCACTGTCCACCCGCAGCGACCAGTTCCGGAGGCGATGGGCAGCCCACGATGTCCAGATCCACACCACCGGCCTCAAGCTGATCCACCACCCAGTCGTCGGCGACCTCGACCTGGCATACGAGACCTTCCCGCTGGCTGGCGATCTCAGCCAAAGCCTCCTCACCTACACCGCCGAGCCTGGATCACCCACCCAGGACGCCCTGACCCTGCTGGCCAGCTGGGCCGCCAGCACCACGCACCCGGTGTCCGAGGACGATCGGCCCACTTCCATCACACGGTAACTGCGGAAGGCCCGCGCTGACTTCTTCCCTGTCAGCCAAGGTCGACCCGCCCCTGCGTTGCCTACTCGAGGCGGATCGATGTCGGTGAACGTACACCGGTGACCGGTGATTCTCGGCCCCATTGGTAAGCAGATTGGTTAGTAGTGTGCGGCTGGCGACGCCGGCCCACGAATGAAGCGCGGCCATCGGTGCAGGGCCGATACGCCAGACGAAGGGCGGCAGCTAGCGAGGCTGCGGCAGGATCTACAAGGTGACTGACGAATGGACCATTGATCGCCACCTACAGGACAAGCCTGACTACGTTGTCGCCCTCTACCACCGGTTCATCCGACTAGCGGAAGCGTGCGGCCCCTTCGACTACGCCGTAGCGAAGACCGCAGTGTCGCTCAAGGGGAGCCGCCGCGGCTTCGCCGGCGCAGTCCCCACTCGCACGTCACTCGACGGGCACTTGGACCTGCAACGCCAGGTATTAGACCCAAGAATCCGGCGCTCGTCGCCCTACACGCGCCGCTTGTTCGTTCACCACTTCAGGGTGAGGTCGCTAGACGAGCTCGACGATGAGTTCGGTAGCTGGATCGCCGAGGCCTACGCGGTCGGGCAAGGCGCTCACCTCGATATCAAGACTTCCGCAACCTGATCGACCTGCTCGACGCCGGAGCCTGATCAGCGTGCCAAGGGAAGTCGAACGCCTGACCTTCTCGTTGCGAAGGCCTAGCACGCTGGCACACGAGCTACTCCAACGCTTTGCTTGTCGGTGCATGGCGTGGCATGTAATGCGTGTCCGCGCGCGTCGGGGGCACGCCTGGGGTACGCGCGACCACCGCTTCCATGCCATCGCAGCTGCCGGTCGTGAGGGCAGGTTCGCCAGGTCGTCAGATTTTACCTAGGTCCGAGTCCATCGAGACGTATGTGACGCACTTCAAATCCAAGGTTACATCGGTGTAAGTAGTCGCTCGACATGCGCGTGGAGCCGTGCTAGCGTGCTGCCGCTGCTCGGGGGACGGATCGTGGGGGCTTCCGGGAGCGGCACGGATGTTGTCGCTCTACCGGAAAGGCAAGGCAGTTGATCTACACCGTCATCGTCGCCCTCAACATCGTCGCCATCCTCAGCGCGACGCTCTTCTGGGTCAACCGTACCAACTCCCGGCGTGTCTGGCTCAGGGCCTGGCTCATGGAGCTGGAGATCGAGCGCAACGACGAGCCCAAGCCCAGGCGTCGGGCGCTCCCTCCGCGTGCCGCCCGGGCGGCACGCGGACGAGGAAGTGCATCGTGACGTTGATCTTGGGGATGAGCAAGCCTGAGGGCGTCTACCTGTGCGTGGACTACCGGGTGACCGACTCACGCACCGGCGGAGTGCTAGATGATGCCGCACCCAAAATCCTGCAGGTGACCTTCCCTCCCCTGGATGGTGGACCGAAGGCATTGCTGGGCTACACCGGCGTCGCCGTCCTGCCAGACGGCACTCGGACAGGCGACTGGATTCGTGAAACGCTCCGGGGTGAATCCGAAGTGATCAATGCCGCCATGGCACACCTTAAGAGCCGGCTCAACCGTGACATCGCCAGATTGCGCGGGGCGCTGATTATCAACATCCTCGTCTTGGAGCCAAATGCGCGCTTCTTCGGCGCCTTCTCGAATGTAAGGAAGACTGCCTTCGGGGTTGTTGTGCAACCCCATTTCGATTATTTGATGCAGCCCCTTACGGCACCCTTCCTCTTCGGAAATGGATCAGGTGCCTATCGCCTAGATGCTGCCACGTACCGCAAACTTGAATCACAACTTGACGTGCGGCCGCGGAAAGCCTTCGATCACATGAAGCTCCTGGCGACCGCCAATAGACAGGTCGCCGCGAAGGAAAAGACCGTCAGTCCGTATTGTCACGTCTCTTTTATCAATGCCGACGATCGGATGGAACCCCAGGCGCACGTCTTCACGAAGCAGGGTGAGACTGTGCCGTTCAGTATGCCGATCCTGCTTGGAGGAATCGACCTGTCGTCCCTGGTAACGCAAATGTTCCCCGGGCTCGCAGACCCCACAGTACCTAAAATGCAACCGGGCACGATGGACGACGCAGATGAGATCAACCGGCAGCTGAGGCGGCGACCATGATCGGTGGCAGGCGAGTCTCGGCATCGTCGCGCGCATGGCCCTCGATGGCCTCGACGAGCCCGACGTGGAGCGAGAGTACGCAGCTCGACGCCGGCCCGAGATGGAATTGGGCTTCGCCTCGTCGGGCTTGGTGCCAACCGAACTGCCCAGCGCCGAGCGGACCTTGATCTACCAAAGCCTCACTGCTGAAATGCGCCTCGCAGCGAGCGCTGCTGATGCTACCTATCGCGCTGCAGGGCTCCACATCCCCAGCGAACCGAGCGACCAAATCGGATTCCGGACACGCCTGGATCCCGGTCCGTTAACCGACATGGTGTCGTCCGCGTGCGTGGTAGCCGCACTCGAAGTGCTGAAAGGAGCCGCGGCCCTGTTCGACTGGACCGTGGATCTGCAGGAAGTCGACCGCCTCTTAGCTGAGGCGCGGCAACTGAATGAAGAGTCGGCCACGGCCAAACTCAGCCGTGATGCGGCGAACAAGCGGGCCCGACCGTTGACCGCTTCCATGCCATCGCAGCGAACCAGGGATGCATACGACAGTTGGAGTCGGCCGAACGGTTCACCTGTGGTCGCGCTGAACCGGCACTGTCCACCTCGATTGGCTCCCAGCACGTGGCTCCCGCTATGTCCTATGCCACAATTCCGAGCGACGACGTCACCACGACAACACACGCCTCCTCGACCTGCGCGCTCGTGCTTTTGAGCGGACCTGCGGGCCGCCGGACGGGTTCAGAGTGGGTCAGGAGAGGACGACAACCACTTTGCCGGAGGCGCGTCCCTCACCGACATGAGCAAGCGCGGCGGGAACCTCGTCGAGTGCGAACGTGCGGTCGATGTGGATCTGGATGTCCCCGGTGGTGCAGAGGGCGGCAAGCGGCTCAAAGTGGGCCGGCCCCTCCTGGACAGCAAGGATCCCGATCGCGCGTCCGGTGAGTCCCCCAACCAGTCGGCCGACGGTAAGCAGGCGCAGCAGCGTGGACACCGACCCACCCACGCACCGATACGTGCCGCCGTGCGCCAGCGCACGCCGATAGGCAAGTACGGACCGGTGCGCGGCCAGGTCCAAAATCAGGTCGTAAGGCTGGGAGGTCCGGGTGAAGTCGTCTCGGCGATAGTCGATCACGCGATCCGCACCGACCGACCGCATGAAGTCCAGCTTGGAGGCGTTGTCAACACCGGTGACGTGAGCACCGAGCCGCTTCGCGAGCTGAATCGCGAAGGATCCCGACCCTCCGCCAGCGCCGTTGATCAGCACCCGGCGACCCGTCCCGGCCCCCTTCGTGCCCTGCAGGGCGATCGCGCCCGCCTGCGGGATGGTCGACGCCTCAACGAAGGTGAGCTGGTCCGGCTTGTGGGCGAGCGCGGATTCCGGCGCGAGCGTGTACTCCGCGAAGCCGCCCTTCAGCCTG
This sequence comes from uncultured Actinomycetota bacterium, assembly GCA_963754965.1. Lineage (GTDB taxonomy): Bacteria > Actinomycetota > Actinomycetes > Propionibacteriales > Propionibacteriaceae > Microlunatus. The sequence goes on from CAVWIA010000007.1 coordinate 788,093, forward strand.
AGGTTGTCGCCATACACCTCGTCTCCGGGTCGGAACTGGGTCACCCCTTCCCCGACATCGTCGACCAGGCCGGCGATGTCCGAACCGAGCGTCCGGCGAGCCGGGAACCGCAGCCCGTCGATCCGCGCGTACGCGGGCGATCCGCGTAGGCACTCCCAGTCGCTGAGGTTGACTGAGGTCGCGGCAATCTTCACCCGCACCTGGCCCGCGGCCGGTGACGGTACCGGGACCTCCTCGACCCGCAGCACATCGGGCGACCCGTACCGGTCGTGGACGACCGCCTTCACGCCCGCCCCGGGGCCCAACTGGTCACGGCCGCAAAAGGTAGCAAAGTCGGAACGGTCGATCGACGCCGAACTGCCCAAAGGAGCGAACCGTCGATTCCCATGATTGAGAAAGCCGCGGACCGCCGCAGGGGCGTGATCACCACCACCACCACCACCACCTTGCGGTACGCGACAGCGCGCGGTCAGGGGCCATGGGTGCTCAGGTTTCCGCACCCTTCACGGGTGCTACGGTTCGGATCGGATTACCGGCGGTATGCACCCGGCAACCAGGGCACCGGTGATCGTGTCGAGGTTGCCGGTGGGTTCGTCGGCGAAGATGACCTTCGGGTTGTTCACCAGGGCGCGGGCGATGACGACTCGTTGTTTTGTCCGCCTGAGAGGGTGACTGCCTTGTTTTTTGGCTTTGTCTGCCATTTCCAGTTGTTCGAGTACTGCCATGCCGCGGGGTTTTGCGTTCCCGGGCACCAACACCGGCGATCTTCAGGGGCAGCACCACATTGTCGAGCACGGTGGCGTTGGGGGTGAGGAAGAACTGTTGGAACACGAACCCGAAGTCCTGGTTGCGTAACCGGTTCAGCTGCCGCACCGACAACTCATCGGCGTTGGTGTTGCCGACCATCAGGGTGCCGTCATCCGGTTGGTCCAACAACGCAAGCAAGTGCATCAGGGTCGACTTGCCCGACCCGCTCTTCCCCACAATCGCGATCGACTCCCCGGCATACACCGACAGCGACACAACAGCCAACGCATCGAACCGGGCGGTGCCCTTGCCGTAGGACTTACGGATGTCGCGGGCCGCGAGCACGGGAGGGCTCAGAGTTGTGGCGGTGGTGTTCACTGGTGCTGCTCCTTGGTGTTGTTCTGGCTGGTGACGGTGATGGTGATCTTTCCCCTGGCGTGCTCCTCAACGAAGTAGCGGATCGCCTCAGGCGTCTCAGCGAGCGGGTAGCTGCGGTCGACTGGCGGCGTGATGGTGCCGGCCTCGATGAGTTCCCGAAGCACCTCGAGGTCGGCGCCGCTCGCGACCGCGGCGAGGGGTCGAAGGTTCTGGGTCACGAACATGCCCAGCAGCATCGCTGCGAGCATGCGTCGGATCGGACCGAGCACGCGTCCCCCGTTGCCCGACGCCAGCACAAGTGTTCCGCGACGAGTGAGGGCCCGCCTGCACTCGGCCAGCGATCGGTTGCCGACGAGGTCGAAGATCACGTCGTAGCGAGCCTCTCCCGTCGCGAAGTTCTCACCCGTGTAGTCGATGACGTGGTCTGCGCCCAACGACCGCACGAACTCGAGATTTGCGGTGCTGCAGACGCCAGTCACTTCGGCCCCGCAGGCCTTAGCCAGCTGCACGGCGAAGGAGCCGACTCCGCCGGACGCTCCGTTGATGAGCACCTTGTCGCCCGGCTTGATCTTCGCGACATCCCGCACCCCCTGCAGCGCCGTTGTTGCGGCGATCGGCACGGCAGCCGCCTCGCCGAAGCTGATTCGCGAGGGTTTGTGAGCGAGGCGCTTCGCCTGGGCGACGGTGTATTCGGCGAAGCTGCCGGCATCCACCTCTGCATAAACCTCGTCGCCCACGCTGAAACGGCGCACGTTGTCGCCCACAGCCTCGATCACGCCGGCCACATCCCTGCCCCGCGTCGAGACCTTGGGCCGCCGCAGGCCGAACGCCAACCTCGCAACGAAGGGTTCACCCTGCATGAGCAGCCAATCGGCCGCGTTGATGGATGCTCCCTGAACCCGGATGAGGACTTCGTCCTTCGCCGCTACGGGCCCGGCAACAGTCTCGTATTCGAGAGTGTCAAGTCCGCCGTAGCGGTGTTGGGTTATCGCCTTCATCGTTCTCAGCGCCCCTCGGGGTCGAGCCCGTTGACCGGCTCGTCGAGGATGAGCGTCCTGGGGTCGCCTAGGAGGGCGGCGGCGATGCCCAGGCGCTGGCCCATGCCGAGGGAGAACCCTCCGACGCGCTTCGTCGCGACCCCAGCCAGGCCGGTCATCTCGATGACCTCGCTGACCCGGGAGGCCTTGATCTTGTGGGTGGCGGCCATGGTGCGCAGGTGTGAGCGGGCGCTGCGGCCGGGGTGCACCGCCTTGGCGTCGAGCAGGGCGCCGACCTCGCGTAGCGGGGCACGGTGCTGCCGGTAGGGCTGGCCGTCGACGGTGACGGTGCCCGACGTCGGCCGGTCCAGTCCCATGATCATGCGCATGGTCGTGGACTTGCCGGCGCCGTTCGGGCCGAGGAACCCGGTGACGGTCCCGGGCGCGATCGTGAAGCTGAGGGAGTGCACGGCGGTGGTGTCGCCGTAGCGCTTGGTGAGCTCGCGTGCCTCGATCATGACGGGGACCGTTCTGGGGGATGGGGTGGGACGGAGTTCTCAGCAGCGAACGCTGAGGCAGGTGACCGTGCCCGCGGGTGGGGCGAGCGAAGGATGGTCGGGCGCGGGGCGGGCAGTCACGCCTGCTGCGTGCGGAGTGGCTCGCTGTCGAGGCTGGCTGCCGGGGTCGCCGGTGATGCGGTGCGGCGTGGCCAGGTCCAGGCGGAGCGCAGGATGAAGGCCAGGATCAGCACCTCGATTCCGATGGAGAGGCCGTAGAAGGAGGCCCATTCCCAGGACGCCCCTGCCGCGTTGAACACCATGACGGGGATGTAGAGCGATGCCACGACGAGGTTCGTGGCGCGGTTCACACGGGCGGGCAGCGTCATGGAGAGCATCACCATCAGGGCCGGGATCCCTATGACCACGACGAAAATGGTCAACAATGTCCCGCTAATGTCGAACTCAAAGATGCGGCCACCCCGGATTTGGTCGATGGCGCCGGGCTTGTAGAGGTGGAAGTAGTCGATGTAGATGACGAAGAACATCAAGCTGGTCCAGGCTGCCGCGAGCTTGGCCTGCACGGGCATGCGCCGATCTTCCAGCGCGCTCTGGGACGGCGGATTCTCTAGTGCGGTGTGGGATTGAGGCGTTCTCATCACAATGCTCCTTGGCTTGATTGGGTGGGTGGTGCTGGTTCTGGACATGGTGAACCTCCTACGGTTCGTCAGATTCGGGACTTACGGTTGTAAGGACCGGTCCCAAGCGTAGCCTTACAAGCGTAAGTGCGCAAGGATGGGAAAATGACGCGGCGCACACCACTGAGCAGGGAGAGGATCATTGCCGCGGCCGCCGCCGTCGCCGACCGCGCAGGTGTCGCCGCCGTGAGCATGCGCAGTGTCGCGAAGGTGCTCGGCGTTGAGGCGATGTCGCTCTACCATCACGTCCCAAGCAAGGAGGCGCTGCTCGACGACCTCGCCGACTGGGTATTCGAGAGGATCGAGCTGCCCGAGGTCGGCGATGCCTGGCGGGAGGCGCTGACCGGCCGGGCACGATCGGCACGGTCGGTGCTCACCGCTCATCCGTGGGCGCTCGGGATGATGACGCGCCCCAACCCCGGCCCAGCGCTGCTACAGCACCACGACCGGCTGATTGGCGTGCTGATGACCGAGGGCTTCAGTGCCGCGCTCGCAATACACGCGTTCTCGGCGATCGACGCCTACGTGTACGGGTTCGCGCTGACCGAGACGAGCCTGCCGTTCGAACCGGGGGACGGCGCCGAGGAGGCATTCGCCGTCAAGGTTGCGGCGTCGGCGGAGCTGTATCCGCACATTGCGCGCTCGCGCGCCGAATTGTTCGGCGATGGCGGTTACGCGTTCGCGGACGAGTTCGACTACGGGTTGGAGCTGCTGCTGGAGGGCTTGGAGCGTCGGGTCGCCGACGAGAGCCCGCGCTACGCGAGCGTTAGCGCATCCCTCTGCGCAACACCGCGATCGGATGCCGTGTAGGGCGCGAAAGGGTATTGCCTGGCGCACCGGTCCAAGGAAATCTGGGCGGCGCGGCCCGCAGCGCAGCGAGGACACGCGTCGCACGGCCGGCGCTTGCGCCGGCTTGACGGACTCCTCACCACCGCGTAGGTTCTCGCCGCCGAGTTTCACCGGTCGACGGCAGCTGGTGCGCAACACTCGGGCCTTCCCCCGGCTTGTCACATCGCGAGCGAATCAGCCGCGTCGCACTGCGTACGGTGAGCGTGCCATGCCAGGCCAACGCCTGCTGCAGCGACAAGTGCTCGCAGTCGATCGACGTCTGCAACAGCCCCGTGCCGCGTTCCGCGGCGTCGCGTTCGCCAATCGCGACCACGATCCCGACTCCTAGGCGTGTATCTGCCGGTCCCGCTGCTGCCGTCCCGCCGATGGAAGCGCTTGTGCGTCCAAACGCCGCCTCCGCCACCGAGCGCTCCACCAGCCGAGGCCCACCTATCTCGCGCATCCCGTCACTTCCACCTAGGTCCCAGCCACGTTGTCGGCGGGGGCGCCCCGAGCGTCACGAGCAGTTCTACGTACCCCCTATCCATTTCTGAGATCCCGATTCGACACACCCCATGCACCGATGGATGTACCCCGGGTCTGCGTGACCGCTGGGACGGCATGTACCCCTTCGGGTGAGTGTGACGATGAGCATTCACAAGCTCACTGCAGGCGCGGGGTATGACTACCTGACCCGGCAGGTCGCTGCGCTGGATGCGACGGAGCGAGGTCGCACCGGGCTGGCGGTCTACTACACCGAACGGGGCGAGACGCCCGGAGTGTGGACCGGTTCCGGCCTGGACGGGATCGACGGCCTCAATGCGGGTGATCCGGTGACCGCTGAGCAGATGCGAGCACTGTTCG
>CAVWIA010000008.1:0-116138 GCA_963754965.1 uncultured Actinomycetota bacterium
GCGGAGGTTCATCAAGAGGCCCAAGCACACGGCATCACCACGATCTTCTTCGAGACGCTCGTCTCCCCCGCCGTGGCGGAAGCAGTGGCCGGTGATCTTGGATTGGTTACTGACGTCCTCGATCCCGTCGAGGGCGTCACTGCCGAGTCGAGAGGTGCCGACTACCTCACCGTCATGGCAGCTAACCTCGCGGCTTTGCGAAAAGCGAACTCATGTCGGTAACGCCGGCGCCGGAACGCAATGAAGTCATCGGTGCAGATAACCTCACGGTCCAGCTCGGTGGTCTTCCTGTCCTTCGCGGGATCGATCTTCGCGTCCATCGCGGCGAGGCGGTGGCGCTGATGGGGGGCAATGGATCCGGCAAGTCGACGCTGGTCCGTTCATTGATTCGGCTGCTTCCTCACCAGCAGGGGGACGTACGCCTCTTCGGTACACCGCTCAACAGCTATCAGGCCTGGGCCCGGATCGGCTACGTACCGCAACGCTCGGCGATGGTGATGCGAGCAGCCAAAGTCAAGGAGGTCGTTGCCTCCGGTCGATTGGCCCGCCGCAAACCCTTCGTGCCGCTGGGAGCGAGCGATCGGAGCGCGATATCGCACGCGCTGGCTGCCGTCGACCTAGCCGACCGAGCGGCAGCCGAGATGACGAGGCTTTCCGGTGGACAGCAGCAGCGGGTGCTGATCGCTCGAGCGCTGGCGGGCGAGCCGGAACTGCTGGTCATGGATGAGCCGACCGCTGGAGTCGACCTGAAATCCCAACGCGGCTTGGCCGAGTTGCTCACTGAGCTGGTGGCCGGCGGCGCCTCGCTACTGGTCGTCCTGCACGAGGTAGGCCCCCTAAGACCACTGCTGGATCGAGCGGTCGTGCTACATGAGGGCAGGGTCGTCTCCGACAGTCCTCTCGTCCCATCGGACGATCTCGATCGAGCGGGCAGGCACGAGCTCGACGAGCAGCGGCCGATCAGCGACCAGACCTGGCTCGGAGGGACGGTCGAGCGATGATCGAGGTCCTCCAATTCTCCTTCATGCAACGGGCGCTGCTCGCTGCCCTGTTGACCGGGCTCATGGCTCCCGCGATCGGGACCTACATCGTGCAGCGCCGGTTGAGCTTGCTCGGCGACGGGCTGGGACACGTCGCGATCGCCGGCGTCGGCTTGGCCTTGATCACCGGTCAGGCCCCCATCCCGGTCGCTGTCGTGGTCTGTGTCGCGGGAGCAGTGATCGTGGAGATCCTGCGTCAGCTAGGCAAGGCCAGCGGTGACGTCGGGTTGGCGATCTTGTTCTACGGCGGTCTGGCAGCCGGCGTGCTGATGTCCGGCATCGCTGGATCCGGCGCCGCTGCTCTGTCGGGCTATCTGTTCGGCTCGCTGACCACCGTGACGCGCGGAGATCTGATCATGGTGGGCGGGCTGGCCCTGGTCGTCCTGGTGCCTGCAGTCGGACTCGCCCCGCAACTCTTCGCGGTCTGCACTGATGAGGACTTCGCTCGGGTACAGGGGCTGCGGGTGCGGTTCTACAACATCATGATCGTGGCGCTGGCCGCGATCACCGTCACGCTGGCCATGCGTACGGTCGGTCTGCTGCTGGTGAGCGCCTTGATGGTGGTGCCAGTGGCGGCCGCTTCCAACCTGGTCCGCGGCTTCTATGCGGCTCTCGGCTGCGCAATGGTGCTGGGGGTCTTCGTGTCGCTGGGTGGCGCGGCCGGCGCGTACTACGCGGACACGCCTCCCGGGGCGCTCATCGTCGTGCTGGCCATCCTGGTCTTCGCTCTGACGCTGCCCGTCTCGGCGCTGCTGCGGCGCCCCCATCGGGGCGAGCTTGAGCTGCCGGAGTCGGCCGGCGATGAAAACGTCGCGCTGCCTCATGTCGACACCGGTGCCCATCCGCATCAGCACGGGCCCGGCTGCGGGCACCCGTACGTGCAGCACGGCGACCACACCGACTTCATCCACGAGGGCCACCGCCACGCCCAGCACGCCGACCACTACGACGAGCACTAGGGAGCCCGGCCGCCGCCACGACTGGCACCCCACCTCGCATGGGCCCGCCGCGCCCTCAAATCCTCGACTTTGACCCCCGCATGTCAGCGCGAGGGTCAAAGTGCGGAATGGCGAGAAGCGTCACCTGACGGCGTTGGGGAGTGCACCGCCGTAGCGGCGGTCACGATCGGCGTAAAGCTCGATCGCTCGCCACAGGTCCCGGCGGTCGAAGTCCGGCCAGAGCCGGTCGAGGAAGACCAGTTCCGCGTACGCGCTCTGCCAGAGCAGGAAGTTCGACGTGCGCTGTTCGCCCGATGAGCGGACGAAGAGGTCGACGTCAGGAATGTCGGGCTCATCGAGGAAGTGCCGGAACCGTTCCTCAGTGAGCTTCTTGGGATCCAGCCGCCCCGCGGCGGCAAGTTCCGCGACACGACGAGCGGCGTCCACGATCTCCGCGCGGCCGCCGTAGTTCACACAAAACTGCAGCGTCAGCACGTCGTTGTCCACAGTGCGCTGCTCGGCGTCGACAAGCTCGCTGATCACACTGCGCCATAATCGCGGTCGCCGGCCAGCCCAGCGGACCCGTACGCCCAGGGCGTCGAGCTGATCACGCCGGCGCCGGATGACGTCCCGGTTGAAACCCATCAGCCAGCGCACTTCGTCAGGTGAACGACTCCAGTTCTCGGTCGAGAAGGCGTACGCCGAAAGGTATTTCACCCCGACCTCGATCGCACCTTCGATGACGTCGAAAAGCGACTCCTCACCCCGGGCGTGACCTTCCGTACGCGGGAGGTTGCGCGCCTTCGCCCAGCGTCCATTGCCGTCCATCACGATCGCGACATGGGTCGGGAGCCGGTCGGCCGGGACCTGCGGTGGCCGAGCGCCGCTGGCGTGTGGCGTCGGCGGCCTGGACGGACGCCGAGCCTCCATCCGTCGGGCTGCGCTCCGCGAATTCCTTGGCATGTCGGGGACAATATCGAGGTGCCGACTTATCGCGACGATGCGATCGTGCTACGCACCCACAAGCTGGGTGAAGCCGACCGGATCATCACGATGCTGAGCCGCCGGCATGGCAAGGTTCGCGCGGTTGCGAAGGGCGTTCGGCGTACGTCATCGAAGTTCGGCGCTCGACTTGAACCGTTCTCCCACATCGACTTGCAGTTCGCCACCGGCCGCACGCTGGACGTGGTGACCCAGGTGGAATCGCTCGACGCCTTTGGTGACCCCCTGACCGACGACTATCCCGCCTACACCGCCGGCCAGGTGATGCTGGAAACCGCGGACCGGCTGGTCGCCGAGGAGCGAGAGCCCGCGTTGCAGCAGTATCTCCTGCTCGTCGCAGCCCTCCGAGTCTTGAATTCGGGGACCTCCGATGGACCGCGACCGGCGACGTTGATCTTGGACTCCTACCTGCTGCGAGCGCTCGCCATCGCCGGCTACGCACCCTCCTTTACCGACTGCGCGCGATGCGGGGTGGAAGGACCGCACGACGCCTTCTCCCCTGCCGCAGGCGGCGTGGTGTGCAGCGTCTGCCGGCCACCAGGGTCAGCCCGACCCGCCGCCGAAACACTGCTTCTCCTCGGCGCTTTGCTAGAGGGCCGATGGGAGGACACCCGCGACGTGCCCGGCCCAGTTGCGCGAGAAGCCAGCGGGATCACGTCGGCGTTCGTGGCCTGGCACCTCGACCGGAATCTGAGGTCGCTCGCACATGTCGAGCGTTAACCCCGACTGGCCGCCTCCCGATCCCCAATTCGCCACCCAACAGCCCCAATCGTCTCGCGCGTCCTACGGTTTGGCGATCGTGCTGCCGCTGATCTTGGTCGCCTTGCTGGCCATACCTATGGGCGTCGCCCTGGTCGTACGTGCGAACTCATCGACCGATCGCGAAGCCGGCACCGGCACTGGCTCGGCCGGAGGGCCGGGTGTCGGTGATCCGTATTTCCCCGACGCCGGCAACAGTGGCTACGACGTGATCAAATACGAGATTGCGATCGACTGGGATGCCAAGTCCGAGAGCATGCGATCGACGACCAAGATCATCGCGCGGGCCAGCCAACCGCTGTCGTCCTTCTATCTCGACCTTGCGCTGCAGACAGACAAGGTCGAAGTGAACGGCGAAGATGCCAAATTCGAGAAGCGAGATTTCCAGGACGTTCGGGTCACACCGGCCACCCCGATCGCCGCCGAATCAACGTTCGTGGTCGTCGTCGATTATTCAGGCGCGCCGGGAAAAATCAGCCGGGACGAGGTGCGGCCCTGGTGGACCAGGAATCAGGAGTGGACGGTCGCCGGCGAGCCGGAAAGCGCTGCCTGGTGGTTCCCGTCCAATGATCATCCCTCTGATGTGGCACTGATGGACATCTCGATCCGGGTGCCAGCTGATCTTCAAGCAATCAGCATCGGCCGCCTCGAGTCTGCCGATACCGGCAGCGAAGCCGACTTCAATACTTGGCACTGGATATCCCGGCAACCCGTGGCGACCTACCTCGCGTTCATCGCCATCGGGAAATACCAGCTCGAGCAAGGCGTGGCCGACGGTCGACCGTACGTCTATGCGGTCTCCATGCAGCTGTCGGCGGAGAACCGAAGCCGTATTCTCGGGCAGTTGCGAAAGTCCGCCGGCACGATTCGCATCCTGGAGCAGATGTTCGGTCCTTACCCCTTCACCGAAATCGGCGGGGTCTCGCCGATACATCGGCTGCAGTTCGGCGGCTTGGAGACCCAGACCCGGCCGGTGTACAACGCCGCCTCGCTGCTGAACGACAACTATGCGCCGGTACTCATCACTCACGAACTGGCCCACATGTGGTTTGGCGACAACGTGACCCTCCGCGAATGGAACGACATCTTCGACAATGAGGCGTACGCATCGTGGGCCCAGTGGGGAGCGGCCGAGCGGACGGGCGGCCGCACCGCCAACGCCGCTCTCAACGCTGCCTACGAGCGGACCAAGAACGAGGCGCGCTTTTGGCAGGTCACCATGATCGACCCAGGTCCTGACCAGCTGTTCAGCACGGTGTACGTCCGAGGTCCGATGGCGCTGCAGGCGCTGCGCAACGTGATCGGCGACGACGCATTCTTCGCCTTGGCCAGGGACTGGAGCCAGCAACCGGGGAGCCGCAGCCTGGAGGACTGGATGGCCGCCGCCCAGTCGCACACGACCATCAACCTGAAGCCATTCTTCGACGCCTGGATCTTCGCGCCGGTGGTCCCGGCCAGGACGGCCGCGAACGGCTTCCGCGACTAGCCCGCCGTTGCCCTCGCCGCATCTGCCTACCGCCAAAACCCAACTTTGAGCCCCGTCGGCGTTCCTTGAGCCCGCAGGACGGGGCTCGAGGCGCGTCGACGGGGCTCAAGGTCGCGAACGGGCGAAGGCCCGGCGAAGGCGACCGGCGATGTCCTCCGGCCTGGCAAGGTCGGCCCAAGTCCATCGGACGACCTGCCATCCGGCGCCTCGCAACGCATCCTCCCGCAGCTTCTCCCGATAAACCGCGTCGTCGGCAGTCTCCCCCGGCTTGAGGAGTCGCCCGTACTTTGCTTTGCCGTCGAATTCTCCGAGCTGTGCCGAGCTCCACCCAGGCGAAGTCCGTACGCCCAATAAGCCGGCCGTGCTCGTTGTAGATCTCATGCTGCGGCTCTGGAGAAGGTATGCCCGATGTCAAGAAACCCACACGACTTCGCGACTCGCCCGGACTCTCGCTACGTCCGTCAAGGAAACGGATGACGCGGCGGGCTTGGATGACCCCGGGCCATCGCCGCATGCGCGCCAAGCAGACCTCAACCTCGCTACGCTCAAGTCCTTGGCGAAGTGCCGCATCGCCGGTAACCACCGCCTGTTCGAAGCTCAGTGATCTCGCCAGATCGGCAACCGTACGCGCCAGGGTGGTGACGGAGACCCCATCGATCACGACCACATCGCTCGCGCCCAGGGGTGCGGCATGCAGCTGGATGGCGGATCGCATCTTGCCGCCTGGGATCTCGCCCCGCGTCAGCTGCACCCGTGTCAACGCGGCGGCGAACAAGGGCACCCCATGAAGTACCGCTGCTGACGTATGGCTGGCGACAGCGTCTGGCGCGAGCAGGGGGAACGTTGCACACACGAGACGGCGATGCTGCTCGATCGGGTCCAGCGATTCAGTCGCGGGCGGTCCGTAGGCTCCACGCCGAATTCGCGTCAGGTCGCCGTTCCGGACGAGCCTGGACAGCTCGCCAGGCGTGTATCCGAGATCACGGAGCTCGCTGGTTCGTCGAAGTGATTCCACCCATCAACGCGACCACGAAAAGTGGTATTAGGAGGACGCCAGCGAGATCTGTGGATGGTGGGACGACGGCCAAGCCGTCCTGTGGACAGCGCAACGTCGCCACCCCGGAGAATCGCCGACTTTGAGCCCGTTCGGCGCTCCTCGAGCCCGTTCCTAGAGGCTCAACGAGTGCCGGCGGGGCTCAAAGTCGGTTTAGGAGCGGTGGCCGCTTTGAACGCGGTCGACGGCGGAGGTGACGGCCTTGAGGGATGCGGTGACGATGTTGGGGTCCATGCCGACACCCCAGGCGACCTGGCTGTCCTCGCCGGAACCGACCTCACACTCCACGTACGCCGCGGCGAGGGCGTCGCCCCCGGCGGATAGAGCGTGCTCGGAGTAGTCGAGGACACGGACCGGGAAGCCGAGCGCCGAAAGGGCATCGACATAGGCCGACACCGGGCCATTGCCTTCGCCGGTGATCTCCCGGCGCTGGCCGTTGACGCTCACGATCGCGTTCACCGAATCGATCTGCCCGGTGCCCGTCGCACTGGTCACGCTGATCAACTCCAGCGGCGTGTCCAGACCCAGGTACTCGGTGGAGAAGATCGACCACAATTCAGCTGGCGTCACCTCACCGCCGCCGGCGTCGGTCCGCGCCTGCACCACCTGAGAGAACTCGATCTGCAGCCGGCGCGGCAGATCGAGGTTGTGCTCCGACTTCATGATGTAGGCCACGCCACCCTTGCCGGACTGGGAGTTGACGCGGATCACTGCCTCGTAGGTGCGGCCCACGTCGTACGGGTCGATGGGCAGGTACGGCGCCTCCCATGCGATTTCCCGGACGCTGATGCCCTGCTCCCTCGCGCGGACCTCCAGATCCTCGAGGCCCTTCTTGATGGCATCCTGATGGCTGCCTGCGAAGGCGGTGTAGACCAGATCTCCCGCGTACGGATGGCGCGGGTGAACCGGCAGGTTCGTGCAGTACTCCACCGTGCGACGGATCTCGTCGATATCGGAGAAGTTGATCTTGGGGTCGATCCCTTGTGAGAACAGATTCATTCCCAAGGTGATCAGATCGACGTTGCCCGTTCGCTCGCCATGACCGAACAGGCAGCCTTCCACCCGATCGGCGCCGGCCATCAACGCCAGCTCGGTCGCGGCCACGGCCGTACCCCGGTCATTGTGCGGATGCAGCGAGATCGCCACGTTCTCCCGGTTATGAACATGCCGGCCGAACCACTCGATGAGGTCGGCGTACGTGTTCGGTGTGCACATCTCCACCGTGGCCGGCAGGTTGAGGATGATCTCCCGACCGTCGGACGGCTGCCAGACATCCATCACCGCATTGCAGACGTCGACGGCGAACTCCGGCTCCGTCCCGGTGAAGATCTCCGGCGAGTACTCATATCCGAACTCGGTGTCGCCGAGATATTGCTCCCCATACTTCATGACCAGCTCGGTGCCTCTGGTGCGCCAGCGCCATGCACTCAGCTCGGTCGACGTGGAACACCACGCGACGGAACAGCGGGGCGGTGGCGTTGTACATGTGGATGGTGGCCGTCTTCGCACCGACCAGGGACTCCGCGGTCCGCTCGATCAGGTCTTCGCGAGCTTGAGTCAGCACCGACACCGTCACGTCGTCGGGGATCTTGTCACCCTCGATCAGCTGCCGCACGAAGTCGAAGTCGATCTGGCTTGCCGACGGAAAGCCGATCTCGATCTCCTTGTAGCCCATGCGCACCAGCAGCTCGAACATCTTGTGCTTGCGCGCCGGGGTCATGGGATCGATCAGTGCCTGATTGCCGTCTCGCAGATCGGTGCTGAGCCAGCGGGGCGCGGACGTGATGCGCTTGGTCGGCCAGGTTCGGTCCGGCAGGTCGACCGGGTTGTAGGCGCGGTAGCGCCCGTACGGCATCTGGCTGGGTTGTTGCACCGGTACCGATTGCACCCGGGTGCCGAATTCATTGCGCCCTGAACTCGGGTCTACGTGCTCTGAGGCTGCAGTCACACGCCCTGAGCGTGTCGAAAAGCTGGGGTTGGAACTGGTCATTGTCATCCTCGCTGGCTGATACGGGTGGGCGAGCACGCGCGAACTCCGCAGCGAGGATGCCGGCCCTTAGGAGGACTCGCTGCGGCAGCGAAGGAGGAGCAGCGCGTACGAGCGCAGGACTCCGGGCTGGACCACGTGGTCACTGTAGCCCACCCGGCTGTCGACGCCAAGCGCAGCGCGGCAGGCCGAAAACCCCTGGCGTGACCCCGGCGCGTCGGTGCACCCTGGTGGAATGCCACTTGTACGCGTCGAGCCGGGCGATCGCGAAGCCATCCAGTCGATCACCGACATCTACAACGCGGCGCGTCCGGTGGACGACCCGGACAGCCCCCCGAGCATCGCCGAGTTGGTCGCCGCCGATGTCGAATTCGGTTGGGACCTGAATCCCGCCACCCACTTCCTCTACACCCCTTCAGGCGGCGAGGTTCCCGTCGGAGTGCTATCGCTCGAGATGCCGAAGCACGACAACCTCCAGCTCGTCTGGACCTGGATCACCGTTCATCCCGATCATCGTCGCCGAGGCCACGGCAGCACGATCATGAATGAAGCCGTGCGCCTGACCAAGGACGCCGGTCGGGCGATCATCTGGGGGGGCGTTGCCGAAGATGATCCTGGTGGCCAGGCGTTCGTCGAGAAGTTCGGTTTCCGTTACGCCAGCCACGACGCTCGGCGACGGCAACGATTGGCCGAACTGGATTATGCCGAGATCGACCGGCTGCATGCCCAGGCTGTCGAGGCGGCCTCGGAGTACCGCATCGAGCGGCTCACTTCCCCGGTCCCGGATGAGGTGCTGGCCGAACTGGTCGAGGTCACCGCGGCCATCAACGACGCGCCGGCAGGGACGCTGACCTACGAGGATGAGGTCTTCGATACGGCCCGACTCCGCGACTTCGAGACCGCCCGGCAAAAGCGTGGGGACATCCTTTACCGCGTGGTGGCGCGTCATCGCAACACGGGCAGCGTGGGTGGCCATACTCAGGTGGTCTTCAATCCGCTCGAGCCCAGCTCGGGGACACGTGGGTGACACGGCGGTCGCCCGCGATCACCGGGGACACCGGCTCGGACTGCTCCTCAAGATCGAGATGATGCGCTGGCTCGCCGACGAGCAGCCCCAACTGGAGATCATCGAAACCTGGAACAACGTCGACAACCGCTACATGATCAACGTCAATGAGGCAATCGGCTACCGGCTCTCTCGGGTCTTCAACGCGTACGAGCTGAAGCTCGACGAGGCCGCCGGGTACGGCGCGAACCAGAAGGTGGCTCAGCAAGCGGTCTCGTGACAGTCAGAAACCCAGCCGGTTGAGGTGCTTCGGGTCGCGCTGCCACTCCTTGAGCACCTTGACGCGCAGGTCGAGGTATATCGGCGTGCCCAGCAGCGCCTGGATCTGCTGGCGAGCAGCGGCACCGATCTCGCTCAGCCGCGAGCCGCGATGGCCGATGAGGATGCCCTTCTGGGAGTCGCGCTCGACGATCAGAGAGGCGAACACGTCCAAGAGCGGTTTATCGGCGGAACGGTCGGCCCGAAGCCTCATCTCCTCCACACTCACGGTGATGGAGTGCGGCAACTCCTCGCGCGCACCCTCGAGCGCAGCTTCCCGGATCAACTCGGCGACCAGGGTTTCCTCCGGTTCGTCTGTCAGTATCCCGTCCGGGTACAGCTGCGGACCCTCCGGCAGCAATCCGGCGAGCACCTCGGAAAGGACGTCAACTCGATCATGGGTGACCGCAGAGACCGGCACGATATGTGCCCAGTCGATGCCATGCTTCGCCTCCAGCGCAGCGATCCCCAGAAGATGCTCGGCCAACTGGTTCGGGGAGACCAGATCCGACTTGGTGGCGATGGCCACCAAAGTCGGCGTCCTCGGCAGTGCGGCAATCTCACCGACCAGGTAGTTGTCTCCGGGCCCGATCCGCTCGTTCGCCGGTAGGCAGACACCGATCACATCGACCTCGGTCCAGGTGCCTCGAACAAGATCATTGAGTCGCTCGCCCAGCAGCGTACGAGGACGGTGCAGGCCCGGTGTGTCGATGACGATCAGCTGAGCACCCGGGCGGGAGACGACGCCGCGGATAGCGTGCCGGGTGGTCTGCGGCTTGGCTGACGCGATAGCGATCTTGGCACCCACCAGGGCGTTGGTCAGCGTCGACTTGCCGGCGTTCGGCCGGCCCACGAAACAGGCGAAACCCGAGCGGAAGGTCCCGCGGTCAGAGCTTGTCGACGACAGGCCTTCGACAGGCTCAGGACCAGGGTCTGCAGGCGCAGGGTCCAGGTCTGCCGGTACACGAACGGTGTCCCCAGGTCCGCGACGCGGGTCCGTGAGCTCAGGACGCGGCTCCACTGTCACGCCTCGATCAGCCCGCGCACGGCCCCAGTGGCATCCACCGACCACACCGCCACACCCTCGCCAGGCAGATCGTTGATCAGAGCAAGATCGCTCTCACTCGGATGGGCTTCGCCGGCCAGGGCCACCGCTTCCAGACCTGGCGCGCCGGACGAGACCGCCATGGCGATGGCCACGGCTATGGCCGAGAGCCGCAAGTGCGGTAGGTCAACGCTCGCACCCGCGTACGTCCGCCCGTCGGTATCGCGAACGCACGCCGCTTCCCTGGCCTGGGAGCGGGCCAGGGACGCGCGGGCCAGATTGATGATCTTGATGTCCTCGGGATCGGACGCCTGGAGGTCCTCTTTCATGAGCGGGCCTCGGCGCTGAGATCGACGGTCGCTGCGCTCCCGCTGGCGATCATGAGGCCCGCAGGGCAGGGTCGGAGACCAATTCTGTCGCCGCCTCCGCACGCCGGGCCTCATCGCTGCCGTCGGCGTCGATTCGACTCACGATCACTGTGCCGATCCGGTTTCGACGTCCAGTGGACCGCTCGGCCACGAGCTCGAGTCCGGAATACTTCACCACCGAGCCGGCTATGGGCACCTTGTTCAGCTGCTTGGCCATCAGCCCGCCCACGGTCTCCACGTCCTCGTCATCGAGCTTCAGTCCGAACAAGTCCCCCAGGTCATCTACGGGCAGCCGCGACGAAACCCGGTAACGGCCCTCGGCAAGCTCTGTGATGTCGCTGGTCTCCTCGTCGTACTCGTCGGTGATCTCGCCGACGATCTCCTCGAGAATGTCTTCGATGGTGGCCATACCGGCCGTGCCGCCGAATTCATCGACCACGATCACCACGTGCATGCGCTTGAGCTGCATCTCGCGCAGCAGCTCGTCGATCGGCTTGGAATCCGGACACCACACCGGCGTGCGCATCATCGAGCCGACCCGCTCAGAGCGCTGGGAATCCGGCGAGTCGTAGACGCGCTTGATCACGTCCTTGAGGTAGAGCACTCCGACTACGTCGTCAAGCCCGTCCCGAACCACCGGTATTCGGCTGAAACCCGACCGCAGGGCCAGGGACACCGCCTGGCGAAGCGTCTTGTACTCCTCGATGAAGACCATGTCGGTACGGGGCACCATCACCTCGCGCACGATGGTGTCGCCCAAGTCGAACACCGAGTGGATCATGCGCCGCTCGCCCGATTCGATCACCTCGCTGGCCTCGGCCAGATCGACCAGCTCGCGCAATTCCGCCTCCGTGGCGAACGGCCCGTCGCTGAAGCCCTTTCCCGGGGTCAGCGCATTGCCAATCACGATCAACAGCCGAGGGAAGGGCCCGAGCACTGTAGTGATGGCGAACAACGGCCCGGCGGATGCGCAGGCGACGCGGTCCGCGTGCTGGCGACCCAGCGTGCGAGGTGCCACTCCCCAAAAAATGTAGGAGATGATGAACATCGAGCCGGCGGTGATCAAGCCCGCCAACCAGACCCGCTCGATTTGGGTGAACGCCACCTTGGCGACCAGCACAATGGCCGAGATCTCGATCAAGCTCCGGACGAACAACGCGGTGTTGAGATAGCGCGGCCGATCATCGAGCATGCCGCGCAGTCGGGTTGCTCCTGGCCGCCCATCGGCTACCAGCCGGTCGGCTCGCGCTTTGGAGAACGAGAAGAGCGAAGCCTCGGCAGCAGCCAACAAACCCGCGGCGACGACGAGCACCAGGGCGATGCCGAGGAAGACCCAGTCGTTCTCCGTCATCGAAGCGCCTTCGCGGCGTCCGGTCGTTGTTCGGCCCAGGCCGCGATGATCTTGTCCTTGAGCGCGAACATCTCGGCCTTCTCCACGGGCTCGGCGTGGTCGAATCCCAACAGATGCAGCATGCCGTGCACCAGGAGGTACTCAGCCTCCTCGCTGGTCGTCCGCCCGTGTTGGCGGGCCTGGCGGTCAGTGATGGCAGGGCATAAGACGATGTCCCCGAGCAGGCCTTCCGGAGGCTCCTCATCGTCACTCGGAGGTCGCAGCTCGTCCATGGGAAACGACAGGACGTCGGTCGGACCGGTTTCACCCAGGTACTTCTCGTGGTACGCGCTCATCGTCTGCTCATCGACCAGCAGGATGGACAACTCCGCCTGAGGATGTATCCGCAGTTGACCGAGCGCAAAGGTCGCCAGCCGCACGAGGCCAGGACTGTCGGCGTCCAGACCAGACTCATTGTTGATATCGACCGTCATTCGGCACCGTCTGCGACGTCAGGCCCGACCAGCGCGAGGCGCCGGTGCGCTGGTGGGCGCCGGCTGATCAGCCTCGAACCGGTCGTACGCGGCAACGATGCGGCCCACCAGCTTGTGCCGGACGACGTCGTGATTCGTCAGGTGGCAGAAGGAGATGTCCTCGACGTTGTCCAGAATCCCCTGTACGACGCGAAGGCCGCTCCTGGTGCCCCCGGGCAGGTCGACCTGCGTGATGTCACCCGTCACCACGATCTTGGAGCCGAAGCCCAGCCGAGTCAGAAACATCTTCATCTGTTCCATGGAGGTGTTCTGAGCCTCGTCCAAGATGATGAACGCGTCGTTCAGCGTGCGACCCCGCATGTAGGCCAGCGGCGCCACCTCGATCGTGCCGGCCGTCAGCAGCCGCGGGATCGAATCGGGGTCCAGCATGTCGTGCAGGGCGTCGTACAACGGGCGAAGATACGGATCGATCTTGTCGTTGAGCGTTCCAGGTAAGAAGCCCAGATGTTCACCGGCCTCGACCGCTGGCCGGGTCAGGATGATCCGGTTGACCTGCTTGTTCTGCAGCGCCTGCACGGCCTTGGCTACCGCCAGATAGGTCTTGCCGGTACCGGCCGGCCCGATGCCGAAGACCACCGTGTGCTTGTCGATGGCGTCGACATACCGCTTCTGGTTCAGGGTCTTGGGCCGGATCGTCTTTCCCCGCGACGACAGGATGTTGTGGGTCAACACGTCGGCCGGGTGCGCCTCTTCCCGTCCGGCCAGCATGGAACAGATTCGCTCGACGGCGTCGCTGGTCAGGCCCTGGCCGGTACGCAACACCGTCACCAGCTCGGTGATGACATCGACAGCAAGGTCGACGGCGGCGTGGGAGCCGCTGAGAGTGATCTCGTTCCCGCGGACATGAATGTTGGCGTCGAGCTCCCGCTCCAGGATGCGGAGGAACTCGTCACGCGGGCCGAGGATGTTGACCATTTCGACCGAGGCGGGAACCGTGACTCTCCGCATCTCCTCCAGTCCGACGTCGTTGGCACGCGAGCTGGGGAGCGCTCGGGTCGTGGCCGCATCGGAAGCAGAAGCCGAGATTTCTGACCTACTCAGTGGGTTCCTCGCTGAAATGGGAATTGTCGCGCACCATCTTAATGAACACTCGCCGAGACCCCCAAGACGATAACCAGGGCAACCCGTCGGGAGTGAGGAAACCCCTTCGCGAGCGTCGTTGGTAGCGCAGGAGCGGCATCAGGAGTCAGGAGCCTAACTCCAGTCGTCGGGGACGATGTGCATGGCGGCTTCCTCCGCGCTGGCCGCCGCACCGTCGATACCGACGTCGTCGCCGATCAGATCCTTGTCGACATCAGGTCCGATCCCCTGATTGGGATCGACCAGTCGGCCCGCTCGTTCCCCACCGACCTCGCCGTCGTCGATGAAGTCGGTTTCGCCTGCTTCGACGGCGACGTCGGGCTCCTCGGCGGCCAAGCGTTCGTCAAGGCTCTGGTGCTCACCGTGGCGCATCAGCTCGGAGGGCTTCTCGGGCGGCGAGTACCCCTCGTCCAGCGGGTCGTCCACACCACGGTCGTCCAGAGATCGCTCCGGCTCGATCTGATCGAGCTGTTCGGAGCGGTCATCGTCGTCGTACACGTCGGTCATGATCTCAGCCTGCCACGGGTTGGCCGCAATCGAGGTCCGTACCATCGCTGGCTGTGACCACGCTCGAATCTGCCCGGCGGCCGACCAGCGTCGCCTTTGCCACGAGTCCCAGCGGGATCTACGCCGTCGTCGTGGCCGTCTTCTGCGGACTGCTGCTGATCTCCAATATCGCCGCCACGAAGCTCATCACGGTCGTGGACGACCTGCCGAAGCTTCTCGGTGGCGGCATCTTCACCGATGGCGGTGCGTTCCTGTTTCCGCTGACCTACGTGCTCGGCGACGTGCTTGCCGAGGTGTACGGGCTGCGCCAGGCCCGGCGCGCCATCTGGGTCGGTTTCGGACTGGCGGCCCTTGCCTCCCTGACCTTCCTCGCGGTCGGCGCGGCACCGCCGGGCCCCGGCTATGAGAACCAGGAGGCCTTCGTCGCAGTGCTCGGCTTCGTGCCGCGGATCGTGATCGCAAGTCTGTGCGGCTACCTGGCCGGCCAGTTTCTCAACGCCTACGTCCTGGTCAGAATCAAGAATCGGACCTCTGAGCGCCACATGTGGGCACGACTGGTCGGTTCCACTGTGGTCGGTGAGTTTGCCGACACCGTGCTGTTCTGTGTCATCGCCTTTGTGGGGGTGTTTCCCACCTGGGGCGGCCTGATCAGCTATACCGTGACCGGCTATCTCTACAAGGTCGGCGTCGAAGTGGTGATGCTTCCCGTCACCTACGCGGTGATCCGGGCAATAAAGAGGCGCGAACCCGGATACGCCGCGCGTCCGGTGGGTTCACCTGAGGTCAACCAGCTGCGGCTCATGGTCAAGGCGGACGCTTACGACGACGCCGTGCGGTTCTATCGTGATGAACTCGGTTTGGGTCAGGAAGAGACCCACGAGGGCGACGGCGGCGCCAAGGTGATGATCTTGGATGCGGGCCGCGCCACTCTGGAGCTCTCCAACAAGGCGCAGGTCGACTACGTCGACACCGTGGAGGTTGGCCACACAGGCATCAGCCCACTTTTCCGGGTGGCGTTCGAAGTGGACGACAGCGAATCGGTCACGGACAAGCTGGTGGCGGCCGGCGCGGAGCTGATCGCCCCACCGGTTCGCACGCCCTGGGACTCCCTCAATGCTCGGCTTCGCGGCCCGGCGGATGTGCAGCTCACCATCTTCACCGAGCTCGGCGCAAAGCCCTGACGAGGTGCTTGCAGCCTCGGCCCGATCAACGAACGGTCAACTGACTACTGCGGCTGAATGGGCGGCACTACACCGTCTTCGATCGCGCGGCGCAGCAGGTCCACCTTGCTGGGCGCAGGACGTGAGATTTCGCTGTACTTGGTGCGGATGCGACGCAGGTACTCCTTGGCGCTGTTCTCGGTGATAAAGAGCCGACGGGCGATCTGCGGCACATCGATACCCGAGACGTACAGCGTCAGCACCTCACGCTCGCGGCTGCTGAGCTTGGCTTCCACAAAGGCGTGATCCCCGTCGATCATGGCCAAGATTTCGGTGGACACAAGTGTCTGACCATGCGCCACCTGCCGGATCTTGTCCGCTGTTTCGGCCAATGACTCAGACTTGCGGCTCAGCCCGTGTGCTCCCGCGGCGAGGGCTCTGCGGATCAGCCGAGGATTGTCGGCGATGGAGTAGACGAGGACCCGGTAACCGTTGGCAACGAGCTCAGCGACGGTCTCGGCCGGATCCGACCCGTCGTCCAGAACCAGGTCGAGGACGATGACATCGCAGGCGTTCTCCTTGATCACCCGCTTCAGGTCGGTGGCGGTGCGCGCCTGAGCGACCACCCGAAGGTCAGCGGTAGTCGGCAAGCGCCCGAGGCTGCCGGCGAGTCCCACCCGAACCGCGACGTGATCATCCACGACGACCACGCGGATCGAGTCGGACGCTTCGCCCTGTGGTGCCGTGCGATCAATCACCGGACTCGAACTCCTCGGACCGCCCGTTTCCTGTCTCGTCGATGGTGGTCAGTCGGGTTCTGGCCCCATCCTGATAGACCACCGAGGTGACCTGCTGAGGACCTGAGCCGAGGCGGACCACCACCTTCTGTACGGCCGACGACTCCAGCGCCGCCCGCACTTCCGCCGTGACCGCCCTTCCGACGATCGGCGGTACGGGACCGCGTCTGCTGTCGACAAACGTGACGCTCACGCCCCGACGACGTGCCGCGTCCGTGACGTCGGCCAGTTCGTCGCTCATCACGTTCCGAGCAACCAGCGCTTCCCGCAGACCGGCCTCCAGCAGCCTCGCCTCGGCCTTGAGTTGTACCGAGATGTCGCGGTCGGCGGCGGCGATCTTCGTCAGGGTGGTCGATGCCGTCTCGATCAGGTCGGCCACCCATAGTGACCTCTGGACTCGTGCTGCGTACCAGCTAGCTGATTCTTCAGCGGCCACAATCTCTTGACGACGCGATGCGGCCTGACGCCGCGCGATGGCGCGCAAGGTCCGGGTCACGATGACCGCGAGCAGCAGGAATACCGCGGGCCCGAAGATCGCGATCAGCAGACCGGTCCAGCCGAAGTCCGACCTCAGACTCCACCAGGCATAACAGACGGCGAGTACCAGCAGTCCGACGAGTGCCACCTTGATCCGGCGTCGAATGGCCAGCACGACGAGAACGAGCTGCAGCGGATAGAAGTGCCAAAGGGCCGCATCAGGCCAGCGCTCCCGCGGCAGCGCGAAGTCCATCAGCCCGGCGACGGCAGCGATGAGGGCTATCGCGCTGATCGCCGCCCAGGTCGGCAGCCGAAGCGCTCTTCCCGCGTGCAGTACGGCGGCGGCGAGAACACACATCGCGACCATGGCCAGCACAGCGGGCGCCACATTGGTGAAGCGGTTGGCGTTGAGCAGTCCGAGGAAGATCCCCAGACCGACCAGCAGCCAGGTCAGCGTCACAAGCTGCGTTACCGGGAAGTCTGCCGGAAGCGCATGTGCGGGTCGGGAACGAGTCCTCGGGAAGTCTTGGTCTGTGAAAGCACCGGTCCAGGCCAAGTCGACCGTAGTTCCAACCCCCGGTTCTGACGAAACGGAGCACGTCCCGCCGGCATCGCGCATCCGCTCGGCCATGGAAAGCCGTAGCCCCAGCCGATCTGCTGGCACGGATCTCACGTCGAATCCGGCACCGTCATCTTCGATCCGGCTGCTCACTCGCAGCTGAGACCCTTCCCTGGTGGCACTCCAGTCAACGGCGATGTGATGTGGCCGTGCGTGGCGAACCGCATTGCGGAGCGCTTCTCGGGTGGAGGCGAGCAGCGCCTCAGCCGCCTCCGCCGGGAGATTCTCGCGGCCGAGCGACGCGGGAAGTGCCGCCCTGAACCGCACCGCAGGACTGACCTGCAGCGCGCTGGTCTTGGCGAGTTGTACGAGCCCGCTCAGCGTAACGGTGCCGTCCCTGTCGGCCTTGGAGCAAAGCTCATCCAGCTTGAGCAAGGTCGCCGACGCCAGAGACTGTGTCGCCTGAACGGCCGCTGGATCGTGAGCGTGAGCCGCGGCCGTCAGGGTGGTGAGCAAGTCGTCGTGTACCAGCCGGTCGAGACGTTCCCGCTCGACCGCCAACGCCCGGTCCACCACCGCGGCTAGTTCACGGACATAGGCATCCTGAGCCAGATCGTCGGCCCGGCGCGCAGCCTTGAGCATGCCCAGGGCCACCGCAGCAATGGCCAGGGCGGCCGCGGGCGCAAACAACCCCTGCGAGATGGCCGTCCTGAGGTCGGCCGCACCCCCTGCGCTTGTGGTGCGGAACACCGCGAAGCAGAAGCCGATGACCGCGCCGTACGCCACGCCCCAGCCCAATCCCGCCCAGATCGCGGCACATACCACCGAAGGTCCGAGAAGCCACCAAATCCATGGTTCCCGTGAAGCGGGCACGTCGGGTAGACCCCACGGTGCCGTGGCTACCGCGCCCAGTGTCAACAGCGCGTAGATGACCGCGGGCGCACGGACGCCATGAGCGCGGACAGCTCTGACGACCATCAGAACTGTGGTGCCGACCAGGCCGGTGCAGAAGACCGCGATCCACCACCACTGCGTACGCAACAGCTCCGCACGTGCGTACGGGACACTCGGCAGCCAGCTGATGACGTTGTAGCCGGCCATCATGCGGTCGGTCATGACGGCGATACCGCGCGTCACGCTGCCCGGCGCCTCCGCCGGACCGGAATCAACCACCACCAAATGATCCGTTGTCGAACGGTGGAGCGCCACTTGACGGGGTCCCCCATCCAGGGGACAAGCCGTGAGCCGAAATTCAGCCCAGAGCGAACAAGCCTTCGAGCCGTCACCCATTTGAGCTACAGGCCGTACGGAATCCCGTTCGCACCCTCCACGGGCTCGGCGGAGAGTGCTAATTTCCCGACCGAACTCCTCTGTGCGCGCCTCCCAAGGGCGACGTGTCGGGAGTTGGCAACGACGACCGGGGGACATCGAGCCCGACCGCGCTGTGACTTCGCCTTCGCCTACCGCGACTGGTGTTGATCTGGCTCGGCGGTACCGATGCGTTCGACGATGTCGCTGGTGGCTGTCTGGGAGGCGGGAGCAGACAGCCACCAGCCGTCCCCGTGTGCGACGCACACGCAGCCGTCGGTCCCTGGTGTGCGACGCACACCTCCTGTCGGCTGGTGTGCGACGGCTCGCGCTGGTCAGCGTCGGCGTGTGCGACGCACACCTCCTGTCGGCCGGTGTGCGACCAGGATCAGAGGTTCTTACGGTCGGCGTAGTAACGCGCCAGGAAGCTGATCTTGAAATCCTCGAAGCTGCCGTCGTCGATGCTTGCGCGGATGTCGTCGACCAACCGGACGATGAAACGCTCGTTGTGGATCGTGCACAGCGTCGAGGCGAGCATCTCCTTTGCTTTGAAGAGATGGTGGAGGTAGGCCCGGGTGTAGTTGGCGCAGGTGTAGCAATCGCAGTCCTCGTCGAGCGGAGTGAAGTTCCGCCGAGAGGCTGCCGTGGTGACATTGAACCGGCCGTTCCGGGTGTAGACCGCCGCATTGCGCGCGACCCGGGACGGTGAGACGCAATCGAAGGTGTCGGCGCCGTTCTCCACCGCCTGGAAGAAGTCGTCGGGCTCGGAGATGCCAAGCAGGTGCCGCGGACTGGCCTCCGGCAGCTCGGCGCAAACCCAGCCCACGATCGTGCCGAGATTCTCCTTCTCCAGGGCCCCGCCGATGCCATAGCCATCGAAGCCCACGCCGTCGATGGCCACCGACATCAGATCCCGGGTGGCCTTGCGCCGCAGGTCTTCGTATTGAGCGCCCTGCACCACAGCGAAAAGGGCCTGGTACGGGCGGTCGCCGCGAAGGGCGGTCTGGCGACGGTGCTCGGCGAGGCAGCGCTCCGCCCACCGCTGCGTCCGCAGCACGGACTGATCCTGATACGCGCGCGTATTCATCAGCGTGGTGCACTCGTCGAAGGCGAACAGGATGTCCGCGCCCAGTTGATGCTGAATTTGCATCGACACCTCGGGCGTGAAGCGATGTGACGAGCCGTCGAGGTGGGAGGTGAACGTCACGCCGTCGTCGTCGACCTGGGCCAGCCTGCTCTTCCCTTCGGCGATCACGTCGTCGTCTTCCAGCCCCGTGGTGCGCATGGCGAGCACCTTTTTGAAGCCTGCCCCGAGGCTCATCACCTGGAACCCGCCGCTGTCGGTGAAGGTCGGACCGGGCCAGTTCATGAACGCGCCCAGTCCACCCGCCGCGTCGACGATGTCGGCGCCCGGCTGGAGGTAGAGGTGGTAAGCATTGGCCAGCACCCCCTGAGCACCGAGATCGGCCAGGCTTTCCGGTAGCACGGCTTTCACGGTCGCCTTGGTGCCGACGGCGACGAAGGCCGGCGTTCGAATCGTCCCGTGCGGAGTGCTGATCACACCCGTGCGGCCGAGCCGGCCGGGCAGCCCGGTCACCGGCTCGAAGGCGAATCCCTCGACAGACTCACGGAGCGGCCCTTTGACAAGCTGAGTGAAAGATCCGTCGACAGGCTCAGCACGCGGCCCTTCAGCCAGCCCGGCGAGCGGCACTCCGACATGCTCCGGGCCCGCGGTCACCGCGACATCACCGTGGCCAGCGCGACCACCCCGGCGGTCGAGCTACGCAGCACGCCGTCGCTGATCGAGACCTGCCGGCCTCCGGCGCCGACAAGCTCATCGATCTCGGCCGGAGCAATCCCCCCTTCGGGACCGATCACGATCATCACTGTGCCCTCCTCCGGCAGACCGACGCGAGCCAGCGGTTCGGTCGCCTCCTCGTGCAGGATCAGCGCACAATCGACATCGCCGACCGCCTGGACCAGCTCTGCGGTGTCAACTGGCTCGCGTACCGCCGGGACGAGAAGTCGCCGGGATTGCTTGGTCGCCTGACGCGCGGTCGAGCGCCAGCGGTGAAGAGCCTTCTCAGCGCGTTCACCTGACCACCGGACGACCGATCGACTTGCCTGCCACGGGATGATCTCGGCAACCCCGACCTCGGTCATCATCTCTACCGCAAGCTCGCCTCGATCACCCTTGGGCAGTGCCTGTACGGCGACATAGTGGCGACGAGGCCGCTTCGAAATGAGCTGCTCGTCAACCGTCATCGTGAGCGCTGTTTTCGAGACCTCCTCGACGCGGCCTAGCACAGCTCGTCCGCGGCCATCGGCTATCAGGATCTTTTCCCCGGGCCGGATCCGCCGTACCAAGGCGGCGTGCCGACCCTCCTCGCCGTCCAGCCGCACCGGCGCGCCGAGATCGGGCAACGGATCGGCCAGATCCTCCAGCAGGAAAAGCGGTATCACTGGCCGGCGAAGGCGTCCCGCAGACGGCCGAATACTCCCCGACCGTGCTTCTGCACGGTGACCTCGGCTCGCGTTTCGTCCCGCAATTCAGCCAGCTGACGAAGCAGTTCAGCCTGCTCCTCGTCGATCCGGGTCGGTGTCTGAACCAGCAGCGTGACGCCCAGTTGTCCGCGGCCACTGGCCCGCAGCCGCGGCACGCCCTTGCCCTCGATGGCGATTCTGGTACCGGATTGGGTGCCGGCCGGAACCGCGACCCGAACGGTCTTGGCTTCTTCGTCGGCATCGTCGACATCCGCCTCGAGCGTCATCACGAACACCTCGGTGCCGAGCGCTGCGGCAGTCATGGGAATCCGGACAACGACCTCCAGATCATCACCATCGCGTCGAAACACTTCATGCGGGAGAACTTGCAGCTCGACGTAAAGGTCACCGGCCGGCCCACCACCCGGCCCGACCTCACCATGAGCGGCCAGGTGGATCCGGTTCCCGGTGCTCACTCCGGGCGGAATCTTGACATTGATGGTCCGGTTGGATCGGACCCGCCCATCACCGGAACACTCGACGCACGGGTACTGGATGATGGTGCCGAACCCCCGGCACGTCGGGCACGGTTGGGTGGTGCGGATGTCGCCGATGAAGGATCGCTGCACATGTGTCACGTCGCCCTGCCCATGGCAGGTCGTACACCGCACTGGCGATGAGCCTTCCGACGCCCCGGAGCCGTTGCAGCGGGGGCAGAGCACGGCCGTGTCCACCCGAAGCGGTTTTGTGGTGCCGAACGCGGCTTCCGCCAGTTCGAGGTCCAACCGGACCAGCGCATCCTGACCTCGCCGGACCCGCGACCGAGGCCCGCGAGAGCTGGTCTGGCCGCCGAACATCGCGTCCATCAAATTCGTGAAGTCGAAACCGCCATTGGTGAAGCCGCCGTTGAATCCACCCATGCCGCCGCCGAGCGGATCGCCGCCGCGGTCGTAGATGTCGCGTTTCTTCGGATCTTGCAACACCTCGTACGCCTCAGCGACCTTCTTGAAGCGATCGGCGGCATCCGGCTCGGTGGCCACATCCGGGTGCAGCTTCATCGCCAGCTGGCGGTACGCCTTCTTTATCTGCTCGGCGCTCGCATCGCGAGAGACACCGAGGATCTGGTAGTAGTCAGAACTCATCGTGTTTCTGTTCATCCTTCAGAGAGGAAGCGGCCCACATAGCGCGCAACGGCTCGGACCGATGCCATTGTCGACGGATAGTCCATCCGGGTCGGACCAACCACCCCCAGCGTCGCCAGTGTGTCCACTGCACTCCCGTAACCACTAGCGACCACCGAAGTCGACTGTAGTTCCTTGTACGGGTTCTCCTGCCCGATCCGTACCGTGACGGAATCGGAAGTGGTCGCCTCACCCAGCAGCTTCAACAACACCACCTGCTCCTCCAGTGCCTCCAGAACCGGCTTCACGGTTGTCTCGAACTCGGCTCCGTAGCGAGTGAGGTTCGGCATGCCACCCACCACGATCCGGCCCGAGGTTTCGCTGCTGAGCATCTCCAACAGCGTGGCGATCGCCGCCTGGCCGATCACCTGCAGCGACGGGGGCAGCGAACCGAGAAGCTTGCTGAGCCGAACACCGGCCTGGGAAGAAGAATTCCCTACCGCTGCCGCGTTCAGATGCGCCCGGAGTTCGGCGAGGGTTTCGTCGTCGTGCTCAGGCAATTCCAGCTGGCGCTGCTCGATCCTGCCCGTGGAGGTGATCAAGATCAACAAAACCCGCTGGGTGGAAAGCGAGACGATCTCGACGTGGCGTACGGTCGAGTGGCTCAGCGTCGGATACTGCACTATGGCCACCTGTTGTGTCACCTGAGCGAGCAGCTTGACCGTGCGGTGCAAGACGTCGTCGAGGTCGAGAGCACCCGAGAGGAACGTCTGGATGGCCCGCTGTTCGGCCTGCGACAGCGGCTTCACCGATCCAAGCCGGTCGACGAAGAGCCGGTAGCCCTTGTCAGTCGGGATCCGGCCAGCGCTGGTGTGCGGCTGGGTGATGTAGCCCTCTTCCTCCAAAGACGCCATGTCATTCCGCACAGTCGCCGGTGAGACGCCGAGGTCGTGCCGCTCGACCAGGGTCTTCGACCCCACGGGCTCTTGGCTGGAGACATAGTCGGCGACGATGGCCCGCAGCACCTGTAGCTTTCGCTCGTCCACGTCGTCCTCCCTGTCCTGCTCAGCCGGGCAACTGGCACTCAAGCGGTCGAAGTGCCAGTCTAACTGGATGGGCCAGCCCGTATCCGGCGCCGAACCGGGGCCTTGGCGCGAGGTGGCGGTCGGCATCTATGTCTGCGTCGCCCAGCCGGCATCGGTCAACCTGGGACTGGTGCTCGGATCCGATTTCGCGCTGGCGGTTGACACCGGCTCGTCGCCGCGGCAGGGGCGCCTCGTGCGGGAGGCTACGAGATCGGTGACGGACGCACCGGTCCAGGCGGCCGTCGCGACGCACTGGCACTACGACCACTGCTTCGGTTTGGCGGGCTTCACCGACGTGGCAACCTTCGCCCACGAGTCTGTGAAGAACCGGCTGCAGAGCCCGGAGGCGGCCACCGTCGCCGCAGACCTCGGCCTCGAGGTATCCGAGATCGCGTTGGCGTCGCGGGAAGTGGTGGTGGCGACGGCGCTCGACCTGGGTGGCCGTCGCGTGGAGATCGCGCATCTGGGCCGCGGGCATACCGACGGTGACCTGATTGTCGTCGTCCCGGATGCCAACGTGCTTTTCGCGGGTGACCTGATCGAATCGGCCATCGCTCCCTGGTACGGGGCCGACAGTTTTCCGCATGAGTGGGCGGCCACTCTGGATTCGGTGATTGGCCTGATGACCAACGAGACGGTCGCACTCCCCGGACACGGTGAGCCCGTGAACCGCGAGTTCGTCTTCGGACAGCGTGGCCGGGTGGCCGCAGTCTCCGGTGAGATCCGACGTCTCAGCGAAGTCGGAATTCCTGCGTCCGAGGCTTTGCAGGCCGGGTCGTGGCCGTTCCCGAAAGCACACATCGGGGACGGCATCGATGCCGGTTACCGTCAGCTCGAGGTATCGAGTCGCAAGACCCTGCCACTAATCTGAAGCGCAGCCGGGCGAGCTCCGAGCGCTGGCCGCGAGCGGTCGGCAAGAAGCGCGGAAAGGGTGGGGAGCCGGTGACCACTGAACGTCCAATGAGGGCAGGCCGCCTGAACGGCAAGTCTGCAGTCATCACTGGGGCCGGCAACGGAATAGGACGCGCGACCGCGGAGCTCTTCGCCGATGAGGGCGCCCGCCTGGTGCTCAATGACCTCGACAAGCCTTCGCTGGCGGCGGTAGTGAAAACCCTGAGATCAGCAGGTGCCGACATTGTCGAGGTTGCCGGCGATGTCGGCGATCCGGCCGACGCTCAAGCCATGATCTCGGCCGCAATCTCAAGCTACGGCGTGCTCGACGTCCTCGTCGCCAACGCGGGCGTGATACCCCTCGGCACCATCGCGGACACAACGCCAGAAGACTGGGATCACGTGATGGATGTCGATGCCAAGGGAATGTTTTTGACCTGCAAGTACGCAATCGCAGAGATGGCTCGCCAAGGAAGCGGCTCGATAATCTGCCTGTCGTCCATCTCGGGGATGGCTGGGCAACGTGGCCAGGCGGCCTACGGCCCGGCCAAGTTCGTCGCCACCGGTTTGACCCGGCATCTGGCCATCGAGTGGGCACAGCACGGCATCCGCGTCAATGCCGTGGCTCCGGGAACCATCGAGACGGAGGCAGTCCGCCAGGTCGTGAAGACGGCCGAAGGGCGCAGGTACGTCGACCTCATTCGCGAGCAGCATCCGATGAAGCGGCTCGGGCAGCCGGCCGAGGTGGCCCGGGCGATCGTCTTCCTTGCCTCTGACGACGCCAGCTTCATCACCGGAGAAGTGCTCGCCGTCGATGGGGGCTATCTGGCCCAATAGGCCAGGAAGTTCAACTCAGCAGAACTGATCGATGGCGGTCACCACCACCCCGGGGCCCATTGAGCGCCGCTTGATCCGGCCCATTGACGTCGCAGCATCGGTGATCATGCCGGGGACTGTATTCTTCTAGAACGATTCAGTTCCTGAAGGGGATCTGGTGGCTCGTGTCACGGTAAGAACCCTCGCTGATGCGTTGGGAATCTCGGTCTCCACGGTGTCCAACGCGTACAACCGGCCGGACCAGCTGTCATCGAAGCTGAGAGCGCGGATCTTGAGCAAGGCCGACGAACTCGGCTACGCAGGGCCTGATGCCGCCGCTCGGGCCCTCCGCAGCGGCCGGGCGGAGGCGGTCGGCGTCGTGCTGACGGAGCGGCTGTCGTACGCGTTCTCCGACCCGTACGCGATTGGCTTCCTCACCGGATTGTGCGAAGTCGTCGAACAGCGCCGCATCAGCATCGTCTTGATGCCGCTGTCGTTGGACGGCGATGAGCTGGACGTCACGGTGGTACGGCACGCCAAGATCGATGCCCTGACCACCTTCGGGCTATCAGAGACCCACGCGGCCGTCACGGTGGCCAAGGCCCGAGGTATCCGGCTAGTCCTGTCCGACGCCAACTCTGATCCAGACTCCAGCTGGGTCGCGATCGACGACGCCGGCGGTGGCCGACTACTCGGCAGTCATGTGGCTTCGCTCGGGCACGAGAACGTCGCCGTCATCGTGGACACGACTCGGCCAGCGGGCAGCGTGGCCCTCGAGCTCTCGGACGACGAGATCGCCTTCGTGGACTATGCGGCTCGAATCCGAGGGCTCCGGGAGAGGCTTCCAGGACGGATTCGGCTGGTGTCAGCCGGACACAACGCGACCGCGTCCGGCCGCAGCGCCGGTAGATGGTTGCTCACCCAGCCCGAGCCCCCGACAGCGATCGTGGCGCTGAGCGATGTGCTGGCTCTGGGCGTGCTGGAGGCGACGGCTGAACTGGGTATGGGCGTTCCGCGCGACGTTTCGGTGTGCGGCTTCGATGACATCACCGCGGCCGAGACAGCTGGCCTCACCACGGTGCGCCAGCCCATTCGGGAGCGTGGCCGGAGGGTCGGTGAATTGCTGATCGACCCGGACTCGTCCGACCGCCAGATTCTGCTGCCAATCGAGTTGATCATCCGTTCCTCGACCGGCCTCTCGACAAGCTCGGGCACGCGGTTCTTCGTAGGCTCAGGCGCAGGCAGCCGGCTGAGCCTGTCCAAGGCTTCAGTCGGTCGGTCCTTGGTCGTCGAGCCAAGAGGCGTCGTAGACAATCGATGCCTCGTTTATGAGTTTGATCAGCGTGGTCAGCAGGTCGCTGGCGGTGGTCGAGCGTAGGAGCGTGAGCTGATCGATGGCGTTGAGCGGAGCGATTCCGGCCAGCTGCCACGCTGCTTCGATCGGGTCTTCGGACAGCTCGATGGCCGGCGGCCAGACATTCTCGGCAAACTCGCTGGCCACGGCGAGGGTGCGGCGCACCAGGCGATCCGCCTCCTGACGGAGCGGCTCCAGGTCGTCGTCCCAGATCAGTTCGGGCAACTCGCGCACCTCGGCCCGAGGATGGGGCGCGTCGTCCAGCCAGCTGATGACCTCCAGCCTCGGCCCGCCGTGCGCCATGAGGTGCACGAATCCTTGGTCCGCGGTGATATCGAGCGTTTGCGCGACCGTGCCGATGCCGAAGCGCTGTTCGCCGCCGCCGACCTCGTGTCCGCGTTCGATCAGGACCACACCGAACCGGGTGTCGTTGGCCTTCACCAGATCCGAAAGCATGATCAGATACCGCTCTTCGAAGACGCGGAGCCGCAGTGGCATGTAGGGGAACAGCACGCTGCCCAGCGGGAACATCGCCAGCACAGCCATGGCTGAACACAATCACGTCGGGGGGAGCTAATCGTCGAGCAGGTCACGGATCACGGCGTCGGCGAGCAGCCGGCCCTTCAGGGTCAGGCTGAGCCGATTAGCCCGGCATGAAATCAGGCCTCGAGCTGTGAGATCTGGGAGGCGGGTTTGTTCCGTGGTGCTCAGCAGTCCAACGTCGAGTCCTTCCGCCAAGCGCAGCTGGAGCAATACGCGCTCGGTGTGCTGGTCCTTGGGCGATACGTGCTCGCCGGCGAGGGCCGGGCTGACACCAGCCGCCAGCCGGTCGGCGTATGTCGCCGGGTGCTTCACGTTCCACCAGCGCGTTCCGCCGACGTGACTGTGCGCACCCGGACCCACGCCCCACCAGTTGTCACTACGCCAGTAGGCCAGATTGTGCCGGCAGCGGGCCGCGGTGGACTGCGCCCAGTTGCTCACCTCGTACCACCGGAATCCGGCGCGGCCGAGCTGCTCCTCGGCCAGCAGGTACTTGTCAGCCAGATCATCATCGTTGGGCGCTGGTAGTTCGCCGCGACGGATCCTGCTCGCCAGGCGGGTGCCGTCTTCGACGATCAAGGCGTACGCGCTCAGGTGATCCGGTTTCGCCGCGGTCGCGGCGTCGAGACTGGCCCGCCAGTCGTCCAGTGATTCTCCCGGCGTTCCGTAGATGAGGTCGAGACTGATGTGCGGAAAGCCCGCCCCCTTGGCCTCGTGCACCGCCTGCTGGGGACGCCCGGCCGAGTGCATCCGATCCAGCACCGCCAGTACGTGGGGAACGGCGGACTGCATGCCGAACGAGATGCGGTTGAACCCCTGCTCGACCAGCTGAGCCAGCGCCGCAGAATCGACCGACTCGGGGTTCGATTCGATGGTGACTTCAGCGTCCGCCGTCAGGCCGAAGCTGTCGCCGACGGCTCGGACGAAGCGTCCCAGCTCACCAGGCGGCAGCAGCGTTGGCGTGCCACCGCCAACGAAGATGGTGGAGACGGGCGGGACGCCTGCGCCGAGCGCGCGGGCAGCGAGGTCCAGCTCGGCAATGGCCGAATCGATGTAGCCGGCTCTGCTGGCCCCAGGCTGATCCCCCAGCTCGGCCGCGGTATAGGTGTTGAAGTCGCAGTAGCCGCACCGCGTGTAGCAGAACGGCACATGCAGATAGACGCCGAAGCTCTGCCCCGCCAACGCGGCCAGCGCCGACTCGGGTAGCGATCCGTCGACGGGCATCGGATCCCCGGCCGGCAATGCGGAGGGCATTGCTCGAGGTTATCCGTTCAACAAGTGTCCGAGCTGACGATCAGGCACCGGCTGCAGCGTCGCCACGAGCGATTGGCTGGCGGTTGCGGCTCAGTGCTCAGGAATGAGGACCACCTTGCCGCGCGCGTGACCGCTCTGGAGCTGCGAATACGCCTCTGCCGCCCGGGAGAACGGAAATGTCTGAACCTTGATCACCAGCTTGCTGCTCTCCAGCAGCTCGGCGGCCTCGGCCAACGCCTTCTCCGGCTGGCTGTTCGCGCTGCCCCCGGCCACGCGGGCCCCGGCCTCGTCGGCTTTGAAGTTGGCGATCGAGAGGACCTGAGCCGGCTCCGGTGCTATGGCGATGAGATCTTCGATTGGCGTCTTACCGGCCACGTCGAGTACGGCGTCGATCCGATCCACTGGAACCGCCCGGACCCGGCCAATCAGCCCCGCTCCGTACAACACAGGTATGGCGCCGATCTCGCGCAGGTAATCGTGATTGGGCTGGCTGGCCGACGCGATCACGGTGGCGCCACGGGCGAGCGCGAATTGGGTGACGACAGCGCCGACCCCGCCAGCGCCGCCATCGATGAACAGCGTGCTGCCGTTCTCGACTCCGAGCAGGCGTAACGTCCGCTCGGCAGCCTCAGCCGCCACACCGGCGGCCCCGGCCACACTCCAGTCGACCGAGGCCGGTTTGAGCGCCCAGGAGTCGAGCAGGGCAAATTCCGCCTGGGTCTTAGTTCCGCAACCGAAGACATCGTCGCCGACCGCAACGCCAGTCACCCCGTCACCGATTTCGTCGACGACGCCCGCAGCGTCGAAGCCGAGAAAGCCCGGGCCCTCCAATGGCTTACCGCCCGCGGTCAGACCCGAGCTGATCTTCCGGTCGATCCCGTTGATGCTCGCCGCCTTGACGGTGATACGGATCTGGCCGGGGCCCGCATGTGGCTCGGGAGCCTCACCAACGTGGAGAACCTCCGGCCCGCCGTACTCGTCGAACTGCAAAGCCCACATATCTGCGACCTCCTGATCGGCTGCTCCTGCGAGCAGGTTAGCGAGAGCGGGGCTTGTCTGCGGCCGCTGCTGACTCGGTCGTGGACAAGGCGGCGACGAACGCTTCTTGTGGCACCTCCACGCGACCCACCATCTTCATCCGCTTCTTGCCCTCCTTCTGCTTCTCCAACAGCTTCCGCTTGCGGGTGATGTCGCCGCCGTAACACTTGGCCAGCACGTCCTTGCGGATCGCCCGGATAGTTTCCCGAGCGATCACACGCGAGCCAATAGCGGCCTGGATGGGCACCTCGAACTGCTGCCGAGGGATCAGCGCTTTCAACTTGCCGACCATGGACAGCCCGTACGAGTACGCCTTGTCCTTGTGCACGATGGCGGAGAACGCGTCGACCGGTTCGCCATGAAGAAGGATGTCGACTTTGACCAGGTCGGACGGCTGCTCACCGCTCGGTTCGTAGTCCAGACTGGCGTAGCCCTTGGTCCTGGACTTGAGTGCGTCGAAGAAGTCGAACACGATCTCGGCCAAGGGCAGGGTGTAGCGGATTTCCACCCGGTCCTCCGAGAGGTAGTCCATCCCGTGCTGGATACCGCGACGGGCCTGGCACAACTCCAGGACGGTGCCGATATGGTCGGTTGGTGTAAGAATCGTGGCCTTGACCACAGGCTCGTAAACCTCGGCAATCTTGCCCCCGGTCGGGTACTCCGAGGGGTTGGTGACCGTCAGCTCCGTCCCGTCGTCCAAGATCACGCGGTAGACGACGTTGGGTGCGGTGGAGATGAGATCGAGATTGAACTCCCTTTCAAGTCGCTCCCGGACGATCTCCATGTGCAACAGGCCGAGGAAGCCGATCCGGAAGCCAAAGCCCAATGCGCCCGATGTCTCCGGCTCATAGCTAAGGGCAGCGTCGTTCAGCTGAAGCTTGTCCAGCGCCTCCCGCAGCTCGGGGTAGTCGGCACCGTCGATGGGATAGAGGCCGGCAAACACCATGGGATGCGGTTGCCGATACCCGCCAAGGTCCTGGGTCGCCGGTCGGGCCAGTGAGGTCACCGTGTCACCCACCCGGGACTGGCGTACCTCTTTGACCCCGGTGATCAGATAACCGACCTCGCCCACGCCGAGGGAGTCGGCCTTCACCGGCTCTGGTGAGATCACCCCGACCTCGAGCGTCTCGTGAGCCGCCTTGGTCGACATCATGAGAACCCTCTCCCGATGCGATAGGGCCCCGTCGATCACCCGAACGTAGGTGATCACCCCGCGGTAGGTGTCGTAGACCGAGTCGAAGATCAACGCCCGCGCCGGCGCCGCCGCGTCGCCCACCGGAGCTGGGACCTGTTTCACGATCTGGTCCAGCAACAGCGCCACGTTCTCGCCGGTCTTGGCGGAGACTCGGAGGACCTCCGACGGATCGACGCCGAGGATCCCAGCCAGCTCGGCCGCGTACTTGTCGGGCTGTGCGCTCGGCAGGTCGATCTTGTTGAGCACCGGGATGACGTGCAGGTCGGCGTCCAGAGCGAGATAGAGGTTGGCCAGTGTCTGGGCTTCGATCCCCTGGGCCGCATCGACCAACAGCAACGCACCCTCGCAAGCCGCCAGCGAGCGGGAGACCTCGTACGTGAAATCCACATGACCAGGGGTGTCGATCATGTTGAGCACGTAGGTTCCGGCGGCCGGCGCAGCTCGGTCGTCACCACGGCTACTCTCGGCGCCGACGACCCACGGCATCCGGACCGCCTGGGACTTGATCGTGATGCCACGTTCTCGTTCGATGTCCATCCGATCGAGATACTGCGCTCTCATCGATCTCGCATCCACCACGCCGGTGAGCTGCAGCATGCGGTCGGCGAGCGTCGACTTGCCGTGGTCGATATGGGCGATGATGCTGAAGTTCCGGATGATCGAGGGGTCGGTCCGGCCCGGCGGCGGAGCAGGGATCGGACTCACAACGACTT
This sequence comes from uncultured Actinomycetota bacterium, assembly GCA_963754965.1. Taxonomy (GTDB): domain Bacteria; phylum Actinomycetota; class Actinomycetes; order Propionibacteriales; family Propionibacteriaceae; genus Microlunatus. The sequence continues at coordinate 31,267 of CAVWIA010000008.1, forward strand.
CCTCAACACGCAAACGGATTCGGCAGGCCATCATTCCACGCCGGGCCCAACGCCTCGGCCTGAAAGGAATTGGCCCCCTCGGTGAGCCGCTGGTAACCTAAGCGGTCGCGCCTGCACCGCAGTCGCTATCGAATCCATACCCGAAGGCCTGCACACGTGGCAAACATCAAGTCCCAGCTCAAGCGCATCAAGACCAACGAGAAGGCTCGTCAACGCAACAAGGCGACGAAGTCGGCGTTGCGAACCTCGATTCGCCGGTTCCGCGAGGCTGCGAACGCTGGCGAAACCGCCAAGGCGACCGAACTCGCTCAATTTGCCTCTCGTGCGCTGGACAAGGCGGCCTCGAAGGGCGTGATCCACAAGAATCAGGCCGCCAATCGCAAGTCCGCCATAGCCGCCAAGGCTGCTCGGCTGGGCTGATCCCTTCAAGCTCAGGTACGCCAGCTAAGCGACGGTTCGTCCCGATCACCGCGAGGTGGTCGGGACTTTCTCATCCGCGCCTGCCGCGACTCACCGCCAGGACGGCCCGTTCCAACGCGAACGCCGAGTCGTCGGCGGCGCCCTTTATGTCGGCATCGGCGGCCGCCACCACGGTGAGGGCATGCGCAATGCCGGCCGCGTCCCATCCGCGAGCTTGGGTGCGCATCGACTTGAGCTTCCAGGGAGGAACGCCGACCTCTCTTGCTAGATCTGCCTCCCGAAAGCCGGACGGAGCCGAGATCAGCTTGCCGAGGCCGCGAAGACCGGCAGCAAGGGCACTCGTGATCAACACCGGTGCCACGCCGGTCGTGATAGCCCAGCGCAGCTGCTCCATGGCCGGGCCCGGCCGGCCGGAAAGTGCGGAATCGGCTACCGCGAAGCTGGTCACTTCGGCCCGGCCGCCGAAGTAGCGCCGAACTTGACTGCCGGTGATCTGCCCACTCTCGCTGTCGGCCAGCAGCTGCCAGACCGCTGCGACGAGCGAACGCAGGTCCTGACCCACCGAATCGACCAGCACTTGCGCGGCGGGCCGGTCGATCGAACCGCCCGCTCGCCTCGCCTCCGCAATGACGAACTCGGGCAGTTCCCATGGTTTGGCCGGCGGGCAATCGATCACATCGACCTGGGCTTGCCGCAGACGATCGAGCAGCGGCTTGCCTTTGTTGCCACCGCGATGCACCAGCACCAGGCTAAGATCAGGCAACGGGTCTGCTGCTAAGCGGGTGAGCTCACCGCTCAGATCGAGCGGGAGCTCGGCCAGGTCACGAATCACCGCTACCCGACGGCTGGAGAAAAGCGACTGCCCGGTGAGCTCGACCAGTGAGGCGGAATCGAGCCGCACCGCCTCGATCTCCGAGATCTCCACCTGTGGATCTTCAGCGCGCGCGCGAACGACCACTTGATCGACCGCCCGGTCGGCCAACAAGGCCTCAGGACCACTGACCAGAGTCACCCGCCCAAAAGCGGTACGCTGCGCCGCCACCGGATCAGCATGCCAGGCGGCACCGACAATGGCGTGTGGGTGCCGATCACACGAATCTGGGGGGCGCGCATGCAAGCGGCAGGCCAATTACAGGAGCCAGTAACACCTGGTTGATATACATGGCAGGAGAGCGTGTGCTCCCCCTTTCGGAGGTTCTGTGGTGTCCAACAGGCCCTGGGCATTCCTGCAGCACCGAGTCGTCTCAGCCCAGCACGAGGCGGCGCGGCGACAGGCCCAGACGGCTAGTGAACGGGCAGCACACGGCGGCGGACTCGGCACCAAGCTGACCGGTGATCTGGTCCGGCTCGATCGGATGGCTGCCGTCTGGCCGGACACCGTCGTCGTCGTCTTTCAGGGCGACGCTTACCCCGAGCTGCGCCATCCCGGAGAAGTGGTCGTACCACGGGTTCTCCCCGGCCGCGATCCGACGTTTGTGCTTCCCATCGCCACAGGCCTCGTCACTGTCGATGTGGAGATCTCCAACGCCGTCACTTTCGACGGCCACCGAATCGAGCATGTGGTCATCCGGGTCTCGATGCACCTGTCACCGGCGGACGGCTATCGCGCGGTGACCGCGTTGGCGGCCGAGTTCCGCACCGAACTGGCGGACTTCCTGCTCCGTCAGGTCAAGCTGGAGGTCGCGGCCGAGGTGGAGGCGGCGATTCGGTTGAACCGCCTATCCGACCTGAGACGCAGAGGATTGCAGGAAGTTCTCGCCGATCGCTGGCTGCCGACGACTTTTGCCAGCGGAGCGTTGGTGCGGGACTCTTTCGAGGTCCGTTCCCTAGCGTGGCCCGACCCGACGGCGCAAACCGCCGTTCCCAAGCTCCATCTCAGCGTCGATAACCGGCTCCACGGGGTTTGGAAGCGGGTGGTCGGCTCTGAAGCTCGGGGGCTCGCGGGAGCCCAGATCGCCGGAAGCAGCACTGTCATCGCCGTGCCGGTGAGTCAGCTCTCGGAATACGTCTCCGAGCGGCTGCGAGAGGAATACGCCAAGCTCTTCGCCGACCCGAGGATCGCCGTGGTGACGATAATCGCGGATACGTACGAGGACCTCGTGCGTGAATGGTTCCGTCGAGTTGACCCCTCACCCGCCAGGCTCGTCTCGGTCGAACGAGCCGGCGACCATGGGGCGTTGCTCATCCGTATCAGCCAGCCCAAAGGCCCGGAGGGCGGGCACCCTGCCGATCCTCCGGGTAGCACTGTGGGCACCGAGTCCGCGCGCGCGGCCCTGTCCGATCTGCTGCCTGACCTACGGGTCGAATTCGTCGGCGTCCCCCGCACATGAGTCGCGTCGAATACGCCGATCCGCAGGCACCGGCTCCGAGTTTTGGTGGGCCGGACGCCTGGGAACCTCGACCGTCCTCACCGCGGGCCGGGCGGGCCGCGCTGGCTTCCTCGACTCCCTTGGCGATCTCGATTTTCGTTTACGCCATCTTCGCCGTGTGCTACTGGCTGCCCGAGATGAATGACTTTCCTGGGCGCGACTGGTGGCTCACCCAGCTCTCCCCCCTGGTGTCGAAATATCTCACTTCGGGCGGCCAGTCGCTGGTCGAGATCCAAGACCACCAGTTCGGGGTCGCCGGCTCTCTGTTGTTGATCTTAGCTTTGTTGATCTTCTGGATGGCGCGTACTCGCTACTGGATGGCCCGCATGTGGATCTGGGCTCCGGTTCTCGCCGGGGCCGCGGTATGCGTCGCCAACACGGCCGTGCTTGCTGTCAGAGGTGACCTGAGCCGCACCTCGCTGTCCGTGATCCTGATGATCGTTTGGGTCGGTACAGCGGCAACGGCTGCGTGGCTGAGCATGCTCGTCGATGTCGAGTCGCTCCCACCTAAGAGCCACCGATCCGGCCTCTTCATCTTGGCGGTGCTCATTGTGCTCGGTGCTCCGGCCACCGCCGTCGGCCGCCTGCTGTTCGCGCCGGGGGTGCGTGACGTGGCCGATGAGCTGCAGCACAACGAGGAGCTCAAGAACGCGGCGCTCAGCCTTCCGGAGAACGCGTACATCTACTTCACCGGCGCCCTGGTCGGTGTGGTGGCCTGGCTGGCCTACCAGGTGTTCCCGGTGCGTCGCGGTCGACGAGCCGTCGTGCTGGCTGTAGCGCTGATCGGATCGCTGATCGTCACTCTGCTGATGGGGGTCTTCGTGACTCGTCCGGCGGCATCGGACCAAGTGCATCGGTTGCAAACTGTGAGCCCGAGGGAGGACCTGAAGTCGGCCTGTGCAACGTGGATCATCGATCCTGCCGCCTCAGTGCAACAGACCGTTGCCATCGACGAATCCGACTGTCGCCGCATAATCCGCTACGAGGGTTACATTCAACGGGATTTGAACTACCTACCGGAGCCGCTTTCGCCGATCGTCGCTTACACGCCGGAGGGTGTACGCATCCAAGGCAAGGTGGTCACCGCTCGCTACGACAACATGGTGGTGGTAGCCGTCAGCGACGAAGCCGACAATCGCGCGTCGGCCGTACGGGGACTGCGGCTTACCGATGGCGCTCAGGTATGGAAGTGGAGCTGCCCGGAGCAGAGCCAGCTCACGCTACGCTTCGCCGGTGTACCCGAAGGGGACGACCCCCCAAAGGGCTACCTGACCATGGAGGGGGAGCCGCGTTCGGTGGTCGTCGGTTGTCCGCAGGTGATCAAGCACCTGGATCCACGTACCGGCCTGGGAACCCGGTAACGACGGTCCAGAGCGCTGCCAACTCTCAGCCGTGACGCTGGGTTATCGCACCGATCGCTCCTGCTCGAAAAGTCACGGCCACCGAGCCTTGGGTGTCGGTGCGGAGCAGGGTCATGCCGAGTGAGCGGACGAGAGCGACGGTTCGGGGGGCCGGATGGCCGTAGTCGTTACCGAGGCCGACACTGGCGATGGCCACACGCGCCTTGGTCGCAGCGAGAAAGTCGGCGTCTTGCCTGGCCGATCCGTGATGCGGAATTTTGAGAACGTCGGCATGCAGGTCGGCCCCGCTAGTCAGGATTGCCTGCTGGCCGGGGGGCTCGACGTCACCGGTCAGCAACAGCCGGAGACCTCCGGCCCTCATCGCGACCACCAGGCTCGCGTCGTTCTCCGCTGCTGACTCGCTGTCCTCGAGCTGCGGCTGCCCGGCGGGCCCGAGTACCAACCACGAAGCCGCGCCGACCGTGCCCTCACTGCCGACGGCTGGCACCCGAACCGGCACGCCGCTCCGGGCCGCCATCTGCTGCACGGCTGCCGCCTCGTAGGCGGGCGACGGGAGCGGACTGGTCCAGATCTCCCCCACCCGTCGATGAGCCAACACACCAGCCAAGCCGTCGACATGATCGGCGTGGAAGTGGGTCACGATCAGCAGCGGCACCCTCGAGATACGAAGTTGATCAAGGCAGCGTCGCATCGCCACGGCGTTCGGTCCGGCATCGATCACGACGGCAGCTCCGGCGCCGACGCGGACGATAAGCCCATCGCCCTGCCCCACATCACAGGCGACCAGGACCCAATCGCGCGGCGGCCAACCGGGCTGGGCTGGCGTCACCAGCAGCACCGCCATCAGCGCCCATGCCAGTGCAGCAACAAGCCAGGGGCGGCGGAGTGCCTGGTTCAGGCATAGCCCCGCCGCCAACGACGAAGCGCCGAGCAACGCCAGCGCTGCCGGGGACGAGGGCCAGTGCCACGATGCGCCCGGCAGGCGAGCGGCCAGCGAAGCGATCCAGATGATCACCTGCGCCGACCAGGCGGCTCCGAAACCGGCGCACGCGGCGAGTGTGCCGTTCAGCAGCGAGAGGCCGGCGGCGATGAACCCGAGCACAGTGGCCGGTGCAACCAGCGGCCCAGCAGCTGCATTAGCCAGCACGCCCACGACACTGACTTGGCCGGATATGGCCGCCACCACCGGCAGCGTGGCCAGATGCGCGGCCAGCGGCACGGCCAGGGACTCGGCAAGCACTCTCGGCATCCAGCGACGCAGTTGCACCGTCCATCCACCAGCCCACCCGATGATGCCGGCACTGGCGAGCACCGACAGCGCGAAGCCCACCGAGCGGCCGAGGAATGGATCGAGAATGATCAAGATCACGATTGCCAGACAGAGATTGCGCAAGCCGGCGCGACGTCCCCCCGAGCCAAGGGCGGCGAGCGCGACCAAGCCCATCGCCGCCGCACGAAGGACACTCGGTTCGGTCCGGCAAAGGCCGACGAAGATCACCACTCCGGCCAGACCGACAAGCCGCAAGCCCCAGCCGCGCACCCCGAGCCAGCGGGCGCTGATCAACAAGAAAGCCAGCAACAGGGTCAGGTTGGCACCAGACACCGCCGTGAGGTGGGTAAGACCGGATGCCGCGAAGTCGGCGGTCAACTCCGGCACCATGGCCGAGGTGTCCCCCAGGACCAGGGCTGGGACCAGAGCGCGAGGTCCGGGCGCACGAGCACGGACCGCCTCCCGCAAACCGGTGCGCACATGATCGACCGACCGCAGCCACAGCGCCGGAGGGGCCAGGACGACGCCGGCATCGCGCACCCGAAGGACCGCGGCCAGGCCCGATCGAGGCCAAGGCGGCTGAAGCCGACCGGGCACCCGCCAGTGGGTTCCGACTGGCTCATTCCCCCAGCGTCGGGACTCAGCGCCACTGACGGTGAGCAGGATCGGCACCCGGGTGCTCCAGTCACCACCGCGGCTACTCACCGAAGTCAGGGTCGCGGTCACAGTGAGATACGCGGGTCGGGAAGCACCCGAAGCGCGGAAGCGCGGGTCACCCGTGGTGATCACCTCTGCGACGACGATCCCTTGACGCGCCACTAGCTCTGCTACCGGTCCAGCGCTGAGCCGGTGATCGTCCATCGACCCTGCGACGATGCCCATGCCCAGCACGAGGGTTGTGGCGATCAGCCATCCGGATCTGAGGATGCCTGATACGACACTGATGGCGACGAATGCGCATCCACCCGCGACGAGGGCAGTTGCAGTGCCCACCGTGCCAAGCCAAGCGCCCGCCCATGCCGCCATGGCCAAGGGCGCCAAGCGTAGATCCCCCAGGCCGGCTTGACCTTCGTGCGCACCCTCCTCCCCACCATCGGACACGGTCAGACCCGCACGTGGGGCGCGATGTCGGCGTAGGTCTTCGGCCCGATTCCCTCCACCTCCTGTAGTTCCTCCACCCGCCGGAAGCCCTCGTGTTCGGCACGCCAGGCCAAGATTCGATCGGCGGTCACCGGGCCGACTCCCGGTAACGTGTCCAGTTGCGTTGCCGTTGCAGAATTCAGGTCGACCTGCGATGAGGAGCTGGCATTGGGGCTGCTACCTGCCGAGGCACCGCCACCGTCGCTGAGCCGGCCACCAGGATGTCCCCGCGATCCGATCACGATCTGCTGACCATCGGTCAGGACCTGAGCAAGATTCAGCTCACCCGGCGCCGCGGAGCTCCGCAGACCCCCGGCCGCGTCGATCGCATCCTGCACCCGTGAACCTTGCTGGAGGCGGACCAGGCCGGGCCGGCGCACCGCTCCCAGCACATGCACCACAATGCGAGGCCGCGGCGACGAGCTCGTTGACGCGGCGGCCGGCGACGCGCTCGGCGGGTGCGTCGAGACTGATGCCAGCGGGCCTTGCGGCGTAGCCAACGCGACCGGACGCGCACGCAGCACCGCCGATCCGGCGAACACCAGCCCGAGCAGCACCAGAGAACACACCACCCCGACGTGCAGCCGGCCGAACCCCGATCGGGCTGGCCGTCGGGGCTCCACCGGGTCGACAGCCGGCGTCCGGTCATCGCGTCGCTGCGCGGGCTCTTCAGGTTCCGATCCCGCACCCGCCCGCCTGTCGAGCCGCGCCGCCCGGCGCGGCTGGTGCTCATCGAGCACATAGGCCAGCCGGTCACCGACAACCTGCGATTCGACGGAGTCGGCACCATGACGAGATCTCACGCGGTGACGTTAACGACGCTGGCCAGGAACGAACCCCCTCTTGCCAACGCTGTGGACACCCGAGACAGCATTCCCAAGCCTGGGGACAACTACGTCACGGGCGAGGCGCTATGACGACCCCGATCGTGCCAGGACCGACATGGCCACCAACCACGGCGCTCAGCTCGGCGATCACCACCTCGCTATGGGTACGGACCCGGCCGGTCAACTCGCCAGCCAGTCGCTCCGCAGCTTCGCGATTGTCGAGATGATGCACCGCGACGTCAACGCCCCGGCTCTGGCTCGCGCCCCGGGCCAACGCCGCCAGCCCGAGCTCTTTCAGCCGAGCAAGCGCCTTCGATGCGGTGCGCACCCGCTCATACGGCCTGATCTCACCGTCGGCAATGGTCATCAACGGCTTCACGGACAGCGCCGAACCGATCAGTGCCGCACCAGCCTTGATTCGGCCGCCGCGACGAAGGTAGTCGAGATTGTGGACGTAGAAGTAGATCGTCGAGGCCAGCGCTCGCGTCCGAACGGTCGCGGCGACCTCTGCCGCCGAGCCGCCCGCAAGCGCGCACTCAGCACCGGACAGAGCGGCGAAACCCGTGACCATGCCAAGCGATCCGCTGTCCACCACGGTGACCGGGACTGAGGCTTCCCTTGCCGCGACCTCCGCGGCCTCGCAGGTGCCGCTGATCCGTGCGCTGAGGTGAACCGAGACGACTTCCTCGTGGCCGGCCACGGCCAGTGATTCGTAAACAGCGGAGAACGCCTGCGGACTGGGCCGCGAAGTGGTCACCTGCTTTCCTTCGCGGAGTGCCGTGGCCACAAGGAGCCGATCCACTTCGCTCTCGGGTCGGCTTTCACCATCGATCACAACCTGGAGGGAGATCACCGCGATCCCGGCGCGAGTGGCGGCGGTGCGGGCCAGAGACGACGTAGAGTCGGTCACCACTGCGACGCCTGCCATTGCCACAGGGTAAGGACTGGGCAGATCGAGACGGACGAAGGGCGGATGACAGTGTCGGGCAGACGTGTGTGGCGCGCAGCACTCCCCACTCTGCTGATTGTCGGGATCTTCGCCGGTTTAGCTGGGATCGCACTTCCCGTCCTCGGCTACCTGATCTACCGTCGCGAGCAGTCGCTGTGGCTTCCTATCGTTCTCATCGCGCTGGCGGCTCTCACCCTGCTCTACGCCTGGCGCTATGGGCTCCACCCGAAGATCTGGACCCGAGGCCACGTGCTCCGCATCGACAACCCTTTTCGCAGCTATGAGTTTGACTGGGACGACATCACCTTGATCGCTCCGGGCGAGAACGGGCTGGTGGTGGCCTCAGACGACCAGGTCGCCGAGGCCTGGTGCGTCCAGAAGTCCACTGGCGCCACCAAGAAGGGAAGGCTAACTAGGGCCGACCGCATCGCGTCCTCGCTGCTCGACACCCTGGAGCTCTACCACCCTCCGATCACTGATGAGGAAACCGGTCTGCGAATCCGACGGGCCCGACCCCACGAGAGCGCCGTCCTCACCCGCATTGAACGTGCCGCTAGCAAAGCCGGCCTGGCGCACATTTTTCCCGCCGACAAGTTTCCGTATCCGACGGACGCGGTGGCGAAGCGATGGCGGCAGATGCTGCATGATCGGTCAACCCGGGTGCACATCCTGGATCGGTTCGAGAAGCCGGTCGGCTATGTCGCTTTCAACGCCGACACGATCCTTCATCTCGGTGTAGACCCCAAGAATCAACGACGGGGCTATGGGTCGGCGTTGTTGGAGTTCGCGTCACTGGAGATTTTCGACGCTGGCATGTCCGAGGCGCAGGCGTGGGTCCTGGTCGAAAATCACGGCGCCCGGGCGTTCTACCGATGGCACGCGTGGCAAGACACCGCTGAAGGGCGGGACTGCCGATATCCACCGCATCCGCGAGAACTGAAGCTGGTGCGCCGCAACCCCTCGGCGCCCCGGCGCAGTCGATGAGCAGCCCGCAAAGCTGGGACAGCCCCCGGCCGCCGCGACCAGGTGTGGCCGCGTTCGTCGTTGCCGGGCTGTTCTTCGCGGTGCCGGGCTTGGCCATGACCTTCCTGCGCATTGTTCCCCCCCGTGACGACGGAGCTGCGCTGCTGGCCGCCTTCATCCCGTACGGGATGGCCGGCTACGCGCTAGCCCTGCTGTGCTTCGGCGTTGCCCTCTTGATGGCTCGGCGGCGCACTGGGTTGCTTCTGGTCTGGGCGATCGTGGCGGCGTTGCTCGCTCTCCAAGTGAGCTGGATAGCACCCCTTTTCGTACCCGACAAACGTCCCGCGACCACGAAACCGTTCACGGTCTTCAGTCTCAACATGTACCAAGGGCAAGCCGATCCGAGACAGGTCGCGCAGCAGGCGGCAGACGCCGACGTGGTGATCTTGGTCGAGGCGACCCCAGCCGCGTTGCGTGCTCTGAAGGCTTTCGACTGGGACGCACGTTTCCCGTACTCAGTCGGCGACGTGGACGACGACAACAGCGACACCGCGATCTACTCGCGCTTCCCGCTGAGCGACACCGCCAAGCTGCCGCAGACGTCGTTCCAGCAGTACGTCACCACGGCGAACGTGCCTGGGATCCCGGGGCTGCGGATCATCGCCGCTCACCCGTGCAATCCCTATTGCGGCCGTGGCCTGTGGGCCAGCGAGCACGCCGTGCTGCAGTCGTCGATCGAGGAGAATCTGGACCAGCCGCTGATGGTGGTCGGCGACCTCAACGCGGTCGACGACCATGGCCCGATGCGCGCGCTCCGACGAGCCGGAATGAAGAGCGCAACCGACCTGGTCGGCGCCGGATGGCTGCCCACCTATCCGGCGAATCGCCTGCTTCCACCCCTGCTGCCCATCGATCACGTGCTGCTCAACGACCAGCTGACGGCAACCTCGATCTCCACCGTGCACATCGACGGGACCGACCACCTCGGATTGATAGCGACCGTCGCCGGAGCAGGCTAACCGCGGCTCTACCGAGGGACGATGCTGACCAGCTTGGGAGCGCGGACGATCACCTTTGCCACATCACGGCCTGCCAAGGCTCGTACCACACCATCCTCGCCCAAGGCGCGCGAGCGCAGCTCCGCTTCGCCGATACCTGGCGGAACCTCGAACCGAGCCCGAACCTTGCCCTGGACCTGGACGACGCAGGTCACGGCATCGGTCACCAGCAGTGCGGGGTCGACAGTAGGCCAGCTGGCGTTGGCGACCGAGGGTTGATGCCCCAGCAACTCCCACATCTCCTCCGCGACATACGGGGCGACCAAGCTGAGCGCAATGGTCACCACCTCGGTGGCCTCGCGGACCGCCGGATCGGCTGCTCCGGTCATATCGCTCCCATCTCCGGAGCTCCGGTCGATCACTTTGCGAGTTGCGTTGACCAGCTCCATGATCCGGGCGATCGCGACGTTGAACCGCTGGCTGTCGATGCTGTGGCCGATCTCGGCCAGCAGCCGGTGAGTCTCGCGGCGCAGCGCGACGTCGCCCGTGCTCGGATCGGCGCCCGGCGCGCTGCGGACATTCGCGGCCAGCCGGTGAGCGCGCTGCAGGAACTTCAACGAGCCAGCCGGGGAGACATCCGCCCAATCGATGTCCTCCTCGGGCGGTCCGGCAAAGACCACGGTCAGCCGGATGGCATCGACACCGAAGCGGTCGATCTGTTCACCCAGATCGACGCCGTTGCCCAGCGACTTGCTCATCGCCCGGCCGCGGTTGATCACCTGCCCCTGGTTCAGCAGCCGGCGCATCGGCTCCTCGAAGTCGACCATGCCCATGTCGTACAAGGCTTTGGTGAAGAAGCGCATGTACAGCAGGTGCAGGATCGCGTGCTCCACCCCGCCTATGTACTGGGCAACCGGCATCCACCGCCGTACGTCGACGGGATCGAAGGGCCCGTCCTGATATCCCGGAGAGCAGTAGCGAAAGAAGTACCAGGACGAGTCGACGAATGTGTCCATGGTGTCGGTATCGCGTTGGCCGGGTCCGCCGCACTCGGGGCAGGCCACATTGACCCAGTCGGTCGCCCCAGCCAGGGGCGAGGTTCCCTTGGGGGCGAGATCTGTGCCCGTCAGATACGGCAGCTCGACCGGTAATTGCTCTTCGGGCACAGGCACCTCCCCACACGTCTCGCAGTGGATGATCGGGATTGGGCTGCCCCAGTACCGCTGCCGGCTCACCAGCCAGTCGCGCAGCCGGAAGGTGACGGCACCTCGACCCACGCCGTCGACCTCCAGCTGAGAGATGATCTTGGCGACTCCGGTGGCGGTGCCGGTTAGATCATTCAATGGTCCGGAGTTGATGTAGGTGCCATCGCCCAGCGCGGGTATACCGGACGTGGCCGGGTCGGGCCCGCCGGTGTCGACCACGACGCGGACCGGCAGTTCGAACGCCAGCGCGAAGGCCAGGTCACGTTCATCGTGGGCTGGCACGGCCATCAGCGCACCGGTTCCGTACTCGGCCAGTACGTAGTCGGCGGCGTAGACAGGGATCCGTTCGCCGTTGACCGGATTGATCGCGTAGACGCCCAGGAAGACTCCAGTCTTTGGACGGTCCGTCGACTGCCGCTCGATCTCAGTTTCGTGCTTGGTCTGCTCCAGGTAGGCCTCGAAGTCGGCGCGGTGATCATCAGAGACCACCTCGGCCGCCAGGGGGGCCTCCGGGGCGATGACGAAGAAGGTGGCGCCATACAAGGTGTCTGGCCGTGTGGTGAAGACCGTGACGGGCTCTGGCCGTCCTTCGATCTGGAAGTCGACGTAAGCGCCCTCCGATCGGCCGATCCAGTTGCGCTGCATGGTCAGCACCCGATCAGGCCAGGCACCTGCCAGCGGCTCCATGTCGTCCAGCAGCCGCTGGGCGTAGTCGGTGATCTTGAAATACCACTGGGTCAGCTGCCGTTTGGTGACCACCGAACCGCAGCGCTCACACAGTCCGGCCACGACCTGCTCGTTGGCCAGTACGGTCTGGTCCTTGGGGCACCAGTTGACATAGCTGGCCTTGCGGTAGGCCAGCCCCCGTTCCCGGAAGCGCAGGAACAGCCATTGAGTCCAGCGGTAGTACTCCGGATCGGACGTGTGCAACCGCCGCGACCAGTCAAAGCTCAGCCCGTACCGACGGAACGACGTCGCCTGGGTCTCGATGTTGGCGTAGGTCCACTCGGCAGGATGTGCGTTGCGCTGGATGGCTGCGTTCTCAGCGGGCAGCCCGAAGGAGTCCCAGCCGATCGGGTGCAGGACGTCGTAGCCCTTCAGTCGCAGGTAGCGGGCGACGACATCTCCCATCACGAAGGCTTCGGCGTGACCCATATGCAGATCGCCGGAGGGGTAGGGAAACATGTCCAGCACGTAGCGGCGCTCCGCCGACCCATCGTCGGAGGGGAGAAACGTTCCGTCCGCCTCCCAAAAGGCCTGCCAGCGCTCCTGAGCGGCGGGTGCGTCGTAGCCGGAAACGCGCCGATCGCCGTCGCCTGCGGGCTCGGCGACCTGCGTCCGCTCGATCTGGTCGGTCATCCCTGTGATCCCTTCGTATCCGATTCCCAACGCCCCCACCCCCGGCGGGCATGAAAAAACCCCTCGCCGTCGAGGCACGAGGGGCTGCCGCGCAGGTGCTACCTACGCGGCTACGTAAGGAGGACGACTCGATACATGCGCCAAGAGTAGCGCAACGCCGTCCTCACCACCCGAAATTACGGCTCGGCAGCCGCCTCGAGCTGACATAAGTAGTGTGCCGGCATGCGCCGACTCACCGGAGACGAGCTGCGTCGTCGCACGCTCCAGCGGCAATTCCCCTCGATCGCAGGCACTGGGCCGGAAAGCGTACTGGAGCTGATCAGCCGGCTGGGCCCGATCCAATCCCAGGTGCCTCGAGCCCCCTTCCTCACCGTGTCATCGCGGTTGCCGGGAGTCTCGTACGAGACGATCAACGGGCTCTTCGAACAGCATCGGTTGCTCAAGACGAGCAACCTGCGCGGGACGGTCCACGCCAGCACACGGGAGCAGTTCGGCTGGCTCGACGCTGTGGCGCGCCGCGGCCGAGCCGCCCAGCTGCACAACCACCTGAAACTCGACCGCCTCGATCCTGAGGACGTCGTCGCCGAAGTCGAAGCATTCACCGCCGCCGACTGGCGGCCACGGGCGGATATCGTCGCTCACCTCCGAGAGTGGCTGGTCGAACGGGAGTCGCCCGCCAGCTCGGCTGCGGTGAAGGACACCTTGCCGGAGAGCCTGTTGTGGGGCCACAGCGGACTGTTGCGCCGCCCTCGCGACCAGCGCTGGGAGAAGCGAACCGACATCTATCATCACCGGGCCCGGAGCCTGCTGCCGGAGATCGAGACCTATGAGTTCTCAACGGCGCTCAGAGCACTCGTACCCGTCCACCTCGGCTCCTACGGACCCGCCACTCGAGAGGACCTGTCCTTCTTCTTCGGCACGACACTGGGCAGCGTGGATGCGGCCGTACGGGATCTCGGTGACGAAATCGTGCGGCTCGCGGGACCCGACGAGATGAACTATCTCGATCTTGCCGACCCGCCGGCGGACGGTCAGGAGGATCCCGGGCTGCGGCTGCTACCGGAATTCGACGGCCTGCTCGTCGGCTACACCCGGAGGAATCGCACCCGATTCCTCACCGAGGAGCAGCTGCCATCAGTCTGGGCAATAGTCAATGGCCTGTTAGCGCCGATTGTGTTGTATCGCGGCCGGATCGTCGCCACCTGGAAGACCCTCACCTCCAGCAGGCGCACCGATATCGAAGTGCGGATGCTCGACCCGTATCCGCCTCCGCCCGAGCATCTCTTTGCCGATGCCGTCGCGGCGACCGAGCGAGCCCTCGCGTTGCGGGTCGGTGACCTGCGGGTGCTTGGGGCGACCTGATCAGGTCGGACGAGTTCGAGACAGCGGAATCTGGCGACGACCTTGGCGGCGCTCGCGCTGGCCGCGAGCCAATTCCGTCTCCAATGCGTCGAGCGGCTGATCCCAGGTCCGACGGAATTGATCAAGCCAGCTGTCGAGCTCGGACAGGGCGCCGGCGTTCAACGAGTAGATCCGGCGAGCCGCCTCTGCTCGTACTTGGACGATGCCATGGTCGCGAAGCACTCGGAGATGCTGGGACGCTCCTGGCTGTGAGATGCCGAACTCCTGCTGTACCGCCTGACCAAGGACACCGGCAGGTTGTTCTCCTGCGGCCAGCAGCTCTACCATCCGGCGCCGCACGGGATCGGCCAGCGCTTCGAACGCACCCATCGCTGCCGAGCTCAGGTCCCGGCGTTCGTGTAGAAGGCGGTTGTTCGTGCGGCCGCAGCCTCAGCGTCCGCCGGCGCCTCGCCAGCGACGACACTCGCACTGCCCCACTGCTGGCTGGCCGCCGTTACGAAGCCGATGCCTTCCTCCGAGGCCATCCAGGCCTGAGCATCGGAGGGATCGACCGCCTCACCGCTGTCCAGGTGGCGGCCAAGTCCCCACAGAGCCATGTCCCAGCCCACTCCCACGGCACCGGGTCCGAATTCGTTCCACCGCTCGGTATCCACGAGGGCGGTGTGCGTCAGCTGCAGCACCGTGCCCTGCTCGGAACGACTGAGGCGCACCTCGAGCCAGGAGATCTCGCTGCCGTACTCCCAGGTCACGGCGAGCATGGAAGGCGATTCACAACGTTCGATCACACCGCCGGCGTTTCCTTCGAACTGGAAGCGACCTCCCAGCCTCAGATCTCCAGAGACCGGCAGAAACCAGCGTGGCAGCCGTTCTGCGCGCGTGCAGGCATCCCAGACATCCTCCATGTCCGCCGAGTAATTCCGACTGGCCTCTACTACTTTCGCCGCCGCGCCGTCCCGCTGGACCGAGTACACACGCCGGTCGACGGCGCCTACCACCTGTGCGACGTCGCTCATCTGCTGCTCCTTTCCGTTGTTATAATCATCTACTTATATTAGCATCTACTTCTATACCCCGCAAGGTCTGCCCGCGAACCAAGGTGGCTAGGCTGGCCGCCGGCAGGGGGAGGGCCTGGAATGGCGTGGTTGGTTACCGGTGGCGCGGGTTACATCGGCTCGCATGTCGTGCGGGCGTTCCGGGAGCAAGGCATCGAGGCCGTCGTCCTCGACGACCTGTCCAGCGGCCATCGAGATTTCGTCGCGGATGGCGTGGCGTTCCACGAGGGCAGCATTCTCGATCGCGAGCTCCTCGATGGGGTCTTCCGCAGTCACTCGATCGGCGGCGTGGTGCATCTGGCGGCCTTCAAGTACGCGGGGGTATCGGTGAGCCGGCCGATGCACACCTACACCCAGAACGTCACCGGAATGATCAATCTCTTGGAGGCGGCAGCCGCTCACGCCGTGGACAAGGTCGTCTTCTCATCGAGCGCCGCGGTCTTCGGTACGCCCGACACGAGCGTGGTCACGGAGGAAAGCCCAACCCGCCCGGAATCGCCGTACGGGGAGTCGAAGCTGATCGGTGAATGGCTGCTCCGGGATCAAGCACGCGCAACCGCGTCGGAGCCAAAGCCTCTGCGGCACACGTCCCTGCGCTACTTCAACGTGGTGGGATCCGGCTTTCCGGACTTGTACGACACCAGCCCACACAATCTCTTCCCACTCGTCCTCGAGGCCCTACTCGCCGGCAAGACGCCACACATCAACGGCGATTCGTTTCCGACTCCCGACGGGACCTGCGTGCGGGACTATGTACACGTCTCAGACCTGGCTGCTTCCCATGTGGCCGCCGCCCAATCGCTCGACCAAGGACGAGCGCTGGAACCGGTGTACAACCTCGGCAGCGGGACTGGCATCTCCGTGCGGGAGATCATGGATGCTGTCGCCAGGGTGACCGGCATCGCGTTTACACCAGAGATCAGACCGCCCCGGCCCGGCGATCCGGCTCGGATCGTCGCCAGCGGCGATCTTGCTGCTCGTGATCTGAACTGGCAGATGAGGCACACTCTCGAAAACATGGTGGCGTCGGCGTGGCAGGCACGCCAAGGCGCCGCAACAGCATGAATGCGCCCGATGTCGCGCTGAGAATTGCCTGCTGACGAGCCGAGACCCGCACCCATGGCGGACCGCAGTCCCAGCCCCAGGCGATTTTCAGCGAAACCTGGCCGTCACATTCGGCCGACAACTGTCACTCACGCGTAACGTCATGCCGCTTTGGCGCAACACGGACCTAGCAGAGTTCTGTATAACCTGCTCGCCCGGATCCAGGCGCGTCGGCCAATCACCAACGTCCAGTCTCTTTCACCGAAAGAAGCGACATGACCTTACTCGAACTCGATACAGGCAATACCGCCTGGATCCTGACTTCCGCGGCACTGGTCTTACTCATGACACCAGGGCTGGCGCTCTTCTACGGCGGCATGGTGCGCGCCAAGAGCGTCCTCAACATGATGATGATGAGCTTCGGGGCTCTCGCGCTCATCTCCGTCCTCTGGGTGCTCTACGGCTACTCCATGTCCTTCGGCGACGACATCGGCGCCGGACTGTTGGGCAACCCCTTCCAATACCTCGGGCTCAAGGGGTTGATGGAAGACACTGACGCGAGCCTGCCCGCGATGGCCTTTGTCGCCTTCCAGGCCGTCTTCGCGATCATTACGGTCGCCCTGATCTCGGGCGCCATCGCCGACCGTGCCAAGTTCGGCACCTGGCTGATCTTCGCCGGCATCTGGGCCACGGTCGTCTACTTCCCGATCGCCCACTGGGTGTTCGACTTCAGCGTCACCGACGACTCCGGTGCAGTCACCCACGTCGGTGGCTGGATCGCCAACAAACTGGAAGCGATCGACTTCGCCGGCGGCACCGCGGTGCACATCAATGCCGGCGTTGCGGGTCTTGCCTTGGCGATCGTCCTGGGGAAGCGGATCGGCTGGAGACACGATCCGATGCGCCCGCACAACCTCACCCTGGTCATGATCGGCGCCGGCCTGCTGTGGTTCGGCTGGTTCGGCTTCAACGCCGGCTCGGCCGTCGCCGCCAACAACACCGCCTCGGTCGTCTGGGTCAACACCATGGTGGCGACCGGTGCTGCCGCCTTGGGGTGGCTGCTCACCGAGCGCTTCCGTGACGGACACGCCACCTCCCTCGGTGCCGCTTCCGGCATCGTGGCTGGCCTGGTCGCCATCACGCCGTCGTGCTCCTCGGTCAGCCCGATCGGCGCGATCATCGTGGGTGCCCTGGCCGGCGTCTTCTGCGCCCTGGCCGTGGGCCTGAAGTACAAGCTGGGCTACGACGACTCCCTCGACGTGGTGGGCGTCCACTTGATCGGCGGCCTCTGGGGCACTCTGGCCGTTGGCTTGCTGCTGCACCCGGACTCGCCCGCCGGGGTTAGCTACGAGCGCAGCGGACTGTTCTACGGCGGCGGTGTCGATCAGCTCTGGCGTCAGGCCGTAGGTGCCTTCGCCGTGCTGCTCTTCAGCCTCGTGCTCAGCCTGGTGATCGGATTCGCATTGCACAAGACGATCGGCTTCCGGGTCACTGCCGAAGAGGAGCAGGCGGGTGTCGACGGGTCGGAGCATGCGGAGACTGGCTACGATCTCGGCAGCTTCGCCGCCGGTGCTCGTGGCGTGTCATTCGGAGGCTCAGCTCCGCGACAGACTGAGGTCGAGACCAACCACGATCAGGAGGTGACGGCATGAGGCTCGTAACAGCCATCATCAAGCCGCACATGTTGGATGAAGTGAAGACGGCGCTCGAATCGTTTGGCGTCGAGGGCATGACCGTCAGCGAAGCCAGTGGCTTTGGGCGTCAGCGGGGCCACACCGAGGTCTACCGGGGGGCGGAGTACACCGTCGATCTGGTTCCCAAGGTGAGACTTGAGGTGCTCGTGGACGACGAGGATGTCAAGGACATCATCGACGTCCTGGTCAAGAGCGCTCGGACCGGCCGCATCGGTGACGGCAAGGTCTGGTCGGTTCCAGTGGACGACATCGTCCGCGTCCGAACTGGCGAGCGCGGGCTGGACGCGCTCTGACGCGTGACCTAACCAGCGAGCGTCTCAACGTCGCGATCCGGTCCTCGTGGGAAACCACGTCTGGGCCGGATCGTCGGCGTTTGATGACGGAATGCGTGGAGTCAGAGCTGAGGCCGCTCTACGCGGAGGCAACGAAGTCCACCTTCGGCGGACCGGCGCGTGGTGTCGCGCTGGCCGTTGTTGGCTCGCTCGCCCGCCGCGATATCGGCCCCCGCTCCGATATCGACCTCGTCCTGATCCACGATGGCAAGAACAAACAGATCAATTCCTTGGCGGAAAACATCTGGTATCCGCTGTGGGACGCACGGATTCGCCTTGATCACTCGGTGCGCACTCCGGCCGAGTGCGCTGACATCGCCGGCAGTGAGTTGAGTGCGGGCGTGGGCTTGCTGGACCTCCGAGCCATCGCCGGCGACACGGCCCTGGTGACCGCAGCTCGCTCATCACTTCTCGACGCCTGGCGGAACAATGCCCGCAAGCGACTGCCGGAGCTTCTCACCTCACTCGATGAACGGTTGGCCGCGCATGGGGATGCCGCGTACCTCCTCGAGCCCGACCTCAAGGAAGCACGCGGCGGTTTCCGCGATATGACGACGCTGCGGGCGCTCGCGGCGAGCTGGCTGACCGATCGCCCACATCTTGGTATCGACGAGCCGTACCGGCGGCTGCTCGACGTCCGCGACGCCCTCCACATCTCCTCGGGCCGCGCGTTGGACCGATTACTTGCATCGGAGGCAGCCGAGGTCGCGGAACGGCTGGGATTTCCTGACACCGACAGCCTGCATCGCGAGGTGTCCTTGGCCGCTCGCCGCATCGGCCACGCCGTGGACCTCACGGTTCGCGCCGCGCGCCAGGTTATTCCGCAGCGACGGGTGCTCTCCTTCGCGAGGAGGGAGCGCGCACCGGTCTATAGCCACGAAGCCCATGGCCTGATCGTCCACCAAGGGGAGGTGGGACTCGATCGACGGACCAAGCCATCAACGCCGCTTCTCGGCCTGCACGCCGGCGCGCTGGCGGCGAGGCGCGGTCTTGTGTTGTCTCCGGTGACAGCCGAGAACCTGGGCCGCTTTTCCCCGCCGATCGAGGACCCCTGGCCGGACGAGGCTCGGGATGCTTTCTTGGAGATGCTGGCCACGGGCGAGAGCCTCCTCCCGGTGTGGGAGGCGCTCGATCTCGCCGGGTGCATCAGGCGCTGGATCGAGGGCTGGGAGGCCATCAGAGCCAGGCCGCAACACAATCCGGTGCACCGGCACACCGTTGATCGACATTCGGTCCAGACTGTCGCCGAGGCCCAGCCTCACCTCACCCGTGTGGAACGCCCGGATCTCCTGCTCCTGGCGTGCCTGTTTCATGACATCGGTAAGCTCCCCGGCGCCGGCCCTGAACATCCAGCCATCGGTGCCCCCATTGCGCGCCGAAATGTCGAGCGGATGGGCTTGCCGGCCAAGGATGGCAACCTCTTGGAGCACCTCGTCCGACACCACCTCACCCTGGCGACGCTCGCGACCAAGCGTGACCATAGCGATCCCGCCACGCTCGATGCCCTGGTGCACGCGGTCCAAGGCCGGGCGGAAGTGCTCCGATTGCTTCGAGCGCTGACTGAGGCCGATGCCCGGGCTGCGGGCCCCGCGGCTTGGTCGCCGTGGCGATCACAGTTGATCATGGCGTTGACCGATCGGTGCGAGGGTTTGCTGGTCGGCGAGGATCGACGGAATGAGCAGACCGAGATGGTCGATCTCGGCCTGGCTCGCTCAGTGCAGCTGGACGGTCGGCCGCGGATCAGGATGGAGTCCGAGCCGGGTGGCATCCAGCTGATCATCGCAGCAACTGACCGGCTGGGACTGTTCAGTGAAACCGCCGGCCTGCTGGCGTCACATTCCGTGCAGGTGCGCTCCGCAGCGCTGCACACGGTCGACGGGATTGCGGTCAACACCTGGCGGGTCGACAAGCAGCTCACCACCGACCTGCCCGATGTGGCGTTCATGATCAAGCAGCTCGAGCGACTGGAAGCGGGCGATACGACGGTGTTGCAGGGCATTCGGCGGCGGGAGGCGCGTGCGCAGGCCAGCGGTTCGCCCCACTTCAACGGCCAAGCCGCGAGACCGTATGTCGACCTGATCGAAGACGCCAGCGAAACAGCGGTCGTGATCGAGGTGCGGACCCGAGATCGCGCCGGGCTGTTGTATGCGCTCGGCCAATCCCTGGCAGCAGGGCGGTTGTCCATTCGCTCCGCTCACATCAGTACGCTGGCCGGCCAGGCGATCGACATCTTCTATCTCACCGAGGCCGACGGTTCAACACCAACGGTCCACCGAGCTCAGCAGGCGGTTTCGTTGCTGACCGAGGCGGCCAGCGTCCCCCAGGTCAGCCAACCCGCCCCGGCAACGACCTGACACCCAACCGGCTACTCTGACCCCGGCACGTCAACCTCGACCCTCGTACACGAGGGTCAGAGTGTGCGTACGGGAGTCGAAGTCCTGATATCCGGGCTGGGACATGTGGGTTGACCGTTAACGAAAGGGATGGAGTGCACTGTCACGGGCGTCGTGGCGCGGACGCGGTGATTCGCGGCAGGTCTGCCGCCATTTACGACCGGTTGCTCGCCCGTTGGCTCCTGCGCCGCCTTTACCGTGCCGTCGCCAGTGAGCTCATGAAGATGCTTTCCCAGAATGCGTCAGTTCTCGACGTGGGCACAGGTCCGGGACGGCTGCTGGTAGAGCTTGCGCGAGGGCGGCGCGACCTTCGCCTGGTCGGCATCGATCCGTCGGAGGACATGGTCCGCCGCGCTCGGCACAATTCCCGTACGGCCGGGCTCGAGAACCGGATCGAATTCCAGGCCGTACCCGCCGAATCGTTGCCGTTTGCCCCCGGCACATTCGACGTTGTCCTCTCGACGTTGAGCGCGCACCACTGGGCTGATCCGGCCACTGCCATCAGTGAGCAAGCCCGAGTGCTCCGCAGCGGTGGACAGCTACGCGTCTACGACCGGCGGAGTGAAGGCCTGGACGATCTGACTCCGCTCTTGGCAGTGGCACTGCCGGGCGCGGTGCAGAACCAAAGGCGGCTGGCCGGGCTCGTGGTATCGCGGATTGGATGCCTGACGGCAGTCAAGCAGGTCGACGGACCCAGCTAGCAGCGCTATACCGGCGCGGGATGCCAGCGGGCCTCTCTCAAACGCGGCCGTGAGGTCAGCCGACCCTGGCTCGAGCAACGAGCTCGTCCACCTCGGCAGCTGTCGGCGGGTCCGCCCCGCGCCGTGAACATACGATGGACGCCGCAGCCACCCCCCGCCTCAGCGACTCATCCACGGGCAAGTCCCGATTGATCCGAGAGTCAAGAAAGCCAGCCATGAATGTGTCGCCCGCGCCCACAGTGTCGACCACGTCGGTCGGAACGCCGGGAACGCGGGTCTGCTGTCCGTTGGCGTCAATCCCCACTGCGCCTTCAGCGCCAAGGGTGATCACCGCCAAGCTCAAGCCGTAGCTCCGCACCCAGTCGGCGGCCACGGCAAGTGGATCACTGGCGGACCTGCTGTTCGGCAGAAATTTGATGTCCTCATCGCTGGCTCGGACGATGCCGGCGTGGCCCCCGATGACCTGGAGCCAGGGCTCGACCTTCGTCCAGTAGAGCTCCGGATCACTGATCACAGTGGGCCTGACATTAACGTCGTACGAGACGCCGGCAGGAACAGTCCGCATCCAATCCAGCAAGACCTCCGCACCAGGACTCACGACGCAAGACAGCGAGGCGATGTGCAGCCAATCGTCGGCTGTGAGAGACGGAAGCTCGTCAGGCTGCCAGCCGAAGTTGGCGGTCTGCGCGAAGTGAAACGTGTAGCTCGCAACCCCCTGCTGATCGAGGCTGACGATCGCCAGCGACGTGGCTTGCGAGGATTCCACCGACAGGTCGAGCTGAACCCCGGCACCATCGATGTAGCTCCGCAGCTGCTGGCCGAACGTGTCCGTGCTGAGCCGGCCAAGGAAATGCGTGGGGACCCCCAGACGGCCCAGAGCGACCGCGGAGTTCATTGGGCCACCCGCGGATAGTGCCGACCACGTGCTGCTGAAAGCGTCCTGCGGACCGTCCGGCGACCGGTTCAAATCGATAAGTGTCTCGCCACAGACCACAAAGCGTGTCATGAGGACAACCTAATGGAGTTGCCCCACCGTCACCTGACCATCGATCGCGGCTGATGACGGTTTGCTCTGCCGAGCTCATCCCACAGCCGCGGCGTAAGTGCTCGCTGGCTGATCTCGGCAAGCAGTTGTCCGAAGGAATAGTCGGGATCGACATCGCTGACCCGCTGGATACAACAATTCATCATCGCGCCGTCACCGCAGATCCAGGCGGAGAATCCCAACATGCACAGCGGCGCCGCTGCCAGGGGCGCGACTGTACGCGCCACCACGCGGGCCCACACCCGACGATGCTGCTCAGCGTCCTTCCAGCTGATCATCGCCCATGCCACGTCCCGGACCTGGACATCGCTGGCCAGCAGCGCCAGCCGTGCGCAGGCGGAATCGTCGAGCGGCTCCTGTTGTGCGAGGGCCGCCACCATGAGCGCTCGTATGAGGTCACAGCGCGCCCTCGTACTCAGCCCATCGATAGACGCGGATTCCTGCTCAATGAAGCGGAAGAGCGCAGGCCGTTCCTGTTCGATGGGCCCGCTCACATCCGCTTCAAGTGCTCGCCGGTCGGGGCGGGCAGCCAGACCCGCATATACCGCTTGCGCCGCGACCGGAGAGGAACTGGGGTCATAAGGCCTGCCGTCGGGTGGACAGCAGCCACCGGTGCACATCAATGACCACCACCGCTGCCCGTCCACGAACAGGATGTCTTGCAACTCAAATGGAGCCAGTTCGGTCGCCACCTCAGTCAGCAGGTCGCGAGCCTGAGGATCGACGCTGTAGCCGATCAGGACCAGGTCTTGGGCGCGCTGCTGGCCAGCCAGCCGGACAATCTGTCCCGCCAAATCAGCTGCCTCAGACGGTGGTGGAAGGTCAACCCGGGTCGTGAGCACGACCTTGCCCAATCGGAGCATCACGGCAACGACGGATTCCTTCGGGTGAAATCCCACAAGGTAAGGCACCACACCGAGGATGTCGCAGGGCCGAGACAGCGTGATCCGCGCCTTCCTTCGTGTCATGCCTGCTACGTTGCGGATCGCCGGCGTCGTCGAGCAGGCCCGGTCAGATCTGTGGACAGCTGACCAAATGTCCCGTCGCCCTGTGGATAGTGGGCATGATTTGCGGGGCGGCAAGTAGTCCCGTCCGCCCGGCGCCTGAGCGACGATCTAGCCGTCCCTCCCCAGCCTGGCTGCGATACGGTGGTCGAACATGTACGGTCCTGATGCGGCGGACGGCGAAGGCTGGGAGGCCGCTCCAGTCGAGCCGGCAGGAATGGGCGCCAATCCGAGCGGGCCGGAGTTTCTGCCCGCCGCAGCCCACCCGTCCGAACCTCCTCAGTCACCGGTGCCGCCCCGTGGCCAGCGCATCCAAACCGCACGGCGACGCTGGCCTGACGTCCTCAGTGTGAGCTTGATCGTGGTCGTCGCGCTGGTCGTCCTGGTGGCGAGCGCCGTAGCGCGGTACCGGGATACACATGTCGCTGCTCCCCCACCGGTCACGGTGCCGTCGATCCAAGCCGATCCGCCGAGTCGCGGCGAGATCGACTTCACGACGCCTGAGGGGGCCGGCAAATTGATCCTGCTCAGCCGCACTTGGCGGGAGACCGGGAGCGAGCCACCGACCACCGGAACCTACCTTCAGGTCGAGGTCGAGATCGTCTGCACCTCGGGTCGCTTGGGTTACGACCCGTACAACTTCCAGGCGTTTGACCACACGGGTGAATTGTTCGACGTCACCGAGGCAGGCGTCTCCCGGCACGTGCTAGGCGTCGGTGAGCTGTCCGAGGGCCAGAGCACGCGCGGATTCTTGGCCTTCGACATCCCTCGTGGTGAGGTGACCTTGCTGATGAGCGACGACTCCGAGCAATCGATCACCGCGCTGAAGATTCCCGACTGAGGAGTTCGGACCGTTGCGCCTGACACGGTCAGCGAAGCGTCTTCCGGATGACCACCTTGAGCCCGGACCAGGTCTCGTCAATAGCGCAGACCTTGACGTCGACCAGGCCAGTGGGCAGCACGATCTCGCGAATGACGTTTTCGGTCAGGTCCGTCGGCACCTTGCTCGCCTGCTTCGGCCAGGCGACCCAGACCATCCCGTCCGGCGCCACAGCCGCCTTCAGGGCGAGCACCTTCGGCGACAGATCCCGGGCGTACTGAACGAAGATCATCACAACGTCAGCGTGAGGCGTTAAGCGGCGACCGAGCTTCACCCCCTTCGGCAGCTCCGCGAGCAGGTCGGTGAGGTTCGGCGGCGCATGCAGCAGGACCACGGACATCTCGGGTCTGAATCCAAGCTTCCTGACCAGCGGCGTCCCTGAGTAGCCGACAGCCATCGCCTCACCTCCACGCACCAGCATGGCAGCCTTGTGGAGCGACAAGGAAGGCAAACCAATCCTTGCTGGCGCTTCGCCGGGCCTGGGTGTTTCACTCGACGCGTGACAACTTCCGCCAATTACCACCGGGGGGAGCCGCACCGCGGCGGAATGGCCAATCGACTCAACTGGCTACGGGCCGGCGTCCTCGGCGCGAACGACGGGATCGTCTCGATCGCTGCTCTTGCGGTCGGCGTGGCGAGTGCGACACCACGGCTCGCGCCGATCCTGACCGCAGTTCTGGCCGGACTGGTCGGTGGGGCGATCTCGATGGCGGCCGGCGAGTACGTCTCGGTCAGCAGCCAAAGTGACAGCGAGCATGCCATGATCGCCAAGGAGCGCCGAGAGCTGGCCGAGATGCCGCAGGAGGAGCTGGCCGAGCTGGTCAGCCTGTACGAGCGCAAGGGCCTGAGCGCTCACACCGCCCGCCAAGTCGCGGTCGAACTGACAGAGCGCGATGCTCTTGCGGCTCATCTGGACGCAGAGCTGAACATTGACCCCGGCGACATCGTCAGTCCCTGGCGGGCCGCATTGGCCTCAGCTGTGGCGTTCACCATCGGGGGCGTGCTCCCGCTGGCGGCTGTGTTGATATTTCCGCAGGAGTGGCGGATTGCGGCCACGGTGATCGCTGTGCTGGTTGCCCTCGCGGTCACGGGAGCGCTGGGCGCTCGCCTTGGTTACAGTCCGGTCCTGCGCCCGACTATCCGTGTTGTGCTCGGCGGGGCCATCGCCCTGGCGGCTACCTACCTGCTCGGCCAACTCGTTGGCACAACGGGCCTCGTGTAAACGGGCTGCTGCACCGCACGAAGCCCATAAGGCACTCATGCCTCCCGCTAGTGAACGAGAGGCACGAGTACATTCCCCGAGCGTGCGCGGCCATCGGCCGCCTCGGCGAGTACCCCGCTCGCTGACTGCGAGGTGCAGTCCAGCAGCCTCACAGTCAACGTGCGAGGCACTCACCGGGCCAAATCCGCCGGTCCCTCCCCCTTCGAGAACCCTGCGGACGAACAATGGTGTTCGGGCCCTTGGCGGTCAAGTGCTGTTGCCCAGCGCTTGATCCCTCAAGCAAATTAGCTGCGACTCTTATGAGTGTCGACCCCGGACCCACTGATTGTCGCCTATTGGCCATGTCAAAAACCGGACAACCGGCCGTGCGTCCCTGAGTTCGATTGCGGATAGCTAGCCGACCAGCGCCCGAATCTCGTTCACGGACAGCGGCACGCCTGCCAGCGCGTCGTCGCCGAACATGGCGGCAAACAGTTGTTCCTTGCGGGCTTTGAGCTCCATGACCTTCTCTTCGATGGTGTCTCGAGCCACGAGTCGATAGACCAGCACCGTCTTGGTCTGGCCGATGCGGTGGGCACGGTCGACGGCTTGCGCCTCGGTGGCCGGGTTCCACCAGGGATCCAGCACGAAGCAGTAGTCCGCCTCCGGCAGGTTGAGGCCGAAGCCTCCCGCCTTCAGGCTGATCAGAAAGACCGGAACCTGGCCGCTGCGGAACCGCTCGACCGCAGCCGCTCGATTTCTCGTCCGGCCGTCAAGGTACGCGTAGCCGATAGCCTCATCGTCGAGCCGGGCTCTGATCTTTCCCAGGAAGCCTGTGAACTGGCTGAACACCAGCGCTGAATGGCCCTCGGCCACCAGCTCGCGGAGCTGTTCGCAGAGCACATCGATCTTGCTCGCCGGAACACCGGCATGTACGTCGTCGACCAGGCTCGGGTCAAGGCTCAACTGGCGGAGCAAAGTCAGTGACCGCAAGATCGTGAATCGGTTACGGTCAAGATCATCAACTAGACCGAGTACCTTCTGGCGTTCACGCTGCAGGTGCGTCTGGTAGATCCTCATGTGCTTCGGCTGCAGCACAACCTCGACGACCTGCTCCTGCTTCGGTGGCAGCTCGGTTGCGACCCCTTCCTTCGTCCGGCGAAGCATCAAGGGCGAGATCCGGCGTCGGAGTCGGCCCATCAGCTGGGCGTCTTGAGCACGTTCGATAGGCCGCCGGTAGAACTCGGAAAACCTCTCCGGGTGGGGGAACAGCCCTGGTGCGGTGATCGAAAGCAGGGCCCACAGTTCCATCAGGTTGTTCTCCAGCGGTGTGCCAGTGATCGCTAGCTTGAAGTCCGATCGCAGCCGGCGGGCACTCTGGTAGGTCTTGGCCCGGTAGTTCTTGACAAACTGGGCCTCGTCCAAGACCACCCCGGCCCAGGGCAGTTCAGCGTAGGAATCGACGTCGATCCGCAAGAGTGTGTAGGACGTCACCACGACATCAGCGCCGGCGACCGTCTCGCCCAAGGGGCGTCGGCGCCGAGCCTGGGATCCTTCAACGGTCATCACCGATAAACCCGGGGCGAAGCGCTCCGCTTCAACGGCCCAGTTCGACACAACGCTCGTCGGTGCGACGACGAGGAAGGGTGGATCTGCGGGTGCCGCCAGTCGGGCGTGACAGATGAGTGCGAGGGTCTGAACGGTCTTTCCTAGGCCCATGTCGTCGGCGAGGATCCCGCCGAGGCCGTGGCTCCACAGCAGCTGCAGCCAGTGAAACCCCTCCAGCTGGTACGGCCGAAGCGTGGCCCGGAGCGTTGGAGGCGCAACCAACGGTCCGATTTTGTCGGGCGCTCGGACCTCGTCCGACAGTGCACGGACGGAGCTGATCCACCTCTCCGCCTGCCCAACGACGACGCCGAGTTTGATCAACTCGTCCCAGAGGCCCACCTGGAATCTGCTGATCCTCAAACCTGGCCGGTCCCGATCCTGCAGCGCCCGAGCCTCTTCGATAAGATCACGCAGTTGATCAAGCTCCGGCCGGTCGAGGGAAAAATAGACCCCTGTGTCCAAGATCAGATAATCCTGCCGCTGGCTGAGGGCGACGAACAGCACTTCGAAGGGAACCACCTCGTGTTCGATGGACACGGCGATGTGGAGGTCGAACCAGTCGGAGTCTTCGTCGTTCTCGGCGGTGGAGACCTCGATCACCGGCTGGGCTCCGGTCTCGCGGTAATTCAGGACGTCCCCACGGAGAGTGACTTGGACGCCAGCTTTGTCGAGAGCCGGCAGCACCTCGGCCGCGAAGACTGCGGCGTGCACACCGCCCAACAGAACGTGCGCTACGGGACTGGGACGTCCGCGGACCTCGGCTAGCTGAGGAATCGTGTCGTACGGCAGAGGCAACACCTCCAGCTGCCGCCGCTCCTCAGCGACATCGCGTACAGAAGGCCGCTTGACCGGCTCATCGAGGTCGAAGGCCGCCACCGAATCACCGATCCGGTACTCCCACGCCCAGTCGAGACGGAGCCGGTGCTCCTCTTTAAAGGTGGCGAGCAGAGTCAGCAGCGGCGGCTGATGCACGGGCAGCGAGACCGATCCGTCGATGGAGGTGATAGCGACCTTCTGACGAAGCTGCGGCACATAGTCGGTGGTGAAGCGGTGTTCGTCAGTGACGGGAACGGTCACGGAGGAGCTCTCGGCCAGGAGCTGACGCAGTTCCCTGCTGAGCGGCTGGCTGAGCTGAAACAGACTCAAGACGGGATTTCCATCGGGCCCTGGTCCCCAGTGGAACAGCCCATGTGCTGGATCGCCGAGCCACCCGACGCGCCGCAGCTGCAGTTCGTGACCATCCTGAAGCACTGCGGGCGACACGACCAGCGGACCCTCGTCGGAGCGCCGTACGTCCAGCACGACCGACGCCGCCATCGCGGCCAGCTCGGGACCGCTCTCGGAGCCTGCCACCAGCAATGTGAGCCCGCTCTCCGCGGCTTGTTCCAGGAGGGACCACCAGACACTGGTTACGGTGCTCACCGAGAGCCAGGGAGTTCGGGGAAACACATAGCGAGCGCTAGCACCAGCCGCGGCCCGAAACTGGAGGAGCAGGTCGACATGCGCGGGTAGGTAGCTGCGGCTGGCGTAGTCCAGGTCCTCCCATCCGATGCCAGTGCGAATCCACTTTCCGCTCTTGCCGGCGCGCAACGGGCGGATGCGCAGGTCGACACGGCTGGGTTGTCCCCGATAAGTAGGCATCTGCTCGACCTTGAAGTCCAGTCCCAGCAGTTCAGTCGCGACTGGGGGCGGATCCGGTGCGACCGCGATCTTGCCGAGCGTCCGCTCCCACGCTGGTTGCGCAAGCTGAACGGAAACGCCGGCCATGGTGCGGGCCACGATGAGCACCGCGGCGGCATGCTTGCAGTCCATGGCGACCGGACAGGAACAGACCCCGCGATGCGCGGTCAGGGCACCTGAGGCCGACTGGGCCAACTGGATCGAGGTGGCGTAGTCGTCGCGGTAGGTTCCCCGAACCCGGCCGCGAATGATCAGGCTCCGTTCATCAAGCTCGACATCGGTCACCCGACCCCCGCGGGCGTAGACAATGCCCCTGGCGAATGCCTCGTGGCCGACCATCTGGATGATGGCATCGTTGCCGAGCATCGATGTCCATGCTCCAGCCATGATTTGCATGCTAATCCCCGGCGAGGACATCACCCGTCGGACGAAGCGCACCGGCAGCCACCCCGCTGCCCGGGGTCGGAGTGGCAGTGCCACAGTTAGCTCTACGACGCCGGTGGGCGCCGTGTGACCGAGCCTACGGCTCACCAACAGACGGAGGGATCTATGAGCGAGTCAACGCCCACTCCCAGCGAGGGTTCCGACCAGCTGGAAGGAGTAGCCGACGGCGGTGCCGACGGTGTTCCGGGCATCCAAGACGGTGGCGCTGACGGTGGTGCAGACAGCGGCGCTGACGGTGGCGCGTCCAGCGGCGGCCGCTCGAGCACGGGGCTCGGCTCCGACGGGGGTGGCGATTCGGGCGCTGACCTCGGCGCGTCGGATCGAGGCGCGGACAGCGGGCGCCGATCTTGGTGCGGATAGGGGCGCGGACTCAGGGTCAGATCTCGGTGCGGACGGTGGTGCAGGCAGTGGAGACGGCGGCGCCGACGGTGGTGCCGATCGCGGAGCCGACAGTGGCGCAGGCGACGATGCTTTCGGCGCCGATCGCGGTACTGAATACGACAGTGATGCAGACCGTGGGGTCGGAGGTGTCGCGGGCTCGCAGAGTGGACCCGACGGCCCGCAGACTCTGGCGGGAGCTAGCGGAGCCAGCGGAATGGCTGATGGCGGGGCAGATGGTGGAGCCGACGGTGGAGCCGATGGCGGCGCAGAGACCAGCTACGGCGCGGACCGCGCAACCGCCGATCCAAACCTCGATCGCGACAATCCTTAACGGTGGATTGAGCCGTATTGACCGCGCCTCGTGACCCACGCGGGGTGCCCGGAATCCAGCCCGGGCACCCCGTTCTCGCTCAGCTGATCAGCATTGAGCCTGAGCGCTTTGCCGCCGATTATTGGGGCAAACAGGCCATGCTCTCCCGGGCCGTCGAATTGCCGGGTGGCTTCGCGGGACTGTTGAACAGCGACACCATCGACGAGCTGGTATCCGAGCGGGGACTCCGGACGCCATTCCTGCGGGTGGCCAAGAACGGGTCGACGCTCGCCGAAAAGGCCTTCACCGGCCCGGGTGGGGTAGGAGCGACCATCGGCGACCAGGTCAGCGACGACAAGCTGGTCCGGCTCTTCGCGGATGGCTCGACGCTAGTCCTTCAGGCCCTGCACCGGGTGTGGCCACCGATCATCGAATTCTGCCAGCGACTGGGCGAGGAGATCGGGCATCCGGTTCAGGCCAACGCGTACGTCACTCCGCCACAGAACCAAGGCTTCAGCAACCACTACGACGTGCACGACGTCTTCGTCCTGCAGCTTGAAGGGTCGAAACGCTGGCAGATCCACTCTCCCGTGCTCGAAGCGCCACTGCGTGACCAACCGTGGAACGATCGCAAGGCGGACGTCGAGGCGCGGGCAGCCGAGCGGCCGCTGATTGAGGCTGTACTAGAGCCGGGCGACTGCCTCTACCTTCCTCGCGGTTTCCTGCACGCTGCAAAAGCCTTGGGCGGTGTCAGCACGCACCTGACCATCGGCGTCCATCCCTGGACCCGCTTCACCCTGGCGGAAGACATGCTGCGACAGGCATTGCAGGCCACGGCCCGAAATCCGCAAATACGCCGCTCCCTCCCCCTCGGGGTTGAATTCGTCGACCGCGGGCCCCTTCGCACCGACATCGAACTGGTCCGTCGCTCATTGGTCAATGCGCTCGAGACGGCCGACCTCGATGAGATCCTCCGAACACTGCGCCGCAACGTCCGCGGCACCCAGCGCGCGGCGCCAATCGGCCCACTAGGCCAGCTTCGAGATGCCGATCGGATCAGAGCCGATTCGACGATTGCGCTCCGCAAGCATTTGGCCGCCTCCCTTGACCAGATCGGCGGGCGCAGTACCGTTCGCGGACGGGCGGGTGACTTCGCCCTTCGGGAGGATGACGTCGCGCCGATGAAGACATTGCTCCAAGCGGGCTCGTCCAGAGCCGATGATCTCGGTCTGGACCTCGCCCGCCGATTGGTGCTGGCTGGCCTGGCCACCGTGGGGTGAAGCAGCCGCAGGCGCGCTTCCGTTGCGCGGACGCAGCACGCGAGAGGGCCGATCCGATCGCCGGCTCCGCCCCGCAAACCCGTCGCTGGCTGCTCCTCGAGCACCTGGGGCCGTGGTCGATCGACGCCGTGGCTGGTTCCGGCATTGAGCCGGCCATCCTGGAGCGGCTGACTGGGGCGGCTCGGCAGACCGTGACCAGAATCTTGCTGGTCCGTCGGCCAGGCAGGAGGAGTCGGGGGCAGGAGCGGCGTTGGAGGCTTGCCGGCCTGGGTGCAGCCACAGTGCAAGGCGCCTGGCGGACCGACGCCGACTTGGCGGCGGCAGCCGATGCCCTGACCAGTGACACGCCGCTCCCTATCAGCGAGTCGGAGCCGATCATCCTGGTGTGCACGCATGGCGTGCATGACACGTGCTGCGCGTTGCGTGGTCGCCCGGTTGCCGCCGCGCTGTCCGCCCAATGGCCGGAATTGGTCTGGGAATGCAGCCATGTGGGAGGTGACCGCTTCGCACCTAACGTTCTGGTGCTGCCAGACGGCTTCTATTACGGCAACCTCGAGCCCGATGAGGCCGTCAGGACTGTGCGACAGCACCTGGCCGGTACGGTGACACCGCAGTACCTCCGGGGCGAGGTTCGCTATCCGCCACCGGTTCAAGCCGCGGTGGTCGCTACTTACCAGCGCTGTCCGCCGCTGGGCCCTGGCCAGATCACCGTGCGATCGGTCAACCAGATCGGCCCTCACGACGGACACGGCTCGGAGACCATCGTTGATCTTGAGGTAGCAGCGTTGCGCGCAGCCTTCCGAGCGGAAATGCTGTCGGTTCGCCGTCCGGTGGCCAAACTGACGTGCCGCGCCGATCGGGAGACACCCGCCACGGAGTACCGGCTTCAGCGCTTCGAGCAGACGACTCCGGATTGATAGGCCGCGGGGTACTGTCTCTTGAGGAGCGCACGATGCCTACCATTCACGTTTCCGTCGTCACATCCCTCAGCCGTCAAGAAGCGATCCGACGGCTCAGCGATTTCGGACCGAATCGCGCAGAGACCTGGCCGAACGTCGACGCAGACGGCGTCAAGGTTCATGATCAGGGACCGAACTGGGCCGATGTCACCGAGGGGAACCGCTTCGCCTGGGAGCGGGAGCGCTATGGGTGGGACACCGAAGCTGGAACCGTCTCTTCGGTCACCACCGACTCCAACGTGTGGCAATCGGGTCCGGCTTGGAGTTACCGGCTCATCCCTCAACCGGAGGGAACCCGTGTCGAAGTGACGGCTCGCCGGGAAGGCAAGGGCATCAGAGGAAAGATCATCGGTGCGGTGCTGTCGATCATCGGCGCGAGAATGATCAGGTCCAGCACTGCTTCGGCCCTCAGGCCCTGAGCTGCTGTTCTCAGAGGCTGACGCGCAAGATCATGTCGTCGTTTCGACCAGGTTTGGTACGGCCGTCGGTGTTGCTGGTCGTGA
The DNA here is from genome assembly GCA_963754965.1 of uncultured Actinomycetota bacterium. Lineage (GTDB taxonomy): Bacteria > Actinomycetota > Actinomycetes > Propionibacteriales > Propionibacteriaceae > Microlunatus. Next base: position 64,001 of record CAVWIA010000008.1, read on the forward strand.
TCCACAGGATCCCGTCCGGAGCTGCTGCCACGCTGCGAATTCGGCCGTGCTCATCGGTGAAGTAGGCCTTGGGTTCGCCCGCGGTTGTGCCTTTGAGCGGCACGGCGAAGAGGCAGTGCCCCTGAAGCGCACCTATGAAGGCGGTCGAAGCCACAATCGCAAGACCGGCGGGCGAACAGCTGCTAGTTGGTGACCATGTCACCCTTGGAGCCACCAATCCGCTCTGGTTGGAGCGTCCCTCGACTAGCGGCCATCCGTAGTTCTTGCCCTTGACGATCAGGTTGAGCTCATCTGCTTTCTGATCGCCGAACTCAGTAGCCCAGAGCCGACCCTGCGTGTCGAACGCCAAACCCTCCACGTTGCGATGGCCGTAGCTCCAGACCTGATTGCCGTACGGATTGCCGGGCGCGGCCCGACCGTCAGGGCGAATGCGCAAGATCTTGCCCAGCACGGAGCCCTTGTCCTGCGCGGCAGAAGGATTCTCCGCATCGCCTGTGGAGACGAGCAGCATGCCCTGCCGGTCAAAGAGAAGTCGTCCTCCGTGGTGGTGAACGCTGGTCGGAATGCCGCTCAGAATGGCTTTGGGTCGTCCCACGCGACCGCCAGCGATACTGCACCGGACAACACGATCGTCGCTTCCAGTGGTGATGTAGGCGAACAAGGTTTCCTCATCGTTGGGCGCAAGAGCGATGCCCATCAGACCGCCCTCGCCCTGACCGGAGGGTGCGACAACGCCGGCTACGCCGCCCAGTGAGCGGACCGTGCCTCGGTTCGAGATCCGCAGCACGCGGCCAGAGTTGCGCTCCGAGACGAGCGCATCACCGGAGGCAAGGAAGGCGATTCCCCAAGGGACGTCGAGGTTTTCGGCGATGGTGCCGGTGATCTTCGGCTTGGCCGGCGCCGTCGCCATCGCCGACGGTGACGGTGCAGGTGTTCGGGCGGAGCTTGCGGAAGTCTGCGCTGGACTTGGCGTTCCCTCGGCTGGGGTCTGCCCAGACGAGGAGCTGGATGCACTTTGACCGCCACCAGTACCGGAACATCCGGCAACCGCGCCGAGCGCAGCACCAGCTGAACCAAGGAGCAGCGTTCGTCGGAAGACCACGCTGAATTGTGGCGCGCAGGTAAAGACAACTCGCTGGCATTACTTGCAAATTGAGGCGATTGCTCAGCCGGACGCTCGACCAGGTAGACGCGGCGCCCTTCGGGCAGTCCCTTCAGCTCGCGCATGCCGCGATCAGTGAAGCCGATCGGCGAGCCGGCCAGGAGCTCTCGGGTCGCCCACGAGGCGTAGACCTGGCCCGGCCGGGAACGCCAGCACGACCTCCGGTGTTAGGACATTGTGTGGCGAGCTGCACTCGCGATAGTGGTCCTGACGTCAGCGGTGGCACTGACCACATCGGCGTGCAGTGCAGCCGACTCAGATGGCGCTGGACCGTCTCAAGCCAGCGTTGATCCAGCCGCTGATCGTCCAAGTGGCGGGCAGGTCGTCCGGGCCTGCGGTAGCCACTACGCGACGGACTTCGACGCTGGTGTGGAGTCGCGGATCGTGAACGCCGGTTCTGTCTCTCTGGTGGGCTTCCGAGTATCCCCCGTGCCCTCCGATGCTGCTCCAGTCCGGATTTTCAAGGTCATGGTTCGAGTGGCCGCGGGTACCGATGCGGAAGTCGAAACTACGACCGCCGGTACGTCATTGCTCTATGACCGTGCACGCTTCAACTTGGGCAACAACTATCAGCTGAGCGACGGCGACCGCCGGGTGCGATTCACCGGGTGTCCGGATCACTCCGCGGTCTTCAACGGTGCTGTCCTCACCTCGGGGCCCCGGCGTGTTGAGCTTCGAATAACGGTCGACGGTCGAACGACCCCAATCCTGGTCAGCGCTTACGGGGTTTGAGCCGCTGCTTATGACCATTCGGGCAGCTTTGGAGAAGCTGCCGCGCCGGTAGGGCCCTTAGCATGAGGATCGTTCCCATCAGTACTCGCGGGGAGGAAGCCTGCAATGAAGGACACGCAGAAGGCCGCCAAGAGCACCACCGCCGTCGATAAGACGTCCGAAGGGTGGACGGACGAGGAGCGAGCCGCGATGAAGGAGCGCTCCCAAGAGCTGAAAGCGGGGCGCAGCCGCCCGCGTGCGGCCAAGGCGGACGGGGAAAGCGCCGTGCTCGCGAAGATCGCCGAGATGCCGGAATCCGATCGCGCCATGGCCGAGCGGCTCCATGCCATCATCAAAGCCAGCGCGCCGGCCCTGTCGCCGAAACTCTGGTACGGGATGCCCGCGTACGCCAAGGACGGCAAGGTCGTTTGCTTTTTCCAAGCCGCGCAGAAGTTCAACTCGAGATACGCGACGTTCGGCTTCAATGACGATGCGAAGCTCGACGAAGGCGCCATGTGGCCGACCGCTTTCGCGCTGACAGAGTTGACGGCCGCCGACGAGGCAAAGATCGGCGCGCTCGTCAAGAAAGCGGTGAGTTGATGGGTCAGTAGAGCCCGAAGGCCAAGCCACCGACATCATTCCGAAACCGCGTCGTCTATCGGCTGTCGCTTCCTGAGGCTACAGTTAACCGGTGAGCGCCTGGGAACCCGGGCTGTCGGCGCTCTCGGAGGGCCCGGCCTCGATGGCATACGTGCCACGGCTGCTGCCACAATGGGCGGCCGCCGCTCCGGAGCCCGCTCACCGAGTTGTCGACGGCAGTCTTGTCTTTTTCGACATCACGGGCTTCACTCCGCTCACTGAACGGCTTGCTCGCAAAGGCCGGGAAGGTGCGGAGGAGCTGAGCAACCTCCTCGACACCGTTTTCGGGCGGCTCCTGATGGATGCCGAGGACGAGGGCGGTGACCTGCTCAAGTGGGGCGGCGACGCCCTTTTGCTTTTGTTCGACGGTTCAGAGCATGCCCGCCGCGCTGCACGGGCGGCACTGGGCTTGCAGCGGGCTCTTGCCCAATTGGGACGTGCCAAGACGTCCATCGGCCGGGTCGTGCTGCATGCCTCCGCCGGAGTCGAATCTGGCCCAGTCGACCTCGTTCTGGCCGGAAATCCGGCTGTCTGCCGCGAATTAGTCGTGCTCGGGCCGACGGCAACGCGTGTCACGATGCTCGAGCACGCCGCAGGCACTAATGAAGTGCTCGTCGGCGACGCGACTGCGGAGGCCGTCGGCCCCGCCGGAATACGACCGCATACTGGTTGGGGTCATCTTCTGCTGGGCGCAGGGACAACTCCGAGAAGGCCCCGACAGCCCGCACCCGAGCCCAAAGTTGAGGTGTTGGAGCAGCTGCTGCCGCCGCAACTACGCAACTACTTGTCCCAGCCCTCCCGAGAACCAGAGCATCGCACCGTTGCGGTCGCCTTTGTGTGCTTCGACCATACGGACAACATCCTGGCCGAGGAAGGCCCAGATGCGCTGACAACAGCCATTGACGACGTGCTCCATCGTGTGCAGGACGCCGCTGTCGCCCACGACGTCTGCTTTCTGGGCACCGACGTTGATATCGACGGTGGAAAGATCATCCTGCTGGGCGGCGCCCCGCGGAGTGCGGGCGATGACACTGACCGGCTGCTCACCGCGGTACGTGAAGCCGTCAGCCGAGGCGGACGGCTGCCATTACGGGCTGGCATCGCGCAGGGCCGCGTCTTTACCGGCGACACCGGCTCCCCGAGCCGAAGGACGTACTCGATCAAAGGTGATGCGGTGAACCTCGCCGCCCGGCTCGCCGCACATGCGGATTTGGGGTCAATCCTCATGGCGGCCGATGTGCTGGGCCATACCAGGCGCTCGTACGCGGTCAATGAGGCACCGGCAGCAACCCTGAAGGGCAAGAGCAAGCCGGTACCCGTGGTCACCCTCGGTGATCCGCTTGAGCTTCGGAGGCAACAAAACCCCGATGAGGTGCTCGTTGGTCGCGACACCGAAATGGCAACATTGACGGCCGCCCTGGATCAGCTGATGAATGGATCGGGCGCACTGGTCGAGGTGGTCGGTGAGCCGGGCATCGGCAAGAGCAGGCTTGTCGAAGAGTTGGTAGCGCGAGCCGGCGAGATCACTGTGCTGCGCTGCGACTGCGAGCGGACGGGAGCCGCAACCCCGTTCACGCCGGTGCGGCGCCTGCTCCACCGTGTGCTGGGAACCAACAGCGCAACCGACCCCGACACTGTCGCCAGGTGCCTCGAGGCATGCGTGGCCAAGTCCGCTCCCGACCTCCTCCCATGGGTTTCGTTACTTGGTGTCGTGCTCGACCTGACGCTGCCTGCGAGTCCGGAAGTCGCCGAACTCGAGGAGCGCCACCGCGCCGAGCGGATACCCGAGCTGTTTTCTGACTTGGTCGAGCGGATGGTGCCGACTCCCGCGATAATCGTTGTCGAGGACGCGCACCTGGCTGATCCGGCAAGTGCCAGCGTGTTGGCCGCCTTAGCAGGTCGAGCTTCAAAGCAGGCCTGGCTTCTCATGGTGACCCGTGACGAGCGCCCAACCGAGTGGATGCCCGAGCCGCTCGAGCGAGTCGAGCTCGGACCTCTCGCCATGGCGCCGTCGATCGAGCTGGCCGAGATGGCCACACCGGAGCGGCCATTGCCGCCAGCGATCGCCGAGGCGCTCGCGATCCGGTCAGGCGGACACCCCCTGCTATTGCTCGAGCTCGCCCGGGCTGCTGTCCGCGGCGAAGATCCGGACGATCTCCCGTCGAGCGTTGAGGAGCTGGCCGCCGCCCAGATCGACCGACTCCCTCCAGCCGAGCGCTCGCTTCTGCGGCGGGCGTCGGTACTCGGCGACGAGTTCGACGATGAACTGCTGCTGCGGATGGTCGAGGACGTGGCGCCCGATCAGTCCGTGCCCGAGTTGCTGGCCGGCCTCGACGGGCTTGTGGTTGAGGCGGATCACAAACTGCGCTTCCGGCACCCGCTTCTTCGTGAAGTTGCGTACGCGGGCCTTCCCTATCGACGGCGCCGCGAACTGCATGCCCACGCCGCCGAAGTGCTGGAATCCACCACGTCTGCGGCGGAGCGCCGGCCAGAGATCCTGGCCCTGCATTACTTCGTGGCCGGGCGCTACGACAAGGCGATGGATTACGGCTGGCGTGCTGGGGAGCGTGCCATGGCGCGGCATGCACCGGCCGCCGCCGCCGACGCGTACGGAAGGGCAGCCCAAGCTGCTCGCCATTCGTCGGGCGTGAGTCCCAGCGAACGCTCGTTTTACTTGGAGGCGCTCGGCGACGCGCAGTTCTTGGCGGGCCGGTCCAGTGAGGCCGCAACCGCCTACCTTGAAGCGCTCCGCGGAGTGCGTGGGCAACCTCTGCGCGAAGCTCATCTCGCGCTCAAGCAAGCTCGGGTTGAGCAGCGCCGCGGTCGCTACACCAACGCCCTTCGGCGAGCAACCCTTGGCCTGCACGCATTAGACACCGCCAGCGGACCGGAGGCTTCCGCCTTGCGGGCCCGGCTGGAGGTGCGCTACGCGGTTTGCCGGGTCACTCAGGGTCGCTATGCGGATGCACGGCAATGGGCCGAACGGGCCCTCCACGAGGCGGAGGCCACCAACGAACTTTACGCGAAGGCGGAGGCACACCTCGTACTGCACAGCGCTCATTTGTGGTCAGCCGCTCCGGAGGTGGAGCAGCATTTGGTGACAGCGCTCCATCTCTTTGAGCAGCTCGGTGATCTGAGCGGGCAAGCTCACGCCCTGAATAATCTCGCCACTCGTCGTTCCTATGCCGGCCAGTGGCCCGACGCCCTGCCGATGTTCGCCCGCGCTGCCGACAGCTTCCGCAGGGTAGGCGACGCCAGCAACGCCGCGAATGCTGACTACAACCGCGCGGACGTGCTTGTCAGGCAGGGGCGCTACGACGAAGCCTGGCCGCTGCTTCAGGAGACTCTGCGAGTCGCCCGCGCGGTCGACGACGAGGAACTCGTGGCCTTCGTACAGAGGGAACAAGGTCGCGCTAAAAGCCGAGCCGGCGATGTGGAGACAGGGCTGAGGTTGCTGACGCAGGCACGCGCTCAGCTGGCCAAGTTGCGCGAACCGCAAGAGATCGTGGACACCGACATTGCCACCGCTGAGGCGCACGTGGTCGCCGGTCGGCCAGAGCAGGCGCTGGCTCTCATTGAAGAAGCGCTTGGTGAGGCTATCTCCCTACGAGCTGTGGCGTTGCTGCCCTATGCGTATCGCGTTCAGGCTGCGGCGCTGTTGGCGGGCGGTGATGTGGCGAAAGCTCGCTCGGCCGTGGCCGATGGGCTGCGGCAAAGCTCCTCACCGGATGTCGCGCACGAGCGCGGATTCCTCCTCGCCACCTCGGCCCGGATAGCGCATGCGGAAGGTGACCCAGGTGCCGACCAGCTCGAAGATGAAGCGCGGACAGCGCTTCAGTCCTTGGGCGTCGTGCGGGTGCCGTTACTCGACTTTGCTCGCTAGGTTTATGGATGGCTCAGACGGAGGTCGTAGTCGAAGAGCACATAGGAGTAGAGGTCGCCGCTCTGCCGCTTGCTCTGGGTGTTGTCGACGCAGACCGGCTCCGACCCGAGTGTGCCCTTCGACGGGCACGGGTTGGCGAATATGTTCAACGCACCATCGTTATCCAGGGTGTAGACAACCCGCAGGTGCGGCACTCCGTTAGCGGTGTCACGGCAGAAGGCCTTGTCGCAGGCCAAGATCAACGTGGCCGGCGAGGTCTTGCTGTAGAGGGTGTCGTTCGGATCCGGGGTCGACAGGTCCTTGATATCCACCACCGCGGTGACCACGAGAGCCTGCGGGTCGCCCGGGTTCGCATCGCAGAGACCCAGACCGTCGCAGGAGCCGACGTACATGATGACCCGCCCGTTGGCGCCGTGCGGCAGGAGCAACTGGCCACAGTTGGGCACATCAGCAGTCGGGGCACCGCACTTCGAGTCGTTGACGGTTGTCGGCACGTTCGGGTTGGTGTCTTTAGTCGCCACCGAGAAGACGAAGTCCACTTTCTTGGTGCCAGGTTCGAGGGCGACACCCGAAAGGACGCGCGCCGTCAGCGTGACGCCGTTCGCGAACGTCGAGTACGTCAGGCCCTCGGTGGGGGGCTGACCAAGGGTGACACCGGAGCCGTCCTTGGGAATGGTCGCCGTCGTCGCGCCGCTCAGCGTGCCGGGGCCATCCTCCTCGAGAACGATCTTGGTCGCCTTGGTCAGCGTCATCGGCTGCCCGTTCGTGTCGAGCACCTGAACGACGACGGTGAACGGCCGCCCCTGGACGAGCAGGCCCAGATTCGGATCACTGCTGTCGGTGACCGAGACGATGGAGAGCGAGCCTTTGGTGGCCGCGGCTCCAGCGGGGGCTGAGATCCCAGCCACCGTCAAGAGTCCGGTCAGTAGTGCGGCGGTCACCACCGCAAGGGAACGTCGAACCGGCGACATCATGGCAGCGCCTCTCCCTGGGAGACCTTCATGCTACGACGGCAGGACACTCAGCAAAAAAGTTTCACGTAAATATTTTGGTCGGTTGCTTACCCATACGCCCGCCGGCGCATGCCGCCAGACTGCCGTCATGTCATCTATGACCGCGAGGCAAAGGTCGTCGGCCGTTGCGGAGATGCTCCCGCTTCCGGCGCCATCCGAGATGTAATTGCCGCGCGTGGCGGGCAGCCACTTCAAAATCGACGGTGCTGTCCAGGGCTCGCAAATCACGCCGGATTTGGTAAAGCCAAAGAAAGAAATCGCTGACGTCTACCTCAGGGCCGATCTGGTAGTTCGTTTCCAGGTGTGTGACGTGCGCATCGATGAACTCCGCATGCCGTTCGAGCGCCAAGGCGACAGATGATGGCCGTCCTCGACGAAGTAGGCTCCACCGATCTCGAAGACATCTATTGCCGGCGTGTCTCCGTTGGGAAAGGCTGTCCTCAGGTTCTGCAGTCGGCTGCCAGACAACCCACGCCCCGTCTTGAAGTGACGGTCCACGTCTTTGCTGCGCTCCACCGACCCGATGATCAGGTTGAGCGGGATTTCGTGGACGCCGAGGTAAGACTGCCCCGTGACCCGGAGCCTCCGGGTCGCCTCAGCAAAGGGCAGCAGGCCCACGGGATTTGATCTTGCCACCACGGCCAGAACGCGTCCACTACCTGGCTCCGCGACTCCGCACCCTTAACCCGGACTCCGCACCATTCACAGAGGGTGTGAAGTCCGGGTTAAGGGTGCGGAGTGGTCAGAGGACTTCCGGTCAGAGGGCTTCCGGCACTTGCCTGGGCCAAAGACATCCGACCCGCAGGTACCGTCCGCGATGTCTACTAACCAGGACCCCGCTAGATCCGAAAGTAGCCTGGGATCGTCACATCTCGCCTCTGGGGGCGCTATGCAGGGCCGTCCATATCGCGTGCTGGTCTCCGGTGCCAGCGTCGCCGGTCCGGTGGTGGCGTACTGGCTGCAGCGATTCGGGTTCTCACCGACTGTCGTGGAGCGAACGCCCGAGGTACGCGTGAGCGGCGGTGGACATGCGGTCGACTTGTTCGGTCCGGCTGTGGAACTGATGGAGTGGATGGGGACGCTGCGTGAAGTTGAGGCCCACCAGACCCGGACACAACTCATTTCCCTGGTCCGACCGGGACGGCGACCGGTCGAGGTGCCCGCGGGAATGCTCGCAGAGGGCGTCTCCGACCGACACATTGAGATCATGCGAGGCGATCTAGCGAAGATCATCTACGAGTTGGGCCGCGAGAACATCGAGTACATCTTCGACGACTCGGTAGCGGGGTTGCAGCAAAGCCGCACTGGAGTACAGGTGACTTTCGAGCGGAACGGGTCACGGACGTTCGACCTCGTGGTTGGCGCTGACGGACTACATTCCACGACCCGCCGACTGGTGTTTGGCGCCGAGCATGAATTTCTGCGCTTCCTCGGCGGGTATCTCGCCGTCTTCACCGTGCCGAACTACCTGAAGCTCACCGACCGGATGGTGGCATCGGCGAGGCCTGGGCGGACCGCCGCTCTGTACCCCGTCGGCGACGGGTTACAGGCCCGCGTCGTTCTTTTGTGGCGCACGCCCACTCTGCATGACTACGACCGGCACAACCCCGATTCGGAGCGGCAGCTGCTGCGCAGTCTCTACGACGACTTCGGCTGGGAGCTGAAGCGACTGCTGAGCGAACTCGAGCGATCCGACGACCTCTACCTGGACTCGATCAGCCAGGTGCTGATGCCCACGTGGAGCAAAGGGCGCGTCGCGCTGGTCGGCGACGCCGGATACTCTCCTGGGGCGGCGGTCGGCGGTGGGACCAGCCTGGCCATCATCGGCGCATATGTGCTGGCAAGCGAGTTAGCGGCGGCCGGCGGCAACCACATTGAAGGCTTTGAAGCGTACGAACGCGCTCTCGGGCCGGTGGTCCAGCACAGCCGGTCGATCGGACCGACCGCGATCAGGGTGATCATTCCCCGATCTCGCACCCGAATTTGGACGATGGCACAAGCCCTGCGCATACTTCCGCATGTCCCGGCCTGGCTCAGGCAACAGATCACTTCGCTCGGCGGCAGCGCAGGCGCCATGCTGAATGAGGCCCGACTCCGTCAACCCCATGACCTGCTGCCCCGCAGCTAAGTGCAGGTCGCCATTCGTTCCAGATCGTCACGTCAGGCGAGGACGGCGGTACTCAGTTACGGCAGCAGAAAAACGCAGCTCAGACCAGCAATTTCTCGGCATCGTCCTGATCGAGAAATTCATCCCTTTGAGGAGCAACAGAGTCGAACCTCCTTAGCGCGTGCGCCTCCCGTATAGAACAAGACACGGGAATATAATGACGAGCCCTGCTGTCTCGGATAACCAGACCTGCTGCCGATAGCATTTCCCCAGCAGCACACTGCGGTGATGATCAAACGCACGGGCAGATCGGCGCAAACGTGCCGCGCTGGGAAGGAGCCAGCGTGAGTTCTACTTCCGGGCAATCATTCGTCCGCCTCGAGGCGGTGTCGAAGGCGTACGGCAGCGGTTCGCCTCAGCTTCAGGTGTTGGACCAGGTGGACCTGGACTTGCCGCAAGGCAAGACCACGAGCCTCGTTGGCCGATCCGGATCCGGGAAATCGACGTTGCTCTCGCTGATCGCAGGATTGATGCGTCCCGACGCTGGGCGTGTCTACATCGGCGGGCAGCAGATGGACCAGATGGATGACGACGCCCGGGCCGGCCTTCGGGCCGACAGGATTGGCTTTGTCCTCCAGTCGGACAACTTGATCCCGTTCCTGACCGCCGTCGAGAACGTGGAGCTGGCCATCAGCTTCGCCTCGGGTCGCCGTTCCACCGCTCGGGCTCGGGAACTCTTGGCGGACCTTGGACTGGCGCAGCGGATGAATCATCTGCCACGGCAGCTGTCCGGCGGAGAGTCGCAGCGAGTGGCGATTGCTGTAGCGCTGGCCAACGAACCAGACCTTCTCCTCGCGGACGAGGTGGTGGGGCAACTTGACACGGCCACCGCGGCCGATGTCATGGACATGATCTTCAAAATCTCACGAGAGCGCAGCCTCACAGTCTTTTATGTGACACACGACGAGCAGCTGGCGCGCCAGGCTCACCGCTCGCTGCGCCTAACCGACCACAAGGTCGTCCCGGCATGACCTTTGAGGCTTCCGTCACGGTGGATTCACTGGTCGTCGAGCACCAGACGTCCAATGGTCCCCTCCGCGCACTCGATCGGGTCTCCTTCACTGTCGACAGCGGGTCGAGTGTCGCGATCACCGGACCGAGTGGTGGCGGTAAGTCGACGCTGCTGGGGGTGATCGGGGGGCTTGCCCGGCCGACCTCGGGTGAGGTACGGATCGGCGATTCGCGGATCTCCGAACTGACCGATGACGATCGCTCCGACTTTCGACGTCGTCACATCGGTTTCGTCTACCAGGCGGACAACCTGCTCCCTTTCCTTACGCTGCTGGAAAACGTGGGACTCCAGCTGGCGCTCAACGGAGAGGCGTCTGGAGCTCAAAGATCGCTAGCGGCGCTCGCCAGCCTGGGTCTCGCTGGTCTGGCCTATCGACTTCCCGACCACCTCTCGGGTGGGCAACGACAGCGGGCGGCGGTAGCCCGGGCAGTTGTGCACCAGCCGAAGATCATTCTCGCCGACGAGCCGACGGGCGCCCTTGATACGGCTAACTCGGCAGGTGTCATCGACCTCCTTCTGCGGTTGCAGAGCGAGATCGGCTCGACGTTGATCATGGTGACTCACGACCAGGAGGCCGCCAGCCGCCTGGACCGGCAGATCCACCTTCAGGACGGACACGTCTGGTGATCGGCCGCTACGTCTGGCGCGATCTGCTTCGCAACCCCAGACGCACTCTCACCGCACTTGCCGGGATGACGCTGGGGATCGGCCTGTTCTCGGCCGTCTTGTTCTTCATCGACGGCTCGTCGGCAACCATGACCGCGCGAGCCATTGCCCCCATCCCGATCGATATGCAGCGCGTCCTGTCCGACCCACTGGGAAACCGGGTCCGCCTCACCGAGCAGATCACTCCTAGGCAGCTTCAACCCGGCCATCGCGGACACGTCACGCTCGTCTTGACGAACAACAGCTCCCATCCAGCCAATGAGGTGGTGATCAGAGACGAACCTTCCGCTCCTTTGAGTTACGTCCCCAACTCGATGATCATCGATGGCGAGCGAATGCCGGACCCCGCCGGTGAATTTCCGCTCGCGCAGGGGGAAGCAAAACTCGGCCTCAACCTTGGTGCCGTACCAGCCAGATCGAAGATCACGCTTGGATACGACGTGGTGGCCGACTCGGCGGTCGAGTCGGTGCCAGCCCTAGGTCCTACCGCGAGCTTCTCCAGTCGCGAGATTGGCGTCCCGGTAAGGGCTAACACTTCCGAACCGTTGGGCCTGAACGAGCTGACGCGCCAGATTGGTCAGATCCGCGGCGTAGCTCGGGCCGAGTCGCTGTCGTTCGTGGATCTCGACCCCGGCTCACTCTCGGCTGGTCCGATGCGACCGGCAGAGGCAGTTCGCGTCTTTGGCTTGGACGATCGGTACCTCGAGCAAGACCCGTCCATCCGTATCGTCGATGGATCCTACGAACCGGGCTCTGGACTGCTCAGCGCCGAGGCCGCTCGGGCATTGTCAGTCAGTCCCGGTGGTTCGGTGCAGGTACGCGTGCCTGGCCTGCGCCAGCCCCTGAGCGTGCGCATCAGCGGCATCACGGACGTGTCGCAAGCGAAATCTCTCTTCTACAGCCGGCAGGGAAAACAGCTCGAGCAGTTCGTCTACGTCCCGAACACGGTGATCGTCGGGCCCGACGTTTTCGCCAAAACGATCGTGCCCGCTTTCCAGAACGTGACAGCAAACCCAGGTACGGTCCTTCGGAATCAACCGATCCTGGAGGTCGACGTCTTTGTCGAGCGCGGACCGCTCGACGCCGATCCCGGGACTGCTTTGGCAGACACCCAAGCAGTCGCTAACGCTGTCAATGCCGTCGCGTCGGGGCAAGACATCTTGATCGACAACATCTCCAATGCGCTCGAGGTGGCCCGCGATGACGCCCGCACCGCCAAGCGAATGTTCGTCTTCCTCGGACTTCCCGGTGCTTTGCTGGCGGCCGTCCTCACCTCGTACGCAGGCGGGGTGCTGGCCAGTGCGGTGCGCCGGGAGCAGGCGATCTTGCGGATCCGCGGCGCCAACCGGCGTCACCTGCTCCGCATGCATGCCCTGCGGACCCTTGCCCTCGCCGCCGTCGGCACCCTGCTCGGTGTCGCCCTCGGACTCGCTTCCAGCGCGGCGGTGCTATCGGCCGATGCTCTGGCGAGCGCCTCCCCGGTGAGCCTGATCGTGTCCGCACTGCTGGGTGCGGGCTGCGGATTCCTCGCGACCGGCGTCGCGCTGTACACAGCTGGCCGCCGTGCCATCAATCGCCAGATCAGCGAGGAACGAGCGCAGCTCGCGTCCCGACCGCCCCGATGGCGCCTTCTCGGTATTGACTTTCTGATCTTGGCGACGGTCGTCGCTATCGAGTGGTACCAACGTGGCCATGGCGGCTTCGAGGGTGTACGTGGATCGGTTTACTACGGCCGTGCCGTGACTTTGCGCCTGCACCTGGTCATCGTCCCCATCGGAATTTGGCTTGGCGGAGTGTTGGTGCTCGGCAGGGTCGTCGAGCGTGTCTTCGCCCACCTGCCGCTGCCTCGCGAGCATCGGTTCGGCCGGCCGCTTCGCGGCCTCCTGACGCGCAGCATCCGACGCCGATCATGGGTCGCAGCCTCGGCGGTGATCATGGTGGGGTTGATCGTCGCCTTGGGCACAAGCGTGGCGTCGTTCAGCGCGTCGTACGACCAGGCGAAGGCCCTTGATGCACGGTTCGTGGTGGGTTCGGACGTACGCGTGACGCCCGCTCCGATCAGCGCTGTTGACCATCCCCCTCAGTACGCCGACAAACTCAAAGTCCCTGGGATCCAGACAGCGACCCCGGTCGTGTATGGCCTGCTGAACACGCTTCTCGAGAGCGAGAAGAACGAGGACGCAGCCAACATGGCCGCAATCGATCCCACCGAATTCGGCCGAGTGGCTCCCCTCCAGGACGCGGACTTCGTCGGGACGACGGCTGCCAATGCGATGGACGCCTTGCAGCGACAACCCGGCGGCGTGTTCCTCGGCAGCGAGCTCGCCGACCTCCTCGATGTCGAGCCGGGCGATGAGGTTCAGGTTCTGTTCGCTCGTGGGACCAAGGACCAGAAGCTCTCCGAGATGAAGGTCATCGGACTTTTCCAACGCCTTCCAGGCTTCCCTGAAGGCGTGGACGTTCTGGTGAACATCCAACGACAGATGCAGCTGATCCCCTCGACAAACGCCACCTTCTTCCTGGCGGCCACCACCGACCCCAGTGATACCACCTTGGGTCGGGCGCTCGCCGAACTACGGGCGGGTCCCGGTTCGACAGACGCGCTGCAAATCGACACCCGGGCAACCGCACTCGACAAAGATCAGTCAAGCCTCGCGGCGCTGAACATCCGCGGCCTTCTCACCCTCGACTCTGCATATGCCCTGGCAATGGCGGCCACGGCAATCACGATCTTCGTCTTCGGACTTCTGCTGCAACGGCGGCGGGAGTACGTGACACTGCGCGCCCAAGGCATGCGAATCGGAAAGCTCCGCTTACTGCTGGTGACCGAATCCTTCGGTGTGGTAGTCGTTGGAGCGATCGTCGGCGCGCTGATAGGGGCAGCAATGGCGTACTTCCTGGTGACCGTCCTGCAACCTCTATTCGTACTCCGCCCTGAAGTCGTCATTCAACAAGCCGATATCGCGGTACTGGTTGCGCTCGTTCTTGCTGTATCGGTGCTTGCGTCATTGGCGGCCACGACCCTTATTCGTCGCTTACCTCCTGGGGAGCTATTACGTGATGAGTAGCCAATGGGGAAAGCGACAGGCACGTGAATCGGGAACATCCGCACCCGGTGCTATTGTCAGCGAGATGGTCGCGCCACGCCGCTTACGCCGCATGTCGCTAGCGGTTGCCGGTGCATTCGTCGTTGCATCCGCCACTGCTTGCAGCGCTGGCTCGTCGCCAGAGACCCCTCCAAGATCGCCGGCGAGTCCGACGCCCACGCCGGCCGCCGCAACGTCGTCGACACCATCGCCCACCGCATCTCCCAAGCCGAGCAGCACCCGCAGCACGGCGGCGCGGAAGGTAAACGCGAACTACAAGAAGTTTGACCCGAAGAACTTCGGTAATCCCGTCGGTAACCAGAACAGTTGGTATCCACTGGTGCCCGGTAGTCAGACGCTGAGAGACGGCTCCATCAATCGCGGGAGCAGGAAGCTTCACCACCAGTTACGCGTCACGGTCACCGATGTCACGAAGGTTGTGGATGGTGTCCGCACGATTCTCGTCTTGGACCAGGACATTGACGCCGGCCAAGTGGGCGAGGCCTCTCTCGACTACCTCGCCCAGGACAAGTCCGGCAACATCTGGTACTTGGGGTCCTACACCGAGATCTATGAGGGCGGCCAGTTCGTCAACGCGGTCGACGCCTGGCTTGCCGGTGAGAACGAAGCCAAGGCGGGCGTTTGGATGATGGCTGATCCGCAAGCAGGAATGAAGTACGTCCAGGCTCACAACTCACGGGAAACCATTCGAGGCGAGGTCACCAAGGTCGGGGATCGGAAGTGCGTCCCGTTCCGGTGCTTCAAGTCTCTCGTCATCCTTGAGGACGGCACCGAGTTCAAGTATTTCGGTCCGGGCGTAGGCCATATCGCAACGGAGCCCAACTACTCGGGCGGTGAGCAGGAGAAGGAAGCTCTGATCAACGCCGTCAAGCTGACGCCCAAGGGCCTGACCGAGATGAGCGCCGAAGCGTTGAAGCTCGACAAGCACGCTCGGAAAGAGGCCAAACAGGTCTTCGGCGGCTCGGATCCCGCCAAACGCAGCTGACGGCGTCCTGCCGCCTTCATGATGATCTCGACGCCGCCCAGCGCGGGCCCTGTCCGCCTCACTGAGGCCAGCCGGGTGGCGTTCAAGCCGGCGACGCGGGCGGCGATCACCGGTGGATTTTGGGCGGAACGCCGTCGCCTGAACCGGGAGGTGACGGTGCCGTCGACGTGGCGCCGGCTGCACGAGGCGGGCAATTTCGGCAATCTGGAGGCGGCTGCGGGGCTTGCTGGTGATGAGTACGTGCACACGGTGACGTTTTTCGACAGCGACGTGTACAAGTGGCTGGAAGCCGTGGGCTGGACGCTAGCCGATCCACTGTTGGGAGCCGAGGCAGCGACGGGCTTAGCTGACTACGTCGCGCGGAGCTGCACGCTGCTGTCCCAGGCTCAGGCCGAGGACGGTTATCTCAACTCTTACTATCAAGTGCTCTTTCCGGGGGTGCGGTTCGCGGACCTGCGGTGGGGGCATGAGCTGTACTGCGCCGGCCACCTCATTCAGGGCGCGATCGCCGTCCAGCGCAGCAGCGGGGATTCGGGATTGTTGGATGTGGCCCGGCATTTCGCGGATCTCGTCGTGCGCTCCTTCGGCACTCGAGACGGCCAGATCGACGGGATCGATGGACACCCGGAGATCGAGTCTGCGCTGGTGGAGCTGTACCGAGAAACCGGGGACCGCTCGTACTTGGAGACGGCGAGGTACTTCATCGACCGACGTGGGTATGGGCTGCTCGGTCCGGACAAGTTCGGACTTCACTACTGGCAGGACCACATCCCTGTGCGGGAGGCCACCGCTGTCGCGGGGCATGCTGTGCGCCAGCTCTACCTCCTGGCCGCCGTAGCCGACCTGTATACGGAGATCGGTGACGAGTCGCTTCTCGAGGCGGCCGAGCGGCTGTGGCAGGAGATGGTATCTACCAGGACCTACCTGACCGGCGGCGTCGGCACTCACCATCGGGACGAGGCATTCGGCGACCCGTACGAGCTGACCAACGAACGCAGCTACTGCGAGACTTGCGCGGCCATCGCGTCGGTGATGTTCTCCTGGCGGATGCTACTTATCACTGGTGAAGCCCGCTACGCCGATCTGATCGAGCGCACCTTATACAACGGCGTCATCTCAGGCCTGTCTCTGGACGGGGACCGCCATGTCTATGCCAACCCGCTGGAGATCCGAGAAGGACACCTGCACCAGGGCAACCAACATGACTACGCCCGGCAGCCCTGGTTCAGTTGCGCCTGCTGTCCGCCCAACGTGATGCGGACGCTCGCCTCCTTGGAGCACTACGCGGTGATCAGCAGCGCGGACGAGATCCGGGTGCACCAGTACATGAGCGGGCGTTTCAGCGCTGCGACCCGCGCGGGTGAGGCGACACTCGAGGTCGACACCGACTATCCATGGGACGGGCGCGTCCGTCTGGTCGTCACGCAAGCACCGGGCGGAACTTGGACGCTCACCGCGCGCGTGCCCCCGTGGGCAGCTGACCTGACAGCAGAGGTCAATGGTGAACGCCTTGACACAGGTGCGGCCGACGGGTGGTTTCGGATCGAGCGGGAGTGGCAGCAAGGTGACGAGCTTGTGCTCGAGTTGCCGTTGAGGCCGCGATACACCTATGCGGACCCGCGGGTGGACGCCGATCGCGGCATGGTCGCCGTGGAACGTGGCCCACTGGTTTACTGCGTCGAGTCGGCCGATCAGCCGGGACAGCGCCTGGATGAGATTGTGATCGACCCGGGCAATGAACCCGTGATCGGTGAGCCCGTGCTCGCCGTCGGCGTCAACTCGCTCGCGCTCACCGCTGAGATACGCAGCCGCGAATCCACCACCTGGTGGCCCTATACGAGCGGCTCACCGTCGGCCGAGTCGCCCACTGGCCGCATCATCCTTACCGCGATCCCGTATTTTGCTTGGGGCAATCGCGAGCCGGGTGCCATGCGCGTCTGGCTTCGTTCACAATGAGACAGTCCGCCAGGGCCCTCGTGGGGCTCTATCGCGCCGCTGCTGATGCGACGCTTCCCGCTTCCATCAGGAGATTGTGGCCGTAAGCGGCACGTCGATGTCACCGCTCTCATAAGAAGGCGGGACGACCAGCAAGGACATACCTTGATGAGCTTGGAGCCGGACGCCGAAGCTGCACGTCTGGTCAACCTCGGTCAGAAGGTGATTGGTGAACATGTCGATCACCTTCCCGCCGGGTGCGAGATGCTCCGACGTGACGGTGCCGCCGATGGGACGGCTGGCGAAGTTCAGAACTGTGACCTGCATGAGGCCGCTGTTCAGCCGATGAACCATCACGAGCATCGCTTTATCGGACACCGGTGGAACATCGAGCTGGACACTGGTTGCGATGCCGTATCGCGCTCGCACCGCCAGGATGTCGCGCAGCCCGTTGACGAACGAATTCGCGTCCTTCAGCTGGTCTGGCAGTGATCCGTACAAACTGACGCCACGTGGCATCTTTGAATGCGACTCGGCGACATCAGGCTGGTAGTCCATCAGGTCGTACGCCCCGCGATTGATCCAGCGAGTGTCACCCGTCGACAAAAGCCAAGGCACCTGGGATCGCTCCAGGGTTAGTATCCCGCACAGGTCCCAGCCCGAAAAGGCAAACACGCCAGGTTGAAACGCGTTGAACATCGCCAACAACAGGTGCGCCTGCTTGACCTTCTCGATGAGCTGCCGGTTTGGTTTCGAAATGTCCGTGGCGCCGAGCGAGGCGGTGATGACCGTTGCCGTGGTGGAGGCAATGCCGTTCGTGGTGAAGGTGGAGTTGTAGGGCCCAGCATCGCCGGTGAGCCGCTCAATGAGCTCGCCGCGTATTGCCACAGCAAGCTCCGCACCCGTCAGGTCCGCCCCACGAAAGTTGAAAGTATCGTTCTTGTGCGCGCCGGCGAAATGCACAAGTTCATAGGTCAGCTCATCGTGATTCTGTAGCGCATGCACCAAAGAAATCGGCTGCAAGCCGTTCTCTAATGCGATGTTGAGGGTCAGGCGCAAGAATTCGGTGTCAGCGGTGGCCAAGGCGTGGTGGTAGGCGGGTCGGTTGACGAAGTCGTAGGAAAGATCGGCTCCACGCTGCGCAGTGTTCTTGATGTCGTCGATAGCCAGGTTCAGTTCCTGGAACGTGAATCCGCCGACCTTGCGAACCATGCTGGCGATCATTTGGTTGACCGCCTCCGACAGCGGATGCCCTTCCGACCAGGCCGGAGCATCGCCCTGTGCACTCTCTAGGCCGAGGAAGCCGTTCGCGTCAAGTCTCAGGGCACCTGCTCCGAGGGCATGCAGGGAGTGCAATGCGTCGCCCATCACCAGCCGCATGCCGGCGCTTGTCGGGTCTAACCAGTTGATGGAAGGCTGCCCATCCTTGAAATAGTGCAGGTATACCCAGCGCCGCTCAATTCCGTCGACGCCGGTGACCGGCGCAGTCGCACTCCAATTCGTGTCCTTGATCCCGGGCTCGTGAAAGAGCACCCGCTGCATTCGTCCAATGATGTACCCCGCCTTTTCGAGCTGCTCCTCTGCATGCGCATCAAGGTTCACGGAGTCGACACCAGTCGGGACCGTGGGCAAGAGCGACCAGTCCTCCGGCAGTATCTCGACCATGTGGTAGATCCCGGGATAATCGCCGACCTTTCTCTCGGCTAGGCGAAAATCAGGACCCTTCCCGGTATGTCCTGGCACGATGTCGTCGATGATAATGCCATTGTGCGCAGCCGCCACCCGACACATGGTTCGGAACTCGTCTTCTGTTCCAAATGCCGCCTCAATTTCAGTGCTTATCCGATCAAACTGGCCATCGACACTTGGAGTCAGCTCCCAGCCTGAAATCCCTCCGGCTAATTTCACGGGTCCGGTATGTATGGCTTTGATCCCGATCGCCTCGAAAAGGCGCCATAGTCCTTCATCCCCCAGAGTGCCGAGAAACGACTGACCTGCCTTGGTGATCATTGAGATTGGATATGCCGTGAACCACACCGACGCCTTGTCGATCGCCGCCCGAGGATTCGGATTCGCGTACGGGTTCTGCGACATACCCCGCGATCCTGAAAACTTTGCGGCCACCGCGCCGGCGCCAGAGAGCATCGACTGCTGCTCCAACCAGCTGACGTAGCC
Source organism: uncultured Actinomycetota bacterium (assembly GCA_963754965.1). Classification (GTDB taxonomy): domain Bacteria; phylum Actinomycetota; class Actinomycetes; order Propionibacteriales; family Propionibacteriaceae; genus Microlunatus. The sequence goes on from CAVWIA010000008.1 coordinate 83,456, forward strand.
GTCCTGCGTCGAACTCTCGCTCACTACTCCCCCGCTCCCGTGGTCACCCTGGCCACCCGACAGCCCGCGTTCACGCGTCCAGGAACTCAAGTCTGCCCCCCGTGAGAAAGTGGTGAACGGCGTAGACACTCAGCTCCGGGTCCGGCACGCGCAGGGCACTGACGGTTGGCAGTACCTCTTCGCGCAGGAAGAAATCAAACAGTTTGATGTTGCGCCACACTTCCGTGACACGTACTCCCTCCGCTGAGCTCATTGCCCAGTGGAACAGGCATCCAGGCAGTGCTGATCCGCCGCGCGCGAGATCCAAATCAGACATCAGTTCGTCGTACTGCTTCAGGCTGATGCCGACGAACTCCATGACGACCGCGACAGGAGCATCGAGTCGCCAGATGGATCCCAGCCCGCCCACCGAGACCGTTGACAGCTGGTCATCGGTTGCTGAATCTAGCTCCTCAACCGAGGCGGGAAGCAGATTCGATAGCACCAGCGCTCATTCCCTCCATCTGACGATCTTGCTTGCGCTAGATCGCGGTGACCGGCCGCCGGGCTCAGTCTCCCAGCGACGTCTGCTCAACTGCGCGTCTCCGACTACCAGGGATTGTTCCCGGGCAGCGCCTCCGGTGAGCCGCGTCAACATTGAAGACGCCGACCACCGGGCGGCATGACGTCTGAGGGGGAATTTGGACATCCGGCGACTCAGGCTTTCGCGGGGTATCCGCGCCGGGCCATCTCGTAGGTAGCGAGCACCTCGATCAGAAATTCCGAAGCGGTGGCGGTCACATCGTCGAGCTGGTCATGGCTGCTGGTAGCGAGCACCTCGCGTAGGACGTCGTGGTGCACCTGAGCCAGATCAAGGATGCTCAGCCCATCAGTAACTGCCGATCGGCCGATCTGATAGCCCGCATCGAGTGCCTTCTCATCGCGGCGCGGTAGATATCCGAGGAAAGCTGCTCGATAATTGCGGCGAAGCCGCTCGGAGGCGTTCATGATCCCCGGTGCCGCGCGTGATCCGCCGCAGGCAGGCGGACACGGCTGAGATACTCCAAGCCCTCCTCGAGGTCGAGGGCAGTCATCACTGAGCCGGTACCCAATCCAAGTTCGACCATAGAAAAGGCAACATCCGGTTGGATGCCTACGATGACGGTTTCTGCTCCACGCAGCCTTGCCATCGCCGCGATGGCACGCAGCGTTAGGGAGCCGAAGGAATCGAGAACGTCGAGGGCGGCAACGTCGATGATGACCCCTCGTGAGCGCTGCTCGCCGATCTGCTCGATCAGATTTCGCTGAAAGCGGACCATTTCTGAGTCATCCAGGGCAGTGTGGATCGACGCGATCAGGTTGTCGCCCTGTCGCAAGATTGAGACCAGTGCTGGTCCTGAATCCACTATCTGACCGTTCCGTCCTCGCCTGAGCTGTATCCGAGCATCCGCTCGGCCTCCTCGAGGCCGCCCTGCAAATCACCGATCGTGTTCATCTTGCTCAGATCCACGCCGATCGTGACGAGCGTTTCGGCAATCTTCGGTGAGAGCCCTGTAATGATGACGCTCGCGCCCATCAGGCGTGACGCGTCGACGGTCCGGACGAGGTGATTGGCCACTGCTTCGTCCACGTCGGGCGCACCGGTGACGTCGATCACGACCACCTTGGCGCGATGGGTACGAATACCCGTCAGCAACTGCTCTGTCAGCTGGCGCGCGCGTTCGGTGTCCAACACTCCGATGATCGGGAGGATCAGCAGGCGTTCCCGTACCGGAAGCACCGGTGTGGATAGTTCCCGGATCGAGTCTTGCTGCTGCCGAATGATCCGTTCGCGCTCCTCGACGAAACTGACAGCAACGGTGTTGGCGATACGGTTGGCTGCTGGCTCATAGGCGTCGAGGATCCGATTGAGGAGCCCGAAATCACCCTGGTATTTCTCGAATAAGGATCTCGCCAGGACATCTCGCAAAAGCAGAACGATCCCGACAACCTCGTGGGTTTCGACGCCCCGAGGGATGATGCGTTCTGACAGGTCGCGGGCATAGTGCTGTAGTGCCTCCACACTCCCTGTCTCCAGCACTTCTACGTAGTTGTCGTACACCGAAGTCGTCTCGTCGGACGTCTCTTGTTGAGTCATGGCTTCAAGTAGGTGTGCTTGTTGAATTCGGCCCGCCCACTCTTCACGCAGCCGACTGCGGTGCTCCCGCAGATGTGCCACCAGCTGGGGAAGGAGCTGCTGCTCATCGTTATGATCGATCGCCGGAAAATCGGCTGCCAACTTCTCGGCCGTCGGTGAATCCTCAGTCATCGTTCATCCTTCCGTTCGCCACTTCGTCATGGTTACTGTCGTTCCAACGTCGATCTCCGATGAAATCGTGAACTCGTCCATCAGGCGCCGCGCACCCGGGAGACCGAGGCCCAATCCGCTGTACGTGCTGTAGCCGTCAGTGAGGGCCTGGTCAACGTCAGGAATCCCCGGCCCTGTATCGCGAGCCACAATCCGAATCCCCGGCCGCGGTTCGGCTAGTAGCTCGACGAAGATCTGGCCCTTGCCGGCGAAGCGAACGATGTTTCGAGCGATCTCGGATACCGCTGTGGCAATCAGCGTCAGGTCGGTTCGCGAGAAATCAAGCCGCATGGCGAGTTCCCGAGCTTTCTTCCGCGCCTCCACGACGTGGGCGTCGCGCTGTATTCGGATGAGAACTTCGTTTTCGTGTTGCGGTGCACGTTGCAGAAGCGGCTCGCTCAGCTCCGAGCAGACGTCACACTCCAAGAGATGTCGCGCCGCATCAACCTCTCGCTGACGACGACGGTCAGCGCTTGATAGGGCATAGAGGACGGCCCGGCAGCGGTCGGTCGGCGGTTCCGCGCCGTGGCGGGCCAGTAGATACTCCACGCGCAGGCGAGCGCGACTACGACTGAGTTGTGCAGCGACCGCGCCAGCCGACGAATTCAGTTCGGTGGCCAGCGACTTCGTGTCCTGCCCTGAAATCTCGTGGGCAAGGAGCGTCTGCTGTTCCCGGTCCGTGAGGTGCTGCAACGCAGCGGCTACCGCCGCCCGCTCCTCATCCTTGAGCATCCGCTCATCAGGGGCGTCCGGGTGCGCCAGGTCGATTACTCGATGCTGGTTGCGACGCTGAGTATCGCGCCTTCGCCACATTGACGTGACGAGGTTTCGCGCTGTTGCGATCGCGTACGGCTCGATCATGCCAGCGTCAACCCGGTTGGCGGCTGCCAAAACCTTGACGATGGTCTCCTGGACGAGGTCCTCGGCGACAGCCTCATTAGGCACCCGGGAGAAGATGATCCGTCGAACCATGGGTAGAAGGGTCGCGACGTCGACGTCTTCAAAGTCAGGCAGAGCTCCATCGAGCTCTGCGTCGGCCATGACTGGCACATTACGCGGATTGGGCAGACGTAGGGACTGGCCCCCGTCCTGCGAAGCCGAAGCCACCCCCTGCTGCTGGGTGTCCGCCCTTGGGCGGGTGACAGCGAGCCCAGTACCCGCTGGTCGAGCAACCCCAGGATGCTTTCTGCCCAAAGTCCGCCAGCCCCCCGGTACCCCTCAAACCAAGGCTGGGTTGTTATCGGACGACGCCGACTCTTGGACGACGGTCTGGTGCGGCGGTGCACCAAAGGTCGCCCGGCCAATGAGTGTCAACACCAGACCGATGAGCGTGTAGCCGAGGAGCACCGACATTGACCTCGCGGCGCCCGCTCCATCGAAGAAGGCAGTCGAGCGCAACAGGGTCGCGCCTGCACCCACTGGCAGGTATTGGCCGACAGCTCCCCATGGTTGAGGCAGTAGCTCTGGCGCGCTCCCCACTGCGGATAGCGGATTGCCAACCAAGAAAACGGCGAGAACACCCAGCGCGATTCCAGCTCGACCGAGCAGGGCGCCGAGTCCGGCCAGGGTTGCACTGGTTGCGGTGGCGAATAATCCGATGGCGCTAGCGTTCAGCAGGTAGTTGCCGGGCAGCAGGCCGAGCCACAGCTGTAATACCGCCGCCGCACCGAGGCCGGCGGCGACGCCGAAGGTAATCAGGCCGACCAGCTTGGCGCCTCGGTTACGCACCAGGAGCGCCAGCGCAATCCCCGCAACCATCGCCGTGAGCGCCAGGGGCAGGAAGCCGGATGCGAACCCAGCCCCGCGAGGGTCGTCCGGGTCGCCGGGTACCACCTCGACCACTGGCACCGGCCGACCATCGCCAAGGCCCGTGGCTGCCTGCGTGAGGAGAGCAGCCACAGTCGGGCTGCCCCCGGGTGTCGTATGAAGTGACACTCCGGGAGGCTCGACGATCAAGGCCGCGTACGCTTTCCGGTCGCGCAGCGCCCGGTCGGCCGCCGCCGCGTCGGGAAGTTGGGTGATCTTGAACGCGCCTGGTTCAGCGCGGGTCAAGGCAGCACTCAATCCTGCTGCCGCCTGGGGCTGGCCCGCGACCAGAATCGGCAGATCACGTGGAGCGAGATTCGCTGCGGGAGCAGCGAACAGCGGAATCAACAGCACCTGAAGCGCCAAGACGAGAACCGCGATTCCAACTGCCTGGAGCAGCGCTGGTGGCTGCCTCCGCCCTGATGAAGCCATCCCAAGCTCCTTAAAACGAGGGTTCGTTCGCTTAGCTCCATACTGCCGCCCAGCGAGCGTCCTCGTCAAGAGCGAGCGTTCGTTTTATGATGGCTGCGTGCCCCGTGTGTCCGACGACCACCTCGCAGCTCGGCGTCAGCAGATCCTCACTGCCGCCGACACATGTTTCCGGCGGAACGGTTTCCACAACACCTCCATGCAGGATGTCATCGCCGAGGCCGGGTTGTCCGTCGGCGCTGTGTACCGGTATTTCAAGAGCAAGGACGATCTGATCACCTCAATCGCCGAAACCGTGCTCGCTGGCGCAGATGAGATCTTCGAGGGGCTTACCGCACACCACCCGCCCGAGTCGCTACTCGACACCATGGCCCGCGCGCTCAGCTTCGTCGACGCCCAGACCGGCCCAGACGGAATATTTCCGCTGGCCCTGCAGGTGTGGGCCGAAGCGCAACGCGACCAAACTTTGGCCGACTTTGTAGCGGAGAAATACACGATCCTGCGCCAGCACTTCGTCGCGGTGGCGGCCCGTGCCCAGGAGACGGGGGAGCTTCCGCCGGACGCCAATGTCGCCGCCATCGGTGCAGTGCTATTCGGAATGCTTCCCGGCTATGCACTCCAGCGCACCCTCGCCGCGGGCCCAGACAAGGACACGTACCTTCAAGGAGTAAAGGCCCTCATGGGCTGAGCACGCGCGCGGCGATCAGCCGATCAGACATTTCAGCTGGCCGCTGCTTCGCGGGAGCCTCGGCTACTTGGGAGCCGCAAAGTAGGCTGGGACAGTGCGACAGTCGATCTCGCTAGGCCGCATCGCCGGCATCCGGGTCGGCATCAACGCCAGCGTGTTCCTCATTGTCGCAATCTTGGTGACCGGCCTCGCGACGGGGCGGCTGCCTGACGCCTATCCAGGGCGCAGCATCATCAGCTATGTCATCGGCTCGATCCTTGCTGCGGTGCTTTTCCTAGCCTCGCTATTGGCTCACGAGCTGGCGCATTCGCTGGTGGCCCGCCGCAACGGCATCGAGGTCGAGAGCATTGTGCTGTGGCTTCTTGGCGGCGTAGCACAGCTCCGGGGCGAGGCCAAAACGCCGGGGGCGGATTTTCGCATCGCCATCGTGGGCCCGTTGACCAGCTTTGGCCTGGCGATCGGCTTCGGCCTCGCCGCTGGAGGGCTCGCATGGATCGGCACTGGTGGGCTCCCGTTGGGCGTGCTGACCTATCTGGCTGCGACCAACGCGATGCTCGGAGTGTTCAACCTCATTCCCGCCGCGCCTCTGGATGGTGGCCGCGTGTTGCGGGCTGCCCTGTGGCGGTGGCGAGGTAACCGGCAGACAGCCGCGGTGAACGCCGCGCGCTCCGGGCGGGTTTTTGGCTTCGTCATGATCGCCCTCGGTGTGCTGCAGGTGGTGACCGGTTACGGGTTTGGCGGGATATGGCTCGCACTCATCGGCTGGTTTGTGGTCAGCGCCGCGACCGCCGAGGAGCAGCAGGCTAGGCAGGGCGGCCAGATGGCCGGTGTCACCGTCGGCGAGGTCATGACGGCAGTGCCGACCATTCTCGACGGCGACCTCACCGTGGACGACTTCGTTACGCAGGTGGTGCTGACGCACCGGTTCTCCACTTATCCGCTGGTTGATTCCCTTGGGCGGCTCACCGGGTTGGTCACCCTCAATCGCGTGCGCGCCGTGCCGCCAGGCCTTCGTGCCGCCACCCGCCTCCGGGAGATCGCCTGCGCGCCGTCTGAGGTGCCCATCGCGCGTCCCGAGGAACCTCTCGTGGAGCTGTTGGAGCGCATGCACGGCTGCAGCGATGGCCGCGCTGTCGTCGTCGACGGGGACGGCCGAGTGGTCGGCCTGGTGTCCCCAAGCGACGTCGCCCGCTCACTGCAAGGGGCTGACCTACGGTCCTTCGATCCCTACCCTGCACCCGCCGGAGCTGACCTGACCTCGCTGCCGCAGGACAGGGACCGCCGTCCACCCAGTCACTGACTCGGGTCGCGCTCGGGTCAGCTCGCCGCCTGGAGAATGCTGAGCTTGGCCCGACAATCGGAATAGTGACAGGCAGCGACCTGTCCCGGCTGTCGAGTCCGGTCGGCCTCGACCTTGGAGCCCGGACACCCGAGGAGACCGCCGTGAGCATCGCAGCGGAGATCGTCGCGGCTCGATCAGGGGGCTCCGGTGCCCGATTGCGGGATCTCGACCAACCAATCCACCACCACTCGCGCATCCCTTAGCATTCGCGAGTGTGGGCGATGCTCACGTCCCGTGATGGCGTCGGAGGGCTGAAAATGACCGGTGCGGCAGCGGCATCAGCCGCCGTGGCAAGCCATGCAGAGGCTGGCCCGTGGTGGCGACGCGCAGTGATCTACGAGGTGTATCCACGCAGCTTCGCCGACGGCAATGGGGATGGCGAGGGCGACCTGCGGGGTTTGCTGGAGCGACTTCCGTACCTCGCTGATCTCGGCGTCGATGGCATCTGGATTGCGCCGTGGTACCCCTCACCGATGGCCGACGGTGGCTATGACGTCAGCAATTTCTGCGACATCCATCCCATGTTCGGGACGCTCGCCGACGCGGACGCGGTGCTGCAGAAGGCGCACCACCTCGGGCTGCGGGTGATCATCGACCTCGTTCCCAACCACACATCCCACCAGCACCCCTGGTTTCAGGCAGCGCTTCAGGCAGGATCCGACTCACCCGAACGGGATCTCTACCTCTTCCGTAACGGCGAGGGTGAGCGGGGTAACGAGCCGCCCAACAATTGGATCAGTTGCTTCGGCGGCTCCGGTTGGGAGCGCGTGACCGAGTCCGACGGCCGGCCAGGCCAGTGGTATCTGCACACCTTCGCCGTCGAGCAGCCGGACCTGAATTGGCGCAATGAGGACGTGCTCGACGCATTCGACGACATCCTCCGCTTCTGGTTCGACCGTGGTGTCGACGGTATCCGCGTGGACGCCGCGCCGGCTCTCGGCAAAAAGGAGGATCTGCCCGATGCCGACTACGGCGGCGACTTGCGCTTCATGACGTTGGACTGGGTCGAAAATCCGCACTGGGATGTGGACGAGGTGCACGATGTCTTACGCCGCTGGCGGAAGGTGGCAGACGGGTATTCAGGCGAACGGACGTTCGTCGCGGAGGCCATCGTCAGCAGTGCTGAGCGGCTGAGCAACTATCTGCGGCCGGACGAAATGCACAGCGCGTTCAACTTCCCTTACATGAAGGCGGCCTGGGACGCGGGCAGCCTGCGGCAGGTAATCGATGCGACCCTGGCCCAGTTCGTCCCCATCGGCGCCCCGGCCACCTGGGTCACCTCGAGCCACGATGAGATCCGCTTGGTCACCCGCTATGGCCGCAAGACCACCTCATCGGCGCACTTCGCCGATGGTCAGGGTGAGACCTCCGATCGCGCGGTTGGCACGAGGCGCTCCCGCGCGTCGGCCCTTCTCACGCTGGCACTGCCTGGCAGCGCCTACATCTATCAGGGTGAAGAGCTGGGCCTGCCCAATGTGGACGACCTGCCAGACGAGGTGCTACAGGACCCTGTCTTCAGGCGGACCAACGGGGAGACCCGCGGCCGGGACGGCTGCCGCGTTCCCCTGCCGTGGGAGGGCACGGAACCGCCGTACGGGTTCTCCTCGGCCACCAGCGGCGTCCAGCCGTGGCTACCGCAGCCTCGGGACTGGAGCCGGTTCAGCGTCGCGGCGCAGGCGGCCGACAAAGATTCCATACTGTCACTGCACCAGGCAGCCCTTAGGCTCCGCCATGAGGTGCCCGGCCTGCTGACGGAAGATTTTCGCTGGCGGCAATCGGCGAATGGGGTCCTCGACTTCGAGCGCGGGCCTGACTTCCGCTGCGTCGTCAACATCTCCGGTCAGCCTTTGGCAGTCAATGACGGGTGGGCGCCGCTAATCTGCAGTACAGCCTTGTCCGGTGGCGACTTGCCGCATGACGCTGCCGCCTGGCTGGGACGACAGGGCGCGCCCAATAGCCGCTTGACACGCTAGCCAGTCTCGCCATCCACGCTCACCGGTAGAGTCCGCACCTGGTCCAAAGCCACCAAGCTTGAGACGATCTTGTTGTCGACGGAATCCGAGGAGAAGTATCGAATTGGCTGAGCGGAAGCGTCCAACGAACCCCGGATCCCCAGCAGCGACTCAGTCGGCTGCGCCGCGGCCCAGCGCAGAGCCTGCCCTCGACCCAAGAGCCGTCATCCGCTCGAAGGCGTACCTCGCAGCACTGATGCTCGCGGCCATCCTCGGTATTCCCATCTCCGCGATCGCCTACGGTTTCCTGGCCCTGATCGCCTATATTCAGCAGCTGGTGTTCTTCGAGATGCCCAGCCGCATCTTCGCGGCAACGACTCCGGCGTGGTGGCCGGTTCCGTGGTTGCTGCTATGCGGACTGTTGACTGGGCTGACCGTCCGATATCTACCAGGCAACGGAGGACACTCACCGGCCTTCGGTTTCAAGGCCGGGGGCAAGCCACCCGCCGCCCCGGAACTCGCCGGCATCGCTCTGGCCGCGCTGACGACATTGTGCCTGGGCGCGGTGCTAGGACCTGAGGCACCGCTGATCGCGATCGGCGGTGGCCTTGCAGCGCTGACGGTGCATCTGGCCAGGAAGGACGCCCCGCCCACGGCCTTGACGATCATGGCGTCGGCTGGCAGCTTCGCCGCGATCAGCACGCTGCTCGGCTCGCCGGTACTGGGAGCTTTCTTGATCATGGAGGCTGCCGGGATCAGCGGGGCGACGCTCAGCCTGGTCGCTTTGCCCGGTCTGCTCGCCTCGGGCATCGGGGCGCTGGTATTCATCGGCCTGGACCGGTGGACAGGTTTCGGTGACTTCTCGCTCTCGCTCACGGCAGTGCCACCGGCTGGGACACCGACGCTGGCCACCCTGGCCTGGGCGGTGGTCGTGGGAGCTGCGTGCGCGCTCCTGGGGTGGCTGATCCGCTGGACCGGGCTCGCGCTGCGTCCGATCGTTCATCTGAATCGGGTGCCGATAACTGCGGCGATCGGGCTCGTGATCGGCCTTACGGCCATGGCCTATCAACTGGTCTCGGGACGCAGCTTCGCGCAGGTGCTGTTCTCCGGACAGGACGCACTACCGGAATTGGTGGAACACGCCGGCGAGTACTCGGTCGCCGTTCTGATGCTGCTCATCATGTGTAAGGCGCTTGTTTACGGGCTTTCGCTGAGCGCTTTTCGAGGCGGTCCGGTCTTTCCCTCGATGTTCATCGGCGCCGCGGTGGGTGTCGCCACGAGTGGACTGCCGGGCATGAGTCTGGCGCCGGCGATCGGCATGGGTATAGGAGCGATGTGTGCCACGATGCTGCGGCTACCACTGACTGCGACGCTGCTGGCCACCTTGCTGATGGGCGCCGACGGTGTGCTGGTAACCCCTCAGGTCGTGGTCGCGGTGACCGCAGCTTTCGTCATCACCCAGGTGCTGCCGGTTCCGGGACCGACGGACCCGGCCTTGGTCCTTCCCAGCCCGGCGGCGAGCAACACGCCCTCGGCTGCGGCCGATCGATGACGACACCTCCGGCCCCTTCCGTGGCTGGTGTCAGATTGACCTATTTCCGTTCACCTACGGACCTGATCGGTTCAGCCCGGCGCCTTCTTTGACGGGGCTAGACCGGAGAGAAGTTGATTCCGCGAGTATCCCGATAGTCCGATAGCAGATCGTCGATAACGCGAGCCGTTCTCAGAGCACTACGTCCGTTGCTCGGCGACTCGCCCCGCCCAGTCAGAGCGTTGACCACTGTCTGGATCATGGGCAGTTGAACCGTCTCTGGATAGGGCGCTTTGATCTGTTCCTCTCCGCGAGCAGTGATCAGCCGCAAGGGCTCGTCGGCGAAGCAGGAAAAGCGCAGCGCTCCCCCTGTTCCGATGATCTCAACCTGATCTTGATACTGGAATGAGTCGTAGTTCCAGACACCGACACCTTCGACCCCCGAACGAAAGCTGAAGACTCCGGTGACCAGGTCTTCGGCTGGGTAGCGTCCGCCGCGGTTCGTGGCAATTCCCGCTGCGTGGGTCACCGGACCAAGCAGCCAGTCCAGCAAGTCGAGGGTGTGAGAGCCGAGGTCGACGAAGTGGCCACCGCCCGAGATCGCGGGATCTACCCGCCACCCCCCGTGGTCGGCCTCATCCACTTGGCCAGGACGCTCGTTGCGGATGCTGACCGACCGAAGCTGACCGATCCGGCCGGTGTCCAATAGTTCTCGGACCGTAGCAAAACGTGGCAGGGCGCGGCGGTAGTAGGCGACGAACAAACCCACCCCGGCATCGTCGCAGGCCGAAATCATGTCCTCACACTCTCGTGCCGTGCGAGCCATCGGCTTCTCGACATAGACGGGCTTGCCTGCCTGTGCGACGCGGACCACATACTCCCGGTGCGAGTCAGGTGGCGTCGCCACGTAGACAGCGTCGACCTCGGAATCGTTGATCAGCTCGTCTGCATCGTCGTACCAACGTGGGACGTTGTTTCGTCGAGCGTAGTCCGCGGCGAGATCGCCGTTTCGGCGCATGACGGCAACCAGTTCGGATCCTTCAGCCTGCTGAAAACCCGGCCCGCTCTTGCGTTCGGTCACATTCCCCACGCCGATAATTCCCCACCGCACCCTCTCCACGGTTGTCAGCGTAGTGAGACCGGGAACGACTTCCGAAGGTGGCGAGGAGAGCGTTAAAGCCGATTACGCATCGGAATCGTCCTGCTGACCCCTCGCGCGGCATGCGGCCACGATGCGTCGCGTACCAAATTACCGACCCGGCGATCAGCAGAAGGCCGCCGCCTACCACAGCCCTCAACGGCAGGGTGAACGCCAATGTGGCACATCCGATGAAACCGAAGCCCGCCAACCATCTGGGCCAGCGGCGTTCCGGCGGCGATAGCGTCCACGCGGATGCGTTCGCGATTGCGTAGTACGTCAGCACGGCGAACGAGCTGAAGCCGATCGCCCCACGTAGGTCGGCGATCAGAACTATTCCAATAACGATGGCCGCGGTCACCAGCTCGGCGTGGTGTGGGGTGTGAAACTTAGGGTGGACAGCAGCAAGGAAGCCCGGCAACTCCCGGCGCCGCGCCATTGACAAGGTCGTCCGGCTGACACCGGCCAGCAGCGACAACAGGACTCCCCCGGCAGCGATTGCCCCGCCCACCCTGACAACCGGTGCGACGAAGTCCAAACTCCCGGCCTCCACGGCTGCCACGAGAGGCGCGGAGGATTCGGCAAGGGTGCCAGGTCCGACCGCGAGCAGCGCACTCGCAAGGACAGCCGCGTACACGGTCACGGTGATTCCGAGGGCGAGCGGAATGGCTCGGGGAATTGTGACCGCTGGATCTTGAACCTCCTCACCGAGCGTGGCAAGCCGCGCATAGCCCGCGAAGGCGAAGAACAACAGGCCGGCGGATTGCAGTACGCCAAGCAAGCCGTTCGGCATTCCCATGTCGAGCCGGCCAAGACTCGCGTCACTACCCGCCAGACTGGCGAGCACCACCGCCGTGAGCGCCGCCATTACAAGGATCACGATGATGCGTGTGAGGTGGGCCGTCTTTTCGATGCCCCGATAGTTCACCGCGGTTAGCACGATAACCAGGGCGATGCCTAGCGGCCGTGCTAATGGCGAGTAAACGTAAACACCGAAGGTGAGAGCCATTGCGGCTAAGCTCGCAGTCTTTCCGACGACGAATCCCCACCCGGCGAGGAAACCCCAATAGCTATTCAAACGCTTCCGGGCATAGACGTAGGTGCCTCCGGATTCGGGATATAGGGCGGCAAGCTCGGCTGATGATGTGGCGTTCGCGTAGGCAACCGTGGAAGCGATCACAAGTCCGAGCAGCAGCCAGGTGCCGGCGGCCGCGGCGGCTGGACCGGGAGCGGCAAAGACCCCGGCACCGATCATCGCACCCAGTCCGATGATGACCGCGTCGCGCAACGTCAGCCTGCGCGCCAGTTCGGGGTGAGGATGCGCCACAAAAGTCCCGGTGGTCGTTGGAGTAGTCCTCCCACTCTTGCAGCAACAGACGTCGTCGCTGACCTGGACTGTGAACCAACCCGCTCGTTCGTAGCAGGGCCTCGGTCCCTAGCTATTAGTCATCCAGGCTGCCCATGGTCAAATTGACGGTAGTTCCGGTCATCCCGCTCGCCTTATCGCTGGCCAGGAAGACAGCCACGTTTGCCATCTCCTCGAGCGTCATGAGCCGTCGTGTGTGGGTTCTGCTGGCCAGGAACTCTTTCCACTCTTCCCAAGTCATGCCCGAGGCAATGGCGCGAGGCTCAAAGGCTTCCTGGATCGTAGGTGTTTCCGGCATGGCCTGTGGCCGCAGTCCGACCACCCGAATGCCCGTAGATGCGAGCTCGGCGGATAGATCTCGGGTGAGTGCCTCCTTGGCGGCCATCGCCGGACCGTAGCCTCCCACCAATGGGATGCCCGTCCGCGAATGGACTGCGGTGACGGTCATGATCACCCCCGATCTCTTCGGGATCATGTGCCTGGCGGCCAGCCGTGCGGTCAGAAAGTACGATCTCGTGTAGGCCGTGACCGGAAGCGAGAACTGCCCCACGTCCAGCTCGACCAGTGGCACACCCAGAATCTTCTTATCCGGGATCCCGACCGCGTTGAACGAGATGTCGACGCGGCCCGCCTTGTCGATTACGGACTCAAGATGTCTCTCCAGAGCCTGCTCGTCGAGAGCGTCCACCTCCGCCGCCTCGGCGGATCCGCCGGCGCCAACGATGTCCTTGGCGACTGTTTCGACCGGTGCCCACAGGCGCCCGGTGAGGAAAAGCTTGGCACCCTCGCGCGCAAAGGAGCCTGCGACAGCACGACCGATCGCACCGCCGGCTCCGTAGATCACCGCAACTTTGTCGTTCAGCATCATCTTTGGCTCCTTTCTGCTCCGTACTCACATCGGCCCAACCCATGAGTGAGGCGCGCCGCTGAAACTCATCTGCGCGTAGTTGTCATGTTCGCTTTTCCCTCGACGTCCGGATCGTTCCAGCCTCGAAGATGGAGACACCGCGACGTCGGGAAAGTGGGCGGGGGCCGGCCAATCGCCCAGTTCGTCCCTCGGCCGGTGTCTATACAGGATGGAAGTGCGACTAGATGCTCCGAGGTTGGTGATGCGACGGTGAGGGTGGACACGGCCGACCTGCTCTCCAGGGCGCGGGCTGGGGACGGCGACGCGTTCCGAGAGCTGACCATGCCCCACCGCCGAGAGCTAATGGTGCACTGCTACCGGATCCTCGGCTCCTTCCAGGATGCCGAGGACGCCCTCCAAGACACGCTGCTGACCGCCTGGCTAGGCCTCGGAGGGTTCGAGGGCCGCGCCTCACTCCGCACCTGGCTCTACCGGATTGCCACCAACCGGTGCCTCAACGTGCGGCGTGCCGCCAGCCGACGCCCCGCGAAGGAGTGGAACATTCCAGAGTTTGAACCGCCCGAGCCAACCCGGCTTGGGGAGGTCGTATGGCTCGAGCCATTCCCCGACGCCCTCCTCGAGGGTGCGATCGACGAGCCGCTCGGGCCGGAGGCCCGCTACGAGGAGACCGAATCCATCTCGTTAGCCTTCGTGACCGCCCTTCAGGTCCTGCCGCCTCGCCAGCTCGCCGTCCTCATCTTGCGAGACGTCCTCGGATTCCGCGCGCGCGAGGTGGCCGACATGCTGGATTCGACCGTTGAATCAGTCAACAGCGCCCTCAAACGGGCACGTGCCAGCCTGCACCGCCAGCAGCCTCCGACCGCCGACCGCGAACCACCTCCCCTCTCCGGCTCAGCCTCCGAGGAAGCGATCGTGGCAAAGTTCGTCCGCGCATACGAGTCCGCCGATCTCGACGCGGTGGTGGCTCTGCTGACCGACGACGTCTTCATCTCGATGCCGCCGATGCCCCTTGAATACGAGGGCCGCGATGTCGTCGCCCGTTTCTGCGCCAGCATCTTCCGCTCGGGCCGGAGGTTCGACCTCGTGCCGACGCGGGCCAACGGCCAGCCGGCGTTCGGAGCGTACCTGCGGGGCTCCACGGGTATCCGCCACGGGGTCGGCCTTATCGTTCTCACGCTCGCCGGCGACCGGATCCGTGCCATGACACGCTTCGAAAACAGCGTGCTGCCATGGTTCGGGCTACCGCGATCTCTGCCAAGCCGATAGGCGGATTGAGTGCGCCCAGCGGCGCCGAAGTCAAGGTGGCAACGACAGCGACGCAGATGTGCAAATCGCCTAAAACCGAGCACAAGTAGGTCAGTCCCTATTGACGATCGATAGAAGATAAGCGATATTCGATGCATGGTCAGAGAGCATCGAACGGTAGCCGTTCTCCGCATGTTCCTCTTGTTGCTGTTCGGGATCTTGCTGTTGTTCCAGATCATGTCGCTGCCGGGACAGTTCGCGTACATGGCCAAGGAGTCGCCGGACCTCGCCTACCTGAGGTGGCCACTGACTGCCATCACGGTGTTCTGGGTGATGTGTATTCAGGTGGTGATCGTGTCGACCTGGAGACTGCTCACTTTTGTCAAAAACGACCGCATCTTCAGTGAGGCCTCGCTGGCGTGGGTGAACGCGATCGTGTGGGCGATCGCCGCCGCTTGGGTTGTGCTCCTGGGTGTGCTTCTGTACTTCGGCTTCAGGGCGGACGACCCCGGACTCCCGCTCTTGCTGTTCTTGATGTTGGTAGGTGTCGCAGTGCTGGGACTCTTGATGGTGGTACTGCGGGCACTCCTGCGACAAGCCACGACACTGCGCATCGACATGGAAGCGGTGATTTGATGCCGATCGTGGTGCGCATCGACGTCGAGCTGGCCAGACGCAAGATGAGCGTCGGTGATTTCTCCGAGCGTGTCGGGCTCACGCCGGCGAACGTGGCGGTGCTGAAGAACGGTCGAGCCAAGGCTGTTCGTTTCAGCACCCTTGACGCCATGTGCCGGGTGCTCGAGTGCCAGCCCGGTGACCTGCTCGAGTGGATCGAGGAATGAACCACCGCGATGGCGCCCGCGTGCCCAAAATTGGCACTGCACGATGCCGACCCGCTCACCGTCAGCATCGGCGACACTTCGGGCCGATGAAAGGATGTGCATGAAGTACCTTTCCGCCCTCCTTGTCTTCGCGATCGGAGTCACGGGTGTGGTGGCCGGAGAGGCCGACGACTCGCCGGGCCTCCAGCTCCTGGGCGTCGTGCTCGCCCTCGGGGCGGTTGTGGGAGGTGTGAGGATCGCCCGGCGCAGCAGGCGGCGGGTATAGCTGCCGGTGTCAGCCCGGACTAAAGCGGAGCAGGGTTCGAGGCTGACGGGAGCCTGCCCACATCAATCTCCATACAGGTGCTGCGGTCGATGCCTCCGCGCTACTAGATCGCCTCGACGGCGTCACTGACAGGCGTATCCCCAGCCACGAGGTCGAAACTCCGGCCGATCGTGTGCGGTGAGTTGAGCACGGCGGCGAGGACCGCCGCAACGTCGTCGCGAGTAACCTGCCCGCGCGGGGCGTGCTCGGCGAGCTTGACCCGGCCAGTCCCGGCGTCGTTGGTCAGGCCGCCGGGACGCACGACGGTCGCGTCGAGCCCACTTGCGCGCACGGCATCGTCCGCGCGGCCCTTCGCGCGCAGATACACACTGAAGGTGTCGTCGCCGGCCGCGTCGGGATTCGCTCCCATGCTGCTGACGATCACGTAGCGGCCGACATCGGCCTGCTTCGCCGCCACGATCAGCTTCACTGCGCCGCCGTAGTCCATCGTCTCCTTCCGCGCAGGCCCGCTCCCCGGGCCGGCGCCGGCGGCGAACACGACGGCAGCTGAGCCGGCGATCGCCTGCGCAACGTCGTCCTCGCTCGCGCGCTCCAGGTCGACCACTGCCGGCTCGGCGCCGGCTTGCCTCACCTCGTCCGCGTGATCGGGGTTGCGGATCAAGGCAATAACCTCGTCACCGCGATGCGACAAGATCTTGGCGAGGCGCAGGGCAATCTGGCCGTGGCCTCCGGCGATGGCAACACGCATAGTCTCAAACTAAACCGGCACCCGAGCCGGCGCATCGGGGGCGGCACGCCTGGAAACCATGCCGACGGCCTCATGGCGAGTGGTGGCCGCGGGTCCTTTCAAGGTTGGGCGGCCGATTCAACTGCTGCAGGAGTGGCTTCGAACTCGGGTGAGCGGGTACGGGTCTCGCGTGCCCTACTTCGGCTTTCACGCCTCGCACGAGCAGGTTCATCCGAGCGAGCTGCTGGCCGCAGTGCAGCTCGCCGAAAGGTCCGGTTTCGATGCCGCGATGTCCTCGGACCACTTTTCGCCGTGGAGCGAGCGGCAGGGCCATGCCGGGTTTGCGTGGTCATGGCTCGGTGCCGCCATGCAGGCGAGCGCGTTACCGTTCGGGGTTGTCACTGCACCGGGCCAGCGTTACCACCCTGCCGTGACCGCCCAGGCCATCGGCACCCTAGGCAGCATGTATCCCGGCCGGTTCTGGGCGGCACTTGGCACCGGCGAGGCCAGTAACGAGCACATCACCGGTGCCGGCTGGCCACCCAAGCAGGTACGCAACGACAGGCTCCGGGAATGTGTCGACATCATTCGTGCCTTGCTGCGCGGCGAGGAGGTCAGCCACGACGGGTTGGTCCGCGTCGACCGGGCGCGGGTGTGGACTCGGCCGTCCGACCCGCCGCCGCTGCTCGGAGCAGCTGTCAGCGTCGCGACTGCCCGCTGGTGCGCGGCCTGGGCGGACGGGCTGATCACTGTCAACGCCGACCTGGAGCACCTGCGCCGACTGATCGACGCTTACCGGTCGGCCGGCGGCCGCGGACGGCTGCACCTGCAGGTCCATTTGAGTTGGGCACCGGATGGGGCGCAGGCCGAGGCGATCGCCCACGAGCAGTGGCGCAGCAATGTGTTCCCGCCGCCGGCCTGTTGGGACATAGACAGTGTCGAGACCTTTGATGCCGTCTCCGAGGATGTCTCGATCGAGCGCCTTCGGCAGGTTGTGCAGATCTCCTCCGACCTCGGCTGGCACACCGCCCAACTCGCTACGTACGGGGAGCTCGGTTTCGACGAGATCGCGCTGCACCACGTCGGGCAGAGCCAGGACGAGTGGATCGAGGTCTTCGGGGCCAAGGTCCTGCCGCAGTTGCGGCAGGCGGCGACCGAAGGGCCGCCAAAAGACCGGCCAGAACCTTCTACCTGATCTGCACCTTCCGGCTCCCACCTCATACACCTTGCGCACTTGAATGCAACGCTTGAACATGTGGGCATCGACGACATCATCGAGCTCGTGCGCAGCTGGGACGAGGCATTGGCCTTCACCCCCCACGCCGGAGACGACGCGCCCCAGATCGCCTGGGGCGACACCTTTTTCTACTACGCCCCGGAGGGCGAGCTGCCAGCGAGAACTCAGCCCTTCGCCACCATCGTGACCAAGAACTATCCCGACGATGCGGCGTCCGATCTGGACCGTCCGGACGTCTTCCGGGTGAATATTGCGGCGGGTCGCGAGGCGATGAGCACATTGACTCACGACAAGAACTCCGGTGACGCGACCGATCCCAGCGAACTGGATCGGCTGTTCTCCCACCCGGTGTACGGATCGATGGGCTGGCTGGCCGTGCTCAACCCAGGTCCGCGCACAGCCGAAACCACCAGAAGCCTTCTCCGACAAGCCTACGAAGCTGCCCGTGCTCGATATGAGCGCCGGCAAACCATGACCGATTAGCCGCTGATCGGCGCAGACGGGTGCGGCCAAAAGACTGTTCATGACCACACCGCCACGTCAGGAACACTGACGACTGAAAGGCGGGGCGCGATACGGGAAACGCTACCGAGATTCGCCGGTCAGTGGTCGGCCCCAGTCATCGTCGACCAGCGGCCACGTCTCTCACCTGGCGGATTGCCTCTGCTACCCCGCCGTGCCACGGCGCCCCGTGTCCGGGCAACACCCAGGTGGCCTGTACGTCCTCCAATGTGGCGAGCGATGCCATCGCACTTTCTGGGTCGAGGGTAAAGGGCGCGGGCCGGGGCCCAAGCTCGCCGGTCAGCACGTTGCCGGTAGTCATGGCATCGCCAACGAACAGCGCGTCGACTGTTGGTACGTGCACGGCGACGCTCCCGGGTGTGTGCCCCGGAATGTGGATGATGTGCGGCGATCCAGGCAGGTCGAGCGTGTCGCCGCCGGCAAACGTCGCGACCTCGCGAACCGGTCGGGTGCGAAGCCCACCGTGTCGGGCGCTATACCAAAGGAATCTCAAGAGCGGACGTATCTTGATACGGTCCCCAGCCAGTGTTGGGCTTGCCAACCTCACCACGGGCCCGGGCGGCATCGAGCTCATGGACGTGCACCACGATCCCATTCCCCTGCCTGAGCCGCTCCGCGAAACCGATGTGGTCGGAGTCTCCATGAGTCAGCACGATTCCCCGAACGTCATCAAGCGAGCGGCCCAGCTGTCGTAGCTCCTGCTCCAGCTCGCGCCAGTGTCCGGGCAGACCAGCGTCGATGATCGTGAGCCCCGCAGCATCCTCGACCAGGTAAATGTTGACGTTATCGGAGCCGATGCGATGCAGACGGGGTGCGAGCTTCATCGAGTCATCTCCTTTGGTCCTGCGTTCCAACTTCGAGCCGTCCCGCTCAGGCGCGAGCTGGCGGTCTCGATTCGGCCATGACGGGTTGGCCAACGTCGCGGATTACGATCGCTCCGAACTGACCCGCCCTGGCATCGGGCACATCATTTCGGCAACAATACGACCCAGCCCGCCGCCACCGCCCCAGCTAACTTGAGCTAGAGGCCGGAACCACTCTGCAACCGGCTGCGCTCGTAGCCATCCGAGTAATGCTCAACAGCCCATTCCGTCGCCGGGTCATCCCACGCGGCAGCAGTGTCCTGCGGATCCCCCAAAGTGGCTAACCAATTCTTGCCTGCGAGGCCAACGCGGCGCTGAGAGGGCTGTCATAAGCCGACCTGCTTACGGCTCATTTTTGGGGAGACCCTCCTCGGGAGCCAGCTGGATGCGCCCCCGCAGCGATCAGCAGGAAGCCCACCGTTCCAGCGATGATTTTGCGGCTCGCTGCAAGTCATGGATTGCATGGACGCCAAGAACCTCGCAGACCTCTACGACCTGCCCCTGCTGGACTGGGCAGCCATCGAAGCACAGCTGGAGGCGGGCATCACCCAAGTGCCCGACTCGGGCGGACCGAATCGTCACACCTGCTGGCTGGCCACGATCAACCCCGACGGCAGCCCGCATGTCACAGGTATCGGCGCCATGTGGGCCGATAATGCATTTTGGTTCGAGACGGGCCCAGAGACCCGGAAAGGCAGGAACCTCGCCCGCGACCCACGCTGCGTACTGAGCGTCGCCATTCACGACTTCGACCTCGTCGTCGAAGGCACGGCAGCACAGATCACCGAGCCGCGTACCGTGGCCGCGATGGCCACCCGTTGGGTGGACGAAGGCTGGCCAGCCCGAGTCGACGGCACAGGCAAGGCCCTCACGGCCGACTTCAGCGCCCCGTCGGCCGGTCCACCGCCTTGGTTCGTCTATCGCGTCAATGCACAGGCGATCACAGGACTCGCGACCACTGCGCCGGGCGGAGCAACCCGCTGGACGTTATGATCGCGCGGGCTCAGCTGACCCCCCGGGAGGCGACTGAGGCGCTTGTCGCTCCTTGCCGCTGCGCAGGAGCTGTCGCGCGCAATCGGCAGTTGGGTCGCGGCGGCTGGCGCCTATCGCAGAGACGCGCTCCAGCCACTCGCTTGGCGCTACAGATCGAGCTGGTGCGCCCTATTTAGCGAGAATTCCGTCGCCGAAGCGGAACAAAGGGTCAGCTGTATCGAACGGCACGTCGGTTCGGCTTTCCTCGACCGAACGCGTTGAGGATGGCAGGTCGAACGGCAGCCGCCCCTGCGGCGATGTCAGCCCGAACACCACGTCCGCAAAGGCGCGGGCGCTGCTGCCGTAACTGACCAGCAGTGCCGCCGCACCCGCTGCGATCTCGGGCACGATGGCCGGTCGGTCCACGTAGAGGTCGACGACGGTCGGCACCGTGCTGAACAAAGCCTGCAGTCGTCGCACTTCCTCGACGGGGAACTCAAGCGAGCCAGCGTGAAAGTGAGCCTCGAACCCGCCCGGCCGCGGCTCGTACGGCGCCTTGAGCCTGACCAAAGCCACATCAGCCGCCGCCGGGTCCGACACCACCTCCGCGTAAGGCTCCAGCACCGCGGCGTCGACCCCCTCGACGTAGACGTTGAGCCCGGCGGTCAGCGGGAGGATGTCGTCGTTGTTAGTCAGGAGCGTGTATGACGCGCGCTGCGCATCCAGCCCGGCCTCGACGAAGTCGGCCCGGCCGACGACCGTCGCGGCAGCGTCGACGTCGACGTAGCGCTGGTCGAACAGGCCCAGTCGGAACTTCTCCAACAGCAGTCGCCGCACCGAGACGTCGACGCGGTCCTCGGACAGTCGGCCAGCCCTGACCAGCTCGACCACCAGTTCGGGACAGGATTCACCGCCGAACTGGTCACAGCCGGCGTCCAACACCATCTCGACCCTCTCCAGCGGAGTTAGATGCTCCACGCCCCACGCTCGCGCCGGCATCGGCTGGCCCAGCAGCTCGGCATCGTTGATGAGTCCCCAGTCGGTGCACACGATGCCGTCGAATCCGAACCGTTCGCGCAACAGCCCGGTGATCACACCGCGGTTGAACCCGAAGGCCACCGGCTCCAGCTCGGTGCCGATGGGCATCCCGTAGTACGGCATGATCTGCGAGCCGCCGGCTCTGATCACGGCCTCGAAGGGTTTGAGGTGGTACTCCAGGTTGTCGCCGGGATAGACCTGCTCCCGGCCGTAGGCGAAATGGGGGTCCTCCCCGTCCAACTGCGGACCGCCGCCGGGGAAGTGCTTGGTCATCGTCGACACCGAGGTCGGGCCAACTTCGGGGCCCTGAAAGCCACGTACGTAGGCGACTGCCAGTTCAGTGGTCAAGTCCGCATCCTCCCCGAACGTTGCGGCGATCCGCGACCATCGAGGCTCCGTGGCCAGATCGACCTGGGGATGCAGAGCCAACCGGAACCCCAACGCCAGATACTCCTGACGCGCGATCTCAGCGAACCGCTGCACCAGCTCTGCAGATCGCAACGCGGCCAACCCCAGGGGCTCCGGCCACTGTGAGACGGCCCCGGCGTTGAACGCCGTCCCGGGGTTGTCGGTGAAGTGGTGCCGTGGATCGGTGGAGACCGTGATCGGGATTCCGAGGGGCGTACTGGCGGCCAGTTCTTGGAGCCGGTTGTGCCATTGGGCGACCAGTCGGGGGTCCTCCACGACACCCAGCAAGTTGAAGTGGGTCATCCGGCGGCTGAGTACAAAGTCCTCGGTGCTCGGCAAGCCGAACGCGGGGTCGGCATCGGCCAGCGTGCCGTCCGGACCCATGCCGATCTGGCTGTGAAACAGCTGCCCCGCTTTGTCTTCCAGCGACATGCGCGACAGCAGGTCCTCAGCGCGCTGCTCAGGGGACAACGCGGGATCCAAGTACGGATGCACGGGGGGCATGAGCCACCTTTCGGGTTGGACAAACACGTACTGCTTAGTTTGTAGATTCATCTTGACGCGCCCGGAAACCGAACGGCCAGCCACCTGCAAAACCGCCAAATCATCGGCCTGCTGGACGGTGGTTGGACGCGCGGAAGTCCCGCGCAGCGACCCGGCAGTAGCGCCGGTGCACGGCTCGTATATCAGGCCCCGCTGCCGTACGGGCGGGTAATGATCTCCAGCCAGTGGCCGTCCGGGCCCTGCCAGTAGAGGCCGCGGCCGCCGTCCTCGTGGTTGATCTTCCCGGGCTGCCGCTTGTGCGGGTCGGCCCACCACTGGCGCCCCTGCTCCTTGAGCCGGCCCCAAATGGCGTCGAAATCGTCCTCACCGACAAGGAAGGCGTAGTGCTGGGCTTTGATCTCTCCGGTGTCCTCGACGAAGTCGAGGGTGGCGCCGTTATCGAGCTGGAGCACCGCGAACGGGCCGTACGACGACGGCTCGGCCAGACCGAGCACACCGCTCACTTCGCGGGCGGCGGCCCAGGTGTCCTTTGCATGAACCAGGGTGTGGTTGAACTCGATGCTCATCGGGGACCTCCGTCGACCTGATCGGATTCCACGCTACTGCCCGGATCCGGTTCCCGGGCGACGCCATCGGCGGTGGACGGCTCGACACCGGTCGACGTCCCGGTACTCGAACGGATGGCGGGGTCGTACCGGATGTACAGGACATATCCCGGACCCTCGACGTGCGGCCGGAGGCCCGACAGTGCCTAGCGCACGAGGACGCTGTTCAATGGAACAGCTAGTTGGTCATGAATAGGCGTCGCTCCCGAGGGAGACCACCATGGGACATATCGCAGACGTCGTTGCGACAGGGTCAGTCGTGTCCGCTGACGGCACGAGGATCGGCTATCGGCGTTTGGGTGATGGGCCGAGCGTGATCTTGCTGCACGGTGGGGTGAACGCGTCCCAGCACATGATGAAGCTCGGACGCGCGCTAGCGGACGCGTTCACGGTCTACCTGCCCGACCGACGCGGTCGAGGGATGAGCGGCGGGTTCGGGGCCGCCTACGGCATCCAGCGCGAGGATGAGGATCTTGCCGCGATTGTCGAGCACACGGGGGCTGAGTGCGTCTTTGGACCGGCCAACGGTGGGCTGTTCGCCCTTCACGGAGCGATCGGCCTCGGAAGGGTCAGACGGGTGGCCGCATACGAACCACTCCTGCTGTTGGGTGGAAGCGACGATGCCGACATCCGGCGCACGTTCACCACGATGCAGGAGATGATTCGGGACGGGCGGATGGGCGAGGGCATCGTGTTCTCGATCCACGACAGCGTGGATCGGGAGGTCCGCCGCGGGCATATGTCCAGCTGGGTCGGCACGGCGGTGCACGCGATCCCGTCCCGTGTCGGGGCTAGCTTGATTGACCTGTTCCTGCGCCACGTACATCCTCGCCCGGGAAATGTGGCCTGGCGGGAGCTAGTCGCGAGCCTGCCCGCGGAGCTTGACCCGGTGCTGGACACCGATGGAACCCTGGAGCAGTACCGGCAACTCGGGGCTCAGGTGCTGCTGATCTACGGCAGCGAGAGTGACCCGATGTTCGGCCGCTGCGCCGATGCCCTGCACGCGGTACTTCCGCATTCGACAGTTCTGCGGCTCCCGGGGCTGAACCACGACTCAGCACAGAACTACGGCAAGCCGGAGACGATCGCGGCGGCGCTGCGGCTGTTTTTTGAGCAACAAGCACGCTGACTGCCAATGCCCCCACCACGGGGCAGCCACGGGTCTGTTCTGCCGATGCCGGTTAGGCCAAGGAAATTGAGAAGAAGAACCCCATGCGGTGCATCTTGGTCTGGACAAAGGCGCTTCCCGGGCGCACACAATGGCCCGTCATAGCGGGAACGCGGAGATAAGCACATTGTCGAGGGGTTCCAAATCCCTATCGTCGATCTGACTGTCAGGCTGCACGTCCGACATGTAGACAATCACTGCTCGCCATTTCGGAAGCACGACGATGCGTTGGCCACCGAACCCAAGTGCGTAGTAGCCAGCCTCCTTGGGCTTCCCAATGATCCACCAGAGCAAACCGTAATCGTCGTCGGATGGACCGCCCAATTTCGTTTTGTATGTCGTCGGTGAAGTGCACTGGTGGATCCAGTCGGAAGGCACGATCTGCCGGCCGTTCCAGATTCCGTTGCGTCGGTAGAGCTCCCCGATCTTCATCATGTCTGGCGCGCTGAGCCGGAGACCGTAGCCACCCAGTTGGATGCCGTTGGGGTCGGTCCCCCAACCGAAGCCAGCCCTGACGAATTCGGTCGCGAACGGAGGAGGCGGAAGTGCACCGGAAAAGCTCGGGCGGGTTGAGATGTCCAGTGGATCGAAGAGCTTCTCCCGGGCGTAGTCGAGAACCGTCCGAGGATGCTTGCCGTCGGCCCGTTCCAGGGCGGCCGCGAGCACGGCAGTCACGAGGTGAGCGCTGGCATCGGAGTACCAAAAGACCGTGCCCGGTTCGAACTCCTGCCGCCGCTCGAGCAGA
Organism: uncultured Actinomycetota bacterium; assembly: GCA_963754965.1. Lineage (GTDB taxonomy): Bacteria > Actinomycetota > Actinomycetes > Propionibacteriales > Propionibacteriaceae > Microlunatus. The sequence continues at coordinate 108,043 of CAVWIA010000008.1, forward strand.
ACCTCGACGAGGCTGCCGCCAGGCTCGGCGTACTTCTCCCAGACAAAGCCGCCAGGGAACTCGTTGTTGAATCCGCCTGACATGGTCATCAGGTGGCGCAGAGTGACCTTGGCCGTGTCACCGCTCATCGCCTTGCGATGCTTCGGTAGCAACTCGGCCAGCGGCCGGTCGATGTCGGCGATCAGACCGTCGTCGATCGCGATCCCGATCAGAATCGACAAGACACTCTTAGTGACCGAGAAAACGTGTCCGTGATCGCCTTCGGTGAAGCCGTGCCGGTAGTGAGCAATCTTTGTCTCGCCGTCGACATTGATCAACACGGCCCGTACCCTGTCCGACGATGCTGGGCCGGTGGTGATCGCATCCTCGATCTGTGCCTCTAGCGCCACATAGTCGATCGAGGGTTGGCTACCCGGGGTGGGCGTAGGCGACGGCAGCGCAGTCGCCGGCGGTGACGTGGCCGAGGGCACTGTAGCCGCGGGCGAGCAACCAACCATCGCTGCCAGCATGACGATCGTGACCAGCCACCACCGGCACGGCCGCACGTTCATCGGTGTCTCGCTCCCGTCGCCGACCCGGAAACGCAGTACTCAGGAGAGCAAACGACACCCCAAAGCATGCGATCTGCCACCTCAAAGTTGGCCAGAGAATACCGTCGCCTGCTGACTCACGACCATACCGACCTGAGGAGTCCCGACGACCTAGGACAGGGTCGCGTGCGCCTGGTCCACGACCGCCGACAGCGAATACGACCAGTTCAATGCACGCCCTCTGATCGTCTTGCCAAACTGTGGGGAGAGTCCCGCCGGGGGCCCTTCTCTGTGCCAGTCAGCTCAAGACGTGATCAACGCTTGCGCCAGGGGCTGGGGTGCGATGAGCGCCGCTAGCGTATTCAAGGTATCCGGCACCAGCCGATAGTAGGCCCATTTGCCTCGCTGCTCGCGGGTCAGGATGCCGGCGTCGACGAGGATCTTGAGGTGGTGCGAGACCGTCGGCTGGGATAGCCCGACCGGGTCGGTCAGTTCGCATACGCACGCCTCGGCGTCCTCATGGGCGGTGACCAGGGAGATGAGGCGGAGCCTGGTGGGGTCCGCGAGCGCCTTGAACCCGGAGGCCAAGGTTTCGGCCTCGGCGGGCTGAATCACCTCGGGGACCACTGGTGAGCAGCACTCGCTCAGCAGTGGGAGCTCCGTTCGTGTGGGCATCGGCGCGGTCGACACGAGGCCATGATGTCATACATTGACAAATATCGATGCGATGCGATTACACTCAGTCGTATTGACAAATCTCAATGTGAGGTAATGATCATGATCGCGACCATGGCGGATTCGTTGCGTGAGCAGGTCCGGGAACGCTACGCGGCTGCCGCAACGACGGTGACGGCCGGAGAGGGAGACGCCTCCTGTGGCGGCAATGCGTCGTGTTGCGGAGACTCAGGCGGCTGCTGCGGGCCGTCAACTCTCGAGGTCGACGAGAGGTTTGGCTCAGTCCTCTACGCCACCGGCGATCTGGACAGTCTGCCTGTCGCTGCGGTCGCGGCCAGCCTCGGTTGTGGCAACCCGATTGCGGTGGCGGAGCTGCGGGAGGGTGAGAGGGTTCTCGATCTTGGCTCGGGTGGCGGCATCGATGTGCTGCTGTCGGCGCGCCGAGTCGGGCCTTCGGGGTTCGCGTACGGGGTCGACATGACCGACGAGATGCTCGAGCTGGCTCGATCGAATGCGGCCAAGGCCGGCGCGGCGAACGTCGAGTTCCTGAAGGGCACCATCGAGGACGTTCCCCTTCCCGACGGCTCCGTCGAGGTGGTGATCAGCAACTGCGTGGTCAACCTGTCGATCGACAAGCCGAAGGTGTTGGCCGAAATGTTCCGCGTCCTCACACCAGGCGGTCGGATCGGACTTAGCGACGTTGTCGCCGACGACGGTCTCACCCCGACCGAGCGGGCCGCCCGCGGCTCCTACGTTGGCTGCATTGCTGGTGCCTTGTCGAGGGCGGAATACTTGGAAGGATTGGCGGCCGCCGGGTTTGTCGATATCAGTGTTCGGTTCACCCATCAGGCCGCCGACGGCATGCACAGCGCGATCGTCCAAGCCACCAAGCCAGTCACGGCATCCCTCACCGGCACGACGAGTTCGGCCACGCCGGCCGCTGTGGTGGGTTCGGGGATCGCTGCGCAACGGCTGTCACCGATCTCGTTGGGCTGCAGCTCTGGAAAATGCGCTGGCGACTGGCGCCGCCCTCGCCGCGCTGATCATCGCTTGCAACCGGGTCGGCAGCGTTCAACCCGGTCGTCACGGCCCTAGAACGTCTGACCGGGCATCACCGCTTGGCAGATGGTGCACTGGGCGCCGCGCAGATTCTCGGCGGGCTGGTCGGAGTCGTGATGGCGAATCTGATGTTCAGCGAGCCCGCTGTCAGGCTCTCCACCACCGAGCGCGGAGGTCCGGGCCGCTGGCTAGGCGAGGTGGTTGCCACCGCCGGCCTAGTGCTGTTGATCACCGCGCTGAGCCGTACTGGGCGGCCCAAGCGATCGGCTGGGCAGTCGGCGCTACATCACCGCCGGCTACTGGTTCACCGCTCCACCAGCTTCGCCAACCCAGCGGTCACCATCGCCCGGGTGTTCTCCGACACCCTCGCCGGTATCGCGCCGGCGTCGGTGCCGATGTTCCTGCTCGCCCAGATTGTCGGCGGCGCCATCGGATACGGCCTCGCGCGGGCCATCTCCTATCAGCCAACCCTCACTGCGATCACCGAGGAGAGCCGACATGAACTCGATGCCGCCGCAGACCGCAGCTACCGCCGCTGAACCTTTAGGCCAGCCAGCACTCGGACGGGTCATCGACGACGACCGGCTCGCTGCCGACACCGCCGAGATCTATGAAGGCATCTTCGCACGAGACTCGATTGCCCAAGGTCCGAGACGTCCGCGACGACCTCAAGCCCGCATCACCGCACTACTCCGTGACCTCAACATCTGATCCAAAGGAGTTGCTCATGGCCGACAAGCCGTCCGTTCTGTTCGTATGTGTGCACAACGCCGGCCGGTCCCAAATGGCTGCCGGCTATCTCCGGCACCTGTCCGGCGGACGCATCGAGGTACGGTCCGCCGGATCCGAACCTGCCGACAAGATCAACCCGGTCGCCGCCCAAGCCATGGCCGAAGAAGGCATCGACATCGAAACAGAACAACCCAAAATCCTCACCACCGACGCGGTCAAAGCCTCTGACGTTGTGATCACCATGGGCTGCGGCGACACCTGCCCGTACTACCCAGGCAAACGCTATGAGGACTGGGTACTCGACGACCCCGCCGGCCAGGGAGTCGAAGTGGTCCGACCGATTCGTGACCAGATTAGGCGGCGGGTCGAGCAGCTAATCGCTGAGCTGGAACCGCTGAGGTCTGAGCGCTGAGCCATGCTGAGTCCATCACGGCGGACACCCTGCGTCGCGCAGGTTGCAACGGTTGAGAGGCGCTGATCTTGGACCGAGCAGCGGTGCATGACGAAATGGAGCGGGCCCGGATCGAATTCCGGCATCTAGTCGGCCAGGCCACGGCAGCCGACCTGCGACGACGATCCAACGGAACACGCTGGACCAACCGGCAGCTTTTGTTCCACATGCTGTTCGGCTACCTGATCGTGCGCACGTTGATGCCGCTGGTCCACGCATTCGGTAGACGACCAGCCATTTGGAGCGGTCGCTTCTCCGCCACCTTGAACGCCGGCCAGCGGCCGTTCCACTTGATCAACTACCTCGGTTCCTGGGGTGGCGGCCAAGTGCTACCGAGATCGACCATGATCAGACTGATGGACCGGACCGTCCATTCGCTCCAGCGCAAGCTCGCCGCTGAAACTAACGAGAACCTGGCCCTGACCATGCACTTTCCAGTCGCCTGGGACCCCTACTTTCACGACACGATGAGCGTCTTCGACGTCTACCACTACGGCACTCAACACTTCGATCACCACCGAAAACAGCTCACGCTCCCGCATCCGTCTGCTCGGATCTAGCGGCGCTCAAGATCACAATTTGCTCCTCCGGCGTTGCCCTCCAGCCGAACACATCAATCGCGCTGCGACGGGTGAACCGTACGTTGCGACCCTGCGATCACCGTGGTGGAGAGCCCTGAGGCTGGCGATTGGTCACCCGCGTCCGCCGCTGACGGCGACCACGCGAGCGGAATGGTAAGCAGTTTGGGTGTTTGGGTGTGGTCGGCCACCCGAACTTGCACGTCTTAGACCCATGCCTCGGCGTCACCGGGACGAGCGTAGAACTGGGGCATGGAAACCTGGGACGCCATCCGGGCGCGTCGTAACGTGCGCCAGTACACCGACCGATCAATAGCCGGTGAGGACATCGAACGCATCCTCGACGCAGGACGGCGAACGCCGTCAGCGAGTAACTGGCAGCCGTGGAACTTCGTGGTCGTGACCGACCACGCACAGCTAACCGAACTGGCGAAGGTGTGGCAGGGCGGACGCCATATAGCCCGATCGGCGGCTACGGTCGCCCTGGTAGCCGAGGACCCGGCGGACGCGAGACATCGCGACCTGCTGATGTACGACCTCGGCCAGGCGACCGCGATCATAATGCTGGCGGCGGCCGACCTCGGCATCGGATCCGGCCACTCGGCCGTGGCGGACCAGCAGCAGGCGCGGCGCGTGCTGGGGTTTCCTGATGGCTATCTCTGCGTGTACCTGATCGGACTGGGTTACCCGGCCGACCGGCCGCTACGGCCGCTCCTCAGAGCCGGACCGTCGGCCCTTCGAAGAAGTCGTGCACTGGAGCCACTGGTGAAGTGGACGCGGCCGCCTTCCTGAGGGCCTAAAGCTCAGGACTTCGAGCCGGTGCGGCGCTCGAGCGCCTCGATGACGGTTGGACAGACGTCGATCTCGTAAAGCCTTTCGACGCTCTGCATCCCGCCCGGGCTCTCTGCGTTGATCTCCACCACCTTGTCGCCGATCACATCGATGCCGACGAAGTACATGCCGTCGGCCACGAGCTTCTTGCTCATCGCTTCGATGATGCCGCGTTCCAGGTCGCCGATCTCGAGAGGGACCGAGCGTCCGCCCTTGCTGATGTTGGCCCGCGGATCATTACCGGTGGGCACTCGCCGGAAGGCGGCTAGCTTCCCGTCGCGCTCGAGGATCTGTCCCTCGAGCAGAAAGATCCGAGCATCGCCGTCCTCACCGCCGTCGACGAACTCTTGAACGATCGCGTAGCCGTCCTGCAGCACCGCTTCCGTCATCTGCGCAAGGTTCGCTTCGCCCTGGTGCTCGATCATGAACACGTTCCGACCTTTGGCTCCGTACAGCGGCTTGACGACGGAGTGGCCGACCTCGCCGACGAACCGCTCGATCGCTTCCGGGTCGCGCGTCACGAGCGATCGCGGTCGGATCTTCTCGGGAAACTCCTCCAAGTAGAGCTTGCTGGTTGCGCGGATAAGGGACATTGGGTCATTCACCACCGTTACGCCTCGAGCCTTGAGCGTCTGGCCGAACACCACACCCAGTGGACTAGCCCACGGCCGTTCCTGCAGATCGTCGATCGAGTCGTTTCGCAGGAATAAGGCATCGAGCTCATCCATGACGATCCGTTCGGCGTCGCGCTCTTTGATGCGCTTCATGAAGCTTTCGAGCGTGTCGTCTTTGTCGAACTCTGCGGCATGAGCCCGGGCCACGAGCTGCCCATCGCTTGCCCATAGCTCCACGTCTCCGACTCCGACGTACCAAACCTCATGCCCGACCTGGGCCGCGGCCCTCGCCAGCCGCGTAGTCGTGTACTCGTCAATCTCGGTGGCGACGTCGTTGACAAAGAAGGCAAGCCTCATTCCGACACATCTCCTTCGTAGAGGTCTGTGACCGATGCGCCCTCGCGCAGCCTGTCCAGGCGCTCCTGAGCGCCGGGCACGTCCAGCCAGCGTGGGCGGATCCATGGTGCTTGGATCACCTCGCGGTCGAGCAGGTCCTGGATCAACGGGATGTGATCCAACGCGAGCTTGCCGACGAAGAGGATATCGAGGCTGCTGCCCTCTGCGAGGGCTTCAAGGAGGCGCGTGATCCCACGGAGGTAAATCGCGTCCTTCACGGATCCGCCCCCGACGACGACCCGGATGGCGATGTACCAAGCGGTCCTTGCCGGTATCCCATACTCAGCCCGTAACGATTCGAAGATCTCCAGGAATCCGGCACCGTCCAGCATCTTGCCGACGGCTACAACCCTTGCCGCGAGTACGCGGAGACGTCGCGGGTCCAACCCGCCGGTCAGGTACTCGGCGAGCACGGCAAGGCCCTCTTGGGTCTCGTCGTAGCCAGGCAGTCCGATCGTCAGTAGCGTCAGTGGTTGCCTGGCGCCGTTCTGGTAGGTGACGACATGGGTGCCGACCTCGTGATGCAGCAAGGGCTCGACGCGGTCCGCCCTGAAAGCGGCGGCCTCGGGGATGAGCAACCGGCCGAACGACACCATCAGATCGGAAATGTCGTCGCGCACCTCGATGTGAACCGGGAAGTCTCGGTATACGGCACGGTATCGATCGAACTCCGCACGAGCCGCCTCCGCGAACGCCCCGGCCGTGACGCTCCCGGTGCTGGGAGCTCGGGCTGGGATGATCTCGAGGAGCTCCTCCGCAGCGGCCGCTAGAGGCTGGGCGATCCCTCCGTAGAGCTGCAGCGACCCGTACACGAACCGTGAAGTGTCGCGGTCCTCCAAGGCTGTGATCTGTCTTGCTATCTCGTCTCGCTTCGCCCGGAAGAGTGTGTGCAGCGCAGGGTCGGTTACGTTGTCGAGCTCGAGGTTGTAGAGGTCACGTCGCACCAGGTCCGGCTCGAATTCCAGCGGTCTAAGCCGGAGAGTGGGGACCGTCCCGAAGTCACTCCGTTCGAAGTCAGCCCATGCCTCTGCTGAATTGACCGGCGTAACGTTGATCAGCAGGTTCAAGCTGCGCTCGATCTCGGTGAGGCGGGCGTCGACTTCTAGCGCAGGCCCAAGCTCCTCGCTCTGGGACGTCACCTGACCAGCGCCCTCTCCAGCGTGTCAGTCAGTTCGGTTGCGAGCGAAGTCCGCACCTGCCGCCGAAGGGACGAAGTCGTTGGAACCGAAGCCAAAACCGCGCCGACTCCAGAAGGTCCGACTGCGAAATCCACGACCACAGGGCCATCGTCAACTCCGGGTACCAGACCTGACTGATCTTGACCGTCGAGCTTGGGTGAGATAGTCGACCTCCAGTTTACCTTGTAAACAGACCCTATTCTGTATCTTAACGCCCTGGCGTCACGGCCACCAGGAATGCGAGACATGGCTTTCTTGGAACCGAGATCCAGTCGCGTCCTTTGCGAGCCGCCGCCAAAAGACATGGTGATGCGCCGGGTCCACACGGTGCCGGGATGCGATGGGCATCAGATAGCCCGCAACTTCTCCGTGCAATGCCCGGGACACGTTCAGGGCGAGACGCGGTTCGGTGTTAGATTTCAGCGACTTACGCATTACGAGTCATCAGTCCGACGTCCAGGCTGAGCTCCTGACGACTCGTCAGAGTCCCGGTACGTCCCGGAAGTACGCCCCGTCTTCTGCCCAGGCTGCTCGGTTGGCTGCTCCTCCGGGCCGACGACTCGAGCAACGATCCAGGCCCTGAGCATCAGATCCGTCAGGCCGATCTCACGGTTCCTCGTCGGACACCAACACGCCGCCCTCGACCGCGACGATGCGATGGTCGTCGGCGTGGGTGAGTTCCGTGCGGAGGAACAGGTCGTCCGTCGGCAGGTGCAGGTCGAAGCGAGCGAAGGCCGCCACCTGGAGGTCGCCGGAGTGAGCGGCGAGGTCGAGCACGTGTCCGCCGATGCTGCGATCCTCGCTCAGGAAGTGGAGGTGAAGGCCCGCGACCGCGATGCCCTGATAGATCGCTGGCGTCCAGAATCCGACCACCGTGCCGCGGATGTCGCGCGCCACCGTTTCGACCTGGTGACTCGTCACCTCGGCGAGCCGCGGGAACGGATGATGCTGACGAGGGGTGACCCGCACGCGCACCTCCGACAGCACACCGTCGAAGCGCACGGCGTGGAACAGGTTCCGGCTCGTGAGCGCACTGTCGACGGATGCCGCGA
>CAVWIA010000009.1:0-125532 GCA_963754965.1 uncultured Actinomycetota bacterium
GGTGAAGCCGCGAAACCCCTCGCGGGCGCAGAGAACGATGCTCCGAATGCATATCTGAGCAGTCTTCGCGCCATCATTGAAAAGCGGGCGGGGAACAATGCAGAGAGTCGGAATAGCTTCACGCGCGCATTGGTCGAGTCTCGCGAGTCGGCGGCGTGGCAGCTCGTTTGCGTTCGTGGAAGACGAGCCACTCGAACAACGTGATCGCGCTTTATTTCAAGGAGAACCAACCCCGTGCGGCATTGAAGCTCGGCGGAACGCGTGGCGGCGTTCCAGCCGAATCAAAGTGATCAAGCTGTGACAAATACAGCTCGATATCAAACGTTTGCAACAACGGGCTGATGAACGCAGGCGCGCGTCGCACGTGAACTTGCTCGAGTTGCTTTCGGTCGCGGCCGAGCAGCTCGGTGATTTGAACCGTGCCGAGGAACTGGAACAACTAAGATTCGCGCTACTAATCAAACAGCCCGACCGCGATCTCGCGCAGGCGCGACTCAACCATTTGCGTGAAGTTCGAACCGGAGCTGAGCCACGGAAGTTGTCGCTCGTTATAGATCAAAGGCTCGTGGAGAGATTGGCTAAGTACTTCACGTCAAAGTGCGCAACAGCTCGCAAAGTGCGCACAGAAGCCTTTGAAACGCGGCAGTGCTTTGCGCCTTTGCGATCTTTGCGTTTGCGTGAGAAGCCTTTACTCGGAGAAGACAAGCAATGCGCTGGAAATCACGTCTGACAGCATTCGCAATTTGCTTCGTTATTGGCTTGACGGCGGCATTCATTGTCGCCGCAGCCTGCTACGGCCAAGACATCATCAACCGCAACTGATCACCTTGTCAGATCAACGACTACTTCAATCGACCCGAAGAAGTCTGACTGCGATCAAGAGCGACGAAGTCTCCGTGCGGCGCGAGATGTTCAAACGCCTGCTGCTACGACCTGAGATCTCAACCGTCTATTACGACTACGAGCGTGACCTCACTTACCCGGAGCGACACCGATCGCGCGCGGCTCGACTACGTGCAACTCGACGACACACCGGAAAAGGAAGCGTTACTGACTTTCGTGCGCCTCGAACATCCGATGGCCTTGATATTCACTAGAGACTCCTGCGGTTGGAAACTGGTTGGCGCGCTGAGCAGTTGGTTGCGGTTTGAAGATTACCCTTATGACAATTGGCTCACGCTGCCCGAGACTATCAAGCCCGGAATTCACGAGTTGCTGGTTCGCGACAGCAATGGCGACGCGACGTCTTACGTTCGCAAAGCACGGTTGCTGCGATTGGACCGTGGTCACCTCACGCAGATCGCTGAGTTCGACGAAGAGATTTCTCGATCCCGTAGAAGGATACGGGGATCGTGATTGGAGCGACATCGAACAAAAGCAGTCGAGTATCGTCACGTTCTCTCCGGGTGAGAACCCGTAATCCAGATCGAAACCACCACATCGTTTATCAAACTCAGCGGTCCAATACCGTCTTACAGTTATTGGTTAGAAACCGACGGCGCCTGGCACGCGAAACAAAAGAAATTGGAGCGCAGATCTTCGCAAGATCAGAGTGGTGAACGTCAGCGAAGAACCGTCGCTGGTTTGGAACCCGAACTGAAGGAAGGTTTGTCGGCAAGTGATCAGGAAATACAGAATCTCGATTGATGGCATGCATCCCTGGTGCTCATCTGCGTTGCACTGATCGTTTACGCCCGCTCTACTCGCTCCAGCAAGAATGCCTACAGTCTCGCGGAGACTTGCCGCGCGGCGCGTTGGTCTATGCTCAATTCGAAAATCTTCCCGAGCTGATCACGCAATGGGAGCAGTCGCAGCTCAAGGATCGCTATCTCAGCAGCACGAGCTATCAGCAACTCCAACACCGGCATCTCGCGATGAAATTGATCTCGCGCTGGGAGGAGTTTAATAACGCACTCGGGTTTCCGCTTGACCTCTCACGATTGGTTCTTCGACTGACGGCGACCGCGGCTGTCGCCATTTATGATATCGGACAACTTGACCTGCTCTTTGTCGCGCCGATTAGCGACGAAAAAGTCGCGCTGACGCAGTTCTTGAAGAGCAAAGATCAGTTCGAAGAGGTAGAGACGCCGGATGGAGCTCCTTATTACAGTCACACAGTGGAAGCCGATCGCGGGCGGCAGAAGCAGGTGCTCGCGTTCGCTACCGTGAACGGACGTTTCCTTCTGGGAACAAACGAGAAGCTGCTTCCTGCGCGCGATCGCCAACATAAACAAGCGCGCAAAAAACGACAGTATTGCTGACGATCCCGACGCTTCAAGACTTTGAGCCGAAGGTGACTCCTCACTTCGCGACAATCTGGGTGGACCAGTCAAAGCTCAACGCCGACTACTACTTCAAGCATTACTGGCTGATGCAAAACGTCGAACGAGCTGAAATCTATTCGTGCGGGTATGTTTGATCTCGAGCGGCAGGAGTCGAGATGGATCGAACGGCGCGAGTTTTTGACGACTGGGCCGTCCGAACTGAGCAATTCCGGAATCGCAGCGGCCGAGTTGCGGCAGTTGTACTCGCGCATCCCCGACGATGCTCCTTTCGTCAGGTTACGGTCGCTCGTAAATAATCCGGGCCTGCCAGGCCGATCATTCGCGACACGCTTTTTGACAGTCCGGTTGAGCAGGACGGCAGCGGCAGATCCTGGTCGTGGGATTCGTATAGCTCCGAAGATTTCTATCCAAGTCGGCGACGACGACTACGATTCCTACGATCGCTATTCCAATCTTGACGACAGCTACGAAAGGACGATCAACGACCGTTACGACGCTCGTGTCAGTGAACGCGTCGAGCCCGGTCGAAATCCACACGCTGCGGAACTGGAACATCAGTTCCTCGACCGGCTTGCAGAACGTTCTGAGTCCGGCGCGCGCTTCCGCAGTTGCGGTTGCAACCACGCCACACGCTAGCGAAGGGACCGCTGTTTGTAGAGTTTCGCAAAGGTCGCGATTTTCAATCTGCAATCACCTGGAAATTTGCGACGTGAGTTGTTGGAACAGACTGTGGCGCAGGGCGCGCAGGCTCGTTTGACAGTCGTCAGTTCCGCGTCGCAGCCCAGATGGGAAAGCGCATGGTGTCTGGCGTTCCTTGCATCTGCCGATGCTGGGCTGGGAAATCTGTTACACGCTCAAAGACAACCTGCTGATTGTTTCCAACAGCAACGAAATGATGAAAGCCGTGCTGGGAGCCTGCAGAGAAACAGTCGTCGAGCGTCTCTCGCCGATTTCGATGAACTGACGATCATTCGTTTCGATCGACGCAAGGAGTCGTTTGACGACATCGTCAACGTCCTGGACGCCGACGCGATCAAACAGCAACAGGCAAGTAACCCGGATATCAAAGGCTCACAGGAATTCTTTTCCGGCAACATCAGCAGCCTGCTGAACGTCGCTTCAGACGTGAGCCGCATCGAGATCAAGCGAAAGTCCCAAGGGTACCGGCCAGCGGGCCGTGCCGGTATGTGAGTCGACCGAGATGGTTGTGCTCAGCTACGTCTTCGGCGACCAGCTGGGCCAATACTCCGGTCGGATCAAACGGACTGCCGAGCTGGAGGAGATGGCGCACGAGTTCGGGGAATTCAAGGTTGTTGTCGTCGAAGTCTGCCCAGCGTGCGGCTGGAACCACATGATCCTGTCGTACCTCCTGGGTGACGGTCGCAAGCGCAAGCCGCCCCGTCGCCAGCAGACCGTCGAGGACATTTATGGTTGATTCCCGGTGGGGGCCGGTGGAAAGACGCCCCCAGAACACTGCAGCGCGCCCTCGGAGGGCCAGAGGCGTCCCTCCGCCAAACGCCGATCGTCCATCAGGCCGGCTGAGCAGCTGGCTCACTTGGACCGGCATCACGCTCGGTGCGCTCGTCCTTCTCGGCATCGTAGGCACCACCATCACGATGCTCATGGGCTACGCCAGCACCAACGTGCCCGAACCGAATGCGGAGTTCAAGACAGCGACCACGTTCGTTTATTACAGCGACGGCAAGACCGAGCTCGGCAGTTTCGCCGTCCAGAACCGGCAGCCGATCACCCTGAAACAGATGCCGGACAGCATCAAGCAGGCCGTGGTTGCCGCGGAGAACCGCTCATTCTGGACCGACAAGGGCGTTTCGGTTCGCGGCATGTCGCGCGCCGGCTGGACCATCCTCCGCGGCGGCACCTTGCAGGGCGGTTCAACCATCACCCAGCAGTACATCAAGGTTCTCTACCTGAACTCAGAGCAGACCCTCGCCCGCAAGTTCAAAGAGCTGTTCCTCGCGTACAAGATCAACAAGCAGCTCAGCAAGGACCAGATCCTGGAGGGCTACCTCAACACCATCTACTTCGGACACGGGGCGCTATGGGATCACAGGCCGCCAGCAAGGCCTATTTCGACGTGGAGGCGAAGGAGCTCAGCGTGCCGCAGGCGGCTTTCCTTGCTACCGTCATCAACAACCCGGCTGCGCTTGACCCGGCCGACGAGGACAATCTGCCCCGGCTTCAGGAGCGCTACAGCTACGTCATCATGTCCATGGCGGAGACCGGCGCGATCACGCCGGAGGAAGCGGCCAAGTACGCCTCCAAGCTGCCGAAGTTCCCCGATATACCGACCAATCAGCGCTATGGGGGCCCGAAGGGCTTCCTGCTCAAGATGGTCGAGCGCGAACTTTCCACGGCCGACATCGACGCCTCCCGGGTGCGTGGTGGCGGCCTGAAGATTGTCACCACCTTCGACAAGGATGCTCAGGACGCAGCCGTCAAAGCGGCCCGAGAAGTACACGAAGGAGGCGGCCGATGCCAGCGGCGGAAGGCCTCCAAGCTGCATGCGGCCATCGCGTCGGTCGATGTCGGCAGTGGGGAGGTGATCGCGCTGTACGGCGGCCCGGATTTCGTCAAGAGCTCCCGCAACTGGGCGACGACCGCACGACCGACGGCGTCGCACCTTCAAGACCTATGCAGTGGCAGCGGGCCTCAAGGACGGCTTCAGCCTGTACACCCGTCTCAACGGCAACACCTTCACCCCGCCTGGCGAGTCAACCCCTGTACGGAACGAATACTCCTACCAGTACGGGCCCACCGTCACCCTGACCAAGGCCACCACGGATTCGATCAACACCGCCTTCGTCGACCTCACCACCAAGATGGAGAACGGGCCGGAGAAGATCATGAAGATGGCTCAAGCGGCTGGCGCGCCGAAGGGTGCCGGCTGGGACAAGACCTCGCGGCTGCCGCTCGGCACCGCCGAGGTCAGCCCGCTGGCCCAGGCTGGTGCGTATGCCACCTTCGCGAACGACGGCACGTACGTGGCCAATCACGTGGTGAAAGAAGTGCGGATCCCGAGAAGAAAGTCATCTACAAGGCCGACCCTGAACATCGCCGCGCAGTGAGCGAGGACATCTCGCACGACGTTACCTACGCCCTCTCCAACGTCGTCGAGCAGGGCACAGGCCGCGCCGTCGCCACTGTGAACCGTCCGGTCGCGGGCAAGACCGGGACCAAGGACCGGGAAAACGCCGACGGCAGCGGTGACATCGTCTCGGCTTGGTTCGTCGCTTATACCAAGCAGATCTCCACAGCGGTGATGTATGTCGCCGGCAATGACGGCAACGCTGATCTGGACAAGTTCCGGCGTCCGGGGGATCCCACGTTCTTCGGCGGGACCTATCCAGCACTGACCTGGGCGGATTCATGGCAAAGGCGACCGAGGGACAACCGATCAAGCAGTTCGCCCCGCCCGCCTACGTCAACAAGGACAAATTCCCCTCGCCCGTTCCGATCCGCACGAGCCAGCCGACCTCGAGTCCGGAACCCACGAAAGAGCCGACCAGCAGCCCGACCGCCCAGGATCCGACCGCGTCTGCGAAACGGGAACCCAAGCCGACGAGTCCGACGACGACCGCATCAAGCGTTCCGTCAACGAGCCAGCCGACGAGTGGGAAGACCAAGGGCGGCGGCCGCGGAAGTGGCCCACCCGGTCGGGGGTAAGCCGGTGTCGGCCCCAGAGCTGACGACCGACATCCCGTCCAGGTCGGACCGGCTGATCCGCAGCCTCAGCGAGGGTCTCGGAGGGCCCCTCGGTCGCCACGCCATCCCCGGTCACCGCTGGTGGAACCCGGCTCGCGTTGCCCTCCTCGTCGCCACCTGTACCTATCTCGCCGGCGTGATCTTCCGGCTGCCGTGCCGGATCACCGCGCCAGGGCAGGTCCCGGACAGCTACAAGCTGATGTGCTACTCCGACATCCCCTTGCTGTATCCGGATCGCGGATTGCTGCAGGGAAACACCCCCTACCTCGACTCGGGTAACTATCAGGTCCTGGAGTACCCACCGCTCACGGGCTGGTTCCTTGAGGCGGAACGGCTGCTCAGCAAGTTGCTGGGCGCACCGCAGGGCGCTGACGTTTCGAATTGGATCAGGTCCGATCCACCCTGCTGTTCCTCGATGTCAACATCGTGCTGCTCGGCGCGCTCTTCTTGATCACCGTGTGGGCACAGGTCTACACGGTGCCGGGACGCCCGTGGGATGCGCTGATGCTGGCGGCTTCGCCCTGTGTGGCAGCCGCCGCCTTGATCAATTGGGATCTCCTCGCGGTGGCGCTCACGGCCTGTGGCCTGCTGTTCTGGACCCGTCGGCAGCCGGCACTGGCCGGATTGCTGCTGGGGTTGGGCATGGCGGCGAAGTTGTATCCCGGTCTGCTCCTCGGACCGCTGTTCCTGCTGTGCCTGCGCTCGCGCCGGATGGCGGACTTCTGGTCCATGCTGTCGACGTTTGTGATCAGTTGGCTGGCCGTCAACCTGCCGGTGCTCATCCTGGCGCCGGACGCGTGGCGATCCTTCTGGCAGTACAACTCTGACCGCGGCGGCGATCTGGGCTCCTTCTGGTACGTCCTCTCCCTCGCGGGACATGACCTGGCTCAGGTGAACCTGATCAGCCTCGGGCTCTTTGCCCTTGGCTGTCTGGGGATCGCCATCTTGATCATTTTTGCCCCCCGACGACCGCGCCTGGGTTCGGTCGCCTTTTTGGTGGTCGCCGCCTTCCTGATCACCAACAAGGTTTATTCGCCGCAGTACGTGCTCTGGCTGCTGCCACTGATGATCTTGGCCCGCCCCCGCTGGCGGGACTGGACGATCTTCACCGCAGGTGAACTGCTGTACTTCGGCGCCATCTGGTGGCACCTCGGTGGCTACCTCAGCCCCGGGAAACAGCGGCCCTGACCGGATCTACTGGCTGGCTGTCGTGGTTCGGATCGCAACTCAGTGCTGGGTCGTGATCATCGTTGTCCGGGATGCTCTGGTGCCCGAGCGGGATCCCGTACGAGCCTGGGGGGCGGACGATCCGTCGGGTGGCCGGCTGGATCGAGCGGGCGACGCACCGTGGGTACGGCGTCTCCACGGCAAAAGGTGGTGCCGAGCCGTGCTGCGTGAGTCGGCACGGGCGCAGCTGTATCCGCTGGACGTCCGGTCGGGGCGGATGGTCGTCCAGGCCTGGATCGCCAGCCGGGGACTGATTGCCGCCGTCGCGCTGCTGCTCGCCGTGCAGCAGGGACGTGGTCTGACCGACATGGTCAGCAATTGGGACGTTCAGCACTTCACCCATCTCGCCGAGGGGGGCTACTTCGCCGACCCCCGCGGCATCCTGATGGCCTTTTTCCGGCCCTGCCGGTCATCCTGCGGGCGGGCTTGGAGCTCGGCCTGCCGATCGCGATCACCGGCGTCGTCTTGTCAACGCTCTGCTCAGCGGTGGCAGCGGCCGCGCTGATCCGGCTGGGTGGCCCGTGGGCCGCGATCGCGTGGCTCTTCGCACCGACGGCGGTCTTCACCACCGTGCCCTACACCGAGTCGCTGTTCTGTGCAGCCGCCTTCTGGGCGTGGGAGCGGGCGCGATCCGATCGCTGGCTGGCGGCTGCCTTGATCACTGCGGTGGCCTGCACGGTCCGGGTGTCGGGACTGTTCCTGGTGATTGCCCTGGTCGTCATGATCATGACCAGCCGCGACCTCGATTGGGCGACTCGTGGTCGACGGCTCGTGTTGCTCTCGATCCCGACGGTGGTGCTGGCCGGGTTCGCCACCTTCTTGTACTGGCTGACCGGGCAGCTGGACCGCCTGGTATTCAGCGCAGTCGACGGGCTGGGTTCGTTCGCTGACCTGGCCGTGGCAGTCGTTCCTGCACACCATTGATGCGATCATGCCCGGCGCGTTCACCGATCACCCGTGGTGGGCGGCGGTCTTCCGGGCGGAGATCGTGGCGATGGGACTCGGGATGCTGGCCACCGCCTGGTGCCTGGCCCGGCGGATGTGGGCCGAGGCCACCTGGGTTGGCATTCAGGTGCTGGCCTTCTCGGTTTCCTACTGGTTCTTCTCCGTCAATCGCGCGACGTTGCTCTGGTTCCCGCTCTGGATGATGTTCGCCGCCTGGGGCACGCGCCGGCCGGAGCGACGCGGTCGGCGGATTGCACATCGCTGCGCCGTAATCATGGCTTTCAGCGCGAGCGTGGTCTTGATGCTCTGGTGGTGCTGGCTCTTTTTCACCGGGCACTGGGCGAGCTGAGCGGTCGGCGTCCCGCCAGCCCGACGACCTACACTGAACCGGATGGATCGGCTGTGGATCGAGATGGACGGTCTCGCCAACCTGCGAGACGTCGGCGGGATACCAACCCAGGACGGCGGCAAGATCCTTCCCGGCCGGCTGCTCCGCTCGGACAACCTGCAGGACTTGACTCGAGCGCGATGTCGAGGCACTCCTCGGGCTCGGGCTCACCGACGTGGTCGATTTGCGCAGCGACTACGAGATCGACGTTGAAGGCCCGAATCGGTTGACCGATCACGGCAGGGTGCGCATACACGCGCACTCCATGTTCCGGGAGTGGCGGGAGGGCGTCGGCAAGGACAAACCGGACGTCCGCCCCGAGGTGTTGCCCGCGGAGGCGCTGCCGTGGGTTGATCTCGAGCCCAGCGTTGACCTCGACAATGACATGGCCTCCGTCTACTTCTCCTATCTCGTCGACCGGCCGGACTCTGTGTTGGCCGCACTCCGGGCCATCGGTGACGCATCCGGTGCCGTCCTGGTGCACTGTGCCGCGGGCAAGGACCGCACGGGCACGATCGTTGCGTTGGCGTTGTTGCTCGCCGGCGCCGACCGGGAAGCCGTGGTGGCCGACTACGCTGCAAGCTCGGATCGGGTCGAAGGTGTCGTGAACCGTTTGATGACCTCCCGTACGTATGTCGACAACCTCCGGGACCGCCCCATTTCCAGCCATCTGAGCCGGCCGGAGTCCATGAGGGCTCTCCTTGATCATGTCGAGCAGAGCCACGGTGGCGTGGCGGAGCTGCTCTCCCGGATCGGCTGGACCGAGGAGGACACCAACCGGATCAGGGCCAAGCTTCGCGGCTGAACGACCGCGGTCCCGAGTTCGTCGACGGCTTAGGAGCACGCTGTCAAAGGCTGATCCCGCATAAGCTCGTCAGCTGGTGACGATGTCATCCACCGTCGCGGTGGTCAGGCGCAGCTCGACCGGCACTTCGTCGCCGATGGACGGCGGCTTCTCCTTCCGCGGCAGGAAGATCAGGCTCGACAGCATGTGCGGCGGCTCCAGAAACCAGCGTTTCTTTCCGTTGATCGTGTACGGGCTGAGCGCCAGCCCCGCGGCCTCCAAGGAACCGGTCGCCATGGCGATTGCCCGCTGCCGCAGCGTGGTTGCCGAGGTGGGCGCCTCCATCCCGATGCCGTGCGAGGTGCCACCGGCGATAACCACGATCCAGCCGTCTGCCGGGCACACGCGCTGCCGATAGCCCGCGCGCTCCCCACGCCGGATTGGATGCACGTCGAGGACCGTCGCCAAGGTTTCCCGCGTGGACTCCTCGCCCAGCCACAGCCGCGTCCCCATCCTCAGGCGCACCGGCACCGGCTCGCCCTCGGCGCCACCCAGCTGACGAGCCAGCGCGGTGGTCTCCTCAGGAGGCAGGTGAGAGAACCAGAGTGGACCGGGCGCGACCTCCAGCGCGGCCCGAGCAAGCCGCTCGGCCTCTGCGTAGCGGCGCTCGGCCAGCAGGGGCAGGTGGATAGTCCAGCCTTCGAAGCGCAACCGATCGAGCAGATGGGGCACCCGATCAAGATCATCAGGGCGCAGGCCATGCCGTTGCATCGAGGTCAGCACCTCGATCAGCACCCGTGGCCGCGAATCCAGCTCAGCGATCCACGCAAGATCATCGGCCCGGGACACCGTCGTGATCACCCGATCATCGCCGGCGAGTTTCCGCGCAAGGTCGCTACTCGCCTCCCACGGGTGCAAGATCACGATGTCACCAGGGAACTCTTCCCGGACCTCGGACACCTCTCGGGCGGCGCCAACCGCGATCGTGTCGACACCCAGCTTCGCCGATTCCTGCGCCAGCCGCCGCAGTCCGTAGCCGTAGCCATTGCCCTTGATCACCGGCACCAATCCCGGCGCAGCTCCGGCCACCGTACGCAGGTGCTCGCGCCAGCGGGGGCCGTCCAGCCGTAACGTCACGCCGGTCATGGCCGCGTCACCGTCGCCGCAGATAGAAGTCGAAGGCCTTGTACAGAACGGCATTGAGCGGTAGGTCCCACTCGCCGAGGTACTCCACCGCCTCGCCGCCAGTGCCGACCTTGAACTGGATCAAACCGAGGTGCGGATCGTCGGCGGCGAGACCCTCGGTGATCCCGCGAAGATCGTAGACCGTCGCCCCGGCCTCCAGCGCGTCGCCAATCATCTGCCATTGCACGGCATTGGAACCACGGACCTCGCGCTTGGCCGTGGAGCTGGCGCCGTAGGAGTACCAGGCGTGCTCGCCCACTCGCACCCACGTGGTCGCGGCAATGAGATCACGATCATGGTGCGCCAGATAGAGCCGGATCCGATCCGGATCCTCGTCGAGCAGCGCTTCGAACATCGTCTCGAAGTAGGACAGCGGCCGCGGGGAGAAGTGATCACGGTCGGCCGTTTCCAGGTAGAGCAGGTGAAATTGCTCAAGATCATCGATCGTGCCTTGCCGCACGGTCACCCCCTCTTTGGCGGCCTTCTTGATGTTGCGGCGCCAGAGCTGGTTCATCCCGGCCAGTAACTCGTCGGCGGTCTTCCCGGCGATCGGCAGTTGGAAGACAAAGCGCGGCTGGCCGGCGGCGAAACCCTCGTCATCCGCTGGTGGCCGCCAGCCCAGGCCGCGCAAGGCGTTGCGTAGTCGGGTGGCGTGATGGTTGATCATGTCCGGCATGGCGTCGCTGAGCCGTTCGACCTCTTCGTCGGCGATGGCGGCCTTGATCGTCTCGGCGCGCCATTTGCGGGCGACGACCGGTGTCCCGATCCGGACACCGAACGCGCCGGCATCCTTCGCGTAGGCGGCCAGAGGATTCAGCCAGGCGGCGATGTCGTCACTCTCCCAGTCGATCACCGGACCCTCCGGGAGATAGGCCAGATACCTTTTGATTTTGGGAAGTTGGCGATAAAGAACCAGGCCGGCGCCCTGGATCTTGTTGTCTTCGTCGAACCATCCGATCGACTCGCTCTGCCACTCACTCTTGACCTTGGCCCAGGCCGGAGTTTGCAGGAAACTTACCCAGGGGCGAGTTGCGTTGAATGTGATGTGCTCAGCTGTGGTGATGGGCTGTACGGTGATGGCCACCCGACGAATCTAGTGCCAAGCCAGCGGACGTCTTGGCTTATCACGTCAGCTGAGCTAGGACTGGAACCCGGGATAGGCGTACACACAGGGGATAGCGAGGCCGCGCGGGGAACGCTGACCAAGCGATGCGTCCGGCCTATCCCGGGAGTCGAGAGTCCCCGGCCCTCACGGTAATGGAGGTTGGCTCGCGCCGGGCCGACTACGAGAAGCCGTCGGTAACGATCCGTGAGTAGGCCAGCGGGCCGCTTTACTTCACGACGATCTTGCCGGGATTGAGGTTTTGACCGGGATCCATGGCGGCGAACAAGCCATCAATCATGTGCACGCCTGGGGCCGAGATGTCCTGTTCGAGCCACGCGGAGTGTTCTCTGCCGACTGCGTGGTGGTGCGAGAGGGTGCCACCGCAGTCGACGAATGACTGCTGAATGGCGCCCTTGACGAGGTCGTACTGGCCGAGCGGGTCCATGCCGTCGTGGCGGAACGCGAAGGTGAAGTAGAGGCACGCTCCAGAGTGATACGAGTGCGACAAGTGGCACATGATCCAGCCGGTCACACCGAGTTGGGCGTAGGCCTTGTTGGCTGCGGCGACCGTGTTGTCGTAGAGCGGCCCCAGCTTCGACCAAGGGGCGGCGGTCTCGGACACGTCCGCCGCGGCGCCCCGATCCAGCAGGAAGTCGCGAATGTAGGGCGTGTCGAACTTCTTCTGGTCGTAGAGCTGGCCGGGGCCCTTGCCTACCACGATGCCGCCGTGCCGCCGAACGATGTCCTTGACGATCGCCTTCTGCGCGTCTGCACGTGCGCTGCGCCGCCCTC
The DNA here is from genome assembly GCA_963754965.1 of uncultured Actinomycetota bacterium. Taxonomy (GTDB): domain Bacteria; phylum Actinomycetota; class Actinomycetes; order Propionibacteriales; family Propionibacteriaceae; genus Microlunatus. The sequence goes on from CAVWIA010000009.1 coordinate 12,435, forward strand.
GTAGCCGATGAATGACAGGCAGACTGCGTCGAGATCCCAGCCGCGCCGCTGCAGAACCTTCATCAGGCCCTTGCTGACCAGTGACGAGATGGAGATCCCGCTGGACTTCTTGCGGGTGGCAAAGGAGAACGCCGTCTCCCGGGAATCGGAGACCCGCGTGATCGAAGGATGGGCGTCACTGGTCGAGATCTCCTGCATTGCGGCCAGGCCCGCCTCCCAGGAAGGGAACAGGTAGCCCAGGATCAACCGCTCTTCGGGAATCCGGTGCACCTGCACGGTGGCCTCGGTGATCACACCGAGCCGGCCCTCCGAGCCCAGGATCATCTCTCGGACGCTCGGTCCGGTCGACGTGCTGGGCAGCGGCCGGACTACGAGCACCTTGCCCGGCATCACCACCCGGAGTCCCCGGGTGATGTCAGCGATGTCGCCGTACTTGTCGGACTGCATGCCCGACGATCGAGTCGCCACCCAGCCACCGAGGGTGCTGTGGGTGAAGCTGTCGGGGAAGTGGCCTAGCGTCCAGCCCTGCTCGCCCAGCTGGCGCTCAATGTCCGGCCCTAGGGTGCCGGCCTGGATGCGGGCCAAGCCGGAGTCGGCGTCGATCTCGAGCACCTTATTGAGCCGGCCAAGGTCGACCGAGACGATGGTGCGCGTCTCCTCGGCCGGCGCCTCCAGGCTCCCGGCGATGTTGCTTCCACCGCCGAACGGGATGAGCACGGCATTGGCGGACACCGCATGATCGACGATCAACTGCACTTCGGCCTCGTCCCCGGGGTACACCACGACGTCGGGGATCCGCGGGATATCACCGGCCCGCAAGCGCAACAAGTCGCGCAGGCTCTTGCCGTAGGTGTGCACGATTCGATCAAGATCGTCGGAATGAACGTTGTCGATGCCGACCGCCTCGGTGAGCTCCTCCAGCAGCTCGTCGCTGATCATCGGCGTCGGGATCGGCAGGTCCTCCAACTTCATGGGCGCGGCTGGCGGGGTGTTCAGGTCGAGATCGACAGCTTGCTGCACGAACGGACGGAGCTTCGGCTTGTCCTCGTGGTGGAAGCCGACGCCTTCGACGCCCCAGCCCCACCACTTCATGTGCGAAACGGTTGCCATCTCTTCTCCTTGCTGGTGGCCGCGGCCGGGTTAGGAATGTTCTGCGCGGTAGGCAGTGGCCTCGTCGTACAGCCCGCTGACTTCCTTTGCGATCCGATCGGAGAACTGTGACGCCGTCTCGCCGTCCTCCGGACGCAGCGGCTCGCCGAACACGACCCAGATCGGTGGCCGGCCGCGTTCCGGCCAGTTCTTGCCGTACGGCATCGCCTCACTCGCGCCCACGATCCCCACCGGAACACAGGGCACGTCGCGGCTGATGCAGAGGGCAGCCGCCCCGGGCTTGAAGGCCGCCATCTCCCCGGTTCGTGATCGGGTGCCCTCGGGAAAGAGCAGCAGCGGTACGCCCTCATCCAGCAGACTCGTCGCCAGGCCCTTCCGACCGCGTAGGCCGGTGCGGTCGACGGGGAAAGTGTTGAAGATCAGCGACGTCAGGCCGCGGCGCCACCAGATGTCGAAGAAGTAGTCCGCCGCCGCTCCTACTGCCACATAGCGGGCAAGCTTCCGCGGGAGCGCGCCCAAGATAAGTGGGGTGTCGAGGTGACTGCTGTGATTCGACACCACAACGAAGGGTCCGGACAGGTCAGACAGTCTTTCGGTCCCGAGCACTGTCACCGTGGCCAGCCGCCATACGAGCGGCTTCAGCAACCCCCGTTGTGCCACGAACCGCGCGCCGGCGTGCAGCGGCGAGTTATAGCGGCTGGGAGACACCCGATCAGCCTATCCTCGATCAGGGCTAGTGGCGTCCAGACCTTAGACGTCGGGAGACTCTCCGAATCACGCTTCGCGGCGCATGTCGTGCACCCAGGATCATCACCTTGTAGCGGAAGGACGGAATGGAGATGACCTTGCCATCCGCTACATCCTTGAGACACTCGGCGACCAGAGCGTCCGCGTCGAGCCACATCGGTCCGGGGATGCCGCCGGTCCGGATAGAGGCCCGTTGGTGGAATTCGGTACGGACGTAACCCGGGCAGAGCGCGACCGCGCTGACTCCTGAACCGGCGAGTTCGCAGGCTAACGCCTCCGTATAGGTGGTGACGTACGCCTTGATCGCTGAGTAGTTGCCAAGGGCCATAAACCCGGCTGTGCTGGACACGTTGATGATCGTGCCCGCACCACGGCGGCGCATCACCCGCCCGGCAGTTGCGGACAAGATCATCACCGCCCGTACCATCACGTCGAGGGCATGCTCCTGCGGCGTGATGTCCTCGTCGAGCAGCTTGCCCCGCTCGGCGAAGCCAGCGTTGTTGACCAGAATTTCCACGGGCTGTTCGACACTGGCGAGCCGATCGGCCACCCGCTGCACATCGTCCCGCTGCCCGAGGTCGGCCGGGATCGTCTCGACAGCTGCTTGATACCGGTCCTTGAGGATGGCGGCCGTCTCAGCCAACCGGTCGGGATTGCGGGCCACGAGCACGAGGTCGTAGCCGCGTGCCGCATAAGCCCGGGCGAACGCCGCCCCGATCCCTGACGTCCCCCCGGTGATCAACGCCGTTGCCATGCGCCCACCCTATGCGTGAACCCGCGTCCTCTCTTTGACTTTGAGCCCCGTCGGCACGCCTCGAGCCGCTAGGACGGGGCTCAAAGGGCGCCGGTGGGGCTCAGGGTCGAGGTGGTCGAGGGGTCCTCCGGGCTTATGTCCGATCCCGTGCACGTCGACCCCTGGGCAGGGCCGGTGCCGGCCGGGCTCAAGGTGCGTCCGCCGGACTCAGGGTCGTGGGGGCAGGCGTCCTCTCCATGACTTATGACTTTGAGCGCCCGTCGGCACACGTCGAGCCCCTAGGGCCGGGCTCAAATGGGCGGCGGTGGGGCTCAACGTCGAGTGGTCGACGGAGCCGGACGGGTCAGGGTCGGACTGGGTCGTCAGGTAGTCTCTCTCCATGACTCATGACTTTGAGCCCCGTGGGCACACGTCGAGCCCCCACGACAGGGCTCAAAGTGCGCCGGTGGGGCTCGAGGTCGGGGGGCCGAGGCAGGTCCTCCCTTGATTGACTTGAGCCCCGTGGGCACACGTCGAGCCCCTAGGCAGGGCTCAAGGTGCGCCTGCCGGGCTAAGGTGGGGATCAGGAGTCGGTGGATCGGTCAGCAGAGTTGCCGCCTCGCGGGCGATGGCGAGTTCCTCATTAGTGGGAATGACGGCGACCCGGGTGGGGGAGCCGGTCGGGGAGACGACCCGGGCGGACTTGGACGGCGCATTGTTCAGCTCGGGGTCGACGACGATGCCGAGCCCGTCGAGGCCGTCGGCGACGGCGGCGCGCAGCGCCGGATTGTTCTCCCCCACACCGGCGGTGAAGGTCAACACATCAAGTCGGCCCAGGATCGCCAGGTACGCACCGACATAGTGCTTCAGCCGGTGCACGTACACCTCGAACGCCAGCTGAGCAGCCTCGTCGCCCGCGGCACGGCGCTGCTCAAGCTCCCGAAAGTCATTGACGCCGGCCATGCCCTTGAGGCCGGATTGTTTGTTCAACAGGCGTCGATGTCGCCCACCGACATCCCGAGCTCGTTGTGCAGAAAGGTGTGCAGGCCCGGATCCACGTCGCCGGATCGGGTCCCCATGACCAGTCCCTGGAGCGGTGTCAAACCCATCGAGGCCTCTACCGCCATGCCGCCCCGTACCGCCGAGGCCGAGCAGCCATTGCCGAGGTGCAGCACGATCTGGTTGATCGTCGCCGAGGTCGCGCCCAAGCAGTTCGGCCGCCGCCTGGGATACGAAGCGGTGCGAGGTCCCGTGGAAGCCATAGCGGCGGATCCGGTGGGTGATCGCCAGGTCGCGTGGGATCGCGTAGGTGGCCGCGGCCGCCGGCAGCGTGGCGAAGAAGGCGGTGTCGAAGACCGCGACGTGCGGGATGTCGAACTGAGCCCGTGCCGCCTCGATGCCTTCCACGGCACCGGGATTGTGCAGCGGCGCGAGCGGAATGAGGTCACGGATCTCGGCCACCGCTGCATCGTCCAAGATCACGGGGTCGGAGAAATTGGGTCCGCCGTGCACGACCCGATGACCGACCGCCCGAAGTCCGGCCGAGGCAAGATCAATTCCGGCCGTGCGCAGCTCAGCCGCCATGGCCTGCATCGCCTGATGATGATCAGCCACCGGGCTGCCGGCCTCGCCGATCCGTTCCACCAGGCCCTTGGCTTGGACCTCGGCGGTCTCGGGCACTACGAGTTGGTACTTCAGAGAGGATGACCCGGCGTTGAGCACCAGGACCGGCGTGTCGCTCATGAGATCGCCTGCGCCTGGACCGCGGTGATGGCCACGGTATTCACGATGTCTTCCACCAACGCGCCCCGAGACAGATCGTTGACCGGCTTGCGCAGCCCCTGCAGGACCGGGCCGATCGCGACGGCGTGGGCACTGCGTTGCACCGCCTTGTACGTGTTGTTGCCGGTGTTGAGGTCCGGGAAGATGAACACGGTTGCTCGTCCCGCCACCTGCGAATCCGGCAACTTCGTCTTGGCGACGTCGGGGTCCACCGCAGCGTCGTACTGGATCGGACCCTCCAGCAGCAGATCGGGCGCCCGCTCCGCTGCTAGGGCGGTCGCCGCGCGGACCCGTTCCACATCGGCACCGGAGCCAGATGAGCCGGTCGAGTACGACAACATCGCCACCCGCGGCTCGATGTTGAACTGCCGTGCCGTCTCGGCTGAGGAGATCGCGATGTCGGCCAGCTGCTCGGTTGTGGGCTCCGGAATCACGGCGCAGTCCCCGTAGACCAGCACGCGATCGGCAAGGCACATCAAGAAGACGCTGGAGACGGTGCTCACCCCTGGCTTGGTCTTGACGAACTCCAACGCCGGCCGAATGGTGTGGGCCGTGGTGTTGATCGCGCCCGACACCATCCCGTCCGCCAGCCCAAGATGCACCATCATCGTGCCGAAGTACGACACGTCGGGGATGATTTCCCGGGCTCGCTCGATGGTCATGCCTTTGTGCGCCCGCGCCTCGGCATAGGTCGCCGCGAATCGCTCCACCAGTTCCGAATCGTTCGTCGAGATGATCTGGGCCGCATCGAGATCCAGCCCCAGCGCGGATGCGCGGGCACGAACCCGCTTCTCATCGCCGAGCAAGATCAAGTCGGCCACGCCGCGGCGGAGCAAGATCGCGGCCGCCTCCAGGATGCGATCATCGGTGCTTTCGGGCAGCACGATGCGCTTGCGGTTGGCCCGTGCCCGCTCCATCAACTGGTGCTCGAACATGAGCGGTGTCCGGACGTTCGATGAGGGGACGGCGATCGCCGACAACAGCGCGGCCTGGTCGACCGATTCGGCGAAGATCCGTCGCGCGGTCTCCAACTTGACGGTCGACGACTTCGTCATCGGTCCGCGTACTTTCATCAGGCGCTCGGCGGTCCTGAAGGTGCCGAGGTCGGTCAGGGCGATCGGCAGATCCTGGTCGACACCTTCCGACAGTCGCCGGATGGTGTCCGGAATGTCGTAGCCGCCGGTCAGGATGATGCCGGCCAGCGCAGGAAACGTCCCCGATTGATGAGCCAGCATGAGCCCGGGCAGCAGATCCGTGCGGTCACTCGGAGCGATTACGGCCACATCCGGACGCAGGCGTTCGAGGACGTTCGGGAGGCTCATAGCGGCCACGATGATCTCGAGTGCCTCCCGATCCATCCACGCATCGGCGCCGAGCACCAGCCTGGCGTCAGCCGCCTCCGCCAGGGCGCGGAACGTCGGTGCGGACAGGATCGCACTCTCGGGGACTGCGGCCACCATGACATCGGGCAGGTCGGCGAGCGCTCGTCGAACATCCTCCTGGGCATCGTCCTCGACTCGATTGGCGATCACTGCCACGGTCTGCGCGTGGTTCGCCTGAAGCTCGGCGATCGCACTGGCCGCTGCCGCCCGGACCTGGTCGGGCGCGCGATCCCGCCCATGCACCACCAAGACCACGGGTGATCCCAGATTGGCCGCGATCTTGGCGTTGAAGGACAAGTTCGGTGCCGGTGGCCACGTCGGTGTAGTCCGAGCCGAGGACCAAGATCACCTCGAAGCGGTCGACCAGCTGGCCGAAGCGCTCGACGATCTCGTGCAGGGCCTCGTCGGCGTTCGCGCGGGTCGCCTCGTAGGTGACGCCGAGGGCTTCTTCATAGGTCTGATGGATGCCCGGCTGCGAGACGAGCAGTTCGACGATCACGTCGCGGCCCGATTCGCCACCGCCGGCGGCGGTCCCCGATTCACGACCGCCGGCGGCGGGCCCCGATTCACGACCGCCGGCGGCGGTCAATGGCCGGAACACCCCGACGGAGCCGACCTCACGTATCAGCGCGTCGAGCAGGCCCAGCGCGACCGCGGACTTGCCGGTCAAACCCTCGGGCGACGCGACATACACACTCCGGCTCACAGCCGCAGGCTATCGACCCCACCCGGCGAAAGGTAAGTGTCGCAATTGTGTAAGGCACGGGTACAAACGCGTGTCTAGCAACATTCCTCGCGTCTATCTTTGAGCCAATGATCAGCGCTCCCCCCCAGATTCCGGGGCTCGTCGAGTGGCGACCCCTGGCTCAGGGCGGGTTCTCGACGGTCTGGCAGGCTCGGCAGGAGTCGCTGAACCGGTTGGTAGCGGTCAAGGTCGACCAGCGCAAACTCACCTCGGAGACGGAGCGGCGGCGCTTCTTACGGGAGGCCGGCGCTGCGGGACGCCTGTCGGGTCATCCGGGCATCGTGACGGTGCACGACGCCGGGATTCTGGAGGACAACCAGCCGTATCTGGTGATGGAGCTGTGCCCCGGCGGCTCGCTCTCGAAGTGGTTGAAGCCGGAGAATCGAAAGTCCCAAGATCGCGTTCGCGACGTCGGCGTACGGATCGCCGATGCGCTCGCCACGGCGCACGCCCGCGGGGTCCTGCATCGCGACGTGAAGCCGGCGAACATCTTGATCAACGCCTACGACAACCCGGGTCTGGCCGACTTCGGTCTGGCAGCTGTGCCCGAACCCGGCAGCGAAATCGCGGCCACTCTGGAAGCTCTCACGCCGGCGTACGCACCTCGAGAAGTGATCTACGGTGAGGCGCCGACCGAAGCCAGCGATGTCTATTCCCTTGCCGCCACGTTGTACGCCCTCCTGTGTGGCAAAGCGCCTCGCTACCCGGAGGGTCGCCAGCCGACCCTGCTCGAGTTGATCGAGCTGCAGGACGAGCCGATCGAGCGACTGCCCGCGGTCGATCGCGAGTTCATGGATCTACTGCTGAAGGCCCTTTCCGACAATCCGGCCGAACGTCCGACTGCCGCGGAGTTCAGTGCGGCTCTGGCGGCGCTGAAGCTGCCAAGAGATGGAGATCACCCTGCGGCCGGCGGCAACGATCGTGTCGCTGTTCCGGTGATCAAGGGCAGGCGGCGAGCCCGCGCCGGGCCCAACCCCAGCCCGCTTGAGTCCGATCGGCGTCGGGTGGCGCCCGCCCTGCTCGTGGCAGCGTTGGTGGTGATTTTGGTCGCGTTCGTGGCCGCCGTGTTGACCATGCAGCCGGAGGCTGATCAAGCCACTTCGCCGCCGACCACCCCGTCGGTCGCGGCAAGTGCCACGCCGACGCTGACGCCGACGCGGACGCCGAGCCCCACGCCAGAGACCACGAACCGGCCGCGGGTTCCGGCGCCGCGGGGGTTCACGGACTGCTCCGACTCGCTCGGCTCGAACAGCTTCTGCGTCACCGAACCGGAATGCTGGAACGGCATCGAGTCGATGGGGCGACGCACCCTGGCTGGGCGAGCTCGCCGATTGCAATGAACAGCACATCTATCAGGTCTTCGCCGGCGGTCAGCTGCCCGGCCCGGTGGTCTTGCAGTCCCAGTTCGAAGCAAACCAGCAGGTCCGGCGGCTGTGCTCGGAGAACACACTGGCAAAGGTGCTGCCGTCCGGCTCGGTGCGCAAGGATTGGCAGCTCGTGCCACTCCCGCCCCAGATCCAGATCCGCGATGACACGCTTTTTCGTTGCATGGTGAGCTTCGGGGAGGAGCGGGATTACCCCATCGAACTGAAGGTTCCCTAGTCCACCGGACGCCACAGTGATCGACGGGCGGAGTCCAAGGTCGCGGCCACCTGTCAGTGGTGGCGCCTAGACTCGCGGCCTGCGGCACGCGAGAGGGGAAACCGGGGCAGTGATCCATACACGCCGATTGACAAGGCATTTCGTGTCGAAGAAGGAGACGGTCGAGGCGGTTCGCGGCGTTGACATCGACGTAGCTGCCGGTGAGCTGGTGGCCTTTCTCGGTCCCAACGGGGCAGGAAAGTCGACGACGCTGCGGATGTTGACCACCCTGCTGCCGCCCACCTCCGGGACGGCGGTCGTCGCCGGCGCTCAGATCACCACCGAACCGGCGCTGGTACGTGCCAGGATCGGCTACGTCGGTCAGGCCAACGGCGCCGGGCACAGCTTCCGGGTCCGTGACGAGCTGGTCAACCAGGGCCGCTTCTACGGGATGAACTCCACCGATGCGGCCGGTCGAGCCGACGAGCTGCTCGCGAGCCTGGACCTGGTCCCACTGGCCAAGCGCCGCGTCAGCACGCTTTCCGGCGGCCAGCGCCGCCGGCTCGATCTGGCCCTCGGGCTGATGCACCGCCCCAAGCTGCTGTTCCTCGATGAGCCGTCAACGGGAATGGATCCGCAGAATCGGGCCAACCTGTGGGATCACATTCTGCAATTGCGCGCTGAACAGGGCACGACCCTCGTGCTGACCACGCACTATCTGGAGGAGGCCGACGCTCAAGCGGAACGGGTGCTGGTGATCGACCATGGCGTGATCATCGCGGACGACACGGCGCCGAACCTCAAGGCTAATCTGGCCGGCGACCACATCACCATCACCGTCGAACCAAGCGACGTACCGCAGGCCCGAGCCATCGTGGCCGAGGGCGGACGCGATCTCAGCGAGTCGGTCAGCACTTTGGGAGCCGTACTGACGGCGCGTTTCGACCAGGGTAAGCAGGCACTGCCTCGTCTGCTTCGCGAACTGGACGGCGCTGGGGTGACCGTGCGGGCGGCTGACGTCTCGGTGCCCACACTGGACGACGTGTTCCTCAGCTTGACCGGACGAAGCCTTCGCGAGGACGAGGCGGTAGCGGCATGATCGAGGAACGCGAACGAAGTGAGCTCACGCCGCCGCGTGCTGTGTCCAACAGTCTCGCTGCCGACACTCGATCGGTGTTCGTCCGCGAGATGTCGCTGATCTTGCGTGATCCATTCTCGTTGATCTTCTCCATCGTCCAACCACTGGTCTTCCTCGCCCTCTTCGGCCCGTTGCTGGCCGGTTCCATCGAACCCAGCGCGATCGGTGGCGCTTCGCCGTTGCAATGGTTCCTGCCAGGCGTCATCGTGATGATCTGCCTCTTCGGCACGTCGACGGCTGGCGCTAACCTGCTGTTCGAGATCAGTCTTGGCAGCTACGAGCGGGTGCTGGCCAGCCCCATCCATCGCTCCTCGATCCTGATCGGCCGATCTCTGAAGGAGCTGGCGCCGCTGGTGGTGCAGGCGACCCTGATCACCCTGGTGGCGATTCCCTTCGGCTTCCAGCTATATCCGGTGCACGCCTTTGCCGGGGCACTGCTGCTCGGCGTCTTCGGGGTGGGCATGGGAGCGTTCTCCAATGCGTTGGCGATCGCCTCGCGGAAGCGCGAGTGGATGTTCTGGGCGGTCCAGCAGTCGTTGCTGTTCCCACTGTTGATCTTGTCCGGGATGATGTTGCCGCTGGAGGCCGGACCGGAGTGGATGCAGGTTGTCAGCCGATTCAACCCACTGACCTACATCGTCGACGCCGAGCGAGCACTGTTCTCCGGCACGTTTGCCGATCGGTCGGTGCCGCTGGCGGTCGTGGCCGCACTGATCACCTGCGCCGCCGGGCTGTGGGTCGGCGTTCGCCAGGTGGCCAAGAGCACGACCTGAGCCCCGCTGCACGACCGAGCGCCGCTGCACGACCGAGCGCCGCTGCACGACCTGAGCGTCGCTGCTCGACCGAGCGCCGCTGCACGACCTGAGCGTCGCTGCTCAGACGTTCTCCTTCAGCCAGGCGATGTCGTTGTCCTGACCATCCCTGCCGCCGGGCGTCTCGACGACGACAGGCGTACCGGCCGTACGCACCACCTCGAGAAGAGCGTCGGCGGCGACCTCGCCGGCGGCCAGGTTGGCGTGCCGGTCCGCGCCGGAGTTGAATGCGTCGCGCGAATCATTTGCGTGCACGAGATCGATCCGGCCGGTGATGACCGTGACCCGGTCCACCAACCCGACGAGATCCTCGCCGCCCGCATGGGCGTGGCAGGTGTCGAGGCAGAAGCCGACCGTCTCCCCGCCCTCGGCGCCGCCGATCGCCTCCCACAGCCGTGCGATCCGATCGAGTCGACGAGCCATGGCGTTGTCGCCGCCCGCGGTGTTCTCGATCAGCAGCGGCACCGGCATCTGAAGTCGCTCGATGCACTTACGCCAATTGTCGAAGCCGATCGCCGGGTCGTCGTTTTTGCCCAGGTGACCGCCATGCACGATGACCGCCGCGGCGCCGACCTCGGCGGCGGCATCGAGATATTGCTGCAGGAACTTTCGGCTCGGGATCCGGATCCGGTTGTTCGTGGTCGCCACATTGAGCACGTACGGAGCGTGCACGTACAGGGTGATGCCGGCTTCTCGAGCGGCGTTCTTCAGCGCGGCGGCGCCTCCCTCGTACGCAACCTCGGGCCCTTTCCAGGCTTGCGGGTCGCCGAGGAAGAACTGGGCCAGCGTCGCGTGGCGGGCTTGCGCCTCGGCTATCGGGTCGACCTGGTCACCGTGGCCGCCGATCACGAGCTCGCTCATCGCGCGGGCCGACGTTCGACCTCTGCGGCCCGGGCCAGCAACCTCAGTCTCGTGCTGCGCCTCGAGTCTGGCAACGCCTGATCTCAGCCGGGATCCACGCCCTTTCGCCGGTTACACGCATCGCCGAGGCGACGCTCAGGTGCTCTGTCGTCATCCGTCCACTCTGGCAGCTCGCTCTGACAATCGGTGAGCTGAACGTGACCGCTGGCTATTGCCCGAAAAGGCCGGCCAGCGCGCCCGTGAACTGCAAGATCAGGCCAAAGACCAGCGAGACCGCGCCGACAATGATGCCGGCCAGGGCGATGTTGTTCTTGTAACCCGCCTGCTGGGACTGCCGGTAGGCGATGATGCTGATGATCAGGCCGATCAGGCTGCAGAAGAAGGCGAGGATGAGCCCGACGATGCCGAGCGTCCGGCCGGGATCTGCCGGGGCCGGAGCTGGCGGGTACGGCCTGGTACTGGGCCATGGGGACTCCTCGTGGATGTAGAAGGGGGTCGTACAGCAAGCAGGGTACTGTCCACGGCGGCGGTTTGATACAGCCGCGGACTGACGCGACGTGCCTCCTTTGGCCAGTGCGTAAGCGGAGATTCCTATGGCGCCGTTCCGGGGCCTCACCATCGATCCTGCCCACAGCCTCGAGATCGATGCCTCCCCAACTGTCGACCGCAGATGGCTTCCCCGCCGATTTCCGCACCCGGCGGCGGCGAGTATCGTGGACCCTCGGTCTGACGCCTTCCGGCGTACGGCCACCGCCCGGTTCGCCGGGCAGCATTCGCCCTCCTGCTGTGGGGTCGTCCCACAGCCGCTCTAGACCAGAGGAGGTGGAGTTCGCGCATGCGTCCCTACGAGGTCATGGTCATCTTCGACCCTGACACCGAGGAGCGTTCGGTCCAGCCGACGCTCGAGCAGTATCTGACCGTCATCACCAAGGGTGGTGGCACCGTGGACAGCCTGGACATCTGGGGTCGTCGCCGCCTGGCGTACGAGATCCGCAAGAAGTCCGAAGGAATCTATGCGGTGATCAATCTGACCGCCGACCCCGCCGACGTCAAAGAGCTGGACCGCCAGTTCACCATTAGCGAGCAGATCATGCGGACCAAAGTCATCCGTCCAGATCTGCACTGAGTTCGATCCCTCGGACTGTTATCCACAGATCAGCAACGATGAGGTGCCAACGTCAGCCCCAGCTGGCACGCTAGCCCCTGACTTCGGCTTCAGATCCACGGGCCTCTTCGGAAGGAAACGCCATGGCAGGCGAAACAACCATCACGCTGGTCGGCAACCTGACCGCCGACCCGGAGCTCCGCTTCACGCCCTCGGGGGCTGCGGTGGCCAACTTCACCGTCGCATCGACCCCCCGGACGTTCGACCGTCAGACCAACGAGTGGCGTGACGGCGATGCGATGTTCCTGAACTGCGCCGTCTGGAGACAGGCTGCGGAGAACGTCGCCGAGTCACTGCAGAAGGGCATGCGGGTTATCGTCCAGGGCCGCCTCAAGTCGCGGAGCTACGAAACCCGGGAGGGCGAGCGTCGCACGGTCTTCGAGATCGACGTCGACGAGATCGGGCCGGCGCTGAAGTACGCCACGGCCAAGGTCTCTCGCAATGCCAGTGGGGGACAGGGCGGCGCCCGCAGCTCCAGCGGTGCGAGCTGGCGGCGGCGGCGGCAACTACGGCGACGACCCGTGGGCGACCGGCGGTTCGGCCGGTGAGGCGTGGCGGAGGCCGCCCGCAGCAGACCTCCGATCCGTGGAGCACCCCTCAGTCGGAAGACCCGCCTTTCTGATCAACTATTGACGTGCCCTGACCAGGGCGCGATCCATATCAAGGAGAGCACGAACCATGGCCAACGTTCCGCCCGCGAAGCGCATACCGAAGAAGAAGTCCAATCCGCTTCGCTCCGGCCAGAACATCGACTACAAGGACACCGCGACGCTGCGGAAGTTCATCTCCGAGCGCGGCAAGATCCGCGCTCGTCGGGTGACCGGCCTGTCCGTACAGGAGCAGCGCCGGGTCGCCATCGCCATCAAGAACGCCCGTGAGGTTGCGCTGCTGCCGTACGCCTCGACGGCTCGCTGAGCCAGGAGAATCGACGACATGAAGCTCATCTTGACCGCTGCGGTCGACAAACTCGGGCTGGCCGGCGACGTAGTCGAGGTCAAGGACGGCTACGGACGCAACTACCTGGTGCCGCGCGGCTTCGCCATCCGCTGGACCAAGGGTGGCGAGAAGCAGATCGACGGCATCAAGCGGAGCCGCGACGCTCGCGAGATCCGCGGCCTGGACCATGCCAACGAGGTCCGTACGCAGCTGGAAGGTCTGACGATCGAGCTGCCGGTACGGGCCGGCGAGACGGGGAAGCTTTTCGGTGCGGTCACTCCGGCGGACGTGGTGGCGGCGATCAAGAAGGCCGGAGGCCCCACCGTGGATAAGCGGAGCATCGAGACCAGCGGGCCGATCAAGTCGGTGGGTCCGCACACCGTCGGCGTGAAGCTGCACGATGCGGTGACTGCGCATATCCAACTCGACGTGGTCAGGCAAGCCTGATTCGTTATGTGCCGCCCTGAGCGCCTTGACAGGCTAAGCACACTTTGCGGGATCCCAGGGCACGTAAGGTCGATGCATGATCCTGCCTGACCCGGCAATGCAGGCTCGGCGCCGGCGGAGCTTCTTGATCCGGTTGGTTCCGATGTTCCTGGCGCTCGGTTTGGTCATCGCCAGCGCGGTGCTGCCTCACATCAGCGTCGAGGGCGATACGAGCTTCAGCCGCTCGCTGATCTGGGCCAGCCAATTTTTCGTCACTGCCGATCCCAACGCCCCTGGCTTCGGGCCCGTGACCAATCGGCTACAGCTTGGTGTCGCGATCAATGTCACGTACCTCGGTCTGGCCGCCCATCAAATCGGCGTGTTGTGCGCGCTCGGATCCTTCTGGGTCATCGCCACCGAGGATGTCGGACGCTGGTTGCGCCGCATCCTGATGGTCGGCGGCTGGGCTCTCGCGTTGAGCGCGCCGCTGGTCCTCACCGGCTATTCGCTGCTGATAGGCGCCGGAGTCGCAAGCCTCGTTGGGCACCGCCTGGATAGCCGCTCTCCTGGCCGGGCTGATCATGATCATCGGTGGGTTGGCGGCGCGAAAGCGATTGTCGAGCACCTGGTATTGGACGAGACCCGAATACACTCTTTGATCCTGCTCCCGCGATTCGCCGTGGCAAATCAGTCGTCATTTGCCACCATAGGAGCGGGTCTCCTGTCCGCTCCGTGCGGGTTGGACTCTTCCCCCTGGCGCCGACCGATCGTGGCGCGACAGGAGCCCATAAGCCGTCGTCGTCCACAGTAGTTATCCCCAGTGTGGAGAATCACACCGATGTCATTACGGCTGGCGAGCTACTTCCAGAGGGTCGCAATGCCGAAGGCGGCGGCCATCGCACCCATGCCGATCAGAATGTTCCAGTTCCCCAAGTCGCTCATCAGGGGAACTGACTGGCCGGCCACGTAGTAGACGATCAGCCAGGCAACGCCCAGCAAACCGACGGCGATGAAGGTCGGTGGGACCCAGCGACGGCTCGACGGGGCCTTGACCTTCTTCGGCTTGGCGGCCTGCCGCGACTTGAGCCGCTGCTTTTCCTCAGCGGACTTCCGGGTTCTCGACTCGGGCACGATCTCTCCTTGCTGGTTGAGTAGGTAGCGTAATCAATCACCGATCGCCGGAACGATTTGCGGATCGCCGGCGTCGAAAGGAGCAAGTTGCCTTCGACCTCTGCTGGCGGATTGTGGGCTCGGGTCTCGGCCGTACTGGCCCGAGCCCGCGAGGCCCAGCGTCGGCGCGATCAGAGGCGGCGACCCCTCGGCAGGGCGCTCACCGGAGCCGTCTGCGTCCTGGCTGGCCTGATGATCATGGTCAGCGCCTGGAACGCTCGAGGCATTGACCTACGCCCGGGCCGCAACACCGATCTGGTCGGTCTGATCCAGGATCAATCACGGCGGAACGCGGAGCTGGTTCGCCGGCTGACGGGTTTGCGTGAGGAGGTCGACCGCCTGAGCGCAGCGCGGAACGAACCCGATCTCCCGCCGCAGCTGGACCGCCAGGCGGTTGTGGCGGGATTGACCGCGGTCGCTGGACCTGCAGTGACCGTCACCTTGAGCGACGCTCCGGCCTCCGTGGCGGCCGACGGCATCGATCCCGATCTGCTCGTCGTCCACCAGCAAGACATCCAGGCGGTGGTCAACGCGCTGTGGCGCGGCGGTGCCGAGGCGATGACCATTCAGGGTCAACGGGTGATCTCAACGACCGGGGTCAAGTGCGTCGGCAACACGGTCGTCCTTCACGGCGTTCCCTATGCGCCGCCCTATGCCATCAGCGCCATCGGAGACCCGGTGCTGCTGCACGGGGCGCTGGCCAGCTCCGAGCCGATCCAGATCTACAGACAGTACGTGGGCGCTTACGGGCTCGGCTATCACGAGCAGGACGTGCCCAAGGCCACCTTCCCGGCCTATGAGGGCGCCCTCGACCTGCCCAATAGCCGTCCACTCGGAGGTTGACCCGGGGCTTCACTCGACCCTGACAAACTGCTCCGCGGCTCGACCGCGTTGCTGAGCTAAGCCGCTCCCGGATCGTTGGTCCCGCGTTCGCCACGCTGAACCGCGTCACCGGGTCGTCGGCCCAGCGCTGCAGCCGGCGTTCCCGAGTGGAGACCGAGGCCGGTCGTGACTTCGAGTGCGCCAGCCTCCGAGTCGACGGGACGGTGGTGCCGGCCCGTGAATCGATTCGCCGTCAACCCGGCGGGGCGGAACAATAGGGGAGGTGCCTCGACCGAAGATCCTCGTGATCGACAACTACGACTCCTTCGTCTACAACCTGGTGCAATACCTCGCTCAAATCGGCGCCGACGTCGAGGTGTGGCGCAACGACGATCCGCGGTTCGCGGACCCGACGTTCTCGTCCGGCTTCGACGGTGTCTTGCTGTCACCAGGACCGGGAATTCCTGAGGAAGCGGGCATGTGCATCGACGTGGTCAAGTCGCAGGCCGGCCGGGTTCCGATCTTCGGCGTCTGCCTTGGTCTCCAGTCCATCGGCGTCGCGTACGGCGGCATCGTCGATCGAGCCCCCGAGCTGCTCCACGGAAAGACGTCGCTGATCCATCACCACGGGGCCGGAGTGCTGGCTGGACTGCCCTCTCCCTTCACCGCCACGCGCTACCACTCGCTCGCGATCGAGCCCGCCACGCTCCCCAGCGAACTGGAGGTCACCGCCACCACGGCCAGCGGGGTGATCATGGCCATCCGCCACCGGGAGTTGGCCGTCGAGGCGGTGCAGTTCCACCCCGAGTCGGTCCTGACCGAAGGCGGCTACCAGATGCTGGCGAACTGGCTCGCGATCTGCGGCGACGCGGACGCCCCCTCCCGCGCCGTCGGCATGGCTCCCCTCATGTCTGCGCGCTAGCTCAGCCAGCTCACCTTCGCGTCCAACCGATGCAGCGTCGGCGGGAGATTTCGTTGCGCATGCCGTGCCAGGGCGCGGCACCACCTCGCGGTCAGGCGAAAGCGGTGTGGCTCTCCCACAGAACTCACGCACTCATAGTGCGGCTTAGCGGACCCCACGGGGCCGGAACTGGATGCTGATCCGCGGGCCCACGGGCCGAGCCGTCTTCGGCACGGCATGCTCCCAGGTGCGCTGGCACGAACCGCCCATCACGAGCAGGTCGCCATGACCGACCTGATGCTTGATGGTGACGCCACCGCCTCGCGGCCGGAGCAGGAAGTTGCGCGCGGAGCCGAGCGAGAGGATGGCAACGATCGTGTCGGTCGATTTCCCCCGGCCGATCGTGTCGCCGTGCCAGGCCACCGAATCGCGGCCGTCCCGGTAGAGGCACATTCCCGCCGTACGGAACGGCTCGCCAAGCTCCGGCTCGTAGTGGGCGTTCAACGCATCGCGCGCTTGGGTGAGGGCAGCATCGGGCAGCATCTCATCCTCGCCATAAAAGCGCAGTAGCCGTGGCACGAGAACGACCCGTTCGTACATCTGGCGGCGCTCCTCGGTCCAATCGACGGTTGAAAGCAGCGCATCGAAGAGGGCATCGACGCCCGTCATCCATCCTGGCAACACATCGACCCAGGCGCCGCGGCCAAGCTCCTGGCGTACCAGACCCCCGCTCAGCGATCCCAGTGCGACTTCTGGGGCACCATCAAACAGGGATGTCTGGATCGCGATAGACATGCGGCTCAGCCTACCATGGATTAGATCATGCGTTCTATTCGTCGGTGACTGCCTGAGGCGACGAGGTCGTCCCTGTGTCGACGCGGCGGCAGTCGGCACAGCGGGGGGGCTGTTAGCCGCCGTCTGAGGACTCGCTTTCACTAGGGCTTGGCGACGGGTTCTGTGTCGGCGTTCGAGTCGGCCGCGCTGTCGTCGTGGTCGTGACTGTTGGCGGCCCCGGCTGCGGAGGCGACACGGCGACCTTGTAGCTGATCGTCGTGCTACGGGCGACCGTCGTCCCGGCTTTGGGATTCTGCTCGAAGACGACGCCGGCCGGTTCGTTGTTTGTCTGAACTTCGTCCCGATTGAATTTAGTGAAGCCGGCCGTCCGAGCATCCGACTCAGCTTGGGCTGGCGTCTTGCCGGTCAGTACGGGGACCTTCGACTTGCCTGTGGCGTACGTGAGCGTGATCTTCTGGTCGAGCGGAACGGTCGATCCTTCGGCGGGAACGACAGACAAGACCTCGTTCGCTTTGGCGTCGCTCGGCTCGTCAGCAGCCGCCCTGGTGGTCACGTTGGAGAACTTCTTCTTCTTGAGCGCGGCCTCAGCATCGGCGACGTCGTCGCCCTTGAGGCCGGTAGGGATTTTGGCGGTCTTCGGACCGTCGTTCACCGTAATCGTGACCGTGCTGTTGGAGTCGACCTCAGTGCCGGCCACCGGATCCTGCTTGGTCACCTGGTCCGTGGTGTTCGCGTCCCCGTTGACGTGTTTGACCTCCGCCTTCAACTGAGACTCGGTCAGCCGTTGGGTGGCCTGCTGCTCGTTGTAGGTCAACACGTTCGGTACGGCGACTTTCGCGGCCGCCTCGGGTGTTTGAGGCCCCATCAGCTTCCACAGGGCGTAGCTTCCCCCGATCAGCAGAAGAAGGATGAGGGCGCCGATCAGAACGGCCAGCCCAGTCCGGCTCTTCGGCTCCTCCTCTTCCTCGAAGACTTCCTCCTCGTCGCCTGGGGGCGAAGCGACCACCGGCGCTGCGACGCGGGTCGGGGCGGTGTCGGCGCCTGCGGCCGCCACAGCAGTAGCGCCACCGACTCGAGGAACGACGGCCGTCACCTCCTGCCCGGCCAGCACCCGGGTGATATCGGCCTTCATCTCCCGAGCCGATTGATAGCGGTCGGCCGGATCCTTGGCCAGGGCTTTGAGCGTGATGGCGTCGATGTCGGCTGTGATCACCGGATCGACCTGGCTGGGCGGCACGGGGGCTTCTCGTACGTGCTGGTACGCCACACTCACCGGGGAATCACCGGTGAACGGGGGCCGGCCCACCAACAGCTCGTACAAGAGGCAGCCCGCGGAGTAGATGTCGCTGCGGGCGTCAACGCTCTCCCCGCGCGCCTGCTCCGGCGAAAGGTACTGCGCTGTTCCGATCACAGCAGCGGTCTGCGTCATGGTGGCGGAGGTGTCGGCCACGGCCCGAGCGATGCCGAAGTCCATCACCTTTATCCCGCCGGTAGGGGTGAGCATGACGTTGGCAGGCTTGATGTCGCGGTGGATGATGCCCGCTTTGTGGCTGTAGCTCAGCGCGTCCAGGACGCCAGCGGTCAGTTCGAGCGCCCGTTCGGGGAGGATCTTGCGGCCGTCCCGCAGCACATCGCGCAGCGTCGTCCCCTCAACAAGCTCCATCACGATGTACGGGATGGAGATGCCGCTAGTGGGATCCGGCTCCTCTCCCGTGTCGTAGACCGCGACGATCGTCGGATGGTTGAGGCCAGCCGCGGACTGCGCTTCGCGGCGGAAGCGAGCCTGAAACGTGGGATCGATGGCTAGGTCAGCGCGGAGTTGCTTGACCGCCACGGTCCGGCCGAGTCTATTGTCAATGGCGCTGCGGACCTCCGCCATGCCGCCTCGACCGAGCAACTCGCCCAGCTCGTAGCGCCCTCCGACCACCACCGGGTCGCCGATCATGTCCACAATTCCCTCTCTCAACCCGATCTTTGCCGACCGGGCCCGTCCTGCACCCCGAGACTATTCTCCGACAGGAGCCGCCCAGGAAAGAAATGGGCGGCTCACAAAACTGCCTCCATGACAGATCGGGCGATGGGCGCGGCCACCCGGCCACCGGCAATGTCCTGCCGGGGGATCGAGGCGTCTTCCACGATCACGGCAACGGCAACTTTCGGGTCGTCGGCCGGCGCAAACGAGGTGAACCAGGCGAACGGCTTGCGCTTGGGATCCGACTGGGCTGTGCCCGTCTTGCCACCGACCTCCACACCGGGGATCTGTCCGTTGCGGCCAGTGCCCTCCTCCACGACGGTCACCATCATCTGCTGCAACTGTTTGGCGTTGGCCGGCAGCATGGCGTCGGAGAGCTTCTCAGGCTTGTGCGTCGAGATGGGCGTTAGGTCTGGCGACTGCACCATGCTCACCACATAGGGATCCATCAGCACGCCGTCGTTCGCAATCGCTGCGGTGACCATGGCCATCTGCAGTGGCGTGGCGGCTACGTCATACTGTCCGATCGCGCTGAGCGCTAGCTGGGCGTCGTCCAGCTGGTCCGGGAACTTGCTGGCCACCCCGGCCAGGTCGTCGAGGTGCCGCTGATCGAAGCCGAACTTCTCGGCTTGTGCGCGGAGCTTGTCCTCACCGACTTCTAGCCCCAGGTTGGCGAATGCGGTGTTGCACGACACCTTCAACGCCTGAGTCAACGTGATCTCGGTGCCGCCGCAGGGAGCGGAATTCCCGAGGTAGACGTTGGTGCCCGGCAACTTGAGCCGAACCGGGGACTCGACGGTGCTTTCGGCCGTCTTGCCGTCGGCCAGCGCCGCAGCGGCTGTCACCAGCTTGAACGTCGAGCCCGGCGGATAGATCTCGCGGGCGGCGCGGTTAGCCAGCGGTTTCGTCGGATCCTTGGCGAGCCGCTCATACGCCTTCGCCGCCTGGTCGATGTCGTGGTCGGCGATCTCGTTGGGATCGAAGGTCGGAGATGTCACCATGGCGAGTACGGCTCCGGTCTTCGGGTCAAGGGCCACCACTGCGCCCTTCTGGCCGCCCAGTCCCTCGGCGGCTGCTCGCTGAGCGTCGGGAAGGATCGTGGTCTGAACACTGGATCCTTGAGGGCTCCGATTCGTGGCGAGGTCGATCAGCCGGCGTACGAACAGGGCGTCGTCGGTACCGCTGAGCTGGGCGTTGTAGCTGCTCTCTAGTCCGGTCCGACCGCGGTCGTAGGAGTAGTAGCCGGTGACCGAGGCGTATAGCTGACCCTGGGGGTAGGTCCGCTGATACTTGAAGCGATCCTTGCTGGGCTTGGTGGTGGCGATTTCGGTCTTTCCGGCCGCCAGGATGGAGCCGCGATCTTGGGCGAACTCGGCGTCACGCACCCGCCGGTTGTGAGGTTCGGCGGCGAGCGCCGACTGACGGAAGATCATCATGTACGTGCCGTTGGCCAGCAGAATTCCGAACATGATGAGAACGACGAGCGCGACCCGCCGGATAGGCCGGTTCACTGTGTTGTCCCGCTCGCGCGATCGCGCCCGCTAGCCGGTGCTGTCGTCACTCTTCGCGAAGGAAGGGCGTCTTCGCTCATCGCTCCTCCAAGCACCGGCGCGCGATCACCGACGCTCGCGGGGGTGTCCCGCTCGCGCGATCGCGTATCACGGCACCACCTTCACCAGCTGCGTCTCCTCGGTCGCGCTGATGTCGGTGACTGTCGCCACCGGCTTGCGGACCTGATGGGAGATCACCAGCAGCAGGCCCGCGACGATCCAGTTGCAGATCAGGGAGGAGCCACCCTGCGACATGAAAGGGGTGGTCAGGCCGGTCAGCGGCAACAACCGGGTGACGCCACCGATGATGGTGAAGACCTGGAGGGCCAGGGCGAACGACAATCCCGCCGCGAGCAGCTTGCCAAACGGCTCCCGGCACTGCAGAGCCGTCCGCAGCCCGCGGACCACAATCAGAGCGAAGATCATGATCACCGCCATCAGCCCCGCCATCCCCAGCTCCTCACCGATCGCCGCAGCGATGAAGTCGCTACGGGCCAGCGGCGTAAGGCCGGGCCGGCCAAGACCCAAGCCGGTGCCAAAGAGGCCACCCCAGGCCATGCCGAACTGGGCGTTGATCACCTGGTAGTAAGCGTCGTAGTCGGCGAAGGGATCCAGCCACGCACCCACCCGAACCCGCACGTGACTGAACTTCAGATAACCGAAGTACGCGCCCGCGGCGAACAGCAGCGTGCCGAGCACGACCCACCCGGCCCGCTCGGTCGAGACATAAAGCAGCATTACGAACAGTCCGAAGAACAGCAGGGACGTGCCGAGGTCGCGCTGCCACACCAGGATTGCGAGGCTCAGCAGCCAGACCACCAGGATCGGGCCCAGGTCGCGGGCCCGTGGCAGATCGATGCCGAGGATGCGGTACCCCGCGAGGGCTAGGACGTCGCGTTTCTCCACCAGGTACGAGGCGAAGGCGATGGACAGCAACACCTTGGCTGCCTCGGCCGGCTGGAAGCTGAACGGGCCCAGTTGGATCCAGATCTGTGCGCCGAATTTCTCTGCGCCGAGGCCCGGCACCAGAGGCAGGAGCAGCAGGGCGACACCGACGAGGCCCAGCGTGTAGGTGAAACGCTGCAGCGGCCGGTGATCACGCAGTACGACGGCGACGAGGATGAACATGACCACCCCCAGACTCGTCCAGATCGAGCTGCTGGCGGGCACCGGTCGTCGGCGGTGAGTTGATCAAGTCGATCCGGTGGATCATCACCAGGCCAAGGCCGTTCAGCAGGATCACGCACGGCAAGATCACCGGATCGGCGTACGGCAGCCGCCAGCGGACGGCCAGGTGGGCCAAGGCCGCGAGCCCGACACATACACCGGCGAGGGTGCTGAAGACGGGGGAGAAGCCGCCGGTGACGTTCAGGTCGACGATGGCATAACCGCCGAGGGTGATCGCCAGGGCGAAGACGATCAACACGAGTTCGACGCCGCGCCGCTTTCGCGGGATCACGGTGAGGGGAGCCGCACTCATTGTCAGCAACTCTGCAGAGGATCTGGAGTGGCGCTGGGGCCGGAGGTCGCCGGCTGGCTGGGGTTCGGGCTGCCGGTTCCATGGATTGACGGGGTGGCGGGCGAGCGCGTGGGTCTGGGAGACGGCGACCGCGAGCCGGACGGTCCGCCGCTCGGCTTGTCGGCGCAGCGCTGGGCGGCTTCGACAAGTTCACCGACCGTCTGCCGCGCCGAGGAAAGGCTCGAGACTTCGATGTTGGCCCGGACCTTCTCCTGGTAGTACTGCGGTAGATCGGCTACTCGGAGTGGCTGAATCTCATAGACCCTCGAAAGCTTGATGCCTGGCACGCCGTCCGATAGGCCTCGGAAGATCGCCACCTGTTCCTGATTAACGCCAATGAAGTATTGAGTCCTGGTCCAGGCGTACGCACCGCCGAGCGCAACGGCGGCGAGCAGGACCGCCGCCACCAGAGCGGCCAAGGGGCGAACCAAGCGACGCCGATGAGGAGCCAGGGGGCTGTACCGAGATTCGTCGTCGGGCTCGGCCGTTCCCGTCTGAGCTGCGGCCCGGCGCTCGGAGATGATCGTGTCCTCGTGGTCGTCGTCCCGGATCTTGGTCGTGGCCGACGGAATCGCGCGCTCGGCAGCGGCACCGAGGACGACTGGCTGGAGGGTGCCGGGATCTGCGCCGTCCACGACGTCGGCCACGATGACGGTGATGTTGTCGATGCCGCCCTCGGTTCGAGCCTCTTGCACCAGGCAGTCGAGTGCCTCGTCGGTGTCGGGGGTCTGCAACAACCCCTCGATCACCGGGTCGTCGACGAGCCCGCAGAGACCGTCACTGCAGAGCAGCAGCCGATCGCCGGCGGTCACCGGCACCATCATCAGGTCGGGGTCGTTTGCGGGCTGGCCGTTGAGCACCTTGAGCAGCAGAGACCGGTGCGGGTGCGCAGCGGCCTCACCGGAGTCGATCTTGCCTTCGTCGACCAAGGACTGGACCCAGCTGTGGTCGTGGGTGAGTTGTCCCAGGTGGCCGTCGCGGAACAGGTAGGCCCGACTATCCCCGATGTGCGCCAGCCCGATCTGACTGCCGTCGAACAAGGCGCTGGTCACCGTCGTGCCCATGCCGTCCAGCGAGAGATCGGCCTCGACAAGATCAGCGATCCGGTCGTTGGCCTTGTGGATGGCGCCGGACAACGCCTCCAGCATCTGGTCACCCGCAATGGGCTTGTCGATCCGGCGGATGCTGTCGACGGCGACGGCCGATGCGAGGTCACCCGCCGCCGCGCCGCCCATGCCGTCAGCCACCACGAGCAGCTGAGGGCTGGCGTACCCCGAGTCCTGGTTGTTCTTGCGGACCAGGCCGGTCTCGGAATGGCTGGCGATCCTGAGCGAGAGCACCATGATCATGGCTCCAGCTTCAAGATCGTCTTGCCGATCCGTACGGTGTCGGCCAGCGTGATGGTGGTCGGCGCAGTGATCCGCTGGCCGTTGACGTACGTACCGTTCGTCGAGCCCAGGTCTTCGACGTAGATGCCGTTCTCCCCGCTGACGACCCTGGCGTGGCGCGTCGACACGTAGTCATCGTCCAAGATCAACTGGCAGTCGGCACCACGGCCGATCATGATCACTCCGCCGGCCAGCTCGGCGGAGAGCCCGGCCTGGCCGCCCTGCGTGATGACGAAGACGCGTGGTTCTCCGCGCGGACGCCGGCCGCGGGGTCGCGGCGGGGGTGGCTCCAGCTCTTGTGGTTGGGCGTCCGGTGTGGGAACAGTACGGCCGAACAAGTCGCTGCGGATCACCGACAACGCAGAGAGGATAAAGAGCCAGAGCAGAGCCAGGAAGAGCACCTTCAGAACCGTGAGAGCGATCTCCGACATGGACTGCTCAGCGTCCGGCGGGCGCGTGGACGAGCATCCGCGTGGCGCCGATCTGAATCCGGGATCCCTCTCCCAGTGTCGAACGCTCCACCTTGTGCCCGTTGACAGTGATTCCGTTGGTGGAACCGAGGTCGACGATGTCGATGTGCTGCCCGCCGGCCGACTCGCTGACCCGAATCTCAGCGTGCAGTCGGGAGATGCTGGGATCGCTGATCCGCAGGTCGGCCTCCGTGCCGCGACCAATGGTCAGGCCGGGCGGCTGCAGCGGGTGTCGGGT
This sequence comes from uncultured Actinomycetota bacterium, assembly GCA_963754965.1. Lineage (GTDB taxonomy): Bacteria > Actinomycetota > Actinomycetes > Propionibacteriales > Propionibacteriaceae > Microlunatus. The sequence goes on from CAVWIA010000009.1 coordinate 36,678, forward strand.
GCCGTTGACTTCGAGCACGAGCTGGCCGCCACTCGCGCCGGAAGTAGGTGCTCGTTCGGGCTGCCGGTCCGTCTGGACGCCGGCCACCGCCTCCGAGGCAACCGTGAATCGGCCAGTCGGCAGCTTGTTGTCCAGCTGCAGAATGATCTTGATCGGGCCGTTGAAGACGTAGCCGAGGTCGCGCGCATGAGTCCGAAGCTCACCGGCGAATTCGGCGGTGAGGGTCTTGCTGTAGGGCGCGAGCTTGTCATAGTCGTGCTGAGAAAGTCCGACTTCGAACTCATTGGGCACCAGCCGTTTGTCCCGGGACATAAGCTTCGCCTCGCCGTCCAGCTCGCGCTGCAGCCGTGCGGCGATTTCGACCGGCTGCACGTCGCCCTTGAACGCACGTGCGAAGACGCCGTTGACCGCCCCCTCGACCTTCTTCTCGAAGCGCCCGAGAATGCCCATGTCCCTCCTCCCTCAGGCCACCCTAGATGCTAACCGTCGCCTGCACCGGGGAGCGGTTAGCGCGGTTTTCGTGACGGAGATGGTGCTTTCGCGCATGTCAATCGCGCCGCCCGATAACGGGTGGCATGTTAGCCTTTCCCGGCTGGATCCCGCGGCCCGCGCGGTCCGAGCGCGAGTGGCGGAACGGCAGACGCGCTGGCTTCAGGTGCCAGTGTCCGCAAGGACGTGGGGGTTCAAATCCCCCCTCGCGCACCAGTACGAACCCCGGCCTGACCTGGGGTTATATGGAATTCGCGGCAGGACCTCAGGGCCCATGGTGGCACCAGGGTGGCACCGACTCAGTTCGGAGGCCCTGGCATGGCATGGATTGAGCATCGACGGCGCGCCGATGGCGGCCTGACAGTACGGGTGTTCTGGCGGCCCGGGGGCGCCCGTGACGCCACCCGCGTGTGGGAGACGTTCGGCGCCGGCTCGGACGCGCAGAATCTCGCTCGCGCGGACGGTTTCAAGCGGATGGTCGAGGCCGCAGGCCAGCGGTGGCCCGATGGCTGGGTGAAGGGTGAGGGGTTCATCCGGCCGCCGGATGTCGCCGACCCCATGACGCCTCCACCGAGCTTCGACGAGATCGGCGAGGAGTATGTCCGGCAGATCGTCGACCTGTCGCCCGGGCAGCGCAAGCGCTACCTCGGTCAACTTCAGGTGCTCGGCGCGCACCTCGGTGCGGGGTCGCTCGGCCCTTCGCGCGGCCGGTCACTGCGATCAGCGAGGCGCAGTTGAAGATGTGGCTGATCGAGTGGGACCGGTCGCTGAAGACGAAGGCGAACTACCACGGTCTGATCTACGGCGTGTTGGCGTACGCGGTGAAGCGTGGCTATCTGGCGGCCAACCCGGCGATCGGCACGGCGCCGAAGCAGTCGACGGGTGAAGCAGTCGAGGCCGGAGCTGCGGTTCCTGACCGAGCGGGAGCTGGAGACCGCCGTGCGGCTGGCCAAGACACACGGGGACGTGTTGGCCGTGACGGCCGGGACGGGATTGCGGTTCGGCGAGATCAGCGCGCTGTGGGTCGGGCGACGTCGATCTGGACCGCGGCACGGTGCGGGTGAACAAGGCGTGGAAGCGCAACGGCGAGGACGACGCGACCGACACCCCGGGCTGGCTGGCCCGGCAGCTGCGGCCGAAACACACGATGCGGGACCACCACCTCGGGCATCCGAAGACACCGCGAGTCCCGACGGACGATCACCATCGCCCCGACGGTGGCCGCATTGCTCGCGCGACGGATCGAGGGCCGACCGGCTGACGACTTCGTGTTCACCAGCCGGACTGGCCTGCCGTTGCACAACGGCGACTTCTACACCCACGTGTGGCGGAAGCTGATGATCGCGCTGGCGGCCGAGGGGCTCGCATCCGTTCCGGTTCCACGATCTGCGGCACACCCACGTCGCGTGGTTGATCGCCGGCGGTGCGCCGCTGCCACACATCCAGGCCAGGCTTGGCCACGAGTCGATCACCACGACGATCGACACCTACGGTCACCTGTTGCCCGCGGGCGACGAGTTGATCTCGCGGATCGTCGACACGGCCCTCACCGGTGGCACGATCCGGCCGATGCCGCCGTCGTGACGGCCTAAAGCTTCGACCGGGTGCGGTTGCGATGGATCGGGATCACGTCCGACGTCACCGGCTGCTCGCCGGCGGCGACCAACTCGTCCAGATGCTCGACCCGGAACCGGACGTGCTTGCCGATCCTGGTGCAGCGGACCTTGCGCTGCCGGACCGCCTCAGCGACCCAGCGTGCGGGCACGTTGAGATACGTCGCGGCTTCGTCGAGCCCGGCGCGAATGCCGTGGCCCGACGGGCGCCGGCGGGCCCGGAGACGGATGCGCTGGTCGCCAGCCAGCTCTGGCTGGAGATCCGGCAGTTCCCCTGGTGGCGGCACCGCAAGGTCGCGGGCAACGTGCTGGCGAACATGCGATCCGCCGTCGCCCGGGAAGGAGCGCTGAAGCGACCATCGTGGGCCGAGCGGCGAACCGTTCCGACAGACGGGTTGCCGGAGCAACAGCGGCACCGGCAGGTGTCGCCCGACGAGGAGCTGATCGACGTGCTGTCCTGGGGCGTGCAGGTCGGCCTGATCGAATCTGGCGATCGCCTCCTGCTCACTTCACTGGTGGAGCAGACGGATCGATTGGGCGTCCGGACAGTCTGTCGCAGCGGACAGGGTCTGATGTCGGTGCCGGCGTTGGCGGGGACGGCGGCCGAATTCGGACTGTCGCCCGGGACAGTGCGCAGACGCGCGCGGCGGAGTATCGACGCGCTGGCGTCCGCTTGCCGGTATGCCGTGGGGGTCGCCGTCGCCGCCGACCGGCAGATAGAGGTGGTTGGCGGTCCGGCCGCGGGAGACCATCGTGTACAGCTGCTCTCGAGTCATCAGCTCATCAACCAGTCCGTGGGTGGTGTCGGCGGTGACGCCTTGGGCAGCGTGAATGGTGGTCGCGTATCCAAGCTCGACCGCCTCTCGCACATAGCCGGCGGGCAGCGTGACCGATTTGCCAGTGCGGCGATGCGTGGCATGGACGCCGCCGTCGGGGTCGAGGGCGGTGATGGTCCAGCGGTCGCCGTTGCGGACCCAGTCGCGGCCGGTGGTGAGGCGGCGGTCGTTGCGGCGGGTGATGATCAGGTCGCCGACGCTGGCTCGGTTGCCGTCGGCAAGGTCGATTTCCAACGCGGGCTGTTGTCCGGCGAGCCGGGCGGCTCGAGCCCGTTGGTTGAGATCGGCGACCTTGCGACGAGACGGCGCCAACATCAGGGAGTCGAGGCCTTGCCGTTGATCATGTTGCCTGCACTGGTTGAAGAGAATCGGGGTCGGTCGGCGACGTCGACACACAAAGGTGCGGGCGAGCCCATTGAGGTGTATGACGCGGGGATGGGCCCGTGACGCACAGTCTGTTACAGGTCGGTCTGCGCCTCGAGGGCTTCGGGGTAGCGACCTCCCTGGATCTCGATCTTGGAGGGCGCGTCGGTGAGTTGTGTCATTCACCTTCCTCGACCCACGCGCGCGTGACTTCTACCCCGACTGCGAGGAAGCCGCCAACAGCACCGTCGCGTTGCTGCGCGTCGAAGCCGGGCGCGACCCACACAACCACGACTTTTTCGACCTTGTTGGCGAGCTCGCCACCCGGAGCGATGAGTTCCGCACCCGATGGGCCGGAGGCTGCAGAGCCACATCGTGAGCGCCGAGACGCATCTCTCGTGAGTTCCGCTGGACGGTCATGCGCTCAGTTCGGTAACGATCGGTGAGAGGCACACGCGGCTGCCGTCCCAGTGGGCTGTCTGGGGGTCGGCGATCTCACCGACAAAGGTTCCGTCGTGAGAGTCGTGGCGGAAGGCGAGGAATATGGTCTGACCGGTTTGTCGGTCGTTGATGAGCCGGCCTACGTATCGGTCGCTGTTGGTTAGCTGCTGGGCACCGAGAATGTCGAAGGGCCCAAGCGGCGTGTCTGCTTTGGCAACCCAAACTCCCCCGGTGGTTCCGCGGGCGCGTTGTAGCGACATGTCCTTGGCGAGGGCGGAGAACATGAGGAGGTCCTGCCCGTCAATCCGAGCCGTCTGGACGACTTCGATCTGGGCGAATCCCTGGCCGGGATCGCTGAGCGGGGGCTGTAGCTCCCAAACTTGAAGGTCCGGTGACCAGGCGTGGCCGATGACGCCCCGGTTGTCGACGGGCCCGTGGTTCGCTCTGGCGGTGATGAGCATGTGCCAGCCGTTTCCATTCGGATCCGGCAAGACCCACGGGTCGCGGAAGCCCTCGTCGGGCCACATCCCGTCGGCAAGCGTCTCATACCACCGCGGATCCGCCTGAAGGAGGGGATTGCTGGGGTTTCGCCGCCAGGTCAGCAGGTCTTCGGAGGTGGCACTGCCGATCCTCTGGACGTTTCCGGCCGGGGTGAGTGTGGCGCCGGTGTAGAACATGATCCACGTGCCGTCGGGGTGACGCACCACTGATCCGGTCCAGATCGCCAGATCGTCGAATGCTGGAGCATCGCTGCGAACAAGGGCGTCCGTTACCCGTTCCCATCGAGCGAGGTCGTCGGAGATGGCGTGGCCGACGGATGCCCGGTAGTGCCGATGATTGGGGTTTCCTAGGGCGCGGGACGCGTAGAGGAAGAAGAGGTGGTACTTCTGGCCGTCGTCGACGAGCCAGAAGTCCCACACCCAAGCCTCGGGGAGTCTGAACACCTTCAGCCCTTTACGCCGGAGGAGGCGATGGAGTTGATGAAGGAACGCTGGAAGGCGATGAACATGATCAGCACCGGGACGGTGATGATGCTGGCGTACGCCATCAGCTGGCCCCAGGAGACGTTCAGCTGCTTGAAGTAGTCGATGCCGACCATGACCGGTCGCAACTCCTCGCTCTGCACCACCATCAGCGGCCAGAGGTACTGGTTCCAGGCCGGGAGGAAGGTCAGGATCGCCACCGTCGCGATGGCCGGTCCGGACAGCGGCATGATCACGCTCCAGTAGATCCTGAACCACCCCGCCCCGTCGACGGTTGCCGCCTCGTCCAGCGACTTCGGGATGGAGTCGAAGTACTGGTAGAAGAGGAAGATCGAGAAGGCGTTGGCGATGAACGGCACGATCTGCACCTGGTAGGAGTCAAGCCAGCCCTGGGTGAAGCCGTTGACGAAGTCGAAGTACGGCAGCTTGTTCACCCACCACAGCAGCGGTAGCGCCATGGTCTCGAACGGCACGATCAGCGTGGCCAGGATGATTCCGAGGATGATCTTCTGGCCGCGGAACTGGATCCGGGACAGGGCGAACGCGGCCATCGAGTTGACGATCAGCCCGACGGCCACCGTGCAGATGGTGATGATCACCGAGTTGATCAGGAACCGGGCGAACGGCACCCGCTCGGAGATCCCGGCGTAGTTGTCCAGGGACAGGTCGCCGACCGGCAGGAAGGCCTTGATCGAGGTCAGATCGGCGAAGATCTGCAGATCGGGCTTGAAGCTGGAGACGATCATGAACAGCAGCGGCAGGCCGAACACCAGGGTCAGCACGATCCGCAGGATCCAGGTCAGGATGTTTCGCACCAGGTGCTTGCGTTCGCCGGCCTTGTGGACGACTGGCGTCGAGTCGGCGACGTGAGCGAGGTGGTCGTCGGGAACGGCGTGCGGCTCCTCGCCGGCGGCGCGGGGCATCAGATCGGTCATCAGCGGGCATCCTTGTCACGAGTGAGGTAGCGCTGGATCAGCGAGACGACGAGCACCAGGATGAAGAAGACCAGCGAGATGGCCGCGGCGTATCCGGTTTGCTGTTGCTGGAACCCGGTGCGGACGGCCTGGAAGACCAGTGTCGTGGTGGCGTCGAGGGGTCCGCCCTGCGTCATGATGTTGACCTGGGAGAACAGGGCGAAGGCGGAGATGGTGATGGTGATCAGGATGAAGGTCGCGGTTTGCCGCAGGCCCGGCCAGGTGACGTAGGCGAACTGCTGCCAGGGGTTGGCGCCGTCGATCGAGGCCGCCTCGTAGAGCTCACCGGGGATGGTTTGTAGCCCGGAGAGCCAGATCACCATGTGGAAACCGACCGCCTGCCATATCGACAAGACAATGATCGCGAACAGCGCGGTGTTCGGGTTGCCGAGCCAGTCCGGTCCTTGGATGCCCACGTTGGCGAGCAGGGCGTTGATCAGTCCGTTGGGCTGGTAGAGGAACAGCCACAGGATGGAGACCACGACGATCGAGGTGACGACCGGCAGGAAGTAGATCGTGCGGAAGAAGTTGACTCCGCGCATCTTGACGTTGATCAGCATCGCGAGGCCGAGGGCGATCGCCGACTGCACCGGCACGATCACGATGGCGAAGACCAAGGTGTTGCGCAGCGACGCGTAGAAGGTGTCGCTGCCGAACAGCCGGACGAAGTTGTCGAAGCCGATGAATCGGGCCGGCTGTGGGGAGATCAGCCGGGCGTTGGTGAAGGCGAGGCCGAAGGTCAGCACGATTGGCACGAGCAGGAAGGTGAGGATCAGCACCCCGGCCGGCACCAACATCAAGAAGGCGACTGTTCCGGGGCGCCTGCCGGCGCGCTTGGGGGCGGCTGGCGGGGCGGCCGGCTGGGCCGGCACCGCGGGCTTGAAGGTGGAGGTGGTCACAACGCAGCTCTCCTAACTCAGGACGAGACATGGCCACGGCGGGAGGGGAGCGAGGCGGCCCCCCTCCGCCGCGGGAATCCGGGCTACTCGAAGAAGCCGTTGGCTTCTTGGTTGTCGTCGATGTTCTTGACGGCCTGGTCGAGCGCCTTTTGGGGATCGGCGCCGTTGAGGATGTCTTGAGCGGTCTTGGTGAACTCGGTCGCGATGAACGGATAGCCAGGTGTGACGGGTCGCACGACCGCAAACTTCTTGGAGAGCTGGCGGAAGATGTCGTTTTCCCCGCCCGTTTCGTAGCCCTTGACCGTCGCCGCGGCGGCATCGGTGCTCGGGATGGCCACGGACGCGGTGGCGAACATCGCCACGTACTTGTCGGTCGAGGCGAACTTCATGTACTCCATAGCGCCCGCAGTGTTGTCACCGCAGTTGGTGGACATGCCCCACTGCCAGGACGCGCCGCCGATCTTCGGGCCGTTGCCGAAGTCGGGCGGCGGCAGGAACACGATGTCGTCGCCGAACTTCTTGCGGCCGTCCGCCGCTCCCCACGAGCCGTTGTACAAGATGGCGGTCTTGCCGTTGAGGAAGTCCTTGCCTGGATCGGCGCCGGACTTCAACGGCATTAGCTTGTCGGTTGCCAGCCCGCGGAACCAGGCAGCCCAGGCGAGAGCCTTGTCACCGTTCAGCACGCCCTCGGCGGACTTGTAGTCGTTGCGGTTGATCAGGTCGCCGCCGAAACTCTGCAGGAGCGGCGAGTACGCGTACGGCCACCACTCGCCGGTGCTGCCGGTCTGCAGGTCAAGCGGGTTGACGAAGTCGCCCGAGTCCTTGATCTTCTTCAGGCCAGCCATGAACTCATCACCGGTCCATGGTTCATCGACCGTAGGCACCCGGATGCCGTACTTCTTGAGCACAGACTTCCGACTGGTCATGTTAAGCGCGACGTCGAAATAACCGTAGGAGTAGTACTTGTCCTTGTACTTGCCGACGGTCGAGGGCAGGTACTTCGACAAGACGTCGTCCATGCCCTCCAGCGGCGCCAGATAACCGGCCCACGCCCAGTTCGGCACGTTCGGCCCGTCGATGTCGAGAATGCAGGGCAGCTTCTTCGCGGCCGCCGCCGCGGCAACCGACTGGTTGTAGGACTCCTGCGGAAACGCCTGGACCTCCACCTTGTACTTGGTCTGGCTGGCGTTGAAATCGTCGACGATCGTCTTGATCGACGCCAGCTCGTTCTTGTTCCCAGCGCTGTGGGTCCACAGCGTCAGCGTGCCGCCGCCACCGGACTCTTCATTGCCTGACGTGCTGGAACTGCCTCCCTTTGCGCAGGCAGTTAGGGATAGGGGCACAGCAGCAACTAACATCATCGCTGCGAGGCGCCTAGTGAGACGTGGTTTCACGAGTTCCTCCAATAGGGAAAGGGGTCCGGCAGATCCGGGCCGAGGGGCTGTCCGCTGCAACGGATGCCCTCGACGTTTGTAGGTGCTCGCCGGCTCCAAGGAGTCGGCGAGCCCTTTAAGGTTCGACGTAACGGTCAGGGTGGTTTCGGCTCACCTCCCGGCCGATGCGCGAACCCGCTTGTCGGGATGATTGGCGCACGAACGGCGGCTGCTGGGGCGGCGACCGACCCTCGACGAACGACCGGGCAAGACATCAAGGCGTTAGCAGGCGGGTAGGGCGGTTGTGACTCAATCTGCTCGAGCAGCGTTTTCACCGCCCATTGACCCATCTCGTAGTGCGGCAGGGCGATCGTCGTCAGTCCTGGCCAGAGATTGTCGGAGATCAGTTCCTGGTTGTCGAACCCGACCACTGACAGATCGTCGGGGATCGCCAGACCAAGCGCGTTGGCTGCCTGGTAGACCCCCATAGCGGTCCGGTCGTTGAAGCAGAAGATCCCGGTCGGCCGCTCGGACTGACCCAGCAGCTCGATCGCCCCCGAGTAGCCCCCGCTTGCGTTTGCAGACCGCTCAATCACCAGGCTGTTGTCGAAAGGCACTCCGTAGACCTCAAGAGCCTGCCGATAACCCGCAAGACGAAGGCTGCGGGCCGGTATGTCGTCGCAGTTGTTGACGAAGCCGATGCGACGATGCCCGACCGCGAGGAGTTCCTCCACTGCCGCTCGGCTGCCCCCGACCTCATCGGGCACTACCGAGCTGATCGTGCCGTCAGCTGTGCGGGCGTCGAGCAGAACCACTGGCCCGTCGCGGAGGCTGGCCGGCGGGGTCACGATCCGGTGGTAGAAGAGCGCGTAGACGATGCCGTCCACCTGGTGCTCCAGAAGCGCCTGGACCTCCCGCTCTTCTAGTTCGGGATCATCGCCGGAGCTGAGGAGCACCAGTAATGATCCCGCATCTGTCGCCGCGTCCTGGGCGCCGAGGATCATCCGGCCCGCGAACGGCGTGGTGGTCACCCGATCCGACAAGAACCCGATCATCTGGGTGCGCTGGGTCCGAAGGCCTTGGGCGAGCCGGTTCGGCCGGTAATGGAGGTCGTCAGCCACCCTCAGCACCCGGGCGCGGGTCGTTGGGCTTACCCGCTTCCCTGGCAAATCGTTCAGGACATGCGAAACCGTGGTGATCGAGACGCCAGAACGTTCTGCCACATCCTTGATCGTCGCCCGTCCCGCCATCAGCTCTGATGCCCTATCCTTTTGGCTCCTTGCTGCATCGTGCGCTCAACTGGTTCAGATGTCAACCCTCATTGCGGAAAAATGCCTGAAAAGATGCGCTTCGGCGTCACAGATCATCAAATAATTTGGTAGGACCAGTTGCAGATCGGCAAGCTAAAACGTTTAGCTTAATCGTTAAATATGCGTCTCACTAGGGAAAATGGTCTTGTCGGCCATGCCAAAGCTACCATCCGCAGCGCAGATGCTGTGAGTGAGTTCAAAAGGCAGCCATTGAGGGCTCATCATCATGAGGACTGGGACCAGGACAAGCGGCGGGTGGAACGGGCGGTGCAGAACGTCCGGGGCAATTTCTGGGCCGGGGAGACGTTCACCGATCTGGCCGACGCCCTGGGCCCGGGTCGGGATCTGGTGCCGGGAGAAGGCCGGGATGTGGGTGCACGGCACCACCGCGAGGCGGCCCGCCGAAATGAATGTTCGCCGAACTAGAGGTCGGCTGTCTGCTGCCGCTGCGAGAGCCCTACGACCAGCCGGTCTTCACCCGGGTCAAGGGGCGCCGCGACTATCACGTGGAAGTGCCCGGGCGTTGTACTCGGTGCCGGAGCATCTGCTTGGCTCGAGCCTGGACGCCCGGGTCGACAGCCAGCGGGGGTCCTTTCCTCGTTTCGCGCGGTCCTCACGTCACAAGGAGGGCGATGATCAGCAGAATCCAGGTCAGGTCAGCGAGACCGCCATGCGTCTGCACCGTGCGCATCCGGAAGTGGTCCTCGGCGGGGTAGAAGCCGGCCGGGTCGTGGTCGCCGTACAGCCCCTTGCGGCCCCGCGACCACCACGGCAGGAACATCGTCGCCCCGAGGGCGCTGGCAGTAAAGAGCCCCACAACCGCGGTCCAGCCCCACCGCGGATCCAGGCCGGCTGCAAGGTGGACGACCACCAGGACCACGCCGGTGATCCCGACCGCCGCATGACCTAGGATCTGGATACGCCGAAAGTGAGAGGTGCCGGAGGCGCCGCCATAGCGGAGCCATGTCCTCAGCAGGAGGGAGCCGACGAAGACCGCTGATGCTCCAGTGATCAAGGCAATCGCGCTGACCATGCGAACGATCGTACTACGTTCGTAGTGTTCCGTCACTAGGTTTATAGTAATTCGTTGTGACACCAACCAAGCTCCGCGTCCTGGAGGCCGCGGTCGAGCTGTTGGGGACCGAGGGGCTGCGGGCGCTGACCCACGCCCGGATCGACGCGCAGGCCGGTGTACCCAAGGGCTCGACCTCCAACTACTTCCGCACCCGGGCGCAGCTGCTGATCGGAGTCAGCGACTGGATCGGCGAGCACGATCTGGCCAGTGCCGACGACATCGCGACGGTCCCCCACACCCCCGCGGACCTGGTGGAGGGCCTTGCCGTCGGGATCGAGATGCTGACCGGTCCACATCGAATCGTGACCGCGGCCCGGCTGACGCTGTTCATGGAGGCCAACCACAACCCCGAGATCCGGACCGCCGTGTCCCAGACCCGCATCGTGATGGAGCGGTCGATCGTGGCTGTCATGGCGCGCCTGGGCGCCACCGACCCGCACTCCGCCGGCCTCGCCCTGATGGCCTGTAGCGAGGGCATCATCCTGCACCGCATCGCCCGTCACGACACCACCGACCCCCGCCCCCTGCTGCGGGTCGTCGTCAACGCCGCCCTCCCTGATTGACAGCCCGGCGGCGTGGTCACCGGTTCGACCGGTCCGGGGTTGCCGGCTCGATCGCGGCTAGATCACGATGTCGCCGCCGGGAATGACGATGCCGCGCACCTCGAAGACTTCCGTCGACTGCTCAGCCGATGGTTGCCGTAGATCCCCGGCCAGATCTCGCATCAGGGAAACGGCAATCTCCATCGCGCGGTCGTAGTGCTCCTTCGACTCCCATACCTCGAACCGCTCGAAGCCGTCGGCCGTCGCACGCCCGACATGCACCAGCAAGCCGAAGTCGTCGACGGACGTACCGGCCCGCTTGATGAGCTCGGCGTGCATTCGGTCGTACATCTCGACGGGCGCTGGGACAGCGGTGACAACCCCATACATCTGCAAGCTCCTTGACTCTGGGTCGACGATCGCGGGGGTACTCACGGGCTTGATAGTTCAGCCGTGGTCCGTCGTATGGCGGTATCGAAAGAGTACTACACTCCTAGTGTCCTGTCACTAGGTTCATAGTGGAATGCCGGAACTGGACCGCTTCCCAGAGCATGTTCCACTGCGCAAGCGCAACGAACTCTCGGTCCGACGCCGGACGCATCGAAAGCGTCACGTACTCCGGCGGAGCCGGTTCGAGCGGGCGGACCACACCGCTGAAGGATGAATCCGGCCGAGATGTTTCAGCAGGACCGATGGCAGGTCTATTGATCTTGGGACGGTTCCCGACCGCTACTGGGAGGAGATTGCCGATCTTGGATTCGACGGCGTGTGGCTGATGGGAGTTTGGCAGCGCAGCCCCGCCGGCATCGGGATCGCGCTGACCAATGACGACCTGCGGGTCAGCTTCGACGCGGCTCTGCCCGATTGGCAACCCTACGATGTTGTGGGATCGCCCTACTGCGTACGCGGCTATGTTGTCGATGATCATTTCGGGGGCCGAAGCGCGCTCGCCAGCGCTAGGCAGGCGCTTGCGGCGCGGGGGTTGGGCTTGATCTTGGACTTCGTCCCCAACCACGTGGCTCCTGATCATCCATGGACATCGAGCAAGCCGGAGCTGTTCGTGGCCGGTACGGCCGACGAGCTGCGAACGGACCGAAAGTCCTTTGTTGAGATTGACGGTCATGTCTTGGCCAATGGCCGAGATCCTTACTTCCCGGCATGGCCGGATGTCGTTCAGCTGAACGCCTTTGCTCCGGCCTTGCGCGCTGTTGTGATCGAGACGCTCAGCGAGATTGCCGAGCAGTGCGACGGTGTCCGTTGCGATATGGCGATGCTGGTCATGAGTGACGTTTTTGCACGAACCTGGGGTGAGCGCGTCGGTTCCGCGCCAGACTCGGCGCCACGCTGTCCTGCAACTTGGTGGCAGAGTTGAATTGTTCCTCATGCGCGGGTGCACACTGGCGTCCACTACCCTTCCGACGTGGTGGCGGGCGCGTTGGTGGGCGCGATGTGCGGGTGGACGGTGCGACGCCTCGCCGGTCGTCTCGCACCTCGGGTGCAGTCGACGGGTCTAGGTCATGTCGCTGCCGGCTGAGGCACCGGCGCCGCGCCGTACGGCGCTGGTGATGATCCACGGTCGGGCGACGGCAAGGTTGCGCGGTTCCGGCTGGTCGAGGTCGCGGAACTCCTCGGCGCCCGGGTGCTGCTCACAGGCCCAGGCCAGGACGCCGGGACGCTGGCACGGCGTGCCCTCGAGGATGGCGCCGAGGTGATGGGCGTGGCCGGTGGGGACGGAACGGTATCGACGGTGGCCGCCGTCGCCGCAGAGAGCGACCTGCCGTTGGTGGTCGTGCCGGCAGGCACGCGTAACCACTTCGCCCGGGACCTCGGCCTAGATATCCGCAATCCAGCGGCCGCCGTGCATACATTGGCGGACGGAGAGCAGGTCTGGGTCGACCTGGGGTTCGTCGCCGGCCGGCCCTTCGTCAACAACGTGTCGTTCGGCGTCTATGCCGACGCTCTGCTAACCCCTGGCTACCGCGAAGCTAAGGCGCGCGCCCTGGCATCCGTCGCCGGGCCCTATCTGGAGGGACGGCGTTGGGTCGACGCCAGTGTGGAGACCCCCGACGGGACGATCGAACACCCCCAGGTGGTGGTCGTCTCCAACAACCCGTACCACATCGCCACCCCGCGGGTACTCGGGCGGCGCTTCGCGCTCGACGGCGGGGTCCTCGGCGCGATTGTCGTCAAGCGGCCCCCCGGCTCGGCCCCGGAGCCGCTTCCCCGCCTGGTGCAGCAGGCGGCGGAACGTGGTGCCAGGCCGGGCGCGGAGGGTCTGACCACCTGGTCGGCCGACCGGATCACGCTGTACGGCGCCGCACCCTCCGTGGCGGCAGGGGTTGACGGCGAGGCCGTTACCCTTCCCCTCCCCTTGACCTGCAAAATCCGGCCGCGCGCCCTGCGCCTGCTGCTGCCGTCGGACCGGCCGGGGATTCCCGCTTGAGCCGCGCCCGCTTCGCTGTTACCAGGCGTGGCGACGTCTGAGGTCAGCTCTATGCCGTCAAGCTCACCGAGCTTGAGTGACGCCGAGCAGACGTGGAACCCGGAGATCTACCTGGAGCAGGTCGGTGACTTCGAATAGGCGCCGCTTGATATGGCCCTGTACTGACCGACGCCAACGCGGCCGCCGACGCGGCGCTTAGGCTGACACCAGAAAGGTCGATGAAGCGAATGCCAGCCGAACTCCACGTTGCCCCGACTGGGACGGATGACGCCGACGGGTCCGAGCAGCACCCGTTCCAGACCATTAGCCGTGCAGCGTCACTGGCCCAGCCCGGGGACACGGTGGTGGTTCATGGCGGCGTCTATCGCGAGTGGGTCCGGCCTCGGTACTCCGGGCTCAGTGACCGGCGACGCATCACCTACACATCCGCTGCCGGTGACCACGTCGTGATCAAGGGCTCCGAGCAGGTGACCGGGTGGCAGCACGTCGACGACAACGTGTGGAATGTCGTCATCCCGAATGTCCTCTTTGGATCCTTCAACCCCTTCGCGGAGGAGATTGACGGCGACTGGATTGTGTACGCGGATCAGTCCACGCCGAAGAAGCATCTCGGTGAGGTCTACCTGAACGGCATCAGCTTCTACGAGGTCGCCTCCAGCACCGAGGTGGCGGATCCCCCGCTCCGCACCGAGATGATCGACAACTGGACAGGGATGGTCGATCGGATCCGCAACCCTGAGCAGACCCAGCTCGTCTGGTACGCCGAGGTCGACAGCAACGACACGACGATCTGGGCGAACTTTCAGGGAGCCGACCCCAACGAGGAGCTCGTCGAAGTCAACGTCCGCAGATCCGTGTTCTACCCCACCGATAACCACGTCGACTACATCACGGTTCGCGGCTTCGAACTCTGCCAGGCCGCCACCCCATGGGCTCCGCCGACGGCCGACCAACCAGGACTCATCGGACCGAACTGGGCCAAGGGATGGGTCATCGAGGACAACGTCATTCACGACGCCAAGTGCTCGGCCATCTCCATTGGCAAGGAAGCGTCCACCGGTCACAACTACGCCACGATCCGGGGCGACAAGCCGGGGTACCAGTACCAGCTGGAGTCGGTCTTCACGGCACTCGAATTCGGCTGGGACCGCGAGCACATCGGATCCCACGTCATCCGGCGCAACACCGTCTTCGACTGCGGTCAGAACGCCATCGTCGGTCACCTGGGCTGCGTGTTCTCCACCATCGAGGACAACCACATCTACAACATCGCGGTCAAGCGCGAGTTCTACGGCTACGAGATCGCAGGCATCAAGCTTCATGCCGCCCTCGACGTCACCATCCGGCACAACCGCATCCATGACTGCAGCCTGGGCACCTGGCTGGACTGGCAAACCCAGGGCACGCGAGTGACGCGGAACCTCTACTATGCCAACAGTCGCGACCTGTTCGTGGAGGTCAGCCACGGCCCGTTCCTTGTCGACCACAACATCTTTGCATCGAACGCCTCACTCGAGTCGTGGAGTCAGGGCGGCGCCTACGTACACAACTTGGTCTGTGGCACCGTCTGGCTGAACCCGGTCCCCGAGCGCCCCACTCCATACCACACCCCGCACAGCACCCACGTCGCCGGCTACGCAGCGATCCAGGGCGGCGACGACCGCCATATCGGCAACATTTTCGTCGGCGGTGACACCGCCCACGCCTACGGCCCGATGGCCCGCGGAGCCAGCAACGCCAGCTACGGAACCGCGGGGTACAACGGCCATCCCCCCTCGATGGAGGACTACCGCGTACTCGTCGCCGACCCTACCCGAGGCGACCACGAGCGCTTCGGCGACGTGAAGCAGCCCGTCTACGTCCGCGACAATGTCTACCTCGCCGAAGCCGAGTCCTTCGAAGCCGAGGAGGGAGCGATCGTCCTCGATAAGGAGCGGGTCTCGGTCCGCCTTGTCGACGAAGGTGGTGAGGTTCATCTGGAGACTGACCTGCCCGACGCGTTCGACAACGCGACGACCGGCGTCATCAGCGGGGCGGATCTGCCGCCGGTTCGTTTCGTCGACGCAGACTTCGAAGACCCCGACGGAGCCCCAGCCACTCTCGACACCGACCTCGTCGGCCAGCGCAAGGTCCACGGCCAGACCTACCCAGCCGGACCGATCAGTGCGCTCGGGCCGGGCTCCCAGCGCATCCGGGTCTGGTGACTGCGAACGCCGCACCGACCCGGATGAAGCATGGCTAGCCGATATATGGCCTTGTGCCTGAGTAGCCTGCGAATTCAAGCGCTCGACATGCGTGGGCTTTCAACGCGACGTAGCTAGCCCTCGTGCCTCTGTGGCAGTTAGGAGTCGGCCCCTTCACGTGCGACGGCCATCCCACCCGCCGGGCTGTGCTCGACGGCCGCTCGTTCCACGGGCAGCGTGGCCATGTACTGCTGGATGAAGGCCTCGAATCCGGCGACGTCGTTTGGGTCGGGGTCGACAGTGTCGAGTGCGGTGTCGGCGAAGACTTCGGTGTTCAGGAAGTCCGCCAAATTTCGGCCGTCGGTTCGGCTGGCTGGGAACGCCGCCAGCACCGCGATCCCCCAGGCGCCGCCTTCGGCGGCGATGTCACCGACCGACACCGGGGTGTCGATCGCGGCGGCCAGGAAGCGCTGCGCCACCCCCGTGGTTTTGAACAGGCCGCCGTGGGCGAACATCCGGTCCAACCGGACGCGCTCGTCCTTCTGCAGCACGTCCATGCCGATCCGCAAAGTGGCGAGGGAGGCGAACAGATGTGTACGCATGAAGGTGGCCAGGTCGAAGGTGCCGTCCGGGGAGCGGAGGAACAGCGGCCTCCCCTCGTCCAGTCCGGTGATCGGTTCGCCGGAGAGGTAGTTGTAGGCCATCAGCCCGCCGCAGTCGGGCGCACCGTCCAGTGCCAAGCGGAACAGGGTCTCGAAGATCGTCGAGGTGTTCGTTTCGGCGCCGAGTGCCGCGGCGAACTCCGCGAACAGTCCGACCCAGGCGCTGAGTTCGCTGGCGCCGTTGTTGCAATGCACCATCGCCACCAGGTCCCCGGCCGGAGTGGTGACCAGGTCCAGCTCGCGGTGGACCCGGCTGAGCTGGCGCTCCAGCACGGTCATGGCGAAAATGCTCGTTCCGGCGCTGACATTGCCCGTCCGCGGAGCGACCGAGTTGGTGGCCACCATGCCGGTGCCCGCGTCGCCCTCGGGCGGGCACATCGGCACGCCCGGACGCAACCGCCCAGCCTTATCGAGCGCCGCAGCGCCCCTTTCGGTAAGCTCGCCGGCCCGATCCCCCGCGACCTTGATCACGGGCAGCAGGTCGGCCAGCCTCATCTTCACGCCAGCATCGGCGGCGAGCTCATCGAATCGCTGCAGCATCGTCGCGTTGTAGCTGCCACTGGCGATGTCGATCGGGAACATGCCGCTCGCGTCGCCGATACCGAGCAGCTTCTCGCCCGTCAGCTGCCAATGGACATAGCCGGCCAGCGTCGTCAGTTGGGCGACGCGTGGGACATGATCTTCGCCGTTCAGGATCGCCTGGTAGAGGTGGGCGACACTCCACCGATGCGGAATGTTGTGCCCGAACTCCGCACTCAGCCGTTCGGCGGCTTCCCCGGTGTTGGTGTTGCGCCAGGTCCGAAACGGGGTCAGCAGCTCACCATCGGCGTCGAACGCCAGATAGCCGTGCATCATGGCCGAGACGCCGAGGGCTCCCACCGCGGTCAGGTCGACGTCGTACCGCTGCTGCACCTCCGCAGCCAGAGCGGCATAGCATTGTTGGAGACCGGACCACACCGCGTCCAAGGAGTACGTCCACAGCCGATCGACGAACTGGTTCTCCCAGGCGTGACTACCGACGGCAATCGGCGCATGGTCCGCTCCGATCAGCACCGCCTTGATCCGCGTCGAGCCGAGCTCGATCCCCAGAGCCGTCCGTCCCTCTGCGATCGCCCGGCGCGCCTCGGTCGCCATGATCAGAACCCTTGGGCCAGGCGGTAGTAGGCCTGGTTCCAGCGGATCCGGTCGGCGAAGTCGCGCCGGTTGGTCGAGCCGTCGATGATCAACAGCTCCACGCCGAGGAGGTTGGCGAAGTCGACAAGCTGGTCGGTGCCGACCGCGGTCGACAAGACGGTGTGATGCGGCCCGCCGGCGGTGATCCAGGATTCGGCCGAGGTGGCCAGGTCCGGTTTCGGTTCCCACACCGCGCGGGCGACCGGAAGCTTCGGCAGCGGCTCATCGGGGGCGACCACGTCGACCTCATTCAGCACCAGCCGGAAACGGTCACCAAGATCGCAGATGCCCAGGATCGTCGCCGGACCGGGTTCCGCGTCGAACACCAGCCGAACCGGGTCCTCCCGGTTGCCGATACCAAGCGGGTGAATCTCGATCCGCGGCTTGTCGACAGCGATGGTCGGGCAGACCTCGAGCATGTGGGCACCGAGGATCTTCGGCGTGCCCGGCCCGAGATGGTAGGTGTAGTCCTCCATGAACGAGGTGCCACCCGGGCTGTCGGCGCCTATCGCCTTGATCGTGTGCAGCATGACCGAGGTCTTCCAGTCACCCTCGCCACCGAAACCGTAGCCGTCGGCCATCAACCGCTGCACCGCCAGACCCGGCAGCTGCCGCAGCCCGCCGAGATCCTCGAAGTTCGTGGTGAACGCGCCGAATTCGCCCTCGGTGAGGAAGGATCGCAGGCCCGCTTCGATCTTGGCGCCGTAGCGCAGCGATTCGTGTCTGTCTCCCCCGGGCTGGAGCTCGGGCACAATCACGTAGGCATCGGCGTACTGCTCCAGCAGGTTGTCCACCTCAGCCTCAGCAACCGCATCCACCCGCTCGACAAGATCATTTACGCCGTAGGTGTTCACCGAGACGCCGAACCTCAGCTCGGCCTCGACCTTGTCGCCCTCGGTGACCGCGACGTTGCGCATGTTGTCACCGAACCGGGCCAGCTTCAGGTGCCGGATAGCGGCAACGCCCCGGGCGGCTCGCTGCCAGCCGGCGATCCGGGCCCGCGTGGCCGGGTCGGAGACGTGCCCGGCGACCGTGGTCCGCGGCACCCCCAGCCGGGTCTGGATGTAGCCGAACTCCCGGTCGCCGTGCGCGGCCTGGTTGAGGTTCATGAAGTCCATGTCGATCTCGGCCCATGGCAGCGACACGTTCGCCTGCGTGTGCAGATGCAGCAACGGCGTGGCCAGCGCGCTCAGACCGGTGATCCACATCTTGGCGGGGGAAAACGTGTGCATCCAGCCGATCAGTCCGATGCAGTCCGGGTCGGCGTTGGCCGCCATGATGATCTTGTGGATTGCGCCGGAGTTTGTGAGCACCGGCTTCCACTCCACCGGAACCGGGAGGTTTCCCGCATCGTTGAGCTGATCAACCACGGCACGGGACTGCTGCTCGACTTGAGCCAACGTCTCCGGCCCGTAGAGGCCCTGGCTTCCGGTGAGGAACCAGCAGGTGGCGTTGGTGGTCATGATCATCTGGCTCCTAAGTCTGGCCGTAGACGTTCTGATAGCGGGCGTACAGCGAGTCGATATCGGACTGCGCAAGATGGACGGGCTCGCCGAGCTGACGGGAAATGTGCACAGTCCGTGCGACCTCCTCACACATCACCGCGGCCTTGACCGCCGCCCTGGCGGTCGGTCCAATCGTGAACGGGCCATGGTTCCGCATCAACACGGCCGGCGAGCGATGATCCCGCAGCGTCTCAACGATCCCCCGCCCGATCGAGTCATCACCGATCAGCGCAAACGGGCCGACCGGGATCTCACCCCCGAACTCGTCGGCCATCATCGTCAACACACACGGGATCGCCTCGCCACGCGCCGCCCACGCGGTCGCATACGTCGAATGGGTATGGACCACGCCTCCAACCTCCGGCATGTGCTTGTATACATAGGCATGCGCGGCCGTGTCCGATGACGGCGAAAGATCACCCTCCACCAGGTTCCCCGCGAAATCGGTGACCACCATCGCCTCCGGGCTCAGCTCGTCATAGCCCACTCCGGACGGCTTGATCACGAGCAGGTCGCGACCCGGCACTCGCGCCGACACATTCCCGGCTGTCCAGACGACCAGCCCCCAGCGCGGCAGCTCCTCATGCAGCCTGGCGACCTCGACCCGCAGCCCCGCCACGACATCGGCGATGCCCGCAGTAACAGTCATTGATTCACGCCGATTGGCATTAGCGTGCGACAGCCATACACCGCGCCGCCCGGCTCGGCACCGTCCGGTACCCGCACGGGTACCGCCCGACCCCACCACGTCCCCAAGTCGATCCCTGCTGCCAAGGCACAGGAACCAACCAGCATAGCGTTCCTCTCAACATTCAGCGCCGATCAACCCGCTAGCACGCGCACGTCCCAGGGACCCAGATCGAGCTGGTCCAAGTCGCCCGCATCGGTTAACAGATCGGTCATTGGCCGCGGCAGGCTGAGTCGGACCGGCTCCCAAGCCCAGTTGTGTATCACGTGGATCCGCTCGTCATGCGCGTTGGTCGCCGAGCTCACCGTGACGGAGTCGGGGAGGTCGCCCCACGCCTCGCGCTGGGGTGCGAGCCAACGAGCCAGGTCGGCGGCCAGATCGGGGTTGGGGAGGGTACCGACGGTGGTGATCCGGCCACGCCCATGTGCGGTGGACACGATCGCTGGGAACCGGCCGAAGTGCGGGTGGTCGTAGCCGGCAATCACCTTCGCTCCCTCGCTGATCAGTCCGTCGGCCCAATCGGTCGCCTGCGCCGCCGCCGATGGATCGAACCCGTCGCTCTCCGCAACCACGGCCACGGGGTCATTGAGGTTGGAGAACTCCTGGTAGCGGACGCCGCCGGCGTCGGACAGAAGAGCCGGCTTCACCTCCGTCCGGGCCCGGCCCTCGCCGTCGCCGTACGCCGTCCGAGGCCCGAGAACCAGGTGACCACCCGCAGCCGCATAGTCCCTGAGCCAGATGAGCAGCGCGTCGTCGGCCACCAGCAACCCCGGCACGATCAGCACTGGAAGATCGGCGGCGACGGTGGCCGGGTCGAGGGTGGTTCCGTCGGGGCTGATGATCTGGCTGTCGTGGATCAGCCGGGCCGGCACATGCGCGTCGAAGGTTCCGCGGTAGAACGCCTCGAAGATCCGATGGTAGGAGCGCTGATCGTGATCAGCCAGGGACGACACGAAGGGCTTCCCGGGTTGGGAGAAGCTGGCTTGGAAGGCCAGTCCCCACTTCGAGCGCGCGGAGTACAGCAGGCCTACCCGGGCATCGGGCCGTAGACCGGTCACCCGGGACCCCGCGTGGGCGAAGTCGGCCCCGAGCCGGCTCAGCTCGGCGTAGACCCGGCCGGGCTGCTGGTCATGGGGCAGGATGCCGACCCAGTAGGTCTCGGTACCAAAGTGGTTGGTGTGCCAGTGCCAGTACTCGATCATCTCCGCACCCCGAGCCACGAACGCCCACGCGGCCTGCCGCCATTGACCGTCGTAGGCGGGAAAGTTCGTCGACGGCCCGCCAATGGCCCCCGCGTTGGTCTCGGTGATTAGGAACGGGGCCTGCTTGGACGCGTACATCCGGTCCGCACTCAAGAAGAGGCTCCAGGACCCGGACGTTGTCCATCCCTGGGGCTTCACCGACTTGGTGGGCACCTCGAGAGCATCCTGCATGGCGTAGTACGGGTTACCGGCGGTCACGTCCAGAGCCCGGGTGAGGTTGGCGTCGTCGACGGTCGGCCGGTCGTAGGCGATGCAGGTCGTCACAAACTGGTCGTCCCTGGCGTACTCGCGGGCGATGCCGGCCTGCCAGGCGATGAACTCGGTGGTCAGCTTCGCCTGGAAGGTACGCCAGGCCAGGTCATATTGCGGCTGCCAGTTGCCGTCCGGTCGCCAAAGATCGGCCCAGGTGCTCAGCTTGTGTGACCAGTACACCAACCCCCATGCCTCATTGAGGGTCTCGACGTCGCCGTAGGTGTGCCTGAGCTCGTCGACGAAGCGCTCAAACACCCCACGGTTGTGGAAAAGCAGGGCCCCAGGCTCGTTGTCGACCTGGAATCCGATGACCGCCTGATGCTCGGCATACCGGCCGAGGATCTTGCGGATCACCCGCTCGGCGTAGAACCGGAACGCAGGGTGGGTGTAGTCGATTTCCTGGCGCGCACCCCACGGCATCGGCCGACCGGTGGCGGTTTCGCCGGCGATCTCAGGGTAGCGGCGAGCTAGCCACGGCGGAGCGGCGTATGTCGGGGTGCCGAGGATGACGCCGATGCCACGCTGCTCGGCACCGTCGAGGACCGGAGTGAGCCATTCAAGCTCGAACCGCCCGTCCTCGGGTTCCCATGTGGTCCAGACCGACTCACCGACCCGGATCACCGTGAATCCGGCGTCAACCATCAGCTCGAGGTCGGTCTCCAGCCGGGGCGAGGGCTGGTACTCGTGGTAGTAGGCGGCGCCGAACAGCACCCGCTCACGACGGAGATCCATGGGGTTCCTAACTGATGAGGAGACGTGTGGTCATGCTTTGACGCCGCCGGCGGCCAGCCCAGACTGCCAGTAGCGCTGAATGAAGAGGAAGGCGATCACCAACGGGAGGATCGAAAGCAGCGATCCGGTGATTACGGTGGAGAAGAGTGCCTGCGAGCCCGAGCCGCCGGTCGCAGTCGACGCCCATTGCGCCAGGCCCACGGGGAGCGGGAACTTTTCCGGGGAGTTGAGCATGATCAGCGGGAGGAAGTAGTTGTTCCAGCTCGCCACCAGTGCGAACAGCAGGACGGTGACTGAGCCGGGCAGCAGCAGCCGGAACGCGATGGTGAAGAAGATCCGGATCTCACCGACCCCGTCGACCCGGCCGGCCTCGATCATGGAGGTGTCGATGGCGTCGGCGGCGTAGACCCGCATCAAGAACACCCCGAACGGGGTGGCCAGTGCGGGCAGGATGACCGCCCAGTAGGTGTCGGTGAGATTGGCGCGGGCGAACAGCAGGTAGGTCGGGACGGTCAGTGCGGCGACCGGGACCATGACGGCGCCGAGGATGATGGCGAATAGGGCGGTTCCGCCGGGGAACTGGTACTTGGCGAAGGCGTAGCCCGCCATGGTGGCGAGGAACGCCGCGCCGACCGCGCTGACCACGGCATAGATGACTGAGTTGAGCGCCCAGCGGACGAAGACGCCGTCTTGGAAGGTGAGGATGGTCTTGATGTTCTCAATGAGGTTGAAGTCGGCGAACCACAGTCCGAATGAGCTGAAGAGGTCGGCGTTGGACTTGGTGGACGCGACCACCAGCCAGAACAGCGGCAGCAGGAAGTAGCCGACGCAGATCAGCACGAACACGGTGAGCAGCCAGCTGGTGGATTTGCGGGCAGGGCGCTGGGCGATCGGTTCGGATTCGACGAGTGCGCTGGTGGTGGCGGGGGTGATGGTGGTCATGAGCTGCGCTCCTTGCGTTGGGCGCTGAGTTGGACGACGTAGGAGACGATGATGATCACGATGCCGAGCAGGAAAGCCAGTGCCGCGGCATAGTTGGCGTCCTGGTTGACGAAGGAGACGTTGTAGGCGTACAGGTTCGGGGTCCAGGCGGTGCCGATGACGTTCGGAGCCAGGTTGAACATCAGCTTCGGCTCGGTGAACAGCTGGAAGGTGCCGATCACCGAGAAGATGATCGTCAGCAGCAACGCCGGGCGGATCGCGGGGATCTTGATCGACCAGGCGATCCGCACCTCCGAAGCGCCGTCGACCCGTGCCGCCTCGTACAGCTCGGTCGGAATCGATCGCAGAGCGGCGTAGATGAGGATCATGTTGTAGCCGATGAACGCCCAGTTCACGATGTTCATGATCGAGAACAGCATGCCGGTCTGGGTGAAGAACGGTGGCGGCCCGAAGCCGAGCGCCGTGGTGATCTGGGCGAACGGGCCGAAGTCCCGGCCCGTACAGGTAGCCCCACATCAAGGTGGCCACCACACCGGGAACGGCGTAGGGA
This sequence comes from uncultured Actinomycetota bacterium, assembly GCA_963754965.1. GTDB lineage: Bacteria > Actinomycetota > Actinomycetes > Propionibacteriales > Propionibacteriaceae > Microlunatus. Next base: position 59,968 of record CAVWIA010000009.1, read on the forward strand.
ATGAAGATGGCCAGCCGGCTGAACTTGGCCAACCGCATCATCCCGCTGTCCAGCGCGAGGGCGAAGAACAACGACATGGCGAGCATGAACGGCACCTGGAGGACCAGGAAGACGCGCCATCCGGGCCACGCCGCTCAGGAAGAGGGAATCGGTCAGGGCCCGGGCGTAGTTGGTGAAGCCGGCGAAGCTGATGCCGCCGATCAGCTGCTTCTTGAAGAACGACAGATAGCCGGAATAGATCAGCGGGACGATGATCATGACGATGAAGACTGGCGAAGAACGGCAGGACGAAGAGCGTAGGCAGCAGCGTATTGGCGGCGTTTGGCCTCGGTCAGTCGGGGTCGACGTCGGAGTGCGGCGTTGGTGGTTGGTGCATTTTCGACAGCGGTGGACATAGCGCCCTTCCCAGGAGCTGGTCGGGTGGGTGCCCGCCGCCGAAGCGGCGGGCACCTCGATGTCAGGAGACCGTGAAGCCCTGGTCTTTGGCGTACTTGACGGAGGCGTCCTGCCAGGCCTGCAGGCCGGCGACGGCGTCGGTCTTGTCGGCGAACGCCTTGCCGAGGGTCTCGTTGAAGTTCGTGTACACGTAGTCCATGAACGGCAGCCAGCCGAAGTCGGGACTGACCGGTCGCCGAGATCTGGGCGAACTTCTCGTTCACCTTCTGACCGCCGTAGAACTCGGACTTCTGGTCGACGAAGCTCGGGTCGGTCAGGATCTCCTTCATCGCCGGGAACAGGTACTGCTTGTTGGCGAACTGGAGCGCGGATTGCTTGTCGGTGTTGATGAACAACGCCAGCTGGGAGGCCGCGATCTGGTTCTTGCTCAACTTCAGCACCGCATCGGTCGAGCCGCCCCAGTTGCTGGACACGACCTTGCTCGTATCCCACTGCGGAAGGTCCGCTGCCCGCCACTTGCCCGGACGTCTTCGCGGCCGCTCCCGCCAGGAACACCGGTCCCCAGGCGGCGATCGGCAGGGTAGCCCACTTGCCGCTGTTCAGGCCCTGGTACCACGAGTCGTTGAAGTCGGCGTCGTTGGAGGCGCCGCCACTGGTCACCAGGTCGCCCCAGAACTTGACGACCTTCTTGGCCTCTTCACTCGCCAGGTCGATCTTGACCGTCTGCTTGCCGTCGAACGCGAACGGCCGGACACCGGCCTGCCACAGGTAGGCCACGATCTGACCGGGCTGGTTGGGCGCCACGTTGACCAGGTAGCTCTTCGGGTTCTTGGAGTGGTAGGTCGCGGCCGCCGCCGCGAAGTCGTCGTACGTCTTCGGCGCCTCGATGCCGGCATCCTGGAGCAGGTCGTCGCGATACAGCAGACCCATCGGGCCGGTGTCCTGCGGGATACCCCACAGGCCGCCGTTCGTGTTGACCTGAGACCACACCCAGTCCGGGTAGTTGTCCTTCAACGCCGCCGGCGCATACGGGGTGAGATCGAGCAGGCTGCCGTCGCCGAGGGTGAAGGAGTTGATGAACTGAAACTCGACCTGGGCCACATCCGGAGCGCCCTGACCGGACTGGATGGCGGTCCGCAACTTCTGATAGTGCGGGGCGCCCTGCCCGACATTTACCACGTTTACCTTCATCTTCGGGTACTTCGTGGTGAACAGCTTGACCTCATTGGTGATGTCCGGAACCCAGGTCCAGAACGTCAGCGTGGTCTCGGTGTCGAGCGCCTTGTCGATGTCGGTCTGCGGGACCGTCGAGGCCGAACCTTGTGCTGGGCCGGGCTGATCCCCGCCGCCGCCGCCGCAGGCGGCAAGCAGCCAGGCGCTTGACGCGGCCGCCGCGGAGGTGATGAGGAACTTGCGCCTTGTGAATGCTTCAGACATCGCTGTCCTTCCATGGTGGTTTGGTGATGGGGTGGACGATCGGGCGATACGACCGCCCCCGGTGGGACTAGGTGTGGGACTAGGTGATGCGCGTCACGGATCTGCTCATCTTGTGAACCTTGGGAGGAGGACCAGCGGATCGACGGATCACGAGATCGGCATGAAGTTCGACGTCTGCCGTCGCCGGCTCGCCTCCTTCGATCATGCGGACGAGCTCGGCCAGGATGCGCTCAGCCGAAGCGTCGGCATCGATCGCGACCGTCGTCAGCGGAACCATCTGGAATTCAGCCTCCGGGACGTCGTCAAAGCCGACGACCGAGACGTCGTCAGGCACTCTCCGCTCCGCTTCGGCAAGGGCGCGAAGCACACCCATCGCCATGTGGTCGTTCGCGGCGAAGATGGCGGTGACCTCATCACGCGCAGCCAACTTTTGACCCTGGTTGTATCCGGAGAGAGCCGACCAATCGCCAAAGAGAACCGGCGGTACCCGGCGCCCCGATGTGCGCAATGCCAGCCGCCAGCCGGATAGACGCTTCCGAGCAGCGTCCCAATCGCGTGGACCAGCGAGATGCCAGACGGTGTCATGGCCCAGATCCAGCAGGTGCTGGGTGAGGATCTTGCAGATCTCTCTCTGCTCGACGTCGATAACGGTCTGCCGGGCGATGCCTGGGATCCGTCCGGCGCTGGTGACCACCGGCAGTCCGGCCAGTTGCGCAGCGTCCAGTTCGACAAGGTGGGTCGGAACCTCGAGAACGACCCCCTCAACGCCCCGCGCCAGCAAGCTGTCGATGCCCTCAGCCACGCTCACTGCCGATAGATCAGGCATTGACGCCAGAGCCAGCGTGTAGCCCCGATGTCGGGCGGCCCGCTCGAGCGTGAAGACCCGCAGCCACGGACCTCGTAATGGAGTTCCCAGAGTCAGGACTCCGACTGTGTGGGTACGCTCCCGGGCCAACGCTTGCGCCGCGACGTTGGGCCGATAACCGAGCTCCGCGATGGCTTGGTTCACTCTGTCCCGCACATCGGGGCGGACGTATGGAGCATTGTTGACAACACGCGACACGGTCTTTTGCGAGACGCCCGCACGACGGGCCACGTCCACCATCACCACGCGGGAGGAGGCAGTAGGCGCTCCTTCTACCGCCACACCGGCCCCTTTGACTACGCAGTCAGATTATGACTGCGTAGTCAACAGGACCAATGAGATGATGTCAACCCCCGGATGATCCAGGGAGGTGGTCGGCGGCCATGTCGAGGTGAGCGCCAGAGCACGCCCGCTCCGCAGCAGGGCCAAGTGAAGAAGCTCCTGTCAGCAGTGGCTTCGTGTTGGCGATGATCCCCGACGCTCAACCGGCCAGTGTGCGGGTCCGGGCGAGGTCGGCGAACCAGCCTGCCGACTGCTTGGGTATTCGGGCCTGAGTGTCATAGTCGACCCTGACCAAGCCCCAGCGTTGGGTGAATCCGCGGGCCCACTCCCAGTTGTCCATCAAGGACCACAGGTGGACGCCGTCGACCCGCGCCCCGTCGTTGACTGCGCGCAGTAGCACCCGCAGGTGGTCGCGGACAAAATTGATCCGGAAGCCATCGGCCAGTGGTGGGCGGCCGGGGTAGTCCGGGATGCCAGTCTCGGTGATGATGATCGGCAAGTGGTAGTCGCGATGGATGCGGACCAGCAGGTCGTAGAACGCACGCGGATGGAGCTGCTGGCCGGACGCCGAGGTCGGGTAGAGCACCACCTGCTTGCCAGTACGGTCCACCACCGTCGGCGAGTAGTAGTTGACGCCGACGAAGTCAATCGGCTGCGTAGAGATCGACAAATCCCCGCTGCGCCGGGCCTGGTCCAGGCCGCGCACGATGCCGGGTGCGAGCCCGTCTGTCAGCTCCGGGTACCTCCCGCGGAGGACGGGATCGAGAAAGACCGTGTTGTGCCACGTGTCGGCGATCGCAGTCTGCGCAGCCGTCTCGGCGGAGTCGTCGGCCGCGTAGCAGGGCGATGCCGCACAACACCAGCCGATCAGACCTGGGCTGCCGGCGGCCCGGAACGCCTGCACGGCTCTGCCGTGCCCAACGGACAGGTGGTGAATCACCCGGCCACCGGCGACGTCACTCCTGATCCCGGGTGCCATGGTGCCGATCCGGTACCCGCTGTGGACGATCACCCGCGGCTCATTGATCGTCACCCAACGGTTGACGCCGGTCAGCCGCTCGAAAACCACTGCGGCGAAGTTGGCGAACCATTCGGCGCAGTCCCTGTTCTGCCAGCCGCCTCGATCCTGCAGAGCCTGCGGCAGGTCCCAGTGGTAGAGGGTCGCCATCGGCACGATCGCAGCAGCGTGGAGTCGGTCGACCAGCCGGCGGTAGAAGTCCAGGCCCTTGGTGTTCACTCGACCACGGCCGTCCGGCATGATTCGCGGCCAGGCAACAGAGAACCGGTACGTCTGGGTATTGAGCCGAGCCATCAGGTCGACGTCAGACTTCCACCGGTGGTAGTGGTCGCAAGCGACCGCTCCCGAGCTGTGATCGTCGATCACGCCAGGCTGCCGGCAGAAGGTGTCCCAGATCGAGAGTCCGCGGCCGTCCTCCGCCACAGCGCCCTCGATCTGGTACGCAGCCGTTGCGAAGCCGAGGAGCAGACCGTCGGGCAGCCTGTCGCCGTTCTGGCTGGCAGTCTGAGTGCTTCCGGGTTGGGTGCCAGTCGTCGTCGGCGAAGTGACGGCTGGCGTCCGCGCTGGCTCCGATCCCGGGCTGCAGCCAAGCAGCGGCCACCCAGCCGCGCCGACTCCTGCCGCTAAAAACCCGCGCCGGCTGATGCTCACGGAGTGCCATCGGATCGCCGACACGCTTCACCGTGCACTTCATGATGATGACAGGTGCTGATCCGGTGGACTCTTGGTCCACGACGCCACTTGGTGAGCTTGCGGCGGCACAGACATGACTCGCTTGCGGAGCGACACGCAGCACGCCCTCGACTACTCGGCTGTTTGGGAGCGCAAAGGGAGTGAACAGTCGTATCGGACCGGACGCGTCCGACAACATCGGATCTCGACCTGGAACTACCCCTGCGCCCTGTCCCTCGCGAGAGACCAGTTGGGGAATAGGGGTCGACGGGTGGAAAGGCTGCTGCCCTCGCCCACGTCGATCAGAGCGGGCTCACCCTCAGCCCGCCCGCCTATGGCTGCCACCACGGCCGTAGCGGCAGGTCCACATCGCCGCCGCCCCGCTCATTCACATTGACGGCCAGCACTTGATGCAATTGGACGACGTTGCGCTCGAACCCCAACCGCGATCCCGCCATGTAGAGACCCCAGACCGTCGCGGTGCCGAGCCCGACCTCGGCGACCGCCTCGTCCCAGTGCTCGACGAGAATGGCGCACCAGTCGCGGAGGGTCCGTGCGTAGTGTGGCGGCAGGTTCTCCTCGTGGAGGACCTCCAGGCCGCCGCAGGGCCGGAAACTCTTCTGTGTTCCCGTCGGCCTCGGGGAGAATCACGTCGTCGCGGCGCCACCCAGCACCTCGGGTGCAGTCGGCTCACGATCCGCGCTCACTTCAACCTCCGCCATCTGCTGCTCCCCGCGCTGATCGGTTGCTCATCGACCCCAGTCATGCCTACATCACGACAGTTTCTGCCGTGTTCGTTCCGAGCGCCGCGCAGCTGGATGTGTTTGGTCAACCGACAAGCAGGATCACCTGTGTCGGGTGACAGCCGTCCAATGTTCGATTCGTTGGGCATGAAGTCAAGATCGAGACGGTGCCACAACTTGTGGCACGTGCCGCGCTCCAACTGGATGAGACGGGAGTCAACGGGAGCTCATTTTACGCTCAAAACTGGCTAATTCAGGCAGGATGAGCGTGGGTCGCGCCCGGTTCCCCCTCGCGCACAGTCCGAATGGCATGCCCCTGGTCTTACTTTTGCCGCTTCTGAGATTCCGGCCCGAATCTGCCTCCTAGTAATCCGCGAACATCCGGTCGTCTGAGGGAGTCATGAGCACAGCCAGTTCCCCCGGCATCGCGTTCGGAGGTCCGTCTAGCGCGAATGCGCGGTGACCCGATCCGGCTCGGATACCAGGCAGCTGCGCCCCACGCCTGTGCGCCGCCCAAGTCGTGCCCGACCACGTGTGCCCGGTCGAGGTGGGGGGCGTCGAGCAAGGAAGTGACATCCGCGGCCGTCTCCGCTGTGCGGTAGTCGCGCCGCCGCGGGGGCCGGGCTGTGGCTGTGTAGCCGCGCTGGCTGGGAATTAGAGTTCGCAGGCCTGCTGCGTTCAGTCGTTCGGCGACCGGCTTGAAACTACGGGGGTGCTGCGGGAAGCCGTGCAGCAAGACGACAACGTCCGCATCCTCAGGGCCGGAGTCGATGACCGCGAATCGCAGCGCGCCCCGCTCGAAGGCGTGCAGCGGCCGCCTACGGTGGACGCCATGACAGCGCTACCACACCACAAGCGCCCTTTTCTGCTGGAACTCGACCTGACGGAATTGCCCGTCGACCCCGCGTCGGACGATCCACTTGCCCGACTCCGGGCCCGCGGCCGGCCCCAGCTGCGTGCCATTCTTCGGACTCTGCATGAGGCCGGCGAGGATCAGCAGGTCGTCGGGCTCGTCGTCAAGGTCGGTGGCGCGCTGCCGTGGGCGACGATGCAGGAGCTACGCCTGGGCGTCCAGGCCTTCGCCTCGCACGGAAAACCGACCGTCGCGTGGGCCGAGGACTTCGGTGGCGGTTCCCCTGATACGGCTGCGTACGTGCTGGCAACAGCCTTCGACCAGGTCTGGCTCCAGCCGGGCGGAGGTATCGGCCTGCTCGGCGTGGGCGTCGAGACGACTTTCCTGCGCGGGACGTTGGACCGGCTTGGCATCGAACCGCAATTGGAGCAGCGGCACGAGTACAAGAACGCGGCGGATCGCCTGATGCGCACCGAGTTCAGTCCGGCCCACCGCGAGTCGTTGACCGGTCTGGCCGAGTCGATCTTCACCGAGGCGGTCGAGGACATCGCCGCTGGCCGCGGGATGGATGCGTCAGAGATCCGCACGCTGATCGACACCGGCCCGCGGACTGCCTCCGAGGCGCGAGCTGTCGGCTTGATCGACGGGCTCGGGTATCGGGATCAGGTCTATGCCGCGCTGCGGTCGCGGGTAGCGGGGGATGCCGAGTTGTTGTTCGCCGACCGGTGGCGGCCGCGGCGGCGGCTGACCATGCCGGCCCGCCGGAAGGGGCACCTGGCCCTCATCGAGGTGCACGGCGCGATCGCGTCTGGCCGAACCCGGCGCGGAGCGCTCGGGCGTCAAGTTGGCAGCGATTCGATCACTGCCCAGTTGCGCGCAGCGATCGCTAACGATCTTGTTCGTGCGGTCGTCATCCGGGTCAACTCCCCAGGAGGATCAGCCGTCGCATCCGAAACGATATGGCGTGAGGTCTGCCGGGTGCGCGAGGCCGGCAAGCCGGTGATCGTTTCGATGGGCGACGCGGCTGCTTCGGGCGGTTACTACATTGCCTGTCCTGCCGACGTGATCGTCGCACTGCCTGCGACGCTGACGGGGTCGATCGGCGTCTTCGGCGGAAAATTCGTCGTGAATGACCTGCTCGAACGCATGGGCCTCACGACCGGAACTGTCGAGCAGGGTGCCCGGTCCTTGATGTACTCCGCGCGGCGTGGATTCCGGGAAGACGAGCGGGCACGCCTGGCCGCCACCATCGACGCCGTGTACGACGATTTCGTCACCAAGGTGGCCGAAGGCCGGCGTCGAACGGTCCCCGAGATCGAGGCGGTGGCCCGCGGTCGGGTGTGGACTGGACGTGACGCCATCCGCGTCGGGTTGGCGGATGAACTCGGCGGGCTGCGACACGCAGTCCGAATTGCAAGGACGCGTGCCGACCTGCCGGACGACGCGCCCGTCCTCCATGCAGTCCATGTCCCCCCACTCGCGAGGCTGCGACGGCCACGGAACAGTGAGGACCCACGCGCGGCGACGCAGGCCAGCGCTGCATGGCCGCAGCTCTCCGACGTGGCTGCCGCGTTTGATCTGCCGACCGATCTAGCCCTGCGGATGCCCAGAATCAGGATTCACTGAGCCCGCGGCACTGCACCTACCATTCCGCAGACGTGTGATCAGTGGCGGCGTCCCTTGGCCGGGCGGCAACTTGATCCGAGGGGACCGGCACGGTCGCCTCGGGCATGGTCAGCAGAACGTGGCCGTGACCTTGATGCGCATCGGCCGCAGCTCGGTGATAGTCCTCGAGCATGTGGGCAAAGCGAGGATCGCCGTACGGCCTGCCATCCACGGCCGGTCCCAGCCGACCCTCGAGGACGGCTTCGACGTCATCGCCGGTCAGCGTCCGATGGATCTCCAAGGCGTGGGCGAGCGCCAGCACCTGACGACGGCTCTCCTTGAGCAGAGACTCCACGCGGTCCAGCATCTCCCCGAGCTTGTCCTCGATCCGATCGGCGAGGGCTTGGCGCATGATGGCCTCGGGATCCTCCCCCTTCTTACCGCTACGCCCACCGGGAGCGCCGACTTCCATCTTCTTGGCTGTGGAGTACGACGAGACCGTTGAGCCCATGCCCCAGAAGCCCTCCATCAAGGAGGCGACAGAGGTTGCGGACTCCAGGTCGCCGGAGACGCCCGAGGAACTGTCACCGCTGAAGAACATCCGCTCTCCCGCCAAGGAGGCGAGCGATACGAGGATGTCGGACTCATACTCGGTCCGCCATCGCGTGAACTGATCTTCAGGTGGGATGCTCGCGACCATTCCGAGATAGTCGCTGCCCTTCTCGATCGTCGCGACATCAATCTCCATGTGCCGGCGGGTCAGATACGCGACGACCGCATGGCAGGCCTCGTGCACCGCCACCGCGTGCCGCTCGCGCTCGATGTACTCCACGTCCTCGGGCGGTCCCAGCTCGCGCAGTTGCTTCGCCTTCATGACATCTTTCCAGCTGATCAGATCACGGCCGCCGCGGATCGCGGTGATGAGCGACTCGTTGACCAGATCCTTGATGGTGGCGCCTGTCGCGTACGGCGTGATGGTCGCCAACTTGTCCAGGTGCTCCGGGCTCAGCTCATGCTTGACCTTGTTGAAATATCCCTCGTAGGTTCGGATCCGCCCCGCCTTGCTGGGGTATCCGACCTTGTAGATCCGGTCGATGCGGCCTGGACGTAGCAGCGCCTCGTCCAGTGCCTCGGGCATGTTCGTCGCCATCATGACCAGGATTCGATACTTCGGCGGGGGCTTGGGTCGCATTCCGAGAGCACGGCGGACGTACCGGTTGACCAGCCCGCGCGGCTTCGTCAGGCCGGAGAGCTCGGTCAGCAGGGCCTGCAGCGTTCCCTGGCCGCCGCCGCCACCGCCCATGCCGGCCCCCGCGACGAAGCGGCTGCGACGTGAGGGTGGCGTCTCGTCCTCGACGGTGTCCACGTGACTCATCGCACTGCGCACCAGCCGTACTTGCGTGTCCGCCGAAAGGTAAGAGAAGCCGTGGCAGCCCGCGGCTTGGAACGCCGCAGGTGAGGTGCGGCCCGGCCCTCCCGGGCCGGTCTGGCCGATCGCCCCACGGTTGCCCAACGCGTCCGCCTCGTCGAAGAAGACGATCACGCCGCCATAGCGCAGGGCAAGCTTGCGCAGCTTACGAAACAGCGACTTGACCTTGAGGATCCCGATTCCGAAAAACATGTTGATGAACGCACCGGGGTCCACGAAGACGTACGGCTTCCCGGTCTCGCCCGCGACCGCTTCGGCCATCAGCGTCTTCCCCGTCCCCGGTGGGCCCCACAGCAACAGCCCGCCGGGTACGTATCCACCCTTGTCCTCGATCTCCTCCGGGTGCTCGAGGAAGAGGATGTTCTCCTGCACCCTGGTGAGAACGTGGTCTTGCCCCCATACGTCCGAGAACCGCGTCTTGATGTCGTCCGGGTAGTAGACGTCGACACCGCCACGCGACAACAGCCAGAACAGGCCGATGAACTGGAACGCGATGAAGAAGAAAGCAAAGCCCAGCTGGAGGACGAACGGCATCACCTTCCACACGAGCGCAGGCGCCTCGAAGATCGCCACCGCCGGCGAGGTGCCGAGGATCTTTCCGGCAACGACGGCGTAGAACGCAATCCACAGCAGGACCTTCAGGATGCGGGCGAGACGGAATCGCGTCCAGTCGGAGAACCTGCGCTTAAGCGCGCGATCCACACCACCGAAAACCTTCGTCGTCCAGAACCTGTGATAAGCGGACCAGTGTTCGCTGATCAAAAAATGAATCTGCCGGACGAGCTCCAGGCCCATCAGCGCCAGCAGCCACCAATTGTTGCTGAGCTGAAGCCGGACGGCGTCCGCGAACGGCAGGATCGGGTTGCTCGCCATGGCCGCCCAGACCATGAGCCACCACACGATTCCCAGCAAGAGCAGGAACTTGATGCGGTCCCAGAACGAGAGCCGTTTACGGGTCCTTCCCTCCGGCTCGGCCACGTGCTCGCCGGGTGAGGGAAGACCTTCGGGGGGACCCCAGGCGGGGTCAACTGCTGTACTCCCGCCGACGCCTGTCGGCTGGTTCTGGCCACCTACCGGCGGCGGCGCTTCTGCGCTCATAAACCCTCCTTGACGGTGAACGATCCCGTCACGGTCTCGACCTCCGCCCGCCTCGCTTGGTAACACTCATTCGAACATCGCAGGAGCAGCGCGTACACCTTGCTCGAGTCCTTGTTCACATACACAGTCTCGTCGAACGTTTGCAACGGCCCGTCTTGCACCCGGTACTGAAAGACCTCGTGGACCCCTCGGAACCCTGGTTGTGCGGTGAGTTCTGCGTCGCTGACCAAGCTGAAACCGCTGAAGCTGGTCCCAGAGGCCGACGAGGCTGCGCGAGCCGCCGGCGTGACCGGCAGCAGCAGATCGCGGAGGCTGTCGAGTGAGATTTGCTCCCGCGCTTCCTCTGGTACGGGCTGCACGCTGGCATAGACGATCGGCTCCGGGGTGTTCTTGCCCACAAGATGCGTAGCCGAGGGATCTTGCGCAGCGTCGTAAGCGACCGACCATCCGCCGTCACTCTCGGGGGCGGGGCTGGCCCCGCTTATCTGCTTGAGAGCCTTCTCGTCAATCACCCGCCAGGACGCGGGCACCTTGAAGTATGTCCGGTGGGTCGTGTTCTTGACATACGTGAATTGCGGAGCGCCACAAGCGGCAGCAGCGCCGAGACCGACGCATCCAACTATCGCAGCCAAGAGCGCCGTGGCCACTCGTGCCAAGCTCACATGCGCCTCCCAGCCACGTCGACAGCAGCCTGGTCCCTTCCAGTATGCGGCAGCGACACCCCATCTAATTCTGACGGATTCGTGAGAAAGATCCACAGTCAGGTGGGCGCACGCACGTCACGGACGAGCCACTTTGACCTGCCGGCTTAAGCCGGTCACATCCACTCGACGGTGACAACTTCGACCGGTCGAGACACGCCCTTCAGCGTCACCGAGCGCGAAGCCGAGACGGGGAACCGGGTAGCCGCATGTTGAACCGTCGTCAGACTTGCCAGAATCTGTCCGCCAGCGGCGAGGCTGCCGATGCGCGCGGCCTCGTGCACCCCATGTCCCGAGAAGTCCAGCGCGCGGGTCGATGCGTCGGCCTCGTGTAACCCGATCCGGACTTGAGGGGCGAAACCGTGGTCGCGGCGCTGCTCGGCAAGTGACCGCTGGAGGGCTACTGTCGCTTCGATCGCCGCCGCGGGATCGTCGAAGACGACGAAGAACCCGTCACCGGTCTGCTTCACCTCCGTGCCGCCGTAACGGTTGAAGATCGCCCGCAAGGTCTGGTCATGCCAACGGATCAGTTCCTCCCAGGCCTCGTCGCCCAGCGCTTCGACGAGAGGAGTGGACCCCACAATGTCGGTGAAAACGAAGGTTCTCCTCTGCCGCTCGCCGGCCCTGGCAGCGATTCCCTGATCTCCACCGAGCAAGCTGCCCACATGGCTTGCGTCCGGTAGAGCGCCGAGGCGTTCGAAAGCCGCCTTCGCGGATTCCAGCTCCAGGCGGGCTGCCTCCTCGTCACCCTCGGTACGAAAGGCCTCGCCGAGTGCCGTGCGTGCTCTGGCAACTTCGTAGGGCGCGCCCAACCCGTGCCAGAGTTCGGCAGCGTGGCGCAGTTTCGCCGAAGCGGTGGTGGCATCCCCTTGAGCAAGCAGCAGCCGCCCTCGGGCGTACTCGGCGGTGGCGGTCAAGGCTGTCGTGTGAAACGAATCGGCTATTTGCTCGAGTTCGGCAACCTGCTTGGCGACGGAGTCCAGGTCTCCGGCGACCAGCCCGATCTCGATGGCCGCAGGGAGCAGGCGCGCCTGAGTGAAGGCTTGTGATTCGGCCGCGACAAGTGCTCTCTTGATTGACGTATTCGCGGCTGCGGCGGCCCCCTGAGCCAGCCGGAGCAGTGACATGCCGGGCTCCGGCTCCCGGTTGAGTTCATGGGCCTGCCGGAACGCGTCGAGGGCACCCGGGAGGTCACCTACCAGAAGTCGAACATCACCGATCTCATAGCGGGCCTCGCCGGCCAGCATGCGGTCGTACCTGCTGAGCTCATCGCACGCCCGCCTCGCCTCCCGCTCGGCATCCGCCCAGGAGCCGCGGAAGTGCATGATTTCGGCGCGGTGCACGCGGCAGATTCCAGGAAAGCCGGAGACCTTCTCGCGGTTGCACCATCGTTCGGCCTCGTCGGTCCACTCGACCGCCCGCCGCCAATCGCTCAGATCGCGGCAGACGCTGATCGTGCTGCAGTAGATTCTCCCGGTCGTCAACGGGTCAAGGTCTCCACTGACCGCCGCAACCGCCGACTCGTCGATCAGGGCCATACCGTCATCGATGCGACCCATTGCGACCAGCGCATATCCCTGCTGCTGGAGTGCGATGGCTTGGAGCGCTGGGTTGCTGAGCCGGCCGCCGATGTCCTGCGCCAATTTCGCCTGCTTCAGTGCTTCGGCTCGGTCGCCAGTCACGCGGAGCGCGATGTAGGAGAGCGAAACCGCCTGCCAGCCGTGCGCGGCACATTCGCTGGGGGTCTGTTCGAGCAGCCTTCTGGCCCGGCCAAGCCATCCGTTGCCGATCGCGGTTTCGAGCCGATCGAAGTGATCGACGGCAAGCTGAAGGGCATGTTCGGCTGCGCGGCATGGGTCGCCTTGTTCTAGGAATCCCTTGTGTGCGCGCTTGCGTGCCTCAGTTGCCGCGTCGGGGTCCCCGGCGAACCAGGCCGATTCCGCCAGCAACGCGAGGTCCGGTGGAGAGAGCGCAGTCTCGGAGTCAGCAGCGGTTAGTGATTCGAAGGCCTCGTGCCACGCGTGGCGGCGATACGCCTCGCGGCCCTGCTCAACATGACCCTCGACGAGCTGACCCATGCCGCTCCTGTCGGCCCGGAATTCTCATAGGATACGGCGTTTTGGGCGGCGGCAGTTTGGTTGCGTCCCGAGCGGTGCATGTTGGCAGGGGACGTGGCAGCGAATGACCACCCAGCAGTACTGGTCATGCCCGAAGGTAAAGAAGGACGGCCAGAACTCGGCGCGACTCCTGGCGGGTGGAGGGAATGCCAAGCTTGTCGAAAATGCTTGACACATACTTTTCCGCGGCCCGCAGCGTGATCACCAGCCGGTCGGCGATTCCCTGATTGGACGTGCCCGACGCCATCAACTCGAGCACCTCCCGCTCCCGCGGCGTCAGGCGGGCTAGTGGATCGTCGTTGCGCCGGCGCCGGAGGAGAGTGGAGACGATCGTCGGATCAATCGCGGAGCCGCCACGGGCCACCCGTCGTACGGACTCCACAAAGTCCGCGACGTCGCTGATCCGATCCTTCAGCAGGTAGCCGACACCTTCGGCCGAGTCGGCGAGCAACTGCATCGCCAACCCAAGCTCGACGTACTGCGACAGGACGAGTACGGCAACGCCGGGATGGCGCTCCCGGATGTGCAGGGCCGCCCGCATGCCTTCGTCAGTGTGGGTGGGCGGCAATCGGATGTCCACGATCGCGATATCCGGGGGCATGCTGCGTACCCGCATCAGGAGGTCGTCGGCATTGTCGTACGCAGCCACAACGTCAAGCCCGGCTCCGCGCAGGATGCCGGTCAGGCCCTCTCGAAGTAGGACACTGTCCTCCGCGATCGCCACCGCAAGCGGTGCTACGGACACGGAAGTTCCGCGTGGATGACCGTGCCACGGCTTTCTGCGGATGTCGAGATGCGCAGCTCGCCGCCGAGCGCCTCCACCCGATCGGCCAGCCCACGTAGGCCCGAACCCTTCGCCGGATCTGCCCCTCCGACCCCGTCGTCGCTGATGTCGAGCACGATGCCTCGGCGACCGCGACAGACGCGCACGCTGGCCGAAGTCGCATGGGCGTGCTTACCGATGTTGGTCAGCGCCTCGCTGACCACGTAGTAAGCCGCCACCTCCGTCGGCTCGGGCAGCCGGTCAACGAGATCGACCGTCAACTGCACGGGGATAGGAGCCCGAGCCGCCAGCGACTCCAGTGCAATGGCCAGGCCGTGACTCGACAGGACGGCTGGGTATATCCCCTTCGCCACATCTCGGAGCTCCTCGAGCGATGCCGACACCTCGGTCTTCGCTCGTGCCAGCCGTTTCTTGAGCTCCGGATCGGCAGTCGCGCTCTGCCCGATGAGACTCAGTTCGAGGGACAGCGCGACGAGGCGCTGCTGGGCCCCGTCGTGAAGATCACGTTCCAGCCGCTGCCGCTCCTGCCTCCCGACCTCGAGCACTCGGCTCCGCGAACCCTGCAGCTCTTGCAGCCGGGCCCGTAGCTCAGCGCGCAACCGGCCGTTCTCCAGGGCAATGCCGGCCGCGGCGGCAACGGCATCGAGAAGCTCATACTCGTCTTCGAGCGCTCTGTCGAACACCATCGCGGCCATCGGCTCATCGTCCCGCTGGATCACGCGTACGGCGCGTCGCTCGTCAGCCTCAGGCAACGCCGTCGGTTCACCGTTCTGGTCCGCCCAGCTCCGCGACTTCGGCAACCAATACGCCAGCCGGAGTGATGGGTCGCGGAGAGCGCGGGTGAGCGGTACCTGTGGGTCTGCGGTCGGGTTGCGCTGCAGTTCGACGAGGAGATTGGCCACCTCGCCTCGCGCTAGCCGCGCATCAAGCAAGGCAAAGAGAAAGGCAATCGGTGCCAGTCCGAGCGACGCGAACGTCACCAGGCGGATGGTCTCGAAAGCGGGCCATGCGCCAAGTCCCGCCGCGTACAAGATCGCCAGCATCACAAGGGCCAGGTCGAAAGCGTCGACCACCAGTACGGCTGGCCGACGGTGGGACTGCCCAGCGTGTCGCTGGCGGAGGTAAAGCAGGACCGCCCCGGTCAAGAGGAAGACCCCAACCAGGAAGAGTTGGATCTGTTCGACCGCGTTGCCGATCTCCGGCTGATCAACGAGGGCGAAGACGCTGTCCGGATTGGCACCCAACATGACCTTGACGAGCTGAAGGCCCAACACAGTGGCATAGCAGGTGACAACGACGATCCGCTCGGCCTTAGATGTGAGCCGGCCGGTGGGAAACGCCAGAAAGACGTGCAGGAACAGTGCAGCGGGCAGCATGTCGAAGAGATGCCCGATGCTGTACACCAGCGGCTGGTCAGACCACTGCAGAGGGGTGATCGCCATTCCGAAGCCCGTGGCGACCATCAGTGGCCCCAGCCGGCTGGCCGGCCGCCGCCACCAGGCCAAGATCCCGCTCACCACGTAGGGGATGACGATCCAGCCGATCAGGAACGCGCGCAGACCGGGTAGATCCAGCTGATCGCTGGCCAAGGCGAGGATCAGTGAGCCGATGACGACGCCCGTACTGGCGACGGCGATTGCCCAGAGCATCCACGCCCGCGGGGCTCTCTTCAAGTCGAGGGCTGCCGGCGTGCTACTGCCAGGAGACGGTGAGGCGATATCCGTGATGGGCGACCTCCTCCCCCCGCTGCATCTCTGCCCGATAGGTCCAGTATTCGCGTGTTGCCCGCCAATCGATAGGCCAGAAAACCGGCCTATTGATTGACAAGTACGCCCACTCGTGCTCGCGACCTTACGCAGGAAAAGTGATGGACAACGTCAAATCACTTCACCGCGAAAGGGGTCCGAGATGAATTTCGTGAAGCGCCATCGAGTGCTCTGCTTCTTCGTCCTCGCCTATGCGCTCGCCTGGGGCGCTATTCCGTGGCACAGCTTCTTTGCCCCCGGCGCATTGGTGTCGGCCATCGTCGTGGTTTCGCTGACCGAGGGCCTCCCCGGTCTCCGCCAGCTTGGTTCTCGCCTCATTCGCTGGCGAGTGAGCTGGGTGTGGTACGCCCTCGCCGTCGGTGTGCCGCTGCTGGTCCACATCACCTCGTCAGCCGCGAACGTCGCGCTGGGGGCGCCCGCCCCGTCTCTGAGCCTGCTGAACCCCTGGTACGGACTGCCCCTGGCGATCGGAATTCACATCATCAGCCCCTTCGGCGGAGCACTGATGGAGGAACCCAGCTTCCGAGGCTGGGCTCAGCCCGAACTGCAACGGGGCCGTTCGCGGCTGGCCGCGACCGCCATCATGGCCATCGCGATCGCCGGTTGGCATGTTCCGCTGTTCGTGATGCCCGAGTTCCAGGCGCATCCCATCGGCTTCATCAGCACCCTCGCGGTCACCTTCTGGTACGCCTGGCTCTTCAACCACGCCGGCGGCAGCTCGCTGTTGACGCTCATCGCGCACGGCACCGAGGGCGCGGTGGAAACGAATCAGCTCTGGTCGTCCGGTGCCGACTTGGACCGGCTCAACTACATCTACGCCATCGTCTGGTGCCTGGTCGCACTCGTGCTGCTGGTGGTCTCGCGGCGATTCTGGGTCCATCGGTCGCCCGCCGAGGCAACGAGCCAGGAAACCACCGTCGACGCTATTCCCGCAAGAGTCTGAGATCCCCGGCGACGGCCGGAGGACGGCGGCGCCGATCTGGTCCTCAGCCGACTTCATTCGCTGCCACTGGGCGCCGCCGCGTACAGCATTCGGAATGCTGGCCGCGGCGGCTGGCTCGGTCTTTGCTCACGATCGGTTTTGCGCGGTCGAGCGGCTCAGGTCATGGCGTCCAGCCGAGCCACGCTCCACCGGCACTCATGCCGCCGAACCAGATCGCAGCGGCGAGGAACGGCACGGGTATCACCCACAGCGGTTTGCGCCTAATCCAGAAGCAGCCCAGCACGAACAAGGCGAGCCACACCCCGATGAAGACGACCACCGCCCAACCGGGGGCCATCAGTCCGGATGCGATGAAGAACGGCGCAAGAGCGAGCATGGCCAGCAGAGCCAGCCCGGCGGCCACGTACTTGGCGACCGTCCGCGCGTCTCGTTGCATAGCCGCATCGTTGCACGCCAAACGCCAATTGCGGCCGATATTGAGGATGGCCATCAAGGGCTGTACTGATGCGATCCAGGCGGTTCGCGTGGCCACTTATGCGGGAATGTCGCCGAAAACGTGACCCCACTGACTGATCAGTAGAACTCTTCGATGTTGATCACGTTGCGCAAGGGCTGCGCGTCGAGCAACCGGGTGGCGTTGTCGCTGAAGACCTCCGCGATCCGCCGGTCTTCGTGCTTGCTGAGCGCGGCGGTGTGGGGGCTGATCAGCACGTTGGGCATCGACCACAACGGACTGTCACCCGGCAGCGGTTCGGCGGCGAAGACGTCCAGCGCCGCAAAGCCGACCCGGCCGGTACGCAGCGCGTCGATCAGCGCGGCCTCGTCAATCACCGTTCCCCGTCCCACGTTGACCACCGTCGCGCCCGGCTTCAACGCCGCGAAGAAGGCGCCGCCCAGCAGGCCAGCTGTCGCTTCGGTGCCGGGCAGCGTGCTGATCACGGCATCGACTCGGCCGGCGGCCTCAACAAGATCATCGGGGTGGATCACCTCATCGACCCCGTCCGCCGTGGCCATTCGTCGACTGGTGCCGAGGATCGTTCCGCCGAAGGGAGCCAGCAGCTCCACCACCCGGTGGCCGATGCCGCCCAACCCGAGAACGAGCACAGTTTGCTCAGCTAGTTGGCCCATCATCCAGCGGCCGCTCCACTCGCGGGCCGCTTGCTGCGCATTCAGCCGCGGCAAGTCTTTCGCTCCCGGCCAGCACGCCGAAGATCGCGAACTCGGCCAGCGGCCCGGCATGCACACCGGCCGATGACGTGAAGATGATCTTGTTCAGCTGCTGGTCGGTCAGCTCGGCGGCCTTCACGGTGGCGCCCCCGCCCGCGGCCATCGTGTGCACCCAGCGAAGATCCGGATTGGCCTCAACCACTCGGTGCAATGCCGCCGCATCCACGTCGGGGATGCCGTAAAGGGCATCCGCCCCGTCCAGCAATTCCTCGTACCGCCGCTGCTGCGCCTCGGTCCGGGTGAACGAAGGGTCGCCGTCAAAGTCGGCTGGGTGCCGCATCGGCGGAAGGACTTCGGGGTCGTAGCGCAGCTCGATCCGAGGTTCCCCCGCGCGGAGAAGCCCGGGTACGTCTTCGGGTACTGGCGCGGCTATCGCGACGCGGAGGCGGTCCATATGCGAAGTATGTCGGCACCGGTCTACGCTCGCCGCATTGCCAGCAGCGAGAGGAGCCCTGCATGACCCACCTTCCGTACGCTAACCGGCCCTTGAGAATCGGCGTCCAGCTCCAGCCCCAACATGCGGACTATGCCGATCTGCGGCGCGCGGTCGATGCAGCTGAAGAGGCGGGCGTGGACGTGATCTTCACCTGGGACCACTTCTTCCCGCTCACCGGCGATCCGCAGGGCAAGCACTTCGAGTGCTGGACGATGCTGGCTGCCTGGGCGGAGCAGACCCACCGCGTCGAGCTGAGCGCCCTGGTGACCTGCAACTCCTATCGCAACCCGGAGCTCCTGGCCGACATGGCGCGAACGATCGACCACATCAGCGAGGGCAGGCTCATTCTCGGTATCGGGGCCGGGTGGTTTGAAAAGGACTATGACGAGTTCGGATACGAGTTCGGCACCGCCGGCAGCCGAATCGCGGCACTCGGTGCGGCCCTGCCGCGGATCAAGGCCCGGCTCGGCAAGCTCAATCCGGCGCCGATGAGGGAGGTGCCCATCCTGATCGGCGGCGGGGGCGAGCAGAAGACTTTGCGGTTGGTCGCGGAGCACGCAGCTATTTGGCACGGCTTCGGTGACGTGGACACCTTGACGCACAAGAACCGGGTGTTGGACGACTGGTGCAAGCAACTCGGCCGCGACCCGGGGGAGATCGAACGCTCCACCGCATCCGGAGAGAGTCCCGACGCCGTCGGTGATTCTCTGTTCGAGCTCGGCGAACGGCTGATCACCGTCAGCACCGACGGGCGTACCGGTTTCGATCTTGGTCTGGTGCGAGACTGGGTCCGATTCCGCGACGAACGAAACGGCGAACGGTTGTGACTGGTTGGGTCGGCAACATCGAAGCGATCACCCTCGGCAACTCCACCTTTCGGACGGTGCTGTTCACCGGCTCGAACCTCCAGCTCACGGTCATGAGCCTGCTGCCAGGCGAGGAGATCGGTCTCGAGATGCATGATCATCGCGACCAGTTCCTCCGGGTAGAGGAGGGCAGCGCGACGGTCACGCTCGGTCCCAGTCAAGACGAGGTCGAGGAGACTCACCGGTTGGCCGATGACTGGGCGGTGATCGTGCCCGGCGGTACCTGGCACAACGTGATCAACACCGGCGATACGCCGCTCCGGCTCTACTCCTTGTACGGGCCGCCCGAACATCCGGATGGCGTGGTCCATCGGACTAAGGCAGAAGCGGATGCGGCCGAAGCCGAGCACGATTCCTGAGACCGTGCAGCCCGGCAGCGTTGAGGCCGCGGTCTAGCTGACGGTCAGATTGTTGCCCTTCGCGGTCACCTTCTTGGCGGCGAGCGGTGCGGTGGCGGGGCCGTTGACCACCGAACCATCGGTGATCGAGAACTTGCTGCCGTGGCAGTTGCAGTTGATCGTCTGGACCACCTCCGCGACCGTGCACCCCTGGTGCGTGCACACCGAGGTGAACGCTTTGAAGTCGCCAGCTTTTGGCTGAGTAACCACCGCCTGCAGGTCCGGGAAGATTTTGCCACCACCCACCGGGATGTCGGCTTTGGCGATGGTGGATCCGCCTGCTGAGCTCGAGCCTGAGGCGCTGGCTCCAGCGCTGGCCGAACCGGCCGAACTGGCGGGCGCAGCCGAACTGGCGGGCGCAGCGGACTGGGCGCCGTAGTTGGTGCAGGCTGACAACCCACCAATCGCGAGCGCGGACAGGCCGCTATTTTTGATCAAGCTTCGGCGGGACAGTGCTCCGGCCCGATCGGCAAATGCGGGGGTCATTCTTTCCTCCAGATCGAGATCAGCTGGTCACGCCGTTGGTCGCGAAGAACCAGAGGGCGGCGGTCATCCATAGGGCGGTCAAGCCGCTGAACACTGCTCCACCGAGTGCGGGCAGCGCCCAGCCGGGTGAGTCGTCTCGGGTCAAGATCAGCATCTTGGAGACAAAGGCGCCGAAGAAGAAGCAGCCGAAGATCGAATGCACGAGCACACGACCGCTGTAGCCCTGGAACCCCAGGGCGTACAAGCAGTGCACGGCCACCGGCACAGTCAACGCGACGGCGATCCGTCCGGACCAGCGGTGCACCGGGGCCACCCATGCGCCGGAGACCTTGATCCGCCCGTACAACATCATCGCCGTGGAGATCTGCACGAGCGCGAACACAAAGGCCGCCGTGGTCAGCCATGCCTTGGCCGCGAGTCCGCTGGAGAAGCCCGCGAGGTTGAGCGCCTGCCCTGTGGGGTTGTGCAGCCGGCCATACACGCCGAAGCCGATCGCTACCGCCGAGCCGACGGCGAAAGCTACAAGAATCGGGCCTGTTCGCGCCGGTGTTTCCGGGACGCTGGCCGGGGTGTGCTCGCTACTCGCTGCCGGTATCGCGCTCATCTGCTCGCCTTCCTTGCCGGCGCCGCTGCCGGCTCGCTGCTCGCTGGGCCTGCTGGCCTAGATGTTCTCGTCGCCCTCGACTGGCTTGGCGGTCACGTTCTCGCCGTTGGCCTGGACTTCAGGCTGGTCGGTGTCGAGCTTCGGCGCCGGGGTCTTTGGGCCGCTGTCGCTGGTTTCAATGCCCACCTGAGACCCGTCCGGCAACACGATCCAGCCGATGGTGTAGCTGGATCCGCGCGCCCGATAAAGTCCGGCCGGCCGTTTCGCCTCACCGATTGTGAAGTTGAGCTTCTCGTCGCCGACCTCGACCTTGCCTTCGATTTTCGATCCCTTCAGCTTGGCCTCCAGGGTGTCCCCGTTCTTGGCGCGGAGTTTCAGCTCGCCGTCTCGCGCGGTGCCGCGCATCCAGGATTCAATGGTGTGCCCGTCGCACACGTATGCCGCGGCCTTCTCGCCTAGCACAGCGACAGCAAGCGCCGCGCTGTCATCGTCGGTGCGTCCGGCGTAGACCACCTTGTCCGGGAACTGGTCACCCTCTGGTTCGGCTGTCGCCGTTCCACTTGGACTCGCCGTCGCCGTCGCCGTCGCCGTCGCCGGCCCGGTCGTCGATGGGCTTGGTGTCTCGCTGGTTTGGTCGGCGGGGCTCGCCGACGGAGAAGCCGAGGAATACTCGGCACCGGTGGCCTGGCGGGGTGCGCTGCTGGCGAGATTGATCCCGAAGAAAAGAGCGAAGGCGACGACCAAGCCAGCAAGGGTGACCAGCGGGCTGCGGTGCGTCATTCAGGCTCCTTTACGTCGACAGCACAGTCTGGAACAGCACACCGGCGTGACCTCAGGCACTCCATTATTGCGGGTCCTGCTCGGGAGACGACTGTAGGCGCCCGCGGCCACTGGCTTAACGATGCGGCAGCTGCAAGCGGGAATCTTGCACCAGCTTGATCAACTGACCGCGAGTGATCTCCAGACTGCGACCTATCGCGGTATCGCGCGCCACGACTGTCACTACCTCTGTGCCATTCGGTGTGTACTGAACCTCGAGTCCCGCAGTCGCGTAGGTCCTCTCGGTGAGCTGGTAGGTATTGCCATCGAGAAAGCGCTGGGAAATGCAGTCTTGGCCGGTCATGTCGCCGCACGGAATTGCCAGGTTGTCGCTGCTGGCGATCTGGACGAAGATCACGGTCCCGCCTGTGCGTGAGAAGAGGTTGAAACCGAGAGCACCACCGCGACCGTCCCAGAAGCTCGGTGTCTCGTAGATCGGTTCACTGCCGTGTCCAACCCCGTCGAAATAGTTGTTCGCGGGATCGAGGTATGACCCCACCACGGCCGCCATTTCGGCACGCCAGGCGCCCAGCACATGAACCTGGCAGTTGTTGTCGGATTCGCCGCACAGCGGGGGCACCGGCTGCGACGCCACCGGAATTGGCAATGGAGCCGGCGGAGAAGTGCTCGCATTGAGGCGCTCGCGCGGCGCCCAGATCACCACACCGACGAGAACGAGAACCGCGGCCATCGTGCCCGCCAGTCTCCTAAGCATGCGCTGCCGGACGAGCTGCCTGCCGTGGGTGATATCGATGTCGGCTGGGGATCCTTCCCGCAGCTCGTACGGGATGGCTTCAGCCAACTGTGCCGCAAGGACCGCATCGCTTGCTCGATCGGGGTCGGCCGCGATCAACCGGTCCCGGGCGGATCTCGCTAGCTCCCGAACCTCGTCAGGGGTTCGGTCGACCAATGGGGGAATGAGTAGCAGCGGTACCTGAGCGACGTGGTGAAGGATCAGCACCCGACGCTCGTCCATGTCGAGTTCGGCAAGGTCCGCCACGATGCCGATCGGTGGGTTAAGCCCGGTTGTCGCTGTGTCCACCAGCTCCACTCGGCTCCGACGGAGCCAGGGAACATCCAGCTGGCTCGGGCGGCCGTCGAGCACCCGGCGCAGCCCGATATCCCTCGGGTCCTCCTCGACGGGCCAGTTGTCATAAAGCCTGGCCATCGTCGCGTCGACAAGTGCGCGTGCCCGGCCGAGGTCGGCATACATTAGGTAGCCGATGCCCTGCAGCAGTGGGCGTTGCGCCGCGACGAACGTCGCGAAGCCAACCTCATCCGTACGCGTGGGCATCGGTGCTCCTCCCGGTGAGGATAGTTCGTCGCCGACAGCGTTGTCGGTTGCGGCAACACCCGCCCTTCGCGCCCGATTGCAAGGAATGATCTTGAGCAGGAGAGAGAATCTGTGGCATGAAGGAGTTCCACCGATATGTGGCGATCGGTGATTCGAGCACTGAAGGGCTCGAGGACCCCGATGGCCAAGGCGGATACCGCGGCTGGGCGGATCGGCTTGCCGAACACATCGCCGACGCCCAGGAGTCGCCGGTCGAGTACGCCAACCTGGCCATTCGAGGTATGCGGCTGCACGAGATCCGGAAGACGCAGTTCGACGCCGCGCTTGCGCTGGAGCCGGATCTGATGACCATCTTCGGCGGCGTCAACGACGCGGTCTCCGTCCGCTGCGACTTTGCCGCGATGCGGCTGGATCTGGTCGCGATGTTCAGCGAGGCGCGGGAACGCGGCATCACGGTGCTGACCTTCACCATGGTCGATCCCAGCAGAATCAACCCCTTGGGCCGACAGTTCCGCGGGCGAGTGTTCGTCCTGAACGACATGATCCGCGAAATCGCTGCCTGCTTCGGCGTGCTGGTCGTGGACTTCCAGTCCTATCCGATCGCCGAGGACAGGCGGCTGTGGTTCGACGACCGGCTGCACGGCAACGCGCTGGGTCACCAGCTGATGGCTGCGGCTTTGGCCTGGCGGCTCGGGCTTGCGGAGTTCGACGAGTCCTGGGCTGATGCGCTCCCGTCCGAGCCGACGCGGCCCCGGGCACGCGCCCAGATCAGCGGCGACATCGACTGGGCGGTCCGCTACTTCGCGCCCTGGGTCGGCAAAGGCCTGCGGCGGGTCCCGCACGGTCTCGGTGTCGAACGCAAACGGCCTTTGCCCACGGTGATGCCCAAGAGGGCGTCGTCGAGGACCGAGTAGCGGGCCTGTTCGGGCGGACTCGCCCTGCAACCCCTCGATCACGCCAGCCGCTACCCAACCTCCCAGCTGCGCGCGAATCTTCGGTAGCGGCTGCCAGTTTCGGTAGCGGCTCAGTGGAAATCAGGCGAAGAGAGCCTGTCCGACGAACTCGCCCTGCGCCACACCGGGCGGGATCGCGAACAGCGCCGATCCGGTGTGCTGCAGATACTCGCTCATCGCGTCGCCACGCCCGATCTTGGTTTGGATCGGGATGAAATGGGTGCGGGGATCGCGCACGAACGCGAGGAAAAACAGTCCGGCGTCCATCCGGCCGAGCCCGTTACTGCCGTCCACGAAGTTGTAGCCGCGGCGGAGCATTCTGACGCCCTCGTTGCTGGCCGGATGAACCATCCGTACGTGCGCGTCGGTCGGCGACCAGCGGCTCGTCGCCTCGACCATTGGTGGTGAAGTCCGGCTGGCTGAACTCGCCGCCGCCAGACAGCGGCGCACCCTCGGCTTTCGTCCTGCCGATCACCCGCTCCTGCTCGCGACAGGGGCTGCCGGTCCCAGATCTCGATGGTCATGTTGATCCGACGGGCGACGAGGTACGAGCCGCCGGCGAGCCAGCCGGCCTTGGCGTCGGCTCCGGACCGTACCCAGACGTGCTCGTCGATTGCCGCGGGATCCTCGGCTTTGAGGTTCATCGTCCCGTCCTTGAACCCGAACAGGTTCCGCGGCGTGGCCTGCGAGGTCGAGGTCGACGACGTACGGCCGAAGCCAAGCTGCGACCAGCGGATGGCCGCCCGCCCGAAGGCGATGCGCGCGAGGTTCCGAACCGCGTGGACCGCCACCTGCGGATCGTCGGCGCAGGCCTGGATACACAGATCGCCGTCGGACTTGTCGGGGTCGAGGTTGTCACCGGGGAAGTGCGGCAAGCGCTGCAAGGCGGCCGGCTGCCGAGCCGAGATGCCGAACCGGTCCCTGCCCCCTTTGCGAAACATCGACGGCCCGAAACCGAAGGTCAGAGTCAGCCCTGAAGGTGGGAGCCCGATCGCCTCACCAGTGTCGTCGGGCGGCGCGCCGTACGGACCAGACGTGGGGCCTAGCTCACCGGCGCCGCGTCCCTGGGTCATCCGGGCCGCTGCCAGCGTCCAGTCCCCTAGAAGCTGGACCAGGTCCTGTCGAGAGTCGGTGGTGACGTCGAATGCGGCGAAGTGCAACCGGTCCTGCGCTGGTGTGACGATGCCCGCCTGGTGGGTGCCGTAGAAGGGGTAGGTCTTGGATCCCGGTGCGGTTGCGGCCGCGGGGGTACCGTCCGCCGAATCGAGGGCCCGCGCACCCACTGCCCCGGCAGCGACCCCGGCCAATCCAGCGCCCGCCGCCCCGAGGAGACCGCGCCGCGAGAATCCTCCGACCCGGCGCGCTTTCGGAGTCTCGGGCCTTGCGGGCGCCGACGGCTCGGCAGGCTCGGTCGGCAGCTCGGGTGCCCGGCGCGGTTCGCCAGGTTCAATGGTGCGATCGCGCACATCGTGAAGGGACATTTCCCGACCTCAGATCACCGATGCGGCCATCTTGGAGATGGGCTCGGCGAGGGCGTTGACGGAGTCGGACAACTCCTTTACCTCTGAGTTGCTGAGCTTGTCGTACGTCACGAACCCGTCTCCCACTCGGTACTCATCCAAGCGGCTCTGGAGGTCGGAGAACCGGGTCTGGATCTCCGAGTCAAGCGCTGGATCGGTTTTCTGCAGCAGCGGCCGCAGGCCGTCGAAGCCGACCCGCGCACCGTCGACGTTGGCCTGGAAGTCCCACAGGTCGGTGCGCGACCAGTACTCCTCTTCGCCGGTGACCTTGCCCGTCGCCACCTCGTCCAGCAGCCCGCGAGCTCCGTTGGCAATCTGGTCCACGGTGTAAGTGAGATCTTCAACCCGCTCGTGGAGCATGGTGGTGTTGCGCATGAGGTCGTCCGCGTACGCCGTGCGCTGGGCCTTGCTCATCGGCTCGTAGCCCTTGGCCCGAGCCGGCCACAGATCTTTCTCGAGACGGTGCCAACCCGTCCACTTCTGGCCTGCCTCCACGTCGGCCTCGCGCAGATCCATCTTCGGATCCAGGTCACCGAAGGACTCTGCGACCGTCTCGATGCGCTCCCAATGGACTCGAGCTGTCGGATACAGCTGCCGAGCCTCGGCGACCCGGCCGCCCTTATATGCCGCGACGAATTGCTCTGTCTTCGTCACCAGCTGATCGGTCTGGTCGTCGACGTAGGCCGCGTAGCTGGCGGTTGCCTGCTCGGCCAGCGCCTCGTCGGTTGTGGAGCCCGCGTTGGCACCAGAGTCCTCGACGGTGAAGGCATTGCGGATGCCGTCCCCGATCATGCCCGGCTTGCAGGCTGTGACGTACTGGCCCGGTCCGGCGGTGAGGACAAGGTCACGGGACAGCCCCGGCCCGATGTTCTCGACCTCACCGACGACGCGGCCGTCCTCGGCCAGCAGATAGAACTCGTTCACCTTGCTGCCACCGTTGGTGACGATGAATTGCAGCCGACCAGAGGGAGCACTCTGGGGCGCCACATCACAGGTCGTATCCGTCGCCCGTACGGTGATCGGCCCGCGGTCGGCTTGGTCGCTGGCTTGACTGGGATTCTCGGTACAGCCCGCTAGCAGCGGCGCGCCTAACACGCAGGCCGCCACGCCGACCAGTTTCCTGGCCGGCAGGGGAGCGGTCCTCACGAATGGCCTCCCGCGGGGATGGTCGCTGCGACCGGCGCGGGCGCTGGTGGTGGCGCCGGCAGTCCGGTGCCGGACCCGGCGCAAGAACAGGGTCATCGTGGGGATCGCGTACGCCAACCAGACGACGGCCTCGAGCACGGTGGTCGTCGGAGAGAAGTTGAATACACCCTTGAGCACGGTGCCGTACCAGGAGGTTGGCGGGACGGCGGCGGAGACGTCGAACGCCAGGTTGTTCAAACCAGGAAGAACACCGGCCTCCTGGAGGTCGTGGACCCCGTACGCCAGCACCCCCGCGGCCACCAAGATCAAGAAAGCGCCGGTCCAGGTGAAGAAGCGGGACAAGTTGATCTTCAGCGCGCCGCGGTAGATTCCGTAACCGAGACCGACCGCGACGAGCAGACCCAGCGCGGCGCCGATCAGCGGGCTGCCGCCGGTGGCTGCACCGCGGGTCGCCGCCTGCGTTGCCGCCCACAAGAAGAGTGCGGTCTCCAGACCTTCCCGCCCTACCGCGAGCATTGCCACAACCACCAGAGACCACGGTCGGTCGTCGGACGCCCGGTCGATCTGTGACCGCAAGTGACCAGACATCGACCGCGCCGCCTTCGCCATCCAGAAGATCATCCAGGTGACAAAGACGACCGCAACGATGGATAAGACCCCGCCGATCAGTTCTTGGGCTTCGAAGGTCAGGCCCCGCGGCCCGAACGTCAGGATTGCGCCGAAGGCCAGCGAAACCGCGACAGCGATCGCCACACCCAACCAGATGCGCGGAAGCAAGTTCGACCGGCCGGACTTCACCAGGTAGGCGATGAGGATGCTGACGATCAGCGCAGCCTCCAGGCCTTCCCGCAGGCCAATCAGGAAGTTCGCGAACATCTCTCCTCGATTCCGGGCGGACTGCGGAAGGCTGACTATCGCCTCAGTTGGTGAGGCTTACCTAACTTAAGTCAGCATTACCTATGTCGCAAGGCGAGGTGGCAAATTGCGCGGAGCGAATCGACGAGGACGAGGCTTAGCGCAGCTGCAGCGACCGGCGGGTCACCAGCTCTCCCTTGGCGTACTGGCCGATTTGATGCGTCGCTATCGCGTCGACGACAGCCCCGACGCCGCCGCCGATGAGCGGGATTCGCTTGGTGAACAGCAACGCCACACTCTTGCCGCCGAGCCGGCCAGCCAGATCGGCGAGCACCTTCTCAGCGACGACGCGATCGAGCGCCGGGTCGAAGACCGGGGCTGTGGCCACCGCCATGGGGGAGGTCGGAAACTTGCCGAGGGCGATGTGCTTGGCAATTTCCTCGCCGCCCATGAGGCACATCACCAGGCCCGTACGAACCCGATTGTCGGCGAGGTCATAACCGCGGAGGTGGGCGATCGCAGCGATCATCCTGATCTGCACGACCGCGACGCCGGCCATATTGGCGGGAATCGCCACCGGCAGCGCGGCCACGCCGCCGAGGTTCGTGACGAAGCCTTGAGCCGAGGCGAGTCGGATGTGGGTGTCAATGAGCGACTCGATCGCGTCATCCACCGACCCGCCGTGGCGCTGCAGATGGCGGCCGGCGGCGCTCTTGGCGCTGGGCAGCGCCCCTCGACCATCGATCGCAACCTCGAGGACCCGGCGAAACGCACCGCCCGCCGCTTGTGGCGCCATCCGTGCCGCTGCCGGCCCGATGTTGCGGGCGATCATCCTTCCTACGCCCTCTGCGCGCGGCATGCACCCTCCACCGAATCAGGCCCGTCGCTAGCGAGCCGCGGGTCGGGCGCCGAATGCGCACCCTCCAGAGAAAGGGTACGTGGCCCACTGCGGCACACCCCGCACGCGGACTGGGGAATTTCCCCGGAGCATCCCTGGAACATCCCCACCCGGATGATGTCGGTTTCAGACCCCCACGATTGTTGCTGTCGCCATGCATGCGTCGCAGCCGGTGATTAGTGACAGCGAGCGGCGGACAGCACAGGATGTGGCCATGCTCGGATCGCCGTTCGGCCAGGAGGTCAGCTGGCCGCGAAGCGACCTGATCGCGATGTCCCGCGAGTTCAACGCCGAGCTGGTACTGGCCGCCTATCGCAGCGGCGTCTTTCCGATGCCGGTCCGGCGCGGACTGATGGGTTGGTACTCGCCGATGGAGCGAGGCGTCATCCCGTTGGACGGACTGCGGGTCTCCAGATCACTGCGCAAGATGCAATCGAGGTACGAGATCCGGGTGGACTACCACTTCGACGCGGTCCTCGACCGTTGCGCGGATCCGCAGCGAACCGGCGCCTGGATCGATGATCGGATTCGTCGCGTGTACCGAGAGCTGCACCGTGCCGGCTGGGCCCACTCAGTCGAGGCCTGGACGTCTGACGGGGTACTGGCGGGTGGCCTGTACGGCGTCAGCATCGGCGGGCTCTTCGCTGGAGAGTCGATGTTTCATCGACCAGACATCGGCCGCGACGCTTCGAAGGTCGCGCTCGTCGCGCTGGTCGGGCAACTGCTGGCAGCGGGTGACGAGCAGTCCCGCCTCTTGGATGTGCAGTGGCAGACTCCACATCTGACCACCCTTGGGGCCGTCGTGATCGAGCGGAGTGAGTATCTGACGCGCCTGCAACAGGCCCTGCTGCTCCCCGCGCCGGACTGGCCTGCTCTGGTCCGGCGTCGATAATGGGCGCATGCCCGAGATGCCGGAGGTGGAATCGCTCTGCCACTTCCTGACTGAGAAGTGCGTCGGGCACGCAATCGCTCGCATCGACCTCGCCGCTTTCAGCGCTCTGAAGACGTATGCTCCGCCGCTGTCGGCGTTGACCGGTTTGGAGATCGACGGCGTCAGTCGGCACGGAAAGTTCCTCGACATCTCTGCGCAAGGCCTGCACCTGGTTTTCCATCTCGCCCGGGCAGGGTGGCTTCGATGGAAGGATTCGTTGCCCGAAGCGCCGCCCAAGCCGGGTCGCGGACCACTTGCCCTGCGACTTCGCCTGGACGATGGATCGGGCTTCGACCTGACCGAGGCCGGTACGCAACGCAAACTGGCGATCTACGTCGTGACTGACCCCATGTCGATCCCGATGGTTGCCACATTGGGCCCCGATCCACTGACCGACGATTTCGATCAGGCGGCGCTGGCGGGGTGCTGCAAGCCGCGGGCAGAGCCCAGCTGAAGGGCGTGCTCAAAGATCAACGCACCATTGCGGGCATCGGCAACGCATACTCGGACGAGATCTTGCACGCGGCCAAACTGAGCCCCTTCAAGCCGGCCAACTCCCTGACCGACCCTGAGCTCGCCGTGCTCTTCAGAGCGATGAAGGACGAGCTCGCTGGCGCGATCTCACGAGCGGAAGGGTTGGCCGCCGCCGACTTGAAGAGCGAGAAAAAGTCCGGATTGCGCGTGCATGGCCGCAAGGGCGAGAAGTGCGACGTCTGCGGCGACACGATCGCTGAAGTCTCGTTCGCCGACTCCTCCCTGCAGTACTGCCCGACCTGTCAAACTGGCGGCAAGAAGTTGGCCGACCGACGACTGTCGAAGCTGCTGAAATAGAGATGTCGGACGACGACGGATCGCAAGCCGAGCTCTTCGCGGCGCTGTGCGAGGAATTCGCCGGCACCGCCGGCGTCAGTGTTCCCGGCAGCGGCGGACGAGGCTTCGGCTCGTCGGCGCTCAAGATCAACAACTCGATCTTCGCGATGCTGGTTGGCGACCGGTTGGTGGTGAAACTGCCCCGCAGCCGCGTGACTGAGCTGATCGGGCTCGGAGTCGGTGAGCCGTTCGACGCAGGAAAGGGCAAGCCGATGAAGGAGTGGGTCGGCCTCCTCGGCGACGAGGAAACCAGCCGCCAGCTGGTCGCCGAGGCGCTTTCCTTCGTGCGTGGATGATCAGCGATTATCGTGAGGCCGTGTTTTTGTTTGACGATGTCCCGAGCGCGGGCCCTGCTGAGGTCTCGACCAAGGTGAGCGAGGGTTGGATGCTGGTCGACGTTCGCACCGAGGACGAGTGGGCGACCGGCCGAATCGCCGGCTCGGTGCACATTCCCATGGACCAGCTCGTTGCGCGCCTCGACGAAATCGGAGAGCAGGTCGTCTGCGTCTGCGCTGTCGGCGCCCGCTCGGCTCGGGTTGCGCAGTATCTGAATGCGCAGGGCCGTGAGGCCGTGAACCTGGAGGGCGGAATCTACGCCTGGGCGGAGGCCGGTCTACCGATCGACGCCTGACGTTCGAGTACGCCGCCCGAGCCCCTGACGAATCGCGGTCTGAGCCCGCTGGCGATCTCAGCAGACCTTGTCGACGGCCCCAGCCTTCGACAGGCTCAAAGCGCGCTGAGCCTTGGTGTTAGCGTGGGGGAGTCAACCTTCGGGAGCTCACACCACATGGTGGGCTGAGAGGGCGGAGTGCGAGTCGGGCGTGAGTCCGGGTGCGGGTCCGCCGACCGACCGAACCTGACCGGGTAATGCCGGCGTAGGGAGCGCGTCATGTCCGTTACATCCACCCAAGTTCCCGCACTCCTCGGCGGCCGGGCCGGGAGCGCGCGAGGCACCCCTCACCCTGACGACTGAGCCGCCTCGCCCACTCCGGTTCACCGATCAGCTGGCGATGTGGGCGAACCTTGGCATCAGCCTGTTCGGGCCACTCACCGGCGCGCTCGTTGCCACGACGGTCGGCTCGGTCGGTCTGGCCATCGTGCGCCATTGTGGTCGGCTGCGCCCTCGGCTGTGTGCTGCTCGGCGCGTCGACGATCTTCGGTGTCGTCACCGGCGCGCCCGCGATGGTGGCGCTGCGCGGGCTGCTCGGTCGGCGCGGCTCAGTCGTGCCCACCGTCCTCAACATCGCCCAGAACATCGGCTGGGCGACGATGGAGATCTTGGTTATCTCCAGCGCGGCCGTCGCCATCCTCGGCAACGCCTGGCGGTGGCCGTTCGTTCTGCTGGCCGGAACGCTGGCGACGCTGATGGCGGTGCGCCCACTTGGCAGTGTGCGGCTGCTGCGCAAAGTCATGGTCTGGCTCGTCCTCGCGGCTTCTGTATTCCTGTTCGTGGAGGTGCTGCAGCAACCACGGCAGCAAATCCCGCAAGACGCTGTCCTCGGCTTCTGGCCCGCTGTTGATCTTGCTGTGGCCGGCGTCATCTCCTACGCCCCGCTGGCATCGGACTACAGCCGGCACTCACGTACCAGGAGCGCCGCCTTCTGGGGCGCCTCGCTCGGCTACGGGTTCGCGGCGGTCGCCTACTACGCCCTCGGGGTCTTCGCGGTGGCCAACCTTGGCGCGAGCGACGTGATCGGAGCGCTCGTCGCGCTGCCCGCCGGCGCGATCGCCTTGGCAATTCTGCTCGTGGACGAGGTGGACGAGGCCTTCGCCAACGTTTACTCCACAACGATGTCGGTGCAGAATCTGGTGCCTCATCTTGACCGCCGCATCGTGGCGGTGACCATCGGCGCATTGGCCACCCTGCTGGCTGGACTGCTCGACTTCAGCCAGTACCAGTCGTTCCTGTTCTTGATCGGCTCGGTGTTCGTGCCGCTCTTCGCCGTTGCGGCGGCCGACTTCTTTTTCGTACGGTCGCAGCGCTGGGACGTGTCGGCAACCTCCCGGCTGCGGATCGCTCCGGTCGTCGCCTGGGCGTGCGGGTTCGTCGCCTATCAGCTGGTTTATCCCGGTACGGTCCCCGGCTGGGCCGACTTCTGGACCTGGGTCGACCAATCCATCGGGTTCACCCCGCCCACCTGGCTGGGGTCGTCGGTGGCGGCCATCGTGGTGGGTGGCCTCGCCATGATCATCCTGGGGCGGCTGACTCGACGACCGTCGGAAGGCCCAGGCGACGACCCGTCGAGAGATCTGGGCGACGACCCGTCGAGAGATCTGGGCGACGACCCGTCGACGGACTCCGCACAAGGCTCTGCCGCAGGATCAGGACGCGGTCACTCCGGCTGATTGTCGGCAGCGCCGCCGATCCGGAAGGGCGTGGTCACGCCCTCGTACATCAGATGGGCCACCATGCCGTCGGCCGCGTGCTGCAAATTGTGGCAATGATCCATCCAGAGCCCCGGATTGTTCGCGACGAACGCGATCTCGAAGGTCTCGTTGTCACGCACGTTGAGTGAGTCCACCCACCACGGGCTCCCGGTCGCCGCAACTCCGTTGCGCGCCAGCACCACGGCGTGGTGCCCATGAAGATGCATCGGGTGCACATCGCCACTGTGATTGTCGATCCGCATGATCACGACGTCACCGTCGCGCACCACGTACATGGGCACGTTCGGATAGAGGTGGCCGTTGATCGACCACCACAGTCCGGGCCGGCCCTTCACGAAGCCCGGTCGATGGCCGACCGAATAGTCGAAGTGCCGATTCGCTTTGGCGGGGTCGAAGCCGAGCGGCTTCGGCGACCCGTAGCTCAGCAAGTCGAGGTCGTCACTTTGGTTGCGGCGGCGGCGGCGGATCGCCAGCGCCCAAGATCACCGCGGTGCCCTTCGACACCTGCACTCGAACCGCCGTCCCGTCGCGCGGCATGGTGACCTCGAGATCGGCACGGGCGCCGCCGGTCAGCGTCACCGAACTGTCCTTCACCTCGCCGGGCTCGTTGACGTCATATCCGTCGACGGCCACCACCTTGTAGGGCGCGCTTGCCCACGCCTCGATGGAACCGTTGTCGGTGTTGATTACCCGGACCCTTATGCGATGCCCGGCCTTCGCGGGAACCCGGAGATCCGCCGCCGCCCCGTTGATCGTTTTCTTGCCGCCGTACGTATGCGCTGTGGCGATCACCTCGTCGCTGCCGCGATCGATGGCCTTGGGAAGCACGACGAGCACTCCGAAGAGCCCGCCCACCACCTGGTCGTTGGAAACCTGATGCGAGTGATACCAGTACGTTCCGGCTCGGTCCGCCACAAAGCGGTACGTGAACTCCGCTCCGACGGCGACGTCGTCCTGGGTGACTCCGGCAACGCCGTCCATGGCGGCTGGGAGGTCATAGCCGTGCCAGTGCAACGTGACCCCAGCGGACACCGACGCGTTGCGCAGGTGGACCTCCACGAGCTGGCCTTGCCGAGCGGTGATTGTCGGCCCCGGCGACGTCCCGTTCAGGGTGTAGCCGGCGATTGACTTGCCGCCGATCGTCAGGTTCTCCTGGGCGGCGACGAGGTCCACCCTGACGTCGGCCTGGCGCGCCGCATCGGCGGTGAAATCGACCACACTGCGGGTCCCGTGGCTCCCGCCGTGAGCATTGCCGCCAGCAGTCGCTACCGGGTCCGAACCCTGCCCGCCGCCGAAGTCCTGATAGCCCATGTCCATCACCGAGTAGCTCTTCGGCAACAGGCTGGCCTGCCACAGCCAGGCGAGCGGGGCGAGAATCGCCACCGTCGCCAGGATGGGCAGCAAGACCTTGAGTCGCTTGCGCGTGCCTTCGTTCAACCGCACCGAGCGATCGACCGCCGATCAGACAGCGGCGGAAGCAGCCGCCGGCTCGTCTGCGACGACCTTGCTGGCGGCCACCGCGCGCGTGACGCGCATTCCTGCCGACACGGCGGTGCCGAACACCAGCAGCGCATTGACGCCGTGCAACCAGCCGAGTCCGGCGAGCTCATGAGCGAAGAGGCCAAGGGCTACCTGGAGCACCGTCAGGCCGAAAACGATCAGCGCCCACTTGATGCCGCCGGGCACTTTCGCGAAGAACGAGCTGATCAAGAACAGCAGCGCAATCGCGGGAACGATGAAGATCCCGCCCGATCGCGTGCAGCGAGAAACCGGTGTATCCGCCCAAGTCGGGGGTTAGTTCGGTGGACTGATCGATGGTCCCGCCGTTTTCGACCCACTTGAACAAACCGAACATGCCGTACGCGATCGCAGCCGCCTGCAGCATCACGCCGGCCGCAATGAGGAACGCGAGCACCCGGTAAGCCTGCTTCATTTGTGAACCTTTCAACTAGATTTCCTGCCCCATCAAGGATGACTGATCGGGAAGAGTTTCGCAGGCAGATTTTGATACGCCGTGGTTACGAGATAGGCGAAATCGCGAGCGCACGCCGCCTTACGGGGTCTAACAGAACGGGCTGGCCCTCACCGAACGCTGAGAATCAGCCCATAGAGGTTGGTGCCGCATCGACGGCCGGCGGTGCTTGACGTCCGGCCCGGATCCCAGCGCTGACGGCAAGCCCGAAGAGCACCAACGCCACCATTCCGTGCAACCAGCCGACGCCGGCCACCGCGTGCGCGAATCCGGCGAGCAACGTCTGCACCACAACGGTGACGAACAAGATCACAGCCCAACGAACCCCGCCAGGCACCTTGGCGAAGAAGGAGATGACCAACAGCAGCAATGCGGCGATGGGAATGACGAAATAGCCGATCGTGATGTGCAAACCGAAGCCGAAACCGCCACCGATGCTGGCATCCTCCCCCTCAAAGGTGGCTTGGTCGAGGGTGCCGCCGCCCTCGACCCATTTGAACAGGCCGAATACTCCGTACGCGATCGCCCCTGCCTGCACCACGACCAAGGCGGCGATGAGATAGGCGAGCACCCGGTAAACGTTCCTCATCCGAACCTCTCCTGAGCCGATGGCGTGTCCTGAGATCAGGATGACCGATCAGAGCGGGCCGCGCAGGCGAACGCGCTGTCAATCGCGATCGATAGGGCAGGACATACAACGCGGCCCGCCGCGGCCGGATCCCAGCTCGGAGCCAGCAATGGCAATGACCTCGATGCCCGCTGCCTCCAGTCTGTGGTTGGTCTCGGTGTTCCGCTCGTACGCAACGGCCACCTTCGGTGCGAGGGCCAAGGTGTTGTTCCCGTCATCCCACTGCTCCCGTTCGGCGGTCACGGGATCCAGGCCGGTGTCGATCACCTGCAGCCGTTCGATGCCCATGGCGTCCGCGGCGGCCTCCAGGAACGGTCGCAGGTTGCCGATGATGAGGTCACCGTCGCCCCCACGCCGTACGGGAAGCGCCATCAGGCGGTGCGCCACGTTGGGATACATCACCACGGCGTCGGTATCCACCATCGTGCATATGGTGTCCAGATGCATCGTGGCTCGGTTCTGGTCGATGGGCACGGCGAGGACGTTCTGCGCCAGCCCGAGATCGAACGCTGTGCGGGCCAGCCGCTCGACGCCGGCGGCTGTGGTCCGCTGGCCAACTCCGATGGCGAGCACTCCGTCGGCCAGTGCCAAGACGTCGCCGCCCTCCAGGTGCTCGCAGCTCCAGCCGTGTAGCCGTTCGGTTCCGGTGAACCGGGGATGGAAGGTGTAGATCAACTCTGTCAGTTGGGTCTCTCGGCGTCTGGCCGGCATGGCAAGCGAGGTGATGGTCACCCGGTCGCCGATCCAGACGCTCGAATCACGGGTGAAGAGCAGGTTTGGCAGTGGATCGATCAGGAAGTCGTCGGGTGCGCGCAGTGCGGTGACCAACCCGGAGAACCGGACTTCGTCATTGCGAAGTCCGGCCATCAAGACCAGCGCAAGATCGGCCGGGCTGAGGTCGGACAGGTGATCACGCAGCTGCCGGCGCAACTGATTGCCGAGCCGCAGCTCGGCCGTTGCCTGTCCGGTCGCCTGTTGCCGCGCCGCGCTGTCCGCCAGCGCCTCGACCAGCAGCTCACTGAGATAGAGCACCTCGACGTCGTGGCGCCGCAGCGCATCGGCAAAAGCGTCGTGCTCCT
Organism: uncultured Actinomycetota bacterium; assembly: GCA_963754965.1. Classification (GTDB taxonomy): domain Bacteria; phylum Actinomycetota; class Actinomycetes; order Propionibacteriales; family Propionibacteriaceae; genus Microlunatus. The sequence goes on from CAVWIA010000009.1 coordinate 96,047, forward strand.
CCTGCGCCCGGTCCACCCACGGAATGCCATCGAAGAGCAGAGCGTCGTTGTTCCGAGGCGTCAGCCGGCGCAGCTCGTTGCCCGGCCGGTGTAGCAGCACCGTACGGAGCCGGCCCACCTCACTCCGCACTCCGTTCACGAAGGTCGAGCGTAGTGTCCAGAAGCATCAGATGGTCAGGTAGCCAGTGAGCCGCACAAGCGAGCGGGTCGAGCGCGCCGCCGCGTCGCTACCCTTGGCCGTGTGAGCTCAGCCCTGTCGCGGGTCGTCTGCGTCATTCCGGCGAAGGATGAGCAGGACCGAGTGGCGGCGACGGTCGCAGCGGCCGGCGCAGCTTCCCGGGGTCTCCTTGGTGATCGTCTGTGATGACGGCAGCAAAGACGACACGTCCTCCCGTGCGGCGGCGGCCGGTGCGATTGTCGTCTCGCACAGTCGCAACCGCGGCAAGGCTGCGGCGGTTGAGTCGAGCGTCAACGCTCTCGGTGTCCTCGAGTCCCGTGACGGCAGGCCCGAGGCCGGCACCCTGCTGTTGCTCGACGCCGACCTGGCCGATTCCGCCGGCAACTGTCGGCCGCTACTCGAACCGGTGGTCTCCGACGAGGCGGATTTGACCGTCGGCGTCCTGCCGGTGCAGCGTATGGCCGATGGGGGGGCGCCGGGCGGGTTCGGGCTGGTGATGAGCACGGCAACGCGGGGGATCGAGGAACTGACGGGTTGGACGCCGCGGGCGCCACTGTCGGGCCAGCGCTGTATCACCCGCCGCGCTTTCGAATTGGCCAGCCCACTGGCCGCGGGGTGGGGCATGGAGGTGGGTATGACGATCGATGTGTTGCGGGCTGGCCTTCGTGTGCGGGAGATCGATATCGAACTTCAGCACCGCCCGACCGGCAGCGACCTCAGTGCCCAGCTGCACCGGGCCAAGCAGCTCCGCGACGTGACTCGAGCCCTCGCCACTCGTGGTGTGGTCTCGGCCGGCATCAAAGACATCAGGGGCGCGGGTGGCGTACCCGGGCTGCTCAAGCGGCTGAAGCGATGACCGCCGCGGTCCGCCACCGCGCCGGAGACCCCGCCAAGCCGCCTACGTCGGTCTATCGGCCGCATCTGTGGCATCGGGACCATCGATACGCCCTGGCCGGGATAGTGGGCGGGACGGCGGTCACCGTGCTCGCCGGCTTCCTCGGCCCCTCGGCCGTCGCCTTGATGCTCGGTCCTCGCCGGTCGTACTTGCCGCCGTGGTACTTGCCGACCGGCGTCCTGCAGCCGAACGAGTGGGTCGTCTCGATCATGATCTGGGCAGCGATCATCATCGGCGCCGTCGGCCTGTGGGTGGGCATGAACGCTCTGGCGGACGGCTGGAAGCCCAAGCCTCGCAAGATTTTCGCCCTCGGCGCCGTGCTGAGCTTGATCACCATCAGCGTGCCGCCGCTGACCTCGGCGGATGTGTTGATGTACGCCGCATACGGCAGGTTGCAGGTCATCGGCCGCGACCCGTATGAGATCACTCCAGCCGAGATCTTCCGCGGCCAGTTCGATCCGGTGCTGCGCTGGACCGAGCGGCCATGGCAGGACACGCCGAGCGTCTACGGCCCGATCACCTCCTTCACCCAGTGGCTGGCGAACGTGCTGGGCGGGGTGAACATGCACGACATCGTGTTCTGGCTCCAGGTCTTCGCCGTCGTACCGTTCATCCTTGCGTGCGCCGGGGTCGTACTGCTGGCCCATGGCGATCAGCGGCGGCAGGCTCGCGCAGCGCTCCTCACCGTCGCCAACCCGCTGCTGATCTGGGCTGTGGTCGCCGGTGCGCACAACGAGGCGCTCTCGGTCATGTTCGCTGTGGGTGGGATGCTTTTCGTCCGCAAGAACCCTTTCCTGGCCGGCATCGGCATCGGACTGGCGGGCTGCGCCAAGGTGAGCATCGGCATCTGGGGTCTGGCCATGCTGTGGGCCTATCGTCGCGAACCGAAGAAGGCGTTTCTGCTCTGCGCCGGTACCGCGGTTCCGATGGGCCTGGCCTACGTCGTGTGGCAGCCGACGGCCTTCTTCCAGGCGTTACGCAACGGCAGTTATGTGAGCGTCGGCTCGTGGGCCAATCCGGTGTTTCGCTTCTTCGACCTCTTCATGACACCCACGGAGGCGAAAGTCGTGGTGGGGGTGATCTCCTATGCCGGCCTGTTCGTGATCGCCTGGATGCTCTCGCGCGTGGTGCCCTGGACGGCAGCTCCTGGCCTGCTCAAGGATGCGGATCCGCAGGCCGATCCACTGACGATTGCGCTGCGCACGTCGCTGGTGCTGTCGGTGGCGTGGCTGATCACGTCGATGTACACCCTGTCCTGGTATGACCTGATCGCCTGGATGCCGCTGGCCCTGATGGCGCCTTCCAAGCTCGATCGGATCATGGTGCTGCGCGCGGCACCCCTGTCGCTGGCGTACGTGCCTGGTCGCGCAATCGAGATGGGCCCGGCGCTTGACTTCACCGCTCACCGGATCCGCGACACGTTGTCACCGATCATCCAGTTCGCGGTGCTTCTCGCTGTCGTGCTCTGGTGGAAGAAGCCAGATCGCGAGGAGCTCTTCCCGCTGCGGAACAAGACTGAGCCGACCACTCCGCCGCCGCTGCTCGCCACCGGCCGCAGCCGAACCGCGGCTCGCTGACTGACGATCGCCGCTGGTACGAGTCAGCTGGAGGGTCCGTCGGGCTCGCGGTCGTAGAACAGCACCCAGCCAAGGTAAACGCCGTACGTCAGCAGCAGGAATCCCGCGATCGCGGCGAGGGTGGTGGCCACCGGCGGGGCGAGCTCCCAGGAACTGGCCAGCAGGGCGATGGCCATCAGGCAGATTCCGGCCAACACACTTCGGTCGGACCGCCGCTTGCGGCCACGGATCTCGGCGGCGTCGGCCATACACCGACGGTACGCGCCTCGGCGACCCACGGAGTCCGGTCCGACCCACCTCATCAGCCTCGCCCCCGCAATATCAGGGGCGAGGCTGATGGCGCTGCCCTTCGAGATGCGCTTCCAGACGATCGAGGTGGAAGTGCCAGCCGGATGCGTAGTCGGCCCCGTGGTCACGGTCGGTGAACACGTGAACGAAGGTCAGCACCGTACCGTCCTCGTCGGGTTCCAGGTCGAAGGAGAATCGCTCACCGCCCCATTCCCACTCCAGGCTGCGAGGAGGCTCGAAGCGGAGTACCTCACCAGGTTGCTCCATGGCCTCGAAATGCTGGCCGACGTCTTTGAAGTCCACGGGTACAACGAACCAGGCGGCCAGCTCGTCGTACGTGCTTACGGCGCGCCAGACGCGCTCGATGGGGTGAGCGAGGTGACGTGTGAAGCGCAGGGCAGGCCGACCGTCAATTTTCTCCAGAGTGCCTTCGGTCACGGGGTTGTCCTCCAGATACTGCTCGAGAGCGTCGAGTCGCTCGGTCCAATGTTTCCGGTAGGGGTTCAGCCAGGCGTACACCTCGGCAAGTGGGGCGGCACGGAGGGCATAGATGCGGCGCCGACCCATGGGACGTACACCGACCAGTCCCTCGTCGCGCAGAATCCGAAGCTGCTTCGAGACAGCGGGCTGCGAGACGCGGAGGTGGTCGACGAGTTCGCCGACCGGCCGCTCACCCTCTCGCAACAGATCGAGAATCCGGCGCCTCGAGGGGTCGGCCAGCGCGGCGAACGCGGTCACCGAACGAAATATAACTGATTCGGCATATGACGTAAAGGTGCTCAACTCGATGCAGCTGCGTACGCATCGATCTCGGCCAGCAGCTCGCGTTTGCCGGCTATATCCCGAAAGGACGACTCGACGGCCCGCCGGGCAAGGTTGGCTACGCCGCGCTGGTCGAGATCGAGCAGCCGCGCGGCGATCGCGTACTCGGTATTCAGGTTGGTGGCGAACATCGGGGGGTCGTCGGTATTGACACTGACCCGCACGTCGGCGGCGACGAGGTCCCGGATGGGATGAGAGTCAAGGTCAGGCACGACCTTGAGCGCCACGTTGGAGGTCGGGCAGACGTCCAGGGTGATGTCATGGTCTACCAGGTGATCAAGAAGCGTTGGATCATGCACGGCGCTGATGCCGTGCTCGATACGTTCGGCGCGGAGATCGCGGATGGCATCCCAGATTGTCTGCGGACCGGTCGTCTCGCCAGCGTGCGGCACGCTGTGCAGACCGGCAGCGCGGGCCCGGTCGACATACGGTGCGAACATCGGCCGTGGAAAGCCCCGCTCCGAGCCACCGATACCGAAGCCCACGAGGCCGGGGACGTCATGATCACACGCGATCGAGGCGGTCATCTCGGCGGCCGGGATGCCAAAGTCTGCCGGAATATCAAAGATCCAGCGCAATTCGACTTCATGATCACGCGCCGCCGCGACGCGAGCGTCCTCGATCGCTTCCAGAAACGCCTCGGCCGGCAATTGCTCACTGACGGAGATGTAAGGGGTCACCGTCAGCTCGGCGTACCGGATGTTCTGGGTCGCCATCTCGGCAGCGACCTCGTAAGTCAGCATTCGGACGTCTTCCGCTGTCTTGATCAACTCGACCACCGACAGATAGATCGTGATGAAGTGCGCGAAGTCGTCGAACTGGAAGAACCGGGCAAGATCATCCGGGTTGCTCGGCACTTTTCCCGGGTGCCGCTCCGCAAGCTCAGCGACGATGCGCGGCGAGGCCGAACCCACGTGGTGCACATGCAGCTCGGCCTTGGGTAGGCCCGCGATGAACGCCTCGAGCCGACTCATGGCTGAGAGTCGAAGCGGCGGGCGGACGCTTCCTGCTGCGCCATCCGGCGGAGGGCGAGGAGCACCGGCTCGATCAAGACGGTGCCCAGCGCGACGTAGCGGACGGCGGACTCGGGCGAGTCCGTCGGTACGTTCGCCACCTCACGCTCGGCGATCTGTTCCATATGCTCCCGGTAATCCTCCAGGACGGCATCGGTCAGTTCGAATCCCGCCGAGTCCAGAGCGTTCAGCGCCTCAGCGAGGGAGGCATGCGCGGTGCAGTCCTTTGTGTCGATCCGCCATCCCCAGTGAGCCATCAGTTCGTGGACCCGCTCGTGGGACGACCCAGGGTGCAACCGGCCGGCTCACGGCCTCCGCCGCGATGCCCAGCAGCTCATGCACCGATTCTGGAGGGGAGTCCACGCTCTCCAGCACGCTTCGGGTTTGCGCAATGGAGAGGCCGGCGGACTCGATCAAGGCGCGGATCAGTCGCAGCCGTTCGAGGTGGGAGTCGTCGTAGGTGGCCTGAGTTGCCGAGGTCAACGAGCCCCGTGGCAGCAACTGCTCGCGTAGGTAGTACTTGATCGTCGCCACCGGCACCCCGCTCCGGACCGCCAGCTCGGAGATCCGCATAGTGCTCCTTGACAATGGATAGTGCTACTAGCCAATATTGGAGAGTAATACTTTCCAATAGAAGGAGTGTCTCATGGCGACCGTCCTCCCGTCTCGCATGACTCACCAGTACGACGGTGATCTGGTGCTGTTTCTGATCGGCATGCGTATCAACAAGCCGTGGCGGCCGGATCTGTGGCTACCGGTGTTCCGCGCGATGCCCGGAATGCTCGCCGAACTGGCGGGAGACCCGGACTCGGGCTTCCTCGGCTCACGGTTGATCTTCGATCCGCGCGGTCCCTGGCTGGTCCAGTACTGGGATTCGGTGGAGAAGCTGTACGCGTACGCCAGCAGCCAGGACGCGGCGCACCGTCCGGCATGGACCGAGTTCAATCAGAGAGCGCGCAAGGCGCCGGGGGCTGTGGGCATCTGGCACGAAACCTTTCAGGTCGCCCGGGCCGAGTCGGTCTACGTCGGCATGCCGCCCTCGGGACTGGGGGCGGCGACCAAGCTGGTTCCCATCGGCAAGCGCTCAGATCGGGCGGCTCAGCGGATCGCTGCCTAGCTCGCGATATTCGCTGACCGGCATCCGAGTCGGCGATAACCTGACTCGGTGCTCGCTTCAGCGCCGTCCAGCTATGGCTATTTCGGGCCAGCCGGGACCTTCTCGCATCAGGCCCTGCTGAGCCTGCCGGCGCTGTCCGGCGAGCCGGTTCCGTACGCCACGGTTGGCCAGGCACTTGATGCGGTACGGGCTGGCGAGGTCACGGCGGCGCTCGTTCCGATCGAGAACTCGGTCGAAGGTGGAGTCACCGCGACCCTGGACAACCTGACCTACGGCGAGCCGCTGGTGATCACCCGCGAGGTGCTGCTGCCGGTGCAGTTCACCCTCTTCGGCCGCCCGGACACTCGGCTCGACGAGGTACGGAACGTGCTGACCCATCCGCACGCCGCCGCGCAGTGTCGGGACTGGCTCGCCGCCAAATTGCCCCAGGCGCTAGTGACTGAGTCCGGGTCGACAGCGGGTGCGGCAGCGGAGGTGGCCAATCCTCGTTCGCGGTTTGATGCCGCCATCTGTGCCAAGATCGCCGGCGAGAAGTTCGGACTTGAACCGTTGGCCGCCGAGATTGCCGACAACCCGGATGCTGTGACCCGCTTCGTCCTCGTATCCCGCCCGGGTCATGTCGCCCCACCGACTGGCGCCGACAAGACCACCATGGTGCTGTTCATGCGGGAAGATCATCCCGGCGCACTGCTGGAGATCTTGGAGCAGTTCGCGAGCAGAGGAGTGAACCTCTGCCGGATCGAGTCCCGGCCGACAAAGCGCACCCTGGGCGACTACTGCTTTTCGGTCGACGCCGAAGGACATGTCGCCGACGCAAGGCTGGCCGAGGCGTTGATGGGACTGCACCGGATCTGCGCCGATGTCGTCTTCCTGGGCAGCTACCCGCGCGCGGACCGTACCGAACCCAAAGTGCCGCGCGGAACCTCCAATGCGGACTACGCCGCCGCCGCCGCATGGCTCAACCGCCTCCAAGGCTGACCCAACCGGTGGTTCACTGCGTGGGCGACAACCTCGTGCTGCACGTCTGCCTATCGCACCTTGACCCCCGGCCTCGAACCTTGACCCCACGTACAGGGGTCAAGGTGTATGGGGCGGGGTCAAGGTCGCCACGGGGAGGCTGTCGGGGAGACTGCCGGTGAAGGCGGAGTCGCTTCCTCATAGCCCGGATCCGTTGAGGGCACGATGGTTTCCGCACCCGGAACGTCCGTTGTCGAGGGCGACCTGCCGTTCGTCGAGGGGTCGCCGGCGGCGGCCGATGGTCCAGCGGTGATCTCCCGGCGGAGCCGAGGAACTCGGAGCAGCAGGGCGCCAGGCTGCACCTCCGCCAGAAGAGACGTGCATTCGCCGACAGTGTCACCGTCCATCTGATAACGATCCGGACGATCGACGGTGATCTTGACCCGTCGGCCGGTGAGCCGGTCGAGTTGATCATCGGGCCGGCGCTGCCGGATCAGCACCCGAGTGGTCAGCCGCACCCAGTCGCGAAGGCCACGCGGGGAGGCGATGACGACGTCCAGCAGACCGTCGTCTGCTTTCGCGTCAGGGATCAGCTGGATGTTGGCCTGGAGGTAGCCGACATTGCCGATCACGATGACATGCGCTCGACGTTTCATCGGGGCGCCATCGTCCATCTCGATGGTGGTGTTCAGGGCCGGATGCTTGGCATTGCGTGCAGCAGAGAAGAAGTATGCCGCCGACCCCACCGCTTTTTTGAGGTCGGGATTCGTGCCATGCATGATCATGGCATCCAGCCCGATCCCCGCCATGACCGCGAAATAGTCGCTGGCTTGATCATCAAAGGTGACTTTGACCAGGTCGATTGGTTTTTCCAATCCGTCAAAAGCAACACTGAGAGCGGCTGCCTCGTCGAGCGGGATGCCGAGGTTCTTGGCCAGCAAGTTGCCGGTTCCGGCGGGAATCAAGCCGAACGGGATACCTGTGCCGGCCAAGGCTGCGCAGACGACTCGGATAGTGCCGTCACCACCGGCTCCCAGCACGAGGTCGACGCCCTCCTCGATAGCCCGCCGCGCCATCGCGCGGCCTGGGTCTTCCTCGGTGGTCTCCAGCCACAGTGGCTGCTGCCAGCCGCGGCTCCTCACTTCGTAATCGACATGACGCCGGAACGTCGTCCAGTCGGTCACCCGTGCCGGGTTGACGATCACTGCGCAACGTTTTTGCGGCGCTCCGGGGACGGCCCGGGGAGCTTTGCTGCGGACGAGATCGGTGACAAGTTGATGAGGAATCGGTACCTTCACTCCGGCGACGATCAGCGACAACGACGCGACGAACGCGCCCAGCAGGGCGCCGCCGACGATGTCGGACACGTAGTGCGCACCACTCAGCCAGCGGTCAACACCGACCGCGATGACGAGGGCGCCGCCGGCCAATCCCCACAGCAGCCGTCTCAGCGCGGGCTGCCGGGTCACGGCGAAGGTCGCGCCGACGGCGATGGTCGAGGCCACGATGGCCACCGTGTGGCCGGAGGGGTAGGCGTATCCCGTCGATGTCAGGAGATCCAGCCCTCCCTCCGGCCGCTCCCGCTGCAAGCTGATCTTCAGCAGCCCGGAGATGCCCCAGGCCAGGGGGATGATCAAGATGAGTGCTACGGCGAGCTGGCGCAGCCGATGCCGGTACGCCCAGAGCGCCAGGCCTGCCACTGCGGCATACACCAGCCCCGGCCAGGTCAGCAGCGCCCATGCGCTGACGATTTGGGCGGTCGGTGAGGCAACGTCGATGGTGGGGGCGAGCGATCGCCGGTCCAGGGCAGCCAGCGGCTGCCAGGAGAAGGTGAGCCAGGTCCACACCACGAACGCCACGAGGAGCCCGATGACGATTGCGATCGTCGATCGAGTCGGTGTCCTGCGCACCATGGTGTCGACCATCATTCCATCGAGGCGGCTCTCCTACCGGGTTTATGAACGGTCCGCCAGGGGGCTCTTGCTCAGCCAAGTGCCGGGGAATGACCGAAGCAAGTGCTGGCGAATGACCGAAGAATCAGCCAGCGGGATGCCACTCGTCGGCAGTTTATCCGAAGGTGACCGGATCGACGGCTCGGTAGGCTGACCGGGTGATCGATGTCAAGGTTCTCCGCAGCGACCCCGACCTCGTACGTGCATCGCAGCGCGTTCGTGGTGAGTCGGTATCGCTGGTGGACGACCTGCTCGCTGCGGATGAGACGCGCCGCAACGCGATCGCCCGCTACGAGGAGCTGCGGGCTGAGCAGAAAGACCTCGGCAAGCAGGTGGCCAGGGCGAGTGGCGGGGAGCGTGAGGCGCTGCTCGAGCGTACGAAAGAGCTTGCGGACTTGGTCAAGAAGGCCGACGCCGAGCGCGCCGAGGTGGCGGCGGCCTTCGATCAGATGTTCAAGCTCGTGGGCAATCTCGTCGCTGACGGCGTTCCGCTGGGCGGCGAGGACGACTACGCAGTGTTGGAGACACACGGCGAGCCGCGTGACTTCGACGCCGAAGGATTTGTCCCCAAAGATCATTTGGAACTCGGTCAGCTCCTCGGTGCCATCGATGTCGAGCGGGGCGCCAAGGTGTCCGGCAGCCGCTTCTACTACCTGACCGGTCAGGGCGCCGAGCTCGAATTGGCACTGATCAACTTCGCGATGAGCGTGGCGCTTCAGAACGGTTTCACACCCATCCTCCCGCCGGCTCTGGTCAAGCCGCACGCCATGGAAGGGACCGGCTTCTTGGGTCAGGCGGCGCAGGACGTCTACCACCTCGTCGAAGATGATCTTTATCTGGTCGGTACGGCGGAGGTGCCACTGGCCGCCTATCACGCCGACGAGATCTTGGATTCCGGCACCCTTCCCCTGCTTTATGCCGGTTACAGCCCGAGCTACCGGCGGGAGGCCGGCTCGCACGGCAAGGACACCAGGGGAATCTTCCGGGTGCACTGGTTCGACAAGGTCGAGATGTTCGTCTTCTGCGCCCCGGAAGATGCCGATGCCCAGCACCAGAAGCTCCTGGCCCTGGAGAAAGAGTTCATCACCGCCCTGGAGATTCCTTTCCAAGTGCTCGAACTGGCCAGTGGCGATCTTGGTCTGAGCGCCGCTCGGAAGTACGACTGTTACGGCTGGCTACCGACCCAGCAGCGCTATCGGGAGATCACCTCAACCTCGAACTGCACTGAGTTCCAGGCGCGTCGGCTGAACATTCGCGCCCGATTTCCGGGCGGCATCGGACCGGTCGCCACGTTGAACGGAACGCTCTGCGCCATGACTCGGACCATTGTGATGATCTTGGAAAACCACCAGGAGGCGGATGGGAGCGTCCGCATCCCTGATGTTCTGCGCCCCTTTCTTGGTGGTCGCGACTACCTGCGGCCGGTCGGCTCCGGAGCCTGACCGGCCGCCGATGAGCCTCCGTACGGCGAGCTGGCGGCCACGCCTGGTCGCTCTCGACATCGACGGCACGGTCGTCGATCATGACGGCGCGCTTCCGGAGGCCGTCCGTAAAGCCGTCGGCACGGTGTTGGATGCTGACGTGCCGGTGGTCCTGGCCACCGGCCGGTCGTGGCACGGCACCCGGCCCATCTTCGACGACCTGGGACTGCCTCCCGGACCTTCGGTCGCTTCTAACGGCGCCGTGGTCGTCGCCTACCCGCCTCAACAGATCCGGAAGGCGGTCACCTTCGATCCACGGCAAGTGATCAAGAAAGTAGTCGAGTTCGCTCCGGGCACCTTGATCGCCGTCGAGGAGATTGGACGCGGTTACCGTCTCAATGATCACTTTCCCGGTGGCGATCTGACCGGCGAGATGATCATTGAGAGCATCGAGCAGCTCAGTGCCCGGCCGGTGACCCGCATCATCCTGCGCGACCCCAACCGATCCGACGAGGATTTCACCAGTCTGGCTCGGCATCTGGGCCTGCAGGGCGTGACCTACTTCGTCGGGTGGAGTGCCTGGCTGGACATCGCCCCGCTCGGGGTGAACAAGGCCAGCGCGCTGCAGGCCGTGGCGGATGATCTCCAGATCGACCCCGCTGAGGTGCTGGCGTTCGGCGACGGTCGCAACGACATCGAGATGCTGCGCTGGGCCGGGCGCGGAGTCGCCATTGGCGACGCGCCCGACGAGGTGCAGCAGGCAGCCGACGTGGTGACGGACACCTTCGTCGAGGGCGGTCCCGTAGCCGAGCTGCTCCACTGGTTCGGCTGAGATAGGTCGAGTGCCGGTGGTAGCGGTCGTACCGGAGTAGCTACAGATACATCCCGCTGCTGCGGTCCCGGTTCGGCGCGTCCGGCTGAGCCGGCCCAGGCATCGATCCCGGCGGTAACGCTCGCCGCATTTGCTCGAGCTGGGCCCGAGCCGCCATCTGTTGGGCAAAGAGCGCGGTTTGGATGCCGTGGAACAGCCCTTCCAGCCAGCCGACGAGTTGAGCCTGAGCGATCCGGAGCTCTGCATCGGTCGGCGTGGCCTCATCGGTGAACGGCAGCGTGAGCCGCTCCAGCTCGTCGATGAGCTCGGGCGCCAGCCCGTCTTCGAGTTCTTTGATGGACGCGGTGTGGATTCTCCGCAGCCGCTGACGACTCGCATCGTCCAGTGGTGCGGACTTCACCTCTTCCAGCAGTTGTCGGATCATGTTGCCGATCCGCATGACCTTGGCGGGCTGCTCGACCATGTCGGTCACTGACTTGGCGGACGCGTCCTCGACCTCAGGTTGGGGCGGACCTTCGACCGCCATCGCCTGAGGGGTTACGACGTATCCGCGACCGTCGGGAGTTGCTCCGGCGACGCCCTGCATCTGCTGCTCGGGCGCCTCGTTCGCGCCGCCCTGATCACTGGTCACGATCTCGATCTTAGGCTGAGTCACCACCAGAACGGGCCATGCTGCAGCCCTGGAAAACCTTTGGAGCCCTGTCCGCGGGCCGCCATACAGTGGGTCGGTCATGCAAGATTTCCCGCCGGTCGTCCCGGAATTCCGTACGCCCGCAGCCCGCTCCGGTGAAGCTGCCCGGGACGGCTCGAGCGCGCCTCGAGGACGGCGGGAGCCTTTCCGCGATCCCGACACCCGCAGCCCTGGACGCTTCATCGCCTGGCTGATGTGGCAACAGGCCACGCTCTTGATCGTCAGCTCACTGGTGGCTGTCATCGAATGGTTGCCCGGCTCGGTCGGTCCTTACCTGGTTGGGAAGGTGATCGATGACGGCATCACTCAGCGCGACATGTCGACGGTGTTCTGGCTGAGCATGGTGCTCCTGGTCCTCGCGCTGGCCGGCGTCGCGGCGGGAGTCACCCGCCACACATTGATCGTCCGCACCTGGCTGATCGCGATGTTCGGCGTGATGATGTTGGTGACCCGCAAGGCGACCCAGCTGGGCCATGTCCTGCCCCAGCGGGTGCCGACGGGCGAAGTCTTGAGTGTCTCGTCGAACGACACCGAACATCTGGGTGCGGTCACCGAGATCGGCACTCGGGCCGTCGGAGCCCTGGTGAGCTATCTGGTGATCGCGGGTCTGGTGCTCTCCACCTCACCGTGGCTCGGTCTTGTTGTGCTGCTCACCGCTCCGCTCCTCGTCGTCTTGGCGCTGCCGCTGCTGCGGCCGTTGGAGCGTCGGCAGCAGACGGAACGAACGCGGTCGTCCGAGCTCACGTCGCTGGCCACCGACATCGTCGCGGGGCTGCGCATCCTGCGCGGAATCGGTGGCGAGCGTACGTTCGCGCGCAACTATGAGGACCAGTCGCAGCGGACGCGGGCGGCGGGAGTCGCCGCGGGTCGTTGGCAGGCGGCGACGGATGCGGCCAGTGTGCTGTTCTCCGGGCTGTTCCTGGTCAGCCTCACCTGGCTGGGCGCTCGGGAGGTGATCGCCGGTCGGCTCAGCATCGGTCAATTGATCAGCTTCTTCGGCTACGCGGTCTTCATGATGTGGCCAATCCAGACGTTCTTCGAGCTGGCGCAGAAGTGGGTGCGCGCGGTGGTCGCGGCCCGAAAGACCATCGCAGCTCTCGGCCAGCAGCCGCCCTGGCTGACGCCAGAGACCGCCCTCCAACTGCCCACCGGAGCCGAGATTCGGGATGCGGCGTCCGGTTTCGTCGGTCAGCCGGGTCGGTTGACCATGGTGGTGTCTGGTGTGCCCGACGATGCAGCGGCCTTGGCGGACCGCCTGGGCCGTTACCTTCCGGCAGATTCCGAGCCGCCCAGCCTTGATATCGATGACGGCGTCAAAGGCCGCGCGGCTCGCCGCACTCGAGAGCGCCGTCAGCGGGCGCGGGAGGAGCTCGCCGCGCGGGCCAGGGAGCTGGCCGAGCGCAGCTCGGGAGTGAGCCTGGGCTCGGTTGATCTTGCCGATGTGGTGCTGGCCGAGGTACGCGACATGATCTTGGTCGTCGACACCAAGAGCCAGTTGTTCGCCGGCACGCTTCAGGACGTGATCGATCCGCACGGCCGGCTCACGTTGGCGGAGGCCGAGAGGGCCGTGCACGTCGCGGCTGCCGAGGATGTCTTCGAGGCGTTGCCCGGTGGCTGGCAGGGTGTCCTCGAGGAGCAGGCCAGAGGCCTCTCGGGAGGGCAACGGCAGCGGCTGGTTCTGGCCCGCGCGCTCGCGATGGATCCCGAAATCTTGATCTTGGTCGAACCGACCTCGGCGGTGGACGCACACACCGAAGCCTTGATCGCCAGCCGCCTGGCCGCCCACCGGGCCGGACGGACCACGATCATCATGTCCGCGTCCCCATTGCTGCTGCACCATGCCGACGAGGTCGCGCTGCTCAAGGACGGCAAGATCGCCGAGATCGGTACCCACCAGTCGTTGCTGGAGACCAGTTCGGACTATCACGCCGTGGTGTCGCGGACCTTGGAGCACGTCAATGTCTGAGCTTCAGGTGGGGCTTCCGGGATCGGCGGAGACATGGCGACACGATCCGGCCGACCCGAGGATACCCAACCAGCTGTATCCCTCCGGCGTCGGATCTGTCGGCCGGCGGCTGGCCGAGTGGCGACGCCGCCATCTGCTTCGCGAACGCCGAGCGACGGAGTTCTTCGCCGCCTCGCGCCGCCCGGAACGTGGCCTGCCAGTGGCCGACCGGAGCGCTGTTGCCCGGTTTGCCGGCGGGATGTTGAAGCGCCGCCGCTTGTTGGTCAGCCACACTGCTGCTGCTGCATGCGCTGGCTGCGCTGGCCGGGCTGGCGGTGCCCCGGATCCTTGGCCATCTTGTCGATCAGGCCGCCGAGCCCGACACGCTCGCCGCCAAGCTGAACGGCCTGACCATGGCCGTCGCCGGTGTCGTGCTCGTCCAAGCCGCGGCCACATTCTTCGCGTTGTTGGCGTCGGTGGTCTTCGGTCAGGATCTGTTGTCCGAGGCACGCGAGTACGTCGTGCGTACGATTCTGCGGCTACCGCTGGGCAGGGTGGAGAGCGCCAGCTCCGGTGATCTGGTCACCCGGGTGACACGCGATGTCGGCACCATGAGCGAAAGCGTGCGCTACGGCCTGCCCGAGGCGGTGATCGCCGGCATGACCGCCGCGTTGACCATGGTGGCGATGCTCCTCAACTCCGTCCTGCTTTCGGTGCCGCTGTTGATCACCACCCCGCTCGTGGTCGTTGGGGCGTGGCGCTACATCGCGCGGGCGCCGAAGGGCTACATCACCGAAGGCGGCAGCTACTCAGACATCAATTCCACGCTCACTGAGACGGTCGAGGGTGCCCGCACGATCGAGGCGCTCGGACTGCAAGCCAAGCGGATCGGGCGTGGCGACGCCGATGTGGCTGTGGCGAGCCAGGCCGAGCGTTACACGATGGCGCTTCGCAACATCCTGTTCGGCATCCTCGGGTTGGCTTACGACACTCCGCTGGTGATCTTGCTATTGGTCGGCGGCTGGGGGTATCTGAATGGATGGGTGACGCTCGGTCAGATCACCGCCGCCACGTTATATCTCCAGGCGCTCGTCGATCCGTTGGAGCGATTGGTTCGCAACCTTGATCGGCTGCAGATCGGCATCGCGTCCACGACGAGATTGCTCGGTATCGCCGCCGTGCCGCAAGATCGGGAACCGGGCGACAAGCTGCCGGCAGACACGAGGGTCTCGGCCAAGGATGTCCGCTTCGCGTACCGTGCGGGCCGGGACGTCCTGCACGGCGTCGATCTTGATCTGCGTCCGGGCGAGCGTCTGGCCGTCGTCGGGCCGAGCGGATCCGGGAAATCCACGCTGGGGCGCCTGCTCTCTGGGGTGAACGGCCCGCGTACCGGCTCGGTGACGGTGGGCGGTGTGGAGGCGATCATGCTTCCGCTGGAGATCTTGCGCACCGAGGTCGCGCTCGTCACCCAGGAGCATCACGTTTTCGCCGGTACCGTGCGGGACAACATCATCTTGGCCCGCGAGGACTCACCCGACGACCGCATCGCGGAGGCGCTGCGTACGGTCGACGCCTGGGACTGGGTTGAGCGGCTGCCGCAGCGGCTCAACACCAAGCTGGGTTCCGGCAATCTGGCCCTGACCCCAGCTCAAGCCCAGCAGATCGCGCTTGCGCGGTTGGTGGTGGCTGACCCCCACACGTTGGTTCTCGACGAGGCGACCTCGCTGATCGATCCACGGACTGCGCGTCACCTGGAAGGGTCGATGGCTGCATTGCTCCAGGGGCGTACGGTCGTCGCGATCGCCCACCGCCTGCACACCGCTCATGACGCCGATCGGATTGCGGTGGTGATCGACGGCAGGATCGTTGAGCTGGGCAGTCACGACGAGCTGGTGGCCTCCCGCGGTGAGTACGCGAGCCTATGGCGAGCCTGGACTTCCTAGCGGTTGCCTCCCTCCGCTCTTGTGCGGGAAGGCGACGCCCGTCTGGACGTCGAACGCTAAATCCGTGGCTCTGTGGGGATAGACGACAGACGGCACAGCCTCGTAAACGGCCGGTCAAACTCAGCGTACGGCCAGAATGATCTTGCCGATGTTGTTCCCGGACTCGAGGTGAGCGTGGGCGGCGGCTGCCTCCGCCAGCGGGTAAATCGTCTGTGGAGGCGGCTTGATGAGCCCACTGGCGATCAACGGCCAGACATGCTCGGCCACTCCGCGGCACACGTCCGCCTTCTCCACGGCAGGCCGGGCCCGAAGCGACGCTGCGCTGACGGATGCCCGGCGGGCGAACAGCGCCCCGAGATCCAGGGTGCCCTTGGTGCCGCCCTGCATGCCGATCACCGCCAGCCGCCCGCCGGTGGCCAGCAGCCGTATGTGATCCTCGAGGTACTTGGCGCCCATGTTGTCCAAGATCACGTCGACTCCCCGACCGTTGGTGATGTCCTTCACCGCCCCAGGCCAGTCCTCCCGGTACGAAAGCGCATGATCAGCGCCGATCGACCGGCAGAAGTCGATCTTGTCGGGTCGGCCTGCGGTGGTGATCACGATCGCCCCGATCGCCTTGGCATATTGAATGGCGTACGCGCCGATGCCGCCGGATCCGCCGTGCACCAGGAAGACTTCGCCGGCACGGAGGGCAACCCTGTCGAGATTGGTATAGACCGTGGCGGCTGCCTCGACCACACCTCCAGCAGTCACCGCATTCAGGCCGGTCGGCGGCACAAGCACCTGACCGGCGGGGGCGGCGGCGAACTCGGCATAGCCACCCCCAGCCAGCAGCGCGGCGCACGCGTCACCGACTTTCCAACCCGCAATCCCGTCCCCGAGGGCGGCTACCTCGCCGGAAACTTCGAGACCCAGGATCTGGCTGGCGCCCGGTGAGGGCGGATAGTGGCCCTGCCGCTGCAACAAATCCGCCCGGTTGACGCCGGCGGCAACGACTCTGATCAAGATCTCTCCGGCGCCCGCAACCGGAGAGTCGACCTCGCGAATCTGCAGGACTTCCGGACCACCCGGCTCCGTCGCGATGATCGCTCGCACCGGTTCAGCGTGCCACAAGGTCAGCAGGCTCCGCGGTAGGATCGCCCCTGCTCGTGGGCCGGGCTTGGACGGAGTCGGTGCCGCAACACACCGCGGAATCCATCCAAACCACGACCAGGGCGAGGTCGCATAGTGGACTAGTGCAGGCGCCTTGAAAGCGCCCGAGCGGGAGACCGTTCCGTGGGTTCGAATCCCACCCTCGCCGCCTTGTGATGTGCCGACACATCACGCTAGCCTCGCCGCTGCCGATATGGTGCACCGATGACTGAGGTCGGGCTCGGCGGCGCATCCGGCTCACGCTACGAGCTCAAGCCGCGTCCCGCGGTGGCTTCGCTGGCTGTCGCAGCAGTCGGAACTGTGGTCGGGTGCGCGGCGCTGATCATCTGGGGCCGTGGCAGTGGAGGCACCGTCTTCCTCGTGCTCGGCATCGGCTTTCTGCTCTTCGGAGTGAGCCTGGCCGCAAGCGTCCTGCTGTTCGTGGCGCGACTCCGGACGTATGTCGAACTCGACCCAGAGACGATCACGATCCGCCGTGGGTCTCAAGCACGTATCTTGAGGTGGACCGAAATCGAGAGGGTGTCGCTGGACGGCCCTCGGCTCACACTCCAGGCCAAGCAACCGCAGCAGGACGCAGTCTTGATCAATCCACGATCTGCCGCGGATCCCGGATTCATGGCGCTCGTCGCGGCCATCTCTCAGCGACTCGACACCAGTCGCGGCTATGGCTCCCGCTGACGAACCCTACGCGGCACACTCGACACCCTTACGGGGCCCGTTGTCAGCCGAGGATCACCGGGGTGCTTGCGCTTCGGCCGCCTTCTTGGCGTTGTAAGCGCAGGTCCGGTTGACGTCTTCACTCTCGGTCTTCGACTTGCTGCCCTTCGACCTGCTGGGACTGGGCGATGGCGTTGACCCCGTCTCACCGAGCGCCGCGTTGACCCGCCGCCGCATCAGGCCAAAGTCAGGATTCGGGCTGATAAATCCGTTCTCGCCATGCTTGAAGACGATGCTCCGGACGTTGCCGTTCTTGGCCCGCCAGCTGAGGTCGACCATGATCGGCAGAACCTCCCGCGGGATGTCGGTCTGGACTATGTCCTTGCCGGCCTTGGCAATGTCTTCGTAGCGGGTCAACATGGTGGTGGGATTTGCCTGCTTGATGATGGCGTTGATCACGCAACGCTGACGCTCCATCCGGGCGTAGTCGTCAGAGCCGTAGCGCCCACGGGCGTACCACAGCGTGCTCCGGCCATTCAGGTGCTGGTTGGCCCCAGGCTTCAGATAGTCCTCGGGCGGGATCCCGAGGTCGGTGTTGCCGCCGATGGGGATGTATCCGTTGATGTTGAGCGTGATGCCGCCCAATGCGTTGATCAACTTGGTGAAGCCTTGAAGGTTGATCAACACGTAGTAGTCGACGGGCAGACCGAGTGCTTTTCCGACGGACAACTTGAGGGCATCTGCACCGAGATTGTCGGTCGGACCCAGGACATCCTTGGGCACATTGGCCGGCACGTTGTCATACATCGCATTGAGGAAGTACTCGGGGTCGTTGCCGTTGCCGGCAGTGAATCCCTTCGGGTAATACTTGTGCAGCTGAGAGTCTGCGGGAAACGGCATCCGGCCGGTGTTTCGCGGCAGGCTGAACAGCGTGGTGTTGCCGGTCCTGGTGTCGATGCTGGCCAAGATCACAGTGTCCGTACGGGTGCCGGTCCGGTTGGGCCCGGCGTCGCCGCCGAGCAGCAGAATGTTGAGCCGCGGCTTGTTGGCCCATGGATCCTGCGACTGAGGTTGGCCAGCCTGGCTCGGTCCGGCGGCCGTCAGGGTGGGTCGAGTGGCACTCCTCGTGTCCTTCTCGCTGCCGAACACTTTGGTCACCAAATTGGCCTGGTCGTAGCTATAGCGTGACGCCACCGCCATCGGCGCCGCGACCGCAAACGCCAGGGCACCGACCAGGATGCCGCCGATGATGCGCTGAGCCTGAGTGGGCCGGGTCCGCAGGCTGACATGACTGACGATCACCACACCGACCCAGACCAGCGCCACCAAGATCAGGGCAATGGTCAGGGCTCGCAGTACCGACGGACGTACGGCGGCCGACACCAAGCCCTGCAGGTCGAGCGCGGCCCAGACCGCGAGCGTGGCCAGCACTGCAAGGAACAGACCGAGAACGATCCAGCCGGCGACGCGCCGTTTGGCAGCGATCAAGCCGAGACCGGGAAGAGCCGTACCGGCGATGGTGTAGACCACCGTGCGACGGAAGTCGCCCGCGGGGGGAGGAGTCAATCGGACGCGCCCGGAAGGAGTCGAGGCCGGCCGGCCAGGATGTCGAGGCCAATGAGACGTGCTCGGACGGGACCATGCGGGGTCGCTCGGATGGGAGCTGGGCAGCTCCCAGCTCCACCGATCGGAAGGGCCCGCCACGCTGCCTCCCCACTGGCGCAATCACCGGACCGGATCAACCCTACGTTGCTCCGAGAGTCGCCAGTCACAGTCGAGTCAACCACGTCGGCGCGGGTTGCCTCACAGGCTCATTCCGCCAGCACTCTGCAGAAATCGACTCGAAGATCCGCCGGCGTGGCGCGGCGATCCAGGCTGAACCTTGGTCATGGGTCGGACTCCTCGCTGGAGGTGACGACGCGTTCCGTGCCCTCGTCCCAGCGCCACGCCACTCGGTGGCCGGCCAGGTGGACGCCTCCGATCCACCTGTCGACGCCATTGAGCGCGACATGGTCGACCTGCCCGTCGAGAACGCTGCGCCCCGTGGAGGTGAGGCCGAGCCGGGTGGTGCGCTCGACCCGCGGGCGGCGGGCCACGTCCGCCTCACCGAGCCAGAGCAGCGGACTCCGGGCGTTGGCCAGGGCGGCAATCCGCCGGAAACACCACGAGTCGCCGAGGAATGGGCGTGCCTCGCGCCGGCTGCTCGCCAGGAAAGCCTCCCCAGCTGTGCCAGCGCCCTCCGCGACCGCCGCGAGGACACGGCGCTCGGTCAGCGACAGGCCGTCGCGGGTTGAGGGATACTCCCGGCTCAACCGGTCGAACGCCTCGGGCAGGAAGCGCAGCTCTTTCGAGAGACTGGCGGCGATCGATCCGAGCCCGTCCGGAACGCGCGAACGCAGCGCGGTCCAGGCCTGTGTTGCGAGCGCCAGCGCCTCGATCGACAGCTGGGTCGCGGCGGTGGCCGGCAGCGTCCTCAGCTGGCCGGCGTCGAGTTCACCGAGGCCCCCGAAGTGCGCGATGCCGGGATACTCACCGATGCAGATCAGCGTGATGCGGTCCGCTGGTACATCGAGTGCAGCCAGCCTGGCCAGAATCTCGGCCACTTGGAGCTGGTCGTAAAGGTCGGCCTCAAACCACAGCACGTAGCGCCCTGCGCGGTTCGCCTCTAGTGCCTGGTCGCGCATGGTGAGCGACTGCAGGGCGTCGGCGTGCTCCGCTGTGGCGGCGTCCTCATCGACGCCGGGGTCCGGTGTCGACAAGAAGGTCGCGCGCACTCGGCGAAGTTCCGCAGAATCGGTGTCCGGGACTGGGCCCTCGTGCAGCACATCCCGCCAGACAAGGATCCGTTCAGCCAGGCCGGTACGGCGTAGTTCGCCAACCGTGCTGTCGCCGTTGGTGACGTGCAGCGCCGAAGTCTGCGGGTTCGTGGTGGCGCGGATCAACTGCGCCCGGGCGGTGGAGTACGACTCACCGGTCTTGGCCATCCTGGCCCGGACGAGGCGTTTGAAGTCAGCGTGCTGGGTCATGGTCGGTCGATTCCTGCGGCGGTCCTCGACGTTCCCCAGCAGTCGTAGGCGCCGGCGCATCGACGTAGCCATCAGGTGACCCGCTCGAGAGGTGCGCCTCCCTTTGACTCCGCGGTAGAGCCGGCTGGGGCTGGCTCATGGAGCTTTGGCGCGAACGACCGCCTGCGATGACTGTATCAGCGCCGTCCGGGCCGGCCGACTGCCTCGAGTCTGGTCGATTGACTCGGGCAATGGTCCCGCCTTTGCTTGCGACTTTGGCGGTGGGTAGTGTTGCGCAGCGTTCCGCCTTGGCGGAGCGAGCAATGGGAGGCGTCGCCTAGTCCGGTCTATGGCGCCCGCCTGCTAAGCGGGTTGAGGGCTTCAACCCTCTCGCGGGTTCAAATCCCGCCGCCTCCGCCGCCGCCGCCTCCGCCACCACCAGGGGCAATGGGTGTGAGGCCGTCCGCTGTGCGTCGTTGCTGCCGCGTGGCGTTCCCGCGCACGCGCAGTCGGCCCCAAGGGCCACAGTGAGTCAGCTCCGCATTTCCGAGACGTCCCAGGGGGAGGATCACCCCCGGCGCTGACCTCAGAGGCCGCTGCGTGGCGCGCCTTCGGTGCCGATCAGCGCAGGTCAAGAGCCGAAGACGCTAGGAATAGCGATGTAATGCAGGCCTTCTGATCGCGCTGGCCAGTTGCACGGCGAGCATGCCCACGGTGGTGACGAGAGGCGTTCGGCTTCTCATGGGCGTGGCCTCCTAGCAATGGCGTTCTGGACGAGCACTTCAGCTAGCTCACACTGGCATCCATCAGGGGCCCAACCTGAGGGGAGGGCCGGTGGGCACCATAACGCAGCCTGGATCGTGGTTGGACTGAGCTGGGTACGGGCGTCTGTGACACCATCCGTTTGTGCGTGTCCTGTTCTCGACCACGGGCGGCATCGGGCACTTCGGCCCGCTGATTCCGATTGCTCGAGAGTGCGCGGCGGCCGGTCACGAGATCGCCGTGGCGGCGCCTCAGGCATTCCGCGGCACAGTCGAGAAATCGGGACTCGAGCATCTGCCGTTCCCGGACGTGCCAGCAGACGCGATGCGAAAAGTCTTCGATCGGGTGCCGCATCTGCCCTTCGCAGAAGCGAACCGGGTGGTAGTCGCTGACGTGTTCGCCAGACTTGACGCCCAGGCCGCGCTACCAGAATTGGTTGACATCATCGCGAGCTGGCAGCCAGACATTGTGGTCCGGGAACCGTATGAGTTCGCGTCTCTCGTCGCGGCTGATTCAGCGGGGATCGCTCAAGTTCAGGTGGCGATTGGTATGAACCGCTTCGGTTCTGGATTTGCTGCCATCGTCGCCGAACCGCTCGCCGAACTGAGCGCTCTGGCGGGCTTGCCCTACGACCGCGGTGCCACCTTGGCAGTGATATCTCCGACCTTCACCTTCGTACCCGCTGTGCTCGATGCCCCGGACCTCGACTCGAACGACGTTCCGGTGGCCGGCTCGGACGCCGAATTGGGCCCGATCTGGCGATTCCATGAGCCCGTGGACCAAGTGAATGGACGGCTGCCGGGGCGGTGGGGGAATCCCAACGACCCACTGATCTATGTCACGTACGGTTCGGTCACCGGTGGGATGGCACATCTGAGCGGTCTTTACGCCGCCACCCTGGACGCTTTAGCAGACTTGCCGGTCCGGGTGCTGCTGACCACTGGACGGGGCACCGATCCATCGATGCTGGAGCCAGTGCCGCCGAACGCCTGGGTGGAGCAATGGTGGCCGCAGGCGGAGGTGATGCCCCTGGCTGCGGCCATGATCGGCCACGGTGGATTCGGCACCACCATGGCGGCCCTTGTGGCGGGTGTGCCTCAAGTCGTCGTACCGCTGTTTGCATTCGACCAGTTCGTCAACGCCGAGCAAGTCACGGCGGTGATGGCCGGCGTCCAGGTGATGGGAGGTCAGGGTGGTCTGGCGGAGCTATCAGGAGCGGTCACGCGGGTGCTCGACGATCCTCACATCGCCGCCGGTGCTCGCGCGGTCGCGGCTGACATCGCCGCCCAACCGAAGCTGGCGCATTGCGTGCCGATCCTCGAAGAGCTGGCTGATTACCATCGAGCATGACGAGTCCCCGCACGCAGCCAGGCGACACTGGCGGAGACCTGGGCCCTGCCCTCGCTTCAACCGCCCCGTTTAACCACCGGGTAGAACAGAGGCGAGACCCGGAGGTGGCGATGACGGCGGCAATGGAGCTGCGATGGATCGACGAGCGTGGGATCAGTCAGTGCGGTATCGACGAGCTCAGCGCACTCCGCTCGCGGACCGACGGATTTCTCTGGCTCGAAATACCGGAGTGGTCTGAAGCGGCCGAACAGACGCTCACCGACGATTTTGGCTTCCATCCGATGGCGATCGAGGCCTCTCGAGAACGCAACCACATTCCCCGGGTCCACATTTATCCCGACCATCTCTTCATCGTGATTCACGCCCCGGAGATCGGTGCTGCCGGCCACGTGCATTACCTGGAGCTCGACCAGTTCATCGGAGAACATTTCCTCGTCACCATCCATGGCCCCCGCAGTCCCAAAGTGCCGTTGGAAACCACACTCCGCGAGACGCGGCAGGTCATCGATCGGATGGAAGCCGGTCGGCTGATGCCCAGCTCACCCTTCGGACTGACGTACGCCATCGTCTCGACGATTGTCCGGCGCGACGCCGCGCTTGTGGCAGACATCGCTCGGGAGGTCGGTCTGCTCGAGCAACGCGTGATGTTGGCCAGTGATGAGGAGCCCCAAATGTTCCTCAACGAGTTGTTCACCGCCCGGCACGAACTGCTGACGATCAAGACCATGACTTCGCAAGGCGGCCAGATCTACGAGCGTGCGATCAAGTCGGCCAAGTTCGTCAACCACGACGGGCTGAAGAAGATGAAGGATCTGGTCGACCAGTACGAGCGAGTGGCGAGCATCAGTCAAAGCCAGCTCGAATTCCTGATGGGCGTCACGGAGTTCTACCGTGCGCGAACGGACACCAAGATGACGATCGCGGCCGAACGTCTGGCGGTGATCGCTGCGATCACGCTGCCGATCACCTCGTTATCGTCGGTCCTCGGCATGAACGTCATTGTGAACGGCGCCACGCATTGGGTGTGGCTGAGCATCCTTTTGTTGATCATGCTGATCATTTCCCTGTGGATGTTGCGCTGGGCGAAACGGCAGGGTTGGTGGTGACGCACATAAGCCTTGGGGGAAGCTCAGGGAGGGAGCACCTTGTCAATGGTGCGCTGAGCAGTCAGTGGAACTGAGGCACGATCAGGTAGATGCAGAACAGCACCAACAAGGCGGCCGCCGCCAGCAGTGCGTAGCCGGCGGAGAGTATTGCTGTCCCCGAGCCACCTTCGCTGGTCCTGATTTTGGCTGCCGACACCAGGCGGATGCTGCTCGCCAGCAAGATGACGAATAACACGCTGGCACTGATTGAGATGACACTGACCATGCCGAGGGCCGCCCAGTCGATCTTCATCAGGCTGCGCTCTTAACTTTGGGTTTCTTGGTCTTCTGCTTGGGCTTGTGCGTTGTGCTGGCCCGCGAGCCGTCGACGTGCGTTGGTTTGGATGCGGAGGCCAGCACAAGGACCTCTCGGCTGTCGGTGACGTTGTGGCGGCTCACCGGGTGGCGCCGCGAGAACGCCCAGATCACAGAAGAGGCCGCGGCAAGTAGCAGCAGAAGAGCGGTTACTCCAACGGTTCCGAAGTTGGCCAGCAAGGCGGCCAACCCTCCGACCAGTCCTGCCCCGGGCAGAGTGAGCAGCCAGGCGAACACCATCTTCCGGGCAACGCCCCAGCGCACGTCGGCACCACGGCGGCCGACGCCCGATCCGAGAATGCCACCCGTCGCGACATGGGTGGTTGAGAGCCCAAAACCTAGATGCGCCGACGCCAGGATGGTCGCAGTAGTCGCCGCTCCCGACGCCGCGCCCTGTGGCGTCTCGATTTCGACCACGCCCCTGCCGAGCGTCCGGATGATGCGCCACCCTCCGGAATAGGTCCCGAGGCCGATAGCGACACCTGCAGTGAGTATCACCCACGGCTGAGGAGCTGTTCCCGGGGCTTGCAGGTTGGCCGTGATCAGCACGAGCGTGATGACTCCCATGGTCTTCTGGCCGTCGGAGGTGCCGTGGGCAAGCGAGACGAGGGATGCCGTGAACGCCTGGCCGTACTTGAAGCCCGTCGCGCTGTGCCTGCTTGGGGTCTTTCGGGTGATCCGATAGGCCAGCACAGTGCCGAGCCCTGCGCCGATGCCAGCGACCACAGGTGCGACGATTGCCGGCAGCAGGACCTTGGACACGATGACCCAGCCGTGCACAGAGGCGAAGCCGGCGCCGACCACCACCGCACCGATCAGCCCGCCGAAGAGGGCGTGGGAGGAGCTGGACGGCAGCCCGAGTAGCCAGGTCAGCAGATTCCAGATGATCGCGCCGACCAGGCCGGCCAGGATGATCGATGCTGTGATGAGCTCGTCGTCGAAGAAGCCGCCGGAGATCGTCTTGGCCACCTCGGTCGAGAGGCAGGCGCCCACGACATTGAGCACGGCCGCGATAATGACGGCAGTACGCGGCTTGAGTGCACCGGTGGCGATCGGGCCCGCCATCGCATTGGCGCTGTCGTGGAAGCCGTTCGTGAAGTCGAAGATCAAAGCCACCAGGATGACGACTGTCACCACGAACAGCACTGTCACTTCTGATCCCATCTGGAACCTCGTGGAGGTGTCCGTGAACACCCGGGGGCGATACAGACGCTAGAACGTTCAAGGCTCCGTGAACAATAGGTAACAGGTCCCGACTTCAATCCGACGTCCCCACTGCAGGACGTCCTGTCAAGACCACGGGGCCTGGGTCTCCTTCCGGGGGATGGCTAGAGTCCGGTCATGTCGAACAGCTTGCTCGTCGTCCATGTTGACGTATCCGTCCTACCAGACCACATCAAGTACTTCCTGGTTGCGACGGAGATGAACGCAAATGAGAGCCGCCTGGAGCCAGGAGTTGTCCGGTTTGACGTCTTGCGTGATCGTGACGAGGCGAGCCATGTGGTCCTGGTCGAGATCTATCGGGATGACGAGGCAGCTGCAGCACACAAGACGACAGCGCACTACGCGGAGTGGCGCGATGTAGTTGCGCCAATGATGGCGCGATCCCGCGAGTCGACGCGCTTCGTGAACGTCTCACCCGACGACACGGAATGGTGAGCTTTGTCAGTCCGCTTTGACATCGCCACGCCCGCCGAGATTCGTTTCGGCCCGGGCAGAGTCGCCGAGGTGCCGGAGGCGCTGGCGGGGTTACGAGTGCGACGAGCCTTTGTCATCACTGGAGGCACACCCGAACGGGCGGACGGCGTAAGGGCAGCACTCCGGGACGCCGGTATTGCGAGCGACGCATTTCCCGTGTCGGGAGAGCCGTCGGTTGAAGTGGTGCGTGCCGGTGTGGCAGCGCTGAAGCGGGCGGGCTGTGACGGAGTGTTGGGTTACGGCGGTGGCAGTGCTCTGGACGCAGCGAAAGCGGTGGCAGCGCTGGCGGCCGCGGGAACCGATCCGTTGGACCATCTGGAGGTGATCGGGACGGGTCTACCGCTCAGCCAGCCCTCGCTGCCCTGCGTTGCCGTGCCCACGACGGCGGGGACCGGCTCGGAGGTCACCCGGAACGCGGTCCTGTCCGGCGAGCAAACCAAATCCAGTCTGCGCAGTCCATTCCTTCTCCCGCGGGTAGCGATCGTCGACCCCGATCTACTGAAGGGACTGCCGCGGTCGGCGATTGCTTCCGGCGGTCTGGACGCGCTCTCCCAGGTTCTCGAACCGTTTCTCTCAGCACGAGCGAACCCCTTTACCGACGCGATTGCGCGTGAAGGCATGCAGCGCTCGGCCCGGTCGTTGCGGCGCGCCTGGGATCACGGGATTGATTCCGACGCAGCAGTTCGGGAGGACCTTGCCCTTGCCAGCCTCTTCGGCGGGTTGTGTCTCGCCAACTCTGGTTTGGGCGCTGTGCACGGTTTCGCCGCCGCCCTCGGGGCGAGACTGCAGGCGCCACATGGTGCGGTCTGCGGCGCGCTGTTGCCAGCGACCTTCGAAGCAAACTGGAAGGCCTTGCGGCAGCGCGACCCGAACCATCCAGCGCTGGCGCGGATGGGCGAGGTAGCCGAGGTGCTCACCGGCAGTTCGACGGCGAGCATTCCGACGGCGGTCACGTGGCTGAAGGATCTCAAGGAAACTCTGCGAATTCCGGGGCTGGCACATTATGGCTTGACGGACTCGCAGATACCCGTCCTGGTCGAGGCCGCGAAGAAAGCAAGCAGCATGGGGGCGAACCCGATCGCGCTTACCGACGACGAACTAACTGGCATCCTCGCGAGCTCGCTGTGAACAGGCACGCACTTCCACTCGTGCATCTGATCACGGTTGGCCTCTTCACAAGCGCCCGGCTAGAATCGCAGGTCGTCGGAGGCACGCCCAGCGCCGCCTCGACGGGCACCCGTGGCTCAACGGATAGAGCATCTGACTACGGATCAGAAGGTTGGGGGTTCGAATCCCTCCGGGTGCGCAAAACCGCCTCTGACTGGTGGGAACGCGAGCAGAGGCTGTTGTTTCTCCTGAGGGTGACCGCCGCACAGCGCTCCAAAACCTTCTGACTCGTGCATCCGCGCGAGAGTCAGGAGAGAATATGCCGGCGCCCAATCCACTGTTGTCCAGGCCGCTCGGCGCGGCCGACGCGTCGACGCTGCGGGCGTTCGAGCGCCGGCTGCGGTCGCAGAAGAAGTCTGACAAGACCGTGCAGAGCTACCTCGAGGCGGCCAAGCTGCTGGCTGGTTGGCTGCGCGGTCGCGTCA
The DNA here is from genome assembly GCA_963754965.1 of uncultured Actinomycetota bacterium. Taxonomy (GTDB): domain Bacteria; phylum Actinomycetota; class Actinomycetes; order Propionibacteriales; family Propionibacteriaceae; genus Microlunatus. The sequence goes on from CAVWIA010000009.1 coordinate 123,354, forward strand.
CCTTAGAAGAGGTGACCGCGGCCGACATCGAGGACTTCATGATCTTCCTGACTGAGCGCTCACGCCGCGAGCACTGCGGCAGTCAGGTTCAAGTCGCTGCAGCAGTTCTACGGCTGGCTGACCAACGAGGAGTGGATCGAAACCGATCCGATGGCGCGGCTGCGACCGCCGAAGCCGACCGAGAAGTCGGTGCCAGTGCTGTCCGACGACGAGCTCAAGGCACTGATCGCGGCGTGCGCCGGCAAAGAGTTCGCCGACCGCCGCGACGAGGCCATCGTGCGACTGTTCGTCGACACCGGGATGCGTGTGTCGGAGATGTGTGGGATCAGACGGGACGACCTCGATATGAAGGCCGATCAGGTAACCGTCTGCGGGAAGGGCGACCGGGTGCGGATCCTGCCGTTTGGCACGAAGACTGGCACCGCTCTCGAGCGCTACCTCCGGCTGCGGACCCGGCACAAGCTGGCCGGCCTGTCCTGGCTGTGGCTCGGTAGCCGCGGTCGTGAGGTAACTCCCTCAGGGGTGACCCAGATGCTGGAGCGTCGGGCCGGAATCGCCGGGCTCGACCACGTCAACCCGCACATGTTCCGGCACACGGCGGCCTCGTACGCGATGGCACGGGGCATGGGCGACGACGCCACCATGCGGCTGTTCGGCTGGCGGACGCGGACCATGCTGAACCGCTACGGCGCAGCGGTCGCCGACGAACGGGCTCGTGAGGCACACCGCCGGCTCTCGCCCGGCGACAGACTCTGACTCCACCCAACTCCATCGGAGAGCGGTTGGCCCAGGCAACCGCCGGGGCGCTCGGCGCGCCTTCGGTAGCTGACCACCCTTCTCGCTGCGCGTCGCGCTTCAGGAGCACCACGATGTCGGAGTCACCTGCGGCTGAGGTACGCCTGGCTGCCCAGATCAGGGCCCACCAGAGCTGGGCGAAGACCGTTGACCGCTCCGCCCGCACGGCGCCGGCTCGCGCTGCCCGGGAACGGCAGTTCCTCGAGCAGGCTGACGGCGACCCCGTCCGTGCCGAACACCTCCGCACCGCCTACTACAAATGGTTGGCGCTCCAGTCCGCCGCCAGCCGCCGGCGCAACCGTGACGGCCGGGCGACTGCTGCTCGCCGGGGGATTGCGTCCTGACGGCGCCGCGCTGCTGTTGCCCAGCTCTCGGTCCCTCGTCTGCGGATTGAACTTGATCACCGCGACCCGCCCCGACGACGACCATTCCATCTAGGCCTCCCCGATGACCAGCCGATCTCTTGGTCTGCGGCGCGGAGGTCAAGGGTGAGCGAAGCGAATCGCGCAGCGACGGCGTAGCCGCCCTTGACCTCTGCGCCGCAGACCAAACAATCAAGAGGCGGGAGGCCGATTCGCGGCCTGGCCAGTTGGATAGTTGGCCTAACGGGAGGGCGCCTGTGGGCCAGGGCCTGCCGGTGCCCGGCGATAATCCTGCTCGCGCGATAGGGCGCGCGTTCGGACGCGGGCGCCGGCGGCATCCCGCTCGTGCTGTGCTCGGACGGTGGTGGCCGACACGGGCAGGCTGGTCCGGCTCAGGACCCGCTGCAGGATCTCGTTGGCGGTGGGTTCTGCGGTGTCGACGTGCGGGATCCGATGCGGGTCGCCGTCGTCGCCGACCGCCAGATACAGGTGGTTGGCGGTCCGGCCGCGGCTGATCATCGTGTAGAGCTGTTCTCGGGTCATTAGCTCGTCGACCAGGCTGTGAGTGGTGTCGGCGGTGACGCCCTGTGCGGCGTGGATGGTGGTCGCGTAGCCGAGCTCCACCGACTCCCGCACATACGCGGCCGGCAGGACGACCGGTTTGCCGGTGCGGTGGTGAATGGCCTGGATGCCGCCGTCTGCGGTGAGGTCGGTGACGGTCCACCGGTCCCCGTTGCGCACCCACCCGGCGCCGCTGGCTAGCCGGCGATCATTGCGGCGGGTGGTGATCAAGTCCCCGGCGCTGGCCTGGTTCCCATCGGCCAGCTCAACCTGCACCGCCGGCGACTCGCCGCCGAGCCGGGCGGTCCGGGCGCGTTGGTTGAGGTCGGCGACCTGGTGGCGCGACGGTGCCAGCATCAACGAGTCGAGACCTTCACGTCGGTCGTGCCGCCAGGCGGTGAGGACGCGGTCGGGGAGGCCGGCGGGGTTGGCGATCCTGATCCGGTCGCGGTCGGTGTAGA